>JAHJVE010000013.1 GCA_018828385.1 Gammaproteobacteria bacterium | reverse complement strand
GTTGCCCTTGCACTTGTCGCCGGTAACCGGCTGCTTTTCGCCCTTGCCTTCGGTGTAAACACGGTTGGCTTCGATGCCCTTGGCAACCAGGTATTCCTTGACAGCGGCAGCGCGCTTCTCGGACAGCTTCTGGTTGTAGGCGTCGCCACCGAGGCGGTCGGTGTGGCCAACGGCGAGGATCACTTCGAGCTTGATGGCCTTGGCCTTGGAAACCAGTTCGTCGAGCTTGGCCTTGCCGGCCGGACGCAGGACAGCCTTGTTGAAGTCGAACAGGGCATCGGCAGCGACGGTGATCTTCTCACCGGACGGCTTGACGCCAGCAGCAGCCGGCTTGGCAGCAGCCGGGGTGGCCATCTTCGGGGCGCAGGCTTCAGCCGGCAGCAGATCCTTGTCGCATTCGCAACCGGCCTTGTCGGCAGCGGCAGCGGCCGGGGTCCAGTAGCCGTCACGCCAGCACAGGCCGGTGCCGGACTTGGCAACGACGTCACGACCGTCGATCAGGTAAACGCGCTCTTGCGCCACAGCGGTAAAACCAACACCGGCCAGCAGGGCCATAACGAGGGATTTCTTGATGATATTCATTTGCGGGAGTCCCGATTTGGAAATTTGGATAGAAAATTCTGTTTGAAACCCGCGGATTCTATTACGAATCGTGACATGTCAACCACTTGTTTCGCATGGCGGGTCGCCGCCATCTTCAGCTACCATGGCAAAGTCCGACACCCCTGACGGCCTCTCCGGACCCCCTAAAAAAATACATGTCAAAAATCAAGGCTTTCTTCCTCTCCCTGTTTCGCCAACAAGGCCCGAACGGCCACCCTGTGGCCGATGCGCTCGAGCGCTTTCGCGACCCCGCCGCCGACTCGCTGGAACTGATGCGCCGGCTGGTTGCCGCGCTGCGTCCGCAAAACCGGCGCGATGGCGAGGCCGCCGCCCGCTACCAGTTCATGCTCGACCGGCTGGAGTCCGACACCGATCTTCTCGCCGCCTTTCGCAACCACGTCATCCATTTCATCGCCACTCGCCGCCTCGTCACCTTCTTCACGGAAAGCGGCGTCCTGCCCGGCACCGGGTTTTTCTCGGAATGGTGGCGCATTCTCGGCAGCCGCCTGCTGCCCGAAGTGCCCGACGAGCGCCGGCTCAAGGATTGCCTGCACGTCATCTACGACCATCCCGACGACTGGCGCTGGATGGAGGCGATCTCGCCCGAATCGTCGCAACGCTTCTGGGCTTTGCTCGCCCCGGCCGAGCAGTTGCGCAACATCGACTGGCATGGCATCCAGGACCAGATGCTCGATGCCGTGCTGCTGCTCGCCCACCGGGTCAGCGGTCTGGGCGTCGAAAGCGAGCTCATGCGCGCCTCGCCCAACTTTGATGACGACACGCCGCGCTTCATCGCCCTCTCCGCCGAGGCGCTCGATTTCGTCACCGCCTTCCGCGCCGCCCTCAACGAGTCGGCGCTGACGGCCGACGATGGCAGCCAGTTGCTGGTCATCGCCGACCAGTGCCAGGAAACCCTGCAGCGCATCCGCAAGCGGGCGCTCACTATCGGAACCAGCCTCAGTCTTTCCTATTTGCTGACGCGCAGTGAGCAAAGCCTGGGGCGCCTGCGCGAGCTCGTCGCCATTCTCACCATCGGCCAGCAGACGGGCACCCGGAACGAGGCCGTGCAGTCCTGGGCGCGCTTCGCCCATGCTGCCTTCCTCACCGAAAACCGGCGCAACAGCCTGGTTTTCTACGTCGGCCAGTTATCCCGCCTGCTCGCCGTGCGGGTTACCGAAAACGCGGCCCGTTCGGGCGAGCATTACATCTGCGACAGCTACGCCGACTACCGGCAAATGTGGCGCTCGGCGGCCGGTGCCGGGGCGCTCATCGGCCTCATGGCCCTGCTCAAGATCAAGGCTGGTGGGCTCGGCGCCCCGCTGTTCGGCGAAGCCTTCATGTTCAGCATGATCTACGGACTGGGCTTCGTTGCCATCTTCCTGCTCGGCATGACGGTCGCCACCAAGCAGCCGGCGATGACAGCGCAAACGCTGGCCGGCCTGCTCGGCGACATCAAACCGACGCGCAGCGCCGACCTCGAACGCCTGGTCGATGTCGTCACCGCGGTCAGCCGCAGCCAGCTCGCCGCCATTGCCGGCAATGTCATGGTCGCCCTGCCGGTGGCCATCGCCGTCGGTTTCGGCCTCGGCTACCTGGCCGACCTGCCGTCGATTGCCCCGGACAAGGGCGCCCAGTTGCTGGCCGAACTCGACCCCTTGTCGTGGGCCTTGCCGCATGCCGCCATCGCCGGCTTCTACCTCTTTTTGTCCGGCCTGATCACCGGCTATTTCGACAACCGCGCCGCCTACGCCGAGATCGGCCCGCGCATCGCCCGCCTGCGCTGGCTGCAAAGGCTGGCCGGCGACGAGCGGGCCGGCCGCATCGGCAGCTACATCCAGGACCACCTGGGCGGCATTATGGGTAATTTCCTGTTCGGCTGCATGCTCGGCTCGACCGGCGTCATCGGCACCATCCTCGGCCTGCCGCTCGACATCCGGCACATTGCCTTCGCCTCGGCCAATCTCGGTTACGCACTGGTCGGCTTCCAGTTCGAGCTACCGCTCAAGGCTATCGCCTGGGCCATTTTCGGCATCGTCGCCATCGGCTTCACCAACCTTGCCGTCAGCTTCGCGCTCGCCCTGCGCACCGCCCTGCGCGCCCGCGGCATCGTTTTCGAGCACTGGGGTCCGCTCTTGCGCGCCCTGTGGAACCGCCTGCTCCGCCAGCCGCGCAGCTTCCTGCTGCCGCCGCGCCAGGCGCCGGCCGAAGTCTGAGACATGATCGCCCGCCACCTGCCGCTGGCGCTCCTGCTCGCTGTGTCCACGCCGCTGCTGGCCGGCGAACTGACCATGCAGGCGCCGAAGGAAATCAGCGCCCTGCTGGCCCCCTGGCTACCCGAAGAAGCCGGCAACCCGAAGCGCTTGCAGGGGCAACTCAGCGAAATCCTCGCCACCGAGGGCTATTTCTCGCCCGAGTTCACCTTCAGCGAAAGCGATGACGGCCTGACGCTGAAACTCGATCCCGGGCCGCGGACGACGATTGCCAGCGTCGATGTCACGGTCGACGGGAAAATCGAGCCAAAATTGAAATCGGCGCTCATCGCCGGCTGGCGCCTGCCGGTCGGCCAGCCTTTCCGGCAGGCGGACTGGAACGAGGCCAAGCAGCAGATCCTCGCCCAGTTGCTGGCCAGCGAACACGCCGACGCCCGCCTCGTCGACAGCGAAGCCGCCATCGATAGCGAAACCCGCCGCGCCGACCTGCGCGCGCACTACGAAGCTGGGCCGCGCTACGTTTTCGGCCAGCTCCGCGTCGAAGGCCTGGACAACTATCCGCCCGACCTCGTCGACCGCTACAACCGCGCCGTCGTCCCCGGCCAACCCTACCGCGAGGAGCGGCTCAGTGCGCTGCAGGGGACGCTGCAAACGACGCCCTATTTTTCCTCGGTGCAAGCCACGCTCGACCGCGAGGCGGCCGTGGTGAACGCCGACGGCACGGCGACCGTTCCCGTGCTGGTCCGCGTTCGCGAGCGTCCGCCGCACCGCGTCTCGTTCGGCGCCGGCGCCAGCTCCAACACCGGCGCCCGGGTCGAGGTGAATTACCACACGCCCAACCTGCTCAACCGCGGTTGGGCGCTCGACAGCGGCCTGCGCTTCGAGCAGAAAAGACAAACCGCCTACGCCGACGTCTTCCTGCCGCCCGACGCCCGCAACCGCCGGCACAGTTTCGGGACGATGGTTGAAGCGGCCGACATCCAGGGCCTCAAAACCGAGCGCTACGCTTTCGGCGCGCAGACCGTCCAGCAACGCGGCATCGTCGAACAGCGCCTGTCGCTCAACTGGCAGGAGGAAAAGCGCGAAGCCAGCGGCGCCACCCCGCAAACCGCCCGGGCGCTGGTCCCCAACGGCGTGTGGACCTGGCGCCACATCGACAACCTGCTCGACCCGCGCGACGGCTCCGTCGTCCAGGGGCAGATCGGCGGCGGCGCCAAGGCGGCGCTCTCCGACCAGAATTTCGTCCGCCTGCATGTCCGCGCCCAGCACTACATCCCGCTCGGCCGGGTCGATACGCTGAGCCTGCGCGGCGAAATCGGCTATACCTTCGCCGACTCGCGCCAGGGCATCCCGCAGGATTACCTGTTCCGCACCGGCGGCGCCGGCTCGGTGCGCGGCTACGCCTACCAGAGCCTCGGCATCCGCGAGGGCAGCGCCATCGTCGGCGGCCGCTACCTGGCCATCGCCAGCGCCGAATTCACCCACTGGCTGGATGACGCCTGGGGCATCGCCGCCTTCATCGATGCCGGCGACGCGGTCGATGCCTTGCAGGATGTCCGTCTCGCCGTCGGCACCGGCCTCGGCGCCCGCTGGCGCAGCCCGGCCGGGCCGATTGGCGTCGATCTGGCCTGGGGCGAACGCAACCGGGAAGTGCATCTGCACTTCTCGCTGGCCATCCCGTTCTGACATGAAACGCCGCCTCGCCCTCCTCGCCAGCGCCGCCGTCATCGCCGGCCTCGGCTGGCTGACGACCAGCCAAAGCGGCCTGCAAACCGCCATCGGCCTGGCTGAAAGCGCCAGCGCCGGCCAGTTGCAGATCGAACAAGCCAGCGGCCGCCTGCTCGGTAGTCTCGACATCGGCCAACTACGCTGGCAAGGCGCCAAGCTGCAAGTCGAGGCGACGCAAATCCACCTCGACTGGTCGCCCTCCGCCCTGCTCCACGGCACGCTGGACATCGCCGAACTGAGCATTTCCAGCCTGCACATCGTCACCACGCCGAGCGACACGCCAACACCGCCGCCGACCGACCTGCAACTACCTCTCACGGTCAACGCCAAAAAACTGGCAATTTTGAAATTGAGCATCGGTGACAAATTCGCCGCCAGCAACCTCGCCGCCAGCTTCAGCAGCGACGGCCGGCAGCACCGGCTCACCGATTTCAAAGCCCTGACCGGCGGCATCGCGCTCAGCGCCGAGGCCAGCCTCGACGGCCGCGCCCCGCTGCCGCTCACCGCCCGCGCCGACATCGCCGGCCAGCTTGACGAGCGCCCGCTCGCCCTGGCGCTGACCGCCAGCGGCCCGCTCGAACACCTGACGCTCAAGGCCATCGCCACCCAGGGTGTCGCCGGCACGGCCGAAGTCGCCCTCACCCCCTTCGCCGACGCCGCTTTCGCCAGCGCCCGCATCGTCCTCGACAACATCGACCCGGCCACCTGGCAGCCCGGCGCGCCGCAAGCCAGGCTCAGCATTTCCGCCGACGTCCAGCCGCAAGGCGACGGCATCGTCGGCAGCTTCGGCCTGACCAATCACCAGCCCGGCCCGCTCGACCGCCAGCGCCTGCCACTCGCCACGCTGGCCGGCACCGTCGCCTGGCAAGGCAGCCGGGCCGAATTCACCACCCTGCACGCCACCCTGCCCGGCGCCGGCGAACTCGACGGCAGCGGCGAATGGCGCGACGGCGCCCTGAGCCTGGCGCTGACCGCCAGCCGCCTCGACGCCGCGCAAATCGCCTCAGTGCTACGGTCAACCCGATTAAATGGCCAAATTTCAAGTCTTGTCGGCGCCGGCCGCCAGCAACTCAAGCTCGACCTCAAGGACGCCACCTTCGCCCTGCTCGCCGAAGCCAGCCACAGCGGCGACCGCATCGACCTGCCGCAACTCCAGCTCGCCGCCGGCGACGCCCGCCTGAGCGCCACCGCCGAACTTGACCTCAAAACGCCGCGCACCTTCACGGCCCAAGGCGAACTGCAGCGCTTCGACCCGAGCCGCTTCGCCAAGCTGCCGGCAGCGCAGATCAACGCCAGCTTCAAGGCCGACGGCCGACTCGACCCCAAGGCCGTGGTCGACGCCAGTTTCACGCTCAAAGACAGCCGCCTGGCCAAACAGCCGCTCCGCGGCCAGGGCCGGCTCAGCATCGCCTGGCCGCGCATTCCCGCCGTCGCCCTCGAACTCGTCTCCGGCGCCAATCAACTGTCGGCCAACGGCGCTTTCGGCCAGCCCGGCGAAAGCGTGGTCATTGCCCTCGACGCCCGGCAACTCGCTCCCTACGGCTTCGATGGCGGCATCACCGGCCGTTTCGACCTGAGTGGCTCGGCCCAACAGCCGAAAATCGCCGGCCAACTCAACGCCGCCACACTCGGCCAGCCCGGCGTCGCCCGCCTCACCGACCTCAGCCTGACGGCCAGTGGCGGCGGCGAAGCCAGTTCGCCGCTCAGCCTCGACCTCGCCATCGCCGCCCTCGACACGCCCGAGCAGCCCGGCCTGCTCCGCCACATCCGCGTCCATGGCGCAGGCAGCAACCAGGCGCACAACCTGACCGCCAGCGCCGAAGTGGCCGGCAAGAATGTGCTGAGCATCGCCGCCGACGGCGGTTTGAGCGGCGATTTCAGCCAGTGGCTGGGCGAGCTGCGCGAAGCCCGCCTGAACGGCACCGACCCCTCGCGCAATTTCCGCCTCGCCGCGCCCGCCCCCCTCAAGCTGACCGGCCCCGGCTGGGCCGTCGGCCCGACCAAATTCGTCGGCGATCCGCTCGACTGGCAAGCCACGCTGCAGGCTAGCGCCGATACCCGACAACTGCGCGCCAGCCTCAACGCCGCCGGCAGCCGGCTCGGCAAACTCGACGGCGAACTGAGTGCCAGCATGCTCGGCGCCTGGTCGCTCAACGACCAGGCCGGCTGGCGCGGCCGCCTCAACAGCGACATTGCCGACCTCGGCTGGCTGGCCGAGCTGATCGGCGATGGCTGGCAGAGCGCCGGCCGCCTGAGCGGTGAACTGCAACTGGCCGGGACGCCCGCCGCGCCGCTGAGCAGCGGCCACTTCCAGGGCGAAAAGCTGGCCCTGCGCCGGCCCGCCCAGGGCCTCGACCTGGCCAACGGCGAACTCGACGTCAATCTGCGCGACAACCTGCTGCACATCAACCGCCTCGGCTTCGACAGCCTGTTCCAGCCGCTGCCCCGGGCGATCCGGCTCGACGCGCGCAGCGACCTGGCGGCGCTGACCAAACAGCCGGGGCGACTTGAAATTTCGGGCGAATTTCGGGTTGACCGTATGAATGGGCAGGACAACGCCGTTCTCGACATCAAACTCGACCGCCTCGGCGCCTTCCAGCTCCCCGACCAGTGGGTCGCCGTTTCCGGCGACGGCCGCCTGAGCCTGAAGGATGGCACGCTCGGCGCGGTCGGCAAGCTGGCTGTCGATGCCGGCTACTGGCAGCTCGCCCCGAGCGGCACGCCCCGGCTCTCCGACGATGTGATCGTCAAACGCCCGGGCAGCGAAAAAGCCGCCGCCAGCCTGCGCCCGAAACTCGAACTCGACATCAGCACCGAACTCGGCCGCAATTTCCTGTTCACGGGCGCCGGACTATCGAGCCGGCTGGTCGGCAGCGTCCGCATCACCGCCCACGGCCGCGACCTGCCCCGGGCCAGCGGCACCATCCGCGCCCGCAACGGCCGCTTTGAAGCCTACGGGCAAAAGCTCGAGATCGAACGCGGCATCCTGAGTTTCAATGGCCTGCTCGACAATCCCGGCCTCGATGTGCGCGCCGTGCGCAAGGGGCTGGCCGTCGAACCCGGCGTGCAGATCAGCGGCACGGCCCAGCGGCCGGTCATCAAGCTGGTTTCCGACCCGGAACTGCCGGACGCCGAAAAACTGGCCTGGCTGGTCCTCGGCCACGGCCCGGAACAGATGGGCGCCGGCGACGCGACGCTGCTTTTCTCGGCAGCCGGCGGCCTGCTCGGCAACGATTCCGGCAACGTCATCCTGCAATTGAAGAACCGCCTGGGATTCGACGAATTCGGCCTGCGTCAGGGCAATATCGGCGACAACGGCGGGCGCCAGCCGGGCAGCCGGGTGGCCGGCGGCAACAGCATCGACACGGCCGGGACCACCGGCCAGCAGATCCTCAGCGTCGGCAAGCGCCTGTCGTCAAACGCGCTTGTTTCCTACGAGCAGACGCTGGGTCGGGCCGAGGGTATTGTCAAACTCACCGTCAACCTGACGCGACAGATTGCCGTCATTGGCCGAGCCGGCAGCGACAACGCGCTGGACATTTTCTACACGCTGACTTTTGGGCGTACAGAAAAAAAGCCCGTCGTCGAGAAGGACTGAAACGAGATAACGCGCGATCATGCGGCCGCGATGTGGCTGGCCTTTTGGGCCTTGGCGGCGAGCTGGGCCAGACGCTGGATTTCAGCCTTCAATGCCACCTGCTGCCCCGCGGTAATCATGCGCTGGCCGTTGTGCCACTCGTAATCGACCGCGTTGCTGGCGACGCCAAGCGCGTAGAGCGCCTGTGCCATTTCGCGCCAGTCGCGGCGCTCGATATGCTGCCCATCACTCAGGGACGCAACAAATTCACTCTTGAAAAACGATACGCTTGCAGTTATTGCCATGGCTTAACCCTCCATGTCTTCACATTACCGCCCGCCGATTTTCGGGTCAGTGACATATTTCACGCTCGGCATAAATGACAACTAAAGCTGACGACTCCACTTGCCGATAGTGCCCAGCAACGCGGCATGGTTGATCGGCTTGGCCAGGAAATCGTCCATGCCGGCCGCTGCGCAGCGCTGCTGATCTTCGGCAAATGCGGCGGCGCTCAAGGCGACGATAGGCAGGCGCGGCAAGGCCTTCTCCTGCTCCCATTGGCGAATCAGGCGGGTAGCCTCCAGGCCATCCATGATCGGCATCTGCACATCCATCAGGATCAGATCGGGGCGCAAGCCGCTGGTCACGGCGTTGAGCGCCTCCAGGCCGTTCTCGGCAAGGTCGACGGCAAACCCCTGCTTCTCGAGCATGGCACAGACCACTTTGCGGTTGATCAGGTTGTCCTCGACGACAAGCACCCGGCCGACCTTGCCGGCTGCTTCATCCTCCGACTGCGCTGGCGCTTCCTGAGCGCGCGGCGACTGCCGCCGCTCGACCCCGGCCGGGACGATCCCGGCGCGAATCCGGAACCAGAAACGCGCCCCCTGCCCGGGAATGCTGTCGACACCGACTTCGCCGCCCATCATTTCGGCCAGCCGGCGAACGATGGACAGGCCAAGCCCAGTGCCGCCGAATTGGCGGGTGGTCGAACTATCGACCTGCGAAAAGGGCGTGAACAACCGTGACTGCTGGTCGGATGAAATGCCGATACCGCTGTCGAGCACCGAAAATTCGAGCAGGGCACCACGTTCGTCGCGGCCGATCTCGGCCGCCACAACCTCGACAAAGCCCTGGGCCGTGAATTTGACGGCATTGCTGACCAGATTCGACAGCATCTGACGCAGCCGAATCGGGTCGGCCCGGTAGCGCGCATCGGCATCGCCGCGCCAATTGGCGCGAATCTCCAGCTTCTTGTCGTGGACCGGCCCGGAAAAAAGCATGAGCGTTTCGTCGACAAGCAGTTTCGGATCGAAGGCCGTTTCGGACAGGGCCAGCTTGCCGGCCTCGATCTTCGAAAGATCGAGCACATCGTTGAGCAGGGTGAGCAGGGTCTGGCCGGAATTAAGAATGACACGCGCGTATTCGTTGCGATCTTCGTTCCCCACACCGGGCATCAGGAGCAGTTGGGCCATGCCCAGGATGCCATTCATCGGTGTGCGGATTTCGTGCGACATCACGGCCAGGAAACTGCTCTTGGCCTGGTTGGCGGCTTCGGCGGCCTCCTTGGCGGCATAAAGTTCGGTGACATCGATGCGGAAACCGACGGTGAATCCTTCCGGCGTCCGGCGCTCGAGAATGCGCAGCCAGCGCCCATCGTCAAGCTGCTGGATGATCTCGGTATTGCCCTCGCGATGGGCCGCCAGACGCTCGGCAACCCATGCGTCGACACGGCCGATGGCTTCCTTGTACTGCCCCCGCTCGGCGCCCCCCCGGATGATTTCCTCGAAGGGCTTTCCGGGCACTAGCAGATCGGACGAGCTGCGGTAATACTGGCGATATTCTTCGTTGAAATAGGCCAGCCGGTCATCCTGATCGTAAATCACGAATGCCTCGCCGATTGTATCCACCGCCGACGTCAGCATGGCCTGGCTATCGTGCAGGCGCTTGCCCATTTCGGCCCGCAATGCCAGGGAACGGAACAGGAACAGCATGAACGCCGCGAAAACGATGCTGACCCCGGCGGCCGAGCTAAGCACGACCCGGCGGTGACTGAAGAATGGCATCAACACCTGCTCGACGGCATGGCCGATGACAAAATTCAGGCCATAAACCGGCAGCTGGTAAAAGCCGTAAATCCGCTCGACACCGTCCACCTGCGCCAGCCGCCTGAAGCTACCGGCAAGCGGAGCATCGGGCGAAAGATAGGGCGCGCCGACAATCACCTTACCCATGGCGCCGGCAAAATCCGGCTCGCGGGCGATGATTTCGCCGCTATCGGCGACCACCGTGCTGGTTGCCCCCCGGGCGATTTTTTCACTGTAGGCGGCGACCGATCCGGGGCTGACCGAAGCGACCAGAACCCCGCTGAAACGTCCGTCGATGAGGATTGGCCGGGTAAACTGGATCGACCATTTCCCGGACACCTTGCCCTTGACCGGCTTGCTGATGAACAACCGGTCCTGGCCGTCGAGATGGGCGCGATAATGCGCGCGCTCGCCGAGATAGAGGCGGTCTTTGGTCACCGCCAGATTGGAATAGGCCAGCCAGCCGTCGGCATCGATGACCGCGACCTGAAAGGCAATGTCTTCCATGTATTGCTGGCGACGTTTGATCTGACCGGCAAACTGTTCCGGACGCCCGTCCCATTGGGTACGCAAGTCGAGCAGCATGGCATCGAGGCGCTTGATGGCCGATGTCGCGCTTTCGGCGAAGGCCTGGGCCTGGAAACGGGTCGAATTCTCGACCTCGCGCAGATATCCCGCCCGGCTTCGTTCAAGCTCGTACCAGGTCATGGCCCAGATGAGCGCCAGACCAAAGACGAGCATAAGCCAGAGCAGCGGCCGGAGTGACGAGGCGGAATATTTTCTGTACGGAATTTGAAGCACCTGAGCGGTCCATTTCATCCGGTCGGCGGGCGAAAACAGACGCCGCGCCCCGATGGACAAGGGCCATGATGGTCACCCCGGCTATGACTAAAGTCAATAGCCGGGCCGGCCTTGACGGGTGCTGTCGGCCGGACTCAGTGGGGCTTCAAGCCCAGGCGAGCCCGCACCAGGCCGATCAGGTCATCGACGTAGGTGAACACCACCGGAATGACGAGCAGGCTCAGGAAGGTAGAGGTAATCAGTCCGCCGATGACGACGATGGCCATCGGCGCCCGGAAACTCGGATCGGTGCCGATGCCCAGCGCAATCGGCATCATGCCGGCGCCCATGGCGACCGTGGTCATGACGATAGGCCGCGCCCGCTTGCGGCAGGCATCGAGCAGGGCGTGCCAGCGATCCAGCCCGTGCTCGCGGCGGGCGAGGACGACGTAGTCGATGAGCAGGATAGAGTTCTTGGTGGCGATGCCCATGAGCATGATGAGGCCGATCATCGACGGCATCGAGAGCGCCGTGTGGGTGACGAACAGCGCCAGGAAAGCGCCTGGCACGGAGAGCACGAGGGCGGCGAGGATGGTCACCGGCTGGACGAAATCCTTGAAGAGCAGGACGAGCACGATGTAGATGCAGAGCACGCCGGTGGCCATGGCCAGCGCAAAACTGGCGAACAGTTCGCCCATCGCCTCGGCATCGCCGACCGTGGTCTGGATGACGCCGGGCGGCAACTTGGCAAGGCTGGGCAGTTTGAGTGCGGTGGCTTCGACTTCGCCGAGCGGCTGGCCGTTCAACTCGATTTCGAAATTGATGTTGCGCAGGCGGTCGTAGCGGTCGATCTCGGCCGGGCCGCCGGCAATGCTCAGCGTGGCGACGTTGGCGAGCATGACCGGGCCGTGCTTGCCGGGTACGGTAAGGCGTTCGAGCAGGGCCAGGTCGGTGCGCGCTTCGGGCGGCAGCTTGACGACGATGGGCACCTGGCGCTGGGTCAGGTTGAGCTTGGCCAGGCCCTGATCGTAGTCGCCGGCCGTGGCGATGCGCAGGGTGTCGGCGATGGCCGCCGAGGTCACGCCGAGGTCGGCCATGCGGGCGAAATCGGGGCGGATGACCAGTTCCGGGCGAACCAGGCTGGCCGTCGTGGTGATGCCGCCGATGCCCGGGATGGTCCGCAGCTCGCGCTCGACGAGGCGGGCATGCGCGGAAAGCAGCGGGCCGTTTTCGCTGGCCAGGACGAGAACGTACTTGGCGTTGCCGGAAGCCAGGCCGACCTTGATCTGGGCACCGGGAATGACGCTCAGGGCTTCGCGCAACTGGTCTTCGATGACCTGTTTGCTGATGCCGGAACGCTCGCTGCGCGGCGTCAGGTTCAGGGTCAGCGTGGCCTTGCGCACTTCGGCGGCGCCGGCCGGGGCAAACGGGTCGCTGCCGGCCTTGCCGCCGCCGACTGCGGTGTAGACGAGCTTGACGTGCTCGTTGGCCTCGGCAATGTGGCGGGCCTGCTCGGCCACGGCGAGCGATTCCTTGAGCGTAGCGCCGGGCGGCAGGGAAAGGTAGATCTGCGTCTGCGACACGTCGTCGGCCGGCACGAAGCCGGTTGGCAGCAGCGGGACGAGCATGAAGGAACCGACGAAGAAGAAGGCGGCGCCGAGCATGGTCATGATCCGGTGCTTGAGACACCACGTCGCCCAGCCTTCGTAATACTTCAGCCAGCGCGGCGTCGGCTCGTCGTGCGTTACCGGCCGCAGGATGTAGGCGGCCATCATCGGCGTCAGCATGCGGGCGACGACGAGCGAGAAGAAGACGGCGACGGCGGCGGTCCACCCGAACTGGACGAAGAACTTGCCGGCCACGCCGCCCATGAAGGCGGTGGGCAGGAAGACGGCGATCAGCGTGAAGGTGGTGGCGATGACCGCCAGGCCGATTTCGTCGGCCGCTTCCATGGCCGCCTGGTAAGGCGTTTTGCCCATGCGCAGGTGGCGCATGATGTTCTCGATTTCGACGATGGCGTCATCGACCAGAATGCCGACGACCAGCGACATCGAGAGCAGGGTGACGACGTTGAGCGTGAAGCCCATGAGGTACATCGCGGCGAAGGTCGGAATCGCCGACAAGGGCAACGCGGCGGCCGAGACGAAGGTGGCGCGGCCATCGCGGAGGAAGAGCCAGACGACGAGCACGGCGAGGATGGCGCCTTCGATGAGCAGCTTCATCGAGCCTTCGTAGTTTTCGATGACCGGATCGACGAAATTGAAGGCTTCGGTGATTTCGATGTCGGGATGGTCGGCCTTGAGCTTGTCGAGCACAACCTTGACGCTGTCGGCGACCTCGACTTCGCCGGCACCCTTGCTCCGGGTGATCTCGAAGCCGACGACCGGTTTGCCGTTGAGCAGGGCTTCGCTGCGCTGCTCGCCGACGGTATCGCTGATCGTCGCCACCTGATCGAGGCGGATACGGCGGCCGTCGGAGAGGACGATGTCCATGCTGCCCAGTTCGTCGGCACTCTGCACGGTGGCGATGGTGCGCACCGATTGCTCGATGCCGCCGACGTCGGCCCGGCCGCCCGAGGCGTCCTGCTGGATCTGTTTGAGCTGGCGCGAGATGTCGGCCGCCGTAACGCTCAGGGCGAGCATCCTGGCCGGATCAAGCTCGATGCGGATTTCGCGCGTCACACCGCCAACCCGCGACACGGCGCCGACGCCGCGCGCCGAGAGGATGGCCTTGCTGACGGTGTTGTCGACGAACCACGACAGCGCCTCGCCATCCATCCGGCTCGACGCCACGGTATAGGTCAGGATCGGCGCGCCGGAGACGTTCATCTTGCTGATCACCGGGTCGCGCAGATCGCCCGGCAGGTCGGCGCGGATGCGCGACACGGCATCGCGGACATCGTCGACCGCTTCCTGGAGTGGTTTTTCCAGGCGGAATTCGACGGTCACCGTCGCCGTGCCGTCCTGCACCTTGGTGTAGATGTGCTTGATGCCCTGCAGCGTCGCCACCGAATTCTCGATCTTGCGCGCCACCTCGGTTTCCATCTGGGTCGGCGCGGCGCCGGGCAGGCTGGCGGTGACGATGACGTTGGGCAGTTCGATGTCCATGAACTGCTGGATCTTCATCGCCTTGAAACCCATGATGCCGGCCAGCGTGAGGAGCAGGAAGAGCAGGATGGCCGGCGTCGGATTGCGGATCGACCACGATGAAACGTTCAACACGACGGCGCCTTTCCGGCTTCAAACGCCATTCCTACGGTCAACCGGAAAAAACGGCTCATTTTGAAACTCCATCGACCACCTTGACGACATCGCCATCGGCCAGGAAACCGGCGCCGGTCGCCACGACGCGCGCCGTCGGCTCCAGCCCGGAAACGATCTCGACACGCTCGCCAAGCCGGCGGCCGAGCGCAACCTTGACCTGTGCCACGCGATCCTCGCCTTCCATCTTGAAGACGTAGGCAAAGCCTTCGCGCAGGACGACGGCCGATTGCGGCAAGGTCAGCGCCGGGCTTTGCGCCAGAGAAAATTCACCGCGCGCGAACATGCCGGCCCGGACGGCCGAAGTCGCCGGCAGATCGACATAAACCAGGCCGTTGCGGGTTTGCGGATCGACGCTCGGCGCCACGGCGCGCACCGTGCCCTTGACCGCTTCGCCCCCCGGCGCCGTGAGGGTCGCCGCAACGCCGGCCTTGATCTGGCCGAGATCGGCCGACGGCACTTCGGCCCGCCACTCGAGCCGACCGCCGCGAATCAGGCGGAACAGTTCCTGGCCGTTCTGGGTCAGCGAACCGACCGTCGCGCTGCGTGCCGAAATCACGCCATCATCCGGCGCCAGCACGGCCGTCTTGCCGACTTTCAGGCTGGCGCCCTGCTGCCGGGCCCGGGCCGCGGCCAGACGCGCCTGCGCCGTGTTCTGCGCCGTCTGGTACTGGCTGTTGAGTTGCGAACTGTAGAAGCCTTTTTCCTTGAGCTCCTTGGCTCGCTCGGCGTTGCCTTTCGCCTCGGCGGCACTGGCTTCGAGTTCGGCCACCGACGCCTGCGCCTCGGCCAGTTCGCTGGCCACGGTATCGCTGGCGATGCGCGCCAGGACCTGGCCCTTTTTAACCTTGTCGCCAACCTGCACGCGGACTTCGGTGATCCGGTAATTGGCGATCTCGGCGCCGATCACCGCCTCCTGCCAGGCGACGACGTTGCCGTTGGCGGGCAGGACGAGCGGCCAGTCGAGCGCTTGCGGTGCAGTCAGGCTGACCGTCAGGGCTGGCCGGGCGGCGGCCGCCTTGGCGGCTTCGGCCGGTTTCGATTCATCGGAGCGCGACAAAAGGAAAGCGCCGGTCACTGCCAGGGCGACAATAGCCAGCGCAATGTACGTTTTTCGCCCGGCAAGCGGGCCCAATATATTGGATTTCATGCAAAAACCTGTGTCGACCGCGGAAATCGTCGAATCATACCGCGGCCGATGTCACAGGCCTAATGACCCTTCGGTCATCATTGCTTTGCCAGATGCCCCTCCGCCTCGTCGGCGCTCTCGAACAGGCGGGGCGAAATCCGCTGTTTCTCAAGCGCCTCGCCGAGCTTCATACGCAGGAAAGTGCTCGAGGTGTAGCGCGTCACGTCGTGGTAGTGCCGATCCATGATGCCCTTGACGACGCCGATGTACTCATCGACCAGTTCGGGCACGATGGAAAAGCGGTCGTAATTGACGATGGCGTTGACCTTGTGGCCGATCGGCGCCAGTTCGTTCTCGACGGCTTCGAGGATGCGGCTGATATCCGCTTCGCTGCGCACGCTGAGCCCGGCAAAATCGACGAAGAACAGGTTCTGCGCCGGATCGTAGGTGAGGCGTTCGGCCAGCGGCCGTTCGAGCATTTCGGCCCGAAAGTTCATCGGCTCGTCGGTGAAGATCCGCGCATCCATGAGCGTGGGTTCGCGCAGCATGATCGGCCGGAATTCCATCTTGTCGAGGATGTCCTTCTGGAGATCGATGCCGGGTGCGATTTCGATCAGCTCCAGCCCTTCGCCGGTCAGCTTGAAGACGCAGCGCTCGGTGATGTAGAGCACGGTCTTGCCCCACTTTGCGGCTTGCGGGCCGCTGAAGGTGCGGTGCTCGACCTCGTCGACAAACTTCACCGCCTTGCCGTCCTCGATAATGCTCAGTTTACCGGCGTCGACCGCAACCTCCAGATTGCCGGCGGTAAAGGTGCCGACGAAGACGACCTTTTTGGCGTTCTGCGAAATGTTGATGAAGCCGCCCGCCCCGGCCAGCCGCGGCCCGAATTTCGAGACATTGAGGTTGCCCTGCTTGTCGGCCTGAGCCAGACCGAGGAAGGCGATGTCGAGCCCGCCACCATCGTAGAAATCGAACTGGCTGGGCTGGTCGATGATCGCCTGGGCGTTGGTCGCTGCCCCGAAACTCAGGCCGCCGGCCGGCACACCGCCGATGACCCCGGGTTCGGCAGTCAGTGTCATGAGGTCGATGACCTGCTCTTCGGCGGCCACGTTGGCGACGCCTTCCGGCATGCCGATACCGAGATTCACCACGGCATTGGCTTTGAGTTCCAGTGCCGCCCGCCGGGCGATGATCTTGCGTTCGCTCATCGGCATGGCTGCGATGGCCGACAGCGGCACCTTGATCTCGCCAGCAAAAGCCGGGCTGTACGGCTCGGCAAAGGTCTGCATGTGGTATTCCGGTTTCTCGGCGACCACGACGCAATCGACCAGGATGCCGGGAATCTTGACCTGGCGCGGGTTCAGCGTGCCGCGCTCGGCGATGCGCTCGACCTGGACGATGACAATGCCGCCCGAATTGCGCGCCGCCATGGCGATGGCCTGCGCCTCGAGCGTCAAGGCCTCCTTCTCCATCGTCACATTGCCATCCGGGTCGGCCGTCGTGCCGCGGATGATGCCAATGTTGATCGGCAGCGCCTTGTAGAACAGGTACTCCTCGCCGTCGATTTCCATCAGACGGACGACATCCTTGGTCGTCATTTCGTTGAGCTTGCCGCCGCCGAAACGCGGATCGACGAAGGTGCCGAGGCCGACCCGGGTCAGCGTCCCCGGCTTGCCGGCGGCAATGTCGCGAAAGAGGTGGGTGATCACCCCCTGCGGCAAGTTGTAGGCCTCGATCCGGTTGGAAACAGCCAGTTGCTGCAACTTGGGGACCAGCCCCCAGTGGCCGCCGATGACCCGGCTGACCAGGCCATCGTGGCCGAGGTGATTGAGGCCACGTTCCTTGCCGTCACCCTGCCCGGCCGCGTAAACAAGCGTCAGGTTGCGCGGCCGGCCGAGGCCGTGCACATCGGCTTCCTCACCTTCGAGAAACAGCGCCTCGAGCGCAACGGCGATGTTTTCGGCAAAACCGATGCCGACAAAACCGCCGGTGGCGACGGTATCGCCATCCTTGATCAGGCGGACGGCATCGCGTGCCGACACCACCTTGCCGGTGTCGGAAGCACGCAGCGACGAAGCCATTGGGTGACGTGACAAGGCCATGGTTTATCTCCTCTTTATTTTTATTGGATTATCAAACAAGTCCGGTAGCGTAGAACACCCCGATCACGACAAAGACCGCCATGGTCTTGATGCAGGTGATGGCGAAGATATCCTTGTACGACAGGCGATGGGTCAGGCCGGTAACGGCGAGCAGCGTGATCACCGCGCCATTGTGCGGCAAGGTGTCCATGCCGCCGGAAGCCATCGAGGCGACGCGGTGGAAGACTTCGAGCGGGATGCCGGCCGCGTTGGCGTTGGCAATGAAGGTTTCGGCCATGGCGGCCAGTGCGATACCCATGCCTCCCGAGGCCGAGCCGGTGATGCCGGCCAGCGAGGTAACGGTGATCGCTTCGTTGATGAGCGGATTGGGGATCGCACTCAGGGCATTGGCGACCACCAGGAAGCCGGGCAGCGCCGCGATCACGGCACCAAAGCCGTACTCGGATGCGGTGTTCATGGTGGCCAACAGGGCACCGCCGATGGCGCTCTTGCTGCCTTCGCCGAACTTGCTGATAACCATCCGCCAGCCAAAGATGAAAACCGTCGCAATACCGATCAACAGCGCCCCTTCGACCGCCCAGATGGCAGCGACGGCCTTGGTTTGCTGGACAACGGGCGCCGCCTTGCCGATGACGGCCGGGATGAAGGAGACCTTCTCGCCGTAGAGCGCCGGAATGGCCGTGGTGAACACCTTGTTCATGACGCCGACCATGATCAGCGGCAGGATGGCGATGGCCGGATGAACGAGCTTTTCGTTGGCCACTGCTTCCGGCTCATTGATGTGCCCTTCGCCATAACCTTCGCCGGCCTTGGCGGCGCGACGGCGGGCGCTTTCCAGATAGAGCATGCCAACGATGAAAATGAAGACGGCACCGATGACGCCCAGCCACGGCGCAGCGTAGATGTCGGTCTTGAAGAAGGTGGTCGGGATGATGTTCTGGATCTGCGGCGTACCGGGCAGCGAATCCATCGTAAAGGTGAAGGCGCCGAGCGCGATGGTGCCGGGTATCAGGCGCTTCGGAATGCCGCCTTGACGGAACATTTCGGCGGCGAACGGATAGACCGCGAAGACGACGACGAACAAGGAAACGCCGCCATAGGTCAGCAAAGCGCAGACGACGACGATGGACAACATCGCCCGCTCGCTGCCGATCAGCTTGATTACCGAGGCCACGATAGCCTTCGAGAAGCCGGACAGCTCGATGACCTTGCCGAAGACGGCGCCGAGCAGGAAGACCGGGAAGAAGTTTTTGACGAAGCCGACCATCTTGTCCATGAAGAGGCCGGTGAACATCGGTGCAACCATGTTGGGGTCGATGAAAAGCACGGCGCCCATGGCGGCGATCGGTGCAAACAGGATGACGCTGTAGCCGCGATAGGCCACGAACATCAGGAACGCCAGGGCGCCCAGAACGATCAGAAAGTCCACTTTGTCTCCTTGAGTATTATTGCGGAGCCTTCTCTATTGCACGCGGCGTGCCAGAGCATTCAACTCATTGACTATTATGGAATTCGACGTTTTTTCCGGTTGACCGTAGCATCGCGAACGTCTGCTCCGGCTGACACTCTGTCCAGCCAGGCAGACACTTCAGGCCGCCTCGGCATCAATCCCCAGGCCGGCAATCTTTTCGTACAGCGCGGCCCGCGAAATACCGAGCAGCCGGGCGGCCTGCACCTTGTTCCCGGCGCAGCTGCGCAAGGCGGCGAGGATCGCCTGACGTTCGGCCTGGGCGACGACTTCGGCAATGCCGAGAACCTTGGCCACCGGCGGCACGAGCGATACTTTTGCCTTCGGCATGACCCGATCAAGATCGGCGCTTTCGAGCATGTCGCCATCGCTCATCAACAAGGCCCGTTCGAGCACATTGGCCAGTTCGCGCACATTGCCCGGCCAGTCGTGCTGGAGCAGACGATTGAGGCCGGACGTGCTGATCCCGTGCAGGGGAATGCCTTGCGGGCGGCAAATCTGCTCGATCAGATAATCGGCCAACAGGCCCATGTCTTCGGGACGCTCGCGCAAAGGCGGCGTTTTCAGGGTAATGACGTTGAGCCGATAGTAAAGATCGGCCCGGAACTGGCCATCGGCGACCATTTGCTCAAGATCGCGACTGGTCGCCGCAATGATCCGCACATCGACGGTCAGCAGCTTGTTCGATCCAACCGGCTCGAACTCACGCTCCTGCAGGGCGCGCAGCAGCTTGGCCTGAAGCGCCAGCGACATGTCGCCGATTTCGTCGAGGAACAAGGTGCCGCCATCGGCCAGCTTGAACTTGCCGTCGCGGCCGCGCTTGTCGGCGCCGGTATAGGCCCCGGCAGCGACACCGAAAAACTCCGCTTCGAGCAGCGTTTCCGGCACGGCGGCGATGTTCACCGCGACGAAGGGTCCGTTGGCGCGCGGGCTGGCCGCATGAATGGCCTGGGCCAGCAACTCCTTGCCCGTCCCGGTTTCGCCGAGAATGAGCACCGACGACGAGGTGCGCGCCGCGCGCCGCGCCGCCTGCTTCAGCTCGCTGCAACTCGTGCCAGCGCCGACAAAGCTCGAAAAGGTATATTTGGTCCGCCGGGCATCGGCCAGCTTGCGCTCGGCTTCGGCCAAATCCGCCCGCAGCCGCTGGTAACGCGACACCACCGGCGTCAGATGGCGCGGATCGTCGTACAGGATGAAGCCGACAGCACCAACCACCACCCCACCCTCATCGCGCAGCGGCAAGCGAGTGACGACGAAGGCCTCTTCACCGAAATCCATGATGTCGAGCATGATCGGCCGACCGCTGCTGATCACTTGGCGCATCAAGCTGTTCGGGATCACTTCCTCGATCGGCCGGCCAACCGTTGCCGCCGGATCGCGGACACCGAGACGGGTCGGATATTGATCATTCATTCAGGCGACGTTGGCCTCGGCGTCGACGATCACCGCCCCCTCGCACAAATCGGCAAAATGCGAGAGCAGGGATTTCGATGCCAGCTGGCGCAGGTCGTCCGGCGTCACGCCTAGTTGGCCAGCGCAGCTTCGATTTCGGCAAAGGTGCTGGCCAGCTCGAAGCCAAGCACCGGCACGCCGAGCTGGCGGCCGATGTTGGTGGCCGAAAACACGCCACGGACGCGCGGCAAGCCGGTTACCGCATCGACGTCCTCGACCAGGATGTGCTGGCGACCGAGACGTTTCAGGGCATCGAGAATATCGACCACGCGGACATTGAGGACTTCCTTCAAATACAGCGTATCAACCTGGCTGATCGGCGTCATGAGCTCGGCCACCTTCAGTTCGTCACGCTTGCAACCGCGTGCCGAGGCGACCTGCATCGGCTTTTCGCCGAGAACGTCGCGGGCGGTGATCAGGCCTTCCAGCCGGTCGTTGGCTGAGGTCACCATGAGCAGGCGAACGCCGCGCGCGATCATCTGGGCATTGGCCTCGACCAGCGAGGCATCCGGCCCGACGGTCACCACGCTGACCCGCAGAAAGTCGGTCATCGCCTCGATGGCCGGCGAATCGGCGCCGATCACGTTGTATCCGGCAGCACTCAGCGTGATGTTTTTGGAAATCTTGTGCGTTTGCACTTTGGCTAGCAAAGTCATGTCTCGATCCTCCATCCGGTATTGTTTTGTGGCCAACTCTCTGTTGAGTCAGGTCAACCGGCCTGACTCAGGCAAAGTATTCGGCGATTCGGATGGCAATACAAGCACCCCGAGGGAAAACCCTAAGCGGCCGGCCAAAATGGAAAAGGCCTGACAAATCAGGCCTTTTGGAATCGATGGTGGAGACGGGCGGGATCGAACCGCCGACCTATTGATTGCGAACCAATCGCTCTCCCAACTGAGCTACGCCCCCACAGTGCTCGGGATTATAGCCAAGGGAACCGGCCCTGAGTAGACCGGAAATTTCAGTTGCCCACGGCGCTCGGCGGGATTTCAAAATTGGCCGTTTTTTACGGTTGACCGTAGCAATCGGTTTTCAGACCTGCCCGGCACCGGCCACGGCACGGCGCAGGCGGTCGGCGACGGCGGCCCAGGCCGGCTCGTCGGGCAAAGCCTCGACGGCGATCAGGTCGACGCCGGCGTGGTCCATGTCGCGCAGGGCGGCGTAGAGGTCGTGGGCGTAGCCGACCGGGTCGGCCGGCACCATGCGCCAGACGTGCGGCATGCCGGCGTGCGGCGGCTGGTTGGTGCTGATGACGCCGCAGCGGTCGCCCTTGTGGCGCTGGGCGTTGATGAAATCGAGCAGGCGCTCGGACGACACCAGACGCATCGGCGTTTGTGGCGCGTAGTGGGCGGCCAGCGAGCCGGAGACGCGCGGCGCGCCGACAGCGGTTTCAATGTTCGGGCGGCGGCCGAGAACGGCTTCGAGATGGGCCGGGGCGATGTGGCCGGGACGCAGGACGACCGGCTCACCACGCGAGCAATCGACGATGGTCGATTCGATGCCGACCTTGCACGGCCCGCCATCGAGAATGAGCGGCACGCGGTCGCCGAGTTCTTCGCGGACATGTTCGGCTGTGGTCGGGCTGATCCGCCCGAAGCGGTTGGCCGACGGGGCGGCGATGCCGGCATGTTCGCCGGCGACCGCGGCAAAGGCACGCAGCAGATCGAGCGCCACCGGATGGCCGGGGACGCGCAGGCCGACGGTGTCCTGACCGCCGGTCACGGCATCGGGCACCCAGGCCTGTTTTTTCAGGATCAGGGTCAGCGGGCCGGGCCAGAAGGCTTCCATGAGTTCCCAGGCAACGTCGGGAACCTGCTCGGCCCAGTGGTCGACCGCGTCATGGCCGGCGACATGGACGATCAGCGGGTGATCGGCCGGGCGGCCCTTGGCGGCAAAAATCTTGGCGACGGCGGCCGGGTTGGCGGCATCCGCCCCCAGGCCGTAAACCGTTTCTGTCGGGAAGGCGACCAGCTCGCCGGCGCGCAGCAATTCAACGGCGCGCGCGTAGTCCTGAGTCATCGGCGAAAGCTGGTCGGAGTGGCGGTCAAGGCTGGTCGGGCAACGTCTTGGACAGCACTTTTTCGGTCTGGCTCTGGCGGAAGCCGGCTAGCCGCTGGGCAATGGCTTCGTCGCTCAAGGCCAGCATGGCGACAGCAAACAGTGCTGCGTTGGTAGCACCGGCTTCGCCGACGGCAAAGGTGGCGACCGGAATGCCGCCGGGCATCTGGACCATGGAGAGCAGCGAATCGAGACCCATCAGGTGCTTGGACGGCATCGGAACGCCGAGCACCGGCAGTTGCGTCTTGGCGGCAAGCACGCCAGCCAGGTGGGCTGCACCGCCGGCAGCACCGATCAGCACCTTGATGCCGCGCTCGGCGGCGGTCGAGGCGTAGTCCAGCGCCTGATCCGGCGTACGATGGGCCGACAGCACCTTGGCTTCGTAGGGAATGTCGAGGTTTTTCAGGGCAACAGCGGCGGCGCGCATGATCGGCCAGTCGCTGTCGGAACCCATGACGATACCAACGAGGGGCTTTGTGCTCATGTTGTAAATCCTTCTAGTAGGGATGGAAAGAGGCCTTAGTCCGCCAGCGCCGCTTTTCGTTCCGCCGCTTCGATCGTATTTGCCAGCAGCATGGTGATGGTCATCGGCCCGACGCCGCCCGGCACCGGCGTGATCTGGCCGGCGACTTCGAGGCAGCTGGCGTAATCGACATCGCCACAGAGCTTGCCGTCCGGCAGGCGGTTGATGCCGACGTCGATGACGACGGCGCCCGGCTTGACCATGTCGCCGGTGACGAATTTCGGCTTACCGACGGCGGCGACCAGAATGTCAGCGCGGCTGGTGTGAAATTTCAGATCCTTGGTGCGCGAGTTGCAGACGGTGACCGTCGCCCCGGCGTTGATGAGGAGCAGGGCCATCGGCTTGCCGACGATGTTCGAACGGCCGATGACGACGGCTTCCTTGCCGGTCAGGTCGACGTTGCCCTTCTCGAACATCTTCATGACGCCGTAGGGCGTGCACGGGATGAAGCGCGGATTGCCCTGAGCCAGCGCACCGACGTTTTCAGCGTGGAAACCATCGACGTCCTTGTCGGCGGCAATCGCTTCGAGCACAGCTTCTTCGTCGAAATGCCTGGGCAGCGGCAATTGCACAAGGATGCCGTGGATGTTCGGATCAGCGTTAAGTTTGGCGATCTTGTCGAGCACAGTGGCCTGGTCGACCGTAGCGTCGTAAGTGATCTTCTCGGAGTGCATGCCGATGGCCAGGCAGCCATTGACCTTATTGCGGACATAGACCTCGGAAGCCGGGTCGGCCCCGACCAGAATGACCACCAGACCAGGCTTGTGGCCCTTGGCCGTGAGCGCCTCGACGCGTGCCTTGAAACCCTGGCGCAGTTCTTCGGCCAGCGCCTTGCCGTCAATAATTTGAGCTGTCATCGTCGCATCCAACTGAAAAGAAAAAGGGGAAAGGCGATGGCCTTTCCCTTTGAATTGGCGCGTAGTTTACCAGATTACGCCAGCGCAGCCTCGGCTTGGCCGACCGCCGCGCGTCCGGCCTCGAAAGCCCGGCGATTCAGTTCGACGAGTTTTTCGCCCTTGCGCTGGAAACGCTTGAGCACGCAGTCGAGCAAGACCTCGGCGCCAAACGGCAGATGATCGGCGATGGCGCCGAGCATGACCGTGTTGCCGAGGCGGATGTCGCCGAGATTCTGGGCGATGGTCGTCGCATCGAAAGCGACGACCTTGTTGCCGGACTTCCTGATTTCCGCCAGCGGGTCTTCCGGGTAATCGAACAGGCCAAGTTCGACGACCGGTGGCACGAGCCTGGCCGTGTTCATGAGCGTGATGCCGCCTGGCTTGAGCATGTGCTGCCAGCGCATGGCTTCGGCCGACTCGAAGCCGAGCAGCACATCGGCCGTGCCCGGGGTGATCTGCGGCGACAGGACGCGCTGGCCGAAACGCAGGTGCGACGAGACGACGCCACCACGCTGCGCCATGCCGGCAACTTCGGTTTTCTTGGCGTCGTGACCGAGCGCGATGGCCGCTTCGGCGAGGATTTCGGTCGCCGTCATGACGCCCTGACCGCCGATGCCGACAACGAGGATGTTGGTGTTGTCACTCATGCTGCGCAGCCTCCCTTGGTCACCAGCTGAATCGGCGAAGTCTGCACATGATGGACGATGGCCTTCGGGGCACAAGGTTGGACGCACAAGCCACAGCCGGTACACACCGAGGTTTCGATGCGCACGAAAGCCAGATCGACTTCGCGGCCGCTCGGCTTCACTTCCTTGCCACGCCGGGTGACGTGGATGGCCGGGCAACCGACGTCGATGCAATTGCCGCAACCCGTGCACTTGTCGTCGATGACTTCGAACGGCTTGAGCTTGTGGTAATCCTTGACCAGCACGCAAGGCTGGTCGGTGATGATGACCGACACCTCCGGCACCTTGACCTCTTCGCGGATGGTCTTGAAGAGCACCGGCAATTCATAGGGATTGACGACGTGAATGCGCTCATCCTTGACGCCCAGCGCACTGACCAGCTTGGCGAAATCGACGCGGGGCGCTTCTTCGCCGTGAATGCCGTAGCCGTTGCCCGGATTGTTCTGGCCACCCGTCATGCCAACGGCGCGGTTGTCGAGCAAAAGCACGGTGACGTTGCCCTTGTTGTAAACCATGTCGAGCAGGCCCTGCATGCCCATGTGCAGGAAGGTCGAATCGCCGATCACGGCGACCACGCGCTTGTCCTTGTCGGCCTCGCCACGACCCTTGTCCATACCCAGCGCGACGCCCATCGAGGCGCCCATCGAGACGCAGGTGTCGAGCGCATTCCACGGGTGCCCTGCCCCCAGCGTGTAGCAGCCGATGTCGCCCGAGATGTTGAGATTGCGCACTTGCGACAGCGTGTAATAGACGCCGAGGTGCGGGCAGGCGACGCACATCGTCGGCGGCCGCGGAAAAACCTGCATCGGGGCCAGCGCGGTTGTTTCCGTGACCGGTTCGCCGAGCAGCCTGGCGATGGCCGGCTTGAGCACATTCGGCGACAACTCGCCCTGCAGCGGCAGGATTTCCTTTCCGATGACGTTCAGCCCCTGGGCCTTGAGTTCTGTTTCGACCAGCGGTTCAACTTCTTCGACGATGACAACCTGGTCGACCATGGCCGCCAGTTCGCGGCATTTCTCGAAAGGCACCGGCCAGGAGAAGCCGAGCTTGAGGACCGGCGCGTTCGGGAAGGATTCCTTGACGTGCATGTACGCCGGGCCGGAGGCGATGAAACCGACGCGCTTGTCGGAGCCATCCTCGATGAAATTGAGTTCGGAGGTTTCAGCCAGTTCGCGCAGCTTGATGTCGCGCGCGAACATCAGCGGGATGCGCTTGCCGGCATTGCCCGGCACCATCACGAAGCGGGCCGGCTCCTTCTTGAAACCGGCGCCGACATACTCGTTCCGCTCGCCGACGGTGACCAGCGATTTGACGTGGTTGATCCGCGTCGTCATGCGCAGGATGACCGGCACCTGGAATTTTTCGGACAACTCGTAGGCGTAGAGCGTCATCGCGTAGGCTTCCTGCGAATCGGCGGGTTCGAGCACCGGCACATGGGCAAAGCGGCCCCAGTAGCGCGAATCCTGTTCGTTCTGCGAGGACGACAGCCCGACGTCATCGGCGATGGCGATGACCAGGCCACCGATGACGCCGGTCAGGGTCAAGGTCATCAGCGCATCGGAGGCGACATTCATGCCGACATGCTTCATGCAGCAGAAGGAACGCGAGCCGGCATAGGCGGCGCCGATGGCGACCTCCAGCGAGACCTTCTCATTGACCGACCACTCGGCGTAGAGATCCGGGTAGCTCGAGATGACTTCGAGCATTTCAGTGGACGGCGTGCCGGGATAAGCCGCGGCAACCTTTACGCCGGCCTCCCAGACGGCGCGGGCGACTGCTTCGTTTCCGGACATCAGAACCCGGCTGGCTGCCGGTACGGGCATGACTGCTGCCATGTCGACTCCTCGCTTCATTTGGACCAAGCCAAAAATTATAAAAGCGCGCTCCGGCACTGACTTGATGCAAAGCAATTGATTGGACTATTTCCCGCAAGGCTCCGTCGATCCTCAGCCCGTTGATGAACATCAAGGCCCACGCCTGCCGCCGCCGGAACAATACAAATTCCCCCATCGCCCCCGACCATGACCGCCGCCACCCTCCCCGCCGAACCGCCGACCTGCCCCGAAATCCCCCGCCGGATCCCCGGCAACAAGGGCATCTGGGCCGGGATCACTTGCGAATTCATCGAATTCGGCGTGCTCTTCGCGGTCTATTTCATCGCCCGCGCCCATTTCCCGCAGGCCTTCCACGACGGTGCCCAGCGCCTCTCGGTGACGGCCGGGACGGCGATCACCCTGCTCATGATCACGAGCAGCTATTGCATCGCCTGCTCGGTCAATGCCATCCGCCAGGACAAGCATCGCCAAGCCGTCATCTGGCTGGTTGCCGGCCTCGTCGTCGCCCTCGGCTACCCGCTGACCAAGGCGCTCGAAATCGGCTGGAACCTGGCCCACGGCATCAATGGCGAATCGGGCATTTTTTTCACCGTCTATTACTACCTGACCTTCACCCACCTCGTGCACGCCACCTGGGGCATCCTCGGCATTCTCTGGGTGCTCGCCCGGTTGAGCTTCCGCGGTTATTCGTCGGCGGACTATGCCGGGCTTGAAGCGCTGGCCAGCTACTGGCACGCGACGGACATCATCTGGCTGGTCATCTTCCCGTTGTTCTACGTGCTGGCATGACACATTTCAAAAATGACCATTTTCCCCGGTTGACCGTAGCATGGCTCGTGCTGGTCGCCCTGACCCTGGCCAGCCTCGGCCTCAGCGAATGGTTCCGCGAGGCACGCTGGCTGCCCTTGCTGGTCGCCGCCATCATCTGGATCAAGGGCGTGCTGGTCGCCCGCTGTTTCATCGAAGCACAGGACGCCCACCCGTTCATCGCCCGCGTTCTCAAAACCTTCATCGCCGTTTCACCCCTCGCCCTGATCGCCACCGCCTTCTTCGGCGGCACGCTGGCCCGCTGGGCCACGCTCTAACTTTTCCGTTGCAAATCGACAAAAAATCCGAGGTACGCGCTCGAACTTATTGCACGATACGAATTTTGTTTTTACAATGCGCAACGCGAATTAGGGAAAGTACCGACTCGCGATCCGAGTCAGAAGCAGCTAAAGTAGTTTTGCTCAACAGGCAAAACAGAATGAAATTCAAACCAGGAGACAAACCATGGCCGAACAACCGAATAACTTGCCTGACCCCGCCGACGCAGATCCACAAGAAACAAAAGAATGGATTGATGCACTTGGCGGCGTCCTCGCCAACGAAGGCGCCGACCGCGCCCATTACCTGATCGAAAAGCTCATCGGCCAGGCCCGCGAAGATGGAATCGATCTGCCCTACTCGGCCAACACCGAATACATCAACACCATTCCGGCCGACCAGCAGCCCAAGTACCCGGGCAACCCGGACATGGAAATCAAGCTGCACTCCTACATCCGCTGGAACGCCATGGCCATGGTCGTCCGCGCCAACAAGGACACCAACGTCGGCGGCCACATCGCCTCCTTCGCCTCAGCCGCCGCCCTCTACGACGTCGGCTTTTCGCATTTCTGGCGCAGCATCAATGATCCGTCCGGCGGCGACCTGATCTTCTTCCAGGGCCATTCGGTGCCGGGCGTCTATTCGCGCGCCTTCATGCTCGGCCGCCTGAGCGAAGAGCAGATGGACAACTTCCGCCAGGAAACCGACGGCAAGGGCATTTCGTCCTACCCGCACCCGTGGCTGATGCCCGATTTCTGGCAATTCCCGACCGTTTCCATGGGCCTCGGCCCGATCCAGGCCATTTATCAGGCCCGCTTCATGAAGTACCTCGACTCGCGCGGACTGGCCAAGGCCGGTGATCGCAAGGTCTGGGCCTTCCTCGGCGACGGCGAGACCGACGAAGTCGAATCGCTCGGCGCCATCGGCATGGCCGGTCGCGAAAAGCTCGACAACCTGATCTTCGTTATCAACTGCAACCTGCAGCGCCTCGACGGCCCGGTGCGCGGCAACGGCAAGATCATCCAGGAACTCGAATCCGAATTCCGCGGTGCCGGCTGGAACGTCATCAAGCTGGTCTGGGGCACCCACTGGGATGCGCTGTTTACCCGCGACAAGAAGGGCATCCTCAAGAAGCGCATGATGGAACTGTGCGATGGCGAGTACCAGACCTTCAAGGCCAAGAACGGCGCCTATGTCCGCGAACATTTCTTCAACACGCCGGAACTGCGCGAGCTGGTCGCCGACTGGACCGATGACGAAATCTGGAACCTGAACCGCGGCGGCCACGATATCTTCAAGATCTTCGCTGCCTACGACCGTGCCATCAAGACCAAGGGCGCCCCGACCCTCATTCTGGCCAAGACCATCAAGGGCTTCGGCATGGGCCAGGCCGGCGAGGCGATGAACACCTCGCACCAGCAAAAGAAGATGGACAAGGAGCAGATCGGCCGCTTCCGCGACCGTTTCAACCTGCCGGTGCCGGACGACCAGCTCTACGAGCTGCCCTACCTCAAGTTCGCCGAAGACTCGCCGGAATACCAGTACATGCTCCAGCGTCGCATGGACCTCGGCGGTTTCCTGCCACAGCGCCGCCGCAAGGCCGAGCCGCTGCAGATCCCGGCGCTCGACACCTTTGCCGCCCTGTTGAAGGCGTCCGGCGAAGGCCGCGAACTGTCCACGACGATGGCCATCGTCCGCATCATGAACATGATGTTGAAGGACAAGAATGTCGGCAAGAACGTCGTGCCCATCGTGCCGGACGAGTCCCGCACCTTCGGCATGGAAGGCATGTTCCGCTCGGTCGGCATCTGGAACCAGGAAGGCCAGAACTACCTGCCGGAAGACCATGACCAGCTGATGTTCTACAAGGAATCGAAGACCGGCCAGGTATTGCAGGAAGGCATCAACGAATCGGGCGCGATGAGCGACTGGATCGCCGCCGCCACCTCGTATTCCGTGCATAACGTCCAGACCATTCCGTTCTACATCTGCTACTCGATGTTCGGCATGCAGCGTGTTCTCGACCTGTGCTGGGCAGCGGGCGACCAACGCGCCCGCGGCTTCCTGATCGGCGGCACGGCCGGTCGGACGACGCTGAACGGCGAAGGCCTGCAGCACGAAGACGGCCACAGCCTGATCCTCTCTAACCTGATCCCGAACTGCGTTTCCTACGACCCGACCTTCCAGTATGAAGTCGCCGTCGTCACCCAGGACGGCATGCGCCGCATGTTCCAGGAGCAGGAAGACGTTTTCTACTACCTGACGGTAATGAACGAAAATTACGAGCACCCGGAAATGCCGGTCGGCGCCGAAGCCGACATCATCAAGGGCATGTACCTGTTCAAGCAGGGTGGCGAATCGGCCGGCCCGCGCGTGCAACTGCTCGGTTCCGGCACCATCTTCCGCGAAGTCATCGCTGCCGCCGACCTGCTCAAAGCCGACTGGGGCGTCGAGGCCGACCTGTGGGGCTGTACCAGCATGAACGAACTGGCCCGTAACGGTCAGGATGTCCAGCGCTGGAACCTGCTGCACCCGCTGGAAGAACCGAAGCTGTCGCACGTCGAAGAGAAGCTGGCTGGCACCAAGGGTCCGGTCATCGCCTCGACCGACTACATCAAGCTGTTCTCCGAGCAGATCCGTCCCTTCGTCAAGGCACCGTACGTCACGTTGGGCACCGATGGTTTCGGCCGTTCGGATACCCGCGAGAAGTTGCGTCACCACTTCGAGGTTGACCGTCACTGGGTGACGCTGGCCGCCCTCAAGGCACTGGCCGACAGCGGCGAAGTGAAGCGCGAAGTCGTCGCTGCCGCCCTGGTCAAGTACAACCTTGACCCGAACAAGCCGAATCCGCTGAGCGTTTAAGGGAGAGACAACATGAGCCAAATCATTGAAGTCACAGTCCCCGATATCGGCGATTTCGAAAGCGTTCCGGTCATCGAGTTGTTCGTGAAGGTCGGCGACACCATCAAGGTCGACGACGCGATTGTCACCCTCGAATCCGACAAGGCCACGATGGACGTCCCGTCCACCGTTGAAGGCGTCGTCAAGGAAGTGCTCGTTTCGCTCGGCTCCAAGGTCGGCGAAGGCGCACTGCTGATCAAGGTTGAAACGGGTGGTGCCGCTGCGGCCGCACCCGCACCGGCGGCGCAAGCTGCTGCGCCGGCCCCCGCCCCCGCAGCGGCTCCGGTGGCCGCCGCACCGGCTGCCGGCGGTGGCGTGGTTGAAGTCAAGGTGCCGGATATCGGCGATTTCGCCGAAGTCCCGGTCATCGAGTTGTACGTCAAGGTCGGCGACAGCATCAAGGTCGACGACGCCATCGCCACGCTGGAATCGGACAAGGCAACGATGGATGTCCCATCCACCGTCGCCGGCACGGTCAAGGAAGTCCTCGTCTCGCTCGGCGCCAAGGTTGGCGAAGGCACGGTTCTGATCAAGGTTGAAACGGGAGCCTCGGCTCCGGCTGCCGCTCCACAAGCTGCTGCTCCAGCGCCTGTCGCTGCTGCTGCGCCCTCAGCCGCTCCGGTTGCTGCCGCACCGGCGGCACTGGCTCCGGCCCTCGCTGTCGGCTCCAAGGTTCACGCCTCGCCGTCGGTCCGTGCCTATGCCCGCGAGTTGGGTGTCGACCTGAACAAGGTGCCGGCCACCGGTCCGAAGAACCGCATCGTCAAGGAAGACCTGACCAAGTACGTCAAGGGCGTGCTGTCCGGCGCCACCGCGGCTCCGGTCGCTGCCGGCGCCAGCCTTGGCGGCGGGCTCGATCTGCTGCCCTGGCCGAAGGTCGATTTCAGCAAGTTCGGCGAGATCGAGGTCAAGCCGCTGTCGCGCATCAAGAAGATTTCCGGCCAGAACCTGTCGCGCAACTGGGTGATGATCCCGGCGGTCACCTACCACGAAGACGCCGACATCACTGACATCGAAGCCTTCCGCGTGCTGCTCAACAAGGAAAACGAAAAGGGTGGCGGCGCCAAGCTGACCATGCTGGCTTTCCTCATGAAGGCGTGCGTCAAGGGCCTGCAGAAGTTCCCGGAATTCAATTCCTCGCTCGACGGCGACAATCTGGTGCTGAAGAAGTATTTCAACATCGGTTTTGCGGCCGACACGCCGAACGGCCTGGTCGTGCCAGTGGTCAAGAATGTCGACAAGAAGTCGGTCTTTGAACTGGCGCAGGAATCCGGTGATCTGGCCAAGCAGGCCCGTGACGGCAAGCTCAAGCCGGCCGACATGTCCGGCGCCTGCTTCACCATTTCCAGTCTGGGCGGCATCGGCGGCACCTACTTCGCGCCGATCGTCAATGCACCGGAAGTCGCCATCCTCGGCGTCAACAAGTCGGCCATGAAGCCGGTCTGGGACGGCAAGGCTTTCGTGCCGCGCCTCGTCCTGCCGCTGTCGCTGACCGCTGACCACCGCGTCATCGACGGTGCGCTGGCGACCCGCTTCAATGTCTATATCGCCCAGTTGCTGGCCGATTTCCGCCGCGTTGCGCTGTAAGGGGAGAGCACCATGAGCAATCTGGTAGAAGTCAAAGTCCCCGATATCGGCGATTTCGCCGAAGTGCCGATCATCGACCTGTTCGTCAAGGTCGGCGACAGCATCAAGGTGGATGACGCGATCTGTACGCTGGAATCCGACAAGGCGACGATGGATGTGCCGTCGCCGGTCGCCGGCGTCGTCAAGGAAGTGCTCGTTCAGCTCGGCGCCAAGGTCGGTGAAGGCGCGTTGCTGATCAAGGTTGAAGCCGGGGCAAATGCTACGGTCAACCCGGAAAAAGAGGCAAAAACCGAAACCGCCCCCGCCGCAGCGCCAGTCGTTGCTCCGGTCGCCGGCAGCCATGCCGGCGGTGCCGACATCGAGTGCGAGATGCTCGTCCTCGGCGCCGGCCCCGGCGGTTACTCCGCCGCCTTCCGCTCGGCCGACCTTGGCATGAAGACGGTCATCGTCGAGCGTTACGCCACCCTCGGCGGCGTCTGCCTCAACGTCGGCTGCATTCCGTCCAAGGCGCTGCTCCACGTCGCCGCGGTCATGGAAGAAGCCCAGCACGCGGCCGATCTCGGCGTCACCTTCGCCGCCCCGACGGTCGATATCGACAAGCTGCGCGCCCACAAGGACAAGGTCGTCGGCAAGCTGACCGGCGGTCTGGCCGGCATGGCCAAGGGCCGCAAGGTCGACATCGTGCGCGGTTTCGGCACCTTCCTCGATCCGCATCACATCGAGGTTGAAGTCACCGACGGCACGGGTCAGGACAAGACCGGCAGCAAGAAGATCGTCAAGTTCCAGAAGTGCATCATCGCCGCCGGTTCGGCTGCCGTGCATCTGCCCTTCATCCCGAAGGATCCGCGCATTGTCGATTCAACCGGGGCGCTCGAACTGCGCTTCGTGCCGCAGAAGATGCTGGTCATCGGCGGCGGCATCATCGGCCTCGAAATGGCTACGGTCTACTCCACTTTGGGCGCCAAAGTCGATGTCGTTGAAATGCTCGACGCGCTGATGCAAGGCCCCGACCGCGATGCGGTCAAGGTCTGGGAAAAGCAGAACACGCATCGCTTCGACAAGATCATGCTGAAGACCAAGACGGTGGCCGTCGATGCCAAGGAAGATGGCCTCTACGTCACCTTCGAAGGCGAAGGCGTCTCCGCCGAGCCGGTCAAGTACGACATGATCCTGCAAGCCGCCGGCCGCTCGCCGAACGGCAAGAAGATCGGCGCCGACAAGGCGGGCGTCGCGGTGACCGACCGTGGTTTCATCAACGTCGATGCCCAGATGCGGACCAACGTGCCGCATATCTTCGCCATCGGCGACGTCGTCGGCAACCCCATGCTGGCCCACAAGGCCGTCCATGAAGCGCACGTTGCAGCCGAAGTCGCGGCCGGTCACAAGGCCGCCTTCGACGCCACGGTGATTCCCGGCGTCGCCTACACCCACCCGGAAGTGGCGTGGGTCGGCTACACCGAGGATCAGGCGAAGAAGGAAGGCCGCAAGGTCGAGTCGGCCAAGTTCCCGTGGGCGGCATCCGGTCGGGCCATCGCCAACGGTGCCGAGTACGGCTTCACCAAGCTGATCTTCGATGCCGAAACGCATCGCGTCATCGGCGGGGCGATTGTCGGCCCGAACGCCGGCGACATGATCGGCGAAGTCTGCCTGGCCATCGAAATGGGCTGCGATGCGGTCGATATCGGCAAGACCATCCACCCGCACCCGACGCTCGGTGAAACGGTGGGCATGGCGGCCGAAGTGGCGCACGGCACCTGCACCGACGTGCCGGCACCGCGCAAGAAGTAGCACGCCAATCCGATTGCGGTTTTGAACCGCAATGTCCCAACAAATCGGCCGAACCCCACATCAGTGGCGTTCGGCCGATTTGCTACGGTCGACGCTACGAAATGGCAAAAAACGGCCTCCAGAATTCCGCCAGCCCGGCCCGAAACCTCAAACTGGCGCCCGACTCCGGCATCCGCAGGCCAAACATGCCCCCATGCCGTGAACATAGCCCGATGACGCACGGGTTTCCGCGGGATTTCCCCGAGTTGACCGCAGCCGGAACACGACGTGATACTGCGGAAAAATCTTCCGGCGCGAGTTGCCAACCGCCCTGCCAGGAAAACAGAAACGCCCCGGAGACATGTCTATCCATACCCTGCAGCAACTACTCCCCGGCCCGGACAATCGCGGCATATTGGCGCGCCTGGCCCTGCTCGCACTGCTTGGCATACTCCTCCCGCTACTCTGGTGGTGGGAGTCGTCGTTTGTCATGCGCGGCGGCCTGGCCCTGCTCATCCTCTTCGGCGGCTACGTCGTCCAGGCTCAGTTGCGCCAGCTATGGGCCACGCAGCGTGCCTACAGCCTGGCCATGGCGGCGGCGCACGACGGCTTCTGGGCGTGGGATCCGGTCAGCAAGCGCCTCGATGTCGGCAAGCGCCTGCTGGAAATCCTCGGTTACCACGACAATTTCCTGCCCGACACCCATGCCTGGCTGGAGCTGGTCCATCCCGACGACCGCAGCCATTACAACCGGACCGTCGCCGAGCACCTCAAGGGCCTGACGCCCTACTTCTACTGCGAGTACCGGGTCCGTGCCAGCAGCGGCCAGTACCGCTGGATCGCCTCGCGCGGCATCGCGGTGCGCGACCGTCACGGCGTCGCCTACCAGATGGCCGGCTCGGTCACCGACATCACCGAACGCAAGCAACACGACGAGGAACTGGCCTTCATGGCCCAGCACGACCCGCTGACCGGCCTGCCCAACCGCTTGCTGCTCGCCGAGAAACTGGGCGAAGCCGTGCACCAGGCGACGGCCCGGCAAGAACGTGTCGCCCTGCTCTTCATCGACCTCGACCGTTTCAAGGACATCAACGACTCGCTCGGCCACCGGCTGGGCGACAGCCTGCTCCAGGATGTCGCCGGACGCCTGCGCGGCGCCCTCGGCCCGACCGACACCCTGGTCCGCCAGGGCGGCGACGAATTCATCGTGCTGCTCACCGCCATCGCCGACGGGGCGGCCGCCGAAGCCCGTGCCCGCGATTTCCTCGAACGCCTGAACCAGCCCTTCATCACCGATGGCAACCAGCTCCACGTCGGCGCCAGCATCGGGCTCAGCCTCTTTCCGGACGACGCCGCCGATGCCGAGCAACTGTTGCGCGACGCCGATACCGCGATGTATGTGGCCAAGCGTCATGGCGGCGGCCAGGTCGCCCGCCACACGCCGGAAATGAAGGAGCGCGTGCTGCAACGCGCCTCGATCGAATTGCGTCTGCATCGGGCCATCGAGCAACAGGCTTTCGCCCTGCACTACCAGCCCAAGTTCGACACTGCCAGCGGCCGCCTGCTCGGCGCCGAGGCCCTGCTGCGCTGGCAGGACGACGGCGAATGGATTCCGCCCGACCGCTTCATTTCGGTGGCCGAGGAAACCGGCCTGATTGTCCCCATCGGCCACTGGGTACTGACCGAAGCAATCGCCTGCCAGGCCCGCTGGAACCGCCTGTCGGCGACGCCGCTGCACATGGCCATCAACCTCTCGGCCCGCCAGTTCTGGTCCGGCGACCTGACCGAGACGGTCGCCGCGCTGTGCGCTCAACATGGCGTCGCCCATGAACAAATCGAGCTCGAAGTCACCGAGTCGATGCTGCTGCAAGCCGAGGGCAACCACGTCGACATGCTCCACGCCATGCGCGCCCGCGGCTTCCGCCTGGCTCTCGACGATTTCGGCACCGGCTATTCCTCGCTGTCCTACCTGCATCGCCTGCCTTTCAGCAGCCTGAAAATCGACCGCAGCTTCGTCACCGCCCTGATCGACGATGCAGGTGGCAGCGCGCTGGTCCCGGCGATCATCACCATGGCCCACAACCTCGGACTCGAAGTCGTCGCCGAAGGGGTCGAAACGACGGCGCAACTGGTCCTTCTGCGCGACCTGCATTGCGATATCCACCAGGGCTACCTGAGCGGCCGGCCGCTGTCGGAAACCGACTTCTGCCAGCGCTTCCTCAACGTGCCGACCGGCACCGACCTACCGCCACCGCCGAAAAAGTAAGCTGCGTTAAAATTGCGTTCGATTTGGGCGATGCGCCCTATTCAAGGCCTATCGGACCCCATGACCTCCACTCTGCCCCGCCGCTCCGCCGAGGAGCAAACCCGTCTCGAAGCCACGCTGCGCGACGTTTTCGAGCACAAGCTCTGTTTCAACGAATTGCTCGGCTTCAAGGTCGAGTCACTCGACCCGGCCGCGCCGCAGATCAGTTTCGCCATGCGCCCTGACCTCATCGGCCATTTTCTGCACGGCCGCCTGCATGGCGGTGTCATCGCCAGCGTCCTCGATACCGTCGGCGGACTGGCCGCGACGGTGGCCGTCGCCGAGAAATTCAACAGCGAAACGACCGAGCAGGTCGGTCATCGTTTTGGCCGCATCGGCACCATCGACCTGCGCACCGACTTCCTGCATCAGGGCATCGGCAAAAAATTCACCGCCACCGGACGGGTTACCCGTCTCGGCGGCCGCATTGCCTCGATTCAAATGACACTGGAGAACGAAACCGGCCTGCTCATCGCCACCGGCGGGGCGTCTTACGTCATCAGCTAGGCCGGCTGACCGAATCCCACGGTCAACCGTAAAAAAAGGCCAAAATCAAAATCGCCTGAGGACTAAAGAATCGGCAGGCCCTGCTGCTCGCCGCGCTCATAAACCACGTTGGCCCGGCCGACAATGAGCGGATCGAGATTGCCGATGCGGTCGGTATCCTTGTTGTTGTAAGGCAACTTGTGCAACACGTAGCGCATGGCATTGAGGCGAGCCCGCTTCTTGCAATTCGACTTGATCACCGTCCACGGCGCATCGGCGGTGTCCGTATGGAAGAACATCGCCTCCTTGGCCTTGGTGTAATCGCCCCATTTGTCGAGCGAAGCCATGTCGATCGGTGACAGTTTCCACTGCTTGAGCGGATGCACCTTGCGTTCGCCGAACCGACGACGCTGCTCGTCCTGGCTGACCGAGAACCAGAATTTGATCAGGTGCGTACCGTTGCGCGCCAGCATGCGCTCGAACTCCGGCGCCTGACGGACGAATTCGGAATACTCCTGATCGCTGCAAAACCCCATGACCCGCTCAACGCCGGCCCGGTTGTACCAGGAACGGTCGAACAGCACGATCTCGCCATTGGTCGGCAGATGCTGCACATAACGCTGGAAATACCACTGGCCGCGTTCGATTTCGCTCGGTTTCTCGAGCGCCACGACGCGTGCGCCGCGCGGATTCAGATGTTCCATGAAACGCTTGATGGTACCCCCCTTGCCCGCCGCATCGCGGCCCTCGAAGAGGATCACCACCTTCTGCCCGGTTTCCTTGACCCAGGCCTGCAACTTCAGCAACTCGACCTGCAGACGATATTTCTGCCGCTCGTAGTTCTTGCGCTGCATGAGGTTCTTGTACGGATAGCCGCCGTCGCGCCAGTCTTTTGCCAGCTCATCATCCGGGCTGGCCGGCAATTCTTCGATCACCGACCCCTGCTGCCTGAGCAGGCCGCGTAGCAAGGCGACCGACTCCTCCGGCGGCATGCCGGCGATGACATCGCGCATCGCCCCCATTTTTGCCGCCTGGGCACCGTCGACCGCAGCCCGCACGGTGAATCCCTCGATGCCTTGCTCGGTGAGCACCGGCGCCACATCCCCACTTGCCACCTGGCGCCTGCGAACGGCGCGGGGAGCTGGTTTGACTTCGCTACTGATCTTTTTCGACGGGCTAACCGTCGTCTTTTTTCTGGCGACCATCTCTCTCTCCATCAATCGATGCAAAGAGTCTATTTCACGGCAAAGACAGCCCCTTGTCTACGCCCTAATCCAGCATTTCAACCGGGATAACGGCGCGCAACACGGTCTGCGTATCGCCCCGGCGAACCCGGTTGCTCAGCCACCACAGCGCGCCCTTCTTGATGCTCCACTCGGCCTCATGCCCGGCCAGCAACAGCGAGGCCATGCGCCCCAGCGCTGGCTGGTGGCCAACGATCAGCACAGAACCCTGCGCCGTCGGCCAGCCGGAAGCGGCGATCAGCTCGGAAACACAGGTATCCGGCCCGATTTTGCGATTGGTCACGAAGGGCAGCTTCAGGGCCTCGGCCGTCTGCTGGGTGCGCACAGACGGGCTGACGATAACGCGCAGATCCTTGGGTTGATGGGCGAGAATCCAGGCCGCCATGGTTCGCGCCTGCTTTTCGCCACGTGACGTCAGACGCCGCTTCAAATCGTCCTCGCCATCCTCCGCCTCGGCATGTCGCCACAACAGCAATTCCATGCTCGCCCTTTCGTCGAAAACCGGCAGTATGCCCATCAAGTATTACCACCTGATTTCAATATACACAGTTTCACCGATTCACGGCCTGGCCTTCAACGCCTTCCTGGGATAAACATCGTAACGACTGGACTTTCCCTCCAGGACATAGCCCGGCGGCTGACCATCAACGCTAGGCGCCTTGCGCGGCCGCTTGACGACCACGCGATGCGTCGCCAGATTCAGCGCCGCCGCCAGCAGTTGCGATGCATCGTCATCGCCACCAACGAGCGGACGAAAAACGCGCATTTCCTTTTTGACCAGCGAGCTTTTGTCCCGGTGCGGGAACATCGGGTCGAGATAGATCACCTGCGGCGCCTCCTCCGACCACGCCCGCATCAACTCGATGGCATCGCCCTGGCGCAGTTGCATGCGCTCGATAATCGGCCCGACCTCCGGATCGTTCAGCGCCCGCGCCATGCCGTCAGCCAGCAAGGCACCGACCAGCGGATGGCGTTCGATGAGCGTCACCTGACACCCCAACTGGGCAAACAAAAAGGCATCGCGCCCCAGGCCGGCAGTGGCATCGAGGATAGTCGGGCGGACCCCGGGCTGGATGCCCACCGCCTTGGCGATCATCTGGCCGCTCCCGCCGCCGTGCTGACGACGATGCGCCACCGCTCCTTCAAGAAAATCGACGCGTACCGGCCCTGAAGCATCGGCGCCAAGCTCCTGCAACTGCAAGCCGGCAGCCCCCAGCTGCAAGGCAAATTCAGCCTCGCCCGCCAACGACCAACCAAGCACCCCGGCCAGCGCCGCAACCCGGTCCGCAAACGCCGGCGCCAGCGCCTCGATGCGAACGTTTGCTACGCTACTCAAGCCGTCCTCAGGCCTCGGGAAGCCCGACATCAGAAGGCGCCAGGTCGGCGACGGGACTCAAGGCCGTATCCTCCGACGTCACATTGGCCGCCTTGTCGGCCAGCTTCTGACGACGTTTTTCTTCCTGCTTGTTTTTCTTGGCGAGGTCTCGTTGGCGCTTTTCGAACTGGTAGTTTGGTTTGGCCACGAGGCCTCCTTGAATCGCCGAAATGGCGTAAAAAACGATAGTGCGAAGAAGTTCCAGAGCGGATTACAACATGCAGACAGGAAACCAGAAAGCAAAAAGCCCCGGCTTTGGACCGGGGCTGCTTGCTTGAATCTTGGTGGCCAATCGCGGAATCGAACCACGGACACGCGGATTTTCAATCCGCTGCTCTACCAACTGAGCTAATTGGCCAAACGAGGGCGCATTATAGCGATGTCACCGCGCCTCTGCAACCGCCAGAGCGGTTTTTGAGGACTCAAGGACCGATTGGTGGTGACTGACGGTAGAGTTCGGAGAAGTCATCCGGCGGCGGCGGTGGCGGAACCGGAGGATGCCAGGTGGCGAAGGCGATCCGGGCCACGGCGCCACGGCCACGCGGATTCGGCCGCAGGCTGGCACGGGAGTCATGCTGCATGGCAATTTCCTGAACGATGGCGAGGCCCAGGCCGCTGCCTTCGGTCGTCGCATCGTCGGCCCGATAGAAACGTTCGAAGACCAGTTCGGCCTGCTCTTCGCTGATGCCGACCCCGTCGTCCTCGACCTCCAGCAGGACCGTTGCCTGATTGGCCACGATCCGGCAGGTGACGTGCCCGCCCGCCGGCGTATAGCGCAGGGCGTTGTCGACCAGATTCTTGGCCAGCTCCTGCAGCAGGAACGGATTGCCGGAAATCATCGCCGACTTGTCGGATTCGAAACCGAGATCGATGTTTTTCTCGATGGCGACCGGCACCCACTCGGTCACCACATCGCGGATCAGGTCGACCAGATCGAGCGGTTCATGCTTTTGCTGAGCAGCTTCGCCGCCCTCGGTGCGCGCCAGGGTGAGCAGCTGGTTGATCAGCCGGCCGGCCCGGTCGACGCCGGTGGCGATCTGCCGCAAGGCATGGCGCAGCGCCTCGGGATCGGTTTCGCGCATGGCGAACTGGGCCTGGGTCTTGAGTCCGGTCAGCGGCGTGCGCATTTGATGGGCGGCATCGGCAACGAAGCGCTGCTGCGCCGAGACGCTGCGCTGTACGCGGTCGAGCATTTCGTTGAAAGCTTCGACCAGCGGCTCCAGTTCTTCGGGTACCCGCCGGGTGGCGATCGGCGACAGGTCGTCCGGCTCGCGCGCCTCAATGGTCTGGCGCAGGCGGGTCAGCGGGCGCAGGCCGCGCGACAAACCGAACCAGACGAGCATGACGGCGAGCGGAATGATGATGAACTGCGGAAGGATCACACTGGCGACGATCTTGTTGGCCAGCTGGCTGCGTTTTTCGGTCGTTTCGCCAACTTCGATGAGCACCCATTGCGACCTGGCCATGCTCGGCTCGGCCAGGTAGGTGTAGGCCATGCGCAGGTCCTGCCCCTTGAACTCGGCGTCGCGCATGTAAACCTCGCCGGGCACGATGGCGTCGGCAAGTGACATGGCCGAGGCAGAAGCAGAGGCAGAGATGGAGGCAGGCAGATCCTTGTCCCCGGCCAGAAATTTGCCGCCGGCACCGAGAACGTGAAAATAGACGCTGTCAGTTTCGTCGGCCCGCAACATGGCCCGCGCCGAGGCCGGAAGCGACAGGAGCGGCTTGCCGTTGACCAGCTTGACCTGGCGGGCGATGGCCGTGACGTGCTCACGCAGCGCCTGATCGTAGGGGTAGTTGGCGACGTTGTTGGCGAAATAATGGGTGAAGGCAATGCTAAGCGGCCAGACGAACAGCAGCGGCGCCAGCATCCAGTCGAGAATCTCGCCAAACAGCGAGCGCTCGGTTTCGGATACCGGGGCCGGCGAACTACTCTCCCTGCGGTCGCTCAAGACAGTAACCCAGGCCGCGAACGGTGGCGATCTTGACGCCGCCTGCTTCGATTTTCTTGCGCAGCCGATGGACGTAGACCTCGATGGCGTTGTGGCTGACCTCTTCACCCCAGCCGCAGAGGTGATCGACCAGTTGGTCCTTGCTGACCAGGCGGCCCATGCGACTGAGCAGGACTTCGAGCAGGCCGACTTCGCGAGCCGAAAGATCGAGGGTCTCGCCATTGACCAGGGCGACACGCCCCACCTGATCGTAGGTCAGCGCGCCGCACTGGATAGTCGGCGAGGTTCCGGCCGAACGGCGGGTCAGGGCCCGCACCCGCGCTTCAAGTTCGGGCAGCTCGAAGGGCTTGACCATGTAGTCGTCGGCCCCGAGGTCCAGGCCCTTGACGCGATCCCCTGTGCCATCGAGGGCAGTCAGGATGAGCACCGGCAGTTGCGAGTTGCGCGAGCGTATGCGTTTGAGGACCTCAAGCCCGGACAGCTTGGGCAAGCCGAGGTCAAGAATGAGCAGATCGTAGGCAACAGTGAGCAGTGCGTTATCTGCGTCGAGCCCGTTGGGTGCCCAGTCTACGGCATAGCCGCCCTGACGCAGCGAGCGGGAAAGTCCATCGGCGATGATGGTGTCGTCTTCAGCAATAAGAATGCGCATGTGTCCGTTTGGGCCAGTGACCGCGTAAGATTTCTGTAAGCCTGTCGCATTATTCTGTTCGGGCTGTTCTCCTTTTATGGTCTTTGGAGTACGCGGTTCAACCCGCTACTCAGGGGGTTACCCGACCTGCACTGGGCAACCCCCTACCGTTTTTTTCCTCACCCAAGCCTCGCAGTCTATCAAAGAATCCGCCCTGCAATTTCCGCAGTGCACAAGCACGTCCGTGTTTTGACGATGGCGGCACCCGATACCGGCTCTCCACGGTCAACCGGAAAATAGGCCAAAAATTCAAGACGAAAAAAAGCCCGGGAAACCCCGGGCTTTTTGCTGGCGAGCGAATCGTCCGCTTAGTGGCCGCTGGCGCCGGAGGCACCCAGACCGGTTTCCGAACGCAGTTGCTGCGACGGGTACAGGGCACGTTCCTTTTGGGCCTGGGCCGAGTTGTCGAGAATGGACACCAGCCAGATCGTGAAGAACGCGGCGGTCATCGAGAAGATGGCGGCCGAGTTGTACGGGAACCAGGCGGAACCCTTCGGGTTGTGCATGACCGCTTCCCAAACGCTGGCCGAGCCGATGGTCAGGATCACGGCCGAGGCCAGACCGACGAAGCCACCGGCCACGGCACCGCGGGTGGTGCAGTTCTTCCACAGCACGGACATGAAGAGCACCGGGAAGTTGGAGGAGCAGGCGATGACAAAGGCCAGCATCACCATGTAGGCGACGTTTTCCTTTTCGAAGGCAATACCGAGGACCACCGCCAGCATGCCGAGGCAAACAGTTGTGATCTTGGAAACGCGCAGTTCCTGTTCGGAAGAGCAGCCTTTGTTAAACACGGAAGCGTAGAGGTCATGCGACACGGCAGAAGCGCCGGACAGGGTCAGACCAGCAACCACGGCCAGGATGGTGGCAAAGGCCACGGCCGAGATGAAGCCGAGGAACAAGTCACCGCCAACCGCCTTGGCCAGATGCACGGCGGCCATGTTGCCGCCGCCCTTGAGACCCTTGGCCAGTTCGCCACCGACGTAGAAATCGGTCGGGTTCTGCACCAGGTTAGTGATGGCACCGAAGCCGATGATGAAGGTCAGGATGTAGAAGTAACCGATCCAGGTGGTTGCCCAGGCAACCGACTTGCGGGCCTCCTTGGCGTTCGGCACGGTGAAGAAGCGCATCAGGATGTGGGGCAGACCAGCGGTGCCGAACATCAGGGCCATACCGACGGAAATGGCCGAGATCGGATCCTTGATCAGGGCGCCCGGCGACATCAGGGCGTCGCCCTTGGCGTGGACTTCAACCGCCTTGGTGAACAGCGCTTCCGGCGAGAAGCCGAATTGCAGCAGAACCGACACCGCCATGAAGGTGGCACCGGCCAGCAGCATGCAGGCCTTGATGATCTGCACCCAGGTCGTCGCGGTCATGCCGCCGAACAGCACGTACATCATCATGACGATGCCGACCATGACTTCGGCGTAGATGTATTCCATGCCGAACAGCACCTTGATCAGCTGACCGGCACCAACCATCTGCGCAATCATGTAGAAGGCGACGATAACCAGCGAAGCGGAAGCCGCGAAGATGCGCACCGGGGTCTGGGCGAAACGGTAGGAGGCGACGTCGGCGAAGGTGAACTTGCCGAGATTGCGCAGACGTTCAGCCATCAGGAAGGTAATGACCGGCCAGCCGACCAGCCAGCCGATCGAGAAGATCAGGCCGTCGAAGCCGTTGGCGAAAACCAGACCGGAAATACCGAGGAAGGACGCGGCGGACATGTAGTCGCCGGCAATCGCCAGGCCGTTCTGGAAGCCGGTGATGCCGCCACCGCCGGTGTAGAAGTCAGCCGCCGACTTGGTCTTGGCGGCAGCCCACTTGGTGATGAACAGCGTGCCGCCAACGAAGATGGCGAACATGACGATAGCCGTCCAGTTGGTTGCCTGCTTGGTGGTGTTGCCGAGGTCGGCACCGGCGGCGATGGCGCCACCGGCCAGGGCCAGCGCCAGAAGGCCGGCCAGAATCTTAGTGAATTTGGTCATCTTATTTCCGTGCCTCCTTGATGAGCGCCTCGTTGATCGCGTCGAATTCGCCATTGGCGCGACGGACGTAGATCCAGGTCAACAGAATCGTGAAGGCGATGACGCCGACGCCGATAGGCACACCGATGCTCATGGTGTACCCCGCGCCGATCTTCGTAGCCAGGAACTCTTTGTCAAAGGCGACCAGCAGAATGAAGCCGTAATAAGCGGCGGCACTGACAATGGCCATGATGATGGAGTATTTGCTGCGCATGGCGACAAACTCCAGGAATTTCGGATTAGCGGTAATCCGATCAAGAACGTCTTGCATTGATTTGCTCCTCAGGATTTTGGTTATAGAGGTGTATTGCTGCGGAGCGTAATTTAGTTTCGACTACTTACTGGCAACTTACAGACAACAACAAAGCAGATACTCGATCGTATTGATTTAAAAGAAAAAAGCCCCGCACAAGGCGGGGCTCTTCAAAGCGGTGAAGCTTGGCGGGAGATTACATCCCCATGCCGCCCATGCCGCCCATACCGCCCATGCCGCTCATGTCGGGCATGCCGCCGGCCGGCTTGTCTTCAGCCAGTTCAGCAACCATGCATTCGGTGGTCAGCATCAGGCCGGCCACGGAAGCGGCGTTCTGCAGTGCGGTGCGGGTCACCTTGGTCGGGTCGAGAACGCCCATTTCGACCATGTCGCCGTACTCGCCGGTGGAAGCGTTGTAACCGTAGTTACCCTTGCCACGCTGGACCTTGTCGACAACAACAGACGGCTCGTCACCGGCGTTGGCGACGATTTCACGCAGCGGCTGTTCCATGGCGCGCAGGACGATCTTGATGCCGGCGTCCTGGTCGTGGTTGTCACCCTTGAGCTTGCCAACGGCAGCACGGGCGCGGATCAGGGCAACGCCGCCGCCGGCGACGATACCTTCTTCCACGGCAGCGCGGGTAGCGTGCAGGGCATCTTCAACGCGGGCCTTCTTTTCCTTCATTTCGACTTCGGTCGCAGCGCCAACCTTGATGACGGCAACGCCGCCAGCCAGCTTGGCAACACGTTCCTGGAGCTTTTCCTTGTCGTAATCGGAAGTCGCTTCGTCGATCTGGATACGGATCTGCTTGACGCGGGCTTCGATGGAAGCGGCTTCGCCGGCACCGTCGATGATGATGGTGTTTTCCTTCGAAACTTCGATGCGCTTGGCCTGGCCCAGATCCTTAAGGACAGCCTTTTCCAGCGACAGACCGGTTTCTTCGGCGATGACGGTACCGCCGGTCAGGATGGCGATATCTTCGAGCATGGCCTTGCGACGGTCGCCAAAGCCCGGGGCCTTGACGGCAACGGTCTTCAGGATGCCACGGATGTTGTTGACGACCAAGGTAGCCAGCGCTTCGCCATCGACATCTTCAGCGATGATGAGCAGCGGACGGCCGGCCTTGGCAACTTGTTCGAGGATCGGCAGCAGGTCGCGGATGTTGGAAATCTTCTTGTCGTAGAGCAGGACAAACGGGTTTTCCATCAGCGCTTGCTGCTTGTCGCTGTTGTTGATGAAGTACGGCGACAGGTAACCGCGGTCGAACTGCATACCTTCGACGACGTCGAGTTCGTTGGCCAGGGACTTGCCATCTTCAACGGTGATGACGCCTTCCTTGCCGACCTTTTCCATGGCGCTGGCGATGATTTCGCCGATATCAGCATCGGAGTTGGCGGAAATGGAACCAACCTGGGCGATTTCCTTGGTCGTCGTGCACGGCTTGGAGAAAGCCTTCAGCTCGGCCAGGGTGGCGACAACAGCCTTGTCGATACCGCGCTTCAGATCCATCGGGTTCATGCCGGCGGCAACGTACTTCATGCCTTCGCGGACGATGGCCTGGGCCAGAACGGTGGCGGTCGTCGTGCCGTCACCGGCGATGTCGGAGGTCTTGGAAGCAACTTCCTTGACCATCTGGGCGCCCATGTTGGCGAACTTGTCTTTCAGTTCGATTTCCTTGGCGACGGAAACGCCGTCCTTGGTGACCGTCGGGCCGCCGTAGGAACGCTCGAGGACGACATTGCGGCCCTTGGGACCAAGGGTGACCTTGACTGCGTCAGCCAGGACATTGATGCCTTCGACCATGCGGGCGCGGGCGGAATCACCGAATTTGACTTCTTTAGCTGCCATTTAATAGCTCCTGAATTTTGATCATTTTTCCCGGTTGACCGTAGGATCAGCCGGCATTTCGAGGCGGGCAGAAATTATTTCTGCAGAACGCCCATGATGTCTTCTTCACGCATGACCAGGACTTCCTGACCATCGACCTTGACGCCCTGGCCGGCATACTTGCCGAACAGCACGCGATCACCCACCTTGACGTCGAGTGCGATGTGCTTGCCGTTGTCGTCGCGCTTGCCCGGGCCGATGGCCAGAACTTCGCCCTGATCCGGCTTTTCGCCGGCGGAATCGGGAATGACGATGCCGGATGCAGTGGTGCGCTCGGCTTCAACGCGCTTGACGATCACACGGTCGTGCAAAGGACGGATATTCATAAATCTGACTCCTGAAATTGAATTGCAACACTCGGAAAATTGGCCGACCGCACCGGAGCGCGGATTCGGGACCGGAGCGGGCGGATTTGTTAGCACTCGTCCCCGGTGAGTGCTAATAATAGGGGCGGGACACCGGTATTTCAAGGGGGGCGATGACAGGCGCCGTAAAAACCCGCGAACCGGCCACGCAAGTCATTGAAATCAATAAGCAATCAAAGCAGCCCGATCACCGTCGGAGACGCCGGCTAAAATACCTGCCTGCCCTTTTCCCGGCTTTTTCCGATGATTGCCAAATGCCTCGCCGCGCTTGCCGGCTCCATTTTCTGCCTTGCGGCTCTTGCCGACGGCCTGCCGCCGACGGTGCTCCAGGCCCTGAAGGCGGCGCAGATTCCGGCCGCCAGCGTCGCTGTCGTCGTCCACCCGGTCGATGCCGCGGCGCCGCTGGTCGCCCACAACGCCGCCCTGCCGATGAACCCGGCTTCGGTCATGAAGCTGGTCACCACCTACGCCGCCCTCGACCTGCTCGGCCCGGCCTATACGTGGAAAACCACGGTGTGGACCGAGAATGCCGCGGTCGACGGGAATTTGAGCGGAAATCTGTACCTTCGCGGCAGTGGCGACCCGCGCTTCGCCATCGAGCATTTAACGGCGCTGCTGCGCCAGATCCAGGCCCGTGGCATCCGCCGGATCAACGGCGACATCGTCGTCGACCGCAGCGTTTTCAACGTTTCAGACGTCGATCCCGGCGCCTTCGACGACAAGCCAATGCGGCCCTACAACGTCGGCCCGGACGGCTTTCTGCTCAATTTCCGCGCCCTGCGCTTCACGCTGCAACCGGACAACGGCCGGCCGCGCCTGTTTATGGAAACGCCGAGCGAGGGCCTGCGCATCGACAACCAGTTGCACACCGGCAACGGCGACTGCGGCAGCAACTGGAAGGATCTGATCAAGGTTCGGCTGATTCCTGAAAACAACGGCAACCGGCTGGAATTTTCCGGCAACTACGCGGCGCGTTGCGGCGAAAAGCCGCTGAGCCTGGCGCCGCTGCCGGCCGAAGCCCAGACCAGCGGGCTGATCCGCGCCTTGTGGAAGGAGCTCGGCGGCAGCCTGAACGGCGAGGTCCGCGCCGGCAGCGTGCCGCCCGGCGCCCAACTGCTCACCCAGCACGAATCGGCGCCGCTGGCCGACGCCGTGCGCGACATCAACAAGTTCAGCAACAACGTCATGGCCCGCCAGGTTTTCCTGACCATCGGCAACGACACCGCACCGGCCACCGCCGAGCGCGCCCGCCAGCGCATCGTCGACTGGCTGGCGGCGCGCAATCTGCGTTTCTCCGAACTCGTCCTCGACAACGGTTCCGGCCTGTCGCGCCTCGAGCGGATCAGCGCCGACAGCCTCAACCGCCTGCTGCTCGACGCCTGGAAAAGCCCGGTCATGCCGGAATTCGTCTCCAGCCTGCCCATCGTCGGCATCGACGGCACGATGAAGAAGCGCCTCAACGGCTCCGCCGCCACCGGCCGTGCCCACATCAAGACCGGCACGCTGGATGGCGTCAAGACCGCCGCCGGCTATGCGCTCGACGCCCTCGGTCAGCGCCATGCCGTCACCTTCCTGATCAACCACCCGCGCGCCCAGGCCGGCAGCGCTGCCATCGACGCCCTGCTCGTCTGGGTCGCCCAGCGGCGGGCCGGCGAGAAAATGCCGGTTCTTGAAAATGAGTGAGCGCCCACCTTTCCCCGGCGAGGCGCTGGCCGCGGCCGGCCTCAACCGGCAATTCGTCTTCGACCTCAGCGATCTGCCCGAGGACACGCGCAAAACCCTGGGCGACACCACCGGCTTCAGCCAGCTCATCCTGCTCGGCCACGCCGGCCGGCGGCTTTGGGAAGGCGTGCAGACGGCAGGCATGGCCAGCCAACACCCGATCGACGACTACACCGTGCGCACCGTTGAAGCGTGCCTGGTCGAACACCTGCCCGGCCGGGCTTACCGCATCGTTTATCCGGGCCAGCAGCCGGTCGGTTTGCAGGCGCTCGGCAAGCTGGCCGGCTGGCATCACACCTCGCCGTTCATGGTCGGCGTCGACGCCGAGTGGGGCAGCTGGTACGCCTACCGGGCGGCCGTACTCATCGACTTTCAATTTCGGCCGTTTTTTCCGGTTGACCGTGGGAACCCCTGCCTCGACTGCCGGTCGACGCCTTGCATCAGCGCCTGCCCGGCTGACGCGCTGGCCGGCGGCCGGTTCAACCTGCAAGTCTGCAGCGGCTTCCGCCTGCAGACCGAATCGCCTTGCGCCGAAGGCTGCCTGGCCCGCCAGGCCTGCCCGGTCGGCGCCGAACATCGCTACGAGGCGACACAGATCGCCCACAGTTACCGCCGCTCGCTGGCCATGCTCCGGCAATACCTCGACAAACCCTGACCACCCCACTGGAAAACACCATGCGCTCGACACTTCTCTTTCTGCACCTGGCCGGCGTCATCGTCTGGATCGGCGGCATGTTCTTCGCTCATTTCTGCCTGCGTCCGGTGGCCGCCGAACAGCTTCCGCCACCGCAACGCCTGCCGCTACTGGCCGGCGTGCTCGGCCGCTTCTTCCGGATCGTCGCCGTCGCCATTGCCCTGATCCTGCTCTCCGGCCTCGCGCGCATGCTCCACGTCGGTTTTGCCAACGCCCCGCTGCACTGGCACGTCATGCTGAGCAGCGGCCTGGTCATGACCATCATCTTCGTCGACATCGCGCTGCGCCATTTCGTCAGGCTGCAGGCCGGCGTCGCGGCGCAGGACTGGCCGGCCGCCGGGGCGGCGATGAACACCATCCGTCAGCGGGTGGCGCTCAATCTGGGACTGGGCGTGGCGACGGTGGCCATCGCCTGTTTCGGCGTCGGCTTCTGAGCCTTAGTTGTCGATGGCTTTGACGCCAAACAGCGCGATCCAGCCGCGCACGACACGATAGGCCACCCACAGGCCGAGGATGGCGATCAATATCCAGGCTAGCGGAATACCGATGATGGTGATGACGAGCAGGCCGTAGAAAAACAGCCCGAGCAAGGTGAACCAGAAAGTGCGGATCTGCCAGAGAAAATGGCTTTCCAGCCAGGTTCCCTTGACGTCGCTGCGCTTGAGGTAATTGAGAAACACCGCGCACAGCGACGGCAGGCCGAAGACGAAGCCGCCGGCCACGGTGGCCGCCGAGGTGATGCCGATAAACACGGCGATGGCGTGCAGGCCGTAGATGAAATGGGTGAGCTGGACCAGCGAGGGGCGCACGCCGTGCAGATCGGGCTGGGGAATAGGGTCATTCATGGGGCCACCTCCGGAAGGATTTTCTGCATGAGCAGCGCATTGCCGGCCGCCGGGTCGAGGACATACGGCGCATAGCCGGCCTGTTGGTAGGAGGCCATCGCCCGCGTGTTGTTGGACAGCACTTCGAGCGTCAGCTTGCAGCAGCCGAGCTGGCGGGCGCGTTCTTCGGCCCAAGCGAGCAGGGCCTGCCCGATGCCGCGGCCGCGCAGGCCATTGAGCACGACGATGTCGTGAACATTGAGCAGGGGCAGCGCGGCGAAGGTGGAAAATCCGGCGAAGCAGTCGATCAAACCGACCGCCTGGCCGTCGAGCCAGGCCAACGCACCGTGGAAGCCGGGCACCTCGCGCATGGTGCGCACGAGATTGAGCTTGGCGTAGTCGGACAGGCCGTCGCCGCCACCCATCGGGTCCTGCGCGTAATGGTCGAGCAGGCCGAGCCAGATTTCAGCCTGGGCGAGGTCGGACAAATCAAGCGGAACGACTTTGACGGTCATAGCCCGAGATCGCTCCACATGGCATCGACCTTCTTCTTCACACCGTCATCCATGACAATCGGCCGCCCCCATTCGCGCGTCGTTTCGCCCGGCCACTTGTTGGTCGCATCAAGCCCCATCTTGGAGCCGAGGCCGGCGACCGGTGAGGCGAAGTCGAGATAATCGATCGGCGTGTTGTCGACCAGCGTCGTGTCGCGCGTGGCGTCCATGCGCGTCGTCATCGCCCAGACCACTTCCTTCCAGTCGCGGATGTCGATGTCGTCATCGACGACGATGATCGTCTTGGTGTACATGAACTGGCGAAGAAAACTCCAGATGCCGAACATGATGCGCTTGGCGTGACCGGGGTAAGCCTTCTTGATGCTAACGATGGCCATTCGGTACGAGCAGCCTTCCGGCGGCAGGTAGAAATCGACGATTTCCGGATACTGTTTCTGCAACAAAGGCACGAAGACTTCGTTGAGCGCCACGCCCAAGACCGCCGGCTCGTCGGGCGGCTTGCCGGTGTAGGTGCTGTGGTAGATCGGATTCTTGCGCATGGTCATGCGCTCGATGGTGAACACGGGGAATTCGGCCTGCTCGTTGTAATAGCCGGTGTGGTCGCCGTATGGCCCTTCGAGCGCCATTTCGCCGGGATGAATGACGCCTTCGAGGACGATTTCGGCCGAAGCCGGCACTTGCAAAGCCGAGCCGAGGCATTTGATCAGCTCGGTCTTGCCGCCGCGCAACAGGCCGGCAAACTGGTATTCGGACAGCGAATCGGGCACCGGCGTCACGGCGCCGAGGATGGTCGCCGGGTCGCAGCCGAGCACGACGGCGACCGGGAAAGGCTGACCGGGATTGGCCAGTTGAAACTCGCGAAAATCCAGCGCCCCGCCGCGATGGGCCAGCCAGCGCATGATCACCTTGTTCGGCCCGAGCACCTGCTGGCGGTAGATGCCGAGGTTCTGCCGGTTCTTGTGCGGCCCCTTGGTGACGACCAGGCCCCAGGTGATCAGCGGCGCGACGTCGCCCGGCCAGCAATGCTGGATCGGCAACTTGGCCAGATCGACATCCTTGCCTTCCCAGACGACTTCCTGACAGGGCGCGCTCGACACCGTTTTCGGCGCCATGTTCATGACCTGCTTCAGGATCGGCAGCTTGTCCCAGGCATCCTTGAGGCCCTTCGGCGGCTCGGGTTCCTTGAGGTAGGCGAGCAGCTTGCCGACTTCGCGCAGGGCACTCACCGACTCCTCGCCCATGCCGAGCGCGACGCGTTTCGGCGTGCCGAACAGGTTGGCCAGCACTGGAATGCTATGCCCCTTGGGCTTTTCGAACAGGATGGCCGGCCCTTCGGCACGCAGCACGCGGTCGCAGATTTCGGTCATTTCGAGGCGGGTATCAACCTCGACGCCGACGCGTTTGAGTTCGCCGTTCTTTTCCAGCTGCGACATGAAGTCGCGCAGATCGTGGTATTTCATCGGGTGCGATAGGAAAAGTGACAGCCGACGCAGGCTGAGGTGATATTCGGCAGCAGGGCCAGCGCCTTGTCGCGGTCGCCGGTCTTGGCCGCGGCGGCGAATTCGCTGGCTGCCTTGTGGCCATCCATGCCGATGCCGTGCATGGCCGGCGGCATGTGCGGGCCGGGCCGGGCATCGAACGGCTTGCCGCGATGCTTGCCCATGGCCGACATGCCCAGTTTGGCCTCGGCCGCCTCGCCGGCTTCGCGGACCTTGCCGGCCGCCATCAGGGACAGCACTTCATTGACCGCCACCATGTTGTCGAGCATCTCCTGACGCAGCGACTCCTGCGCCGCTTCGGGCAATTTGGCCAGCTGGCGGGTGTCTTCGGCCATTGCTACGGTCGACACGAAAAACAGGGCAAAAATGAAAGCCTTCATGCGAAGCTCCTTCCGGAAACCAGATAATCCACCGCGATGCCGACAAAAATGGCGGCACCAACCCAGTTGTTGTGCAGGAAAGCCTTGAAACACGGCATCCGCTCGCGGCCGCGTATCCAGGTGTAATGCACGGCCATGATGTTGGCGGCGACGACCAGACCGGCATAGAAGGAGAGGCCGAGATGCAGCGTCCAGCCGATCCAGCCGATGATCCCCAGCGTCGCCGCATAACAGGCCATGACCGCCGCCACGTCGTAGCGGCCGAAGGTGATGGCCGAGGTCTTGATGCCGATCTTGAGGTCGTCGTCGCGGTCGACCATGGCGTATTCGGTGTCGTAGGCGACGGCCCAGAAGATGTTGGCGAGCAGCAGCCACCAGGCTTCGGCCGGCACGCTGCCAACCTGCGCCGCATAGCCCATCGGGATGCCGAAGCCGAAGGCGATGCCGAGATACGCCTGCGGAATGGCCAGGAAGCGTTTGGTAAACGGGTAGCTGGCGGCCAGGAACAGCGCCGGCACCGACAGCCAGATGACCAGCATGTTGCCGAGCAGCAGGACCAGCGCAAAGGAGAGCAGGGACAGCCCGGCAAACAGCGCCAGCGCTTCCTTCGTCGTCACCTTGCCGGCGGTCAGCGGGCGCTCCTTGGTGCGCTCGACATGCTTGTCGAATTCGCGGTCGGCGTAGTCGTTGATGACGCAACCGGCCGAGCGCATGAGCACGGTGCCCAGCACGAAAACCCAGAGCACCCAGCCGTTCGGCCGGCCCGCCGACGACAGCCAGAGCGCCCACAGCGTCGGCCAGAGCAGGAGCAGGATGCCAATCGGCTTGTCGAGCCGCATGAGCTTTTCGTAAAGGTCGAGTCTTTCCTTGATGGCGGGCCAGTTCATCGGGCGATTTTACCTTGCTGACAAACTTCAGGCGGCGCTGTGCCGGCTCGCCTGCTGCCAGGCGACGACGGCCTGCCCGGCGTGGGCCAGGATGGCCTGGTAACGCTCGGCCGGCAGGGCGTGGCGCAGCGAGGCGAAGAGTTGCTGCGTGCCGTCCTGGGCAAGCGGCGATTTCGGCGCGATGTCGGAAAGCAGGGCGATCTGGATATTGGCCAGCGCATCGGCCAGCAGGCGCCAGCCGAGTTCCGGCATCTGCGTATCGAGGGCGACCATCATGCTGCCCAGCGGCTGGACGATGCCCTGCACCTGTTCGGCCGTTTCGCACGCCGCCATGGCGTGCCACAGCGCGAGGTGAATGCCGCGGCGCAGGTCCACCTTGAAATCGATGGCATCCGACTCGACCTCGGCGATCTGCTCGAAATACTGCTGGAACAGTGCATCCTCGCGCGCCTCGAGGCGCGTGCGCAGGCCGCCGATCAGCGCCGTCAGCGCATGGATGGCCTCGAGATTGAAGGCCTGCGTATACGCCAGCCCCCATTGGTCGAGGCCGCTGATCAGCATGGCCAGGCGCAGCGCCCGCGCCTCGTCGCAGGCCCCGGCCCGGCACCAGTCGGCACAGTGCGCCGCCACCTCGCCGAGCACCACTACATCGGGCGCCGCATCGACTGTCGCCGACTGCCGGAAAGCCCCGGCGAAAACATCCTGCGCCATGCGCGCCGCCAGCCGCTGGGTATCGGCGCTGGCCAGTCTGGCAAGTTGATCGGCGGGAATCCGGGCGGCTGTCGTCATGGCGAATCGGAATGAGGAAAAGGCGACATTTTAACGGCGCATGGCCGGGCTGACCGCCAACGCCACGGTGAACCGGAAAAAACGGCCAAATTAAAAATGATGCGCCATCTGCTCCCAGAGCATCGGCCATTTCTCGACCCAGCAGCAAGAATGGTCAAACTCGGGCTCTATCCGCACAACGGGCTTGCTTCTGCCGGCAAACAGATTCGCGAAGTCCTGCCCCAATCCCGGCGGGATGGTTTTGTCCCGCCCCCCCAGCCAATGCCACTGCCAAATACGCGACAACGCGTCAGCTTCGTCAGCCGGGTTGAGCGACCCGTTTAATGGATGAACGCGGTGATGACTCGTCCATGCCCGATGATTCAAATTCCCGGCAACCGTTATCAGACGCTCCACGTCGCCACGCCTGGCGGCGACCAGCGCGGCGACTGCGCCCCCCCCGGAATACCCGACCAGCGTTATTTTTTTCGCCCCCGTCCTCGCCTTCAGCGTATCGATGGCCGAATTGGTAGCGGCGACAACCTCCGATGCAAAGCGGCTTTCCGTCCAGTAAATACCGGAACATCCCGGGCTGTCAGCAGGCTGGAACTGACAAGGCCGCGCCAGATATGCGGCGTTGCCCTCTGGTTGCGCCAAGGCGAGGCGCAAGGCCAACGGATCACGCGGGGTCGGGTCGCTGGAAGGCTGGGAAGGGCTTAGCCAGGCCAGGCCATCTCCTTCGACATAGACTGTCAAAACATCCGATCTGGCTTGCCGTGCGGGAAGGTAGGCTTGCAGATCAAAGTCACTTGTCCTTATCGTCTCCGCACGCCACCCCCGCGCGATGGCCAGCCTGTCCGCCAAGGCTCGGCGCTCCGCCGGAGTCGGCAGGCTGGCACATGCCGACAGCAGCAATGAAAGCAGGAAACAGGGGAATTTCATTCTGCGCTACTGCCAGCCTCGAATAGGAAAGGCTGCGAGGACTCCCCCGCAGCCTTTGCAATGACAGCCCGGCGAATCAGAAGGCCCAGCGCACTTTCACCGACGCCGTCTGATTCAGGAAACTCTCGCGATATTCAGCATCATAGCGACCGGTAATTTCGAGGCCGGCTTTGCTCCGGTAGGTGGCCCCCACTCCGCTGCGCACAAGCCATGGACTCGGGTCTATGCCATAGGTAACAAAAGCGGCGCTTGGCGCTCCGGCAAAGGCTGAGGTGATTGCCGCCTGTTCGTTCAGCGCATCGTAGCCGACGCCCAGATTGGCGACCAGAGAGGTCTTGTCGTTGAGTTGATGCACCAACTTGCCATCGATACCGAAAACCAGCGCTTCGGAGGTACGCGCACTGACGTTCAGGTTCAGGAGACCGGCGCCACTCTCGGCGTAGCCTTTGTCCTTGATCCAGGTGTAATCGACGCGCATCGACGGCGTCAGGCTTGTCTGGCCACTCAAAGCATAGGAACGACCGATGCCCGCACCAAGGTGGGCGGTTTCGCTGTCATAGCTCGACGAGGCAACGGTCGACGTGAAGGCAATCTGGCGACGCCCCTTGGTCGCGTTCTGGCCAATATCGGCCTGGAAATTGATATCGGTCCGCTCATCAATAGCGTAGCTGCCGTAGCCAATCAATTGATAGACATCGACATCGGCACTTTGCGGCGCAACGGCTGATTGACCGTTGATGTCGCTCTTGGCGTAAGCGAAGGCGGCGCCAATCCGGATTGCCGGAGAAACAGTGCCATCAATACCGAAGGCAGCGCCGTAGGTATTGGCCTTGTAGCCGGCAACGGCATTGCGATCATTTTGATCGGCCCAGGAGCCGAAGGGCTTCATCCAGAGATACTTGTTTCCGTAGAAATCGTCGCCGGAAGACAGCCCCCGGTTGGCGTCGATACGCGCTTGCACCAGGCGGTTTATGCCGCTCATCGCGCCCTGCGCGGCCATGGTGGAGGCGCCGGTCAGCAGAGGCAAGGTCTGGGTGGCCGCATCCGAAACCTGCTGATCGCCGCTCAGGGAACTGAAGAGATTGAGTAGATTGCTGTTGGCATCGATAACGCGCGCGCCACCGAACGCAGGATTGTTATGCGTGGCCGAGGCTGAACTGTAGACACCGACGGACGGAGGCGGGGCGGCATAAAAGTTGCCGGCACCATCCGAATAGAAGGCAAGCGGCAACCCCAAGGGATCTCCGCTGCTATATGTGGAAATGAGTATGGTGTATTGCTGCCCGGAAACCAAGGAGGTGGAAACCTGTGGGCAATAGTCTGATGATCCGCACAAGGTCGCCAGGGTTGGGTTGCCAACCGTCGTGCGATGCGTCGCTTGAGACGTATCGTCATTGCCGACAAGGGCACCGGCACCAGGGGTGGCGGCATTGAATATCCCCTGATAGATGATCATCACAGTATCGACTGGTGCCGATGTCTGACCCAGCTTGTAGTTGCCCGTCGTGGTCGGCTGAAAGTACACCGTCGCAAAGTTGAATACGTTTGCACCAGTACTCAGGCTCGATGGAGTCGAAAGAACTCCGCTATCCAGAGTAGGTGTACTGAGACTCATCGTTCCGGTCGTGGCATTGCCGCCATTGACGTCGAAATAGGTTACTTGCGCGATGGCGTTTCCCATTGGAAACATCATCGCCAAGGCAAGCATCAAGCCACTTTGTTTTTTAATTTTGAATTTCATACCCCCCCCATTAGCCAATATAAAAACTGAAGTGCATGTTAATTCAAAACTAGCACCGTCACCATGACCAACTCTACCCATCACAACAAGCGGTACCCACGGGTATTCGCCCCATTTCCAGGTTCTGTGATTGTTCGTAGCAAGCTCCATTTACAGGGAGCCCGAGCACTACGGTCAACCGGAGGAATTGGCCAAAATTGGAATCCTGCCGCCCTGGCAAAGGCCACTCGCCGCTGCCGCTACCAAAGCAAGGGCTGAGCTATTCTCAGGGCGACGTCAGTCGCGGCAAACACCGTCGGCAAAGTGGTGGCCTAGATCAATCGATGAGCGTCTTCGCGCCTGCGCAATGGGATACGGCAGCTAAATGCCACGCAAACTGTAGATACGCCATCGCACATGGCCCGTTTGCATCCTCGCCATGCATCTCACGTACGCATGGCGAGGATGGCTACGTTGCAGCAAGCTTCATTCTGCCCACATAATAAATGCATGAATATCAACCCATCCGTTGACCTTGCTGCCTGGGTGACCCCGGCCGGCCCGGACAATACCGGCGCCTCCAGACATCATGGGTGGGACGTTCCCGGCCAGCGGGCGACCGCGATGGCGGGGTACGCTTGAGTTCCATGCCGCCGGATACCGCACCGGAACGGCCATCCGATCCGCATCCAGCGCCTGAGAGGTATCCTGCCAGCCCCGGCCAACAGCCGGTTTGGCGCTCGAGCCGTCATAGCCGACGACTATCCCTCCCCCTGCTGCTCTCCCTGCTGGCCCACGCGCTGCTGCTCAGCCTGAGCTTCGGCGGTCAGGAATTCGGGCTTCCCGGCTTCGCCTTCCCATGGCAGGACAGGCGGGGCGAAGTGCCCGACCTGCGCGTCACGCTCGCTCCTGCTCCTGCTCCTGCTCCTGCTCCTGCTCCTGCTCCTGCTCCTGCTCCTGCTCCTGCTCCTGCTCCTGCTCCTGCTCCTGCTCCTGCTCCTGCTCCTGCTCCTGCTCCTGCTCCGGTGCCGGTGCCGGTGCCGGAGGCAAAACCGGCCATCGCGCCGCCCCCGCCCGTAGCGCCGCCGGCCCCGTTGCAGCCAAAACCGATTGAAAAATTCACGGTCGCCGCCCGCGAAAAACTCGAGGCACCCCAGCCGCCCGAGCCGCAGGCCACCCCGGCGCCGCCGACCCAAAGCACACCGACGACAAACGCCAGCCCGGCAGCAACCGACGCACCACCGCAAAACGTGATGGCCGATCCGGTACCGGCAGCCCAGCCATTCCCTGCCGTCATCGCCATGGAGCACGCCGCAGAACCCGAGTTCATCGTCCCCCCCGCGCCATCGGAACCAACACCCGCCATCGCCCCGGCGCCGGAAGACACCAACCAGGCAACGCAAACCCCAGCCGACCAGCCGCCCCCGCCACCCGTCGCCGACGCGGCGACGCCAGCCGAGCGCGCTCGCCAGGAAGCTGATGAAGCCGCCCGCGCCGAAGCGGAACGACTGGAAGCGGAGCGCCAGGCCCGCGCCCGCCAAGCCGCCGCACAACAGGAGCAAGCCCGACAGGAAGCTGCCCGTCAGGAAGCAGCACGCGCCGAGGCGGAACGACAGGAAGCCGAACGCCAGGCCAGCGCCCGCCAAGCTGCCGCGCAACAGGAGCAGGCCCGACAGGAAGCCGCCCGTCAGGAAGCAGCTCGTGCCGAGGCGGAACGTCTGGAAGCCGAACGTCAGGCCAACGCCCAACGAGCCGCCGCGCAACAGGAGCAGGCCCGACAGGAAGCCGCTCGTCAGGAGGCAGCTCGTGCCGAGGCGGAGCGTCTGGAAGCCGAACGCCAGGCCAGCGCCCGCCAAGCTGCCGCTCAACAGGAACAGGCCCGACAAGAAGCCGCCCGTCAGGAGGCCGCCCGCGCCGAGGCGGAACGTCTGGAAGCCGAGCGTCAGGCCAGCGCCCAACAAGCCGCTGCGCAACAGGAGCAGGCACGACAAGCAGCCGCCCGTCAGGAGGCCGCCCGCGCCGAGGCGGAACGGCGCGAGCAGGATGCCCGACGCGATGCGGCGCGGCGGGCGATGGGCCGCCAGCTCGACGAGGAAGCGGCGCGCCGGCAGGCGGCTGAGGCGGCAAACCGCCTTTCACCGTCGGTGAGTTCGCTGCGCCGTGGCCGGCTCTTCGGCCGCGCCGACCCCAACGCCGAACTGATCCTCTACGCCGAAGCCTGGACCCGGAAGATCCACCTGAACATGGCCTTCAATGCGGTGCGCGAGCTGGTCAAACAGCCGCACACCAAACCGCTGGTCACCGTGGCCATCCGCAGCGACGGTTCGGTGGAGTCGGTGACCTTTGTCCAGTCCAGCGGCGTCCCCGCCATCGACAACGCGATACGGGAAATCGTCCTCAGCCACGCGCCCTACCAGGCCTTCTCGCCGGCCCTCCGCCGCGATTACGACGTGGTCGAGATTCGCCGGACCTGGCACTTCGATTCGGCGATTCGGCTCTATTAACCAGCTTCGTCGATCACCCGCGCCGGCCCCGGCACAGCCCGCCGCCGGGCAGTAGCCGCTTCGATTTCGGCCTGGATGACTTTGGTGCGGGCCAGCGCCTCGCCGCGGTAGAACAGGTTGTAGGCCTCGAAGGGAATGAGCCGGCCGTCGGGCTGGGCGAAGTGGACGCAGGATTTCTTGAGCGCCCGCAGGTCGAGGTTGGCGGCATCCATGAACTGCACGATGAGGACGCGGAAGACGTTTTCGTAGCCGAGATCGGGCGCCGCAATGGTCGGCAGGCAGCAGAGCAGCGCCGACAGGCAATTGGCCTGCGAAACCGGCGAATGGTTGGTCGAGAAGAGCTTGAAGACCGCCTCTTTCATCGCCGGATCGCGTTCAAAAACGATGGTGTTGCGCGGCCCGGCAAGCAAGGCTTCGGGGCCGAGATGGCGGGTCAGCGGCAGCACTTCGCCGGCCAGCTTGACGGCGTAGCCCATGGCCAGCGTGTCCGGGTTGCAGGGCACCGGGACGATGTCGTCGAGCGTGAAAACACCGGACTGTTCGGCCACCCGGCGGCGCACTTCGCTGATCGTCAGACGATGGCGTTGGGCCTCGAAATCGAGGTTGCGCCCGACATCCGACACCGGCTGCAGGGTCACGCCGCGCACGCAGCGGTATTTCAGGCCGTGCTGGATGACTTCGCCGATCTGCTCGTCATTGACGCCGCGCTTGACGGTCATGACCAGCGTTGTCGAAATCCCGTGCGCTTCCAGGTTGGCGAGTGCTCGCTCATGGATCTCGGCCAGATCGGCGCCGCGCATCTGTTGCAGCACGTCGTCGTGCAGCGAATCGAACTGCAGGTAGATTTCGATGCCCGGCTTGTAGCCGGCCAGCCGCGCCACGAATTCCGGCTCGCGCGCGATGCGCAGGCCGTTGGTGTTGATCATCAGGTGGCGGATCGGCCGCGCCTTGGCGGCGTCGAGAATGGCGAAGAAATCCGGATGCAAGGTCGGTTCGCCGCCGGAAAGCTGCACCACGTCGGGCTCGGTCTCATTGGCGACGATGGCGTCGAACATCGCCTCGACTTCGGCCAGCGAACGGTGATTCTGCTTCTCCGGCCCCGATTCGGCGTAGCACACCGGGCAGCGCAGGTTGCAGTGCTCGGTGATTTCAACGACCGACAGGCAGGAATGCTGCATGTGGTCCGGGCACAGCCCGCAGTCGTAGGGGCAGCCATGGACCATGCGCGTGTTGAACTGGTCCGGCATTTCCGGCGATTTGACGTAGACCTCGCGGCCGAGCCGGTAGTAGGCGGCATCGTCGGCGATCAGCACGCGCTCGCTGCCGTGCGCCGGGCACCATTTGTCGAGGTAAACGTTGTCGCCCTTGATGACGATCTTGGCCTCAACCTGGCGCAGGCAGGTCGTGCACACCGAGGCGGTGGTGTCGTAGAACAGCCAGGGACGGTTCTTGCGGCTCATGGATTTTCCTTTTCGGCGGCCTCGGCGGAGCCTGGTTCGGTGGCCGGCTTGGCCAGCCAGCCGCGGAAGGTCAGCCAGACGACGGCGCCGCCGATGAGCAGCGAGACGGCGCCGATGGCCACCATCCACCCGGCGCCACTGCCCGACGAGCTGCCGATGACCGTACACAAACCGCCAACGGCGATGGACATCAGACCGAAGCCGATCAGGATGACCCGGCCGAGTACCTTGAGAACATCGATCATGCGTTTTTCCTTTCCGGAAGGCCGGGCAGCGCCGCCCACAGGCGGACGGTTGCCGGCAAATAGACAATCAGGGCGACGAGGCACACCCACTGGATGCCCGACAAGCCGAGCGGATAAACATAGGGCATCGGCTTGATGCCATCGACCGCCAGCCGCCAGGCCAGGTAGGCGACGACCAAGAGCTTGAACTGCAAGCCGGGGCGGTCGGCCAGACGGCCACGCCAGTGCGCCAAAACCCAGGCCAGCACGCCGGCAAAGACGATTTCATAAAGCTGGGTCGGATGGCGGCGGATACCGTCGCCGAAATCGATGCCCCACGGCATTTCCGTCGCCACGCCGTAGGTGCCGTCCTCCAGCCCGGCCAGGAAACAGCCGATCCGGCCGATGGCCAGCCCGAGCAGGATCGGCATGACGAAGGCGTCGCCGGTCGAGCGGGTGATGCCGGTCAGCTTCTTGGCGATCTCGACGCCGATCAAGCCGCCGAGCAGGCCGCCGACCATCGACTGCCCGCCGAACAGCACGGTCGGCGTCTGCCAGTATTGAACGAAGAGATGCGGCATCTCGATCCAGAACACCGCCTTGTTGCCGATGGCCGCGCCGAAAACGCAGCCGACCGCGACGGCAAACTCGCCCGGCGCCAGAATGCCCGGCCCGCCGGCCCGGCGCTTGGCCAGGCGGTAAAGCGCGGCGCCCAAGGCCAGGGCCAGGGCTTCGAACAGGCCGTGGACCAGCGCGGCGTATTCGGCGGGGATCATGATTCCTCCGGCGGCAGCGGGTTGGCGGGCGGCGCTTCGGCCGATTCGGCAGAGGTGGGCGCCGGATCCGGTTTGGCAGGCCGTTTGTAAGTCCGGGCGATGGCGATGAACATCCACACCCCGAACACCGCCGGCAGCACGCCCATCAAGACGATATCGCCCTGCTTGGCCAGCACGCCGCACAGCCCGGTCAGGCTGCCGCCGACAATCAGCGCGGCGCCCAGCATGAGCAGCAAGACCTTCAACAAATTCACCAACATCGCACAACAACTCCTGTTTTCGGCCCGCCGCGAAGGCGAGCAGCCGTTTGCTACGGTCAACCGGAAAAAATGGCCAAAATTGAAATGCCGACCTCAGCGCACATCGCCGCGCAGGCTGCGGACCCGGTCGTGCAGGCTTTCCGGCGTTGCCGCCTCGGCCGCCACCGGCGCGCCGACGTGCAGGGCGATATCGGAAAACACGCCGCGGCGGAACGGCTTTTTCATCGCGTTGCCATCGACCCGCGAGAAAAAGCTGCCCCACAGCCCGGACAGCGCCATCGGCACGACCGGCACCGGATTGGCGGCGAGGATGCGCGAAACGCCCGGGCGGAAAACCTGCAACTCGCCATCCTTGGTAATCCCCCCCTCCGGGAAGATGCCGACCAGTTGGCCATCGGCCAGCGCCTTGCCCGCCTCGGCGAAAGCCGCTTCCATCATCGCCGGATCCTCCTTGGCACTGGCGATGGGAATGGCACCGCCATGGCGGAAGACGAAGCCGAGCAGCGGCGCCTTGAAGATGCGGTAATCCATGATGAAACGGATCGGCCGCGGCGAGGCGCCCATGATCACCACCGCATCGGCAAAACTCACGTGGTTGGCGACAAGCAGCGCCGGGCCTTCGTGCGGGATGTGTTCGAGACCGCTGGTGCGCAGGCGATAAACAGCCTTGACCAGCAGCCAGGCGACGAAACGCAGCAAAAATTCCGGCACCAGCCCGTAGATGTAGATCGCCACCACCGCGTTGAGCAGCGCCGCCAGGCCGAACAAGGCCGGGATCGACAGCCCGGCGCCGAGCAGGCTGGCCGCCCCGAGCGCCCCGACGACCATGAACAGCGCATTGAGAATATTGTTGCAGGCGATGATGCGCGCCCGGTGCTCGGGCGAACTGCGCAGCTGGACCAGCGCGTAGAGCGGCACGATGAAGAAGCCACCGAAGACGCCAAGCATCATGAGGTCGAACAGCACGCGCCAGATGGCCGGGACGCTGAGCAGGCCAAGCAGTTCATGCGGCGTCGTGCCGGGCAGGCCGACCGGCGAGGCGAAGTACAGATCGAGGCCGAACAGCGTCAGGCCGATCGAACCAAAAGGCACCAGGCCGATTTCGACATGCTTGCCCGACATCCGCTCGCAGAGCATCGAGCCGATGCCAATGCCAACCGTGAAAATCGCCAGCAGCATCGTCACCGCCGACTCGCCGCCGCCCAGCACGAACTTGGCGTAGGCCGGGAACTGGGCGAGGAAGAGCGCGCCGTAGAGCCAGAACCACGAGATGCCGAGGATGGACAGGAAAACCGTGCGGTTCTGCCGGGCGAAGGCGATGTTGCGCCAGGTTTCGGACAGCGGGTTGAGGTTGATCGTCAGCTCCGGCGCTGGCGGCGGCGCGGTCGGAATGCCGCGGCTGGTCAGATAGCCGGCAAAGGCGACGACAAAACCGCCGACCGCGATCCAGGCCGGATGCTCGACCGACCCCGCCAACAGGCCGCCGGCCAGCGTGCCGATCAGGATGGCGACAAACGTCCCGGCCTCGATCAGCGCATTACCGCCGACCAGCTCATCCTCGTGCAGATGCTGCGGCATGATCGCGTACTTGACCGGCCCGAACAGCGCCGAATGGCAACCGAGCAGAAACAGCGCGCCCATCAGCACGGGCAGGCTGTGCATGAAGAAGCCAGCCGCCGCGACGCCCATGATGACCATTTCCAGCACCTTGACGAGACGGGCGAGCATCGCCTTGTCGTATTTGTCGGCCAGTTGCCCGGCCGTCGCCGAGAACAGGAAAAAGGGCAGGATGAACACGCCCGCCGCCATGTTGGCCAGCAATTCCGGCTTGAGCGTCGTCCATTGTGCAGCCTGGAAAGTCAGCAGGACGACCAGCGCGTTCTTGAACAGGTTGTCGTTGAAGGCGCCAAGAAACTGGGTGGCGAAGAAAGGCGCGAAGCGCTTCTGTTTAAGGAGTCCGAATTGACCGCTCATGCGTGGCTCGCAGCAAAAAGTCGGCGGGTGTTGAAGACCGCCGGTGAAAAGGAATGGCCCTGCCAGTTGAGCAGGCGCTTGAGGGTGAAATCGAAGAGCAGCGGATTGTGCTGGCGCAGGATGTCGAGATCGTTAATCGCCGCTTTCGGCAGCAGGCCGGCCCTCGCCAGGGCTGAGGTCGAGGTCAGCGGCACGATGCCAGGCAGCGGGTAGTCGGAACCGTGTAGCAGGCGGTCGTGCAGGTCGCTGCGTTCGAGCAGCGTGCGGATCAGGGCCGGCTTGCGGTTGCGCTGGGTGATGGCCGAGACGTCGCCGAAGAGCTGGCCCTTGGCACGCGGCTCGGCCATGAGTTTGAGGAAAAGGTCGAAACTGGAGCGCAGCTTGCCGTCATCGTCGAGATCGTCGCCGAGCGAGGCGCAATGGGCGACGACGACTTTCACCCCGGCATCGAGCGCCCGGCGCAGGCGCAGCGGATTGCCGAAGGCTTGCGTGTCGCTGCCTTTGACGGCTTTTTCCTCGCCACAATGGACGATGAGCGGCGTGCCGCTTTCGGCCAGCCCGCGGTAGAAGGCGTCGCATTTGGCGTCGGCCGGGTCCATGCCCATCGCGGCGGGTAGCCATTTGACGGCACGGGCGCCGTTGGCGACGGCCAGCTTGAGGTCATCGGTCGAGCCGGCGTGATAGGGATGCAGCGAGGCGACCCACTCGAAGCGCGTCGGGAAATCCCTGGCCATTTTGGCCGCCCAGGCGTTCGGCACGTAGAAGGCGGAATGCTCCGGGTGGGCGTCGCCCTTGGCGTCGTGAAATTGCTCGAAGGCGAAGAGCATGACCTTGAAGCCTTCCGGCATCGCGTCGCACAGGTTGAGCAGGCGCGCGACGTAGGCCTGATCGACCTTGCCCGGCGCATCGTGGGCGCAGCCGGCATTCATGTAGAACAGGCGCTGGGCGTAGTGCAGCGGATGCAGCGGCGAGGATAGTTGCGGCCCGACGACGATGCCGCTGCCACCATCGCCGATGCCGGCCAGATGGACGTGGTAGTCCCAGAGTTGCGCCGGGTCGATACCGGCCCAAGCCTGTTGCAGCCACGGGCTGTCGATCAGCCCGGCCGGGATGGCGACACGGCATTTGTTGACCAGCAGCGGCTTGGCCAGCGCCGCGCCTCCCGCCGCCAGCGCAGTACCGCCGGCCAGCCAGCCGAGGAAGCGGCGACGCCCCCGGTCGGCGGACATTTCATTTTTGGGCATTTTTTCCGGTTGACCGTGGGATTCTCGAAAACGGCTCATACCGCCTCCGCCAACCGTTTCAGCGTGACGTAATCGACCTTGCCGGTCCCAAGCAGCGGCAACGACTCGACCTTGTGGATCTTGCGCGGCACGGCCAGTTCCGGCACGCCGGTTTCGCGGGCCTTGGCGGCGAGCCGTTCGCGCGTCAGTTCGCCATCGGTGGTGAACAGCACCAGCGCTTCGCCCTTGGCTGCGTCAGGTTGGCTGGATGCGGCGTGGGGCAGCGTCGGCGAGGTCGCCGTGGCGAGCTTTTCGACGACTTCGAGGCTGACCATTTCGCCGGCAATCTTGGCGAAACGTTTGACCCGGCCGACGATTTTCACGAAGCCGTCTTCGTCCACTTCGACCACGTCGCCGGTCTCATACCAGCCGTCGCCGATATCCGAGACTGGCGGTTGCAGCACGCCGGGGTTATCGGCCTTGAGGTAGCCGGCCATGACGTTCGGACCACGCACGTGCAGGATGCCGCCGCCGTCGATGCCGGGCACGGGAACGAGCTTGTGTTCCACGCCCGGCAGCAGGTTGCCGACCGTGCCCGTGCGGTAGGCCATGGGCGTATTGACCGCCAGCACCGGCGCCGTTTCGGTCGCGCCGTAGCCTTCGAAAATGCGCAGGCCGAATTTCTCGAACCACTGGTTGCGCACCGATTCCGACAGCTTTTCGGCCCCGGCCACGACGTAGCGCAGGCGGTAGAAATCGTAGGGATTGGCGAACTTGGCGTAGTTGGCGAGGAAGGTCGAGGTGCCGAAGAGCACCGTACAGCCACGGTCGTAGGCCAATTCCGGAATCACGCGGTAATGCAGCGGCGACGGGTAGAGGAAGAGGCTGGCGCCGCTCAGCACGGGCAACAGCGCGCCGGCCGTCAGGCCGAAGGAATGGAAGATAGGCAGCGCATTGAGCACCTTGTCATGGACCGAGAAGTCGATGACCGAGCAGATCTGCGCGACGTTGGCCAGGATGGCGCGATGCGGCAGCACGACGCCCTTCGGCTTGCCTTCGGAGCCCGAGGTGAAGAGAACAACGGCAGCATCTTCCGGCGAGGCCGGCAGCTCGAAGGCACGCGGGAAGTGCAGTCCATAGGCCATCAACCAGAGCTTGTCGCCGAGACCGATCTTTTCGCGGACATCTTCGAGATAGACGAGTTGCACGCCCTTCAAGCCGGCCAATTTGTCGCCCAGCTTGGCCTGCTCGACAAAAGCACGCGAGGTGACGACGGTGCGGATTTGCGCCGCATCGACGGCCGCCTGCATAGCGTCGGTGCCGGCCGAGTAGTTGAGCATGGCCGGGATGCGCTTTCTTGCGGTCAACCCGAAAATCAGGCCAATTGTCGGTACGAGGTTGGGCAGCAACAGGCCGACCTTCTCGCCGGGCTGCGAAATGCGCTCGATCTGGCGGCCGAGCATGAGCGCCATCTTGAACAGGTCGTTGTAGGAATACTCGATCTGCTTGACGTCTTCGAGCAGGCGACGGCCGCGGCCATAGATGTCGGCGGCGTCGCACAGCGCGGAGAACAGCGTTTGCTGCGGGCGCGAGGCGAAGATCATTTCCTGCATCAACCGGCGCATCGCTTCGCCCGACTTGCGGCGACGCAACTTGGCGGTGGCGCCTTCCGGCATCGGAAAATGGCGCGCGGCCAGAATGCTCAGGCGGATTTTCGGGAACAGCGTCCGCGGATGCTTGCCCGACAGACGCGAGAAATAGCTGCGCGCAGCGCCATCGAGGCGCACCGGCACCACCGTCGCCCCGGTCTTGGCGGCGACGAAGGCCGGGCCGTCATAGACCTTCATGAGCGAACCGGTCAGCGTGATCCGTCCTTCCGGAAAGATGACCACCGGCCGGCCCGATTCGATCAGGCGGATGACCTTCTTCATGGCCATCGGGCTGGTCGGATCGACCGCCAGATAATCGACCTGGGAGAGCAGGATGCGGAAGAAGAAACTCTCGGCGATGGTCGTATGAACGACGAAAACCGGGTCGACGGGCAGGAACAGCCCGATCAACAGACCATCGAGAAAGGACTGGTGATTGGCGACGATGAGCAGTCGCTCATGCTTGAAATTAGCCTGTTGCGCCGAAATTTCGACGCGAAAAAGCAACCGGGCCAGGCCGCGCAACAGCGGCCGCAACAATTTGCGCATCAGGAATTTTCCTTGAGGTAATTCAGGACGTTGGTGAAAGTGGTTTCGAGCGAATCGCGGTTGATCCAGAACCAGACTTCCTTGCCGATCTTCTCGGAAGCCAGCACACCGGATTCGTGGAGGATTTTCAGATGGTGCGAGACCGTCGACCGGGCCAGCGTCGACACCTCGGCAATCTGCCCGACATTGAGCCGCTCACCCGGCTCAAAAAGCAGCAGGATGCGCTGACGATGCTCATCGCCCAGCGCCACGAAAATCCGGGACATCGCCTGCCATTCGGCCGGGATGGTTTGGGTGTAGTCGTTTTTCATATCGACGATCTTAGTTACGTCGATATGTTTTGTCAATATTTTCTGCGGAGAGCTTTCTCGTCCGCAGCTTAAGTTGAGACTTTCGCATTTCAAGTCGAGATAGCAAACATTGGTGCCACAATGGATTCCAATGGTTCTCAACCGCTGAGAGCCGCAGAATCCCGCAAATCAGGGAATTTGAGTTTTGCGAATACGTTTGAGAAGCCCCGCTTTTCAAACCAACTAGAGCCCAATTAAGAACGGCACTCTATTAGGCAGGATATCGGCCTCAGCGGTCATTGGGTCCGAGCCGCTTGAGCGACTGCAGCACTTTCCAATGCCGCCATTCGAGAACGTCCGGCAAACAAGTCTGGCTCGATGAAACTGAGTGGCCGCGGAGAGCGCATACGGGAGAACAATCGCGTCACGAAATGAGGTTTCGGGCTTGGCACGGCTACGCCGTCCCCTCGGAGGCGGCACGGCAGCAAACTTCATTGCACCTTGGCTGTCATGGGCTGGCGTTCGCGCCGTCGGAATGAACCTCCTCTGCTTTCTCCGCCTTTACGCCAACCATCTTCGATTCAGTCATAGGGGCGGACTTGTCGACGACGAACGTCGGTCCGCGACCGCAAAAAAGCACCTTCATCCTGACGGTGTCGTTTCGCTCCGGGTTTCCGGCACGTTCGCGGGCCGCCTTGAGGCGGCCGACAAGAAAACGGTATTTCGCCTTCAAGTCTTCGTCACGTGCGGCGTTCAGGAAATCGACGGCATGGTCGCCACCCCTGCTGTCGGCGAGGCGTTCTGCGACAAACTGGCCTAGCCTCTCCATCCAATCTGGCGGGCAGTCAGCACGGCGGAACACCGCCTCGGCCAGGTGCCCAAGGAGCTCGCCGTAGGCGCCAAGCTGCGGGTTGATCCGGACCAGCGTTTTAAGAAACTCAAGAATCACCTTCTCGATTGACTCGAGTTCCGTCTCCGTCGATGAGACGTAATCCTTCAATCGCGTCATTCCCCTTTGCAGCGACCAGTCGCCCTGGGAGAGCATCCAGAGGATGTTGCCGGAATCCAAGGACACGAAAGAGCGCTTGGAGAGAAAGGAGCCAGCGGTGAAGGCGTTCGCATCGCGTTTGGGAAGGATGCCGGAAGCGGAGGCGGCCATCACCAGCACTTGGGGCCACACGCCGTCGACTCCCGCGAAGTGCTTTGCCAACTGGCGCAGCCGTCCGTCGAGCGTGAGGAGTACCCCGCCGCGCTCCTTCGCGAGAAGCACGGCCTCCCGTCCCTCATCCCCAAGAATCTCGGAAATCTTGGCGGCCTCCTCGTCGTCCCCGAAGTCCCCGTAGCCAGGTTCGACCCGGCAGTGCTCGCAGAGAACATTCAGAAGCCTTTCGCCGAAATCCGATTGCCTTTTTCGGTATGACTCGTCGTATTCGACGAAGCCGATCCGGCCACCGGCGTCGTAGGCCGTTCCGGCCTCGAGGGGCGACTTGGAGCGTTCAGCGAAGGCTTCGATTATCTCCTTCGTCCGGTGGCTGACCACGACCTCACCAAGACAGGAAAGTGCCGACTCCGAGTCGAACCTGGCGAGTTCGGCCAAGGCGAAGGAGTCCGCCACGAACGGCTTTTCGCGCTTCAACACGAGTTCCAGGGCGGCAGTCCTCTCTGCGCCCAACCCAGCGCCCACAAAGAGGGGGGGCGCCTCGTCCGGCCACCCTAGGCAGACATCCACCGGCGAACGCCCGAGCAGTTCCGACAGCTTGGATAGCGTCAGCAGGCCTTGGGCATAGATGTCCAGCATTCCTTGGGAAAAGGCCGAGGACCTGCTCAGCATTTCATATAGGGGGGCCAAATCCTTCACGGGATCACCGGAATCGCCGATTTTCAGCGACTGCACGTTCGGCAGCCCGTCCAGCCTGGCTGCGCGCTCCTGAGCCATTTCAAGCAGGCTGAGATATGAGGAGCCGATGGCGGCTATCTGGACCGTCTTTGCCGTCCCAAACATCATCGAGACCTCGACCTCGTCCCCCACTCCCCTGCCGATGAAGGATTGGGCGAACTCGGAAGCCGGATGGTAGAAGCCAGTCCTGTCCGGCAAACCGTCGCAGTCCAAGGGGTCGATGACGAAACTGTCCCGACGCCCGTCCGCCTCCTCGAACACGCAGTTGCAGCCGGGCGAAACGCAGGTTGGGCTGCTTTCCAACGACGGGATCTTGTTTGTCAGTAGGGAAAGCAGGTATGCGGAAAGCGCTTGGGGGTTGTCTGGATTCATGCGCACCAGCCGATACAGGCGGCGAAGGGCACGCTCCGTCCGCCCGTATCTGAACTCCAGGCTTGCCAGGGCGGCGACGTTCCGCACCGACCCCGACAGGTCGTCCGGAACGCCGAGCAGCTCGCCCTGGAAGCGCGACGGGCCGGCCACCCGGTCCAGAACCGACATCCAGAACAACCACGACGCGGCCTCTCCCGGGCGCTTGTCGAGTTGCTTCCTGGCCAACGGCTCAAGGAAATGCCAATCCCCGGCCATCTGGCCCATGTCCATGGCGCACCGCCTCAAATCCTCGACGTCCGCCCATCCCTCAGGAAGCGAAGCCAGCAAGGCCTTGGCCTTCCCCCTCTTTTCAGTTTCGACGTAGCATGCCAGGAGTCTGGCGTGAAGTTCCGACGCCGTCTTGGCACCCGGGGCAAGCAGCAGTTCGTAGAGTTTGGACGCCTCCAGCCATCTCGACGCGCCGAACAGGGTCTCCGCCACGATCAGCAACTCGCCCTGCGGACTCTCCGGGCCGATTTTCGACAGGGCGGCGGTCTCCATCCTCTCCGCCTCCTCCGGCCGGCCCGCCCACCTCATGATTGGCGCCGCCCTGCACAGCGTGTCAATCTCGCCGGTGCCGATTGGGTCGGCGCGGATGATCATCTCGACGACCTTCGACTTCCCGCCCCTTTTTGCCGTCGCGGCCCACACCAGGCCGCCGATGTAGCGGAGTATTTCACCCCTATCCGGGAAACGTTCCCCGGCCGTTAGATGGGCGGTCTCCACGAACTCGGCGTCGCCGCCGGCAGCGGCTATTTCGCACGCGGCCGCTACCACCTCGATGGTCAGATCATTGAGGTGCTCCTTGGCGACGGCGAGCGCGTCGGCCTTCCGGTCGAGTTCGTCGAGGGCCTGTATCTCAATCCTGACGAGTTGGGGGTCTGAAACACCGCCGGCTCGGGCCTCTCCGACCAAGTCGAGGGCCGCCCGGGCGTCGCCGAGCAGAAGGAAAGCGAACCCGAGATTGGCGGCGGCCCTGGAGACGTCGTCGGTTTGCACCGACCACAGCCGCTCGGGGTGCGGCAGGAACAGCTCCGTCGCCCTCGCCAACCTGCGTCGACGCTCGGCCGGAAGCAATCCGTGCAGAGCGAGGACCGGGTCCTTGGCGCAGTCTTCCACAGCAAACGCGAGGAAGGCGTCCCGCGCGAAAAACCCTGAATCCTTGTGTTCCGCGGCAGATTCAGCCTGTTCCAATGCCTTTTCATGGTTTCCCGCCTGATGGCTGGCGGCCGCCGCGAAATAGAGGATTTCAGCCTCACCCCTTATTTTGGGCGGTGCGTCTTCGATGGTGACGTTTTCCCCGAGCAAAACGCGGGCGTTGGCCGTCGCGATCCAAACCTGGGCGGACAGGGGAAAGCGTTCCGACTCCTCGTTCCCCGCCTTGACGGCGCCTTCGTTGTCCCCGGAGAGCATCAGCCCGCGGACCCTCCCTGCGGCGACCCTCTCGTCGTCCGGGCAGCATGCGTACGCCTTGGCGAACAGTCGGGCCGCCTCCTCGGCGTCGTCTCTGGACAGCCAGAAGCACACCCCCCTTTGATGGTGCCAGCGCGCCTTTTGGTGGGCGTCGAAGCCGGAAAGGTCTTTGCCAGCGGCATCGGCGTTTTCAAGGGCGTCGCGGAACTTGCCTGCCCTGATGAGGGCGCTCGTCCGGTCCAGCTGCTCGGTGACCATCTTGTTCAGAGAATCTGCCCTACCCTGCGGCAGGACCGCCTCCACGAGCATCTCCTTGGTGTCCAGCACCGCCCTCAGGGTGTCCGAGACGCCCATTTTTATTTCTTCATGTCCCCTCTCGATGCGGTTGAAGATGCCGCCGGGCGAGTTCGGGGCGTAGGTTTCCTGAAGGATGGGAAAGGACGAGACCCTGGTCTCAATGTCCTCCCAAAAGTCGACGGTCACGTCGAACATGTCCTTCGCGACCCTCTCGCCAGACAGCTTCTGGACCTTCTGTTGCAGAGCAGCGTCGCTGGGAGTCGTCGTCGCGATGAGCAGGCGCACTATCGGCTGCTTTCCGTCGTCCGCCTTGCGCACCTCCTCCTCGACGTGCGCCCACTTCAGCTTCGTCTTGTAATACTTCTTGCACTGGACCCCGATCTTCCCGACGCCCTTGTGGGTTACGTAGACGTCCACGCCTCTTTGCTCCTGCCCCTTGCGTCCGTTTATGTTCGGCAGCGGGTCCCCGAAGACGACGCCGTATATCTCGGCGCACATCTTTTCGAAATCGCTTTCGTTTTTCGGGATGGAAAGTTCTGACGGGATGCCTAGCAAGATTCGTCCTCAGGTCGCGCAACTAACCTTGGATTATGACGTATATGAGGAAAAGCCGCCCTTCAAGTGACATGAAGCCTCAACGTCGGCAACCTACGCGTCACCGGCCACTCGACCGAACCAGCGCCAACGGCGGCAAAGGCCGAGGTGCTGTCAGAGGGAAGCCGCATAGTTTATCAATGGAAAAGTGGATACCAAGAGACCAACGATCAATGGTCATGTACTGGGCAAATATTCAGTTTGCCGCACTCGCTGTCCCTTTTTGAACCATCTCGTTACCCACACAGTTGGCTATTTGGTTAGCTGGCCGCCGTACTGATCAACAATCGACCTAAACCCGACACTGAATGCCTGAAAACCTAGCTGAGCGGTGTGCTCGCTGTAGTTTCGATGAATATGGTGATGCCCATGAAACGCCCATTTGACGCGCATCGATTGGGCTAGGCCCGTCATCGCTTTGAAGCCATGTTGATGGCAATCCGGTGCTTCGTGGCTCACCAGGATGTCGGCCTGTTGGCCGTACAGATTTAACCAGTCATCGTAGAAGATTGTTGAGGAATGCTTTCGTAGCAGACCATCCCGACTGATCTGCTCAACAGTTGGATGCTCCAAGTGCAGTCGGTTTGGGCGTTTTGAATTTTGGCTGGCAACCAGCGTCGGCCAGTTGCGGATCTCCGGTACTTCCTCGCTATCAGGGTTCCAAATCTGCCCCCGGAAAACCCCGCCTAGCCCAGCGACCTTGAAACCCGCGATGGTTGTAACTTTGCCGTGTAGGTTTCGCTCTTGGAACAACTTGTCGCCATAAAGATTCAGGTAGTTTTCTGCGCTGTCGGTGTCATGGTTGCCGGGAATAAAGTAAGCCGGAATCCCATTGTTTTCAAGATCGCTAATGCAATCGGAGAAAGAGCTCTGGCACTCTAGATCCCCGAGAAAAATCACGGCAGCCGGGGTTTCCCCGGTGTGCTTTACAGTTTCCATGACGTGATCGAAGTTGCCATGGTTGTCGCCTAGCATCCAGATTAGCGGCTTAATCACCTTTCCCTCCTTGGATGAAGACAACCAGAGGGTGGACGGCCCACAGTTCGTATCGTAGATAGCCGTATCGGTAGTTCCTCCGGTGGCCCTTGAACTGGTCCGGAGTGTCGCGATCGCACTCAATGACCTCGATGGCATTCTGGTTCATGACTTTCTACCAAAAATCGCCTGATGTTTTTCGCGCTGGGTATCTGCAATCAGCTTCAGCCGCCGAGCATCGTAGAGGGCGTGATGAATCATGCCGGGGTGCTGCTCCCAAAACGCGTTCTCAGCATCGACAAGCGCACGCTGGATCTCGATCTGATCTGAGCGAATCCAAACCAGCCCTTGAATCTTGGCCGGAAACGTCGAGAACTCGGCATAGCAATAGCCGTGAATGATGTGCCAATCAACCGAATGATCCGAAACCAACTGGATCGGCTCTTTAAATCGCTCCAGCCAATTGCAGAAGCGCCAGGCAAAGTGAATTCCGGCCATCCTCTCGGGTATCTTGTTGCCTTTGCCCAACAGCGGAATCACGGTTTCGACAACAAATTGCGAGCAGTCCTCGTGCAAAAAATCCGTAATTTCTACGTACCATTCTTCGCCACTTTCCGTGACGAAGCCTGCCGAAATCAGGTCCCAATCGACGTTTCCGTCGAGGCTGGAAAATTCGGTGTCGTAATAGATTTTCATAGCTCAATTACCAGTTCCGGATTGAACGCCTTGTTTTCCACTTTGGTTCCGTCGTACCGCTCTCGAACGTAGCCACGCGGATTGCAGACCACACGACAATTCCCCAGCCAGTAATCAACGCTGTCATGTGTGTGACCGTGAACCCACAGGTCGGCCCGTTTAACCAGTTGATCCAGGTTGGACGCGAAAGCGGCCGACAGCGTGGAATCCTTGAAGCGATCAGCGACGCTTAACATCGACGGCAGATGGTGCGTGACGACGACCGTTTTGCTGTCAATCGGCTTCGCCAGTTCGCTGGCCAGCCAACTAACGGATTCATGGTGCAGGCCCAACGCCTGCGAAGGCGTGAAGAAATTTAGCGGCGCGCAGCGAATCTGGCTGTGGTCGATCATGAAGTGACGCGCCTGGTGCATGGCATCACCCATCTTTTCCGCGCCATAGAGCTTGTAATCGGTCCAGAGCGTCGAGCCAACGAAGCGCACGCTCTCAGTCTCGCCGTGAATCTCAATGCTTTCGTTATCCAGAACATGAATCCGGCCACCAGCCCGGCGCTTCAGTTCGGCCCGAATGCCATGCATTTCCGCCCAATAAAATTCATGATTTCCGGGCACGTAGATCACCGGCCCGTCGATGTACTCTTCAATCCATTCGAGAGCGTGCGTATGGCTGTGAATGTCGCCAGCGAGTACGGTTACGTCGGCTTCCACATTCGAAGGCGTCCACGGGGATAGTTCGAGGTGCAAATCTGATAAGACGCGGATTTTCATAGTTGGCACCGTGTAATCAGGACTTCCATGTGCTCTGGCTTCAGGCCTGTGATGTGGTCGATTGCAATCAGGTTCGGGCAGTCGGGAGAAAAGTATTCCTTGAAGTCATCCAGAGCGATCCACGAACGATGGATCTGCCCATTGCCGAGTAGCCATCGCTTGATTTCGGTTTCCCTCCGGTAACATTGGGTGACGTTGGCCCCACGCTCAGCCACGATGCTGGGCGTGGTTCCAATAAAGCGGGCGGCATGGTGCTCGCCGCCACCGACCGTCACGAACTGAATCAACTCATCGACTGGATGAATCTCGCGCCAGGACGTAGAGAAAACGACTTCAAGATGTGGGCATTCATCAAGCAGTTGCCACAACAACGGCCGTGCTGAAAAGAGCGCCGGCCCGCGCGCAAAGTCCGGGTGCAGAACGCCGTCAAAATCGAGAAAAAGGATGGGCGATTTAGACATCGAGCGCCAGCCAAGGATGAAAGCCGTTTCGCATGGCCTCTCCGCCATATTTGTCGCCGTAACCTACGGGGTTGCTCACCACGCGCACGCCTTTTTCGACGTAGTCGACGGCATCATGGATGTGTCCATGAACCCACAGATCAACGCACTCGGGTGTCCAGAAGGCTTCGCCAGTCCAGTCGTTTGCATAAGCTGGATTCAATTCATCCCGGCATAGCCGACGCCATTCAGGGATTGACCGAGGGCAAGGCGCGTGGTGCGAAATCACCACCGTTTTTCCATCAAAAGGCTTAGCGAGTTCGCGCCGCAACCAGTCTCTGGTTTGTTCGTTTAGTCGGATCAGATCGGACGGGATTAGCTTGCGATACTTCGTTGTCGCACGGATTTTCTTGTAATCGCTCATCACTCGCTCGGCATCGAGCGCTGAGTACAGGCGTTTTCCATGAAGCGAAAAATCGGTCCACGCGGTGGCTCCTAAAAATCGAGCCCCGCCGATTTCCACAGTTTCTCGCTCCAAGATGGTCACTTGGCCATTGGTTTTAGCGGCTTCGTCTCGCATTTTGCCCAGCGTCTTATCCAAGTGGCCTCCGTAATACTCATGGTTCCCGGCCACATACAGGACCGGGGTGCCAAAAGTGTCGGCCGCCCAACTGATGCCGTGGGCCTTGGTGTGAATGTCGCCAGCCAGGATGACGAGATCGACCGGCTGCACTGGCGGCTGAAAGGGGCAAAGCTCAAGATGTAAATCCGAGTAGAGAGCGATCCTCATAGAAATCCCATCCGTTGCCCAATTTCGATGGGCAAATTCAAATCGTCTTTCGTGATCTGACGGTTCTCGATCAAGGCCCGACCGGCTGCCTGCCGAAGAATTTGCTGTACGCCTCTCAAATCAACGTCCTGGTTTTCTGCAATCTGGCCCAGGATTTCTTTGCTAAAAGTCACGCCATAGCGTTCCTCGAAACCGGCTGCAATGCGGCTAGCAACCTGAAAGCGTTGCTCCACCGTTGGCGGCAGAATTTCGATCATGCGCATGCGCGAGCACAATGGTCCGGGGATGTCATTAATCTGGTTAGCCGTGGCAACAAAGATGATTCGGCTCGCATCAAACTCAAGTTCCAAACATTCGTCACGAAAATATCGTGCCGAATCGGGTTCAAGAAGGTCCAGCAAGGTCGGGATGACTGGAAACCGGGGATCGGAACCCAGCTTGTCGACCTCATCCAACAAAACGACCGGCGCGGCACTTTCTCCCCGGGCCAGAAGTTTGGCGATTCGGCCTGGACGGGTCGTTCCCCAACCCCGTGAAACGCCACACAGTTCAAAACCACCCGAGGCTGAGCCCATCGATAGCTTGTCAAAACCGACACCAAGAATCGCTGCGAGCTCGGAAGCGAAGCGCGTTTTACCAATCCCCGGTGCGCCATGTAAGAGCATGGGAGTCACCCGGGATTCATTGCTTGGGCCAGATAGTGCGAGCGCCAATTCTGCGGCCAACGCATCCATCGCCAAAGCAAGGTTCGGCATTTCGCTGAGCAAATCTTGAAGCTGATCCCGAATATGAGACAGTGTCACATTGGCTGACAGCGCATGCCGATAGCCGTCATCGCGTTTCGCATCTTCCAGCGTCGGCAGGATTTGGCCGGATTTTTCATCACCATCGGCCTTGACCGACTTGATCGCCCGATCAATTGACTCTCGATTGAAAATAGGGACGAGAGGCATCGCGCCAGCTGGGGCGGGTTCTGGAATGCAGGCCTCTAACGCTGCTTCCTCTTCGTCAGCTTCTTCATCTGCTTCGTCGTCTGCGACTTGCTGAGCGGCTTCCTGCTGCATTTGCTTGATCAGAAGGGTCGGCAGAAACATCGCGGCATTGCCTTGCTGGCGATGAAATTGGAAACCTGGCGGGGCTTCTTTCCCCCCAGATAGTCTGATCGCGGACGACTGTGAAATCAGGTTGTCCATTTGCTTACCTCTCTAATCTGGCTTGTGGCCGGAAAATAAAAAACCCCGCTGGCGGGTAGCCTGGCGGGGTCTTAGGTGGAACCGGGAATGCTTAGGTACTACTGCATCAAGTGTTCATTCTCCCCCCGCAGGCATAGACGAAATAGACCGCCACGGTATTCGTGGTGGCTATATTGCTAACGCGAGGGGTGAGGCGATGGCGGTTCATGAGGGTTCCTGATGCACATCATTAGTGATGTTTTGTGGCAGGTCAAGCAAAAAAACAGGTCGAAAATTCGCCACTGCTGCGATTATGCAAATTGACTTTAAAAAAGTGTTTGCACCTATACACTGACGCAAACGCATCTATATAAATTATTAATATACAGTTATTTTCCGTTTCCTTGTGCTTAGCTCAAATGTGGAATTTCTTAGAAATTAATGAGCTCTAAGAATGATTCTATTTCCACATTTTCTGTAGGAAATCCGGGGGGGTATCGTCAAAAGGACTTGGCACATAACTAGCGTATGCATCAGTTTAAGAATTCCTGTTTGGGTACAACGCAGAGGGCGTGTAACGGCTAGAAATTACTTTCGCGAAAATATTTTCTGCCTCGACAACGGTACACATACCGGTCACCAACCCAATTGGGAACCTGCTACTGCTGCTCGTGGAGGCTCGCAGTCGAATCCCAAGTCTCACGAAAAGCGCTCAAACTCTCATCAACGGACTGGCCGTTGTGAACCGCCTGAAGACAATGAGTCCTGATCACCTCAAAGAGAACGAACCTACCTTCCGACGAAAGAACACCATTGCAGCAATTAGCCACATATTGGTCGATCAAATCGAAGATTTTTCTTTCGAGCCCTCGAGCTTCTTCTGGCGCTTGATTATCAATCTCTGCGGTTTCACCAAAAAGCAAATAGGCCAAATTCACACCATTGGCCCCAGCCAGGGATAGATACGAGGTCCGCGGCTCTCTGATTTCGCGCTCATAGTGAAGCTGAGCCAGCCGAGCGATACCGACTCGCTCAGCAAAATCCTTCTGACTCAACCCTAAGCGCTTTCGCTCTTCGCGTAAGCGGTCTCCGAATCCCGAGGCGACGGTTGAGTAACGTCTAGACATTACTCCAAGTATAACCAACAAGACACCAAAAAACACAACAGGCGCAAACAAGTTCACTTTCGGATACATTTCAAACTATAGTCAACCGTCGCGCAGGCCAACTCACGATCTCGACACCGGTTTGCTTTCCCTCCAGATCAAACCGGAGCCGCTAACGTGCAGGCAACCGAATAGACGCGCCCCAAAAGACAAACGACAAAATTCTCAACATCGAGCTTAGCAAGGAAGAAATCGCCATGTAAAAAAAACCGGACTCACCTCTCGGATCATCCGGCTCTGCCCGCTTGCCGCGGAAATAATTACATCACTCACTCTCAGTATCTCCAAGGCAAGGGTCAAAGTCAAGGACTTCTGTTGCCAAAAATTTACATCCAACAACAAAAGATATTCGTTTGGATGCCTTCGATTTCACCTTGGAGAAATCATGAAGAAGCACCGCTCAAAAAAGGTGGTGGGGCATAACGCCCCCAGCCGCCAGTTAGTTGAAGTCTCGCCACACCGCACCACAGGTGGCTTGCAGGTAGAAGAGCTAACCCCCTATCCGGCTGAATACGAGTCTCCTCACGAGAAACTCGTGATTCCGCGCCTTCTACTCTGCAAGAACATCAAAAGGGTTTATTCCCAACAAGAACGCACCTATCTCGACCAAGACGGTGTGGAACGCCAATACATCGCAGATTTCATGGTCGAACACGGCGATATCGAGACGCTCCTCGAAATCAAGCCACTCGAATTTCTATTTCATCCGGGACATCTCCCAAAGTACCTCTCGATCGCCAAGCACTTTCGGAAGACCAAGCAAGCATTTGCGTTCATTGTTGATGAACAGTTGTTTTGCGAACCCCAAAAAACAAACACCAATCTATTGATGCGTTATCTGACCTCACCTCTCCCCTGTGAGGCATTGGCTCGGGTAACAGAAGCATTTCAGCGCAAGCAGACGATGGCGATCTCAGAACTCTGCGATACGGCACCTTGTTCGCTGGCCGAAGCCTACACACTGATAGCGCAACGCCAGCTTTGCTTCGACTGGTCCCAAAAACTGACCAAATCAACCTTGGTTAGCCTCCCCGATCAACCATTGAAGGGATTGTTCCTTGAAGACATTTTGCGTTCGACCCAGCATGGTGATCTTCTGGCAGCGTTGGCTTTGGGTCGTGGAACGCCAGATCAATACCGACTGGAAATTACGACGGCTCGGCGACAGACTCGTCCACCTCTTACCCCATGGAATTTTGTTGGAGGATTTTCAAAGGCGCCGCCTCTTCGTGATCTCGGAGCGTCGGAACTCAGCCCTAGAAAATCTTGGGAGCGACGAGATCGCGCACCTGGTCAGGCAACTAAGCCTAACAACGCCTAGTCCGGAGGAGTCGACATGGGATCATTTTTCCTCCAAAAAGGGCTTGTTATCTCCTACCAGGGCCAGATTCTCGAGTACGACAGTCGGTCTGCTAACGAAATCTATTTCGAAAACCAAAAAACCGGGCAAAAAATAACGCTAACGGAATCCGCGTTTTGGTCTGCCCACACTTCGCTACAACTGAAAATTATTGACGCGTTCTCATCACCGGAAGCCTTGGTGATCAAGCCTGAAAGCACCGAAGCGCTCCAAAACTTCCGGGACCTCAATCTCATCCCGGAGAGATACCAACTCGATCACGACCGCAAGATTGCGTACATCTCGAAACTGAAGAAGGAAGGCATCACCCGCGGTCAAAAATTCCTGATCGCTGATAGCGCCGCAAGAATTGCGAAGGAAATTGCTGATCCGCTCGGCCCTCCTGGCACTTCGACGATATCGAAATGGTGGAAAGAGATCGACACATCGGGAGGCGACCTCCTTGTTGTCATCAATGGCAATAGTTTCAGGAAGCGCACCAAGCGCCTCGACAAGGAAAGTGAGGAATTTCTTCAAAATCACATCGACGACTACTACGCCCAGTCCAGCCAACCAACCGTCGTCGGTGCGCACCGAGATTACGCCAAAAAGCTAAAGACCGAAAACGCCGAACGAGCATCCCAGGAAAAACCACTGCTGGCGAAAGTAAGTGAGCGAACGTACGGAAACCGGATAGCGGACCGCCCTGAAGAAGAAATGATGATCGCTCGAGTAGGGCGAGAAGAAGCTCGGCGCTATTTCAAAATGGCAAAAGGGCACCTTCCTGCCGAATACCCGTTGGACGTAGTCGAAATTGACCATACGCCGATGAATCTCTACGTCATCGACGATCATGCGTTGCTGCCGCTCGGCAGACCGTGGCTCACAGCCATAAAGGATCGCTATTCCGGCGTCTTGCTCGGATTTTACGTCTCGTTCCAAAAAACCGGCCTGAACTCGATTTTTGGGGCGATCAAACACTCACTCTCATCGCATCACCTCGCCTATGAGCTATGGCCTGACATCGAAAATCCTTGGCCTGCATTTGGCCGAGGCGTCTTTTACGTCTCCGATCGGGGAGGTGATTTTATTAGCCCGCGCTACCGAAATGGAATCAAAAGCCTAGGCTCATTCTATGAATACTCCGAACGCAGAACCCCTTGGCTGAAGGGATCCATCGAACGCTTCTTTCTCACATTGGAGCAAACGTTCTTTGAATCAATGCCGGGACGAACCTTTGCTTCACTTGAAAAGCGAGGAGACTACGACTCTGTCAATCAAGCTGTCGTTCGCTTTTCAACGTTGATTTATCTACTTCATAAGTGGGCGGCAGATTTTCACAACATATTCGTCAACGTACGAAACCAGGCTGCACCGCTTGAGCTATGGCAAAGCGGTATCGAAACAGCCCCTCCACCCTACCCGTGTTCAATCGATAAACTGAATATCGTCCTGGGCGAGCATCACACAGGGGCACTGTCTCAAGAAGGAATCCGATTCTCCTGGCAAACCTACGCCGACGACCAACTGGAAGCGCTAATGGAGGATATTGGCCGTGGTGAAAAAGTAAATTACGTGGTCAGCGACGAGGACTTGGGCCAGATCTACGTCGAGCACCCGAGAACACACGAATTCTTATGTGTTCCATCAACCCGGCCCGAGTACAGCAAGGGATTAAGTCGTTTTCAACACAAGTATATCCGGGCCGAAGCTACGGTCCGCCTGGAAAAATCTACTGCCATTGATACATTGATCGAAACCCGAAACCGTATCCAAAGCGTACTTGCGGAAGAATTAGAGGCCAAGAAATCCGCAGGCAAGGTTCAGTTAGCCCGTCTCGCCGGCATCAATTCAAATAGCACTCTGACAGGCGATACACGAACGATCCTGACCCCCTTCGGAGACAGCGCAAACGTCGCGCCACCTCCGAATACACCATCGTTCACGAATGTTCCAAGCTACGCCTGGGGGTCATGATGAATACGATGGCGGACTTACACTCGGAACATCTGTTTGCGGAGCCAACGCCCGCCATCGTCCCTGCTTTAGATCCCCAACAGGAGCGCGCTCGTGCCATGGCAGGCAACCCGGATGACCGGGCGCAATACCTACTTGACGTACCCATTGCCTTTGATGAGTACCGTAGAGCCAACAAATACATTGATGCACTCCTCGCCAGAGCCAAGGTTTCGAAGAAACCTGGAGGGCTCTGGATCATCGGCGAGGGCGGACGCGGCAAATCTTTCATTTTGGAACGCCTTCTCAAGCGTCTCAAACCGGTTGAAGGCGATCACCGCCGGCTTTGCCCAGTTCTGTACCTCACCTTCGAAGCCCGTCCTAGTATCGGGGAAATCTATATCCGACTTCTCATGCAATTGGGGCAGGACCCTCGCAGCCTGAAAGGATTAAACCTCAAGGAACTTCGAGACACATTGCGCGACGCCGTTCAAACAGCCGGTGTATTGCTGATCGCTTTCGACGAAGCACAGCACCTTTGGGTGCTGGCCACAAAAAAAAGCAAAGGAGATGCAGGCGGAGCGCTAGGAGCGACCTTGAAGCGGCTCTATGACTTTCTTGGCGTGGCGTTCGTCTTTATCGGAACACCACCCCTCGATGAAATCCGGCGACAGGATGAGCAAACAACCCGATGGCCAGGCCTCTCCTTTCTCAAGGCATTTTCGTACAACGACGAGTTTCTGGGCGTCCTGGCGACACTCGATCTGTGCCTGCCCATGCCGGAAAAGGCCAATCTCATTGACAGCAAGCTTTCCAAGTCGATATTCGACTCCTGCAGAGGAAGTTTTCGGCTACTCAAAATGCTTTTGGCGGAATCGGTTCGTATTGCCAGCCAGAAGGGTAAAAAACGAATTTCTCGCGAACATCTCGCAGAAGCCCACTTCCTGGTTCATTGCTCAGAGGAAACCCCTTTTGGACCAGTACCGCTTAATTAACCGAACGCTGCCCTACCCGTTCGAATCGCTATGGGGTTTCCTGATGCGTTGCGCCCGCGCCAATCACTACCGTGATCATCAGGAAATCCTCCAGTACGCGCTCGACGCCAGTTCAACGAATCCGCAGGTTGAGCGAACGGAGATTCCACGGCTAGCAACATACACGCGAAACAGCGTGAACGAGCTTAGTCAACTCTCGGGCATTTCTCGAGAAGTCGCCAGAAAAGGGCGCGAATGGAAAATCCTCGGCGAATGGCTGAGCAAATCAACCTTTCTCAAACTCAGACATGCTCCAATTTGCCCTCGATGCCTGCAAGAACAGCCCTTCTTACGGGGAGCGTGGCATCTGGCATTCAATACCGCTTGCTGGAAACACAGCTGCCAATTGATCGATCGCTGCCCTCAATGTAAAAGGCAACTAGCCCTTTCTCGACGCCACCCCGAATACTGTGAATGCGGATTCGACCTTCGCAAGAGTGACACGCTGCCCGCAGAGGCAGAGCCATTACTCATTGCCCGGATCATGACCAATCGTTCCGATGGCCCGTTGAATCTTGACTCTGCCTGCACTCCAGCCAACCAAATCGAAAATCTCGCATGCCTGAGCCTTGACGGGTTATGCCACAGCCTCTGGTTTCTCGGCCATCACCTGCTGGGTAATTTCCCAGTCAGCCAAGGTAGTGCTCTCCGCAAACTTGATGGCAGAGAAACCCGACAAATGATCGCCGCGGTTTGCTGGCTTCTGTCTGACTGGCCAACCCGTCTGAATCAAGCTTTGTCGAAGCAAATTGCGCTCAATTCCAAATGGTCTGGAGACAATTCCACCATGCGCCTGCTCGGCCCGATTCAGCGTTATTACGAATCCCATATTGACTCGTGTGATTTCAGGTTTATCTCGAGCCCATACGAAACGTTCGTCCGACAACTGGTGAAACAGGCTGGAATCAAAACCAGGCCCTCCAGGCTTGACTCCCCGCAACTAGAACTTGATCTAAGCTGATATGGCACGAGAAGAGATGATCGCCAGGTCACTCGAAGCGCTCGGCGAGTTGGCCTCGACTTACGGAGAGAGTTGGAATCCTCGCGTTGCCAGAGCCTATGACTTTCCTTCGCCGCTGCCAGGGGAAGCGGTCAGCTCGTGGCTGATTCGTTATGCCATCAGGAAGAATTGCTCTCCCGGAAAAATTCTCGACTGGATCGGTGTCTCTTGGCAGAAACCAATTTTTTGGTTGGATTTTGATCGGGAAGCGTTGCCTTGGGATTACCTCGGCAAATTGATAAGCACACCTGCTACAACCCTGAAAGAATTGGTTCCAGAAAACAGCGACCTTCTCTTGGGGCCCGCTTTGTTGTGCCTACATACCGATCCCATGCGCATGCTCCCGCACCTTCGCTACTGCCCGCAATGCCTGGCAAGCGACACCATCCCGTATTACCGGAGCAGTTGGCGCTTGGCTTCCAACTGGATCTGTCAAAAGCATGGGTGCGTCATGCGCGACTACTGCCCGGTCTGCCAACAACCACTGTTCTGGAATTACAGTACCCGCAACCGAACACGCATCCTGGATTTGCGAATGTGCCACCACTGCGGAGGAGACCTCTGCCCACCCCAACAAGCAGACGATTCGCTTCCTTTTTGGCTAAAAGCAGAACTACACTCAATCCAGAGGGAATTTGCCTACAACCTTGGTTGCCACGGCGATCACGAGGCTTTACTGACACCGCATTCGGAATCCCCAAGCCCTCCTGATCGCCCTGTGATGAATGCTGAAACTGCATTTGAAAAACTAGCGCAGGTCATCCGAATATTGGATTTTTCTGCAAAGCCGGATTTCCCTGGGCCATATGTCGGGGTAGGCATTGAGGCGAAAGTGCTATTTGGACGAGCCACTGGTCAGATTTGCAGCTCGGTGATGGAGCAGCAAAACCTATTTGGAACAACTCTCTGGTGGTCAGGTGAGAACATCCTGAAAAATGCGCTCAGACAAACTTGGTCGCTGCAGGACTTCGACCGAACGAAGCAGTGGGTGATTCGCTACTGCAACCACTCTACCCAAATGCAGCATTGCAGTTCATTGTCGTAAAAACAGCAATTGCCGCTTTAGCAGCAATGCGGAACCTTGATACCAATTAATGAATACGGTCCGCCACGCAGTGAGTAGCCCCACTTTCATCGAGAACAGAAAATCCAGAATTCCTTCGGTTCCGTGTCGTGTCTGCGGAAGGCCCTTTCCTCAAGATGACGGTGTGCCGACTTGGCACTACTCTAATCGAAAGGAACGACAATGACGACCAAGACTTCTGCCTCCAAGGCTCCGGCCACTCCGATGACCCAGACTGCAGCAGCGCGTATCCAGAGCGCGGCGGCCAAGGCCGGCGGGGTGTCCAAGGGTAGCTTTGCCGCTCGCGCTCAAAGTGCGGCGGCAAAGGGTGGCAAGCGCTAATTAGGGAGAGGGCGGGAAATCCCCGCCCTGATAAACATGAGCAAAGAAACCATCATCCCACGCTTAGGCGATCTTCTCAGAGCCCTGATCAAAGCTGCTGGATACCGGCCCTTCGTCGTGCAGACTGGTCAAGACAAGGATCTCGACGACCTTGCCAACGAGGACGATGAACGCCAGAGCAGCAGATTCGACAGACTGCAATCGATAGAAGATAGCTGCACGGACGCACTCGCCAAAGATTGTGGTCACGAATGGGCAGAAACCTTCCGCTACGCGTGGTTTCGGACCGCTGAGGCACTACAAGGACTGGCTCAGAACCTGGATGTCACCCCGCTGGGCACCGCCGAGGGTCAAAGGCTGATCTCAAAGCACTTCACGGCGCCGATGCTTGCCGGCTTCCTCACCCTTGCTGCCAGCAGGAGAGCCGCTCCAGATTTCGAACAATGGGGCACCTCGCCGTTCAAAGCCTGGCTGGCTTTCGCTTCGCATTACACCAAAGTACCCGAAGAGAAGCTGCTCACGAATCTGGGTAACGAGCTAGATGCCGCCCCGAGAACGATCGAGCGCTGGCGTTCTGGTGAGCCCGTGGGCAAACTCGCTTGGCCCTATGCGCCCAAAGTTGCCACGGCGATCGGCAAAGATGCATCGGCGCCGGAAATCCCTCTTTTGTCGGGATGGCTCCTGCTGGCTTGCGCCTACCAGTCGCTACCAACCGAGTTGCGGGAGGCAGTGAAGCGCAACCTGAGTCTGCGAACGCAACACCCGTGGGGGCTTGAAGACACCTGGCGTGCTATCAGCCAAGCAAGCAATCACGCGGGCGACATTCCCCTGCGTCGCCAAGTCATTCCGTTGCTCGAGACGATTCAGATGATGTTCTCGACCAAGGGGCATGATAAGAAGGCACTTCAAGAAAGACTCGATCAGCTTCTGGGCCTGATTGAGCGGGCCGATCCCTGCTTGCAGTCCGGCTATCGCCACATCCACGCTTGGTTTGCCGCGCGGAACGCAGCGATGCTGGGCAAAAAGGAGTCCGCCCTCAACCTCTACGCCAGAGCGGTTTCCGGCGGATGGTGGCAGGCTGGACAGAATCAACACCTGATCCTGAATGAAGCGTTGCTGTACGCGGTTGGCGTCGGAGATAAGGACGCGGCCAATGGTTACTGGGACAAAACGTTCATGCTTGGACTGAACCAGCGCCCGATGCGCCCACTGGATACTCAGGAACTGCGTCGCATCGCCTTTAGCTTCGAACAGATGTTTGCTCCGCAGAAAGCGAAGGATCGGATTCCTCCCCCAGTGGAAATCCGAAGCACTGACGATGCCTTCAGTCTCGCCAATAAACACCTCGCCAACCCCAATCAGAAAACCAAATATGCCGAAGGTAGAACACGTCGGACACCACTAATGGTCGCGATTCAGGAAGGCACGCTTGATGACGTCAAACAGTTGCTCGCTGCCGGAGGCGATCCGAATGACTTTATTCCGGAATCGGGTGAAGGCCCGCTTTCCTACGCAATGCGTCGAGCCTGTGATCGAAAAGACACACTCATCATGGAGTATCTGTTGGGCCAGAATCTCTCGCAAGAGACGGTCAATCGGCCGGCCTCAACGAAGCGCGAAACGCCGCTGAAGATTGCCATCGAAATGGCCAATGCACCTGCCGTGACGAGATTGATTGAGCTTGGCGCCGATGTCGAAAAGGGCTGTGACTATCTCCCCTCTGCACTTTGTTATGCAATGGTACTTCTCCACGGTAGCTTGCACCGGGATGACCTGACTCAGGAGCAAGCTTTTTTCTCCGGCAAGACGCGTGCTGATTCCTACGATGCCAAGGAAGGGGCTGCACTCGATATAGATCTTGCCAAAAGACGGCGGCGACTCTACGACCTTAAAAGCGCCTCCGAAAGGAATCACCAACTTTTCAGCGCAGTTCTGGACTATTTCATTCGCCCCTCTGCTGACCACCGTGCAGTAATTCAAGCCCTATTGGCGGGTGGTGCCAATGCCAACCGGCGCTACCGCGTGGAAGCCCATCACCTTGCAGAATGGGCTCCGACTCTTTTCGCAGCGCAGATAGGGGACCTCGAAACGTTCAGAATGCTGGTCGAACACACGGAAAATAATCGTGGAGATCCTGACCAGACCTTGATGGCACCTAGCCACCTCGAACGCTTTGACGCCCTTTGGGTAGCCATTGACCACGGGCGACACGCCATCGCCTCCTATCTTATGGAACGTGAGAAGAGAAACGGCATCCCCTAATCCACACCCATAATTTTTTGAGAAATACATTCGGCTACGTGTCGGGTGTGCATCGCCAACAAATCCGATCCTCATGGTTGCTCAACAACCTTGGGGATCATTCATGCACTACTGCAACGACAAAGACATCAACCGCCTAATCAAGGAAATGCTACGGAACGGATGGAGTTTTGAGCCAGGACGACATGGCAAACTTCGCCATCCAGAAGGGATCGGATTTATCACCTTCCCTAAAACACCTAGTGACCACCGATGCATGAAAAATATGCTTCGTGATATTCGACGGCTCGAATCGACGATAAACTAACTTCGGTCAGCAAACGCGCTTTATAAGTGAGCTTGGGTTGACTCCCTGCCCCAGCAGCAGCTACTCGGCCATTCCGGCCATTGGCTCATTGCCCAGAATCAGGCAGCAATCATTCGGTTACCCGCCATCCAGTCCTGAACCGAGGAGAACGGCAGCTTCCTGTTCCAGCGGATGCGTACTCTGTGCCCATTGCCGTCATTGGCAAGAAATGTAAGCTGACGTTCGCTGGTTGGTCACGCCAAGCAAAAGCAGCCTTTCACTAGCTGGAATCCAGTTTCTTGCCTGAACGGCGGGTTTCCGGCCTGGACCAGCCGTTGGCCGCGCCGCCCTGTACTTCAGCCACCGGCCAAAAGGCGACGGTCATTGAGTCGGTAGCACAAATTCTTGAATGGCGGCTTCACTTCAGATTGCTGACAACGCTACCGACTTGAAATCCACGCTTTGTCGTGAGCAACGAGCATAGCTCATCAAGAAAAAAGCCAGTCTTGGTCAGGGTTCCAAGACTGGCACAAAGACCCCAAGGGGTGGAGGAGACTATTTGCCAAACTCGTATCGAACACCGGCCCAGATGGTTCGGGGGGCACCGGGAGCATAGAAAGTTGATCCGACCAGCGTGGTGTTATCCCCGATTGAAGAGAACGGACGCGCAATGAAGTTGCCGCTTGCGGTAAAGCCAGTCGCACCAAGCTGTGCTGCGGTCGTGTACTTCCGGTCGAACAGATTGTTCACTTGCGCAAAGAAGCTCAGTTGTTTTGTGGCGCGATACTTGCCGCTCAGGTCAAAGACGGTGTAACCAGCGGATTTTCCAGAACCGACAAAATAAGTGCCATCAGCCTGGTGCTGGCCATTTTCATTGCCACGCGCAAGCGAACTGGAACTTGCGAGCATCCCCATGCCAACCGACCAGGCCGAATTGATCCGCCAATCCGCATGTGCCTTGATGATATGGTGTGGGATCAGAGGCATGCGATTGCCCGGTTGGATGGCGATGTTACCGTTTGCGTCGGCACTGCTATTGGCTTCCGCCAGAAGAGTTTCGTTGCTCTGGAAGGTCGCATCCTGATACGTATAGTTGGCTGACAAGGAGAAGTCACCAACCTGCGTATCGGCACCTATTTCGATGCCCTGGCGACGTGTTTGACCGAAATTCTTGAAATAACCAAATCCGCTCGCATTGCTGCCCACGAAAAGAATGTCATCGTGGTTTTCCGCTCGGAATACGCCGACGTTCCAATGCGTCTTTGACCCGATAGCCCCCCGGAATCCAGTTTCAAACGTCTTGGTCACGACTTGCTTGAGCGGCGGGTCACCTGCCATGGCGTTGGGCAGTTTGCACGGGTTCGCGGGGTCAGCACAGCCCAACTCGATGGCCGTTGGTGTACGGCTGCCCTCGTTGTATCCCGCGTAGAAATTGAGCGAATCACTGGGCGTTACCGCTACCCCAATAGCCGGATTAAAGCGGCTGAAGCGATGATCACCATCGAGAGAACCACTACCACCACCCGGCGTGATGTTATCGCGATTTTCGACGGTAGTCTGGTTATACCGTCCCGATAGCGTTACGTGGATCAGATCCTTGATGCTGATGGTGTCCGTTGCAAAGAGGCTCCATGTACGGCTTTTGCCATTGAGGTCAACACGGTTGTCGAAGGGAGCACCATCCACGTTGCCGCCAGTGACGCCGTCGGCATAGGCATTGAGGCCCGTAATGCTGCGATCAGGATTCAGATAGCCAAGTTGCGAGGTTTGCTGGAAATGCATCTTGCTGGCATCAAAGCCCGCGCCGCCAGTGAACTGGTTTTTGAGCCCACCCAATTTTCCGAATGCAGTGAACTGCCCGGTCCAGCCGTAATTCTCCTGGCTGGTCTCGGTGCGATTGATCAAGCCGTTACACTTTTCGCCGGGTTCATCGTTGACTAATACGTTACCAATACATCGCCAGAAGGGAAATGGTGTGTTGCTTGCATTGGCGCCACTGGTCGGGAACCCGGAGTAACCCGCCGCTGCCAGGGCTGCTCGTTCCCCTGCGCTGGGCTGATATACCGACTGATCCAATGAGCCTTCATTGATGTCGCCGTTATATGTTGAGGTTTTGATCTTCCGATAATAAGCATTCCCGGAAACGATCAGGTCATCTTTGAGATTGTGTTTTCCCGATAGATTCAGGAACAGGGAACGGTTCCCAGTTTCGTCCGGCTTGGTGTAAACGCTGCTGTAATCCCGCTCCATCAAGCGTTGTTCTTGCAATCCGTTGCCAGTGAGTTTTGTGTTGGCTACTGCCGCCGTCAGCGAAATATCGGTTTTGGCATCCATCCAACCGAATTTGCCAAACAGCTGACCAACGCGGCTCGGTGAATCTTCGCGCCAGCCATCCTCCTTGAATCCATTCCCCGTCACGAACCAGTGCAGCCCATGATCGTTGTGGCCCCCATGTTCGAATTCCAGTGCTTGACGGTTATTGCTGCCGTAGAGGGCCTGTACGGCACTGCCCGGATTGTTGAATCCGTCTTTGGTTTGTATCGAAAGCGCGCCGCCCAGCGTATTTAAGCCGAACAGCGGATTCGATCCTGGCATCAGATTCAACGAAGCGATTGCTGAGCGAGGAATGAGATCCCAACTGACGACGTCGCCAAAGGGTTGATTCAGTCTGACGCCATCCATATAGATGGAAAGTCCCTGGGGCGTTCCAAGCAAAGGGGATGCAGTGAACCCGCGATAGCTGACATCCGGTTGAAACGGATTACCCTGTATTTCATTGACGATGACACTACCAAGCCGACGATTGATCAAATCCGGCAAGTTGGCGCTCGATGGGTCTTCGATGGCTTCGCGGCCGAGCGACTGGACGTTGGCGGCGATATGTTCCTTGGGCAAGCTACCGCCCGGCAAGGGTGTCGTTCCGACAACTTCGACTGACGGCAGGCTAATGACCTGTAATGGATTGTCAGCCCCTTGGGCATGGGAAGCCTGAAAGATCCCCCCAACAAGTATGGCGATGGCTGCCCGCCGAAGATTGGGTTGTTCGCCCAATGCGCCCCTGAATGTCTCGTTGCTCACTTTATGCTCCTGAATTGCTTTTTTGGTTCGACCCCAGCGCAGGAAATGTTGCCTATACCGTGTCTCGATGGGCAAGTATCCCGAGCCTGTCCAAACGGCACTAGGGAATTTTTCCCGACGTGAATTTCATCTTTCAGGCCTGCGACTCGGTCTGGTACGAAAGCTGCAGATAGTTGCCCACTAGAACAAATAACGAGGGGACTATGGACCTGCGTCGCCGGCTAATTGGATCGCTTTGCCTTCTGCTAGGAAGCTTGATGGCGATCGCCGTCATGATTCAATTGCACTCTTTGAGAGGGGATGTCGCATCGGAGATAGGGGCATCCACACGCTTGGTGAGCATCCTTCTGGCGGCAGAAAACGCGCCTGTACGCAACCCGTCAGAGTTGGCTGATCGACTCTCCGGCGCGGGAATCCGGCACTTAACCATCCGAACCCCAGAGCAATCGCCCATCAGCCCAAAAACTCATCCGTTGCTCGATTGGCTCGGGTATTCGAATGAAGTGCAGGACGAGCAGGAAATCAGGATCGGCAATCAAACCCTATATATTGCCGCCAACCCAAACTCGGAAATTGAAGAACGGCTCGGTGACACCGTTCGGATTTTGATCACTCTGCTGCTCTTTTCTGGAGCAACGCTTATTGTGGTGTGGTGGTCGGCTGACCGGGCACTCCGTCCGGTTCGTGCTCTGGAAGACGCGCTTCACTGTCTGGCTCGGGGAGAAAACCAGCCGGCGCTCCCAAGGTTTGCGCTGCGGGAGTTCCGGCGAGTTGCCGACGCCATCGAGTACCTTGCCGACGCTTTGGCAGAGGCGCGATCTGCCCAACGCGAGTTAGCCCAGCAACTGATTTCCGTTCAGGAAAGTGAACGCAAGGCACTATCCCGTGAGCTGCACGACGAGATGGGGCAAACATTAACTGCGCTAAATGCCACGGCTGCGCACCTTTCCAGAAATGCGGAACAGCTTGGCCCCGAAGCCATAGTGGAGTGTGCGAACGATATTCGGCGGGATATCCGGACGAGTGGCTCACAGTTGCGTACTTTGCTGAAATCGCTGCGCCCGCATGGCCTTGATGCGGGGGGGCTCACGCAAACTTTGCGCGATTTGATCGATAGCTGGCAGGGCCGGGAAACCGGCATCGAGTTTGAATTGGACCTCCCTTCGCAGTTCCCGGAGGTTGATGAACCGGTCGCCCTGACGATCTACCGTGTCGTTCAGGAGGCGCTGACCAATGTGGTCCGGCATAGCGGTGCCAGTTTTTGCAAGGTATGCGCGATGCAAGACAGGGAATGGGTTCGGGTTGTGATTTGCGATGATGGCAAGGGCTTACCCAAGGGGGGACCGAAATGCCGCAGTGGGCTACTCGGGATTTCTGAACGCTTAAACATGGTTGGTGGCAAGCTTGAACTCGCAGCGAATATCGGCACAGGTCTATGCTTGGCTGCACTTCTCCCGCTTACCACTACAAAGATTGAAATCCTCCTGCCAAAGGAGGTCTTGGCATGATCAGAATCATTTTGATTGATGACCACGCCGTCGTTCGCACCGGCTATCGGCGTCTCCTGTCAGCCGAGCCTGACTTCGAGGTCGTAGGTGAGGCTGCTAACGCCAGCGAGGCAAATGCGCTAGTGCAAAAATTGCAGCCAGATGTCGCGCTCGTGGACTTGAGCTTAAAGGGCAGCAGCGGCCTTGAAACGATCCGTAGTATTCTCGCTCGCCACAGTGGATTACGCATCCTGGTGCTTTCCATGCACGATAGCCACGGCCACATTACTCAGGCGCTCAAATGCGGAGCGCATGGGTACCTTACTAAACACAGTGAGCCGGAAGAGGTTATTGCTGGTATCCGCAGTGTCGTTACTGGCGCGCGAGTTTTTTCCAGCGATATCGCGCATTTGGTGGGAAGCGAGCCAGCAGATGGCAATCCCGTCATCCAGAGCCTGACACCGCGTGAGTTCGAAGTCCTACGGCTGCTGGTACATGGCGAATCAGCTCACGACATCGCTAGCTCAATGCACTTGAGCCCCAAGACCGTTATGAACTACCTCACCTTGATCCGCCAGAAGCTTGATGCTGACAACGATTTCAAGCTGATGCACCTGGCGGCTCGCCTTGGCATGGTTGAGTTCGGCGCGGTTGCAGCCGTTTAAGTAATCGCTGCGTTTTTAGCGGCGCATACAATTCTCAACGACCGTTCAACCACCAAGACCTGCCATTTAGTTCGTATTCAAATGAAGGTCAGCAAAGGGCACCCTGCTGCCGGACGGCCTGGAAACCTGAATGGCAGCAAACCGGCGGAAAGCTGACTGTGGCCGTGGTGACGAACACGTTTTGCTGCCGGCGGCGGGTTTAGGCTGATACCGGACTGCTGACAAATGCATAGCCAG
>JAHJVE010000012.1 GCA_018828385.1 Gammaproteobacteria bacterium | reverse complement strand
GCTTCCCTGCTTTGGGCAGGAATCCCGTTTCAGCGAGGCTCAGTTGCTTCATCCGTTTCATCTGTTCAGTCGGCACCATGACAATGGCGCTATTCTCTCAAATCAGTCTGCATGACGGTTACTTGTGCAGAGTTTCCCTAGATGTTGTCACCGGCACCGTTTTGGTGGGAGATCTGGATCATCTGGCGGTCCATAATGCGGTGATGAAATATACAAATAGGTTTCTTTGGAGTTGATTCCAATTTCAAAGAAATTACCCAATTCATCTCTCCAACACTCTTGATTTAACCTTTGAGCACACGAATCAAGAATACCCGTAAGGTTCACGTGTGCGGCATCTAATTCTTTCGTTAAATATTTAAGATTAGATTGGAAAACAACAAATTTATAGGTTCCAAGAAAAACCATGTCTGCGTGTGGTGCATCGATGTTCATTGCTCGAAATTCGTCTCTATTGAAAGACCAAGCACTTTCACCGGGTAACCGTGAAAATCCAGATTTCCCAAGCTTTTCTTTAAGGTGCCGCAACGATTGACCAATTGGTGCACGATTATTCAGTTGAACGAAGTTGCATGCCGCACCTGCAAACTCAGCAGTGCATAAAAAAACGAATAAAAGTGCGACGACGGTCGGTCTAAATTTCATGGTTCCCCTCATTCCGGATACCCTACATCGCTCATGTTGATGTAGCGAAAGCTACTCATACGCTTAAAGTGCGTGATGTACTCTGCATGCTCCTCCTCACCTTAGTTACCGTTTCAAGGAAGCACTGTAAATTACGCAGCGGAGGGTTGGTGAGTTGTATGTATGGTCTGGCACGTATTCATCATCAGCATTTCTGCGATATGGGATTGGGGCTTTTGTTTTTCGCCAAATACTCGTCCCGATAATCTGCCCATTTCCGACATACCAGCTTCGTATCACCTTCTCCTTGCCCGACTCAGGGCCTGACGGATCGGTTTTGCTGGCCGTTTCATAGGCATATTCAGCGTACCAGTCGTTTACCCACTCCCAGTCCATAAAGGCCATGTCATATACACCAAGCGGATTGGGGGGGAACAGACCCACAGGGTATCGGCTAGTAGCCGTCTTCGCATATTTTTGAGCAATCGTGTCTGCCTGCTCCGAGAACGGTGCATTCCTTCCCTTCTCCCAATTCCCGTTGTCCGTCGCCGTCGCAAAGAACTGCCCACGACTCCGCGCCGCGTACTCCCACTGCGCTTCGGTCGGTAGATCGAAGGGGTAGCCGGTGATTTGCCCCAGCCACAGGCAATAGTCCTTGGCTTCCTGCCAGTAGGCACCGGCAGGAATCAAGGGATGGCGACCTATTCCTTTGCGCTCAGCGCCTGTTCGCTGCCTTCCCGTCGCATCCGTAAACACATCGAACTCGGCATAGGTGATCTTGTACTTGCCCATCCAGAAATCGCTTAGTGTGATTTCCTTGACCACTTTGTCATCCATGCTGGCGGTCAGTGCCGCGCCAATGCCAGCGATTTTGGCGAAATCGCCGCGCATGAAGGAGCCGCCGCGCACATAGACCAGATCGGCGATGCTCTTCTTCTTGAGCTTGGCGACCCGTTCCTCGATGCTGCCTTTTTCCAAGTCGAGCAAAGCGGCGGTCAGTTCCGGCGGTTGTTTGGGGATGGGCAACTTCTCAACCTGCGCATCTGGCATGTGTTCATTCAACACCCTGGGATTGGCCGGTGGTTTGACGCGCTTCAGGTTCGGCGATTCGGTGCGCGGCAGAGCCGAGAAATCGGGTGCTGCACCAGCCGATGGGGCAAGGGCCACCAGCGCCGTCAAGGTAAGGAGGCGGAAGGAAATGTGTGAAGTAAGCATGGGTTTCCAAATAGCCAAACTGAATAACCGGGGATTGTACGCTTGCGCGATTACGCCACCGACGAATAGAACCCGCCCTCTGCCGAGGCGAACAGCGGATGATCCCGATCCCTAACGCGTTGCAGGGCATACTCCATCGAGTTGTTCGCCACCGCCACATAACCCCGTGTCGACTCTTCCTTGAGCGTGCCGGTCACCGTGTCGTACCAGCCCCCGAAATCGCCATTCATCGCGATCTGGTCAACCTCGCCGCCCGCTGATTGCCGCGCTGCCGAGAGTTGCTGTGCAGCGAAACCGGCACGGCGCAAGATATTCTGGAATTCATCCTCTTGCACTGTTGTTCCGGGAAGATTCAGCCCACCAGGCCCCTCCAGCGCAAAGAATTTCTTCAGCATCGTCAGGTTGTCGCTGAAACTCCCTTTCGCACCTTCCGGGTCAATGTGCTGGATCACGTTCTCGATGTCGGCCTTCAGTTGCGTCTGGTGCAGGATGGCGAGCACGGCACTTTTTTGCGTACGCAGGTAGCCGCTGCCCAGGCCCGGTTCGACGGGAAAACTCTCCTTGCCGTGGCGTGTGAGTTGATAGATCAAGATACCCTTGCTTTCCGGCGGGCTGAAACGGGTTTGATCCGGGTTGGCGAGAATACGCTTGCCGAGATCGTAGGAGGCTTGGGCTTTTTCATATTTTTCGGCCATGTCGGCAAACGCTTTTTTCAAGTCATCGCCTGTTTTCAAGAAATACTCCTCCACCTTCTTCCCTTGGCAAACCATCAGATAGCACAACTGCTTGAACACCTTGAACGCCGCTTTGCTGAGTATCACCAAATTCCTGAACCCCACATTGAGCAGGTTGTAGTAGAGCCAGTAGATGAAACTCCCAATTTGCTTCACATTCACCGCGAAGCTGACGGTGCCCTCTGCTCCGACGCCAAAGCAGATACCGGCATGGGCCGTTATCCGGAACACGCCATCGACGTAATCAATCATCATCTTGGCCGAGGCACCAATCCCGGCCTGACCCTGGACCTCCGGCGCGATGCTGGCCATCGCTTCGAACTCTTTGTTCTCGCTGTGCGGGTTGCGCCATTGCAGGCTGCCTTTGAGTTCAAGACCGCCCTTGGCGCCAGCGAACAGACTGACTTCTGCTGTGGCGCCAGCCATGTTTTTCCAATCATCGGCCTGCCCAGTTACATCGATCGTGCGGGCGCGCTTGTTCTTGTTTCGTTTCCCTGAAAGACGCGCTTCCTTGGCGTGTTTCTTTTTGCCGTCAAGGTCGGTGGTTTCGATGTCTTTCATGGCAACGCCGAGGGAAACTTCGCCGGCAATGCTGACGCCGATCACTCCCTTGAGTTCCGCCGCGGCGATCATGCGAACGGCACCCATGTCGTAGGGCTTTCCGGGCATGGCCTTGCCTTTGGCGAGCGCGTGGATCTGCTTGATATCGAGCAGGTACAGCATGATGCCTTCCTTGGATGGCAAGAAGAGGCTGGCACCGGCCTTGCCTTCAGCAAAGGCGATTTCGGCGCTTCCTTCCGCCTTAATGTTTACATTGCCCTTGAGCGGAGCAATCTCCCCCGACAGGCTGCCGCCGGTGAAGTAACGCATTGCGGCCGCTTCAGCGGATAGATCAATATCGCCATACTGCGTATCGCCAAAGACCAACTTGCCTTCCTTGTTGAACGTGGCGTTGGCGTTCCAGTTGGCAAGCACTTCTGGACCCAGGGTGCCGGTATTGCTGATTTCGAGTTTGACTAAATCGGAGCTTTTTCCCTTGATTCCTTGAACCTGTTCCCCCAAGTATTGGCGCATCTTTACCCGGTCAATCTTGCGTTTTCCGCCTTTTTCTTTTTTGTAGACCTCTGCCCATTTCATGGACTTTTCATCTTTGGCCTTGGGCCAGGCGGTTTTCAACTTATCGGAGGGAATGGTACGCAAGGGGCCAACCCCCTTGTATCGTTCGACTTGCTTGAAATGATCACGGATACCGGCAGCGCTCTTGAAGCTCCAGGCGATCTTGGGATTGATCCCGTCAAGCTTCCAATCACCGTTCTCCTTGCCGTGCTTGTGTGCGGCAAGGCTGTCTCCCGGCTTTTCAGCCAGCGGGATGAGTTCTACCAATTTCTTACCTGCCCCCCCCAGTTTGTCCAAAGGAGCAAGTTCCGTCCGAAGCTTCTCTGTCGCCTTTTCTCGCCATTCAAGCGCGAAGCCCTGGGCTTTTTCGGATTCCTTGATGACATCCTCGGAAACGCTCTTTTCCTGAACAGCCAGCTGGTGAGCAATGGCCTCCAGGCGCGCATCGCATACAGCGAGCACTTCATTGGCTAATAATTGTTCGTAAATCAGGCGGTTCCATTTGTCGAACTCATTGTTGAGCTGTGTGAGATCGGAAGCTGGAACACCGATCACCTCGCCGGTATCGAGGCGCAGGTAGGCACTGGGAGCCGGGGCTACCTGACTGTGAATCTGACTTTTTCGCTCTGTATCGGCAGGGGCCGACTTCAATTCTGCGGTGCTGGCGACGTAGGACATGGTCTGTTCCTGTTCCTTATCTGTCTCGTGATCCATAAATTATTTGCCCCAGAACAACTTCAGTTGTTCTGCTTTCGGGAAGGTCAGGCGGACGGTTTGCCCCTTTTCATCGGCGATACCAGAGAACAGGAGATTTCCCTTGCCATCTTCGATGCGGTACGGCGCCCCGGCAATCGGCTCTTGTGTCTGCTGATCGCGAACCACAAATTGCTGATCGTATAGATCCCTGGATTTTGGCAACGTCAGACCTTCCGCCGATGCCGACGCCGGCCCCGCCAAATTCTTCTGACTCGCCTTCAGTTCCACCTTGCCCGGTGCATGCAGGCTGATATTCCCGCCTTCGATCTTCAGGCTGGCGCCCTGGGCCGTGGCGAGGATGTGGCTCTTGGCGCTGGCGTTGAGGTTGCCGGTGGTGCTGGCGAGGGTGACTTTCTTGTCTGCCGCCGCCGTCGTTTTGCCGCTTTGGCTTTGCAGGCTGACTTGGCCGCTGGCGGCGTGGAGGTGGATGCCGGTTTCCTGGTTGGGTTTGTTTTTGTTGTTGGCTTTGCCGGCGGTGAAGATCGCCAGGCCGTCCTTGATGGCGAGGCTGTGGTTGCCCTGGGCGATGAGGTTGGTGTCCTGGGCGGCGATGACGATGTTTTTGCCGGCGACGAGGAGGTGGTCGGCCGGGGTGAGTTGGGCGATGCCGGCCGGGGCGCTGAGTTGGAGGCGCGGTTCGGACCAGGCGGCGACGGTGCCGGTGCCGCCGAGGGTGGCTTTGATGTCGCTGCCGCCTTGCTGGCTGCCTTGGCCTTGGCTGGCGGTGGCGGCGAGGACTTCACTGGCGTGGGCGAGGCTGTCGATGGCCGGGATCTTGTCGGCTTGCGGCTCGCCTTTGAGGGCGGCGTTTTGTTTTTGCGCAAGGTCAGCGAGGCTTTGCGTGAGGCTTTGGGCGTCGTCGGTCTGGCTGATGGCTTCGCGGCTGTCGAGGTGCTGGCCGCTGGCGTTGGGGCGGGCGTCGGCGGTTATGAGCAGGCCGTTGCCGGCGCGTAGGGCGAGGCTGGCCTGGGTGGCGAGTTCGCCGCCGTGGCCGCGGTCGGCTTGGCGGGCGTTGTCGGTTTGTTGTTTGAGGTGGCCGAGTTGGAGGCCGCTTTGGTATTGGGTGGTGGCGAGTTCGATGCGGGCTTCGCCGGGGGTGTCGTCGAAGACGAGTTGGTTGTAGCCGCCCTGCCCGCTTTGGCTGGTGCTGAGTTGTTGGCTTTTGAGGCCGGAGAGGCTGGCGGTGTGGGTGTGTTGGGGGTCTTCCTGGCCGGCGAAGAAGGCCGGGGCGTTGGGGCTGGCGGACTGGCTGGCGCTGCCGATGCGATTGCCTTGGGCGTCGTTCTGGCCTTGGCCGTTGTAGAGGGCGCCGATGATGACGGGGCGGTCGATGTTGCCGTTCTGGAAGGCGACGAGGACTTCTTGCCCGGGCCGGGGGATGAGGTGGCCGCCCCAGTTGGCGCCGGCGACGGGGGTCATGACGCGTAGCCAGATGCCGAGGCTGTGGTTGGCCGGGGCGTTGTCGGCGCCGGTCGGGTGGGCGTTGCGGCTGGCGGCGTCGGCGCCGCGTTGCCAGGGGAACTGGACGCGCACGCGCAGGTCGCGGTCGGTGTGGGTGGGTTCGCCGGAGCCAATGACGACGGCGGTGAGGTTGCCGCGGATGGTCGGGCGCGGGTGGATGTGCCGGCCGTGGGCGTCGGCCATGAGTGGGCGCCAGGGGATGGGGGAACGGATGGTGGTGAGTTCGTTGCGGTAGAAGAGGTCGTTGTTGGTATCGGCTGTTTCGGCTTCAGGCGATTTTGATTTTGGGCTTTTTTTCCGGTTGACCGTGGGATTGCCGGCGGGGTCGTTCTCGGCGCCGGGGATGGCGGCGCCGAGGTTGTTGCGGGCGCGGTGGGTGATGGCGGTGATGAGGAAGTGGCGTTGTTCGGCTTCGTCCCGGTCGTGTTCGGGGTGGTCGGCCAGGGTGAAGGTGGTGCCGGGGGCGGCGCTGCGCACGGTGCCGGCACCGTGGAATTGTTTCAGGCGGGCGTCGATGGCCTGGCGCTGGTTGCCGAGCATGCGTTCGCCGTGGGCGGCGGTTGGCCAGGCGTATTGGCCGGGGTCGTACCAGGCGACGGTTTTGGGGAGCGGGCCGGAGTCGATGGCGCTGATGCTGCCTTGGGCGCGGACCGAGAGGCTGCGGTAGTCCCAGCTGGTGGCGTTGGTCTCGCTGGTGTCGATGCGGCGTTGGCCGAGCCATTGGTCGAGGCTGTCCTCGGCGAGCGTGGCGCCGGCCTGGGTGAAGCGGATGCGGGGCTGGGGGGTGGCGCTGAAGGCGCCGTTGTGGTCGGCGATGATCAGGGTGTGTTTGCCCAGGCTGTCGCCTTCTTCAACGGCGTGTTCGAACCAGCAGAAGAGGCCTTCTTCGGCGAGCAGGCGTTTGAGGAAGGCGAGGTCGCTTTCGAGGTATTGCGCAGTCATGCCGCGTTTGGGATAGAGGGCGGGGTCGGTCAGGCGCCATTCCCAGGCGGGGACGAGTTTGCCCTGGCCGGCCCAGTCGGCCAGGAGTTCGTCGACTATCTCGACGACGGTTTTGTCCTGAAAGAAGTAGTTGTCTTGATTGTGGCCAAGGAAGGCGAGCCAGGGTTCAATGATCAGGCGGTAGCGGGCAAAGCCGCCGTTGGCGCCTTCCCGGGAAATCTGCGTGATGTGGCCGTGGAAGGGGCGCAGAACGGTGCGCGAGGCGGCGGTTTGCAGGTCGAGGCGGACCGGCTGGCCGAGCAGTTCGCTGAGCGACTGGTCAGCATTGGCGGAGAGCGCGGTGAGTTCGATGCGATAGCCGGCGTGCTCGCTGACCGGGCCGAGGGCTTCGTCGATGCGCACGCTTTCGGCCAGCAGGGCATCCGGGCCGGCCGGGGTGGTCAGCGTGAGCAGGCGGGCGGTCTGGCGCCAGCCGGCACCGAGCAGTTGGTCGAGGAGATTACTCAGGTTCGGGTTCGAGCGGGTCATGGCATTGTGGCCGGTATGAAGCGGGTTAATTCAGCGCCCAGAAGCGGACTTCCAGGGGGTGATGGAGTTCGGCCTCGCGGCACAGGGGTGCGGCGTTGCGGCCGTCGATCAGGCCGATGCAGCCGCCCTGCGGGCCACTGCCCTGGATGAAGGCGACGATGCCGCGCCGGCCGAAGAGCTGGTAGGCGACGTCGTTCAGGCCTTTATCGAGGGGGATGATTTCAGGTTCGCCAAAGTGGTCGCCTAGCCAGCCGGCCAGCCGGTTGGCGCCGTTGAAGGCGCGGCCGCCTTGCAAGGGGCCGGCCAGGATGCGCAGGCCGCCATTGAGCTGGGCGCCGGCCGAGATCAGGGCCAGGCTGGTCAATACGGCGCCGTTGCGGACATGGCCGCCGGCCCCGGCCTGCTCTTGCCAGCCGAGGTTGGCAAACAGGGCATCCTTGTCCTGGCGCTCGAAGCGGCGGTAGGCGTTGGCGAAGAGGCTGTAACTCAGGTTGAACATGGGGGTCTCCGGCGTGAGGGGGTTCCGCAAAAATCCTTACTTGATGGCGTACTTGAATTCGCCGTTCTTGCCGGCCGTGACCTTGATGCGCTCGATGGCGGCGCCCTCCGCCATGCGGGCGAGCACGGCCTCGGCGATTTCGGGGAGCAGCGTGCCGCCGAGGATGTGATCAACGTTGCGGGCGCCGGAATCGACCTCGGTACAGCGCGCCAGCACGGCCTCAACGAGTTTGTCGTCCCACAGGAATTCGGCCTTGTGGTTGGCGGCGACGCGGTCGCGGATGCGGCCGAGCTTGAGGCTGATGATGCTGATCAGCACCTCGTCGGAGATCGGGTAGTAGGGCACCACTTTCATGCGGCCGAGGAAGGCCGGCTTGAAGGATTTGAAGAGGACGGGACGCAGGGCGTCGGCCAGGGCGTCGGCTTCAGGCAATTCCTCGGCCGGCTTGTTGAGGCAGGCTTGCATGATCTGGGTGGAGCCGACGTTGCTGGTCAGGATGATCAACGTATTGCGGAAGTCGATCTCGCGGCCTTCGGCATCGTCGAGGACGCCTTTGTCGAAGACCTGGAAGAAGAGTTCGAGGACGTCCGGGTGGGCTTTTTCGACTTCGTCAAGGAGCACGACGCTGTACGGATTGCGGCGCACGGCTTCGGTCAGCACCCCGCCCTCGCCGTAGCCTACGTAGCCCGGCGGCGAGCCTTTGAGGCCGGAGACGCTGTGCGCTTCCTGGTATTCGCTCATGTTGATGGTGACCAGCTTGCGCTCGCCGCCGTAGAGAATGTCGGCCAGGGCCAGCGCCGTTTCGGTCTTGCCAACGCCGGAGGGGCCGACAAACATGAACACGCCCTTGGGCTTGTTCGGGTCTTCGAGGTTGGCACGCGCCGTGCGCACGCGCTGGGCAACGGCTTCCAGGGCGTGATCCTGGCCGATCACCCGCTCCTTGAGCAGCGGCTTGAGGTTGAGGACGGTGTTGATTTCGTCCTTGACCATCTTGCCGAGCGGGATGCCGGTCCACGCGGCGATTATCTCGGCCACGACATGACCATCGACCTGCAGCGGCACCATGGGCGATTCGCCCTGCAGTTCGCGCAGGCGGGCCAGCGCCTTGTCGAGTTCGCTGTCGCCGGCCGGGGTGTCGCCGGCCTTTTTGCGTGATTTCGTTTTTGCGGTTTTTTCCGGGTTGACCGTGGGAGTGCTGTTTTCCAGCTCGCTACGCAGTGCCAGGATGCGGCTGACCAGGTTTTTTTCCTCTTCGAAGCGCGTCTTGAAGATGGCCAGGTCGGATTCGATGGCGGCGATCTGCGCCTTGAGTTCGCCGATCCGTGTGTCGTGCCAGGCACCGCTCGCCGCTTCACGCTCCAGTGCGGCCAGCTCGGCCCGCTCGCGCAGCAGACGCTTGTCGGCCTCATCGATCAACGCCGGCGTGGCGCTCTGGCCCAGCGCTACCTTGGCGCAGGCCGTGTCGAGCACGCTGATCGCCTTGTCCGGCAGCTGACGGCCGCTGATGTAGCGATGCGACAGGCGGACGGCTTCGGTCACCGCTTCGTCCATGACGCGGATGCCGAAATGCTTTTCCATGAGCGGCACCATGCCGCGCAGCATGGCGGCGGCCAGCGGCTCGCTCGGCTCTTCGACCTTGATCACCTGGAAGCGGCGGGCCAGCGCGGCATCCTTCTCGAAGTATTTCTTATACTCCGCCCAGGTGGTGGCGGCCACGGTACGCAACTCGCCGCGGGCCAGCGCCGGCTTGAGCAGGTTGGCGGCGTCGTTCTGGCCGGACTGGCCGCCAGCGCCGATCATGGTGTGCGCTTCGTCGATGAACAGAATGATCGGCTTGGGACTCTTCTTGACCTCGTCGATGACGTTTTTCAGGCGATTCTCGAACTCGCCCTTGACGCTGGCGCCGGCCTGGAGCAGGCCCATGTCGAGCGTGTGCAGTTCGACGCCGATGAGCGGCGGCGGCACGTCGTCCTGGGCAATGCGCAGGGCCAGCCCCTCGACTACGGCCGTCTTGCCGACGCCGGCCTCGCCGGTCAGGATCGGGTTGTTCTGGCGGCGGCGCATCAGGATGTCGATGGCCTGGCGGATTTCGGCATCGCGGCCGATCACCGGGTCCACCTTGCCGTCGCGGGCGCGCTGCGTCAGGTTGGTGGTGAATTGATCGAGCGCCGGCGTCTTGCCGCCCTGCGGCGCGGCAACATCGCCCTCCTCGCCAGCGTCGGCCTCATTGCCCTCACCCAGCCCGAGCACTTCAGCCGCTTCGGCCGAGCCGTCGGTCATCTTGTCAAAATTGTGCTTGAGCTCGTCGAGCCGCAGCTTGGCCAGCAGCTTGGCACCGCGCGTGGCAAGTTGCGCCAGGTCCGGCTCGGTGAGCAGCGCGAGCAGCAGGTGGCCGGAGCGGATGCGCGGCAGGCGGGCATCGAGCGAGGCGATCAGCCAGGCCTGTTGGAGCAGCTTGAGGATGTGCGTGGAAAACACCGGCGTCCGCGTGTTGCCGGTCTTGAAGCGGTCGACCTCCTGGCTCAATTCGCGCTCCAGACCAGTCGGGCTGATGCCACAACGCTTGGCGATGACCAGCAGGTCGGTGCCCGGATTTTCCAGTATCGCCAGCAACAGATGCTCGAGATCCACCTCGTAATTGCCGCGTGACATGCACAGGCTGGCGGCGCGTTCGGCGGCCTGGCGGCAGGTCGTGTTGAGTTTGCTGATCAGGGTCTTCAGAGAGGTGCTCATTGCTGGATCGATTTAGTGGATGAATTGGGTGAGATAACTGGCGTCGGCCCGGTCCCGGCGTTCCGGGGCGGTCAGCACGATGGCGTCGAAGCCCAGCCGGCAGCCCTGACCGAGCACGGCCGGCCGGACATCGGCGGCACGCAGGATGGGGCGGATTTCGTATTCGAACTGGGCACCGGTGGCCAGCGACAATATTTTTTCGAGGGCGGCGGCCAGCTCGCCTTTGGGCAGGAAGGCGACGTAACGCGCATGGCGCAACGGGCCGATGTGGATGCGCAAGCGCAGGTTGCGTTGCCAGATGCGTTCGCCGGCCAGGGCATTGACGCCGAGCGCGGCATTCCGGCCACCCAGCGTCGACCGCTGTTCGGCGGGCACGACGTACCAGTGGCCGACAAACTGCTCGACCACGACTGGTTCGCCGAAATAGCCGGCCAGTACGCGTTGCAGCGCTTCGGCCGAGACCGGGCGCTGGCGAAAGAGTCCGACAAAGTAGGCAATCGATTCGTCGTCGATCGCCCCCGGCCCCCTGCCGAGGCGCTGCCGCAAGGGCTCGAAGCCGACCCCGCCGAGCGCCAGGATGATCGGCAGAAAACGGTTCTGGCGATCAGTTTCGTAGTTGATGGCCAGCCGGTATTTTTTCCAGGCGCGGTAGAAATGGCCAACCGCCCGGTTGGTAAACAGATCGAGAAAAGCCTGCCCGGAGTCATCGCGCTTGAAACGCGCCTGGGCGATAACCTGCTCGGTGTAATGAATGGGCAAGGTGCCGTTGACGCCGAGCATGCCCATGAAACTGGGCGTGATATCGACCCGCTCCAACTCGCCGGTATCGAGGCCAGCCTCATCCTGACGATAACTCGGGCGGATGGCATCGACCTGAGCGGGCGCAAACCCAAGGCGCACCGAATTACGAAAACGCACCTTTTCACTGACGACATCGCCGCCGCGCCCGGCTTGACGAAACATCCGTTCGTACAGGCGAACGAGCTGAAAGAACTCGTAACGCTCGGGTTCCTGCAGCGTGTGCTCGCTCAGAGCAGGATCGAGTCGCCGTTGCGGGGTGCGCATCGGATCAATTCCTCTCCTGTCCGGTGGGACAACACGACCAACTGGATGAAGCTGTTGAGGCTGACATACAGCCCGAGAAAGCGGTCGATACACCGCACGAACGAATCCAGCCCGCTGCCGGCAAAGCTCGTTTCATCAAGCGTCAGCCGAACCTCGACGCCACGCACAAAGCAGGCGAAAGGCTTGCCGGACATCCAGACGGTCTTGTCCACCTGGGTCATTTCGCGCAAACCCTCGATCTGGCGCCGGTTGCTGGCGCTGCGCGGCAGGTCGTACAAGGCCAGCATTTCCTGGAAAGCACCCAGCCCGCTGCCACTCAGCGACAAATGGTTGAGCGACAAATGCGAAATGATCCGCCATTGCCCGTCCCGACGGTGATCGAAGCGGCACGGCTGGCTCGGTTTGCGCAGCAGCTTGATCGAACGCACGCTCGATCCGCCTTCGAGAAACAGGTCGCCGGACGCCAAACCGACCGACATCAGGGTCGGCAGATCGCGATTGGTGCAGGTCAGTTTCAGGCTCAGCACATCGGTTTTGGGTTGAACCGGATCGAAATCGGCATCGACGATGGACAGCGAGGTCTCGTAGCCCGGACTCGTTTCAGCCAGCATCGGATCGCGCTGGGCGTACCAGTAATAACCGTTGCGCTCAGGCGTTTCGCCATGGCGCAACGAAAAGAACGGTCGAAATTCGGTAATCGACTCGCCCTGCGGCGTTTGCCGAACCCGGCGCACGGAATCGATGGCATAGACGTCGTAGGCGTAGGCACGCCGGGCATCGGCAACAACCGGATAACTGACGTCACGGTTGGTGATGCGGATCGGATCGCCGCGCTGGGCAAACAGATTGACCACCGGTACGCAACCCAGACGCAGATTCTGACTGGTCAGCGTTTGCAGCAGGCGGGACATGTCGCTATCGGCCCGCAAATCGCCCAGCGCGAGATGAAGAATGACTCGCCCTTCACTATGCAGGGACGATGGAAGCGCAGCGATGTTGATGTTGAAGAAATTGAATTTCTCCGGAAAACAGAAATACTCAGTCAGATAGCGATAGGCGCCGTGCGCGGTCGATGGCATGTCGATCAGCGCTTCGTCGTCGCCATACCCGACCTCACCGATCACTTGCTTGTCGGCAATGCGCCAGCGGCCATCGGCACCGGCAACGTAGATTTTGAGTGTCCGCAGGAAGAGCGCGTCGCGCAGCGCAGCCGCTACCGATGGCTCGGCGTCGATATAAACGCGGAGACGCTTGAGCTTGCCGATCCCGGCCTCGACCGTGGCCCCGCGCAGATTGATCGACATCGACAGCAAGGCATTGGCCCCGACCGGCAAACGGACCTCACTCGGCGCCGAGGCCATCGGATCGAATTCGACATCCGCCAGCGCCACCGGTGGCAGTTCCAGATCCCATGCAGTCCTGAATTTGCAAACAGCGCCCTTGATTGGCCGCGACTGGAGTTCGGTGCCGCGCAAAATGACCGGCATCGAGGACAACTCCCCTGCCCCATGGTCGAAGTGAGCGATGGAGCAACTCGGGAACGGCCGCAAATAGTGCGGATACAGGACATTGAGCAGCGCTTCGGTGAACTGCGGGTAGCTGTCTTCGAGCTTTTTCGAGACGCGCGCCGTCAGCATGGCGAACGACTGGATCATCCGCTCGACGTGCGGATCGTCGCAACCTTCGCCGGACAACAGGAGTTGGGCCGCCAGCTTCGGGTAACGTTCGGCAAATTGGCGTGAATGCTGGCGCAAAAACGCCAGCTCCCGCTCGTAATAAGGCAGCAAGTCTTCCAATCAGCTCACCTGTCGCCGATGACGGCTGATTGAATATTGCAGGCTGGTCGGCTGCAACAGGGCATCGAAGCTGACCGGCTCCTGCGCCGGCCGAACGACCAACACGGCGTTGATCGAAAAATAAAGGGCATTGATGGTCTTGCGATGCAATTCGATATCCACCTTTACCTCGCGCAAGCGCGGCTCATGGGCTGCAATGGCCGACTCGATGGCGGCGCAGATCCGTTGCCGGTCATGGATGTTCGAGAGGCTCAGGCCGGCGAAGTCAACCAGGCCGAATCCCGCAACGGAGCGCCCGGACAACGGAAAGTCGTCGGCAACCCCGTCATCGAGAACGACACGGGTGTTGAGCAGCGCTTCAAGATCCCGCGCCACGGAATCCTTCAGTTGCTCCAGCGACAATCGCCGACGCGCAGCGCCCATGGGCTGGTCGTCGAACAACTTGTCGAATAAAGATGGCTCGAAACCCTTGATCATAAAAAACGGCGGAACAAGCGTCCCGCCGTAAACTCCATGTTTCTTTCGATCAGGTGAGGTTCGGCGTGTTCTTGGCCAGATTCCAGGCGCCCTGGATATTGACCTTGCCGGTCTTCGTACCGTCGATATTCAGCTCGTCGTAAGTCCACTTCACGGCGGAATACTTCAGGGAGAAGCTCTCCTTGGGAATACCTTCTTCGTCGACAGCCGGAGAAACCGAAGCGATGATCACGTTCTTCAGTTCGATCTTCAGATATTGGTGACGGTTCTGCGTGGCAGACGGATTACCGGTGTTGTTCTTGCCGCCATAAGCACGGTAGAAATAAATGATCACATCATTGACCACCAGGCCGGACGAACAGGCTTGATAAAGCTTGGGGCTGGAGCCGTCGATGTCCTTGGTGAAGATCATCTCACCATGTTCAACGCGCTCGGCGGTATGGCCGCCGGCGGCAGAAGCAGTGGCCGACTTGGGCTGACGGATGGTATGTGACCAGCTGTAAACCTCAACAGTGTCCTTGTGCTTGGCATCGCGGGAATCCCCCTTGATGTCACTGCCTTTGAACTCGACGTATATATCTTTCATCTTCTAGGTTCTCCTTCTTGAGGATGCTATTGAAATTAAGCCTTGCTGGACTGCGGTAGCTCGGCTACCAGACGCAACGACACCGACAGTTCATCCAGCTGGAAATGCGGACGAATGAACGACACAGCACGGTAAACGCCCGGACGCCCCGGAACTTCGCTGACCTCGACCGATGCTTCGCGCAACGGGAACTGGGCCTTGGTCTCCTGGGACGCAGAATCGTCTGCCGTTACGTACTGATCAATCCAGCGCTGCAAATGGCTCTGCACGTTGGAGGCGGATGCAAAGCTTCCGATTTTGTCGCGCATCATGGCCTTCATGTAGTGGGCGATGCGGGACACTGCGAACATGTACTGCAGTTGGGCCGACAACGAGGCGTTGGCATTTGCCGAGTCGGAGTCGTACTTCTTCGCCTTCTGGGCCGACTGGGCACCGAAAAATGCGGCGTAGTCTGTGTTCTTGCAATGAACGAGCGGAATGAAGCCGAGGTCGCTCAATTCCTTTTCACGCCGGTCGGTAATCGCGATCTCCGTCGGACACTTGAGCGCCACTTCGCCATCATCGGTACGGAAAGTATGGGTTGGCAGATCTTCAACCAGCCCACCGCCCTCGACGCCACGGATCGCCGCACACCAACCGTAATTCTCGAATGCCGCGGTCAGGCGCGCCGCGAGGGCGAACGCCGCGTTGCACCAGAGGTATTTGTCGTGATCGGTACCATCGACATCCTCGACGAAGTTAAAGCCTTCGGTAACTTCACCGTCGATCGGGTTGTAGGGCAGACGCCCCAAAAATCGCGGCAGGGCCAGGCCAACATAACGTGAGTCTTCGGATTCGCGGAAGGATTTCCACTTGGCATATTCGACGGTATCAAAAACCTTGGCCATGTCGCGCGGCTTGCCGAGATCCGTATACTTCTCAAGCCCGAACAGTTGCGGCGCGGCAGCAGAAATGAAGGGGGCGTGGGCAGCGGCCGCGATATGCGACATCTGCTCGACAAAGTACATGTCTTCCGGCTGACGGGAGACATCGAACTGACCGATCAGCGTGCCAAACGGCGCACCGCCAAAGGTACCGAATTCCTCTTCGTAAACCTTTTTGAACAGCGCACTTTGATCGAAATCGATTGCCGTTTTGAAATCCTTGACCAGATCACGCTTGGAAGCATTCAGCAGTTTGATTTTCAACTGCTGGCCGGTCGAGGTTTGCTTGCAGAGATAGTGCAAACCGGTCCACGCGCTTTCCAGTGCCTGAAACTCGGGAGCATGCATGACTTCGCTGAGCTGATCTGAGATCAGCCGATCCAGTTCGGCAACCCGGGCATCCAGCGAGGCAGCCAGATTTTCGGAAACGACAACTTCGCCTTCCAGAACCTGATTAACCAGTTCGCTGATGATGTCGCGAGCACGGTTCTTTTCCTGCTCGGATTGGGCAACCTTGCTTTCCGCAATGATCTGGTCGAGCAGACCGGATGACTCCTGAAGACCAGGAGCCTGGACGTTGGCCATAGCGGCAGCGTGGGCGTTCATTGCTGCTCTCCATCAGCCGTCTTGTTGCCCAGGCTGTTCAGTTGCTCGGTACTGTTCAACACGTCGTTCAACAAATCCTCAAGCTTCTCATTGCCGGCAAGCTTGTTACGAAGATCAGCAAGTTTGGATCGAGCCTCGAGCAACTTGCGCAAGGGCTCGACTTGCTGGACCACCGACTCGGGCCGGAAATCTTCAAATTTCTTGAATTCGAGATCGATGCCTAGCTCGCCGCCATCCTGCGTCAGGCGGTTCTTGACCCGATAAGCAGTCCGCGGGGCCATGCCTTCGATGACGTCATCGAAATTGTCCATATCGACATTAACGAACTTGCGATCACGAACCTTGCCCTGATCCTGCTTCGTTTGAGCGGCGAAATCGCCCAGCACGCCCACCACAAAAGGAAGCTCCTTGACCTCAATGGCATCACCGATTTCGACGTCATAGGTCAACTGCACGCGCGGTGGACGCACTTTTTGCAAACGCTTCTGAACACTTTCCTTTTTCGCCACAAAAACCTCCGGGAGAGAAATCAAACAGTTAGCCGGAGCACCAGCCGAAATCCGATGCTCCTTAACAAATACGAAATTACTTCAAGGCGCCAAACGGGTTTCCAGCACCACCCGAGGCGGCCGGTGCAGAGGGAGCGGGTTGCGCGCCATTTGCCGACGGAGCAACCGGTTTGTGTCGAACAACCCGCCGCTTTTTCTTGCTGTTGTCGACTGGAGGAACTAACACATCCTCGCCGAGGGTTTCACGCATGACCTTGGCCAAGCCAAGCGCGTCGGAATGAGCATCCCCCCTCAGCTCAACGTCATCCTTGAGATCGTTCAGTGACTTCGCTGCAACGCGCAGCCCTGACACAGCGCGAATGGTTTTGGCTTCACGATCCTCACCATCACGCTGAATCACCTCTTCGGCAGCCACAATGGCCTGCGCATAGTTCTCGGCGCCGAAGTGAACCTTTGCCATCTTCAGCCAAGGCTCCTTGCGACCTGGATTCTTCGCGGCAAGATCGGCCAGGATCTTGACAGCATCATCCTGATTTCCTTTTTCCAGCAATGAATCAACACTAATGCTGGATTGCGTCATAAGTTCAGAAAAATCAACCTTAGGTGGCTGAACATTTTGGTTGGCACACCCGGAAATAACAGCCGAAACGCTGACCAACACGGCAACAAAACATGATTTATACGACAACATCAAGACCCCCAACTATGCCAAACAGCATATAACATGCTATTTGATTTGCCATTAAGAATTGGCGATAGTACATTAACGCCTTCAAATTTATCAACACCGACATGTAAATACATTTGTATTTTTTCGATGTGTTGACATATGTCAATTTAACAAACATTTAATGACATACGGAACATTGCATAAACAAACAACAAAACTTAAGCCACTGCTTTTATGGCTATTTATTCCAATCTTTTTAAGCGGATGCGCACAGCTTTCAGCCATTCAACTTGCCGGTAGTGCCGTTGGCATGGTTCTCGAAGCAACCGGCGTCACCAAGAAAGAGAACGCCGATCCGAGCAAGATCACGCGCGATCTGAACTTAAGGATTGACACCGGAAATCAGCTGAATCTGACATCAGCCGGAAAGCCCCTGTCACTGGTAGCGAAGATTTACGTGCTCAGGGCTGCTGACAAATACAAGGACATGACTTATCAGCAGATCGCGGCCGGCGAAACAGACAAGGAGACTCTGGGAGAGGAACTGGTTTCGGTGAAGGAAGTTGTCCTGCTGCCAGGAAAATCCTATGACATCAAGCTGAAAGTTCCTGGCGACGCGACGACAATCGGGGTCGCCGGCATGTTCCGAGCCCCCTATCAGAACCGCTGGAAACTCGCCTTTGACAACAAGCTATCCTTTGACAATGGCATCACCATCGGCGCTCACGCCTGTGCATTCAACGCCACCAAGGGCGCCCTGGTCGAAGAGATCAGCCCCGCATCTTTCCGCTCGCTAGTCGGCATTCAATGCGACTCGTAACCATGGTCATCTGATGAATACCGCCAAGACACTTTGGGGCGAAGGCCTCTTTCTGCGCCCGCAGCATTTCCAGCAACAGGATTTTCATGCTGACAACATGGCTCGTCGTGCCCAGCTGCTGGCCAACCCCTACGCCTGGGGAATTCGCGACATTGAAGTCGATGTCGACTCCCTCAAGAGCGGCATCCTGCGCTTTAAACGGGTCACCGCTGTATTTCCGAACGGCGATTACTTCAGCGCCCCGGACACCGACCAATTGCCCCTCCCTCTGGCCCTCGACAAGGCAGTTAATGAGGATGGCGCAACCGAATTCTTCCTGGCGCTCAACCACCTGAATCCGCATGGCGGCAATTCTGTCGATTCGGCAGCCGACTCGACACAGGCACGGTTTCTCATCGTTCCAAGAGCAACCACGGATCTGTTCACCGATGCGGCAGAAGCCGACATCGCCACCCTGAGCCAAATCGCCTATCTCAAATCCGCCAGTGATAATCGCGATCAGTTTCTGACCCTGCCTGTCGTGCGGATTCGGCGCACCTCAAGCAACAGCTATGAAATCGATGGCAGTTTCGTTCCACCGTCGATCAGCTTGCGTGCCGCCCCGACCATCGTTGCCCTCTTGCGTCGCCAGATCGACGCGCTACTGGCCAAGGTCGATGCGCTCTACGGGTTTCACCGCGAACCATCAAAAAACGTCATCGAGTTTCGTTCTGGTGACATTGCCTCATTCTGGTTGCTGCATACCGCCAGCAGCGCGTGTGCGGCGCTGACCCACTTCTTCCGCAACCCGGACAACTCGCCGGAACGGCTTTTCCAGGAATTGTTGCGGCTGGCCGGCGGATTGATGACCTTTTCCAAGAGTTACACGTTGAACGACCTGCCCGGCTACGACCACCTGTCGCCGGGACCAGGCTTTCTCCGCCTAGAACAGATATTGCGGGATCTGCTCGATACCGTGATCTCGACCCGTTTCTTCGCCATTTCGCTCAGCCAGCCAAAGCCGGCGTTTTATGCGGGTCACCTCGACTCGGAAAAGATCAACGGCGAAACGGCATTCTATTTATCGGTCACGGCAGCGCACCAGCAGTCCGAAATCATCGAATCGGTGCCACTGCGGCTGAAAATCGGGGCGCCGGCCGATGTCGAAAAACTTGTCCTGTCAGCCATGTCCGGCGTTCGCCTGACACATTCATTGCAGGTCCCGGCTGCCATTCCAGTTCGCCCGGGCGCCTGTTATTTCGCCCTGGAAGCACATGGGCCACTGTATGAGCGAATGCTGAAAGCCCAATCCATCATGATTTACGCCCCGGAAAGTTACCGGGATCTCTCTCTTGAATTGATTGCCGTCACCCCATGAGTACTGCACCCAGCCTGTTTTCCGTAGCCCCCAGCCAAATTGCCGACGAGTCGGCCTTCGACCGCCCGGCACGCAGTCTTGTCGACTTGCTGTACGACGGCTTCTACATGCTCATCCTGCTGAAGAACCGAAACGCGCCGAAGAATCCGGAAGAGTTTTCCAGCAATATCCAGAAGTTTCTCAGCCAATTCGAGAAAGCGGCGGGAAAGCATCATTTCAGCGCCGAAGACATCTACGATGCCAAATACGCATTTTGCGCATCCATCGACGAAGCCGTCCTGTCGTCCCAAATGAACATTCGCGACGCGTGGGAACGTCGACCGTTGCAACTGATCCTGTTTGGCGACCAACTGGCCGGCGAGCATTTCTTCGACCGCCTGGAAACGGCCCGCAATGGCGCAGCCAGCCGGATCAACGGCCTGGAAGTTTTCCACATGTGCCTGCTCCTTGGCTTCAAGGGGCGTTACTTGCTTGAAGGGCCGGAAAAGCTCAAATACTTGACGCAACAACTCGGCGAACAGATTGCCCACATCAAGGGCAAGGCAGCCCCATTCGCGCCTCACTGGGCGGCACCGGACAGCATCTCGAATGCCATTAACCGGGACGTCCCGCTCTGGGTCATCGCCTCCATCCTCGCTTTCATGGGCCTGCTGGCCTACGTTGGCCTCGACTGGCACGCCGGACGATCCGTTGATCGCACCTTGGCACCGTTCAAGAACATCGTTCAACTGGCCCCCCGCGCGCCGACCCTGAACATTTACCTGCCCTGATCGGCGGTCCGCCATGCACACCCTCCTCGACTCCCTCTTCACCCAGCACGCCCGTCTTCTCGAGATCAAGACACCCCTGGCCGATGCGGCCCTGATGGTCGAACGTTTCCAGGGTCATGAAGGTGTTTCCGAATCTTTTCGCTTCGAGATCGACTGCGTGTCGACCAATGCCCATTTCCAGCTCAAGCCGCTGATCGGCGAGGAAGTCACCCTGCGTCTGCTCCAGGCCGATGGCAGCAAGCGCAGCTGGCATGGTTATGTCACCCAGGCCATGCAATTGGGCGCCGATGGCGGTCTGGCCCGTTATCGGCTGATTGTCGAATCCTTTCTCGCCTTTCTCGGCCAGCGCCGGGATTGTTATCTCTTCCAGAACAAGACGGTGGTGGACATCATCGGTCAGATTTTGACGGATTATCCCGAGGCGAACTGGAAGAACGGCATTACCCAATCCTTGCGCACCTACAGCATCGCCACCCAGTACCGCGAGACCGATCTTGACTTCATCCGCCGTCTGCTGGCCGAGGAAGGTTTGTCCTTCCGTTTCGAGCATGACCAATCGGCCTCGGCCGGCGATGATGTGCAGCATGCCCGGCATCAATTGATCCTCTTCGACCGACTGACCGAACTGCCGGCCGGGGTTCAGCCGACGCTGCGTTTTCATCGGGCCAATGCGACGGAGGCTTCCGATACGGTCCAGGCGTGGCATGAGGTTCATTCGGTCTTGCCCAATGCCGTTGCGCTGGCCGGGTGGGATTACAAGACGCTGGTGGCGACCGGGGCCGAGGCGAGCAGTGGCTTGCCGGCGCCGGATGTGCCCCGCCTGGAAATCCACGATGCGGCCCGGCCGTATCGTTTCGAGAATGACGAGGCGGCCCGCTTGCGGACCGATCTGGCGCTGGCTGCCTACGAGGGGGCTTATCGGCGCTTTGCCGGGGTCAGTACGGTGCGCCAGTTGGCTGAAGGCACGGTCGTCTCACTGAGCCAGCATGGTAGTTATCTGGGCGATGAGGTCCGTTTCAGCATCGTTTCGGTTGATCATCACGGGGCCAATAATCTCGGGGCGCAGGCGGCGGCGTTGTTGGGTCTGGCCGAGGCTGAGGCGGGGAGTTATCGCAATACGTGTTTGGCTCAGCCGGCGGCTTTGCCGCAGGTGCCGCATGGGTTACCCAAGCCGTCGGCCCGGCCGCAGGTGGCTTTGGTGGTGGGTTTGCCGGACAGTGTGCTGACCACCGAACGTGATCACCGGATCAAGATCCAGTTTCCCTGGCAGCGCAGTGCGGCGCCGGCGGTCGGCGGGCTGGCCGAATCCGGCCCGGCCGGACGTAATTCGGGCAAGGCCGGCAATGCGCCGGGCAATGATCAGTCCGGCACATGGGTTCGTGTCGCCGAATGGCAGGCCGGGCCGAATTGGGGGAGTCATTTCCTGCCGCGCATCGGGACCGAGGTGCTGGTCGATTTTGTTGATGGCGATATTGATCGGCCGGTGATCGTCGGCCAGAGTTACAACGGCGCCGATCTGCCGCCTTTCTCGGCGGGTCATGAGGCGTCGGCCAATCATCCCGGGGTGCTGTCGGGCTGGATGAGTCATAACCATGAGGCGGGGTTCAATCAGTGGGTGGTCGATGATGCGCCGGGACAGTTGCGCAGCCGTCTGGCGAGTTCGGAGAATGCCAGTCAGTTGAGTCTGGGTCATCTGATTCATCAGGCGCCGGATTCGGCTACACGGGGGGCCTGGCGCGGTAGCGGTTTCGAGTTGCGGACCGATGGCTGGCTGGCGGTGCGGGCCGGTGAAGGATTGTTGATTTCGGCGACGGCGCGAGCCGATGGGCAGAGTACGCAGATGGATGTGGCAGAGGCAGTCAGCCAGCTCCATGCCGCTGAGGAAACGGCCAAGGCCTTGTCGGATGCGGCGAGCCAGCAGCAGGCTTTGCCTTTGCAGGCGAATTCGGCCCTGGCTGAGTTGATTGCTACGGTCGACCCCAAAAAAGACGGTAAATTCGAATCGGCAGTGGGTGGCCAGGCGGCGAAGAAGGCCCAGCCCGGCAGCCGCGATCCGGGTGAGCCGACGGAGCGTTTTGCCAAGCCGGTGCTGGTGATGGAGGCGCCGTCGGATATCGGTCTGGCTTCGCCGGCCAGCACCCTGCTCTTCGCCGGCCGGCATGTGCATGCGACCAGCCAGCAGGATCTGCATCTGGCCAGCGCCCACACCCTGGCCGCAGCCGTCGGCAAAGGGGCGAGCTGGTTCAGCCATGCCGGCGGGGTCAAGAGCATCGCCGCCGCCGGCAGCCAGACCATTCAGGCGAATACCGATGCGATGGAGATCCTCGCCGATCAGTCAATCACGGTGACGAGTTCGAATGACGAGATCCATATCCTGGCCAAGGAGAAGATCGTCCTCCTGGCCGGACAGTCGAGCGTGACGCTGGAGGGATCGAACATCACTTTTGCGTGTCCGGGAACGTTCTCGGTCAAGGGGAGCGGGAATGCGTTTATGGGGCCAGGGAGTGGGACGGCGAGTTTGGAGGGGTTGCCGGAGGGGAAATCCGTATCCAAAGACACCATCGAACTCGATCACCATTATCACGATGACGATTTCGTAGGCGGCGCCGAGTATGAAGCCCTTTTGGCGGATGGCAGTGTGCGCAAAGGAAAACTCGACCCTTCCGGGAAAGCCACCTTGACCGATGTCCCCCTCGGCACCGCCAAAGTTCGGTTCGGGCCGGCATCCGCCAAATTTCAACGAAAACATAAAGATTCAACGCCAAACCATGAGGCAGCGCCAAGCGACAAATCGATCAGCGCACTGGTCGATAAATACGCATCCAGTTTGCTTCAGGAGGACAAGCAATGAGTGGCAGTCAAGCCTCGACCGCTCACTGGTGGTCTGAATTCGAATCGGTCTCGTTGGAAGCCGGCAATTGGCTCTGGGGTACGGTGCAAGGTGCCTTCAACGAGAAGGCGTCGCTGTCGCAAATCGTCGTTGATGCGGTCGTCGGAATGATTCCGCTGGTCGGCGACGTCACCGCAGTTCGCGATCTGATCGCCGTCACCATCGGCATGGTGGATGAACCAGCCAAGCGCGAAGACAAGTTCCAGTGGGCCTTGCTGGTCGTTCTCCTTTTTGCCTTGATCCCGGTGATTGGCGGCGTCATCAAGGGGGTCGGCCGGATTTCGATTGGCGTTGCCAAGTCGGCCGCAAAGCTCAGCGGTGCTACGCGTGCGGCCTATCTGGCGGAATCAGCCAAGGACGTTGTTGCCTTCCTGAATCGATTGGGCAAAGGACACGCGGAAAAGTGGCTGCTCCAACTCCGCTTTGCCGACCACGAAGCAGCCATCATCACAAAATTCAGCGATCTGGTCGTCACAATCAACAAGGCGCTAGCGCAGATCAAGACCAAGCTCGGCGCAGTCATTCCGGAATCCTTCTTGAGACGTATCGACGGACTCAGCAATGGGCTGAACAAGCTGAAAAGCATGGCGGCGGAACGCATTCCTCAAGCCATCAAGGAATTGGATCAAACCCTTAAGGAAATTCAGGCTTACGTCCGAACCGGTGGCGAAACTACGGCACGTACCGTGGAACATACCGTTAGCAGTGGGACGAAGGCAGTTACCTATGCCGATGAGTTGAGGTTGATTGAGAACGCGGCGGAGGCTCAGCGAAGTGCTCGGGGTGGGTGGGCGAAGAATTCGTCGTCGTCGGACCCCAAAGCCATCGAAAAGGTTTACAAGCATGAAGCGGGTTACCCGGATTTAGCTAAATTCAGAAAGGGCGACGTTCTCACTGGCATCCCTGCATTTGCTGGAAAAATTCAAAATCGCACTATGAAGCCCGGAGAGGAGATGTACCGTTTTTTTGGCCCGAAAGGTGTTACCCATGGAGAACTGATTGGCGACACCGCCCCCGGTGGCGGCTGGTGGGGTTTGGGGGCACCACCTAAAACAGCCAAGGAATGGCGTGAAAAAGCCGCCGTGCTCGACGAGTGGAATCGCGACGGCTATCTGCTGGTAGCCAAAGTCACCGACGAAAATGCCGTCAAAGCCTGTGTCGGCAGGATTTCCGAACAAATGGGCAAGGAAATTCCCGGTCAGTATTTGGGCGGCGGAGGCTTGCAAGCGGTCATCGAAATGGATGCAGCCATAAAGGCCACGTTAAAAAGTGCTGGCGATGCCGCCATCGCCACCGGTAAACCACAAACCGTCAAAACAGCGGGAATGACCTTTGAGCTACGCCCGACCGGCTGGACAGACGCCAACGGTATCTGGGGATATATTCATATGCCCGGCGCGGGTACAGTGCAGACCGCCCGCCTGGGTGCGCGCGAGCAGGCGGCCAAGGACGACCGCGACCCGAAGGCAAATTCACGGACGAGCAACTAATGGATGACTATCTGAAGGAAATCGAGGAGGAATTGGCCAATCTGCAACTTCCTTCTTCTCCATCCACCTACACCTACGACCGCGACAGTATTCCTGACGACGAAGAGCGCCGCCGCATCTTTTACATGCTCAAGAAAAACTCGTCGTATACTGCATGGGCCAGGGTCGGCAAGTTTTACGACCAGTGGATGGCGGTCTATACCAAAGCCTACGAGGAAGCCCGCGCTTCAAATCGGGACGAGTATTTCTTCTGGGAAAACAGATACATCAAAGACTGCGCCAACTACAAAGGCTTTGCCGAGTGCCTGTCTCGTCTGAAAAAAGGCGATAAACGCCCGTTCAAGTTTCTCGGCAGGTTCGGGTATTTTTATCAGGGGCTATTGCCATCGGACTCCTGGAGTACGCGAATTATGCGTTTCGAATGGGGCGAAACCGAAATAGATGAGGTGGCTTCTCCGTTATGGAACGAATTTGTCTCGGCACTGAATATTGCTGGACTAGCAGAGAGAGAACTTGACTACATCTTGGAGGGCCGTCACACCGACGAACCTGCTCCACTTGGCTTACACGGGTTTCGTGGTCCCAACTTTCTACGCGACCAAACAGTTCTCCCCGACGGTGAGCTCCCGCTCGTATTCGATGCGCCTCCGCCCCTGCGTATCATCCAGACGGGCGACACGGCACCCTGTTCCGGCATTTGGGAACCGGTCAAGGTCGAGATGTCATCGGGCCTCCTGGGTATGTTTAAAAAACCCCAGATTCCGAACTGCGGTGAGCTGGAACTCGATGGCACCATGAATTACCTCCACGTCGACTCTCCCGCGCCAACCATCGCTTTCGAAGCCGACGCTCCGAATGGCAAGGGACGCCCGACTTTCTGGAAACTCCTGTGGCGGGATGATCGTTACGAAGATGGAACCATCCCGGCGGAAGAGGCTGAATATCAGTTCCGCTGCCCGGAATATTCGTCACGGCCCTGGACTGAGTTTTGGCCTGAAGAGGCACGAAACGCCAACAACATGGAAATAACAGTGCGCCGTAGCATCCCTGGCGGATCGCCTTGCACTGAAGCCGGCTGGTGGTTCACCCCGGCCAAACCCGGTTCTCGCCGGTACTTTAAACAAGGCGAAACCATGCCCTCGCTCGGTGGCGACTACGGCGACACCTTCTGGCAGCGCTCGCCGGATCAGTCTGCACCATCGTTGTAGTTCGCTTTCACGGTCAACCCGAATTTCATTTTTGAGCATTTTTTCCGGTTGACCGTGGGATTCGACCAATCCGCTTCGGCCGGGGCTCTGCCGACGCTGCGTTTTCATCGGGTCAATGCAACAGAAGCTTCGGATACGGTCCAGGCCTGGCATGAGGTTCAGTCGGTCTTGCCCAATACCGTTGCTCTGACCGGAAAGAATTACAAGACACGGGTTGCCACCGAGCCGGAGGCCGAGGCGAGCATTTTTGCGTGTACCGGCCGTTTTAGGGCGCTCATTTCACCTCAAATGGCATAAGCCTCAATTACTGTCTCCCCCACTCCTGGCAAGGGTTCAACACTCCAGTCACCATTCGGCTTGATTGTTATCAAGACTAAATTCATCCGCATGCAGCCCGGGTTGGTGCTTTAGGTCCCCCTTGATTTCGATCAAAGCAGCAAAGCCCAGGGTTGCGACAGTGCCGATCCTTATTCAATTTTGAGAGGGTCAAGGAAGTCATGATTTCAAGAAAACTCAAGCGTGGCAGCCTGGCTGCATTGCCGCTTCTAGCGATGCTTGTCCAGTTCGCATTTGCCGAAACGCCTGCCGCACATGGCGATGGCGCGATGCGTGATTACCAGTCGGCGGGTGGTTCTCCGCTGGCTGATGTGAAGATGCACCAGGACATCAATCCGCTGGTACCCAAAATGTCGGAAGCCGAGTTTGACAAGGCCAAGCGGATTTTCTTCGAGCGCTGCGCCGGTTGTCACGGCGTGTTGCGCAAAGGGGCGACCGGCAAGCCGCTGACTCCGGACATCACGCTGGAAAAGGGCCTGGAATATTTGAAGGTCTTCATCAAGTACGGCTCTGCCGGCGGCATGCCGAACTGGGGTACGTCCGGCGTCCTGACCGATGACGAAGTCGACTTGATGGCCCGCTACATCCAGCAGACGCCACCTGCACCGCCGGAATTCGGCCTCAAGGAAATGAACGCTACGTGGAAAGTCATCGTTCCGGTCGACCAGCGGCCGAAGAAAAAGATGAACAGCCTGAACCTGGAAAACCTGTTCTCCGTGACCTTGCGCGACGCAGGTGAAATTGCGCTGATCGACGGTGACAGCAAGAAGATCGTCAGTATCCTGAACACCGGCTACGCCGTCCATATTTCGCGCATGTCGGCTTCCGGACGCTACATGTTCGTTATCGGGCGCGATGCCAAAATCAACCTGATCGACTTGTGGATGGAAAAGCCGGATACGGTCGCTGAAATCAAGGTCGGCATGGAAGCCCGCTCGGTCGAAAGCTCCAAGGCCAAGGGTTTCGAGGACAAATATGCGATTGCCGGCACCTACTGGCCGCCGCAGTTTGTGATCATGGATGGCGATACGCTCAAGCCGCGCAAGATCGTTGCCACCCGCGGCATGACCGTTGGCACGCAGGATTACCATCCTGAGCCACGGGTTGCCGCCATCGTCGCCTCGCATTTCAATCCGGAATTCTTCGTTAACGTGAAGGAAACCGGCATGGTCTATTCGGTCGATTACCGCGACCTGAATAACCTGAAAATCAAGATGATCGAAGCGGCGCCTTTCCTGCATGATGGTGGCTTCGAGTCGACGCATCGCTACTTCATGGATGCTGCCAACGCCTCCAACAAGATTGCCGTCATTGATACCAAGGAAGGCAAGCTGGAGAAACTGGTCGAGGTCGGCAAGACGCCGCATCCAGGCCGTGGCGCCAACTTCATCGATCCCAAGTTCGGCCCGGTGTGGGCGACAGGTCACCTTGGCGACGACAGCATCGCGTTGATCGGTACCGACCCGGTCAAGCATCCGGACAATGCCTGGAAAGTTGTCCGGACTCTGAAGGGCCTGGGCGGCGGATCGCTGTTCCTGAAAACGCATCCGAAATCGAAAAACCTGTGGGTCGACACCACGCTGAACCCGGAACCGGGGATCAGCCAGTCGGTTGCCGTCTATGACGTCAACAACCTTGAAAAGGGCAGTCAGCTGATCCCGATTGGCGACTGGTCCGGCATCAAGGAAGGCCCGAAGCGCGTTGTCCAACCGGAATACAACAAGGCCGGCGACGAAGTATGGTTCTCTGTCTGGAACGGCAAGGATCAGGAATCAGCCATCGTTGTCGTCGATGACAAGACGCGCAAGCTGAAGGCTGTCATTCGCGACCCGAAACTGGTAACGCCAACCGGAAAATTCAACGTTTTCAACACGCAGCACGACGTCTACTAAGACCAAAGAAGGGGGAGAACTCATCCGATTGGGGAGTTCTCCCCCTCTTGCCTTTTACTTAGTATGAGCTCAGGACATATCCTGAGAAGGTCGCGCCAATTGAACGCCCGCATTAAAGATCCATCTCGTGCCCAGCGAGAATTACTTTCCGGCAGCAAGTTTTTCGCCGGCCTGCCATCAGCCGTGATCAATGACTTGGTCACTGCGAGCCGTGTCCTTGAACTTTCCGCCAATAGAACCCTGTATGAAGCTGGCGAACCGGTCCGTGAAGCTTATTTGTTGTTCAACGGAAGCGTCAAACGCAGCACAACGACTCCTGGCGGCGCCTCAAAAGTGCTGGAAATTGTACAGAGTGAACAACTCCTCAGTTTGGCAGAAGTATTCGGCGCCACGCACTATGCCAGTACCTGTTCCAGCATCACCCGAGCCCTGCTGGTGGCAATCGATAATCGCAAGCTGCGAGTGGCTACCCAAAATCACCACGACCTAAGCAATCGGATCATCGAAGCCCTGGCCCAGCGACAGTTTGCCACCGAACTCGGTGCCGCCAGTCATCATTACGGATTGACGGGAGCCCAGCGCCTACTCGACTACCTGCTCGAAATGGCTGGTGAGCGGGCCGCTCTGGCGGGAGAAACGACAGTCGTTCTCAAGGCCAGCAAAAAAGTGATCGCAGCGCGCATCGACATGACCCCCGAGTCATTTTCGCGCAACCTGCGCGAACTGAGCGACAACGGCATTCTCGTCGTTGATGGCCGCAACGTCCATATACAGAATGCCGCCCTGCTCGATACAGTTAGAGGTGAAACAAAGCAGCGGCTCAATTTCTGCAGAAAGCGCAAAGGCAATTCACCAGGTGCCGAGTCCCCCTTGTCTACAGGCATGCTGGTCAACATGTGTGGCCGCCTGCGGGTTCTTTCCCAGCGCATGGCTATCGCCTGGTGCATGGTCGTTTCCGCAATTGCTCCGCAGAAGGCACTCATCAAGCTTAACCAGCTCGAGAAGGAGTTCGAGCGCAACCTGGACCGTCTTGATCAGCACGAACTGGCGATTGAGTTTGCCGACAAATTCGCGCTGATCAAGGCTTTGTGGCCGCAATACAGGCAATTAATGCGCGTCGAGGAAATATCCGTACAAAGGGTTGAAGAGGTATTCGAACTGAGCGAGGAACTACTTAAGGCAACTGATGCGTTGACCGGCCACGCCGCCGATCTAGGAGGCCTCCCTGCGGCCCACTATGTAAACATTGCTGGCCGCAACCGCATGCTGTCGCAACGCATAGGCAAGTTTTTCCTGTTCCGCGAATGGGCATGCCTGGATGAAAAAATTGCTGCGCTGATACCGCCTTCCTGCCAGGAGTTCGAAAACAACCTGCAGGCCTTGGGAAAAACCGGGAATACCCCTTCAGAAGTAGATGCCCAGCTTGGAATAGTAGCCAGCCAATGGCAAAAATTCATCCGCACCCTATGCCCGGATATCTCTTATGTCGGCAGAACCCAGCATTCCCGTCTCGTCGTTGCCGAAGGCGAGCGACTGTTGCGCAGCGTCGACACCACCGTCAAGTTATTTGAGCGCCTGACCCAGTAGCCGCCCCTCAATACCAGTAGCTCATAGCTGTCTCACCATTGAAGAAAAAACGAAAAAGGCCAATCCGAAGATTGGCCTAACTCGTTGATTCTCTTGGTCGGGGCGGCGGGATTCGAACTCGCGACCCCTTGCACCCCATAAACGTGAAGCGACGTATCAGCCGGTCTCATCGCGCCCCACCCCAGCTAAACACCACGTTGTTTACAAACAATTATTTAGTTTGAACAACTTCATGACGTGTCATAGTATATCATCAAAGCGCACGCTAAGTGTTCCCCCAATCGTTCCCCCGATTTTACTCGTTTGACATCATCGAGGTGGTCCAATGGCTCTGCACGAACTCAGCGACAAGGAAGTCCGGAACTCCAAGCCCATGGAGCGAGAGTACCTGCTAGCGGACGGTGGCGGGCTCTTCCTGCGAGTGCGCCCAACGGGTGCAAAGGACTGGCTGCTCGTCTATACATTTGCCGGGAACCGCAGAAAACTGGGGCTGGGTAGCCTGGAGTCGGTACCGCTGGCTGCGGCGCGCAGTGAAGCCGCCAAGGCGCGGGAGTCAATCAAACAGCAAATCGACCCCCAGGTGCAACGCAAGCTACGGCAAGCCGAACAGGAAGCACAGCGCAAGATCCTGGAGGCTGCCCAGGCACGCCAAACGGTCAAGGATCTTTTCGAGCGATGGGCCGAGGTGGACCTGGTGCGCCGCAAGGATGGTGGGAAGGAAATCCGCCGCATGTTCGAAAAGGATGTCCTCCCAAAGCTTGGCTCCCTCGCCGTGGAAGACGTCAAGAAGGGGAACATCACATCGGTGACTGACCCGCTCCTCGCCCGCGGCGTCAATCGGATGGCAAAGGTCGTCTTCTCGCTGATGCGGCAAATGTTCAGATTTGCCGTCGATCGCGACATCATTGAGGCGGACCCCACGGCCAGCATTCGCAAAGTCAAGATCGGCGGACCGGATGGCGAGCGCGATCGAGTACTGAGCGAAGCGGAAATTGGAGCACTTTGCCAACAGCTACCGAGCGCGGGACTGATGCCGACAACTAAGGCGGCCGTCTGGATTGCCCTCTCGACCCTTTGTCGGATAGGAGAGTTGCTGGGCGCGCGGTGGTCCGACGTCGATCTCGACAACCACCTATGGCGAATCTCTGACACCAAGAACGGCAAGCCACACAACGTCTATCTGTCTGATTTTGCCGTGAAGCAGTTCCGCAAGGTAAAGGAGCTCAACGGCGAAGGGACGTGGGTCTATCCTAGCCGCAATGGCAAGAAAGCGGTCTCGAGCAAGACAATCACCAAGCAACTTGGCGACCGGCAACGGCCCAGCGGGTCGATGAAGCGGCGTTGCAAATTAATTGCGACACTGACGTTGCCAGGTGGCAAATGGGGGCCACATGACTTACGAAGGACCGGTGCCACCATGATGACTCGCTTGGGCGTATTGCCCGAGGTCGCTGACCGATGCTTGAATCATGTCGAGGAAAATAGAACGAAGAGAATCTATCAGCGGCACACCTACGAAGCAGAGATGCAAGAGGCTTGGCGGTTGCTGGGCAACCGTCTGACGTATCTAACGAAGGATTTTCCTGACAACGCTGCTGCCAATTCGACTAACGAGAACCGCCGATCAATGCGAAAAACCGCTGCAGCGTCCCCGAAACGAACAGGTATCGCACGTTCGCAGGGACAAGGGCCGTCGAGGCAAGAGGCGCCCGGCGAGAAGATCACCCCGGCGCCTGATCAAGGCAATAACTTGGTCGTCTGACATCAGTTCGACACAATGTGCGGTCGGCAAACTCCGCCCAGCCTGAGTCTTCACCATTACATACGCGTGGGATGCCACGGCCTGCCCCGTCTGCCCCATCACCGCCATCCGCTGGGCGGACAACTGGATCACATCCGACAGGCACGGCTGGTTGCTCCAGCGCGTCTTGAACTCCACCAACACGATCACACCGGAGGGCAACCGGTATGCCCGGTCAAGTTTCGCCATCAGTCCGACGGGCGTGGAGACCCGGAACAGCCTTTCCATGTAGACCAACTCGGCATCCCGCAGCGCCGCCGGTCGTGAGGCCCGCTCCGTCCGTGTGGCATGGCTCTCAAGTGATCGCCGCCGCGCCATGACCAGCGCGAAGCCTATGACGGCAACGACGCAACCGACGCCCCACGCTAGCGCCGACACTTGCCACCTCGACGCAAGTCTGACCACCAGCGAAGCCCCGTCGCTATCACCCCCAAGACCATGCGCACAAGAGTTTGCATTTGTGGCCATCGGCGAAGGATGACGCAGATGCCGGGCGCCCCCCGATAGTAGAGGCGGATCACCCGGCGTCCCCAAGCGCTGGGTCGCAGTGCCTCGTCCCTGAACCGGCGCAGCACCTCCGTCTGCCAAGCATCGCCGAACACGCAGGTGGCGATGAAACAGCGCCCCTTCCGATCAGCTTGCGTGGAAGCCGCCAGGCCTTCCCGATAGAACTGCTCATGCTCGACCAGCCCGCGTGCACGAGCATGCCGCTGCCGAGCAGTGCCCCGGCGTCCATGGAGATGTTCGAACACCACCAATCTCTCGCACCGGCCCATCTGGGCCAGGTCCGAAGCACTGACCATCCGGCCGCTCACCGGCCGGCGCGATCGCTTGCTCATGACCGGCTCACGCGTCGATCGCTGGCGCGAAGAGGTCGTTGGTGATGTCGCCACTGCCCTCCTGCGCGCTACTTGCGGAAGGCAGATGAGGCGAGCCACGTCCCATCCCGGCGAAGACACCGCTCTGGACCAGCAAGCCGTCGTAAGCCAGGACTCGCAGGCGATTGACCCGCTTGGTACCCTTGTGAAACTGGATCAACTCGTCATACAGGCGCGGATGGTCGGCCCGTGCCAGTTCGAAGACGAGACGAATGGGCTTGGGATCCTTCACATGATCGGTGCTCATTCAATCTCTCCCGACACGCCCTGGGCGCGCTCCTTCCCGGTGGCTGCCATTGAACTGCGTGCGTAGTTCTGTCCAGCCAGTTGAAACCCCCGCACATTGGCGAACATCGGATCCTTAACCTCGTGGATGCGGTGCTTCGGGAATGCTGCCTTGACCGCCTTGCGGAACAGAAACGCCCCACCGCCGACCAGAATGATGTTCTGCAGGCTATGCGGCGCCTCGATCCACTCCTTCATCGTCGACACGGCCTGCTCGGCGACGGTCTCGGCCAGGGGCAGCAGGCGCTTCATGTCGTACGGCTTCTGAAAGATCATCGGCTGCTTGCCCGTGCGCAGTGCCAGGTCGATGGCGTCGTAGTCCCGGTACGGCGAGCCGATATCCTTGGTGATCTCGGCCGCCAGCAGGCGCAGTACGTCCGACATGCCGCGGTTGAAGGAGTAGCTCTGCTTCTGCACGAAACGCATCCCCCGCGCCACTAGCCAGTCGAAGGTGCGCGAGCCTGGATCGATGATGAGGCTCTGCTCATTGCCGATGATCGCCATCTTCTGGTGCTCGGAAGCGTAGTGCACCAGCGCCCCCTGCGGCTGGGGCACGGCCAGGGCTTTGCCCACAGTCACGGCCTTGCCGCCGCCGATGTCGTGCCGGCCGATCATGGCTTTCTCCAGCGCCACTTTCTTGACCGCGAAGAGCGCCACCGGCAGCCCCACCACGAGGAGGTCGATGTGGCTCATCTTCATCATGGAGAGCGCTCCCCTGAGCAGCGCCATGTACTCGGGCGTCTCGGTATATTCGTCGTGCAGTTGTTTGGCGCGGAAGGTGTCGGCGGCGAGGCTCACGTCCGGCCCGACCTCGTAGAACAGCGGGCCGATGGGGATGCACACGGTCTTCTTGCGTTCACTGGCCGGCCACGACGGCGAGTCGTCGCTCGACGGATAGGCAACGGACGGGAAACTGGCGCAGCGGATGTCGGTACCGGCCGCGGCCGTGACGAATTTGGTGTTGCCCGATCCGACATCCACCGCTCTGACGATCAATTCCATAGCAAGACTCCGAGGTAGGTTTCAGGTCGATCAGCATCGACAGGGCGATCTGATCCCGCCACACGGAATCCCCACTGAAAGAGGCCGATTTCGGCATCGGGTACGGCCCGCTGTCAGCGAACCGGCGATGCATGAACATCTCGCTGACACTTGAAAGCGTCATCCCCCGGCGGGGCTGCGTGTGTGTCACTACGCTCTCATTCAAATGGCGGGCATCAACCCCGTTCGCTGGATGCGCCATCGGTGCACAGGTCACAAGAAAACTGCGCTGGGTTGGCCCGCCACGGACCAGAGGCAGAGATTTCCCCCGTCAAGGCCGCCCGCCGCCTCGTTGCTCGCCGCTTTGCGACAATAAATGCGCCTTACCGCACTCTCCCGGGCGCGCAAGTGCCACCCGCAATCCTCCGCAATTCGCCGCGCTTTCGAGCCGCCCGCTTGACCGCCCTACCCGCTTGGCGTCAACTACGGTTTCCCGAGGGCCATCCTGGCCCCGCTCCATCGCGGAGCAAAAGGCGTCGCAGTCGTTACCTGCCCTTGAAGCGCCAGTCTCGAACCGGCAATGCCGTCGCCCTTGAGGCGGCGGTCCCGAGGTCTTTCTCGTAGTGCATGTCCCTGGCTTGGCCAGCGTTCATCGCTGGGCGTTCCCTGAGGCGCACCACGGCCCACAGAGCACTCGGCCGGCACCCGATGCCGTGCCCCTGTTCCCGCCATCCTTTGAGCACGCGTTCCACGCAGCGCGCGGTTGTGTTTGCCCGCTTGGGCTCCCCGCGCGCCTTCGCTCACAAACTCGACACTGCCCTGGACTTTCGGTCAGGGGCGGACCCATGCGAGTGGATGGCGCTACGACTCCAGAACCGATCCACCAGACGGCGCGAGGCCTGACCTCGCCGCCGATGTCCCGCTATGCCCCAGAGGCCGGCCGGCATCACCACCCCCATGGCTGCAGAAATGCACGGATGGGCCGGATCAACCCGTTTCGTTTTTAAGACCGACCGAGTTGGCGAGCGCAGACGCGCTGGCCGACGAACCCCCTGGGTAGGTGCCGCGACGCCGTGGTCGCGCGCGGTGCCGAAGTTCTTGACCACTGACCGGCGCGGGCAACGGAATCCGTCCCGCCGGGGGCTGCCCTGGATTCCACTTTCATCGCCAACATCGGCTTGCCGTTCGGGCGGCTGGCCTCCGACCAAGGAGCTCTGACCATGTCGAATGCAATCCCCAGCAACACCGTTCGCCGTATATCTCGCCGCCGGCTGCAGGAACCTGCCAGCCCCGGTCGCTCGAGCCAGCAGCAGCCCGTTCGCCCCCAGGGTTGGGCGGGCAAGACACCCAAGGAAATCCTGGCCCGCTACCAGCCGGGCAAGGCGCCACCGCTCAAGGTGCTGGAGGTCCTGATCAAACTCTTCAACACCCAGCATACGGCGCTGGAGAAAACCGTCTCGCACAAGACGCGTCAGGAACGCGCGCAGTTTCTGCGGCGCTTCTTCCGCGACCTGAAGATCAAGGCCGGGTTCAAGACGGTGCCGGACCCGCGCAACCTCGGCCAGAAGCACATCCACGCGATGGTGCAGGTCTGGCAGCAGGCGCATCTGGCGCCTGCGACGATCCAGACCTACCTGAGCTTCCTGCGGGGGCTGGCCATGTGGATGGGCAAGCACGGCTTCGTGCGCAAGCCGAGCCACTACGGCCTGAGCCTGGAGGAGTACCAGCGCCAAGAGTCCGCCCAGCGCGACAAAGGGTGGGCAGCCCAGGGCATCGACATCGATGCCCTGGTGGCGAAGGTAGGTCAGTTCGATCGCTACGTCGGCGCTTCGTTGCGCCTGATCCAGGCAATGGGCTTGCGGCGAAAGGAGTCGGTCCAGTTCCGCCCCTTCGAGAGCATCGTGCCGTTCGAGGAAACAGGAAAGCCGCTGGAGAAGAAGGCGGCGGATCGGTATGTGCGCATCAAGGGCAAGGGCGGCCGCGTCCGCCACATCCCGCTGGACAGTCCCAATCGGCTGGCCGCCGTCGAATTCGCGCAAGGCGTGGTGGCAAGCCGGGACGCCCACATGGGCGACCCGGCCCATACCCTGAAGCAGAATCTGCGGCGCTTCGACTATGTGCTGGCGAAGTTCGGCATCACGGAGCGGGGGCTGCGAGTGACGGGCCATGGGCTGCGCCACGAAGTGCTGATTCAGTTCTATAGTAGCCAGGCAGGTGAAGCACCGCCGGTCCGAGGCGGCGGCCCCCTGCCGCCAGATGTGGACAGGGCGGCCCGACAGGCGGTATCGGAACTAGCCGGGCATGCTCGCACTCGCGCCGCTGGCGCGTATTGTGGCCCAATCCGGCGTCAGATCCAGCCGGAGACGGCGCCGAACGACAGGGACGCGCCTGGGCTGCCCCCTGCGTAAACGGCTTCGCCGGCCAGAGCATTGGGGGCAGGAAAAGAACCTCAGCCCGCCCCCACCCCCCGCCAGTTTTCAACACGCAGCCCGCCGACGCGTCGAAACTCCGTTTCGTTCGAGGTTACGACCACCAATCCGCGGGCCAACCCGCAGCCGGCAATTTGGCAATCATAGGGACCGATAGGTCGCCCTTCCTGGTGCAGCACCGCCCGGATCGCCGCAGCCGCTTTCGCATCGGCATCGTCGAAGGGCAACACGGCGATCGATGAAATAAAGGCATCCAGAATCGGTTCCAGTTTCTTGGCGCGTTGGGGGTTGAGCAGCAGCCCATACTCGATCTCCATGCGAGTCACGACCGAAATTGCGATTTGGTCGGGCGAGATGCGCTTAATCGTGTTCAGCACACCTGCCTCCCCTTTGACGAAGTCGCTCACCGTGCAAGTATCGAGCAAGTACTTCATGCCAAGGGATCAGCCTTGGCCGGTGCTAAATGCGCACGGCCGGCTTCGAATGCCGGCATGTCGGGCTCTCCGGTGAAGGCAAGCACCGCTTGCGGCCATTGCGGCTTGCCGCGACGGGTAAGCCACTCGTGCACGGCCTGCCGGATGACGGCATTGCGGTTCTCGCCGGCTCGCCGCGCAGCCTCCGTTAGTTGCTTCCCGGTCTCGTCGTCGAGGTAGATATTGAAATGCATGGCGCTCTCCTTATCACACGTTTATATGTTATACGCGATACTGCCGTGATTCAAGCCCGGCGGTAAGACTCCTGTTCGCCTTACAGCGAGACCGAGCGGGCGATGGGCTACTATCTGGAAGAGAAACTGAAGGAAGATCGGGCGCGTCAAGGTTATGCCCCGCCGCTCTGCCTACCCTGGGGCGGCGCGCACCGTGCCAGGATGCGTTTCCAGCCGTTCCGGGCAGCGACCGCTTCGTGCAGGATGTCGAGGTATTCTTCCGCATCCAATCTGTCGTCCGCCGGCATCGGTCCCTGCGCGTATTCCGCGAGCAATGTCTGCCGGGCCCGCAGTCCTTGGCCGAGATCGTGAATACGGCCGTAGGTCTCGCAGGCATAAGCGAAGGTCTCGCGCTTGGCGAACTCGATTTCCAGCAGCCACTCACGCCGCCGGGTCTCGCGCAATCCGATCGTGCGACGCTTGCAGTTGTGAAAGATATGGGCTGCCTCATGGACCAGGAAGTCATCGAAGCGGCCCGGCGCCCCGAAGTATTCGGCCGACAGGTAGCAGGTCGTCCCTTCGCTGAGGCCAAGAAGGTTGGGCGCGTCGTCAGCAAGAAGTTCCGCGCCGACGCCGGCGAGATAGAGGTTCGCCAGATCCCAGGCGGTACTGAGCCATGGTGTGTGCTCGAGCACCGCATCGATCGTGGCCGGCGTGAGGAAGACGACCGAGTGGCCGAGCACGTCGAGGACGGACTCCTGTTCGTGGACCGGGAACAATCCCCGCACCATGGGGGCCACTTTGCCGCGGGTGAAGGCAACGACATCCTGTTCGGGCGGGGCTGCAGGGAGTTCGGCGTGCGCCGTTCGATGGCGGACCGCCGAGATCAGTGCTTGGCGCAGCGCGACACTCCCGTACTGGGCCTGGGCAACGTAGTTGTCTCCCGGCCATGGCCGGAAGTGTGCATCGTGGTCGCCGCTGCGAAGGTAGCGTTCAATCGCTTGTTGAGGAGATTCCTGCATGGGTTTCTTCACTCGGTCAGGGCACGTGCATGGCCGTGTCGTTTCTGGCTCAGGTCCGCATTTTGGCCGCCCCGGCGCCGCTCGTCGGCGCAACCGCCCACTTCGGCACATGCAGGCGATAGGCGGTGACGGCAGCCAGCCGGATCGGCTTCATCCTGCCGCGCCCGCTTCGAGGGATTCCACGTAGCGCAGTACCTCCTCGGCCCGCCCTTCCGACACCAGTTGTTCGGCCGTCTTGTAATTGAACGGCGGCAGGGGTTCGTTGCGATACCAGAAGATGGCCCGGCCGACATCGCCGGTCAGGTCGTTGGCGGCACGCAGCACGCGCAGGGCCTCGCGCATGAAGCGCTGCACGCTCTCCGAGGCGGGCGCCCGGCTCAAGGTGTTGCGGTGAACATGGGCCTGCCCGGCAAGCGTCTGGAGGTCGATGCTCAACACATCGCTGAACCGCTTCGGCGAGAGCACGGCCGGCCCGGCTTCCTGGTCACGCAGAAAATCCAGGAAGCCTTCGAAGCCGTGGGTCAAGGCAGGGGCATAGGCAGCGGTCATTGGCATGGCGTCTCTCCGGCAAGCATTTACTGCACCGCAACTCTTACGCACATTATATGCACTCTATTGGCACAAATCCAGCTGACTGGACTTTCGACTGCCCCTCTACCACCCCACCTCTCAAGCCTTGATTTCCTCCTTGCTGAGACCCACCGAAGCCGGCGAATGCTGCGCAACGCGCCTGCGCGTCGTGTCTTCCCGCATCGGTTCAACGGTATTGCATTGCAGAGGCTTACTCGGCCATTGCCGGTTCTGCTTCTTCGCCTGGCAAGGATTCTGAGCACTCGCCTGCTGTCGGCAGAGGCTGAACCCGCAACACCGCCGGCAACCAGCCGGTTCCCGCCAGCGTCTGTTCTGCCCCCGTCACCACGGCATCCTTCTTAAGCGCGGCCAGCGGACTGGCGGCATTGGCATCGACGGTCTCGGTGACGACCGCGAGAATGCGCGCCTTGGAAACGTGGTTGAAGTACGAGGGACCGGTGGCCGTCCACCATTGGCTCATGTCCAGTCCCAAGGCCCGCGCCAACGCCTCGTTGCTTTGCCGCTCGGGTTCGGTGCCATAGATGCCGGTGACGGTGACCGCAACGACGAAGGTCAGCAGGTGCAGCACCGTCGCCCGCTCCTGGGCGAGCAGCCAAGGAAAGATTTCCTCCAGGTTCTCCGGCAGCCGCTCGGCCCAGGCCGTGCGCTCGGCCTGAAGCTTCGTCCAGGCGGCACTGGCCTCCATGTCCTCGGCGGCGGAGCGCAGTTCGGATTGGCTGTCGGTCGCGCTGATGGCGAGGACGTTCTCCGAGCGGCAATAGTAGAGATCGTTGCCCCGGAAAATCTTCTGCGCCAGATGGGCGGTGATCGCTGCCAGCGCCACGTCGGGACGCTCAATCAGTTCGGCCTGGACGGCGGCGACCCGGTGGGCGGTGAGACTGCGCACCAGTTTCTCGGAATGCACCGGGCGGGTCTTGGGCGACGGCAACGAGACCAGCGGTTCGTCGGTGCCGTTTTCGGCGGCTTGGCGGGCGGCCTGGACCATGTCGCTGCGATCCTCGGGGCGGATCAACCCGTACTTCACCGCGACTGCGCCGTTGTGGCCGACATGAACGACGCAGCCGGCCTGGGCCATCAGGTCGGCCGGCCACACGCTGAGGGCTTCGTCGAGCGCCTTGCGTCGGTCCTCCAGGCCTTCGGCTTCGCCTTCGAGTTGATAGAAGGCCTCCTCGTCGCCGTCTTCGTCGGCCAGCCTTTCCATCTGCGCGTGCAGCACCGCGATGCGACCATCCATGTCCTCCAGGGCGGCCGCTTCCTCGGCCTCCGGTTGGCGCTTCGTCTTGCGCAGTTCGCCGTACTTGACGTATTCGTCGAAGGCATACCGGACGCGGACATCGACCCATTTCCAGCCTTCGGCTGCGATCTGCTTGGCCCGCTTTTGCAGCTTGTCGGTCGCCAACTTTTCCAGGAGGGCCGCATCGAGCAGGTAGACCTTCTTGTCGTCGTCGCTGAAGAGGTCGCGCCGTAGCGCACCGCCGGCCTTCTCATAGGCCTTGGGGGTCACGTACTTGGCGACGGGATCGCGGTCGGACTCGATCTCGCCCTGGGTCAGCAGTTGGCGCAGGTAGTCGGGACGGCGGTTCCACGACGGCAGCGCGGCCCAGGTCTGCTCCTGCTTCTGGTGATCGTCCACCGAGGCCAGCACCATCAGGCAGTCCAAGCCGATCTGGTCTTCGCGGAACAGCGTCATCAGCTTGGGCGAGACGATGGCGAGCTTCATGCGGCGCTTGACCACCAGGGGAGTGACCCCGAAGGCAGCAGCCACCTCCTCGACCGACTTGCCTTGCCCGATCAGCTTGGCAAAGGCCGCGAACTCGTCGGCCGGATGCATGGGGATGTGGAAGCAGTTTTCCGACAGGCTGGCGATCAGCGCCCGGTCGGCCGGCACGATCAGCACCGGAATGGGGTAGTTGTCGGCGAGGTCGCCGTTGCCCACCAGCAGGGTCAGCGCTTCGAGCCGGCGACCACCCGCGCAGACCTCGTAGCGGCCGCGTGCGCTCTGCACGACGACGAGGTTCTGCAACACGCCACATTCCTTGATCGAGGCCGCGAGTTCGACGATGCTCATCTTCGGGGTGCTGCCACCGGCGCGCGCCTGATAGTCCTGCGAGAGGACCAACTTGTTGAAGGGAACGAAGGTGCGGGGCGACGCTTCGATGATGGCGTCGATTTCGGCTTTGGTGAATTTCATACGGAGGGCTCCTGAACGGTTGAAGGAGGCATGCCGAGGGGCATGTCCATGAGTCCAGAATCTCATCCGAACCCCGCCTTTCAAGCCTCCGGGCATCGCTGTCAGAAGTGATGTGCGACCGCGGACGGCAGAACCAACGTAAATCGAATGGCATTCACCTTGATCCATCGGTCCGCCGGGGTCGCGTCTGATCTCGAAACGGTGCCGCCAAACCGGCCGTTCCTGCTGGGCGCCCCTGCCGCGGACCACTACGCTGAGGCCCTCTTCCGCACCCCTCGCAGGCCTTCATGCATTCCAATTCCCAGCGGCGACATCGGCGCTCGGCCGTCATGCAGCGCATCGCGGGTCTGAAGCGGGCGCTGGAACAGGCGCAGCACCTGCTCCACCAGGACGATCTCACTCCGCTCCTGAACCGTCGCGGATTCCGGCGCGCTTGCGACCGGTGGGCCGGCAACGGCCCGATGGCCATGTCGGCCTGCTGCGCGATGATCGACCTGGATGGCTTCAAGGCCATCAACGACCGGCACGGCCATCCGGTCGGCGACGCCGCGCTGGTTCACTTCGCCGCCACGCTGCGCCGGCATCTGCGTCCCGCCGACATCATCGCGAGGCTGGGCGGCGACGAGTTCGCCCTGATCCTGATGAATTGCAGCGGCGGCGATGCCTGCCTGCTGTTGGAACGCCTGCAACAGGCACTTGCCGAATCACCCCTGTCAGTGCCGGGTGGCGCCGTGCCGCTGCGGTTCTCTGCCGGGGTCGCCGAGCTTCATGCTGCGGAATCGCTGGAGCAGGTGTTGGAGCGTGCCGATGCCGCCTTGCTCCATGCGAAGCAACTGGGCAAGGCGATGGTCCGCCTGAGCGTTCCACCGGCGCGCTCTGCGCAGGCGGCCACGGCGAATGCATGCGACTGACGGACCGCGTCAGCGTGCGTTCCCATCGTCATGGATAAACAGGAAAGCGACGGGTAGTCGGATCCTCGGCCGCATGTCCCACCGGATGCCGGCATCCTTGCCCTCCCCCGATTGGATGCGCATCGAGCCCCTCACCGCCGGTGGCCCATGGCCGCTCAACCCATTGCCACCCGCAATCCGCCTGCTCCACCAGGGATTTCGCAGGCGAATGGCCGACCGGTGCGCACGGCCGCTCGCCGAACGGCACACTGTTAGGGCATCTGGCTTCGGCCAACGCGCGCTCGTTCGAGCGCTCCCGAGTCGCCTCGGGCGTTGCGGTCGTTACCCGCATTTTGTTGTGGCAGCGTTCGACGGCTGCCCCTGGTTCCGCGCCCCGCGCTGAACTGAGCCCTGCGCTGGCTGACGCTCGTCGGCTGGTTTCCAAGCCCTTGGCGCTCGCCGCCTCGTACCCGATCTGCCGGCTTCGCCATGAAGCCCGGCGCAGTCGCGTCCGTCTGGCCTTTGCCAACCGGTCGTCCACGACCGTTTTCTTGCCCATCCCACCCGGGGAGCCCGCCTCCCCGATGGGGCGTTGTGTTCCCCGTTTTCCTTGGAGAACACACCGATGGCCCGTCCTACCGCGCCTTCCCTGTGGCTGCCCGGGTTCGACCCGGCGGCCCCAGCCCTGCCCCGCCCTGCAAAGCAGGTTTGCCTTTCCGTTTCTTGCGACCCCGCCAAGCCTGTCGAGGTCATCCACGTCGAGAACCTCAGCGACGTAGAGCAAGAGCAGTTTGTGGCTACCGTCCGCGCCAACTGGCGGGTGGTGGCCACCGCGACCGAGGCCGCCCCGCGCGTCCTCTGGCCGCAACTGACCCGCGCCGACCTAGAGCACCTGACCGGCCAGACCGCGAAGTTCGAGGCCAACCTGGCAGCAATCACGCTTCTGCGCCAGATCGAAGCCGAAGGCCGGCCGGCCAGTGCGGATGATCGCCAGGTTCTTCAGCGCTACACCGGTTGGGGTGGCCTGCCCGCCAGCTTCAATCTCGAAGCCACCGACAACGCCTGGGCCGAACGTGCCCGTCGCTTGCAGGCGATGCTCAGTGCCGAGGACTACGATTCGGCGCGCGCCTCCGTCAACAACAGCCACTACACCGAGATCCACGTGATCGAGGCGATATGGCAGGCGGTGGAGCGCTTCGGCTTCACCGGCGGACGCATTCTGGAGCCTTCCGCCGGCATCGGCCATTTCATCGGCGCCATGCCGCGGAATCTGGCCGAGCGCAGCAGCGTCACCGCCGTCGAGATCGACCGGGTTTCCGGCCGCATCCTCAAGGCGCTCTACGCGCCCGGCGGCGTGGACGTGCGGATCTCCCCTTTCGAGAAAACCCCGCTGCCCGACCACTGGTACGACCTGGTGATCGGCAACGTCCCCTTCGGCAAGTACAAGGTCGCCGACGTGAGCAACCGGGCCTATGCCCGTTTCAGCATCCACAACTACTTCTTCGGCCGCGCCCTCGACCTGGTGCGCCCTGGTGGGCTGGTGTGCTTCATCACCAGCAGCCACACGATGGATGCCCAGTACGACGCGGTGCGCGAGCACATCGCCGCCCAGGCTCACCTGCTGGGTGCCATCCGGCTCCCCAAGGGCGCCTTCGCCGGTATCGCCGCCACCGAGGTGCAGACCGACATCCTGTTCCTGCGCAAGCGGCAGCGGGCCGAGGCGGTCGAAGCCCAATGGTTGAAGCTGGGCACGGTGCCCGATAGTCTCCGGCACCCCCAGTGCTACGAGCGCTACCTGCCGATCAACGCCTGGTACGCCGAGCACCCGCAGTTCTGCATTGGCCGCATCCGCCGCGAGAGCAATGGCTACGAGGAAGTGCCAGTCGCCGTCTTCGAGGGTGACCTGGAGGCGGCCCTGGCCGAGCGCATCGCCTTGCTGCCTGCCGATGCTTACCGGCCGGTGGCGCACAAGGCAGCCCCGCTGCGAGTGGTGGTCCCGGCCGAGGCCGGTGCCCGTCCTGGCAGCTACCGTCTCCACCAGGGGCGGGTGCATCGGGTCGAGGGCAGCGAGATGGTCGACGTCCATGACCAGCTTAATGCCACGCAACGAGCTCGAATCACCGGCCTGTGCGCCATCCGCGACCACGCCCGGGCCCTGCTCGACGCGCAGTTGGCGGATGCGGGCGACGGTCGGCTGGGTCACCTGCGAGCCATGCTCAATGGGACCTACGAGCGCTTTGTGTCGCGCTACGGTTGCCTGTCCACGCGCGCCAATGCGCTCGCGTTCCGGCGCGACCCGGACTATCCGCTGTTGCTGTCGCTGGAGCATTACGACGAGGAGTCGGAAACGGCCCGCAAGGCGGCGCTGTTCACCCGGCGCACGCTGACCCGGGTCGTCGAACCGAGCACCGCGGGCGAACCGGCCGAAGCGCTGGCGGCGTCCGTCCAGTGGCGCGGCCGGGTCGATCCGGCTTACATGGCCGAACTGCTTGGCGCACCCGAAGCGGCGGTGCTGGAGGCACTGGCCGGAGCGGGGCAGGTTTTCCTGGACCCGGCCGACGGGGAGTGGAAGACCACCGACGACTACCTGTCGGGCAACGTGAAAGCGAAGCTCAAGCAGGCGGTGCTGTCTGGAAGTACCTACCAGCGCAACATCGACGCGCTGGAGCGGGTGCAACCGGAAGACCTGCCGCCGGCGGCCATCGAGCCGCGCCTGGGGGCGGTGTGGATTCCGGCCCTCGACGTCGAGGCGTTCATCCAGCAGGTCCTGGAACTGAAGGACTGCCAGGTGGGCTACTCGGCTGAAGCCGGCGCCTGGTCGGTGAAGTACGGCGAGTGGGAAGCGCGGCAGAACGTGAAGGTGACCCAGGAATTCGGCACCTCGCGCATGAACGCGATCGAACTGGTGCAGTGTGCCTTGAACGTCCAGGTGCCGACCGTGCGCGACCGCGATCCCTTGACCGACAAGTATTTCGTCAATCCCGACGAGACGCTGGCGGCGCGGGAGAAGCTGGGCCTGATCAAGGAGCGGTTCGCCGGCTGGGCCTTCGAAGATACCGAACGCCGCGAGAAGCTGTGCAGGATCTACAACGACCTGTTCAATGCCACGCGGCCCAGGCGCTTCGATGGCTCGCACCTGAAGCTGCCGGGATTCTCCCGCTGCTTCGTGCTGCATCCGCACCAGTTGGATTCGGTGTGGCGCATCGTGCAGTCCGGCAACACTGGGCTGTTCCATGTGGTCGGCGCCGGCAAGACGGCGGTATGCGTCATCGCCAGCATGGAGTTGCGCCGGCTGGGTTTCGTCAATAAGCCCTGCCATGTGGTCCCCAACCACATGCTGGCCCAGTACACGGCGGAATTCGTCCGACTCTATCCGAACGCGTCGGTGCTGATGGCGGGCAAGGAGGACCTGGAAGGCGACCGCCGGCGCGAGCTGGTGTCGCGCATCGCCACGGGCGATTGGGACGCGGTAGTCATCACGCACTCGAGCTTCGAGCGCATCAGGATGTCGCCGCGATTCAGCGAGCGATTCATCAAGGAGATCATCCATGAAATAGAGATGGCGGTACGCGCCGAGAAGAGCAACGACCGGTCCAACCGGATCGTCAAGCAACTCGAGGCGATGAAGAAGAACTGGGCGGTGCGGCTGGAAAAGCTGTCGGCCGACCAGAAGAAGGACGACCTGCTCAGCTGGGAACTGCTGGGTATCGACGCCCTGTTCGTGGACGAAGCCCACCTGCACAAGAACCTCTACCGGTTCACCAAGATGACGCGGGTGGCAGGCCTGCCGCTGACCAGTTCGGAGCGCGCCTTCGATCTGTTCCTGAAGACGCGCTACACGATGCAGCTCCATGGGCATGCGCAGCGGGGGGTGGTATTCGCAACAGCGACGCCGGTGGCCAACACCATGGCCGAGATCCACACCATGATGCGCTACCTGCAGCCCAACCGGCTGGAGGAGCTCGGGCTGCAGCAGTTCGATGCCTGGGCCGCCACCTTTGGCGAGAGCGTCACGGCGCTGGAGATCGCGCCGGACGGCAGCGGCTATCGGATGCACACGCGCTTCGCGCGGTTCATCAACGTGCCCGAGCTGATGGCGGTGTTCGGCGAAGTGGCCGACATCCGCACGGCGGAGATGCTGGACCTGCCGGTGCCAAAGCTGCGCGGCGGCAAGCCGCGCATCGTCGCCTGCCCGGCGAGCCCGTCGCTGAAAGCCTTCGTGCAGACGCTGGTCCAGCGGGCGGAAGCCATCCGCAACGGCGACGTCAAGCCGAACGAAGACAACATGCTGGCGATCACCACCGACGGCCGCAAGGCCGCGCTGGATTTCCGGCTGGTGGCGCCGCTGGCGCGCTTCGACGAAAACGGCAAGGTGGCCGCCTGCGTGCGGGAGGTTCACGCCATCTGGCAACGCACGACGGACTTCCGCGGCGCCCAGTTGGTGTTCTGTGACTTGTCGTCCCCCAAGGGCGGCAAGAGCTTCAGCGTCTATGACGACCTGCGGGACCGGCTGATCGGTGCGGGCATCCCCGAGAAGGAGATCGCCTTCGTCCATGATGCCGAGACCGATGGCCAGAAGGCGACGCTGTTCAAGGCGGTGCGCGAGGGCCGGGTCCGGGTGTTGCTGGGCTCCACTGCCAAGATGGGCGTGGGCACCAACGTGCAGACGCGGCTCACGGCCCTGCATCACCTCGATGCACCCTGGCGTCCCTGCGACGTCGAGCAGCGCGAGGGGCGCATCCTGCGCCAGGGCAATGAGTGCGAAGAAGTGGAAATCTTCCGGTATGTCACGGAAGGCAGTTTTGACAGTTACATGTGGCAAACGCTGGAGACGAAGGCACGCTTCATCGCCCAGGTGATGAAGGGCGACCAGGGCATTCGGTCGCTGGAGGATGTCGAACTGGCGGCGCTGTCCTATGCCGAGGTGAAAGCCTTGGCGTCGGGCAACCCGCTGGTGATCGAGAAAGCCGGCGTGGACGCGGAGGTGGCCAAACTCTCGACGCTGTTCTCGGTGTGGCGCAACCAGCGCTACGCCAACGAAAGCGAAGTGGGCCGGCTGCCGATGATGATCGAGGCGCTGGAGAAGAAGGTCGCACTGTACGCGAAGGACGCGGCCCGGATCGAGCCGCAGACTATGCAGGGCATCGCCATGGAACTGGCGGGGCGCAGGATCGTCGGCCCCGATGCGGTGGGCGAAGCGCTACGCGGGTTGGTGAAGGCCGCCAGGGACGAGGTGCGCACGGCCAGCCGGATGATCGAACGGATCGTCGGCCGGTTTGGCGGCTTCGACCTCGGCATCCTCGCGGCCCGCGGCGACGAGACGCCGAACCTGTATTTGGCGGGGTACTGCCTGTACAACGCCGAGCCCTATCAAACAGGACCGGCCCTGGTGGCCGCCTTGCTGGGTGCGTTGGAATCGGTAGGCAAGCATCACGCCGATGCCGAGATCCAGTTGGAGACCCGCCGTAAGCGGCTGGAAGACCTCCGGCTGGAACTGGCCCGGTCCTTCGAGCATGAAGGCCGGCTGACCGATTTGCTGGTCCGGCAACGCGAGTTGCTCAAGCAACTCGACCTGGACAAGGACGAAGCCGGTAGCGCGAGGGTCGACGCCGACGAGGCACGACAAGCCGCTTGAGTTGATTTCACCCCCATGACCGAAAGGCCATGGGGGATTTTCTTGGGCGAAACCGACGCTACTACTCAAGCCGCTTGGACGTGGGATTCACTCCCAGGCCAGCGCCCCGCCCGTCTGGTACTCGGTGACCCGCGTTTCGAAGAAGTTTTTCTCCTTACGCAGGTTGGCCTGTTCGTCGAGCCAGGGCAGGACGTTCTCGGCGCCGGGGAAAGGCTCGGCGACGCCGACCTGGCGGGCCCGCCGATTGGCGATGAAGCGGAACTGGGCGACGTGCAGTTCGGCGTTGTAGCCGAGGATGGGGTCGCGCAGGATGTAACCGGCGTAGGCGGTTTCGGCCGCCTCGGCTTCATCCCACAGTTCGCGCAGCGCGGCCGGGTCGAGGGTCAGGTTTTCCTCGATCAGCAGTTCGCGGATGACGCGGATGCCGAAGGCGCAGTGCAGCACCTCGTCGCGCATGATGTACTGCAGCTGCTCGGCAGCACCTTTCATCAGGCCGCGCCGTTGCAGCGCGAAGACGGGCGTGAAGCCGTTGTAGAACCAGCAGCCTTCGAAAATCACCGCGAAAAAGAAGTACGACAGCGCGAACTCGTGCAGGTTGGCGCGGTCGGTCAGGTCGAAGTCGGAGCGCAGCACCTTTTCCAGCCGGCGGTTGGCGAGCGCGATCTTGCCGTGGATTTCCGGCACGACGCGGTAGCGGTTGTAGATTTCCTGCTGATCGATACCCAGGCTTTCGATGCAGTGCTGGTAAGTCCAGGTATGCAGCGCCTCCTCATAGACCTGGCGGGCCTGGTAGATCTGGATTTCCGGCGCGCTCATCTTTTCCATGACGGCCAGGCCGATGTTGCGCATGGCCAGGATGTCGGAAGTCGTCAGGTATGCCAGCACGTTCTCGAAGACGTGGCGCTCGGCGCCGCTCAGCTTGTGATGGTAGTCGTGCACGTCCTGCGCCATGCCGATTTCCAGCGGCGTCCAGTGGTTGCGGTTGGCTTTCAGGAAGAACTCCCAGGCCCACGGGTACTTGAACGGGGCGAGCTGGTTGATGTCGGCCTTGCCATTGACGATGCGCTTGTCGGCGGCGTTGATCGGGACAAGAGCTGGTGCCACCGGAAAACTGCTACGGGCGACTTCGGTTTTTGCCTGTTTTTCGGGGTCGACCGTGGGTGTCGGCAACTCCCAGTCATTGAACAAGGCATTGGGCGATGGTGCATTCATGATTGACGCGCTTTCTTTCTGTGAAATGGATTGATCCGCTTATCTCGATTCGATCTGCGGCAGATAGGCCGCCGCTGCGTCGAGCAGTGCTTCGGGCAGTTGTGCCGGCTGCCCGGCACGGCGGCAAGACTGCAGAACCAGCCGCGAGACGCCCCGATCCGCCAGTTGGCGGGCCAGCCGGGCAATCGCGTCGGCATCCAGCAGCCCGGTATCGACGGTGCAGCGTATTTCGTGGTCCGTTCCCGCCTTGAGCAAGATATCCAAGGCCGCAAGCGCGGTTTCGCCGTCGCCGGCACCGGTGATGCGGCGGTAATCCTCGAACGGCCCTTTGACGTCAAAACCAACCCAGTCGAGTGTCGGCAATACGGCAGCCAGCCGCGCCGGGTAGATGCCCGCGGTATGCAGCGCGGTGGCAAAGCCCCGCGTCCGGACTTCGCCGAGAGCGACGCCTAGGCCGCGCTGCAGCAGCGGTTCGCCGCCGCTGAAGACCACACCGTCGAGCAGGCCACGCCGGATTTCCAGCCAGTCGAGCACTTCGCTCCAAGGCCGCTCCCTGCCCTGCGGCGAATGCAGGTGCGGGTTATGGCAATAGCCGCAGCGCCACGGGCAACCCTGGCAGAAGACGACGGCGGCCAGCCGGCCGGGGAAGTCGATGGTGGTGAAGGGCGTCAGCCCGCCCACCACCAGGGTTTTCCTGTCAGACACAAGCAGCCGATGCCTGGCATGGTTCGGCGAAGTGCCGGCGTTCGCCGTGCTCGCTCTGTTTGCCCGGGTTGAACTCGGAAACCGGCCGGTGGTAGCCCATGACGCGGGTCCATACTTCGCAGCGCTGGCGTTCGGAGTCTTTCAGGAGTGCTTGGGATTTCGTTTCAGACATGGTTTCTTCCTTTCGCAGTAGGGGTGTCAATGGGCGTGGCCGCGCCGGGCGAGGATTTCGTCATCGCACTTCGGGCAGAACTCGTGCTCGCCGGCCAGGTAGCCGTGTTTCGGACAGATCGAGAAGGTCGGCGTGATCGTGATGTAGGGCAGCCGGAAACGCGACAGCGCCGTGCGCACTAACTGCTTGCAGGCGGCCGGGGTCGAGATGCGTTCGCGCATGTAGAGATGCAGCACGGTGCCGCCGGTGTAGCGCGTCTGCAGTTCGTCCTGCCGCATCAGCGCCTCGAAAGGGTCGTCGGTGAAGCCGACCGGCAACTGCGACGAATTGGTGTAATACGGCTTGTCCGCCGTGCCGGCCTGCAGGATGCCGGGCCAGCGCTTCTTGTCCTCCTTGGCGAAACGGTAGGTGGTTCCTTCGGCCGGCGTCGCCTCCAGGTTGTAGAGGTTGCCGGTGGTTTCCTGATAGTCGCGCATCCGGTCGCGCAAGCGGTCGAGCAGACGCAGCGCCAGCCCGTGGCCCTCGGGGCTGGCAATATCGGCGGCACCGGCGGTGAAGTTGCGCACCATTTCGTTGATGCCGTTCACGCCGATGGTCGAGAAATGGTTGCGCAAAGTGCCGAGGTAGCGCCTGGTGTAGGGAAAGAGGCCGTCGTCCATCAGGCGCTGGACGACCTTGCGCTTGATCTCCAGGCTGTCGCGCGCCATGTCGGCGAGACGGTCGACGCAGGCCATCAGCGCAGCCTCGTCGCCGACGTGCAAATGGCCGAGACGAGCGCAGTTGATGGTCACGACGCCGATAGATCCGGTCTGCTCGGCCGAGCCGAAGAGACCGTTACCGCGCTTGAGCAACTCGCGCAGATCGAGTTGCAGGCGACAGCACATCGAACGGACATGGTTCGGTTTCATGTCCGAGTTGAGAAAATTCTGGAAGTAAGGCAGGCCGTACTTGGCAGTCATGGCGAACAGGCGCTCGGCGTTGTCCGACTCCCACGGGAAATCCTCGGTGATGTTGTAGGTCGGAATCGGGAAGGTGAAGGCCCTGCCCCGTCGGTCGCCGGCACTCATGACCTCGATGTAGGCCCGGTTGATGAGGTCCATCTCGGCCTGTAGCTCACCGTAGGCGAAAGGCATTTCCGCGCCGCCGATGACCGGCACCTGGTCGCGCAGGTCTTCCGGGCAGACCCAGTCGAAGGTCAGGTTGGTAAACGGCGTCTGGGTACCCCAGCGCGACGGCACGTTGAGGTTGTAGACGAATTCCTGCATGCCCTGGCGCACGGCGTCGTAGCCGAGGCCGTCCTTGCGGACGAAAGGCGCCAAGTAGGTGTCGAAGGAGCTGAACGCCTGGGCTCCGGCCCATTCGTTCTGCAGCGTGCCGAGGAAATTGACCATCTGGCCGAGGGCGCTGGAGAAGTGCCTGGGCGGATCGGCCTCGGGCTTGCCGGGCACGCCGTTGAACCCCTCGAACAGCACCTGGCGCAGCGACCAGCCGGCGCAATAGCCGGAGAGCATGTCGAGGTCGTGGATGTGGATGTCGGCATCGCGATGCGCCTGGCCGATCTCCGGCGGATAGACATGCGACAGCCAGTAGTTGGCGACCACCTTGCCCGACACGTTGAGGATCAATCCGCCCAGCGAATACCCCTGGTTGGCGTTGGCCCGCACACGCCAGTCAGCGCGATCCACGTACTCGTCGATGGCGGCCGCGACGTCCACCAGCGTGCGGCGATCCTCGCGTAGCCGGTGGTGCTGGTCGCGATAGGCAACGTAAGCGCGGAATGTCCGCAAGTGGTTGGCGTCGACCAGGGTCTGTTCGACCATATCCTGTACCTGCTCGACGGTGGGCGCCGAATCGGCATAGCGGTGGCGAATCACCTTGAGCACCCGAGCCGTCAGCAACTGCGCCTCGGCCACATCGAATTCACTGCTGGCGGCACCGGCGCGAGCCAATGCCGAAGCGATGCGCTCGACCTCGAAAGGGACATCGGAACCGTCACGACGCAGGATGCGACGCGGCAGCGACGGGGAAACCAGGGGTATCGCTTCCGATACGGTCGCTTGCAGTTCGTTGGTACTCATTGGCAGGCCTCGCACTCGGGGTTGTCGATGGAACAGAATTTCGGTTCTTCCGACGTTACGGCATCGTCCCTGCCCCCCGCTTTCTCGGCCTGGCTGGCACCCAGCGTGCGCAGGTAGTAGGTGGTCTTCAAACCGCGCAGCCAGGCCAGCTTGTAGATTTCGTCGAGCTTCTTGCCGGAAGGCAGCGCCAGGTAGAGGTTCAGCGACTGGGCTTGGTCGATCCATTTCTGGCGACGGGCGGCCGCTTCGATGAGCCACACCGGGTCGATCTCGAAAGCGGTGGCGTAGCGCGCCTTCAGTTCATCCGGCACACGCTCAATACGGGCCAGCGAACCGTCGAAGTACTTGAGGTCGGCGACCATGACCTCGTCCCACAAATCGAGCGCCTTGAGGTCGCGGACCAGCGCCTCGTTGACCACGGTGAATTCGCCGGACAGGTTGGATTTGACGTAGATGTTCTGGTAGGTCGGCTCGATGCTGGCCGAGACGCCGACGATGTTGGAGATGGTCGCCGTCGGCGCGATGGCGACGCAGTTGGAATTGCGCATGCCGTGGCGGGCGATGCGCTCCTTAAGGCCGGCCCAGTCGAGGCTGGATTCGCGGTTCACTTCCAGATGACCGCCCCGCCCTTCTTCCAGCAGTTGGATCGAATCGAGCGGCAGGATCCCCTGGGCCCACAGGCTGCCGGGGTAGCTGGAATAGCGGCCGCGTTCGCGGGCCAGTTCGGTCGATGCCCCGTAGGCGTGATAGCACACGGCCTCCATGGTCCGGTCGGCGAATTCGACCGCTGCGGTTGACGCGTAAGGCAGGCCGAGTTCGTACAGGCAATCGGCGAAACCCATGATACCGAGGCCGACCGGCCGGTGGCGGAGGTTAGCGTTGCGCGCCTTGGGCGTCGCGTAGAAATTGATGTCGACAACATTGTCGAGCATGCGCAGCGCGGTGGTCACGGTGCGCGCCAGCTTGGCCTGGTCGAGTGCGCCATCCTTGAGGTGGGCCAACAGATTGACCGAGCCGAGGTTGCAGACGGCGGTTTCCTCGTCCGAAGTGTTCAGCGTGATCTCGGTGCACAGGTTGGACGAATGCACGACACCGACATGCTGCTGCGGCGAGCGCAGATTGCAGGCATCCTTGAAGGTGATCCACGGATGGCCGGTCTCGAACAGCATGGTCAGCATCTTGCGCCAGAGCTGGACGGCGGGCAGCTTCTTGTGCAGCTTCAGTTGCCCGGCGGCAGCCTTGGCTTCATAGGCGACATACGCTGCTTCGAATTCGGCGCCGAACTTTTCATGCAGGTCGGGCACGTCGACCGGCGAGAACAGCGTCCATTCGCCGTGGTCGATAACCCGCTTCATGAACAGGTCGGGAATCCAGTTCGCGGTGTTCATGTCGTGGGTGCGGCGCCGCTCGTCGCCAGTGTTCTTGCGCAGGTCTAGGAATTCCTCGATGTCAAGGTGCCAGGTTTCGAGATAGGCGCAGACCGCGCCTTTGCGCTTGCCGCCCTGGTTGACGGCGACCGCCGTGTCGTTGACCACCTTGAGGAAAGGAATCACGCCCTGGCTCTGGCCGTTGGTGCCCTTGATCCGGCTCCCCAGCGAACGCACCGGCGTCCAGTCGTTGCCCAGACCGCCGGCGTATTTCTGCAGCAGGGCGTTTTCCTTGATCGACTGGTAGATGCCTTCGAGATCGTCGGCGACGGTGGTCAGGTAGCACGACGACAGTTGCGAATGCATCGTGCCACTGTTGAACAGCGTCGGCGTCGAGCACATGAAATCGAAGCTGGAAATCAGGTCGTAGAACTCGATGGCGCGGGCTTCGCGGTCGATTTCGTTCAAGGCCAGGCCCATCGCGACGCGCATGAAGAAAATCTGCGGCAGTTCGATGCGGCGGCCGTCGATATGCAGGAAATAGCGGTCGTACAAGGTCTGCAGACCGAGGTAGCCGAACTGCAGGTCGCGCTCCGGCTTCAAGGCAGCGGCCAGGCGCTGCAGGTCGAACGTGGCGAGGCGCGGGTCGAGCAGTTCGGCTTCGATGCCCTGCTTGATGAAATTGGGCAAATATTCGCTGTTGACAGCAGCAATCTCGCTCAACGACCGCGCTTCGCCGAGCACTTCGCGGCCCAGACTGGCCAGCAGCAGGCGCGCGGTGACCTGGTTGAAGGCCGGCTCGCGCTCGATCAAGGTACGCGCGGCGAGGATCAGCGCCTGATGCACGTCGGCCAGCGGCACGCCGTCGTATAGATTGCGGATGGCGCTGTCGAGCACCCTTTCAGCGTCCACCGCATCGCCCAGTCCGGCGCAGGCATCGGAACACAGGCCGGCCAGTTCGGCGCGGTCGAGCGGCCGGCGCTGGCCGCCATCCAGCACATGGATCAGCGGCGCGCCGGCCAGCGGCTCGGCGACCGAGCGTTCGCTGGCCCGCCGTTCGCGGTAGAGCACGTAGGCCCGTGCCACATCGTGTTCGCCGGAGCGCATCAGGGCCAGTTCGACCTGGTCCTGGATGTCCTCGATATGCACCGTGCCGCCATCCGGCAGGCGGCGGGTCAGCGAACGAACGACAGCTTGCGTCAGGTGCGCCACGACATCGCGGACCCGCGACGAAACGGCGCTCTGGCTGCCTTCGACGGCGAGGAAAGCCTTGGTCAGTGCGACGGCGATCTTGTCGGCGTCGAAGGTGACGACCGCGCCGTTGCGGCGGATGACTTGCAGGGCAGCGGCAGCGATTTCGCTGCCGGTGGATAAGCTGAGGACATTGGATGACAAGGCGATTCTCCGTATCGGGGGGCGGAGAATCGACGTTGCGTCAGGCCGGCATTCGACGCGACCGAGCACGACGCCAGCGGGCGGGAACCCGTGGTCGAATCGGTCAGGCGAACGAACGGCAAGAAAGACACGCAATAAACCTCTCGTCAGGGACACCCCGCCCCAAAACCATGAAAGAAAGTTCGTTGCGGCAGGTCTCCTGGCTCTCGGTTCAGCGCGCTCCACCTACCTTCCCGGACGCATCCAGTGGCATGTGTTGGCGAAGCGCTCGCCGATTACAGTTGCGGGGGCAGCCCCGGAATTCAGACCTTGCGGTCCGGCACCGGATTCCCGTTTTAATCCCCGGAAGGGAACCATCAACGGCATCGAGTCTAGGCTTAACAGACTCGGGGTGTCAAGGAGGCAAATATACTATATACGGTGTTTCGATGACTTGATGCCACTACCTGTAGTGGTCGTGGTGCGCAAACCCATCAGCGCTTTTCTGTTTTCCCGGTCGTTGCCACCATCGGTTTAGTGCCATCTGGATGGCACGCACATGCCTCGCCGTGGGTAAGGCACATTACCCGCACAAAGCTCGCACCCCGCCAAGAAGCTCGGAATTCCCGACGCTTGCGTGTGGCAAACAAAACCACTGTCTTGAATCCCGGATAAGTCCAGCGCGATACTGCAAGGGCTTTCTGTGGACATCGTGTCTGCACAGCCTTCATCGGCGGCCTCGGCCACCCTGAAGTCCAGCCTCGCTGGCGTCGCAGTCGTTACCTGCCTCTTGAATCCCCGACTTCGGTCGGGTCCGGCCATGTCCCTGGCCGAGTGTCTGGTTCAGCCACCCGGCTGAACACTGTCCTGCCGCGCGATCTTCGGGTCAATCGGCATCGAGCGAAGGCCCCGTTCGCAAGAACCGTGGGCCTTCATCCTGCGCGTGCCGCCTGGCACGTTGCCGAGCCGCTCTGCCGTCCACGGCGGAGCATCCCGAACGGGGAACCCCAAGTTCCCCGCCAGGGATGGGTGTTCCCTTTCATTCCTGAAGGAGAACACCATGTTCGCAATCCCTGCGACGAGAGAGTCGCGCCCGGTCGCCGTGCTGCTGGGTGGTTCCGGGTACGCCCGACCGTCCCTGCGCATGCCGACTGTGCCGGCGTTGTTGAAACCGAGACCCACCGTCCCCGGACGGTCTGGCGGCGCTTCCGAGTACCGTGCCGCAGGAGCCTGATCATGCCGATCAGCCTCTACCGCCGGCGCATTGCCGCCACTGTGATCCAACTGGCCAAGGACGATCCGTCCCTGGTCAAGGAGGTGATCGCCCGCTTGCGAGAGTCGGGCGAGATCGAAGCCGACGATCTGGTCTACCTGGACCGCATCGCCGACCGCTGGATGAGGATTGCCGAGGACAACGGCAGGCACGCCGCATCAACGTATCCGCGTCAAGCGCGCGGGTAGCGGGATGCCCCTGGCCTTCGCCATTGCCGCAGCGATCTTTTCCAGCAGATCGGGACGTTCATCGTTCAGCGTATCGGCCCATCGGGCCAATGCCTGGTCGATGTCATCCTGTGTTCGCGCCCCGTCGAAGTCGAGACCGAGTTTTCGGAAGTCCTCGATTTCGTCGGGCGTGAACCGTAGCACATCGCCTGCACGCAGCATGGTGTGGGCACCTCTTGACCTGTGAGCGTTCAGCTTAGCAGCGCCGCATGTCCGTGCAACCCCGGGGAGTCCACCGCCTCCCCGACCAGGGACGGGTGTTCCCTCTATTCGTCTTTGGAGAAACATCATGTCCCTTGAGAAACCCCGTCCTCGCCCCCGGCGCTCCGGTATCGAGTCCGAGGAAGAGCGTGCCTGGGTCGGCTTCTACCAGCGCGTCGGCCGTGATCCGGCCATCGCGACGGAAGTCATGGCCCAGCTCGAGTCCGATCCCGAAATGAAGCGCACCCATCTGGCGTTGTATCTGTGCTGTAAGGAATCCCTGCGTCGGCACAAAGCCCGCCAGGCACGCAACAAGCGGATCGGTCAGTTTGTCCGCTGGCTGTGCCACGGCCTGTTCGTCCGGCCGCTGCACAGTCTGCAGAAGGGTCTGCGGCACGGCAGCGACATCGCCGTCGAATGCCTGCCCGAAATGGTCAAGGAGCCCGCCGTCGCCCAAGTGCGCCGCCTGGCTCGGGAAACCGAGTTCACGACGGCACACACGGCCTTCGAGCAACAGGCGACCCAGTCTGCGGCCGATCCGGTAGCCGCATCCACTGAAGCACTGGCCTCGCCCAGCGCAAAAACACCGCGCTCGGCCGCCTGACCCGAGAAGCGCCAGGCCATCACCGGCCCGGCCTGTGATGCGGCGGCACTTGCCGTCGCATCCGGATCGCCGAACGCCCACGCCCGCTGTTCCCCAGCGGCGCGTGCGGTGCTCGCCCCGATCCCCGCACACCTCATCGAGTGCCCATGAACGCCGGCAAGCCGACTTCACGGGGCGCCCCCACCCGCCCGCTACGCCGTCTGCGCCCGCCGGGCCAAACCTCGCCCGCCGATCTGCCCCCGGCATGCCGGCCCATTTTTTCTAGCAATGAAAGGAAGCCATCGATGATCACCATCACCGCCATCCTGAACGCCATCGAAGCGCACGCTGAGCGCGCCATCGTCCCAGAGCTTCGCCTCATCAAGAAGGAGGTCGAGAAACTGCGCCCGTCCCTCTACCCGGATGACCAGGAGCACGCCGACGCCTTGCTGCTGAAGCTGGACCGCCTGCTGTCCGACCAGGTCGTCGTCGCCACCGAGGCCGGCGCCTTGGTGCAAGGATTCCAGGCAGTGGCGCAGGCGGCCTGAGCCGCAGCGACACCACCGGCCAGCTGACCTTCGGCCTGCCGAACACGCAACAACCCCGTGGGGCTCACGCCCGACGGGGTGTGGTTCCACGACATTTCGAAAGGAACCCGAGATGAACAAGGTGAGTATCAATGCGGCACAGCAGCGCTACGCGATCGATTGCGGCGAGGGCTTTACCTGCCTCGGTTTCGCAAACGCCCGGGATCACGCCAACCAGATCGCCAGCAAGCTGAGCCGTGCCGACCTGTCGTTCACGGACGAGGACTACGCAACCCTCGCCGGCTACGAAAAGTACGGCCGAGCCGTCCAGGCCTGGAGCCAGTCCCCGCTGACACGCACGACCTACTTCGATCCCGGCACGGATGCCAAGGCCGCCAGGGTCCTGGAATCCTGCCGCACCCGCGAACGGAAGGTCCGCCTGATCCTGGGCGACACGAGCACCGGCGAACCCTGGCTGGAAGAGCACGACGTCGTCGGCCGGATCGGCCGCTCGACGGGGAGTTTGAAGGTCCCCTTGCTGATCGAGCCCGACGAGCATGGCGGCTGCGCCATCCTGTGCGCCTGCCTCCTTGCCATCGTGGATTGGGCATCGGGCGACTTTCTGTATCGCCATGCCGCCTACCGCGAAGCCGACTTGAGCATCAAGCCTTCGGGCGACGCCGACCAGTCCTGGAACGTTCTGCGGCGCGAGGAAGTTGTCGCCAGTTTCCGGGATATAGGAAAGGCCGGCGCCTACCTCGCCTTCATGCGCGGCGCGACCATCGAGCCGCGTGTCTTCCAGTGACTTCGACGGCAGTACCCGATGGCGCGACGTCTCCCCGGCAGAAAGGCTGGGGGAGACGGTCGCCCCCAGAAAACCAACCGCGCTACGCCGCCAGGCGGCACTGGGCGTATTCGCGGTCGATGAGCCAATGCAGGAACTGGGTGTCCTTGGAGACGCCCCAGTAGTGCGCCTTGCATCGGGCGATGTAGGCGTCCAGGTCGTCGAGCGTGCGGATGTCCACCGGCTCGATGTCGGTGATCTTCCGGAAGCGCTCGACCTCCCGGCGAGTGAGTCGAATTTGCGAGCCGAGGCGGATCATCGTCGTTCTACGTGAAGGGTTGAGCCTTCATCTTGATCAAATTTTCCAGGCTTGTCCTGGGTTTTACGGCGGTCACGCAAAAAATTTGTGCAGTGCAATTAGGCTGACATCCCGGTCACACTGGAGTGCAAGTAGGCCCTGTTGACCAAGCCGACCGCACCCTTGCGCCGCAGGAAGCGATCGGCACGCCCTCATCATCGACGCCATTCGCAAGCCCGTCGGATTCCGGCCGCTTGAACGTTGCGTCCTCTGGATCCCCTTGAATCCACCCGACCGATGCCGGAAACTGACAGGGCATACCTGCATTCCATCGTGGGATGTAGTCCGGCTCTGGCCGGCGTCGCAGTCGATACCTGCCTCATTCATCGTGCCGACCGATGTTACGTACATTCGTCCGCACCTTCATCCCAAGCGGGGACCTCGTCCCCTTTGGGATCGGCGTTCCCGCTTTTTTTGTTTCATAGAGGAGAACGCCATGAATCTCTCTGCCTTGTCCCGCGCCGATCTGGTCCGCGAATTACTCTCGCCCCTGGTTTGCGCGTCGAGTACCAACCCTCTGCACGTCAGCGATGCCGTGGCGCAAATGGGCATGCTCGGCACCACCGATACCGTTCTCGCCCATCGTCTGGGCGTTGCCCGCGAACTGCTGCTGCGCAATCTGCGTGAGCAGATGCGCAGCGGCCCGCTGATGAACTCACCGCAAGTCCTGCGCGATTGGCTGCGGCTGTATTGCGCTGGGCTTGAGCATGAGGTGTTCCTGGCGCTCTACTTGGACGCCCAGCATCGCCTGATCGAAGTCGAGGAATTGTTCCGGGGAACCCTGACCCAGACCTCCGTCTATCCCCGGGAAGTGGTCAAGGGGGCGCTCGCCCGTAACGCCGCCGCGCTGGCCGTTGCGCACAACCATCCCTCGGGGGAAGTCGAGCCCTCGCGGGCCGATGAGTTGCTGACACAGAACCTGAAGCAGGCGCTGAGCCTGGTGGATGTGCGGCTGATCGACCATTTTGTCGTCGCCGGCGATAGGGTCATCTCGTTTGCCGAATGTGGACTGGTGTAACGCCATGCGCCGCCGGCCAATCTCGTCGCGTCCGATGCTCAAAGGCATGCCCACCTCATTGGGTCGGGCTGCCTTTTCTGTCGCATGAGGAGATCATCATGGCGACGAGAATCCCGCCTCATTGTCCTGTTTGCGCGGGCGACAGCGTGCCGTTGGGTACGCTGGGCCGCCTGCGCTGGTTCCGTTGTCGCGACTGCGGCGTGAACTTCAGTCGTCAGACTGGTACGCGCCCCAAGACCACGCGACGTCCCATCAAGAGGAAGGATAACCGCATGAAAACACCCGCTGTGGCAAGCTTGCAAGCGCAGGCTGAACCCCTGGCCTCGTTATCGATCTCGCATCTGAGTTCAAGTACCCGCATGAAACTGGCCGATGACGAGTTGTCGGTCAACGCCTACCCGACCGACTGCGGCGGCATCATCTATGTCGGCGCACCCCGTTACCGGATGCCGACGGAAGCCGATCTGGCCACGATCTTCGAAGTCGCGGAGCAAGCCGGTATTGCCTGGCTGAAGTTCGATAGCGAAGCGGCCGTGATTGACGATCTGCCGGTCTTTGATTTGCAGGAGCCCGAGGCATGAGTCGGCAATCCAACTCTCACAACGGGACCACACGATAGTGGCGGTGGCCGGACCTGCCCGGCTACCGCTATGCCAGCAGCGTTTTAAGCCGTTCCAAGCCCGCTTTGATGTCATCGCCAAGGCGTAAGGCCTCCGGGCCGCCTTCCGTTGCTTGCTGGGCCGCCCAGTTGCAAAACTCCGCCATCAAAGAAGCCTTCTCGGCGGTGATTTTCGACTGGCGAAGGCCATCCTCAATGAGGGGGATCAAGCCGGCCGCTGCGCGCAGCCTGTTCAACGCGGGTGTGGGTTCGGGGATTTTCGACATGCAGACATTTTAGCGGCGGGGCGCCGGACAAGCCATGGCAATCGACGGCGGCCAAACGGCGGAACATGAAGCTCTGGGTGCCGATCGCCGTCCACTTTTTGAACGACGGTTTCTACAGCTTCGTGTCCGTTCGCACGATGGCAGGACTCGACGAGAATATCCTGATCATGCAGGCGGTGGCTACCATTGACCTGGTCACGTTAACGCTTCTGTTGCCAATCGTAGCGCCGTGACACCGACACGACACACAAGCGCCATAAGCCCGTCGTCATTTATAATGTAGGGCAGGCAGGCAAGTAACCTCATGCGGAAGCAGTTACCGCACCCACGGACGAAGATTCAGATCGTTGATGCTGTCCTGATAGGCGGTGATGAAAGCGGCCACATCGATTCCCAGAATGGCGGTGATTTCGACAAACTCGGTGAAATCGAGACGGCGGTCTCCTCTTTCGTACTTGGAGACGAAACTCTGGGGCCGGCCGAGGGCGTCGGCAATCTGGACCTGAGTGAGGCCAGCGGTTTCCCGCGCTTTGACCATCATCTTGCGGAAGACCTCGTATTGGGGGCGGTGCAGGGAATTGGCCATCCCAGTACGTTAATAACCCGTTGTGGAATATCCCGAATCGGGATACCCTAATGACATGGATCTGAATCACCTTTCGATACCGGAGAACCGGGCATCCAACCATCAGTTTTCCAGCCCGGAAGGAACGTCGGACTCTTGCTCCTGCGCGCAGGTGGCGGGCAGCGAGGCGCAGCTCCACCGCCTGGAAGCGCACCTGGCGAAGACCGAGGCAGAACTCCGATTGGCGAAAGAGCGGGAAGCGCATCTGGTGGCAGAAATCCGCCGTCTTGAGGCGGTGTGCTGCCCTGCCGGCGAGCGGGCCTTGGCCGAGGCAGAGCATCTGCTGCAACTCAAAGCGGAATTTGTGAACAATATGCACCACGAATTACGCACGCCGCTCTATGGCATCCTCGGCATGGCCACCATCGGCCTGCGCGCCGAAGATCCGGGGAAGGCCCGGCACGCCTGCCAGCGCATTCTCGAAGCCGGCCGGCGTTTGTCCGAACTGGTGGAGAACGTCCTCTCCTTTTCCCACCTCGACGCTGGCCGCCGTGTTCTCCGGTCGGCCCCTACTTCGCTCGGAAAGCTTTTGGGAACGGTTGCGCGGCGGGCGCTTGCAAAGGCAACCTCCAAGGGGTTGGCCTTCGAATATCGGCGAGGCGGCTGCCCGCCGGGCTACTGCATGATCGATGGCAAGCAGTTGAACGACATCCTGGGCCACCTTCTGGACAATGCAGTGAAGTTCACAGATGAAGGGAATGTCACCTTGACCTCGGAACGGGACGGCAACCGGCTAGTCTTCACGGTTGCCGATACCGGCATCGGGATGAGGGTCGACCATGTCCGGCAACTCTTCCGCCCCTTCGAACAGGCCGACGGCAGCACCTCGCGCCGTTTCGGCGGAATGGGACTGGGGCTGGCCTTAACCGAGCGGATGGTGCAGCGGATGGGCGGCACGATTCGGGTGGAATCGACTCTGGGCAAGGGAAGCCGCTTCGAGGTGCATTTGCCGTATGTTGAAGCGGCGGAGGCATGATCGCGGTGATTCGGATCACCAAAGAGCGGCATTGATCATCGACGCCCGACCGCCTTCAAGGCGACTTTGACGGTGGCAAGGGGCAGCAGCAGCGACCGCGGGGCATCCAGTAGGGGAAGCGCGCCGTAGGCCTCGTACCAACTGGCCACCCGTTCGTTCTTGGCATCGATCAGCAAGGCGACCCCACCAACCTCGGCCGCTGCCATGAGACAGCGACGCCCGGCAGCCAACAAGAGTTGTCCACCCAACCCTTGGCCCTGCACCGTCCGATCGACGGCCAGGCGCCCTAGGCGGAACACCGGCACGTCGTAGCGGGCGAGTCCCTTCTTCACCAGCGCGGGCGTGCGCGCATAGTCGATGGAAGCCGGACTGAGGCTGTAGAAGCCGAAGACACGTTTACCGTCATCGACCGGCGCGGCGACGAACGTTTTCGCCCCCCCCTTCTCGTGACTCTGGCGCGCATGGCGGCGCAGGAACTCGTTGAGTTCCGCCTCGCCACAATCGAAGGCTTCGCGGTCGTGCGCCTTCGAGATCGGCGTCTCACGCCAATCCGGCAAACTCATGCGTCTTTGGGCAGGCGGCGTGCCGCCGCCAGGAGCTTGGCATTGGGCGCCGGCGGGTTCTCCAGCGCCTCCAGCACCCGCAGGCTGTCGCGCTCGGACAGGGTCAGGTGCTCGGCCTGCTCGATGAGCTTGCGGGCCGCATCCAAGGCATGGCGCAGGATGAAATCGGTCATGTCGGTGTGCTCGAGCGCCACTGCGCGCATCAGCGTCGCCTTGTCGTCCGGGCGAACGCGCAGGGCAAGTCGGTTGTTATCTTCAATGATCGCACGGGGCATGTCGGGCTCCTTAGGTGTACGCCTTCAAATGGTACACCTGGAAAGCGGGCGCCGCAACTCCGTACTATTCAAACCTCACAGCCAAACTACACCCCCGCCGGGGCTTTGCACGATTCCGCATGGGCATCCAGGTCGATCACCGCATCCGCCATGGTCGTCAGCTCCTGCGTCTGGGAGACGAAGAACTCGCGCTGATAGCCGCCCAGCCGCAGCACCTCCCGCTTCATCGCCATGAACATGCGCTTGCGCTCGGGGTCCAGCGGCCCATCGGCCTCGTCCGAGAACAACGCACCATAGCGCCGTCCCGTGTGCTGGGCGAGGTACAGGGCCACCGCCCGGATCAAGCACTCGTTGATCCACACCCTTTCGCCGCCGCTCATCAGGCCAACGCTTTTGCTCTCGCCCGATTCGCCGTCGTGCACCCGGATGTCGAAACCTTCCTTCTGTTCGCCCTTGCCGGTCTCCACCAGCGTCTGGAGGGAGACTGTGAAACGAGGGCCATAGCAGGCCAGTAGGAGATCATTCGCCAGGCCCGCCAAGGCCGGACCGGCATCGTCGATGGCCAGCGCGATCAGGCCGTCGTTGCTCATGCACTTGGCGAACAGGTTCCAGTTGCCCAACTCTGTTTCGACCTTGGCGATGCGGTTGGTCACTTGGGCTTGGCGACCGGCCAGGGCCGTTGCCTGTTGCATGAGGGCGGCAAGGGTTTCGACGTCTCGCACTGCGGCCAAATGGGCCTGCTCGGCGGCAGTGACCGACTGCGCGGCCTGTTCCATCGCGGTCTGGGCATCGATCAGCTGTTGCCCGTCGTACGGTGCCGGCAAGGCCGCCAGCGCCTGCTTGAGCCGATCCAGGGTGGCGCGGTAGTGCTCGGCCTGCTGTTCGTTTTGGGCGGCGATGGCCTGCCGTGCCGAATGGATCTGTTGGTGCTCGGCAGCCTCCTCGGGCGTCTCAATCCGCTGCTGACCAGCAGCGGTATCCGGTCCCTGGGCGGCCGGCAGTTCCGTCAATTCCTGCTCGATGCCGGCCAGCGTGGTCCGGGCCCGCGCCATTTCACCGGCCTGGGCCGCCAGCAAGGCAAACCGCGAAGCCCGCGCCCGGGCCAGCTCGGCCCGGTGCTCGGCCCTAGCCAACGCCTGGGGCGCACCCGCGAGTTCGTCATGCTGCCCGCACAAGGCGTCCAGTTCCCGCTGTGCCGCCACCTTCTCGCGCCCCAACCGCTGGATCGTCCCCTGCGCGCTGGGAATCAGGGCCTTGGCATCCCGCGCATCGCCCAGGAGCTGGCACTGCCCCTGCAGGTCGGTGCCGGCACACGGCACCTCGCCAGTGAGACCGAAGCGCCGCGCCAGTTCCTCGGCCTTCAGCGCCGCCTGGCCGGCCTCGCGTTCGATCCCGGACAACTTCTGCTGGACCATGCGCTTCGCCGCTTGGCACTGCGTCAGGGCTTGGACCTGTTGGCGCCATGCCCCGACCTGAGCCGAACGCTGCGACAATACCCCCTCGGCCATGGGCAGACGGGACTCTGCATGCCGCACGGCTTGCCCACCCGCCAACACTGCGAGGCATTGTCGACGCTGGTTCTGCAACACTTGCCGGCGGTTGCACTCCTGGGCGAGGCGCTGTGCGATACGCTGTTCCAGCCGTTCCAGCCGCTGAACCTCGCCCTGATCCTGGGCTTTCAAGGCGTCGATGGCCTGGGTGCCGGCCTGGATCACGGTATGGCATTCGCCTTGCAGTTGCCCTCGGCGTGCCTCCACGCCCCGCGACTGCTCGCGTTCGGCGATCAATTGTGCGTACCGGGTTCGGGCCGACTCCTGCGCAGCCTGGGCCGCTTGGCGACCCGCAAGGCGCTGCGCGACGCGGGCTTGCGCGCCGTCGAACCGGCGCTGCTCGGCCTCGATACGCTGCGCTTCCGCATCCAGTCCCGCCTGTTCCTGCCGGATCGCCGCAAGGCCGGCCTTGAGCAGGCGGGCCGTTTCGCTCGCCTTCTGGCCCAGCCCCCGGATTTCTTCCTGTCCGAGCAAGTCGGCCAGCAAGGTCTTGATCTCGGCATTACGGTAGGCACTCAATTGCCGCTTGCCTTGGGCCGAGAACACCGAGGTGAAGAAGGTATCGGCGCTGCCACAGACGGCTTCGACGCAGCGGGTATAGGTGTCCACCTTGCCGTCGGACACGGTGCCATCGTCCAGCGCCACGGGCTTCCAGGCGCCATCGTCGGCAAGCACGAGCAGAAAGGCTTCGGTCTTGCGTCGGCCGTTAAGACGGATCACCACCTGCGAGCGATAACTGCGGCCGTCGTGAGCCCAAGTCAGATCTTTCTCGTTCTCGGGTAGGCAGACATGCTCGTAGTAGGCGAAACCGCCCGGACCGGCCATGGCTGCACGCGAGGGCATGGTGAGGTAAGGATGCATGTTGTCCATCACCGTGGTCTTGCCCCGCCCGTTGGCGCCGACGATGGCGATCAGTTCGGCGCCGTCGGCCAGTCGTTCGAAGTCGAGGGTGAGGACATCGCGCCCCAGGCCATCGCGAATGCCGCGAAAGCCCTTGAGGGTGAGTGAAAGCGGTTGCATGGCGATACTCCAGCGGGAAGACCAGGTCAGTGTCCCGCACGAAAAAGGGTGTGCAAGTCCGTCCCCAAGGGACAGGCCCCAGCCAGGTCAAAACGACAGCGCGAGCTCAAGATCGCCCATGGGTGGCGACAGGGTGGCTGCGGTGTCGATGCTTTCCCCGCCATCAGGGACTTCCTGCCCACGCAGCAAACGCTCGGCGATGCCTTCCGGTTCCTGGCTGGACAGCGCCTGGAGGCACGCGAGCAATGGATCGGCCCGCGCCTCGGTCACCTGTGCCCACACCCGCACCTTGTCCGCCAGATTCGCCAGTTGCGAGATCCCCGCCGCCCGCGTGCGCACCACGGGGACGATCCGCCCCTCCAGCTTGGTCTCCGCCGCCCCAGTCAGGAGCCGCTCGATTGCCGCACGGTCGACCTCGTGGCGATCTTCGTCGGCGACGGTCCAGCGCACGCGCACAAACGCGCCGGCGACGTCCTGCCGGGCGACGGCGGCCCGCAGAGCGTCGAGGTCGGGCTTGCCGTCGAACACGATATCGATGGTTCGGCGCGCGGGCGTGGGCTCCAGGGTGAAGCGCGCCTGGTCGGCGTCGACCTCCCACAACAAGAACCCCTTTTCCCCTTCCTCGCCGTAGTGAAAACGACCGATCGAGCCGGGATAGGCGATGCACTGCCGCCCCGCCCTGCTGTCCTGTTCCCATGCCTGGTGCCGATGGATGTGCCCGAGCATGAAGGCCTGCGCCTCGGCGCTGAACAGTGCGCCGGTGGTGAATTCATGGTCGAAGCCAGCCATCGGCACCCCATGTTCGCTGACGCAGCCGAACACCGTACCGTGCGACACGCCGATGGCGGGCACACCCTGCAGTCGGGCCGCGCGGTGGATCGGCGCGTAGCCGCGCAGCAATAGGGCCAAGTACTCGCCAACGGCCTGAGCAGCCTCCGCCGCACCGACCGTCGCGGCCACCACGGCCTTGTTCACCGTGGGGATGCAGGAGAACACGGCGCGGGTACCGGCCGGCACCCCATCGAAGCACCAGCCCGTCGAAGCAAGCCACTCGCCACGGGCCGTGAGCGCGACCTGCTCGATGCGGTCGGCCACATGCACCGGATATCGTCCGCCCAGCAGTCGGAAGATCGCCAGGGTGCCCGGCGGTTCATGCGAGAACGTCCCTTGCAGCATCAACACCGGGCAATGGTCGGCCAGTCGCCGCACCTGGAACACCAGCCGTTCGGCGGCCGGGGCGTGCAAGTCCAGGCCATGGTCGGTGGCATCGCCTGAGTGAACCGCCGCCTCCACACCCAACGCGATGGCCCGGTCGATGGCGGCGCCGAAGCAACGGTCGGCTTCCGCCAGGTTTTTTGTGCCGTAGTGGAGATCGGAGAAATGTGCGATACGGATCATGCAGTCCTCCCCCGCGAGGCCAGTTGCATCTCGCTCTCGATCTTGTCGAGGTAGCCCTGCGGGTCGTTCCCGTAGCGCTCGAGTTCATTCCAGGCCTGGACGCGGCCGTTCGGGTTGATCTTCCAACCCCGTCCCCAGCGCCGGTCGGCGTAGGCCTGGTAGCGTTCCGGCACGATCCCGTAGGCCTGCACGCGGGCCATCAGTTGCTCGAAGCTCGGACGACCGTCGTGCAGCGGCGGCTCCTCGGCAGGCGTTGCATTGACCACCGTCGGCGCGTGCGCGGCAGCGGCCTCCGGCGACAGCGATTCGGCACTGGCTTCTGCCGGGCAGCCTTGAAGCACCTGCGTCGCCAGTTGCGCCTGCACCAGGGCCGTCTCGGTGTCCTCGTTGTCGCGCAGCAAGGCCGTCACGTCCACCGGCGCCTCCAGGTCGATGATCCACTGCGGCACGCGCACTGCCCTCCCCTGCTCGTCGATGTGGGCCACCTCCATCAGTTTCTTGGTCAGGTAGAACGGCGTGCCCTGCCGATCCAGGAAGCCCGAAATGCGCCCGCCCCGCAGGAAGCCCACGGTTTCGAACTTCTGGATCGCCGCGTTCATCGCATAGAAGCTGTTGGTATGCAGTTCGAAGGCGCTGATGGAACGGATGGCGGGGATGAAGAACAGGAAGCGCCCGGTGAGGTTGCACTGGCGCTGCTGGTACTCGCGGCAGGCCTCCGGTTCGCACAGGCCGCCGTTGTCCTCGCGGATCATGGTCTTGCGCCCGCCGAAGAGGCGAATGGTGCGCCGGCCCGTCTCGTCCACCGGCACCGGGGCATGGCACATGCAGTGGCGCACCCGGCCATCGGCCGAGTATTGTGACCAGTAGTGCTTTTCGTGCATACCCCAGGCCGCCAGTTCGTGGGGCATCACGGTCTGCCAGTAGTCGGAGGGGAACACCACCGGGAAGCGGTACAGGTGCCGGCCTTCGCCCCGATCGTCGCCGTAGGCGTCCAGAATCTCCCGGGCGATTTCGGGATTGGGAAAGTCCTGCGCCCGCACGGTGAACCACGGCACGTTGCGCGGCACCAGCGGCGTCTTGAGGTCGGGCAATGCCGCCGTGATGGCACGCTCGATCTGCTCGAAGGACTGGCCCGCGGCCACACCTTGGTCGTAGATCGCCTTGGCGCGGGGCTCGCCAGCGGCCTTCTTGGTGAGCACCTTGATACCGGCGCGGATCTTGCCACCGGTGGGAATTCGGGCGGGGCCTTGCCCCAGCAGGGTCGCCGCAGCGGTAGCGCCGGCGCCCTGCACGGCGATAGCGGGGTGTGCGTTGGGATGGGCCATGACGGCGCTCCTCCATGAACATCGGGACATTCCGACAATTCATGCTCTCGCGCCTTCCCCGCGATGCAACCCCTTGGGCGGCACTCGGTTCTCCCAGGGATGCCGCTCGCTCGAAAGCCGTCTCCGTTAAAATATGACCATGACTCGCTCCGAACTCGTCCTCCTCCTTGCCCAACGTTTTCCGCAACTCGTACAGAAGGATGCCGAACTGGCGGTAGCGGTGATTATCGAGTCCATCCACACCACGTTGGTTCAGGGAAGCCGAGTCGAGATTCGTGGTTTCGGAAGCTTCGGCCTGAACTACCGCCCGTCCCGCCAGGCACGCAACCCAAAAACCGGCGCGCCGGTCAGAGTACCGTCGAAATGGGTACCCGCCTTCAAAGCGGGGAGGGAACTACGTGAACGGGTAATGGCGAGGGCAACTCCTCAGGCGGCGTCACCAAGGAACTGATCGGCACGCGCCCGCTCCGCAATCGCCGCCGTCCTGTCAACGAGACCCGGCCACGCTTTTCAAGGGCGGCTGGTCCGTCGCGCCGTCTCGCCGCTCCCCGCGAAGGCTTTCCCCTTTGCACCCCGTTCCTTGGGGGCCGTGAACTGAAGTCGACATGTTCGATATCGGGTAGCGGGCCTGCGAGCGGCCGTCAAGCAGGGCGCACCTCTTTGTCCGACGTTTCTCCGGGAGTGCGGTCATCGACATGCGCGCACATAGTGCGCCGCTACCCATTCGGCACCATCGTTGTGCGTCGATGGCTGGGGCCTTATCCAAAACTCAAATCCGTTGCCGTTTATTTTCAATGGGTTGGTCTCCCTCCTGGCGATGGCCCAAGAGTTGCGTTGGCTATCTCGTCCCCAGATGTGTCGAGCAACCATGCAACGCGTATCAACTTTCGTCGGCCTCGCCATGATCCTGCTGGCCGCTTCTGCGGCCGTTGCCACGGAGGCGATACCCCGGGCCGGTGCCATGGAGATCCGGGTCGAAGCCGGCGATTGGGGCGACGTCCGGCCCCGGGACATTGAGGCCGTCTTGAAGACGGTCGCCGATGCACTTCTTCCCTCGTTTCCCCAGCATGCGGCCGAGCGCGTCTCCGTCGCCTACAGTGCCGCCGGACCGAGCGTTCTCCTGGAAAAGTCCGCCACTGGCGCCCATCGCGTTTTCTTGAATGTGCGGGACGCCCGCTGGGACCAGTTCACCTACCAGTTTTCCCACGAACTCTGCCACATCTTCACCAACCACGAGCATCGGGAGATCGCCCCGGGCGTACTGGCCCGCGATCATCAGTGGTTTGAAGAAACGCTCTGTGAAGCGGTATCGCTTGCCGCGCTGGAGCGGATGGCGATCCGCTGGGAGCAGTCACCGCCCTATCCAGGATGGAAAAGCTACGCCTCGGCCTTCCGGGACTACGCGCAGCAATTGCGCGATGAGCAGCATCGGCGCCTTCTGCCCAATGAGACGCTGGGCCAATGGTTCGCCGCGAACCGGGAGGCCCTGGAGAACAATCCTTACCTCCGGCAAAAGAACGAACTCCTCGCCGTGAAGCTGTTGTCATTATTGGAAGCTGCCCCGGACAGCCTCGAAGCCATCGGCTATCTGAACGCGGAACCATCGGCTCCTGCCGAGAGTTTCGCCGCCTATCTGGAGTCCTGGTACAACTGCTGCCCGCCAAGGCACCGCGCTTTCGTCATCCAGGTGATGGCCCTGCTCGACGGGCTGCAGCACGACAGACCCGCGCCAGTGCTGTGAAACACAGCCCGGGCGGCCGGGCTGTGTGCATTGATACCCCTCTCAGCCGCCTAGTTGGTCGTCGTGTTGCGCGACTCAGGGGTGATCACCGGGCAATCGCCTCGCCGCTCGGCCGGGTTGGCGTTCTTCCGTGCTCGGACCCACTTTGCCGGGCTGACCGGTCGCGCCGGCCAGTCCGCTTTGTGCCGCCTGTTGCTGCTGTTTCGCCAACTCTAACTGAGCCGCACGTTTCGCGGCCACTGTTTTGTCGATCTGCCGGATGAGCACTTCATCCCGGCCCGCCAGGGCGGGCGTGGCTGCGACCAACAGGGCGCCCATGAGCGCCGTCAACGTCAGTGTTTTCATGATCTTTCTCCTCTTGGATACTGCTGCTCGGCATGCCTATGCGCTGTCTATTGCGCACGGGCACGGCGGGAATGTGCATCCGCGACCGCCCGGGCGCGCGCCGCAGCCGGTCGATGCACGCATCGAGTCGAAAGGCTAAGATTGGAAACTGCAGAAGAGAATTTGCAACGGCGGTCCGACGGAGCGCTGCAACAGGGGCGAGACGGCCGCCACCATGCGGCTGGCCGGCGGCACGGACAACGCCGCTGCCCAGACGTTCGGGCTCGGCAGTGCGTCAAAATGGAAATCGACCGACGGCTTGATCTGGTCGGCCGTCTTTTGACATTGGATCAGGCAAGAGGCCGTGCCCACCCCGCTTCCCTCGCACGGCACCGTCATTGTCGTGGCACTGGATACCAGCACCGGCAGTTCACACGCTTGCGCGGCCAAGACGAATTGCAGGGCCAGCATCACGCCCAGCATCCATCGAGCCAGCCCTTGCACTGCATTGTGGGAACTTGCGCTGCTCGCGAGCATCTTGTCCTCGATCTCCGAAAGCGTGCTTAACAAAACCTCTTCCTATGAGGATAGTCCACCGTCGGGCGGGCTACAAAGTCCGACCGGAATTCATGGTGGACACCCGAGATTGCTTGAACTAAACTCTGTAGCATCAAACTGAGTTATGACGTATCATCCACGCCCATGCCCACGCACGCTTTCACCATCCGCAAACTCGCCGACGCCGCCGGTGTCGGGGTGGAGGCCGTGCGTTATTACCAGGGGCGCGGCTTGCTGCCCGAGCCGCCGCGCGTGGCAGGCGGCTTCCGGGAATATTCGGCGGACGATGTGCAGCGTTTGCGCTTCATCAAGCGGGCGCAGGAACTCGGGTTTGCTCTCGACGATGTGGCCGAACTCCTGTCCTTGAGCGCCGAGCGCGACCAGGTGCGGGTGCGCGAACTGACCTGGCGGCGCGCCGCCGAGATTCGCGAGCGCATCAGTCGCCTGGACGCAATGGCTTCCGCCCTGGAAAATCTTGCCGACTGTTGCGCCTGTGCGCCGAAGTCGCAGTCCTGTCCAATTATCGCGGCCCTGGCGACCGACCCCGCTGGGGAACTGAGCGAACCCCAAGAGCCCCATCAGAAGGCGCACGGTGCCAAGCGGCGTCGCCAGCCCGGCGCGGTGGCGTGCTGATATGACGCGGCGCCTCAAACAACTGGTCTGTCGTCTGTTGGTCGGCGTGCTCCTGTTCGCACAAATGGCGGTCGCGGCCTATGCCTGCCCCCAACTGTCGCCGGCTGGCTTCAATCAACCGTCAGCAGCACCGGCGATGGCCGCGGCGGGCGACCCAGCGGATTCGGACGCGAGCGTGGCCGAGTCCGACGCCACGAACCCGATCATGGACATGGCTGCGTGTTGCGACGGGATGGGACAGCCGGACCCGGACAACCCCAACCTCTGCGCCGAACATAGCCACTTCGGCCAGCAGAGTGATCAAACCCAGATACCGTCGGTGCCTGCCGCATTGCTGGTCAGCCTCTACATCGTCTCCCTGGTGCCCGAACCTGCGGAGCCCATCCGGGCCGCCGCAGCTTCGGCCAGCGTTCCCGCTGCGGCGTCCCCGCCGCACGCCATCCTGCACTGCTGCTTCCGCATTTAATCCTCCAGACGACGCTGCGCTGACGACCTGAGCGGTCGATCCAGCGCATCGGTTCCGCTCGTCCGTGCGTGCGGCCCTTAGGCTCGCTCGCATCGGGACTTCGCCCGAACTGATTCGTTTCCTTGTCTGGAGGTCTCATGTTTCCCAACGCTGTCCGCCCCGCCCATCGGCAGGGCCTCGTTCTCGCCCTGGCCCTGGCCCTCGCTGCCTTTGGCGCCCAGGCCGAGAATGTGCTGAATTTCGACCAGGCCCTGCGCCTGGCTCAAGGCCGCTCCCGCCAAATCCCGGCGCAGGAGGCCGCCACCACGGCCGCCCGCGAGATGGCGGTGGCCGCCGCGCAATTGCCCGATCCCACGCTCAAGGCCGGCATCGACAACCTGCCGATCAACGGCCCGGATCAATTCAGTCTCTCCCGCGATTTCATGACCCAGCGCTCGATCGGGCTGGCGCAGGAATTCACCCGCGCAGACAAGCGCAAGGCCCGTGCGGCGCGCTTCGACCGCGAAGCCGAGGCGGCCCAGGCCGGCAGCGCCTTGGCGCTGGCCAACCTGCAGCGCGACACGGCGATCGCCTGGCTGGATCGCCACTACCAGGAGCGCCTGCGTGAGGTGCTGTCCAGCCAGCGCGACGAAGCTCGGTTACAGATCGACGCCGCGGAGGCCGCCTACCGCGGTGGCAAGGGAGCGCAGGCCGACGTCTTCGCGGCACGCACAGCCGTCGCGCAAATTGATGACCGTATCGCCCAGGCCGAACGCCAGGTCGCCACCGCCAAGATCCAGTTGGCACGCTGGGTCGGCGATACCGCCACCCAGCCCTTGGGGGCTCCCCCGGCCACCGATGCCGTCCGCCTGAGTTCGGCGGACCTCGAAACGCGACTCGCCCACCACCCGCAGATCGCAGTGATGGTCAAGCAGGAGGAAATGGCCGAAGCCGACGTGCAGTTCGCACGCGCCAACAGGAAGGCGGACTGGAGCGCGGAGCTGATGTTCAGCCAGCGTGGCCCCGCCTACTCCAACATGGTCTCGGTCAACCTCTCGATCCCCTTGCAGTGGGATCGGAAGAATCGCCAGGACCGCGAGCTGGCGGCCAAGCTCGCGACCGCCGAGCAGATGCGCGCCCAGCGCGAGGAGGCATCGCGCGAGCATGTGGCCGAAGCGCTGGCCATGCTGGAGGAATGGCAGAGCAACCGAGAGCGCCTGAAGCACTACGACGCTTCCCTGATCCCGCTCGCCGCCGATCGTACCCGCGCAACCCTTGCCGCCTACCGGGGCGGCACGGCCATCCTTTCCGCCGTACTCGACGCGCGCCGCACAGAAATCGATGTTCGCATGGAGCGCGTTCGCCTGGAAATGGAGACCGCACGCCTGTGGGCACAACTCACCTACTTGATCCCGGCCGACCACGACGTGGCGACACTGAATCCATAAGCCCAACCCCTGGAGAACCCGCGCATGAAACTTAAATCCTTCGTCATCGGCCTCGTCGCCGCCGGCGTGCTCGCGGCCGGCGGCTATGGCCTGTACGCGCTCGGTCTGCAACGCGGCCTGGGCCAGGCGAACGGCGCCGTGGGTGGCGCCCCTGGCACGGCAAGCGCGGCAGCGCCGACGAAGGCCGGCGATACCGATCCATCTACCGGCAAGAAAGTACTGTATTGGCACGACCCGATGGTCCCGGGTCAGAAATTCGACAAACCCGGCAAGTCGCCTTTCATGGACATGCAACTGGTACCGGTCTATGCGGATGCAGGTGACCAAAATGCGGGCGATCAAAGCCAGGTGACCGTGAGTCCGCGCGTCCAGCAGAACCTGGGGGTGCGCACTGCCGAGGTCGTCCGCGGCACACTCTCGCCGCAAGTCGAGGCCGCCGGCAGCATCGCCTTCAACGAGCGCGACCAGGCGCTCGTGCAGGCGCGGGCCACCGGCTACGTCGAACGCCTCTACGTGCGCGCCACCCTGGACCGCGTGGGCAAGGGCCAGCCGCTGGCCGATCTCTACGTACCGGACTGGGTCGCCGCCCAGGAGGAATTCCTGTCGGTACGCCACATGCAGAGCAACGATCTGGCGGCTTTGGTCGATGGCGCCCGCCAACGCATGCGCCAAGTCGGCATGAATGACGAACAAATCCGCCGGGTCGAAACCGCCGGCCGCGTGCAGCCGCGCATCACGCTCACGGCGCCGATCGGCGGGGTAGTCGTCGAGCTGATGGCGCGTGAAGGCATGACGGTGATGCCGGGCGCGACCCTGTTCCGCCTCAACGGGCTGTCCACCGTCTGGGCCAACGCCGAAATTCCCGAGAGCCAGGCCGGCTTGCTGCGCCTGGGCGCCGCCGTGGAAGCGCGCTCGCCCGCACTGCCCGGCACCGTATTCAAGGGCAAGGTGCAGGCGATCCTGCCCGAGGTCAGCCCGAGCACGCGCACGCTCAAGGCACGGGTCGAACTCGCCAACCCCGGGGCGCAACTGGCGCCGGGGATGTTCGTCAGCGTGGCCCTGAGCGCCCGGACCGAACAGGGATTGACAGTACCGACGGAGGCGCTCATCCAGACGGGCAAGCGCACGGTGGTCATGCTGGCCGAGGCCGACGGCAGGTTCCGCCCGGTCGACGTGGACATCGGCATCGAGGCGGGCGGCCAGACCGAGATCAAGCGCGGCCTGGAAGCCGGCCAGAAGGTCGTGGTTTCAGGCCAGTTCCTGGTGGATTCCGAGGCCAGTCTCAAGGCAACAACCACCCGCATGGAGGGCAATTCCCCAGCGCCGGGTAACCCACCCGTCGAACACCACGGCGAAGCCCGCATCGAAGCCATCGGCAAGGCGAGCGTGACGCTTTCCCACGGCCCCATTCCGTCGCTGCAGTGGGGCGCCATGACGATGGATTTCGGCATACCGGCGACCGGTCTGCCGCGCGGCGTGAAGCCCGGTCAGTCGGTGAACTTCGCTTTTTCCATGAACCCGGACGGCCAGCCGGTACTGACCCGCATTGAGCCCAAAGGCGCCATGGAGCAGAAGCCATGATCGCCAAGCTCATCCGCTGGTCCATCGCCAACCGCTTCCTGGTGCTGCTGGCGACGGTCATGGTGGCGGCCTGGGGCGTCTGGTCGGTGGGCAAGACCCCGCTCGACGCGCTGCCCGACCTCTCCGACGTGCAGGTCATCATCCGCACCACCTACCCGGGCCAGGCGCCGCAGATCGTCGAGAACCAGATCACCTACCCGCTCACCACGACCATGCTCTCGGTGCCGGGCGCCAAGGCGGTGCGCGGCTTCTCGTTCTTCGGCGACTCCTTCGTCTATGTGCTGTTCGACGACGGCACTGATCTTTACTGGGCGCGCTCGCGGGTGCTGGAGTACCTGAACCAGGTGCAGTCGCGCCTGCCGGCCAGCGCCAAGGCCTCGCTCGGGCCGGACGCCACCGGGGTCGGCTGGGTCTATGAATACGCGCTGGTCGATCGCAGCGGTCAGCACGACTTGGCCCAGTTGCGCGCCTTTCAGGACTGGTTCCTGAAATACGAGCTCAAGGCCGTGCCCAACGTCGCCGAGGTGGCTTCGATCGGCGGCATGGTCAAGCAGTACCAGGTCGTACTCGACCCGGACAAGCTGCGCGCCTACAACCTGCCGCACGGCAAGGTGGTGGACGCGATCCAGAAGGCCAACCAGGAGAACGGCGGCTCGGTGCTGGAACTCGGCGAGGCCGAGTACATGGTGCGCGCCTCGGGCTATCTCCAGTCGCTCGACGACTTCCGCAAGATTCCGCTGCTGACCACCGATGCCGGCGTCTCGGTGCGCCTGGGCGACGTCGCCCGGGTGCAGGTCGGCCCGGAGATGCGCCGCGGCATCGCCGAACTCGACGGCGAAGGCGAGGTCGCCGGTGGCGTCATCGTCATGCGCACCGGCAAGAACGCGCTGGAGACGATCGACGCGGTGAAAGCCAAGCTGAAGTCCTTGCAGGCCAGCCTTCCCGCCGGGGTGGAAATCGTGCCGGTCTATGACCGTTCCGGCCTGATCGAGCGCGCGGTGGACAACCTCAGCCACAAGCTGGTCGAGGAGTTCATCGTCGTGGCCGTGGTCTGCTTCCTCTTTCTGTTCCACCTGCGCTCGGCTTTCGTCGCCATCGTCTCGCTGCCGCTCGGCATCCTCGCCGCGTTCATCGTCATGCGCTACCAGGGGGTGAACGCCAACATCATGTCGCTGGGCGGTATCGCCATCGCTATCGGCGCCATGGTCGATGCGGCGGTGGTGATGATCGAGAACACCCACAAGCATCTCGAGCAGTGGACACACGAACACCCGGGGCAGGCGCTGGCCGGCGAAGCGCACTGGCGGGTGGTCGGCGACTCGGCGGCCGAGGTCGGTCCGGCGCTGTTCTTTTCCTTGCTGATCATCACGCTGTCCTTCATCCCGGTGTTCACGCTGGAAGCGCAGGAGGGGCGGCTGTTCTCGCCGCTCGCCTTCACCAAGACCTACGCCATGGCGGCCGCGGCCGGCCTGGCGGTGACCCTGATTCCGGTGCTGATGGGCTACTTGATCCGGGGACACATTCCCGCCGAGAAAGCCAACCCGCTTAACCGTTTCCTGATCGCCGCCTATCGGCCACTGCTCGATGCGGTGCTGCGCGCGCCCAAGACCACGCTGGCGGTCGCCGCGCTGCTCCTGGTCGTGAGCCTGTGGCCGCTGCAGCACATCGGCGGCGAGTTCATGCCTCCCCTCGACGAGGGCGACCTGCTCTACATGCCTTCGGCGCTGCCCGGGCTGTCGGCCGGCAAGGCCGCGGAACTCCTGCAGCAGACCGACCGGCTGATCAAAACCGTGCCCGAGGTGGCGAGCGTCTTCGGCAAAGCCGGCCGCGCCGAGACGGCGACCGACCCGGCGCCGTTGGAGATGTTCGAGACCACGATCCAGTTCAAGCCGCACGAGCAATGGCGGCCCGGCATGACCCAGGACAAGCTGGTCGAAGAACTCGATCGCATCGTCAAGGTACCGGGCCTGGCCAACATCTGGGTGCCGCCGATCCGCAACCGCATCGACATGCTGGCCACCGGCATCAAGAGCCCGGTCGGCGTCAAGGTGGCGGGCACGAGCCTGGCCGAGATCGACCGCGTTACCGCCGACATCGAGCGTGTGTTGAAGGCCGTCCCCGGCGTCTCCTCGGCGCTGGCCGAGCGGCTCACGGGTGGTCGTTACATTGATGTCAAGATCGACCGCGATGCCGCTGCGCGCTTCGGCATGAACATCGCCGACGTGCAGTCAGTGGTGTCGTCAGCCATCGGCGGCGAGAACATCGGCGAGACGGTCGAGGGCCTGTCGCGCTTTCCGATCAACGTGCGCTATCCGCGCGAGATCCGCGATTCGGTGGAGCGCATCCGCCAGTTGCCGATTGTCACCGAGCGCGGTGCGCGCATCCTGCTTTCGGACGTGGCGCAGATCGCGGTAGTCGATGGTCCCCCGATGCTGAAGAGCGAGAACGCGCGCCTGTCGGGCTGGGTGTATGTGGACATCCGCGGGCGCGATCTGCGCGGGGCGGTGCACGACATGCAGCGCGCCGTGGCGGAACAGGTGAGGTTGCCGGCCGGCTATTCGATCTCCTGGTCGGGGCAGTTCGAATTCCTGGAGCGCGCCACGGCCAAGCTCCAGGTGGTGGTGCCATTCACCCTGCTCATCATCTTCGTGCTGCTCTATCTCACCTTCAAGCGCTTCGACGAAGCGCTGCTGATCATGGCGACGCTGCCCTTCGCCCTGGTCGGCGGTATCTGGCTGCTCTATCTGCTCGGCTACAACCTGTCGGTCGCCGGCGCCGTGGGCTTCATCGCGCTGGCCGGCGTATCGGCCGAGTTCGGCGTGATCATGCTGCTCTATCTGAAGACCGCCTGGGATGATCGCCTCGACCGGGGCCAGACCGGCACCGCCGATCTGCTCGATGCCATCCGCGAAGGCGCCGTGCTGCGCGTGCGCCCCAAGGCGATGACCGTCGCCGTCATTCTCGCCGGCCTGTTTCCGATCATGTGGGGCACCGGCACCGGTTCCGAAGTCATGCAGCGCATCGCCGCACCGATGGTGGGCGGCATGATCACGGCGCCGCTGCTCTCCATGTTCGTCATTCCCGCCGCCTATTACCTGATGCGCCGGCGCCGGCTGCGGGGTAGTCAAGCGCTCGGGCCGGCACCGCATATTCCAATGGATACCCAGGAGCGGCCCCGATGACTGCCATGTCACCGGCCGAGAAAGGAGGTGCAAGCCCATGTTTGTTGTTTCACCCGGCGCAGCCGATGCGCCGATTTCTGTTCATTGCTCAAAGGAGAATCACCATGCGTAAATACATACTTCCACTGCTGATGCTGCTGTCCCTGTCCGCGTTTGCCGCCGAAGAACGGGTCAAGCCCGGGGAGACCATCGAGCTCAAGGACGGCGGCAAGGTCACGATCCAGAAGGACGGCACCATGGTCCATATCGACGCCGCCGGCAACCACGTCAAGATGCGGGACAAGGTGGTCATGGAAGCCAAGGATGGAACCAAGTTCGTCATGAAGAACAATGCCATCTGGAAGACGATCACCGAAAAGGGCACCCTCAACCCGAAGTTCTGAGCTAATCGCGGACGGCCCGACGGTCGTCCGCCATCGCCCTACAGTACCAATCGATTTTTTTACCCGCAATGAAAGGAAACACGATGAAGCACACCGTAACCCTCACCCTCTTGATCGCCCTGGCCCTCGGGACCGGCACCGCCCTTGCCGCCGACAAGATGGGCGACATGAAAGACATGGACATGGGCAAGCAGAAGATGGATGACATGAAGGGCATGGAGATGGGCGGCCAGAAGGCCATGCCCGGCGCCCCCCACCAGGCCGTCGGCGTGGTCAAGGAGATCGATCCCAAGGCCGGGAAGGTGACCTTCGCCCACGAGCCGGTGAAGAGCCTCAACTGGCCGGCCATGACCATGGGTTTTGCCGTCAAGGACAAGACGCTGCTCGACAAACTTGCCGTCGGCAAGAAGGTCAACTTCGAATTCGTCAAGGAAGGCAAGGGCTACACGGTGACGAGCGTGAAGTAAGCCCCGTGCCGCCGGTGGGGAATACCCGCCGGCGGTGCTTCACTGATCGAACCATTACTCCACGACAGAGAGCGGAGGACAATCTTATGATGAACGGCATGGGAAACATGATGGTCGGCATGGGCCTGTTGGGCTGGCTGCTGATCCTGGTGCTGGTGCTCGTGGCCGCCTCGGCCATCAAGTACCTTTTCTTCGACCGGGACCGCCCCAAGTAGGCAGCACGCCACCTAGGCGTGGCCTGCCCTGGTCGTACGTAAGTCGGCCCTGCAGAAGTCCGGCAACACGCATGAACAGGTGGTTTGTGCCGGAAATCGCCGAGGTTCTGAAAGTTTTCCGGCGACGTCTACATAAAAGCGCAGATAAGGAGATTTCCGTGCTCATCAATGAGCGCTTGCCGCGGTCAAGTTAGGAATTGCCGATTCAACCGGTGGATCAACGGATTGCTGAGATCATGCGGAAGATGTTCGATCGGCTCATTAACGGATCTTCAAGACTTGTTAATATTGTTTGCGAACGATGCATGCACGCCGGGAACGTGGTTCCCCGGTGTCTTTTCCAAAGACGGTTGCGATAGCCCTTCAAGAATGCCGCAGGCAGCAGCCTGACGCCCATCCGGACAGCATTCTCGGAGATCGCGCAGTTGCCGTTCCAATTCCTGAAGCTCACCAATCCGCCGCACAACATGCTCGATGTGTTCGTCCAGCAGACGGTTGACCTCGCCGCAGTTTTCCTCGGGTGAAGCCTTGAAACGCAGCAGGGTCCGAATCTCGCCCAGCGTCATGTCGAGATTGCGGCAATGCTTGATGAAGATCAGCCGTTCCAGATGTGCGGCCGTGTATATACGGTAGTTGCTTTCGCTGCGGCTGGCTTTCGGTAGCAAACCTTCACGCTCGTAATAGCGGATCGTTTCTGCATTGCTTCCCGCCAAGCGCGCCAGTTCACTGATTTTCATCTTGGTCTCCGTCCGTTCATCCGGCACGAGCCGGTTGCAGGGCAATAATGGCCATCCCCATCAGACATACCGCACTGCCGAGCAGATCCCAACGGGTGAGCGGAATGCCATCAACCCGCCAAAGCCATAACAGGGCAATGGCCACATAAACACCGCCATAGGCCGCGTAGATACGTCCGGCGGCACCCGGATGCAGCGTCAGCAGCCAGGCGAAAAGAGCCAGAGATACGGCGGCCGGGATCAATAGCCAGCGCGGACGACCCTGAGTCAGCACCAGCCAGGGCAAATAGCACCCGATGATTTCAGCCAGAGCCGTAACCACGAATAGGGCAAGAATTTTCAGAAACTCCAGCATGCTTTTCTCCTTGCGGGTTTTAATTGTAGCTGCTTGACCTTTTAGCGACTCAAGGGTTTTAAATGATAGCTACGAATAGTAGTTCGTCCTGGCTACTCATACTGACAAGCAAATATCTAATGACACCAGACTAGGCACTTGAGCCTCAACGGCCATAGCACCTCAAGAAGTTCCGCAATCATTCGCGCCTGCCCCAACATTTCATGGCATCCCATGAATGATGGATTGCTTCCAAATACTGGATTTTTTGTCTCCCATGACTTCTATGCTCTTATCGCTGATCCTAGGCGCAGTCAGCGTCACTGCGTTCGCGCCGCTCGAAGTTTTTCCGATAGCATGGCTCACGACTGGCGGGCTTTTCTTTCTTCTTGTTCAAGCACCAGATGTCCGTAGCGCGTTTGCGAGGGGATTCGCCCATGGTCTCGGAATCTTTCTTGCTGGTGTTTCGTGGGTCTTCGTTAGCCTGAACGAGTTTGGCGGGTTGCCCACCGTGCCTGCTGCTTTAGCGACGCTACTCTTCTGCGCCTTCTTGGCATTATTTCCAGCACTGTGGAGCGCGGCATTTGTCCGCATCAGGAGTGGGAAACCATTTGCCGATGTACTGGCTTTTGCCGCTTGCTGGTCGTTGTCGGAATGGACGCGCGGCTGGCTTTTCACCGGTTTCCCTTGGCTGACACTTGGATACTCTCAGTCTCCTCCATCGCCACTGAGCGGATTTGCGCCTGTCGTCGGCGTGTACGGCGTATCATTTTTCACGGTCGTGGTTGGCGCGGGTCTAGTGGGCGGCATGGTGGGATGCCATCGCGAAACCATCTCATTGTCGTCTCCCCCGAAATTCAGGCTGGCGCTCTCAACCCCAACGCTCTTGTGTGTTGTTTGCGCATTAGCTGTTGGCTATTTCGCGCAGCAACACCGCTGGACGTGGGCAGTTGGCCAGCCACTACGTGTGGCACTTTTGCAGGGCAACATCTCGCAAGATGTGAAGTGGCAGCCTGGGCATTTTGCTGATTCATTGGCAGTATACTTTGAGCTAACGAAAGACCATCCTGCACAACTGAGCATTCTGCCTGAGACCGCGATACCATCGTACTTTCATCAAATCCCGAAGGCATTTCTTGGAGATTTGGCACGACTCGTACAGACGCGGGGTGGCGATCTCTTGCTTGGGACCGTCCTTGGGGATGATCAGAACTACGCGAATATCGTGGTGACGCTTGGCGCCTCGCCACCTCAGGTTTACAGCAAACACCATTTGGTTCCGTTCGGCGAGTTCGTCCCCTCCGGTTTCGGCTGGTTCGTTGCTGCCCTAAGAATGCCAAAGTCTAATTTCTCGCCCGGAACAGTTGATCAGATACCGCTCGCCGTTTCTGGTCAGCAGGTGGCAGTCAACATTTGCTACGAGGATCTCTTTGGTGAGGAAATCATTCGCTCCATGCCGCACGCATCGATTTTGGCCAACGTCTCGAATACCGCCTGGTTTGGGCGTCGCTCACTGGCTCAGCCACAGCACCTGCAGATTTCACAGATGCGGGCGCTGGAAACGGGGAGACCGATGCTGCGCGCGACCAACACTGGCATGACTGCAGTCGTTCTCCCCACCGGTTTGGTCGACAAGAAGCTACCTCCATTCGTCCGAGGCGCTCTCGTGGCCGACGTGCAGGGCTATGCCGGAACCACCCCATACGCGCGATTCGGAAATGGGCTTGTGTTGATCCTTGCCGTAGCTGCCTTGCTGTTCAGTATGTTGGCGCGCACGGGGTGGAGATCAGAAACCTCCAAAAGAAACTGGAACAGGCTTTGGCTGAAAGTCAAAGCAGTATATCCGCCAACAAGAAACCCATAATGATGATTCCTGCCGGCTCGCGTGACTTCGTTAAGCGCAGACATCCATGCTGTGGAAACGTATTCCGTGAATCGGACATCAATCTCCATTTATTTCTTGACTCTATAGCGACTACAGAGTTTTAAATGGAGCTTTAATAGACCATTTGAAGGAGCTATCCATGAGTGAATGCGCTTCAAAAGGCTGCAGCTGCACGGCCGAGCCGATCATCCATCCAACGACTCCGACCCCGCAAACAGCGGGATCGGCTCAAGTGGTGTATCACATCGAGAACATGGATTGCCCTACGGAAGAAGCGCTAATCCGAAGTAAATTGACCGGTCTGGCGGGCGTAGTTGGTCTTGAATTCAACCTGATGCAGCGTACTTTGGTCGTTCGCCACGAACTGCCCTCGCTGTCACCGGTTGAGCAGGCGCTAACAGCCATCGGCATGCAAGCCGTGCGCATGGATCAGGCGTCGGCCGGGCAAACGACCAGGCTGTCCATTGCCAAAATGGATTGCCCGACCGAAGAGGCGTTGATCCGCAACAAACTCGGCCCAATGGCAGGGGTCTCAGGACTCGACTTCAACTTGATGCAGCGCACGTTGTCGGTGCGCCATACTGACCAGGCTCTGCCAGAGGTGCTCATGGCCCTGCAAGCGCTTGGATTCGAGGCGCAAGTGATGGACGCAGCCGAGGCCGCGCCATCCATTTCCCCTTTGACCACGCCAACCAACTGGTGGCCGCTGGGCATTTCTTTGGTCACTGCATCGGCGGCCGAGGTGGTCTACTGGCTCCACAACGGCAATCACTGGTCGGTCGTTGTTCTGGCGCTCGTCGCGGTCTTCACGGGTGGCCTTTCCACCTACAAGAAGGGGTGGATTGCGCTCAAGAACCGTAATCTGAACATGAACGCCCTGATGTCGATTGCGGTCACGGGCGCCATGTTGATCGGCCACTGGCCCGAAGCTGCAATGGTGATGGTACTGTTCACGCTGGCTGAGGTAATCGAAGCCAAATCGCTGGATCGCGCTCGTAACGCCATCCGCGGCCTGCTTGATCTTTCACCAGAACAAGCAACCGTACTGCAGCCGGACGGCACATGGCGTGAAGTGAGTGCTAAGCAAGTCGCCATCGGCGATCGCGTCCGGGTCAAACCAGGTGAGCGCATCGCCCTTGACGGTGAGGTGCTGGAAGGCCGCTCTACCATCAACCAAGCCCCGATCACGGGCGAAAGCCTCCCGGTCGAGAAATCCCCCGGTGATCCGGTGTTTGCGGGCACGATCAACGAATCAGGTTCATTCGAGTACCACGTCACCGCCGTGGCCAGCCACTCCACACTGGCCCGCATCATTCACGCGGTCGAAGCTGCACAGGGGAGCCGTGCGCCGACGCAACGTTTTGTCGATCAGTTCGCCCGCTGGTACACCCCTGTTGTGTTCGGCGTGGCCATCGCTGTCGCGTTGCTGCCACCGCTGTTCATGGGGGCTGCCTGGCTCGAATGGATTTACCGCGCACTGGTTCTGCTGGTGGTCGCCTGCCCGTGCGCATTGGTGATCTCTACGCCGGTCAGCATCGTCAGCGGCTTGGCCGCCGCCGCCCGTCACGGCATTCTCATTAAGGGCGGCGTCTATCTGGAAGAAGGCCGCAAGCTACGCTGGCTGGCGCTGGACAAGACCGGCACGATCACGCACGGCAAGCCGGCTCAGACCGATTTTGTCGCATGTGGCACTGCACTCACCGCTGACAGCCGCAGCATCGCTGCCAGTCTGGCGGCCCGCTCAGACCATCCGGTATCCAAAGCGGTGGCACAGGCTGCGCAGGCAGATGCGATTGCCCTGCTCGACGTGGCTGAGTTCAGCGCGTTGCCCGGTCGGGGCGTGCAAGGTCAAATCAACGGCGAGACCTATCATCTGGGCAACCACCGGATGCTCGAAGAACTGGGGCAGTGCACTCCCGAGTTGGAACAGCGCATCGCGGAGCTGGAAACCGTAGGTAAAACTGTCGTGATGTTGGTCAGCGCAAAGGGGGTTCATGCCTTATTCGCCGTAGCGGACACTATCAAGGACAGTAGCAGGAGAGCCATCGCCGAGTTGCATGCGATGGGCATCAACACCACGATGCTGACCGGCGACAACCCACATACGGCAAAGGCCATTGCCGCACAAGCCGGGATCGACCGTGCACAAGGTAATCTCCTCCCAGAAGACAAACTGCACGAAGTGGAGAAATTGGCCCAAAGCGGCAAGGTCGGCATGGTTGGCGATGGCATCAATGATTCACCGGCCTTGGCACGAGCCGACATCGGCTTTGCCATGGGGGCGGCTGGCTCGGACACCGCCATCGAAACGGCTGACGTGGCGCTGATGGACGACGACCTGCGTAAGATACCGACCTTCGTGCGCCTGTCGCATGCAACTGCGCAGGTGCTGATGCAAAACATCGTGCTGGCCCTTGGTATCAAAACAGTATTTCTGGTGCTCACCTTCACGGGTCACGCCACCATGTGGATGGCCGTGTTTGCTGATATGGGAGCCAGCCTCCTTGTCGTCGGTAACGGCTTGAGGCTGCTGCGCCGATGAGCTGGAAATTTTTTCTCTATGACTGGGGTGACCTGAACATCGCGTTGTTCCAAGCCATAAACACGGGTACGCCTGCCGCGCTGGAGCCGGTGGCGTGGTTCTTCAGCCTCGTGGGCAGTTACTGGACAGCGCCGCTGATGCTGTTGGGTCTGTGGTGGTGTTCGAAATCGGCCACCGACCCGGCGCGTAGTGCGGTCGTTTTGCAGCGCCTCATTGGTTTTAGCGTGGCCTTCTTGCTGGCTTTACTGGCCTCCGCCGCCTTGAAATTATGGCTCGACTTTCCGCGCCCGTCGGCTGTACTTGGCGACATGGTGCACGTTATCGGAGAGATTGAGCGACACTACAGCCTGCCCAGCGGGCATGCCACCTATGCCGCGCTGGTGGTCGGCGCGCTCTGGCCTTTGATGGGCCGCCGTGGCCGGATCGGTTTGGTGCTCTATGCGGCATTGGTCGGTTGGTCACGCATCGCAGCCGGAATGCACTTTCCTGCTGATGTGCTGGCGGGATGGGGACTTGGATGTATCTGCACGGCGCTTGCCGGGAGGGTGATGCCCCTGGCCGCCCCTATGTGGCAATCAGCTCGCCACACATCGGTTTGGGTCTGGTACGCGGTGGCCGCCGGTGCAATCATGATCGATCAGCTCGCTAAGTTCGCCATTACCCGCACGTTTGCCTACGGTGAACAGGTCGAAATCACCCCGTTTTTCAATCTCGTCCATGTCCTGAACCCCGGCGCGGCATTCAGTTTTCTGGCGAACGCTGGCGGCTGGCAACGTAACTTTTTTATCACGCTGGGTCTGGCCGTTTCCGCTTGGCTGGGACGCATGCTGTGCCAGCAACGGCCACGCCTCGAAGCGTTGGGCTATAGCCTGATTCTGGGTGGCGCACTCGGCAATGTCGCAGATCGCGTGCTGCGCGGGCAAGTTGTGGATTACCTCGACTTCCATTGGCGGTTCTCGCACTGGCCCGCGTTCAACTGGGCGGACGTGACAATTTCTCTGGGGGCGTTCTGCCTAATTTATATTGTAATGAGTCAAAACACCGTCACCAATTCGGGGTGATGACTTCCTGTTTTCCGTCGCCAGCAAGTCTTCCAACAATTTGCTGGTTAAAGTTCAATGTGCCGAGCGGTGTCAAAGGCTGAAACCGTTCGATTTTCCTCAAGGAGAACTGCCGTGAAATGCCCAGTCTGCATAGAAACCACCCTTGTTATGACGGAGCGTCAAGGGATCGAGATCGACTATTGCCCGCAATGCCGAGGGGTCTGGCTTGACCGCGGAGAACTCGACAAAATCATTGAGCGTAGTCAGCGCGACCCCGCTTATGCTCCATCACAACCTGCACCCACACCGCAGCAGCCTCTAAGGCGATCCGGATGCGATGACCAGCACTCTTGGGGCCATAGCGGAAATTCACCTAAGCGAGGTGGATTTTTCAAGGACTTTTTCGATTGAATACGCTGGCACCTCCGGTGGCGCTGGATGCGGTGGGCGGGCGTTGGAGTTCGCATTTCAGCCCAGAATCTGATAGCTAACGGTAAGTTGATGGCGACGAAATTCGAGCGCCAGTCTTTCGTCATGGCACGGTTAGTCACAGTGTGCTCACGCCATTTTCGTATCAGGAATGAACAATGGATGACCTGAATCGGGCGCAACCAGGCGCAAGTCGGCCTCTTGAGCCTGCTCATTCTGGCGCAGATCCTGCTGCTGTCCGGACTATGGACGCCGCCGGAGACGATGCCGGACTGGATGCGCTGGGCGACGCTAGCGTCGCCGATGCGCCACTACATCGACGTAAGCTACGGCGTCCTGCTGAAGGGGGCCGGACTCGATCTGCGGTGGGACTCGGTGCTGGCGATCGGCATACTGGGGGGGGGTTAATCTTTTCTTTCGGCATGCGCCGCTTCCGCAGGCAGTTCGCATGAGGAGTCACACATGAGGAGTCACACATGAGCGACCACACCCAGGAAAGCACAGCTACACCGCACAGCGCCGAGCCCTGTGTGCTGTGCGGATCACACTCGACCGACAGGTTGTATACACGATTGGCAGGTACGTGCACTTGCGAACATTGCCTTCTGGAGTGCCGCAAGCAGCTCTTGGGCATGGGGGAGGAGTTGCAGGAGTTGCTGGCGGAGTCGCTGACTGCGGCTCTGGATATGCGGGAACATGAAACCGGCATGCATTCTAAGCGGGTTGCTTGCCACACCTTGGTGCTGGCAAGACATTGCTATAGCGACCCGGCCTTGCTCAAGCAGGTGTATTGGGGCAGCCTGCTGCACGATGTCGGAAAGATCGGCGTGCCCGACGCGATTCTGCTGAAGCCCGGCCATCTCACTGAAACGGAGTGGGAAATCATGCGTCGGCATCCTGGAGCCGGGTATGACATGTTGGCTCCTGTCCCGTTTTTCGAGGTTGCCGCCGACATTGTTCTCTGCCACGAAGAGCGGTTCGATGGCTCCGGCTATCCACGAGGCTTGTGCGGGGACGCCATTCCGCTGGCGGCGCGTCTGTTTGCAATTATCGATACGCTGGATGCCATGACTTCGGATCGGCCATATCGACAGGGACTCGATTTTGATTCAGCAAAGAATGAGATCGTGAAAATGTCCGGAAGCCAGTTCGATCCTGTTGCGGTCGATATATTTATTGCCGAAGAGGAACGTTTGCGGGAAATGGTGTCTCTCACGAACTTAAAGTAAAACACCACATTATGAAAACGAGCACTCAAGAGAACGGAAATGATATGCCTGAGGAACGCAAGGACAAGACAAGTTGCGGCTGCCACAGCGAAGAAGGCTTCAGAGGTCCCTGGTCCCTGCCGCTACGCAAAGCCTTGGCGAGCGGCGCGTTCGCCAGAGCCGGCTATTGAGCGGCAATTTGGTGAGGCTGCCTTTTCTGCTTCCCGATTGCCGTTCTCGCGCATGAGTTCAGCGAATTCGTGGTGATAGCAAGCGGTCGGACAATGCTAAGGACATGAAATTCCATGTGCACTGAAAGGAAAATGATATGAATCTCCAGTACGGCTTTGGCAAGACGATTGCGTCATCTTTCGACGAGGCAATTGAAAAAGTAACCCAGGAGCTACAAAGAGAAGGCTTCGGCGTACTCACGGACATTGACGTGGCGGCGACGCTCAAGAAAAAACTAAATCAAGATATGCCGCCCTACCGTATCCTCGGGGCTTGCAATCCGCCGCTCGCGAATCAAGCATTGCGGGCAGAACCCTCAATTGGATTGCTCTTGCCATGCAACGTCGTGGTGCGCCAGGACGATGATGGCAAGATTCATGCGGAATTCATGGACCCCTACGCCGTGCTCGCGTTGGTTGACAAACCTGAAATTAATAAGTTGGCTGGTGAGGTTCGGGAGCGGCTAATGCGGGTGATGCAGGCACTGTAAGCTTGCTTTGGCCGGCCCGTTACGGGCCTTTCATGTGTTCGTAACTCAAAGGAGTAGTGCAATGAAACCAACGATTTTTACCGTCGCATTGGCTGCAAGCGTGCTGTTCGCAACGCCCGTTCTGGCACAACAACCAAACAGCCCCGAAAAAAATGCCCAAGCGAAACCATCTGTGCCGAACGTGGCCGAGTACGACAAGCAGATGGCGCTGGCCCAGGAAAACATGAAAAAAATGCAGGAGCAGATGGACAAGATTCGCCAGACCCAAGATCCGCAAGAGCGTCAGAAACTGCTGCAAGACCATTGGACCGCCATGCAAGGCAATATGCAGATGATGCACGGCATGTGGGGTAGCGGCGGCATGTGGGGTAGCGGCGGCATGGGGGGCATGGGCTGCTGCATGGGTGGCCGTGGCATGATGGGGCACGGCATGATGATGGGCTGGGACCACATGGGCGGCTATTACTCCAAGCTCACCCCGGAGCAAATGAAACAGCGGCAGTACATGATGGACCGCTACATGGGCATGCAGCAGATGATGATGGACCACATGATGCAGCACCAGCAGTACATGTGGCAGCGCTGATGATGTTGGTATCTTGAAGCAAAAGCATGACGAAACCGAGCATACTTCATGACAAGCCAACTTCGCTACGGCTATTTGTCTTAGAAGGACACTGATACAATGCCCACCATGCGTCGCTGGCTTGCCATTTTTCTGCTCGTTTTCCTGCCGTTCCAGTTCTCCTGGGCGGCAGTCGCCGGCTATTGTCAGCACGAATCCGGCGCGGCCGCCCAGCATTTCGGGCACCATGAACACAAGCACCAATCCGAGGGTGCCGATTCCTCCGATGCCAAGGCACTGGGTGGCGGCATAGACGGCGACTGTGCGGCTTGTCATGCCAGTTGCGCCGCAGTGCTGACCGGCATTGCTGTATTCCCCCTAATGGCTATGACCTTCGTCGACCATCCTTGGCATCCGGGCGCTCTGGCTTCGCCGCCCACGGTCCAACCCGAACGTCCCAACTGGTCGATCTCCGCCTGATCGGCGGGGTTGGGTTACTTTTCCCATATCAGTTTGCCGCAGCTTGAGCTGCGCACTGTGCCATGCCGCTTGCGGGGTGGTGCCCCGCCGATTCCCTGATGTACCTTTCATCAACGGAGAGTCGGATGTACCGCCAACAACCAATTATCGCTTTACTGGCCCGAACCTTTTTCGGATTTACGGTGCTTGCCAGCACCAACCTCTGGGCGCAGATGCAAAATGCGCCGTCGCCGATCGAGGCAGTACCTGCGCTTGCCAAGGAACCGACCGGAACCTTGACCCTTTCCGCTGCAATCGATCTCGCGCTAACGGCCAATCCCGAACTATCTGCCGCAACCAACGAATTGCGAGCAGTCGAGGGAGCGGTGATTCAAGCAGGGATACTGCCGAACCCGGAAATTTCAACCTTGGTTGAAGATACGCAGAATAAGGCAACGCGAACCACAACCGTTCAGATCAGCCAATTAATCGAGTTGGGGGGCAGGCGTGCTGCACGGATTGTTTCCGCCGAGCGGGGACGGGATGTAGCCTCTGCCGACTTGGTGGCCAAACGCCAGAGTATCCGAGCTAGCGTTGTTGGCGCCTTCTTCGATGTTCTGGTGGCTCAGGAACGGATACTGCAAACAGAGGATTTGCTCGGCCTCGCCCAACGCGCTACCCAAGCAGCATCGCGCCGGGTTACGGCCGGCAAAATCTCACCCGTTGAGGAAACCAAGGCACGCGTTGCTGAGGCGTCTGCACGGGTGGAGTTGAATCAAGCCAAAGGGGATTTGGTCGCAGCACGAAATCGTCTGGCAGCGACCTGGGGAAGTAAGACACCACGGTTTGGACAGGTCGAGGGGCGTACCGACAATCTGCCAGAAATCCTCTCCGCCGACGAGATCGATCGTCGCTTGAACAACTCTCCGGTACTTGCCCGTGCACGCCATGAGGCCGATCGTTTTGCGGCGCTTGCCGATGTCGAGCGGTCTCGGCGGATTCCAAACGTCACGGTCAGCCTGGGTTCAAAAAAAATTGAAGAGCTTGGGCGCAACCAAACCATCGTGGGTGTCTCGATCCCATTCCCGATATTCGACCGCAACCAGGGCAATGTGCATGAAGCGCTGCGGCGGGCCGATAAGGCTCGGGATGAATTGAGCGCCACCGAGGTTCGCTTGAGCACGGAAGTTACGCAAAACCAGGAGCGCCTAAAGGCACTGGTCGTTGAAGCTCAAGCCCTGCAAAGCGAAATTTTGCCGGGCGCACGCAGCGCCTATGACGCAGCTAGTAAAGGGTTCGAGCTTGGGAAATTCAGTTTTCTGGAAGTCCTGGATGCTCAACGCACCTTCTTTCAGGCAAGAGCCCAATACCTGAAAAGTTTATCCGAGGCGCATCGGACTGCTGCCGAACTGGAGCGTGTCCTGGGCTCCACCAATTCAATGTCATCCGCCATGCCAAGCCGTCCGTAGGAGCAAGCTGTGAAAATCAATATCAACAAGAACGCCTTTAACCTTTCCAAAAAACAAGGTATCGCCATCGCTGTCATCTTGGCGATGGGCATTGCTGCCGGCGGCTGGATTCTGGGCTCCTCCTCTTCGGATCAGTCTGCTGAGCAGGGTGAACATGCCAGCCATGCCGAATCCAAGGGACATGCTGATGCTGAGCATCATGGTGCTCAGGCCGGCGATGGCCATGATCACGCCAAGGGCCACGGCGATGCTGAACATCATGAGGATGGACCGAAGACTGGCTCTCACGGAGGCAAACTGTTTACCGAAGATGGATTCGGCCTGGAGTTATTGCTGGCTGAAGAAGGTGGTGAGCCACATTTTCGTGTCTGGCTGTTCCAACAGGACAAGCCCTTGGCCCCGTCAGCAGCTAAGGTTTCTGTGACATTGACGCGGCCGAACGGAGAGAAGCAGGAAGTGGCCTTCAAGGTGGAACAAGACTTCCTGATGAGCACCAGTCCGATCGCCGAACCCCATGCCTTTGAAGCGGCTATTACCGCTATGGTGTCTAACACACCGTTCCTGTTCATTGATACGAGGGAAGAAGGAAAAATCGAACTGACTGATGAGCAGGTCAAATCGGCCGCCATCAGTATCCAGAAGGCGGCCCCTGCCAAAATCCGAACAGCGGCACAACTGCCGGGTGAGATCCGCTTCAATGAAGATCGGACAGCTCACGTTGTGCCGCGGTTAGCTGGTGTCGTTGAAAGTGTCCCGGCCAACCTTGGGCAATTGGTCAAGCGCGGACAGATACTGGCAGTTATCGCCAGTACCGGACTCTCCGAGCAGCGCAGCGAACTGTTGTCGGCGCAGAAGCGGCTGACGCTTGCCAAATCGACCTACGAGCGGGAAAAAAAGCTCTGGGAAGAAAAAATTTCCGCCGAGCAGGACTACCTCCTGGCACAGCAGGTTTTGCGGGAAGCTGAAATTGCCGTCGCCAACAGCCAGCAAAAACTGATTGCGCTGGGGGCAAGCCCGAGCGTTTCGGGAAGCCTCAACCGCTATGAAATCCGGGCACCTTTCGATGGCATGGTCGTGGAAAAGCACATCGCGCTCGGCGAAGCGGTCAAGGAAGATGCCAGCATATTCACGGTTTCCGACCTGTCCACGGTTTGGGCGGAAATCGTTGTTCCCGCCAAGGATCTGAACATCGTTCGCATCGGCGAAAAGGTCGTCGTCAAGGCGACTGCATTCGAATCGAAGGCGGAAGGCGGCATCTCCTATGTTGGCGCCTTGCTCGGCCAGGAGACCCGTACGGCCAAGGCGCGTGTCATCCTGGACAACCCAAAGATGGCCTGGCGGCCTGGCTTGTTCGTTAATGTCGAAGTGGTCTCCGGTGAGGCCGAAGTCCCGGTAAGCGTTGTGGCCGAAGCAATCCAGACGATCGGGGACAAGAGCGTTATTTTTATCAAGGTGGCTGACGGCTTTGTTGCCCAACCCGTCACCTTGGGGCGTTCTGACGGCAAGCTGATCGAAGTGCTCAGCGGTTTGAAGGCTGGAACGCCATACGCTGCAGCCGGTAGCTTTGTCCTGAAATCGGAACTCGGCAAGGGCAGCGCCGAGCATAGCCACTGAGGCGGGGGAGAACAACATGTTTGAACGCATCATTCGCCTCGCCATCGAGCACCGCTGGCTGGTCATTTTGGCCGTGCTTGGCATGGCCGTACTGGGCATCTACAACTACCAGCGCCTGCCGATCGACGCGGTGCCCGACATCACTAACGTCCAGGTTCAGATTAATACGGCGGCACCTGGTTATTCACCACTGGAGGTTGAGCAACGGGTGACCTATCCGGTCGAGACCGTCATGGCCGGATTGCCCCATCTGGAACAAACCCGCTCCCTGTCGCGTTATGGCCTGTCCCAAGTCACGGTGATTTTCAAGGATGGAACGGACATCTATTTCGCTCGCCAACTGGTCAATCAGCGTATTCAGGAAGCCAAGGAAAAGCTTCCGGCTGGAATTTCGCCGGCCACGGGGCCAATTTCGACAGGTTTGGGGGAAATTTACCTGTGGACCGTAGAAACCGAAGACGGAGCCAGAAAGCCAGACGGTAGCGCCTATACACCGACCGATTTGCGCGAGATACAGGATTGGATCATCAAACCGCAGTTGCGCAATGTGCCGGGAGTTACCGAAATCAACTCGATCGGCGGGTTTGCCAAGGAATACCAGGTTGCGCCCAGCCCTGAAAAACTCGCTTCCTATGGGCTGACGTTGCAAGACGTCGTAACCGCTCTCGACCGCAACAACAGCAACGTCGGGGCAGGCTATATCGAGAAGCGTGGCGAACAGTATCTGATCCGGGCGCCAGGCCAGGTACGGAGCATCGAGGACATCCGCAATGTCATTCTCGGCAATGTGCAAGGGGTGGCGATCCGCGTTCGCGATGTAGCTGAGGTCGGTATCGGCCGCGAACTGCGTACCGGTGCCGCCACCGACGACGGTCGTGAAATCGTCCTCGGTACGGTGTTCATGCTGATTGGCGAGAACAGTCGAACCGTCTCTGCAGCCGTAGACAAGAAAATGGTGGAAATCAACCGCAGCCTGCCCGAAGGAGTTAAGGCGGTCACCGTCTATGACCGGACTGTTCTGGTGGATAAGGCGATCAATACCGTCAAGAAGAATCTCCTTGAGGGCGCTGTTCTGGTCATCGTCATTCTGTTCCTGTTCCTTGGCAACATCCGGGCAGCGGTAATCACAGCTATGGTGATCCCGCTTTCCATGTTGTTTACCTTTTCAGGAATGGTGACTTACCACGTCAGTGCCAACTTGATGAGCCTCGGAGCCCTCGACTTCGGGATCATCATCGACGGTGCGGTCGTGATCGTGGAAAACTGCGTGCGCCGACTGGCCCATGCCCAAGAGCATCACGGACGGCCGCTGACCCGGACCGAGCGCTTCCACGAGGTCTTTGCCGCATCCAGGGAAGCACGCCGACCGCTGCTTTTCGGCCAACTCATCATCATGATTGTCTACCTGCCAATCTTTGCGCTCACCGGCGTCGAAGGGAAAATGTTTCATCCTATGGCCTTCACCGTGGTCACGGCTCTGGTTGGCGCCATGATCCTCTCCGTCACCTTCATCCCGGCGGCAGTAGCGCTGTTTATCGGTGCGAAGGTGGGAGAAAAGGAAAACATCCTGATGCGGACCGCCAAGCGCTGGTATAAGCCAGCGCTGGCCAGTGTCATGACCAATAAGCCTGTGGTCCTGGTCTTTACAGCCGTTATTGTCATTCTCTCCGGCTTGCTCGTCACCCGCATGGGGAGTGAATTCGTTCCCAGTTTGAATGAAGGCGATTTCGCCATTCAGGCACTGCGTATTCCGGGAACCAGCCTGTCCCAGTCCGTTGCCATGCAGCAACAACTGGAAAAGCGGCTTAAAGCGGATTTCCCGGAAATCGAGCGTGTGTTTGCGCGGACAGGAACAGCTGAAATCGCTTCCGATCCCATGCCCCCCAATATCTCGGACGGCTACATCATGCTGAAGCCGGAAACGCAGTGGCCCGAGCCAAAGAAATCCAGGGATCAACTGCTGGCAGCCATACAGGAGACCGCTGGTAAGCTGCCGGGCAATACCTATGAATTCTCTCAGCCAATCCAGTTGCGCTTCAACGAGTTGATCTCCGGGGTCCGCAGCGATGTCGCGATCAAGATATTTGGCGACGACATGGATGTGATGAACGAAACGGCGGGCAAAATTGCCGCCGTTCTGGGAAAGATACCCGGCGCATCCGAAGTCAAGGTGGAGCAGACGACCGGCTTGCCCATGCTGACCGTCAACATCGATCGCGACAAGACCGCTCGCTATGGGCTCAACGTCGGCGATGTTCAGGATGCGATTTCGACGGCCATTGGTGGTCGAGAGGCTGGAACCATGTTCGAAGGCGATCGACGCTTCGATATTGTCGTTCGTCTACCCGATAACCTGCGTTCTGATATCGAATCGATGAAGCGTCTACCGATCGCCTTGCCAAAAAGCACTGCAGTCAGCAACGGCATCGAGGGGCGTACGACCTATATCCCTTTAAGTGAGGTCGCCAGCCTGGAAGTCGCGCCGGGGCCCAATCAAGTCAGCCGGGAGAATGGCAAGCGGCGCGTGGTCGTCAGTGCCAACGTTCGGGGACGGGACATCGGCTCGTTCGTGGGCGAAGCACAGACACGCCTGGCAGAGGTCAAAATTCCGACCGGCTATTGGACATCCTGGGGCGGAACCTTCGAGCAACTGGAATCGGCTTCTCAACGCCTGAAAATTGTCGTACCTGTTGCCTTGCTGCTGGTGTTCACGCTGCTGTTTGTCATGTTCGGCAATGCAAAAGATGGATTGCTAGTGTTTACCGGCATTCCGTTCGCGTTAACGGGCGGTGTCGTTGCGCTTTGGTTGAGAGACATCCCGCTGTCGATTTCAGCCGGTATCGGTTTCATTGCCTTGTCCGGTGTGGCGGTACTCAACGGGCTGGTGATGATTGCGTTCATCCGTAGCTTACGAGAAGAAGGACGCACTCTGGATGATGCCATTCACGAGGGAGCATTGACCCGCTTGCGTCCCGTGCTGATGACGGCCTTGGTCGCTTCCCTCGGCTTTGTTCCCATGGCAATAGCAACGGGCACCGGTGCCGAAGTTCAGCGTCCGCTCGCCACGGTAGTGATCGGCGGCATCCTGTCATCGACTGCACTGACGCTTCTCGTTCTGCCCCTTCTTTATCGTCTTGTCCATGGCAAAGATGCTGAGGAAGAGGATTTCACCGCCGAGTCGGCCCCCGAGCCGACACAAGCATAAGGTTTGCAGGCGTGGCCGGAGGCTTGGCGCTGAAACAGCGAATCAGGCAACCGGTCACATATCGACCGACTCAGTTCGCGGAGGATGTCATGGGATTTTTTGAAAAGCTCTTGCAGGGGATGGCCGGCGGCCATCAAGGTGGTCATCAAGGAGGTCATCATCGCGGCCAGGGGAATTATCCGGGCGGTGATCATGGCTGGGGACAAAATTACCCGTCGAATACCGGGCAGCCCAGTGGCGGGGTAGCCGCCGGTGGCCCTTCTTGCCCGAAGTGCGGCATCGTGCCCAATCCGGGCGCGCGCTTTTGCGCGCAATGCGGCACAACGCTGCTGCCCGGTGCTTGCGCCGCCTGCAATGCAAGCCTGGCGCCGGGGGTGAAGTTTTGCCCGAACTGCGGCAAGGCGCAGCAACCTTGATGGCGGGAGCGTCACCCCATGCTCGACCATCTCCTCCACAGTCACCTTGAGTTTCGGCTGATCGTCGTCGGCCTGGGCTTGATGATTACCGTCCTGGCCTTCTATGTTTTTGTCTGCTGGCGCGAGGGAAGGCGCACGTCGAAGCCGAAATTTTCCGCCGAACTCCGGCGTCGGCTGCAGGCAGTGAAGCAGGGATCGAAGAAACGCCACTCCGGAAAGGAACCGCCACCATGAGTGCAAGCCACACTCACGCGCTGCCGAGTACCGGGAACGAGCGGGCCTTGCGCCTTGCCCTGGTGCTGACTTTCGGCTTCCTGATGACCGAAGTCGTTGGCGGCATTCTGACTGGCAGACTCGCCCTCATCTCGGACGCTGCGCACATATTTGCGCTCGCCATCGCCCTGGCTGCCATCCGCATCGCCCGGCGGCCGGCCGATGTCCGGCGGACCTATGGCTACCACCGGTTCGAAATCCTGGCGGCGTTCAATGCCTTGCTGCTCTTTGCCGTCGCCCTCTACATCCTGGGCGAGGCATATCAGCGCTTCCTGCATCCGCCCGAGGTTCACCCGACGGGAATGCTGGTCATCGCCGGCATCGGCTTGGTCGTCAATCTGGTCAGCCTTCGATTGCTGAGTGGCGGCCAGGTCAGCCTGACCGCCCATGTAGTCCACGACCGCTCTTTCTCGCCGGAGGGCAATTTGATTCCCACCTGGCCCAGCGCTTCAAGGTCGTTCACACGACGCTGCAATGCGAAACCACCCCCTGCAACCGCCAGGCGGGGGGCTGCACCTATGTCGCCGGCACGCCCGGGTACATGGAAGAGCCGCATCGCCATTCATCAAGTTATCAACCCAAAGGGAGCAACCCCATGAAGCTATTGCATGTCATCACCGTTCTCGCTGCGTTTTGCGCCATCCACCAGGCCTCGGCCGCGGACGATCACAAGGGCCACGCCCATGACGAAAAACCGGGGCAGGCACATGCCCACGACGTCAAACCGCAGCATGGCGGCATCGTCTCGGTCGTCAAGGACATCAACTATGAGCTGGTGGCGAAGGCCGATGCCCTCACGCTTTACGTCACCGACCATGATCAGCCGGTAGATACCAAGAACGCGTCAGCGACGATGACGCTGCTGTCCGCATCTGAGAAAACAGAAGCCAAATTGCTGCCGGCCGGGGGCAACAAGTTGCAGGCGCAAGGGGCCTTCAAGATCCAGCCCGGCATGAAGGCGGCGGCTTTGGTGAAACTTGGCGACAAAGCGAGTCAGGTTGTTCGGTTCACCCTAAGGTAGTTGCTTATCTCAAGAGTCCAAGCGGGACCGGTCAGTTATAGCAAACCACTTGCCTGTCCGTCCCCGCCAATTGCCCAGTTGATCGAAGGAGCGCCATGCAGCCGATTAATCGCCCCGATAATGCCTCTTCCGATATTTCTATACGGCATGCTGAAAATCGTCCAGACGTCCAAGGGACTTCGCCGCTTACCGATTCTTTCGCAAACGCTTTAGGGCAAGCGATACAACGCCAAGGAGACGATGCGTCAAAAGGCAACCCTCGTCACTTCCCGGTTTCCGATGCAGGGCCTTCGTCGAAGAATTTCATGGAAATGGCGCTCGGTATTCGGGCTTATCGCCAGCAATTAATCGCTTCAAATATCGCGAACGCTGATACTCCCGGTTACAAGGCTATCGATATCGACCTCAATGAGGCCATGAAGAAAGCCCAATATACAACGGGATCCTTTCCGGGTTTGGCTACAACATCCCCATCGCATATTGCCTCAGATCCAGCGGGGGGATCTTATAAAGGAGTTGCGATCAAATATCAGGAGCCAAACCAGATCAGTGCCGACGGCAACACCGTCGAGATGGATGTGGAGCGATCTAAGTTTTCTGATAACGCAATCATGTACCAATTTACTCTGGATCGCGTGGGCGGAGAATTTAAACATATGCTGGAACTGCTAAGAGATCTCAAATGAGCCGGTTCAATGTCGTTAAGATGGGATCGCTGAGCATCGGTCGATATACGCTGCAGAAAGAGCACTCGCCCAATAGGGGGCATCTCGGAAAATGGAAAATCAAGCACGCTAAGCCGATTGCAGCGGCCGTTACCCAGTTCAAGGTGCCATCCGCGATGGCTTCAAAAATATTATCGCCAGTGACAGGCGCAGTGATGGTCCGCCGATGAAATGCTTTGACCAGTCGGCCCTGCAGCATAACAACGAAAGAGAGTGCCAATGAACGAACCAACGACCCGGCTGCGGCTCGACCTGCCGCTGCTCCTGCCCGACGCCGACGACCGCTGCGTCGGCCGACTGATCGCCGCGCTGTCGGGAAGGCCCGGTATCTCCGAGGCGCATGTCGCGCGCGACGCCGACGCGCCGCAGTTGTGCATCCACTACGACCCGGCACAGATCAACATCGGCCGCGTCCGAGAACTGGTTCATGCCGCGGGCGCGGAGATCAGCGAGCGCTTCGGGCATTTGGTCGTGCGCGCCGACGCAGCGCTTCATGCGCGCGCCGCGCGCAGCGTCGCCGACGGGCTGCGCAGTATACCTGGCGTGCTCGAAGCTGATGTCGCTGCTTCGGGCGCGGTGCGGATCGAATACGACCGCCAGAAGGTGTCGGCGCAGGTCTTGCTGGAACACGCCGCCACGCTGGGCCTCAAGGCGCCCGATGCGGCACCGGCAGACGCGGCGAAAGCGGACGACCACGCCGGTCACGACCACGCCAAGGCAGCCGGTGACCACGCCGGCCACTCGCACGCCGGCGGCCCATTCGGTGAGATGACCGAACTCGTCTTCGCCGGCACTGCCGGCGCGCTGCTGGGTGTTGGCTGGCTGCTCGAACGCGTGGTCGTCAGTCCGGCGTGGCTGCCTACGGCGCTGTACGTCGCGGCCTATTTATTCGGCGGCTACTACACGGTTCGCGAAGCGTTCGACAACCTTCGCGCAAGGCGCTTCGAGATCGACACGCTGATGCTGGTGGCCGCCATCGGCGCTGCAGCGCTTGGCAAGTGGGCCGAAGGCGCCTTGCTGTTGTTCTTGTTCAGTCTGGGACATTCGCTGGAGCACTACGCGATGGGCCGCGCCCGCAAGGCGATCGAAGCCCTGGCCAAGTTGGCACCAGAGACAGCCACCGTGCGCCGCGCCGCCGGAACCGAGGAAGTCGCCGTCGCCGCATTGCAGGTGGCCGACGTCGTGATCGTGCGCCCCAACGAACGACTGCCTGCCGATGGCGTGGTGGTGGTCGGGACGACCAGCGTCAACCAGGCGCCGGTGACGGGCGAGAGCGTTCCGGTCGACAAGCGGCCAGTGGCCGACGCGCCGGCGGCACTGGCCGCGTTCGACCGCGTTAGCGCCGAGCATCGCGTCTTTGCCGGCACGATCAACGGCTCGGGCGCGATCGAGGTGATGGTCGCCCGCCGCGCCGAGCAATCGACGATGGCGCGGGTGGTAAAGATGGTCACCGAGGCCGAGGCGCAGCGCTCGCCAACGCAGCAGTTCACCGAACGCTTCGAGCGCCTTTTTGTGCCGGCAGTGCTGGTGCTCGTAGTGGTGCTGCTGTTCGCCGGAGTGGTGATCGACGAGCCGTTCTCAGCCAGCTTCTACCGTGCGATGGCGGTGCTCGTGGCGGCCAGCCCGTGCGCGCTGGCAATCTCGGTGCCGAGCGCCGTCCTCAGCGGCGTGGCTCGCGCTGGCCGCGGTGGAGTGCTGGTCAAGGGCGGCGGGCCGCTCGAGAACCTGGGCACGCTGACTTCGATCGCCTTCGACAAGACCGGCACATTGACCGAAGGCAAGCCGCGGCTGACGGATGTGGTGGCGATGCCCGGGGTTAGCGAAGACGAGTTGCTGGCCCTGGCCCAGGCGGTCGAACAGGGCAGCGACCATCCGCTGGCTTCGGCCGTCGTCACCGGTGCCGCGGAGCGGCTGGGCGGACGGGTCGCACTGCCTGCTGTGTCCGACGTCAAAAGCATTACCGGCCGCGGTGTGCAGGCGCAGGTCGCAGGCGAGACGGCGGTGATCGGGAAGCCGGTGCTATTCTCCGAACTGCCCGATTCGACGCTGCCGCCCGAGGTGGCAGCGGCCAATGACAAGCTGGTTGCCGCGGGCCGCACGACGATGGTGGTGCGTCATGGACAGCGGTTCCTGGGCGTCATCGCAGTGATGGATACGCCCCGGCCGGAGGCCGCGCGGGTGATGGCCGAACTGCGCGAGCTCGGCATCGAGCGACTGATCATGATTTCTGGCGACAACCAGCAAGTGGCCGAGGCGGTGGCCAAGAGTGTGGGCCTGACCGAGGCGCGCGGCGATCTGATGCCCGAGCACAAAGTCGATGCGATCAAGGCGCTGCGTGACCAGCACGGCAAGGTCGCGATGGTCGGCGACGGCGTCAACGACGCGCCGGCAATGGCCAACTCGACAGTGGGCATCGCGATGGGTGCGGCGGGCTCGGATGTCGCGCTGGAAACCGCCGACGTCGCGCTGATGGCCGACGACCTGGCGCAATTGCCTTTCGCTGTCGGCCTGTCGCGCAGCACCAGCCGTATCATCAAGCAGAACCTCTATGTGAGCCTGGGTGTCGTCGCGGTGCTGATCCCGGCCACGATCTTCGGCCTGAACATCGGCACCGCGGTGCTGTTCCACGAAGGCTCGACGCTGATCGTCGTGGCCAACGCGTTGCGACTGCTGGCCTACAAGACGGCTGAGCGGGCGGCCGCTGGTGCGGTGCCGAGTGCGGCTGCCGCTTGACAGCAGACCGCACACCGAATCCCTGAGTCAACTTGTCCGAGCCGATGCAGACTTTCAAGAAACATAAATTAACGTGTTGATTATCTAGAAAGCCGTGCCGATCAAGGCCTTGCGCTGGACGTGTGACTTGGCGGTGTCAAAGCCGGGTAAAATACGTGTCGGCATTTATTCATTTCATCAGGCGATTCAGCAATGGAAATTACCGTTTTAGATGCTGTGGAACAGGCCAACCAGATGCAGGCCAGCGAACGCAGTGTGGCGCGCCTGAATATGCTAGTGGCGATCACCGTCGCTTTCCTCGCACCTTCATGGGGTTCAGGGAATGCAGCAGGCGCAGGCCAACAAGCTGGACCGCTGGGCGTTTTATCAGGCACGCAATATTCGCGAAGAAATCGCCCAAGCCGCTGGCGTTCAGCTGAGACTGGCTGCGGCAGGAAAAGCGCCACCGGAACAAGCGGCCTATATCGATGCCATCCAGACATACGAGAAACTGGCTGCAGAGCAAAACAAGAAAAAAGAAGAATTGCGCATCAAGGCCGAACAGGATCAGAAGGATTATGACTCAGGCAATTATCGCGATGATTAATTTGATCTTTCCGATGCCTTGCTGGCAATTGCGATTGCATTGCTGGCGGTGACGGCGCTGACCCATCAGCGCTGGCTCTACTTTGTCGCGCTGATCCCGACGGGATTTGGCGCCGTAATGGGGTTGGCAGGTTTACTCGGTTGGGCGATTCACCCCGCAGGCCTGATACGCCTACTATCTTGATGTTTATCAGTTGGCTGCGAAAAAATATTCGCGGAGGCTCCGAGTCGCTCGTGCATAGTCGTAGATTGGGCAAGGTTCAACTTGAAATGTTGCAAATTCCTCGTATGAGAGCTTGGATATCCAAGCAGCAGATCTTCATTCGAAGCCTGGCGTGGCTCGCGCTGGTGCTCGGGCTGAAACTCGTCGTTCACTTGCTTGGTTGGGAGATGCTGGTCTTGAGCCCCCTACACGCCACCGCGGTCGCAGGTGGCTTCTTCATCCTCGGGTTCATCCTGTCGGCCACCATCGCAGACTACAAGGAAAGCGAGCGGCTTCCCGCGGAATTCACGGCTATCGTCGAGAATATGTACGAGGACGTGCTCTTGATCAGTCGCCGCTACCCGTTGGACATTGAGCGGTTCCGCGAAGGACTGCTCGCGGCGCTGGACAGCTTGCGCGACGATGTAGTGTCGGGCAACAGGGAGACCCACCATCACGTGTTTGCGCTGGGGGAGTTCTTCGCGCAGATGGAGAAGGCCGAAGTGCCGCCCAACTACATTGTCAAGCTGAAGCAGGAGCAAGCGCAACTGGTTCGGAATCTGTTCCGCGTCAACTACATCCAGTCGATCCGCTTCATCCCGTCGGCGTTCTTTCTGGCGAAGTCAGTGCTGCTCGGCACCATCGGTCTTCTGCTCCTGACGGCCCTTGAGCCATTCTCGACCTCCTTCGTCGCCATAGGACTGATCGCATTTGTCTTCATTTACATCTTGAGGCTTATTGAGGTAATCAGCACGCCTTTCCACCCCAAAGGGAGTACGCAAGACGACATCAGCCTGTTCCAGGTTGAGCGGACTGCCGAGCACCTAAAGCGGCGCACGGGCAATGCAGAAAATGGCCACTAGCTCGTCGCGAATCTCTCCTCGTGCCTTGGAAGTTGGCCAAAGGGACCTGCAGTAAGAATCGCAGTGTAAAAATGTACGTGATTAGCGACCGATCTCTGCCCGTATGATTCATCAAATCTCAACCCACGCGCAGTTGCTGCCGGGGGTTTTCACGTCTGATGCTCAAGCGTGACAAGGGTTTCCCGGCGATCTTATTCATTTACGAAGGAATCCTTACACCTACCCCAGAAGGAAGAACATGATCGATGCGCCTCAAGTAACGACTCCAGCAACTCGTCTGCCTGACAGCAAACCCTCCGGTACGGCAGCGGGGCGCCACCGGCAGAACCTCACCTGGGCGCTGGCACTGACTTCGGCCTTCATGGCCATCGAGGTTGTCGGCGGCCTGTGGACCGGCAGCCTGGCCCTGCTGGCCGACGCCGCACACATGCTGACCGATGCCGGCGGGCTGGCGCTGGCGCTGCTGGCGATCCGCTTCTCGGAGCGCCCACGCACGCCACAGAAGACTTACGGCTATGTGCGGATGGAAGTGCTGTCCGCGCTCACCAATGCCGTCGTGCTGCTGCTGTTGACGGTCTACATCTTCTACGAGGCCTACCAGCGTTACCTCAATCCACTCGAGATTCTGGGTGTGCCGATGCTGGCGGTGGCCGCAGCCGGCTTGGTGGTCAACCTCATCAGCATGAAGCTGCTGGCGGCCGGCTCGAAGGAAAGCCTCAACGTGAAGGGCGCCTACTTCGAGGTGCTGGGCGACATGCTGGGTTCGCTGGGCGTGCTGGTCGCCGCCGGCATCATCATCTTCACCGGCTGGAAGCTTGCCGACCCGCTGATCGGCGCCGGCATCGGGCTGCTCATCCTGCCGCGCACCTGGACCCTGCTCAAGCAGGCTATCCACATCCTGATGGAAGGCACACCGCCCGAAGTCGACGTCGCGCTGCTCGAGCGCACGCTGCTCGCGATCCCCGGAGTGACTGCGGTGCGCGACCTGCATGTGTGGACCATCACTTCCGGCCTGGACTCGATGAGCGGCCACCTCGTCGTCGATGGCGGCGCGGACGCCACGACCGTGCTCGCCGCGGCGCGCGGGGCCATGGCCACCCGGTTTGCTCTGTCACACACGACGATCGAGATCGAGGATGCCGACAGCGCCGCGACCGAGGGCGCTCGCGCTGTGTAGTCCGGCGAACATGGCGCAAGCCCCGCGCGCAGCCGTCCCGGTTCGGTTCGTCGCGCTCGCGGGCTTCAATGACATGATTCTTCGGTTTCCCGGCTTCCATGGGCAGGCGGGGCACCAAGAACCTTCGACGGAGGGCGAGGTGCACGTGCCGTGCCCAGTGGGTCCCTGCACCGGCCCTGCGCGGGTAGGACCAGCTGATTCGAGACGCGGCCAAGCCCGGAGCCGACGCTGCGATGAGTCTGCGACCGCATGCAGCGGTTCGCCGCCACGCGCCGATCAAAACCGCTTCCTGAGGCCGGCCAGCCAGAAAAGGCCGCGGCGGCGCTTCGCCCGTGTCTCGTTTCAGAAGACTGGAGTCCCCGTGTCGATGAAAAAGCTCAAGCTCTTGCTGGGGTTGAAATTGAGTGTCGCAGCGAACAACCCAGCCGCGTATAGGAGGCGGCGGTCACTGCTTTCGTACAGGGCGACACCGACGTTCGGGTTCAGGGACCACTCCGGCAAGAAATCCCAGTCCGCCACGAGCCTGAAGTCGCCGGTGGCTCGTGTCGTCTGGAAATCGCGCGTGCCGTATCGGGGGAAGACGCGAGCGATGACGCCCACCGACGGTTGTTGCCGACCGTCAGCGTCGATGAAGTGGTACTCGAGGCCCACCGACACGGGCGCGATGCCCTCGGCTCTTGCCGTCCCCTGCGTCGAGTCGGTCTCCGTCGTCCGGGTACAGGTGTTGCTCTCGATGCGGAACTCGAAATTCTCGCTCAGCCCCATTCTCAGCAGCGTGGGCAGGAACAGCGTCCGGGACTGCGCGCCATTGCTGCTGCGGTATTCCCGCTGCAGCCCGGTCACCACTTGAATGCGGCCAGCCCCGACGACGTTGCTGCCGTCGGCGATGCCGGGACGGTCAGGGTTTTGATGTAGTCGTCCAGCGGCTGCGCTGCAGCAGCCGCTGCGGCCAGTTGCAGCGTGATGCCCCAAGCCAGCGCCCGCAGGCATCGACGAGGCCGCGTCGGGCCGGAGGCGGCGCCGACTCTGGTCTTGCCCGCGCCGGGAAGGGCAAGCTGGGACGACCCCCTGCCGGCTACGACTTGAGCCACTCGACGAGTTCGGGACCCAGCAGGGTGGCGTTGAGTTCCTCGTCCGACTGCGCCACGAAGGCTTCGAGATCGCGGATCACCACCACGCCGGTGTTCCTGAACCGGTGTGCAATCTTCTGCACGAATTCGAACGTCACGCCCTTGTCTTCGCAGGCGCCGATGAACAGGAAGTAGACCTGGTCGCCGCGCTTCTGCGATTCCTCGAGGATGCGCATGGTGCGCGCCTCATCGCTCCTGTCGTTTTCGCCGTCGGTGATGAAGAGCACGAGCGAGCGCCTCTTCTCGTGCGTGTGTGGGGTGCCGTGCTCATGCCCGCTCGCCGACCAGCCGAACAGGCGGCTGAGAAAGCCGGCGCCCTGGGATGAGCGGTGTGCCTCCTCGCACACCTTCCAGCCGAAGTGCTCGAGCGCGCGCTCGAGCACGAAGCTGTAGGTCGTGCCGCCGTTCCAACCCGGAACCCGGTCGACGATGTTGCGCGTGACGTAGTCGCGCGCATCGTCGGGCGTCACCGCGCCCACGTAGTGGGCGCTGTCTTCGCCGGCGCTGAAGGTGAAGACGTCCATCTTGCGGTCCGGGTCGAGCACCATGCAGTAGGGTACGAGCCGCTCGATCAGGATGCTGGTCGTGCCCTCCTCGTGTTCGTGCTCGAACGAGCCGGAGACGTCGATGATCGCGGCGGTTTCCGCCTTCACGTTCGCCACCACGCCGGCCTTGTCGAGCGCCAAGCGCAGCGCGTTGGCCGACTTGTCCAGATTCAGTGTGAGTTTGCTGTTCATGTTTGCTCCTGGTTCAGGGTTTCAACTGACTGATGATGTCCCGCAGCCGATAGGCCAGTTCGCCGGCTTCGGTCGGCGAGATCGTGGTCTTGCTGGCGGTGAGGGTGGCGATGGACGCGATGCTGCCGATGAACGCCGGCATCACGACCAGCGCAACGTTCTGGATGGCGCCGATCAGGCGGATCGGCTGCTCGATCTGCATTTCTCGCGTGGAGCCGGCTTGCCGCATCTGCGCCAGGGTCTGCGTCAGACTCATGCTGCGCTCCACGAAGCACTGCGCCAGTGCGGCGTCGTCCTGACGAAGGCGCTCCGACAGGAACAGGGCGCCGATGGCAGAAGCTTCGACCTGTGCCGCGGTCCCCTCCATCGACCCGGACAGGCGCAGCAGCCGGTCCTTCAGATCCAGCAGGGGGTCGAGTGCGCCACCCATGAGTGCCAGCAGCTGCTCCAGCTCGGCCTGGGCCTGGGCAAGTTCGCCCGGCGTGTCGATCCGGCTGTTGATGCCTTGGAACAGCCGGCCCACGAGACTGTCGCCGCCATGTCCGCAGACGGCCATGAGGTCGATCGATCCCAGAATGTCCATCATTCGCGCGAGGTAGCCCTCCACCTGACGCAGCACAGGGCTGCGCGCAAGGGCAAGCATCTCGGTGACGAGGTCGCCGTGCGCCTGCTGCAGGTTGTGGCCCCACAGGATCGCCTTGCGCTGCGAAGCCTTGTCGACGACGAATGCGCCGACCAGCGCTCGCGCCTGCTGGTATACCCCGGCAGCTGCGCCTGGCGACAACGCTTGCAAATCCGACACAGCCACTTCGATCCGCTTTCGTTCGGCACCTGGGATGGCCGTCGGCTGCCGCACCACCGGCGTGGCAGCGGGGACACGACGCGCCGGCGACAGGACGTCCTGCGCTCGCGGCGCGGCCCCCGCGGGGGTGCGCAGCGAAGCGCCCGGGGCGCCGATGACCGTCGGACGCAACTTGTCCTTCGTGGGCGGCACAGCAGGCCTTCAGGAGAAGTGGCCCAGAACGTCGTTGAACGTTCCCGTGAAGCCGCGGCCGACAGGCGCGTACTCCCAGCCGTTGTCGCCGTGCATGATGCTGCCCAGCTGCACCACGTTGAACTCGCCGAATTCCTTGGACAGCTGGTAGGCGCCCAGCTCGCGCCCGCTCTCGTCGGCGATGGTGACGGTGCAGACCTCAATGTCAGCGAAGGCCGCCTCGTCCTCGGCCGCGGAGCCCTCGTCGTGCCCCGCGGTGTGTTCGGCCTTGTGGACGGTGGCGAAGAGGGGGATCTCATTCACGCCCGCAGGAAGTTTCGAGCCATCGATGACGATGGTTTCGGTGTTGCCCTGGACCCGGACGTCGCCGGAGTGCCGCAGCCCGCCCGTGGGCGTGGCGAAGGAGCCGTCGGCCGCGGTTGGCAGCACGCCGGTCTTCGGGCTCATCTTCGTCGTGTTGTAGGTGGACAGGATCTCTTCGAGCACCGTGACCTTCGCGCCATTGCCGCCGTTGCGTGCCTCGAGCGCATGGATGTCGATGTCGTCCTGATGGCGGGCGTCGCACTGCCATGCGACGGTCACCTTGAACGTAGCGCCCTTGTTGAGCGAGAGTTGCAGCTTGCGGGCCGGCGCGGCACCGGGCTTGTCAAGGGTTAGTGTGAGCATGGGTTTCTCCGGGTTGTTGTCATACCTTGCGCAGCGCCGCGAGCTCGGCTCGCGACTGCTCGAACATCTGCCGCGCCGCCTCGAACTTCGCTTCGGTTTCCTGCTTTGCGGTTTCGACCAGTTCGTGGATCTCGCGCGTCTGCGTGATGATCGCGGCGATTTGCTGCGCCTGCGCGACACGGTTGTCACCGGGTGCCTTGGCCGCGGCGATTGCCACGTCCTTGGTGGCCTGGCCGCGCAGTTGCGTCAATTGCTGGTCGAGGCGCGCCTGGCGCTCGGCGATCTGCTGCACCGACTTGACCGCGAATGCACCGTGGATAGCCAGCAAGGTCATCTTGATCGACGCGAAGCGCGAGGACACCGTTGTGGCGGTCTCCTGCAGCGTCGCGATTCCGGCGGCCTCGATCTGTTGGATCACCATCTGGTCGGCCGGCAGGCGCGTATAGGTGCCTTCGAGCGCAAGGGCCCGACTTTCCAGCAGGCTGAGCTTGTCCTGCAACTCACGCAACCGTGCCTGGGCGGACACGTCGGCAGGGTCCGCTGCCACAGTCTGCTGCGCTACGTACTGCCGGGCCTTTTCGAGAAACGCCCGCGCCACTGCAGCATCGACGGTGAAACTGGCGAAGTGCGTGCCGTACGATTGCTTGAGGCTCTCCAGCGCCTGCAGTTCGCCGAACAGCGTCTTCATTTCCTTGGACAGTTCTCCCTCCAGGCGGACCATCTCGTCGGCCAGCGTCTGCGTCCGGATCGAGATCAACTCGCCGATCTCCTGCATGAACTCGCGAAAGGCTTCCTCGGGCTTGCGGCCGGTGAGCTTGGCGAACAGGCCGGCGAAGAACCCCGGGGCTTCACCCTGTTGGATCTTCTCCAGGATTTCAGGCAGCTTGGCGTCATCGACACCTTTTTCCAGGCGCCCGAAGAGAGCGAACACCTTGGACGCCGTCTTTTTGTCGAGCCGGGCGAGGAAGCCGTCGAGGGTCTTCTGCAGCGCCTGTTCGGCACCGAGGCCGATCTTGATGATGTCGCCGGATGGAACGTCCGCGAAGTCCAGCGCGGCAAGCGCCTGCTCGGCTTGCGGCACCTGCTCCGGCCGGAGCACGATGGCTCCGGTCTCCAAGGAATCTTGCACGAGGGGGCCCTGCCTTGGCGAGGGCGGTGGCACTACGGTAGGGGCGATGTTGCGTTCCACTAATTTCTCCTCTGCCGGTCGGATCGGGAATAACACCGCCCATCCCGCATGGTCAATGTTGGGAGTTTTTGGCTAAAACCCCGGAAAGTCCATCTTGCTCAAAAATTACGCGGTAGACTACGATCTTTACCCACCGGTAAGTTTGGCACACTTGTATCAGCAGTGTCCGGTTAGAACGCGAATAAAGTCATTTGATTGCTGTTATTGCCCTGCTCTGGAATTTAGTCGTTTCCCGCAAAGGCTTGCTGGATGGTCATATTCTCGAACAGAGTGAGCGAAAAAATCTGTAGCAATGTGTAGAGCGAGGCATCGAGGCCGAGACGTTTTTTTGACGATGGCAACCAGGACATAGACCGATACGACGATCCAGATTTGCGACTTCACCGCATTCTCCGACGTGCCGTAGAATTTCTTGATACGAAGATGCTGCTTGATCCACTTGAAGAGCAGCTCGACCTGCCTAAGTATGGTCACCTGATTTGATGTTCCGATGGTCACGGACGGTGATGGTGGTCGGAGAATCGAAAGGCAACGAAAGCGTCTAACCCGACCTCATTGCTGATCCAGTTGGCAACGGCGAGCATTGTGTCCACAACATTTTTGGTGGACACATGGACACAAACCTCATCACCGTTCCTGCGTATCGGCCTCGTCGCCGCCATTCTCCCGAATTCAAGGCCCAAGCAATTAGCAGCCTGCCTGCAACCCGGCGTATCGATCGCAGCCATTGCGTTAGCCAACCAACTCAACGCCAATTACCTGCGTCGCTGGGTCAAGGTCCATCGCGATCAACAAACGGCCGCCACCACAGCACCGGGCAAGATGTCGCACGAATCAGCGAAGCCCCCGCCGTCGACCACCCTGGTTCCCATAACGCTCCGCACACCGGAGCCGGAATCTGCAGCCAACCTCCAGATCGAAATCCGCCGCCCGGAAACAACGATTCACATCACCTGGCCGGTTAGCCAGGCCAATGCCTGTGCGCAGTGGTTGCGCGAGATTTTGCCATGATCCGGCCGGAGCAATTCTGGCTGGTCGTCGAGCCGACCGATATGCGCCGGGGCATTGACGGCCTGTCACAACAAATTCAGCAAGCACTGGGGCGATCACCTTGCGACGGTACGGCGTACGTCTTTCGCAATCGGGGCGGCAATCGGATCAAATTGCTGGTCTGGGACGGCACCGGTGTCTGGTTATGTGTTCGGCGTTTGCATCAAGGTCGCTTCACCTGGCCGCAAAGTAATGATGCCGCTTGTACCCTGAGCCAAGCCGAATGGCGATGGCTGTGAGCCGCCGGGGAAATTGCTACGACAACGCGGTCGCAGAGAGTTTCTTCCAGCTACTCAAGCGCGAGCGCATTCGCCGCAAAACCTATCTCGACCGCGAGGAAGCGCGCCGAGATGTCTTCAACTACATCGAGATGTTCTATAACCCGAAACGTCGTCATGGCTATGCAAACGACGTTTCTCCGGTAGAGTTCGAAAACCAGTATTTCAACCGGCTACAGAGTGTCTAGTAGAGCCGGGGCGATTCATCTCGATCATGGGGATTTGCCGATTGACAACAACCCGGCGGAAAATTCCATCCGGCCGATCACGCTGGGGTGCCGCAACTGGTTATTCACCGGCTCCGAGCGGGCCGGTCGCCGAGCAGCCGCGATTCAGAGTTTGCTGGCCACGGCAAAGCTCAATGGCTTGGAGCCGTACGCCTGGCTCAGGGACACTTTCGAAAAACTCCCCACTTGGCCTTATAGCAGGATCGATGAACTGCTGCCGCTCAGGGCCAACCCGCCGAGCGGTGCGGTAGCGTAGAACGCTTACAAGGCAACGAGAAACGCCGCCAAAGGTTGATGCCGACGGCATTGTTGAGTTGATCGCAGGAGGATCAGAACGGCGGATCGTCGTCCCGGGGCTTGGGGTTCGGATCAGGATGAACCTAGAAAACTCAGTTGAACGGAGGGGTACGTGGAAACCGCTGTGCTGCAAGGTTTTTCTGGATTTTTGTCCAACTGATCTACAGCAACGCTGATTTACTCGAAACCATTGTGGCACAACCCTTTCGAGGTGCCAGGCGATTTCAACTGCAGTTTTAGCATGAACGAGGTTATCGTAGAAGTGGTCGACCTGATGGCCGTAATGAGTCGTGAAGAGATCAAGGATCTCGTACAGGCCGTTACGACCGCTGCAACCGGCTTAGCGTGCTTGATTTCCCGTTTTCTGAGACGACCCCCAATAGGGTGATATGCCAAGCATGCCAAGAGAAAATCGGTGACCGAGAAGCAGCGCCCGCCAAGAAAACCCGGGCCGGTAGCGAACCCAAGCGCGAGTTTTTCCCGTCCATCCGTCTATTGTTCGACGCCGCGTAGCGCCGGCCGCTTGCCCGCACGCAGCCTTAACGGCAGTTCGGATCCGTCACGCCTGACCGAGATTCCCAGCGAACTGCCCGGTGCGACTGCAGCGATCTGGTTGATGAGGTCCACCGTGTCGGTGACCGGCCGCTGGTTAATGGCGACGACGACATCACCCGGCCTGATGCCGCCCACATCGGCCGGGCCACCCCGCAGTACGCCGGCGATGACCACGTCCGGGCGCCCGTTCTCGCGGCGGATTTCCCGGGCATCGATGCCGAGCCAGCCGCGTTCGACCCGCCCGGTCTTGAGAATCTGCTCCAGGACCTGCCGGGCGATGCTGACCGGGATGGCGAAGCCGATGCCCAGGGAGCCGCCGCTTTGGGAAAAGATCGCCGTATTGATGCCAATGAGGGCGCCGGAGGCATCCACCAGCGCCCCGCCGGAATTGCCGGGATTGATGGCCGCGTCGGTCTGGATGAAATTCTCGAATGTATTGATGCCGAGCCGGTTGCGCCCGGTGGCGCTGACGATGCCCAGGGTGACCGTCTGCCCGATGCCGAAGGGGTTGCCGATGGCCAGGACCGGATCGCCGACTTCGACGCTGGCTGGGTCGGCGAAAGTCGCGGGAACCAGCCCCTTGGCCTCGATCTTCAGCACGGCCAGGTCGGTTTCCGGGTCGACCCCGACCACGCGAGCCTCGGCCGCTTCCCCCGACGGGAAGGCGACTGCAATCTCATCGGCGCCCTCGACCACGTGGTTGTTGGTGAGGATGTAACCGTCGGCGCTGACGACGACCCCCGAACCGAGACTGCTCGCCGGCTGCGGTGCCGGCCCGCCGAACGGCTGCCCGAAGGGATGGCTGAAACCCGGACCGCGCCGGGTAACGACCTGTTTCAGGGTATAGACATTCACGACCGAGGACATGGCTTTGTGTGCCGCCTGGCGGAAGCTATATGGGCCTGTCGTCGCGGGTGGTGGAGCTGTTTCCTTGATCGTGATGACTTCCCGCATCGCCCACCCCCCGCCTCGCTCCGAGAGGAAGGACCAGACCAGGAGCCCGATGCCGGCCAGGGCGACCAGGAGCAGCCAGAAGCGCCTATTCATGGTTTCGCCAGGAGCGTTGCGGCGGATGGATTGGCTGTCATCCCTTGCTCCTCAAGATATCTTGATTGCGCGCTCGATGGCGCCGACCAGGATCCATCCCGGTTCGGGCTGGCCGGTGTGCGCCGCCTTGGCGATCACGTCCACCAAGGTGTCCACCAGGTCATCGCTACACAGGAGTTCGAGCTTGTACTCGATCACGACGGGTTCCGCGAGATCCATCGCGTAGTGCTGCTGCGCCGTATCGGTGCCGGCGAAGGGATGTTGCACCCGGGAGGCGGTAATGTTGTGGCAAGCGGAGTTCCCGGCGCAATTGCACAGCCCCGAATCCCGCAATGCTTCGAGCACGTCGGCGATGCGGTCTTGGCGGATGAGTGCCTTGATCTCTTTCATGTCGTTCTCCATGCGGCGGCCCCGGCGAGTGGAGCCACCGCGGTCAGGTTGAGGGGTTGCTGCGCTCCCGCCGGGACTCCACCCATTCATACATGAGCGGCAGCAGGAGCAGCGTCAGCGCTGTCGAAGTAAACAGCCCGCCGACCACCACGGTGGCCAGCGGGCGCTGGGTCTCGGCACCCACCCCCTGCGAAAGCAGCATGGGAATGAGGCCCAGGATGGCGACCGAAGCGGTCATCAGCACCGGCCGCAGGCGCAGGGCGGCCCCCTGGCGCACCGCCTCGCGAATCGACGCCCCGTGCCGGCGCTGGTCGTTGAGGAAGGACACCAGCACGATGCCGTTCAGCATGGCCACCCCGAACACGGCGATGAAGCCGATGGCCGATGGCACCGACACGTACTGGCCGGTCAGCGCCAGGCCGAAAACGCCGCCGATGACGGCAAAGGGCACGTTGGCGATGATCAGGGTGGCATGGGTCAGCGAGTTGAAGGCAGTGTAGAGCAGGATGAAGATGAGCCCGATGGTGAGCGGCACGATCACCGCCAGCCGGGCCATGGCCCGCTGCTGGTTCTCGAAGGCGCCGCCCCACTCGGTCCAGTAGCCGGCCGGCAGCTTCACCTGCGTCCGGATGCGGGCTTCAGCCTCCTGGACGAACCCGTTCACGTCGCGGCCCCGCACGTCCAGCTGGATCACCGCATAGCGCTGCAGCTGTTCGCGCCGCACGAAGGAATAACCTTCGTTCATCTCCACCGTCGCCACCCGGGACAGGGGCACCAGCGCTCCGGACTGAGTGCGGATGGGGATGTCGGCAATCGCCTGCGGGCTGTCGCGGAAGGCTGCGTCCAGGCGCACCTGGAGAGCAAAGCGCTTGGTGCCGTCGATCACCGTCGACACGGTCTTGCCGCCGATGCCGGCCTGCACCACTTCGAGGATTTCGTCGGCGTTGATGCCATAGCGGGCCGCTTCGTCGCGGTTGACCTTGATCACCATCTGCGGCTTGCCCTTGTTGGCTTCCAGAGAAAGGTCCGCCGCGCCGGGCACCTTGTCGAGCACGGTTTTCATTTCCCCAGCCAGGCGATCCAGGGTGGCGAGATCCTCTCCATAGACCTTGAGGGCCAGGGTGGCGCGTACGCCGGAAATCAGTTCCTCGACCCGCATCTGGATCGGCTGGGTGGCGCCGAATACCACGGTGGGAACGGCCTTTTCCAGGGTTTCCTGCATTTCACGGGCGAGTTCCGGCATGGATAGGCGCTTGGGCCATTCATCCACCGGTTTCGCGGTCATCAGGATTTCCATGTAATTCACATCCGCTGTTTCGCCCTTCTCGGCGCGGCCGATGGTGGCGAGGGTCGAGGTCACCTGGGGGAAATGCTCCTTGAGCACGGCGTCGATGCGTTTCGAGACGGCGATGCTCTCTTCCAGCGAGGTGGAAGGAATGCCGGTGACGCGGAAAAGGATGGTGCCCTCCTGCAGCGTCGGCATGAATTCCTTGCCGAGGAAGGGAAACAGGGCCAGCGCCGCCGCCAGTAGCACCAGGGCGCCGCCGATCACGGTCTTTTTCCGGTCAAGCGCCCAGTCCAGCAAGGGCAGATAGATACGCTTCGCATGGCGCAGGATGAAAGTATCCTTCTCTTCCTTCGGCTTCAGGATCAGCGCCGCCAGTACCGGAACGAGGGTCAGTGTCAGGATGAGGGACCCCAGCATGGCGAAGGCGATGGTGAGCGCCATGGGCTTGAAGAGCTTGCCCTCCAGACCGGTCAGGGAGAAGAGCGGCAGGAAGACGACGATGATGATCAGGATGGCGAACGCGATCGGGTTGATCACTTCCCGCGCCGCTTCCAGCATCACATGCGTCTTGTTGACCGGCTTGCCGGCCTGATGGGAGAGGAGCCGGAAGCTGTTCTCCACCATGACCACCGCGCCGTCCACCATCATGCCGATGCCGATAGCCAGCCCCGCCAGCGACATCAGGTTGGCGGACATCCCGACATATTGCATCAGGATGAAAGCGATGAGCATGGCGAGCGGCAGGGTCACGACTACGACCACGGCCGAGCGGATTTCCCCGAGGAACAGGAAGAGGATTAGCGCGACCAGGATCGAACCTTCCAGGAGGGCGCTTTCCGCCGTCTTCAGCGCCTTCTCCACCAACTCCGTGCGGTCGTATTCCGGGGTGATGGTGACCCCCTTGGGCAGCGCCTGCTGGGCCACCTTGAGCTTGGCCTTCACCGCATCCACCACGTTCTTGGCGTTCTCGTTGATGCGCGCCAGCGCCAGCCCCAATACCACTTCCCGGCCATCTTTGGTGACCGCGCCAAAACGCAGGCTGGGGGCTTCTTTCACTTCTGCCACGTCGCGCACGTAGACGGGGGCCCCTTCGCGCTGGGTAATCACGATGTTGCCGATGTCGCGGGAGCCGGTGACCAGACCGAGGCCGCGTACCAGATACTGCTCCTGGCCGAGATTCAGGTACTGGCCGCCCACCTGGCGATTGTTGGCGGCCAGGGCCTCCATCACCGCCTTGAAGGTCAGGCCGTACTTGATCAGTTTCTGGGGCTGGATGAGCACCTGGAACTGTTTCTCGTCGCCCCCCCACGAAGTCACGTCATCCACGCCGGGCGCGGTGCGCAGCATGAGTCGCACGGTCCAGTCCTGTAGGGTGCGCAAGTCCATGGTCGAGAGCTTCCGGTCGGCCGACTCGATGGTGTACCAGAACACTTGCCCGAGTCCCGAGGTGTTCGGCCCCAGGGTCGGTTCCCCATAGCCTTCGGGAATCCGCTCCTTCGCTTCGAGGAGCTTTTCGCTGACCAGGCGGCGGGCAAAATAGATGTCTACGTTGTCCTTGAAATAGACGCTCACGTAGGACAGGCCGAACAAGGACACCGAGCGGATTTCGTCGACCCCGGGCAGACCGGCCAGGGCGGTTTCCACCGGAAAAGTGAGGAGCTTCTCGACGTCCTCGGCGGCGACCCCTGAGGATTCGGTATAAATATTGACCTGGACTGGTGTCACATCCGGGAAGGCGTCCACCGGCACCGTGCGGAACGCCTGCACCCCGAAGACCACGACGAGCAGGAATCCCAGTAGCACCAGCACCTTGTAGCGCAGCGAGAGATCGACAATCGAATTCAGCATGAGGGCGCCTCTTCAGTGTTCGTCGCCGATTTTTGACTTGAGCAGCCGCGCCTTCAGCGCATAAGCACCCGCCACGACCACCGCTTCGCCGGCCTGGATGCCGTTCTTGATGACGACCCGGTCGCCGACCTTGTCGCCCGGCTCGACGGCGCGGGGCTCGAAACCGCCGGCTTCCTGGACGAAGGCCATTGCCTGGCCGTTCACCAGCAGCACCGCCACCTGTGGCAAGGTCATCGCCTGGGTCGCGGTTCCTGTGGCGATAGCGGCGGTTGCGAACATCTCGGGCTTCAGGCGCCGATCCGGGTTGGGCACTTCGACCCGGGCCGGCACCGCCCGGGTTTCCTTGTCCACCGTGCTGCTGATGTAGGTGAGCCGGCCCTGGAAGGCTTCGCCCGGATAGGCGCTCACCGCCACGGTGGCCGGCGCGCCCAGGCGTACCCGGCCGAGGTCCTTCTCGAACAGGTTGGCCTCGATCCACAGGGTCGACAGATCGGCGACGGTGAAGAGGCTCTTGTCCGGCTGCGCCAATTCGCCCAGGACCGCCGCCTTCTCGATGACGGTGCCGGCGAACGGCGCCTTCACCGAGAAGAGCGAAGTTGGTCCCTGTTCCGAATCCCGGTGCTCCGCGTCCAGGAGTTGCAAGCGGTCTTCGGCGGCGCGCTGGCTGGCACGGGCCTTCTCGTACTCGCTGCGGGCACGCAGGTAGTCCTTCTCGGGAATGATCTCGTCGGCTTTGAGCTTCTGCGCCCGCTCGAAATCGGCCTTGGCGAGCGTCAGCTGGCTCTGCGCCTGGCGATAGGCAGAATGGGCCTCGCCGAGCTCGATGCTGTCGAGGCGGGCCAGCGGCTGGCCCGCCTTCACATCGTCGCCCAGGTTGGCGTAGACCTGGTCGATCCGGGCCGGGACGCGGGGCGCGACATGAGCGATGCGGTCCTGGTTGGCCCGGATGGTGGCGGTGAGCACTACCTGGTCGGCGACGGGCTGCGCCTTAAGCACTTCGACCCGGATGCCGGCAGTCTCGATTTCCTCGGCGGACAGCTTCATTTGCCCGGCTTCGCCGTGTTCGTCCGTCGTCTTGTCGGCGCCGGGCTTTTCCTGGGCAGATGTGGCCGGTTTCGCTTCGGCCGGCGGGCTATCCGGTCGATTGCAGGCGCCCAGCAGGAAGGCGCTAGCCAGGAAGGCGAGCCCGGCGGCCCGCGGTAGGGAAAGGATTGGCATGGGATTTACCCCGGAAAAGTTCTTGTTATAGGTATTCGTCAGCAGTGCTTTCATCGCGCCCCTCCCGCGGCCGGCCAGCCTGCGGCGGCTTGGAGGGCAACGGTGGCGAGGCGCAGTTCGCTGCGAGCGTCGATCAGGTCGCGGCGCCCGTCGAGCACCTGGCGGTTCACCACGATGAGCTGCAGGAGGCCGATCTCGCCGGCGCGATAGGACTTGGTCGACAGCTGCTGGTTCTGATCGAGGCTGGCCAGCACGTTGGCTTCCAGGCGTTTCACCCGGGCCCGCAGGCTCTCGACGTTGAGCCACAGGGCGCGCACCTGGGCGGGAATGTCGCGGCCAGCCACCTGGCGCTCGATCTGCGCCTGGGTCAGCTCGGTCGTCGCCTTGCCGATGCCCGTGGCATTGCGGCGAAAGAGCGGCAATGGTACCGAGAGGCTGACGCCGATGAGCTTCTCCCGCGCCTCAGTCGCCCCTTCCCGGCCTGCCGTCACGCCGACGGTGATGTCGGGGTAAGCCGAGGCGCGCTCCAGGCCAAGGCGGCTGGCGGCCGCCGCTTCGCGCCGCTCCAGTGCCTGCAACTGCGGCCGTCCGAGGGCCGTCGCCAGCAACTGATCGAGGGTGTAGTTCGCGGCACTGGGCATCAGTTCGCCGGCCACCTCGGGCAAGCTTTCCGGTGCCAGTTGTAGGGCGCTGGCCAATTCGGCGCGGACCTCGGTGAGCTGCTCGCGCAGGGCAGCGAGCTGGTTGCGGCCGCGCTCCGCTTCGACGAGGGCCAGGTTGCCGTCGAGCCGGCTATCCTCGCCGGCCGCTACTCGCTTCAGGACGGCGGTGGCGGCGTCCTCAACCAGCTGGAGCGCTACTTCTTCGGTCGCGATGCGAAGCTGGAGGGCCAGCACCCGGACGAAACGCTGTTCGATGTCGGCGCGTACCCGGCGATGCGTCTCCTGCAGTACCGCCTGCAGGGCGGCCAGATCCTGATCGGCGGCCTCGCGGCGGTGGCCCTGCTGCCCGGCGATTTCGAAAGTCTGCGAAAGGCCGGCGTTCCACTCGCGCCATCGTTCCTGGGAGAACCCAGGTTGCCGGCCCTCCCGGCGGAGGGTTTCAGCGGAGAGCTGGGGATTGTTCCAGAGGAGGCCGCGGGTGTCGGCGCGTTGCCCCTCGGCCGCCGCCTGATTGGCCTGTGCGGTGCGTAGCGTCGGGTTGGCGGCTTCGGCGAGACGCCACGCTTCGTCCAACGTCAAGGGCGTGGCGGCGTAGCTCACTTCAGGCGCACCGGCGAGCACGAGCCAAGCCCCGGCCAGGAGCGCGAAGGCGTGTCCTAAAGGACGTGCCGCAGCAAGGGAACTGCAAGACAGCATGGAATAAATCTTTCAAGCCGGCCGGCGCCAACGGCGCCCGCCTTAGGTCAAAGGAAAAGACTCAGGCTTGAAAGAAGCTGCGAGGCGGCCGGAAGGGATCCTCGTTCGGGCGGGTCGGGACCAGCCCCACCCGCAGGGGATCAAAGCGCTCGCCTGCTGGGGGAATGGGTGAGAAGGATTCGTCGTGGCATTCTGCCCCGGCCAAATGGAATTGGGCATGGCAGCCGTGGTTGCAGGGCTTGTTGGCGCCATTCTTGCCGATGGACTCGTGGTCCGGCTGGGCGTGGTGGCCCGTGGCGGAAAAGTGCGCCATCTCGTCCGACAGTAAATCGGCAGTTGCCTCGGCCCCATAGCTCCACAACGATGCGCTGACCAGACTGAAAGCCAGCAGTATCGCAAGGACCGAGCGGAAATGTGAGTAGCGGAACATGGAAGGAGATTATTCCTAACGGAATATGGCGTCAATCGAACCGCATGCCCAGCCCTGCATGCATCGCCAGTGCCGGTCCGCGCCTGAAGTAAGCCCTTCCAGGTAAACCAATTTCCGCATCGCCGCTGCTATCTTCGTGAGTGATCGCAACGAGATAGCCACGCAGCAGGCACTCCATATCTTCGCCAACGGCCCGGGCTCTGCCTCCACCACGCTCACTGTAGCCGCCACCGCCGCATTGTTCACTGTCAGGATGCAAAAACAAGGTGTGAACTGGTCTGCATAGGCCTGGTACTGCACCCATCGGATACCGTGGCCCTGCGCGCGGGCCATCAGATTCTCGAAAATCTGGGCCACCCCGCTCGCGGCGGTAACTCGCCGGCAGCCTTCTTCGTGAGCACCTTGATGCCGGAGCGAATCTTGCCGCCAGTGGGAATACACCGCGTCGGGGCGGTCGAGTGGAGATTCGCGGATTCGGAAGTTGCAGCCTGAACTACCGCGCAACCCGCCAAGCGCGTAACCCGAAAACAGGTCAGCCGGTGACGGCACTGGCGAAATAGGTGCCCGCCTTCAAGGCAGGGAAGGAACTACGTGAACGGGTGATGGCGACGGCGCCTCCCCAGGGAATGTCGCTGAGGAATTGATCGACACGCGCGTTCTGCTTTGCAAGCGTCAACTCCTTTTAGCGAGGGTCCGCCGCATTTTTCAGGGAAGGCATCGGGTGGTCTGTCGACCACACCCAGGCATCCTGCCCGGCTGCCGCAATCGCCTTCTCCTTTGCTGTTCGTTCTTTGGGGTCCATGAAGGCGCTAAACACGTGTAGCGGCACCGGCGCCGCCCCGGTATCCAGCAGCAAGGCATTCGGAAATATGGCTGCACTTCGAGCATCGTAGCGCAACGGCTTGACGAAGCGACGTTGTTGGGCCACAAGGGCGTCGATCAGCGGAATTTCATGCACGCCTTCGATGGGAATCCATTGCTCGCTCGTCAGCATCAGACTCACCGCATCGATCTCGTAGGTGTATTCGCGGCGATCTCGGATCAGGGCGGCCATGACCACTCGGACGTGGTGGCCAATATCGGCATCGCGCGCCTCGAACAGCGGCGCGAACACCCGCTCGATCCGCTCCCAACTCCGGTTAGCGATCAGCAGCGGCGCATCCGGCATGTGCCGGATCCAGACCCGGCGGCCCTGCGCAGTGGCTTCGCTTGCCTTGAACTCGCCGATGATGATGGCCAGGGGCGCCTGCCCGTCTTTGGGGCGCAGCACGGCCAGTTTCTCGCGCCGGCGCTGGGCCGCTTCGGCCTTGGCGCTCTCGCTGAAAGGTTCGGGCACATACAGGCGCTCGGCCAGCGGCACGCCCTTGACCACGATCTCCTCGGCTGCCTCCAGCAGGTACTTGCGCAGCACGCCCTGGTTGCGCTTGCCCGCCATCGCCGGGCTCCAGCGGTTGAAGCCCGCGCGCTCGAACAGGAAATGCATCAACGCCCGCAACGTCATCTGCCGCCGTGGCACGCCGATCTCCGCCACCTCCTGAGGTTCGCCGCGCGGCACGCCGCGCCCGAGCACCCGTGTCCAGGGAAAATCCACCCGCAATTCGACCCGGCCCGGTTCCGACTCCAGCACCGCTTCACCGACCAGCTCGCCCAGTCCGGACTGCTGGACCTCCGGCTCGTAGGAAGGGCAGCCCGGATGGTGGGCGCTGCCGCTGTCCGGCATGCGCTTGACCACGAGCTGGCGATGCCGCGCCACGTACATCTCGACGCCGCCGGGCACGCATAGGCATCTCGGCCGCTCGGGTGTCTCGTAGACGTGGGCGAGCGCCTCCTGCAATTGTGGATCGTCCGCGCCTATCACGCGGCCCTTGATGGCGAAACGTTGGGCGTCCATGGCGAACTCAAATCAACTCATCGAGCAGCTCCGCCAGCGTCGGCTTGGGCCTGGGCAACAGCTCCCGCACCGCGCTGCGCTCGCCGATGCCCAGGATCGCGCCCACCTGATCCTCGTCGGCCCCGCGCTCATACATCCGCGATATCACGGTGAGGCGCGCCGACTGGGTGCTCAACCCCTTGAGTTCGGCGTAGCGGAACAACTTGCGGTAGATCTCCAGCAGCGCCCGGCAGACGTAGCGGTTCTGCCCCGGCTCGCCATTGTTGGGCGTGATCTTGTAGGGCTCGCCACTCGGGGAAAGGAATAGTCGGCTACCCGGGTCCAAGCCACGGTAGGCATCCGGCGTACCCAGGCCATGCCCGCCAGCGAGACGCTCGCGGAAATAGGCAGCCAGCGCATCGTCGAGCCGGCTGCTGCTGAAGTACAGCGGCCGGAGCTTGCCGTTGATCGCCGCGTCGGTGCGCAACTCCGATTCCCTGCATACGCTGCCGTCGGCATGCAGGTAGTCGCGGACCTCGATCCGTGCGATCTCGAGGGGACGCAGACCCGTGGCGAACAGCAGGTAGTACAGGGCCAAGTCGTGCCAAGTGCGGCTGGTGCGGCCCTTGATGCGCACTGCGCCCTGAGCCACCTCCGCCGCCGACAATACGCGCGCCGGACGGGCGCCTGCCGGCGGTTGGGGCTCGAAGCCTTCCAGCGCGACCAGGATCGCGTCCCGATGCAGGCGCAGCCGCCGCACGAAAGCCGCGCCTTCTTCCTTGAGTCCATCCACGCCCACCACCTGGGTGAGTTGGACCGCGACGGACTTGATGCGCCGCTCGACCGCCGTGCGTGATACGCCGAAGCGCTTGGCCACCGCCTCGTAGGTCTCGCCGCCGATGACGGCACGGAGCATCTCAACCGATTGCAATGCGTTCTCGTGGTGCTTGCTGATCTCCTCGTTGTCTTGCATGTCTTGCTTCTCCCATCATCTCTCGATCGTCATCAGCCCGAATGTTCGAGCGCCGACGCCCCCTTCGCCAGGCGAAAACGCCGGGAAAGGCGCGGGATTTCGTCATCAGGCCGAGCGCGCCGCCGTCGCTGAAGAACTGGCCGGCCCGACCGATGACCGCACGCGCGACGCACGGGGCGGGTCGGCGCCGACCCGGTCGATTCGCGAACGACGCCGCCGTTCCGAGCCCCACCTGTCCCCGCTCATTGCCTTGCTCTTCACCCGGGCTGGCCTTGCTGCGCGATCCACCGGCGGATGTCTTCCGCGCGCCAGACGGTCACCCGCTCCGAAAGCTTGACCGGCTCGGGAAAGGTGCGAGCCTGGATGCGCCGCCAGAGCGTCGATTTGGAGATGGGCACGAAGGCCAGCACCTGGGGCTGGCGCAGGAAGCCGGTCTCGGGCAGCGTCAGGGTCGCAACCGAAGCGGCAGGCGTCGTTGTACGAGCGCTGGAAGCCGCCACCTTCGCGGCGGTACTGGTACGGATGGTACGGATGTTGGGCATGATCGGGCCTCGTCACGGCGGGTGCCGATAAAGGACATGACCTGCTCTGTTGCGGCCGCGCTAGGTCAGGATGGCGCGGGCCGATAGGGAACGCAGAACTCGACGACATGCCGCCGGCGTCCCGGTCGCACGGCATGGAAGGATGAACAAGAAAGTGACTCCCACCGCATGACGGCCAAGGGCATCCGGGTCGGGAAAGATCAGCCGATCCGCACCAGCACCGCGCAGCACGCGCGACGGCGGATCGTCGGGCAACAGGCAGGTAACGACTGCGACGCCGCCACGAGTGCGGTGAAGGTGCCCACGGCGTCAGATCATGCGGACGTGGAACCTGTCGATACGATATTGAGGTCCGTGGGCCGACGCAAGACGCCTCGGGACGCGCCAGCCGAAAGGGGCCGCACACGCCAGCGATTGGAGATGGCACCGGTACCGAACCCATTCCGGCACGCCGTCATCAAGGTTGCCGCCCAGGCGCCGAATCGCGAACGAAGCCGATCCGGCTCAAGCCCGCGTTGGCGGATGGGGCCATGATTTGTGTCTGCGTCTCATCAGGCGCCTTGGTGTCCGCCTGCCAGTCATCCCACGGGGAGAGTGACTGGAGGGTTTCACGCATAACATTTCGCGGCCGTGCGGCTCATGCTCCCCCCTGTGGGTAGAAATATTGGCTATTTCGAGCGGTTGCCCAAGTGCTCACAACAATTCCGCACGACCGTCATAACGAATGCCCGATCATCAGTCCCCAGTTCGGAAATCCATGCACCGAAGGTTGCAGCTTCGCTGGCATCTTCGGGCCCTTCATTCGATAACAGGTCGCCGGCGGAACAGCGCAGCGCCACCGCAAGCCTGTCCAGCGTCGGCAGGGACGGCAAATGCGCCCCGCGCTCAATGCGCGAAATGGTTTCGGCGTCAACGCCTACCCGCTCCGCAACCATTTCCTGTGTCCATCCCAGCTGTTTGCGCCGCTTCGATAGGTTGCCCCCCAATCGCTTCGCCAGACGGGCGGAGTCTTTTTTCTTTACCGCCATCGTGTTGTCCTTTCAATCAACAAGAATGACGGTCACTGGACTATCGAAACAGGGTTACTTATGTTGTTTTAACTATCTACATACTTGTTGAGTTCTAGCGGAAAGAAACGATGAAATAGTCATATTCTGGCGTCCGCTGCGAATTGCGGGCGGCTTACAGTGAACTCGGGCAGATGGCTCAGATTGCCGTAATCACGCTCTGGATGGTGGCAACGAAAATCAGTCACGCCTTCGCCGATCAAATGTCTAGGTGCGTCGACCGGGAAAACGTCAAACGGCTTCGGAAATGCCAAGGCGATGGCCATGAGCGCGAACGCCGCCGTGCAGGTTCAGCGGCCCCAATAACAGAATCGCTGACCGTGAAGCAGCAGCCATCGACGCTAATCGCCAACCGCAGGTTCGGTGCTTTCCAGGGCTGCTTCCGGCATTCGTGCGCTAGCGTCGGCCGCCGTCGGATCGACCGCCGCGTCGCTTTCCGGACCGGGTTCGTCCGCACCATTCGGTGCCCCCACGGCTTCGGCCTCTTGGCGGTTTGGCCCGCTGCGGCCTTCGACATCGTGCGCGTCCAGGGCATTCATCCGCCGCCGCAACCCCATCGCAAAGTTCCGCGCGCCATTGGCGACATCGCGCACCTGCCGTTTGAGACCCGCGCGCTGCATGTCGACGGCCTGGGTGGTAATCACCTCGTGAATCTCCAGGGTCTGCAACAACGGCATCAACTGGTCGAGTTTGCCCAGCACCTCCAGGAAGCGTCGACCGATGGACGACAGCACATGGACGTCCACATCCAGCGGCACGGTGTCGTAGGTCGCCGTGCTGGTAATGCCATGGACCTTGAATAGTGCTTCGGCACCGTCGATGGCTTTATTGAGGTTCTCGGTCACTGCGTCCATCTGGGCTCGAATGGCCTCCTCGACCTTGGCGACGTCCTCGTGGTCGAGCCTCGTGCGAGCGATCACCGAGATGAAGTGGGTGTTGAGTTGCAGCGTGTTGAACAGCCGCGCGAAGAAGCGCTTGCCCTCGGCGCTGGTGAAGCGCGTCGGCATCTTCAGACTGGCCGCCTCGACGCGTCGGAAGTCGGCCTTGGCCTCCTTGGCGAGAATGCGGGCGTTGACGGCCCCCTGGTCTACCTTGACGATCTGGATCTCCGACATGCCGTGCTCCTCGAAATACCGCGTTCGGGCCAATCATCCATGCAGGCACATGCACTCGCCACCGGAAATGGCCGTCACCTGAGGGGGCTTTCGGCATCGGGCCAGATTGGACCGGCTTTTCTGGATTGACCTGGCCATCCGGTGGCACTACCTTGACGTCATGCAGCAGCTGGCCCTGCATTCAAACAAGGCAAGCCCTGGAGTTTCCTGTCTGTCGCGTATGCCATCGGCTTCGCCGGTGCCGCGTGCGCCGATCTTGCCGGCACCGATATGGGTGCCTGTCGCACCCATGCCATCGAGGCGAGTTTTCGAGGCAGGGGCGAGGCGCTTTAACGATTTCGTAAGCGCCCCTCCCCCGAAAGCCTTCCTCGATCGGTAGCTGGCATACCGGTCACGGCGGTGCTCACCGCCCGTTCAAGCCAGCCCTGGAGCTTCTTCCCATAGCGCCGTTCCGCCCGTAGCGGGTCGGCAGCTTCTCACCCCACGGGGGCATATGCCCCCCGTCGTGGTGCGCGTTGCCTCCAATTTTTCCTGGAGCCAACGATGCTGAATCAGAACGTATCCCCCCGAGTTTCCCGTCCCACGCCCGTGGGGCCTGTTTTGCCGCGCATTCTTCCCTCTCTCGCGGCCGCCTCGCGCCACCGTCCGGCGGCGATCCCCGATCGTGCCGCCCTGGACGCTTTGCTCGACGACGAGGAGGCGCCCGTCGAATGGAGCGAGGAAGACATCGTCTTCCTGCATTGGCGCCTGCTGCAGGAGGTCAGCCATCTGGCTGATCCCACAACGCCGCTGGAAGAGAAGTTCGACACCCTGCGCTGGGTGTTCAGCGAACGCGAGAAGGACGGCATGCCGTTCTCCTTTGTAAGTTGCCTGCGCGTCGTCGGCTGCAGTCCGCTGTCGCCGATCGCTTACTGCGGTCGGGTCGACGCGGAGGAAGTGCGCGACTGCATCCGCCACGGCCTGAAGGCCTGGCTCGATGTCTCGCTCGAGCGCTACCCGGACTGGGTGCGCGATGCCGTCGTCCACAACCCAGCATGGGTCGAGGCCCGGCTTGCCAAGAACCCCCAGTGGATCAACGAGCAAATCAAGCGGATGGCGGTACAGGGCGACCTGTTTGCCTGACGCCTTCTTCCATTTCTAGGGCTTGTCGCCAACGCGAAAGCCTCACCCCTTCAAGGAGTCGTCATGACCACTTTCAAGGATGTCCTGTGCCTGCTGGCAATCTTCGTCGCCTACGGCATCGTCGGACGCATGGATTATGAAGACGCGGTAGGGCTGGAACAGATTATCAAGGAACGGCATCACGTCGACTGTCAGATGACGACGCCAGCCGACCGCGAAGCCCTGGCGCAGATCAACGATCTGCCCTTCGATCCATCTACCCGTCGCACGGACGCAGCCGCGCCCGAAGACGGGCAGCCCTGCGCGTCGCGCGTGCTGTGAGGAGGCCGCCATGCATACCCAAACGCGCATCGCGCACGACGCCCCTTCCCTGCTGACCGTTCAGGCGCCGGAAGACATCGAGTTCCTGGTCAAGGAAAGCGAAATCCTCACCGGTCGGGCCGGCCGCACCTTCGTCATCGCCGGCGCCGACTGGCTGGCCTACCGGGTGCATTGGCATCCGATCGGCCTGAAAGTCGAACGGCTCGATGCCGAGGGCCGGGTCCTCAGTGGGCTTCATTCCACCCAGCACCTGCTGCCCTGGGAGTTCCTCGGACACAGCCTGATGGAGGCCCTGGCCGCCGGCCAGTTGTTTACCCCGCCGATCCGCCGTCTCGGCTGACCGATCGTTCTTTCCCCCTTGGCGGGCCCGTCCCGCCGGGGCCGGGTTCCGCCTGCACTCATGGAGCAGATCATGCAGATACAGGTTCAAATCAACGAGGAAGGCGCGCTGCGCAACCAGCGCTATGCCTTTACCGACCGCTTTACGCTCGTCTCCGAGCTGTTGCAGAACGCCCGCCGTGCCGGCGCGATGCGCATCGAAATTCAATACGACGCCACCACGCAGGTACTGCGGGTGGAAGACGATGGCCGCGGCCTCGACGACTTCCAAAAGCTCCTGAGCTTCCACGAGTCGGGTTGGGATGCGGCCACCAGTGCCGAGGAGCGCCCTTTCGGGGTGGGCTTCTCGAAGTGCCTGTATGCCGCCACGCGCTGCATCGTCGCCTCAAAGCATCAGCGTGTCGATATCGACACCGCGGCGGCGCTGGCCAAGGCGTCCATCGAGGTGGAGCCCATCGCCGAAGCCGTTGCCGGTACCCGGATCGAGTTGCACGGCGTTGACCTGCCCGACCTGGGCAATCGCATCGAGAGCTTGTGCCTGGGTTTTCCGGTGGAAGTGGTGTTCAACGGCAAGCCGCTTTTGCGGCGCTTTGCCGCCGCGCATCTGACGACGATGGCCAGCCCGATGGGCACGGTCCATCTCACCGGTACGCGGGACGGCAAGTTCAGCTACAACACCCTGGTCTTTCTGCAGGGCTTTTGCGTCATGAAGCCCAACTACTGCCCGTTCGATGAGGTCAATGTCGTGCACCTGGATTCGCGCCAGTTCATGGCGCGCCTGCCGGATCGCGACAAGTTGATCGACGAGGATGTACAAAGAAAGCGGATCGATACCGAGTTGAAGGCCTGCTGGCGGCAGACCCTAGAGGTCGCCAAGACCCAGCTTTCGCCAGAACGCTTCGTCGCAATCTATTACGCAGCGATGCGCGCCTGGGGACATTGGGATCTACTGAACGACCTCGACGTGCTGCCCACCGAATTGTTCGATGAGATCGTCGATTATCCGATCCAGGATGACGATCGCAGCTATGTCCGGCAAGTTGCCGTAGCGCCCACCCGCCAAGCCGTCGAAAGCGGCGCGGTGACCCTGGTCTCACTCGACTGGTTGGACGACGACAACGCGGCGCGCTGGATGTTGGCCCGGGCCAAGGGCTATCTGCTCTTCGACTGGATCGGCCTGAGCTCCGAGCACTGGGCATGGCGCCACGTGCGTTTCCTGGACCAGGAAACGGTGCAGGTCGAGGCGGTGTACGAACAGGTCCGCGTCCAGTTGGAAGGGCGCTGGGTGTGGCCCACAGTGATCCTGTGCGAGGCCGTGCGCCTGCGCGCCGGCAGCAAGGTCGTCGAAGTCACCGACAAGGGCGTCTGCCACCATGGTGTCTTGTACATCCCGGCCGGCGAGACCTCCGGCGAAGCGGTGCGGCAGGCCTCGTCCTTCATCGACGAGAACGACCAGTTCCTCGCTTCGGACCTGGACGCGGACCGCGACGCGCTGGCGGACCTCATCCGTCGCCTGCGTTCGGTCGATCCGGTGCAGACCCTGGACTCGCTGCTGCAGGACTTGCGGCTGGGCCGGTATCCCCTGCTGCACGGCAAGGCCTTCCAGGTCACCGTGGGGGTGGGTGCTGCGCCCGGCCATTCGGTGGCCCTGATTGCCGAAGCGGGTTCTGCCAACGAGGGAGCTGGCCATGCAGGATCGTGAGTACGCAGCCCGCATCGAAGCGGTCAAGCAGCGTGCCCATGGCCGGTGGACGGAAATCCTGGCGAGCCTGGGCGTGGATGAACGCATCCTCAAGCGGCGCAACCTGCCTTGCCCGTTGTGCGGTGGCACGGATCGGTTCCAGTACACCGACAAGTTCGGCGAGGGGAACTACCACTGCCGCCAATGCGGCCCGGGTGGCGGCTTCAAGTTGCTGCAAGCCATCATGGCCGTGGATTTCAACACCGCGCTGCGTGACGTCGAGCGCTGCCTGGGGATGATGCCGGTGACGGCACCGCCCCGCAGTTGCGAGCCGTCGGCCGAGCGCATGAAGAAGCTGGCCCAACGGATCTGGAACGAGGCAAAAGCGGTAACGGTGGGCGACGAAGTCGATCGCTACCTGAGCGGCCGGGGTCTCGCCCTGCCGGTGTACCCGAAGGTGCTGCGCTTCCACCCTGCCCTCGGTTATTACCAGAAGGAAGCCGCCGGCAAGTCACGCAAGGTGGCCGAGTACCCGGCGATGCTCGCCTGCATTCAGGGTGCCGACGGCCACGCCGTGACGCTGCACCGGACCTATCTGCGGGACGGCGGCAAGCTTGCGGCGCTCGATGCGAAGAAGGTGCTCTCGGCCGGGATCAACGGCGCCGCGGTCCGCTTGTTCGATGCGACCGAGGAACTGGCGATCAGCGAAGGTATCGAGACCGGCATCGCCTTGCATCTGGCGACTGGCAAACCGGTCTGGGCCGGGCTCAACGCCGGCAACCTGGAGAAGCTGTGGCTGCCCGACACGGTACGCAAGGTTTGCATTTACGCGGACAACGATGCCGATGGCGACTTCGCCGGCCAGGCCTTCGCCTTCGCGCTGGCGCGCCGGTTGAAGCGGGAAGAGAAAAATAGCGGTCGGCGGCAAGTGCGGGTGTTCCTGCCCAAGCATGCCGGCACCGATTGGGCCGATGTCTGGCGCCAACGCCTGGAAGCCCAGGCGCCGCGTGCGGCATGAATGTTGGATGAAGGGTGCGGCCAGTCGGCTGCACCCGCCTTTTCAGCGGCACTGCATCAGGCGGTGACGGTGAAAAGGCCCCTTTGTTTGCCCTACTGGTAGTTGTCACACCAGGCGGCGCCCCACGGCGCCGCGAAGACAGCCCTGGAGTTCCGGCGCGATTTCTCGCGCCCTTTCTGGACCGGCAACCGCCGGTCCGTCATCGACCCTGGCGGGGATGCGCTTCCCCCGAGGGGTGATGCCGTCCCCGCTTTTCTTTTCCGACAAGGAGATTGCTATGAAAAACGGACGTTCTCTCGTCAGTCTGGCCCAGGAACTGGAGCGCCAACTGCATTCGAAGAAGGACTTGATCGTGCCCTCGACGCTGGTGCGCCATGCCACCGACGATCTAGGGGGCACCCGACTCGTCATCGAGGAAGGCGGCAGCCCGGTGCACTACGGTGTCACCCCGCTGGCGCGCCGCCAACTGGCGGACAAGCTGAAGATCCCGTATGCCTACTTCGAGCGCATGCGCGAGGACCAGCCGGCCCTGCTCGACCGCAATGTGAACACCTGGCTGCAGAGCGAGGAAGAGCGGCGCATGCTGCGCACCCTGGATGGTCAGGTGCGCGCCGTGTTGTCGGATCGCTATCGCCGCCTGGACAACTTCGACCTGGCCGAGAGCGTGCTGCCCATCCTGCAGCAACTGCCCGAGGTACGTTTCGAGTCGGTCGAACTGACCGAGACGAAGATGTACCTGAAGTGCATCACGCCACGCCTGAAGTATGAGATGGCGCCCGGCGATGTGGTGCAGGCCGGTGTCGTGATCTCGAACTCGGAGGTCGGCCAGGGGACGCTGTCGGTACAGCCGCTGCTATTCCGGCTGGTGTGCAGCAATGGCTTGATCGCTGCCGACCGCTCGCTGCGCAAGACTCACGTGGGGCGCGCGCTCGGTGGCGAGGATGAACGCATCCAGGTCTACCAGGACGACACTTTGCGCGCCGACGACAAAGCCTTCTTCCTCAAGGTGCGCGACGTCGTGCAGGCGGCGGTTTCGGAAGCGACTTTCCGCCAGACGGCGCAGAAGATGCAGAAGACGCTCAACATCCCGCTGGTGGGCGACCCGGTGAAGACGGTCGAGGTGCTGGCCCAGCGCTACACGCTGAACGACGCGGAGCGCGCCGGCGTGCTGCGCCATCTGATCGCCGAAGGCCAGTTGTCAGGCTATGGCCTGGTCAATGCGGTGACGCATTACAGCCAGGAGGTCGAGGACTACGACCGCGCGACGGAGTTCGAAGCACTGGGCGGCCGGCTGATCGACTTGCCGGCCCATGAGTGGAAAGGCTTGGCAGAAGCGGCCTGATCCAAAAAATCGCTGAAAACCGGCCGGGGTACTGCCCCGGCCCGGCCCGGCCCGGCCTTCAGCCATTCCAATACCGTAGTGCCGAGGCGCGCCACCCCGGCATCAGATCGAGCGGCAGCGGCCCCTCCAGCAGCCCCTCAGCGGCGCAGCAGGCCGGCGATCGCGCTGAGTCGCTGCGTCGGCTTCGCCGCCGCTCTTGGTCTGATCCGATGGAATCATTGACCCTCTAACTATGCCATTTCGATATGCCGAACAATCATCCCTGTCGCGGCTATTCCCCAAGCAGCAGCTTCTGTCGGGCCTTGCGTGTGGCAAACGAATCGCCCTCAAGATTTTTGAACAAATGTCTTTGCCATAACACATTACCAATAACTATGCTGATTTTTTGTTGCCGTAACCCAACCATCATGACGGGTCGCTCATAAAACTTTCCGTCTTCGATGCTCAGACACCCGTTGCAGCTGGACCAACTGGAGAACATAACCATGAGTCGCGTGACGCTTACCGATGTCGAATGGATCAACCTGAATGTGCTCGTCGTCATCCGTGCCGGGCTCCAGTATGACCTCGCTTCGACCTGCTGCAGGTACGGGCTCGACACGGTGCAAGCCAACCATCTTCGAGAACTGAGCCTCGACGAGTTGTGGTCCTTGGTAATCCACATCGGCGACACGACTCTGTTCCCACCACGCGCCGACCTGGTGACCTTGCTGAGCACGCCGCGAGCGTTGGCGGGTCCCATGGCGATCGTCCATCCGCCCATGTCGATGGCAGGCCGGCGGTAGGAACCACTACCGATGCCAACCCGTGGCGACCGGCACCTGCGCGCCGTGCAACTGGCGAAGCAGTTGGCAGCGCTCGGCGCCCGCCTGAAGACGATCCACCTCATCACCGGCATCCCGCCGCGCCAGGTGCAGAGTCTCTTCTTCCCTGATGCCCACGCCATCCCGCGCGGACGCGCCCCCGATTCCGCCGAGTGGTACCACGGCGCCAACCTCATCCTGCGGACCGACGCCTGCCTCATTGGCGCCAAATACCGTCAGTTGCGCACCCAAGGGCTTACGGCCGGCGAAGCCCTCGTCTTCGCCTATCGCGCCTACCAGGCCGCCACGCTGCCACCTTGCCGCATCAGCCTCGATCGGGCCTTCAACCTCGTCTCCTATATCGACGGCATCTGGCTAGCCAGCGCACCGACGCTGTCCGTACTGACCTGCCCCGGGTGCGGCTGCGAGTTCATTGCTGCGGTCGGCACCGTGGCGAACCGCGGTGAAGCTTGCCCGTTCTGCAAGCTGCTGGAACGCTTTCACCTGGATCATCGCATCCAAGCGTCTTACCCGGCTCGCCCCGCCCTCTGCATGACCGAACGCCAGTTGGGCATGCTGGCGCTGCTTCAGAAACTCAGCCCCGAGGCCGAAGGCGATAACCCCTTGGAATAGGTCGCGTTTCAGCGCGACAGGCGAGATAGCTGGCCGAAGAATGGCCACTTCGCATTCTTTCCGTTACCGCTGTGCCGCCATGGCCGCCCTGCCAACGTCCGCAACTTCTTACCCCGCCTCCGACCCGGGCTTCGCCGCCGTGCCGGTCGATGATCTGCTGGCCGGCGAAGCGGACCTGATCGCACGCATCAAGCTGTGTTACGGCATCGACCGGGACAGCTTCGAGCGCGATGTCCTAATGCTGCTGCGCCGCTACGCCGCCTGCGTGCATCTGCTGCCGGCGACCGCCGACAACTACTTCAGCAAGCCGGGCGGCCTCTTGCGGCTCGGCCTGGAAACGGCTTTCTTTAGCCTGCAAGGCACCGACGCACACATCTTCTCAGGGCGGATGAGCATCTCGGCACGCCGCCAACTGGAACCGCGCTGGCGCCATGCAACCTTCATCGCCGGGCTGTGCTGCGAATTGCACCGGCTGATGAGCCATATCATCGTCACCGATGCCGCCGGCGAGGCGTGGCCGGCCTTCCTGCAGCCGCTGGCCGACTGGCTGGCGTCCCGGGGCAGCGAGCGCTATTTCCTGCGCTGGCGGCCCCAAGCGGTCGAGGCGCGCGGCCTGGGCCTGTTCGCTCTGCCCCATGTGGTGCCGCCCGCGGTGATGGCCGACCTCTCCGAGGGCAACGCAGTCATCGTGCCGCATCTGCTGGCCAGCATCGGCGGCATTCCGGTCTATCGCGACCACAATATCCTCGACGAACTCGTGCGCCGCTCGCTGGCGCTCGTCATCGACCGCAACCTGGTCGCCAGCGCCGACCGCTACGGTTCGCCGCAATACGGCTCGCACCTGGAGCGCTACCTGGTTGACGCCCTGCGCCGCCTCACCAGCGGCAATTCGGCCTGGATAGCCAACCGCGAGAAATCGCGCTTGTGGTTCGGACAGGACGGTCTGTTCCTGGTCTGGCCCGGCGCCGCCGAGGATGTCCACCAACTACTCGAAACCGACCAACTGGCCGGCATCCCCAAGGCGCCCGAGACGATGCTGGAACTGCTGCTGGCCGCTGGCGTATTCGAAGCGGCAGCAGCGGGCCGGGCGACTTGGTTCATCCAGCCGCCCGGCACCAAGGCCCCGCTGGAAGCCGCCAAGCTCTCGGCCCCGGCCATTCTCCTCGCCGGCATCGATCCGCCACCCGTCGCCTTGCTCCAGGCACTGGAATTCAAGCCAGCGCCGACGTCTACGCCAGTTGCGCCGCAGACGTCTCCATCCATGCCAACGCCGGCACTGGTAAAGAGCGGAACCCAGTTGTCGCTCATTCCGCCGCCCGAGCCGCCCGCCGAGAGTGACGTCCGCGTGACGTCGGTCGAGGGAAAACCCGGATCAGCCTCGCTAGAACCGGCGACGACACCGCCCTCGGCGACATTCGTCTTGCATGCTCCGATGCGTCTGAACCCCGTCGTTCGCGACGCCCTGGCCGAGGCCGTTCGCACGCTCAACGATGGCATGGGTCCACCCACCGTGTGCACCGTCGCCCAGGGGGTGTTCGTACCGCTGGAGGAGTTCGGGCGGCACGGCGTCCAGCCATCCCTCGCCATGCGTGCCCTCACCGAGGCGAACCTGCTGGTGAAACCCAACCGCAATGGCCCGCCGACGCTGTCGCGTGAATTCAACGGCAACCCCACCGTCGGCATCGTGCTCGATCCGCGGTGCGTAAGCGGACTCGATCTGGCGGGCTTTGCTGCACCACCGGCGCAGGGAAGCTGAGATGCTGGTACGCCGCTACGAGATGCCCTGGCGCCCAGCCTACGAGGTCTATGCCGGCATCGCCTGGTGGCTGGCGCTGCTCTATTTCCTGGGGGTAGGCGTAGCCGGCACGCTGCCCCGGCCACTGGCCCTGCCGCTGGCACTCGTCTGCTTCGCAATGGGCGTGTTGCGGGTGACCCAGGCCCTGCGCATGCTGGTCTTGCGGGCGTCGCTGGGCGGGCGCGGCATCGAGGTCGTCGGCACCGACGACCTGGCCCGCTGGTGCCAGGATCCGGCCTCGGTGTTCCTGGGCTTCGGCTTCGAATGGCGGCCGGTGCATTCCCAGCGGCTCTATGAGCTTGCCAAGATCGACTACCGCGAGTACGCCGTGTCGCCGCGTCTGCTGAAGTTCTTGGGCTACGACAGCAAGCCGCAGCCGGACGCCGAGATCGGCCTGCCCTACATCCACGGCGTCGAACCGAAGGAAGGCCCCTTGCACCGGCCACTGCAGAACTTCGAGGGCGGCACCCTGCTGGTCGGTACCACCCAATCCGGCAAGGGCGTGGCCCTTGCCAACCTGATCACCCAGGCGATCCGGCGCGGCGACGTCGTGATCGTCATTGATCCGAAGAATAGCCGCCGGCTCAAGCGCGTGGTCGAGCGCGCCTGCGCGGACTACCGCGAGCCGGACACCTTCATGGAATTCCACCCAGCCTTTCCGGAACGAGGGGTACGGCTGGACTTCACCTTCAACTGGCAGAAACCCACCGAGATTGCCTCGCGTATCCAATCGATCATGCCGCCCGATACGGCGGGCGCCTTCTCGGCTTTCGGCTGGGATGCGGTCAACGTCGTGGTGCAGGGCTTGGTTGAAATCGAGGAACGGCCCAACCTGATGAAACTCACCAAGTACATCGAGGGCGGCATCGAACCGGTGCTGGAGGGCTCGCTGCGCCGCTACTACGACCAGACCCTCGGCGCGGGCTGGCGCGATCTGCCCGAAATGAAGAAGCTGCTCAACGACGCCCACCGCGGCAATTTGAAGCGGCCGTCAGAGGCGGCCAGCGCCGATCTGATGGCCTTCGTCGCCTACTACGAGCACTTCATCGCCCAGAACCAGCGCAACAAGGTGATCGATGCCCAGGTGCGCACCTTTCGCCACAACCGCGAGCACTACCAGAAGATCACCGCCAACCTTCTGCCGATCCTGTCAATGCTGACCTCGGGCGACCTGGGGCGCAGCCTCTCGCCGGACCCGTTCGATGCGGACGACCGGCGGCCCATCATGAACTTCGAGAAAATCGAGCGCGCCGGCCATGTGCTCTATATGTGCCTCGACTCCCTGCCCGATCCGTCGGTCGCCTCGGCGATCGGCGCCCTGGCGCTGGCCGACCAGGCGGCGCGCGCCGGCATGCGCTACAACCTGGGCGGCTACCGACGCATCGCGCTCTTCGTCGACGAGGTCTCGAACGTCATCAACCAGCCGCTGATCGAGATCCTCAACAAGGGCGCCGAGGGTGGCATCTTTACCACCTGCGCGATGCAGACCCTGGCCGACCTGGCCAAGCGGCTGGGCAGCGAAGATGCGGCGCGCATGGCGCTGGGCAACCTCAACAATCTGATCGCCCTGCGCACCAAGGACCGGCCAACCCAGGACTTCGTGGTCGAGACCTTCGGCAAGACGGCGATTCACACCGTGCGGGTGGGCCTGAGCCACGGCTCAGACGCCCACCTCGGCGACTTCTCGTCGAGCTATTCCACCCAGCTCACCGAGAGCTTCGAGGAGATGGTGCCGGCGGATGTGCTCGGGAAGCTGCCTAATCTCCAATACTTCGCCTCGGTGTCGGGTGGACGGATCATCAAGGGGCGGTTTCCGATCCTCGATCCCGACGCGGATTCGCGCCACGCCCCGGAAAAGGCGGCCGCATGATTCGCGCTGTCGCCGTGTTGTCGCTGCTCGTCCTGCTGGTCCTGGTGCTGTACGCGCCGTCGGCCCATCCCCCGGAGCGCTTCCTCGCGCAGCTACGCGCCGAGCATGAGGCGGCCGCCGCCTACTGGGGCGCGGAGCCCGCCACCCGCATGCTGGACCGGGCGATGAGCATGCAAGATTCGACGGCCCAGGTCACGCCGATTCCTGCCGCGAAGGATGCGCCTTCACCAGCTAGCGTGAACGGCGCGGTGTCCCAGGAGATGTCCTCGGTCAACCAGCGCCTCTTCAACAACGCCTACTTCCGCGCCATCGACGCGCTGCTCCTGCTCGCCAGCTATCGACTCTCCACCCTGCTCGAATGGCTACCCTGGCTGGCGGCATTCGTCTTGGCTGCAGTCGTCGACGGCGGCTTCGCACGACTCATCAAAGCCAAGGAGTTCCTGCAGCACGATCCGGAAATGTTCGCGCTATACGCCTGCCTGGTGATCGTGATCCTCTGCGCGACAGTCATCGGCTTCGTGCTGCCGGTGTCGTTGCATCCGCTGCTGCTGCCGTGTGCGCCGCTGGTGGTCGGGGTGCTAGCGGGACTGGCAGTGGGGTGTTTTCACAGGCGTGGATGAGGCAGTATTTCCGCGATGAGATCGGTGTAATCCGCCAATAGGAAGGTATGCTCTGATAGCGCATGTCATGGCTATACTGGTGATTGTCAGCTTCACAATACAAACGAGATCGTCGGGCGATTGGTATCGGTGACAGCACCTCGGCCAACACTACCGTTGGTACCTGGGGAGGCAGACGGCCGGTCTGTGTCAGTCAACGGACCTAGGTCAGGAAGTCATCTTGATCGACAGCTTTGCCGATGCCGGTCGGCGGGACCCGACCTACAAGAGCCATTAGGCCCTGTTCTCTATCAACGGCTGCTCCAGACTTGAACTGCATTTCGCTCCTGCAATCCCGGCGGAAACGGCTCGGCCAACGCCGACGATCACCGCCATACGAATCAGCGGGCCAAGCTCAGAGGCCAACTACCAACTCTGTTGATAGTGTAAAGACATATATGAGATACAGTGCCAACAGAAAAACTCAGAGCCGTCTAGAATAGCCAGCCCGCTTTAAACCGTACAAATCCAAGGGCCAGGGAGAAGAAGTGCAAGACCAATCTATAGCCACGGTGGGTACGAGCGTGCCACCGTCAAGCGCTTGGGTGCGCTTTCTGCGCACCTACGGACCAACACCAAACAATCTGACCATGTTTGACGAATACGTGGCGGGAGCAATTGGAAGAGCCAAGGTCCAACCAATTGCGCTCAGCACACCGATGCTCGAGCCGATGAATGCGCATCTCGCCTCGGGCAAGCCAGGCTCAATGCTGATTGCAGGCACGGCCGGCGACGGGAAGACCTACCACTGCCGAGCACTTTGGACATCCATGGGAGGTGATCCGCGGGCGTGGGCCGCCAAAGGCAACATTAAAGAGCATCGCTTGGCCGATGGCCGCTTGGCCGTATTTGTCAAAGATCTTAGCGAGTTCAACGGTGAGGAAAGCGACGCCCCATTGGCCCGCCTTGAAAAGTCGGTGCTAGGTGGCGACGACAGCGAGATCGTCATCTTGGCGGCCAATCACGGTCAGGTTCTCGATCGGCTTCGCGACTTGGGGCGCAGACAAGGACGCAACCATCCCTTGCGTAAGCCACTGCAGGAGTTTTTCTTGCAAGCAGGGCAGGAACCCGAACGCCTTGCCGTCTTTGATCTCAGCCGTAGCGTGGGCCGGATGGCATTGGAGGAAGTGGTTGCGGCCGTAGCCAAACATGCCGAATGGGACAACTGCGCCAGATGCGCATTGAAATCCGGAGGCAAGGTCTGCCCGATCTACGAGAACCGCGAGCGTCTGCTCGGGACCGGTGATGGCGCGCAACTGGGGCGCCGCTTGGGCGATTTGGTGGAGATCGCCAGGCTCAACGGGCAGCATCTGCCTGTCCGAGACTTGCTCGCCCTGTGCGCAAACATGATCTTGGGGCACCGCGACGCCAAGGACTGCTTGATGTCATGCGCCGAAGTCGCGTGGATTCAGGAGCAAGGCGCCGTGGACCGCGCTAGCGTCTACGGCAACGCGTTCGGCGCCAACCTGCCCAAGAGGCGGCTGGCCGATCGTCCGGTGTTCAAGGCGATGGCGGCCTTCGGCGTGGGCGATGAGACCACTAATGGTGCCGATGGTTTGTTGGTCTACGGCAAAGACGACGTGAAGCTTGCGCCGACGTTTGCCCGCTTGATCGGCAGCGATTCGATCTACGGCGCCACACCAAGGCTGTTGAGCGCCCAAGACAAGTATCTGGAAGGCGAGGAGGCAGCCCGAATCGACGGCGGTGCCGCTGGCTTCATGGACCTATTGCAGGAACAACGCCGCCGGCTCTTTTTTACCTTACCGCCTGACGAAGAGGGCTATCCCTTCTGGTCCATGACGGTGTTCCGCTTCGCAGGCGAATACTTGGAGATGCGTGCTGCCCTGCTGGACAAGAAGGCCGTCTCCGAGACGGTGCGTGGACGAATCGTGCGCGGGCTCAACCGCGTGATGACCGGCCTGCTGATCGACAACGTAGACCGAATTTTCGTCGCAAGTTCGGGCGGCTTCACGCAATCACGCGTCAGCGTGCTGTGCGACACCGAGGCACCCTCGCGGCGCCTCAATGGCGTCGGCATGGCCATCAAGCTCGAAGCAAATACTGGCCGTCCTTCGCTGGACATTTCGTTGGCCCAAGGCGCTGGAAACTCTGTGGCCTTCGACCTCACGCCCGTGCGCTTTGAGTTTCTCTCGCGCGTAGCCGAAGGCGCGTTGCCTGGCAGCTTCTCTAACGAGTGTTTAGAGGACATGCTGGCCTTCAAGGCCAAGCTGCTGCGCAAGGCCGAGCTCTTCAGAGGCAGGAGCCAGCAGGACGACGACGAGGCAGGCGCCGACAGTGGCTCGTTGACGCTCAACTTCATTGACATCGAACAAGGCGGACACGGGTTCTCTCGGCCGATCACCGTGAGGATTTCGGAATGAGGCAGCGCATTGACATTGACCGGGTCGATTTCGCCGTCGATGAGCACATTTGGGGCCACCGCCTCTATGACGAGCAGTTGCCGCATTTGGCGGTGCTGGAATTCCTGGGCGTCCTGGGGTCAAATCTTGACAGTCCATTGATCGCCGCGCCGAGCGACAAGGTGAGATACAGACCCCAGCATCAAATCCGCTTGCGCGGGTTGTTGTTCAACAACCCTTTCGTCGAGGCGATCCGTGAACGGTCCGTCACCGATGACGAGAAGTGGCGCGAGTGGAGCGCCTTGTTTGCCCAAGACGCGACCAAGCTTGGCGACGAGGACATGGGCTACCTCCGCAAGGCATTCTCCAACTTTGACGACTTCGCCAAGGCTATCGAGCTATTGCGCTCATCGGCGTTCGAGGCCCGCAGCAACAAGCGTTGGAGCTCAAAGTTCGTGTTTCCCTTTGGCCCCGACGCGATATTCGAGGACTTGCGGATTGACTCGGGCGGAGCGAGCAACGACCGCCGATTCTTCGCCCGCACTGGAGAGCTGCTCTATTTGATGCTAAGCCGCGCGGCTCGCGGGCCGGAGCTGGGCGCGCAGCTGTCGCAGCGTCTCTTCAATCGGTCTGCGCCGATGAACCGACTTGTGCGGGCATTGCAGGGCGAGCCCCAGTTGGCCTCGAATTCGCGTGACGTGGGCTACCTGCCCCACGCGTCCAACCCGCGTTTCGATCAGCTCTGCGAAGATTGGCTGGCGATCCTGGCCAAGGACATGCCGATCTACGACGCGTTGGAACACTTGATCGCGTCGGCGGGGCTGAACCTCTTGTTGTATTTCCTTGAGCAGGCCAAGACTCAGGCGGGCGACGCCGAGCCCGTGGAGTTTATCTGCGAGATCGTCTCCAAGGAGCGGACCAAGGTTCGGGCGCTCTCTGGCGATAGTTACCAGCTCAACCAAGGCCTGTCGCTCAAGGCGGTCCGGGCTTCAATCGAGCAAGCCCGCCTCTTGCCCGAGTGGGAGGCTGCGTCCAAGTCGGACTACCCCGACGCCGAGCGGGCCAGCATCATGCGCGAGCTGTTCCAGTGGCCGTCGAGCGACTCGGACGACGAGGCGGACTACACGCGCATGTCCGGCGACAAGCTGATCGAGATGCTGGTGGATATGGCACTTTCGCGCCACCAGCAACACGTCGGGAAAATTCACGCGTCTTGGTCGCGGGCCATTGGGCTCAGCTCGCGCCGTCTTGCCAGGCGCACGCGATACGCCCCCAACGACCGTCTCATCAAGACGTTGGTGGTGGCCATCGTCGATGACCGCATGCAGTTCGACGAATTCCTGGCCGAGGCCAAGAGGCGCTACGGGATCGTCATTGGCGACGCGGAAGGCTCACGCCTTGTCGCCGAGAAGAAGGTGGACCAAGAGGTGCTCAGCGAGAACCGCGCCAACCTCGAAGCGCGGCTGGTTGGGCTCGGGCTGGTGCGTCGGCTCTCCGACTCGTGCTCGTTCGTGGAAAATCCGTTTGGACTCAAAGGAGAAGAAGATTGCTGACCGATCGGATCATTGGGCGCGTCGGCGCCGACATCCTGGCTAAGCGCATCAATGACGCTCGCCAGGCCGACGGCTCTGCGCAGGATTCGGCGGCGCTGTTCCGCCTCGACAAACTGTCTTCTTCGCAAGTCGCGTCGGTCGCGCGCGCGGTCCTGGCCAACCACGACCTCGCCGCCCGTGTCGATCTCATGATCCCCGAGGCATTGGTCGAAGGACAGGGCTTGCCGCCCGAGGCGCTGATCCAGCACAACGCGGGCTTCGTGCGCAACAACGCCCAGACGAGTAAGGAGGCGATCCTCACAGCCAACGGCAACGAGCACAATCTGGCTGACACGCTCGGCCACGTCACCGCTTTGGGCGCCAAGGAACTGCGCGCCAACGAAGAGGCGTGGGTCGATGCCACATGCCACGTCGGGTGCATGACGCCGGTTCCCGAAGATCGCCAGGTGTTCCGCTCGGCCCTCAAAGGGCTCATTTCCGCCAATGAGCTGTCGCTCGTGCAGCTCGGCGATTTCTGCGCCCACGTTACCGAGGCCATGTCGGCGACGCGTGGTCTACCGATTCGCGACGCCATCGGTTGGTCGCTGCCCAAGGTTGGGTTGCCCAGGGACACCTCATTCTTCGCCAGCGCGAGAACCTATGGCGCGTCATTCAAGCCATGGAAGAAGGCCTTCGAAAAACTCTTCGCCCATCGAGCACCGCTGCTTTTGCGATTGCGGTCCAACGGCCAGCCGCTGGACCCTGACGAAATGCGCCAGCGCTTGATGGACAACGCGACAGACATCACCGACGCTGCGCGCGTCGCGTTGGATGCGTTCATCAACGCTCCCATGGGCGACAACCAGCCAGCCGCCGACGTGGCCGAACTCGAATGGGAGACAGATGGCGTTTGCCACATCTTCGACAAGCCCAAGGAGAAGCTGCAAGGCCTGGCCGAGCACACGCTGAAATTCTTTGAGCACGATTGCGAAGACGCCGATGCCCTCGACGAGAAGTGGAAACGCCATCTTGAAGATCTCAAGGCACGCGAGAAGCGTTCCGAGTGGAATGATGACGACAAGGTCTTCTTCGAGCTGCACCGGCGCCACATCGAGCAGTCCCGGCTGCTCCATGCGCGTTGGGAGAAAGCGATCTTCGGCAAGGCCATTGAGTGCAACGACTTTCTCGATGGTTTCGCGGGCGTGGCGCACCACCTCTTGGCCGGAGTTGGCGACATCGCGGGTGAGCGGTTCCTGCGATTCACCGTCAACAAGGGCCGCAAGGAGTGGCGCGAGCGGTTCAATTATGACGTGGGGTCCTACTTCTCCGCGATGTATCGGGGGCTCCGGGAATTGATGGGCTCAAGGGTGGACTGGAAGGTCGAGCGCATGGGCGCTGGCAACCTGCCCGACCCGCTCTTCGATTACGAGAAGTTTTTCGCCAAAGAGAAAGAGCTTCGCGGTACGGCGCTCAAGCCCGTCTCGTCGCTGGCCAGAAACGCGGTCCAGATTAAGTTCGACGTAGCGCTCATGCAGCGCTTGGGCGATCGCGAAACCATCATCGACAAGACGCAGCTCGTTTGGAGCTACCGCCCTGAGTCTATCGGACTGGCGATGGTGTCCGATATGCGCCGCCTGCTGGAAAAGGGCGCGGTCGGTTGCACCGAGGTTCCGCGCCGATTGGTCAGCAAGAAAGGCGGCGTGCAAAGCGTCTCGCTGCTCGATACGGGAACGCTTGAAGCCACGTTCTCGCGCGACGCCGGTTCGCTTGTTCCACCCGCCAACAAACTGCGCAGCCAGCGCGCCGAGATCAAGGACCGTATCAAGGAACTCGCGGCCGAGGGCCGCTTGACCAAGGAGCAGCGCGACGAGTTGCGCGCAGGCTGGGATACCTTCGAGGCCGATTACATCGTGGCCATGAAGGACTTTATCGACACGGGCCTGCAAGGCGAGGCCGTTATGCGCCAGGCGGAGTCGTTCGCCGCATTGCTCAACGCTTTGACGGTTCATGCCCGCGGCGACGTATGCCGCGCAAAACTAGTGGCCGAGGTGCTCTCAATTGGTACGGCTCGCGTATCCGGCGAGCAGCCATCGCTCATCATCCCGCCATGGCATCCCGAACGCATGAAAGCGCTGGCAGTGAAGACGCGCCGCGTTGCGGGTTTGGTGACCCACTTGCTTACCAGCGATAGCGTGCTATTCGGCCATCGCGACATCTTCTTTCGGGAGTTTTCCGAGGAGCTCGCTCACCCGTTCTACCCCGAGATTGCCATCTTGCAGCGCGGCAGCGAACCGCTCCTTGTGTCCGAGAGCAGCACCGTCAACGGATATAGCCTCTTTGAACGGGCAGTCCGTGGCGCAGAGGATTCGATGACAGATGTCGATCCAACGGCCGCCGCCAAGCAGGCGCGCGAGCTTTTGGAGCGCTACATCGGCCTGCAGCCCCACGAAGCGGCCAATCTCAGCGTGTTGCTCTACAACGCCGACGCGGCAGAGCTTCCATTAGCCACCGTGCGCGAGCTTGCGGGCCTGCAAACGGAGGATGACTTCCAATGCAATGTGTCGGTAAGGCACAGCGACCCGGCCAAGCTGCGCCGGGTCTATGCAGAGCTGGTCAACAAGGCGGGTGATGATGCCGACCTGCCGGTGGTCAGCGAGACCTCGGACAACTTCATTTCCAAGCTGCGCATTGCCGTGACGCCGGCATCGGCAACGCCGGGACAGGGCGAAGGCGGGTTCAAACCTTTCGATGTGGCCTTCCTGCATGACGTGGTGTCGCGCACGGCTGTCGAAGAATGGTTGCCAGTGGACTGGACTAATGATCGGCCTAGTTTGGAGCACGCCCCCTCGCGCTGGGCATATCGCAGTGTCTCAGGCGAAAACGAGCTCAAATCCACCACGTTCCTGACTTGCCCATGGCAGACCGCCTCCGGTTGGGCCTATGTAGGCGCGGTAGCCGCCGTGCATCGTCAGACCGATGCGCCTGTGGGAGCCCGCTATCTGCCTGCCCGGCGCATCTCCTTGCAGCACGAGGCCCTGGCTTCGACCATGAATGACGCTCACGCATTGGCTGAGTGGGTCGCCACCTATGACGAGTTGCTCGACAAGCGCCAGTTGCAACACAATGGCATCACCGTGGTGCGATATCGCCGGGCGTCCACCAACGGGCGCAATATGATCGTGAGCTCGACTTCCGAACTGCGCCTGCTGGGGGTGTTGATCCGTCGGCGCCTTGGCGAGCTGAGCCTTTCGCTTAGGAGCGACGAGCTCGATGCGGTGGCCGCGCGGATGAAGAAGGATGCCCTGTCGGTCTCTGGCGACATCGTTCTGCGCGCCGCCAAGCGCGGTGTCTCAGCTGGCGAAATGCTCGGGCTGGTCCTCAGCCGGCATTTGATCGCTGAGGAGTTCGCCGCCCAGGCCAAAGTCGGCCGGTCGTTCAGCGTTTTCTTCTTGCTCGACGACTATGCAGATTGGCTGGCCCAACGCGAAAGCCGCATCGCCGACATCCTGGCCCTCTGTGTCGAGGAGGTCGATGATGGAGTTCGCCTGCGCATTGCGGTAGTTGAATCCAAGTATGTTGCCGCCGATAGCGCCGCCGAGGCGCGGCGTTCGTCGAAGGCGCAGCTCATGGCGACGTTGACCACGTTCCGCGCCGCATTGTTTGGCTCCCCCGGCCGCCTTGACCGCGACGTGTGGCTCTCGCGCCTGGCCGACTTGCTGATCGATGCTGAGATTCCGCCAGGCCTCTCGGGGCTGCTGGAGCGGGCGCGAGCGAAGCTGCGTGAAGGCGATGTGGACATCGCGCTGCGCGGCTACTCGCATGTCTTCATCCATTCCGCTGAGGCTGGCCAGTCTCAATCGGCATCCGAACAGATTGAGATCGACAACACCGATGACGTTCAAGCGTGGCAGGAGGTGTTCGATCGGCCCGAGTTGCGCAAGCTAGTGGAGGCCTACGCGGCCGGAGCCGGCGCCATCGATGCGAGGGCCTTGCTAGGTGGCGCGGAGCCGTGGAAATCGGTCGCGTTCAGCCGCCCCGCCGCGCGCGTTGGTTGGCACGCGATGATGGAACAGGTTGGCCAGCAGTCGGATCAGCCACAAGAAGCGACGGTCGCGGTTGAACTCGTTCAACAGGTCCTGGTGAGCCCTCCGATGGCCGTTCCCGTGGATGCGACACTCACTACGGGAATTACCCAAGCTGAGGCTACTGCTCCGGCTCCTGTGGCGGTGGCGGCGGTGGGGTTGCACCTGTCGGCTTTGATCGCTGCCAAGCAGGCTGGATTGGCTGTGGCAGATGATGAGCGCGAAGCTTGGGCTCAGGAGACCACCAAGAAGCTCAAAACGGCTTTGAACAGCTACGGCTTGCAGGCCGCTGTCCTTGGCACGCGCATGACACCCAATGGCTGTCTGGTGCGTCTGGCGGGCTCTGATCGACTCAGGGTCGAAGACATCGAAGCCAAGCGCACCCAACTGCTGACCACCCACGCCATTAGTCTGGTGACGGTACAGCCCAAGCCTGGCGAGATCGTGGTGACGATTGCTGGCATCAAGCGGCAGGCGGTTTCGCTGTGGGACTTGTGGGCCAAGCGGCAGCTCAAACGAAATGTGGCAGGCATTAACACCTCGTTTGTCCTGGGGCTCCAGGAGATCAACGGCTCCTTGCTCTATCTGAATCTTGGTGGCGAGTTCGGCGGCCTGTCCTCACATGAGCCGCATTCGCTGGTGGCAGGTGCAACAGGCAGCGGCAAGTCGGTCTTGATTCAAGCGATCCTGCTGGACATCGCGGCGACCAATCCGAAGGAGCTGGCCCAGATCGTCCTCATCGACCCGAAGATGGGAGTGGACTACGCCGCATTGGAAGACTTACCGCACATGCGCGAGGCCATCGTCACGACAAAGGAGCGCTCGACCGAAGTGTTGGAGGCGCTTGTCGAAGAGATGGAGAGCCGCTATAGGGCGTTCGCCCAAGCCCGCGCGCGAGACCTGGCTACATTCAACGCCAAGGCGGCGCCTGAGGACCGGCTGCCTATGATGTTCCTAATCCATGACGAGTTTGCGGATTGGATGCTGGACGACGCTTACAAGGGCGCGGTGAGCGCTGCAGTGCAACGGCTTGGCGTGAAGGCGCGGGCCGCAGGCATTCACCTGATCTTTGCCGCCCAGCGGCCGGACAAAGACGTGATGCCGATGCAGTTGCGCGAGAACTTGGGCAACCGCCTGATCCTGAAAGTCGCCAGCGAAGCCACATCCAAGATCGCACTTGATCGACCAGGAGCCGAATTGCTGCTGGGTTGCGGCCACATGGCCGCCAAGCTCAATGGCGAGCAAGGCCTTGTGTTCGCGCAAGCGCCCTTTTTGTCGGATGACGACATTGCATTGGCGGTGGAGGCAATAGCAGCCGACAGCAAAGAGAATTTGGGGGCAGCATGAACAAGAAGTGGCGCGCCTCTACGCATGCGATTTCAGACATTCGCGATTGGAATAGACAAGGAATATTGATTCTTCAGCCTGACTATCAGCGCAAGGAAGTTTGGGGGGATGCCGCCAAAACGATGTTGATTGACAGCATTCTCAATGGCATTCCGATGCCGAAGATATTTGTGTCATCAACGATAAAAGATGGAAAGACGGTAAGAACTGTTATAGATGGACAACAACGCATAACAACCATCCTTGCTTTTCTTGCAGATGGCTTCCCGCTGGCAGCCCCATATTCTGGTGAGTTTGTTGGTCAGCGTTTTTCACAGCTTCCCCAGGACATTCAAGAGGAGGTCTTGTCCTATGACATTGACTTCAACGAGGCGAAGGGCTTGTCAGATGAAGAGTTGCGAGAGGTCTACTCTCGAATTAACAAATACTTCGTGGCTCTCAACAAGCAGGAACTGCGCAGAGCTGATTATCCAGGAGACTTCTTGGATGTCGCCGATGACTTAGCCAACCTGGAATTTTTCGATGATTGTGGAATTTTTAACGCAACTGCTCGGCGTCGATCGCTGGATGTCGAATATGTAGCGGAGCTTTTGGCCGGTCTTCTCATGGGTATCACCGACCGTAAAGATGCAATCGATATTTGCTGCAAAGAATATAGGCAATGGGAGCACGAGGCAAAACGATCTGTATTTACCGGATTTACAGAAGTTCTGTCTGACATCGAAAAAATATTCAGCGTCGGCATTCCGATAAAGAAGACTCGGTGGAAGCAAAAGGCTGACTTCTACTCCCTATTCTTCGCAATTCGGTCCCTGCGTCTGGACGGATTGTCATTGCCTGACGATTTGATGCAACTGCGTGGCGACCTTTCTATTTTGAATAATGGGATTGCACCGACATCGAGTGTCCCAATTTTCAGCAAATATGCTGTCTACTGTGTCTCTCAGGCGAACTCCGCATCTAGTCGAAATTGGAGGACTTATTTCTTGACAGCGATTTTGCGCGGAACCTATGCAGGGACAATCGCAAACGTCGATCAGAGGCAGATCGTTATGGAAGTTGCATCCGATATTCGGTTTGCAATTGATAGTGATTGGAGTGGTGACGGTTGCCCGCCAGTGAATGAGTTTGTTTGTCCCGCGTGCGGTGTGCGTGACGAGTCAGCGGACTTGGCGTCGTCAGTTCTATTTTGGGAGCAAGGGACTCACGCTTTTCAAATATCTAATGCTAAGTGGGCGCATGCCGCGTGCCTTGAAAACTTGGCCGCCGCCGGAATAATCAAAGGCACCGATGTTGTCGATTCGGATAATGAAGACAGCCGGGAGGATTAATGGCTGGGCTTGCATATTCTCCTGGAAAGGCAATCGTCCTTGCTCGTGGACAGACATTTTATTCCATCCCCGACACCCTAATTGCCGATGATGGACGATCCTATATTGTTGGTGATCACATCAATTCTGGTGGGAATGCGGTGGTTCACGCTTGCTACGAGAAATCAACAGGCGACAGCTATGCCGTCAAATTTCAAGTTGAATTGAGGAATCGCAGGCGGGAGCGATTTGAGAGGGAAATACAACTACTAAGGGAGTTGGACGATCCTCACATCATTTCATTTGTTGCGAGTGGAAAAGTTCGCGGAACAAAAATGGTGAAGCAGCACAACGTGCGCGGGCGTCCGCTGCAAAACGTGAATCGCGTGGACGATGTTCCATTTGTGGTGTTGTCGCTCGCTATCGCTAGTTTGGCTGAGCATGCCCGTAGTCCCAATCAGATTGCAAACGCGACATATTTGGGACAATTTATTGGGTTGGCGCGCGCGTTGGAGAAAATCAATTGCAAGGCGCTTCACCGAGATATCAAGCCGGAAAATATTCTCGTTGTTGGCGAAACTTGGGCTATCAGTGATTTTGGACTTTGCGACTTAACCGTCGAAGGGGTTGACCTATCTGCGGATGACGAACGGATTGGTCCTGCATTTTGGATGTCGCCGGAGGCCTTGAACAAACAGCTCGGCTGCGGGGATTTGATTGGCCAAGGGTCGGATGTCTTCCAGTTGGCAAGTGTGTTCTGGTATGTGGCGTGCGGTCGTCATCCCACTGGCATTGTTCGACGAGACGATTGGAAAGGTCCAGAACACCTATATCCAGTCATAGAACGGGCTTTGCTCCACACAAAGGAGCGGCGCTTCGCAAGCAGCGAAGCGTTCAAAGATGCATTGATAGAGGCAGTCGGACTGTCGAACAGAAGTGAGCACGAGGTCACCCCGTCTTGACGACTCAGGTGGTGACAGGCGTTGTGCAGCGATGCGGTAGCAACTCACCAATCAAGCTGACTCGCAGGGGGATTAGCTGTAAGCGCCCGGCCAACCCACCTTGTTTTTCAGGCTGAGGTATTTGGCAGCCAGCGATGTGGCAGCAATTCGCTGATCCGACTGTTGGGCTGAGTCGGCAAGCGTGACAGGATGTCCTTCAGATAGACGAAGGGATCGTGGCCGTTCAGCTTGGCGGACTGGATCAAGCTCATGATGGCGGCCGCCCGCTTGCCGGCGCGCAGGCTGCCGGCAAATAGCCAGTTCTTCCGACCCGTCGCAATCGGGCGGATGCGATTCTCGATCCAGTTGTTGTCGATCGGCACCTGACCATCGCCGATGTAATGGGCGAGCGCCATCCAGCGTTTGAGGCTGTAATCAATCGCTTTGGCCGTCGATGATCCATTCGGCACCTGCACTCGGTGCCGGGTCAGCCAGTCATGGAATTCATCCAGAATCGGTTTGGCCTGCTCCTGGCGTATTCGTCGCCGTTCGTCAGGGCTCAGCTCGGCGACTTCCCGCTCAACTTGGTATAGCTTCTGAATGTAGGCCAGCGCCTGTTGGGCAATCTGGCTTTGGTTGTTGGCATGCAGGTCGAAGAATTTCCGGCGCGCATGTGCCATGCAACCGGCTTCGGTCACGCCGTCGGCAATCAGGGCCTTGTAGCCCGAGTAGTCGTCGCAAACGAGCGTGCCACGCCAGTCGCCGAGGAATTCCCGGGCATGTTTGCCGGCGCGACTTTCAGCAAAGTCATACACGACCGCCTTGACCGGCTCGAAGGCACCGATGCTGTAGGACCATAGATAGGCCCGGTGGGTCTTGCCAGCCCCCGGATCGAGCATGGCCACCGGCGTTTCGTCGGCATGCAGTACCGGGTAGGTGAGCATCTCGCCTTTCAGCGCATCGACCAGCGGTTGCAGGGCGACTCCCATCTGGCCCACCCACTCGGCCAGCGTCGATTGGGGAATCGGCAAGCCGGCCCGGCCAAAGATGCCTTCCTGGCGGTACAGCGGCAGGTGATCCAGATATTTCGCAATCAGCACATGGGCGAGCAATCCCGTGGTCGGGATGCCCTTGTCGATCACATGGGCCGGCACCGGCGCCTGCACCAGGGTTTCGCATTGGGCGCAGGCCCACTTGCCACGGATGTGACGTTCGACCGTAAAAACACCCGGCGTGTATTCCAGCTTCTCAGCGACATCTTCGCCGATGCGCTTCATCTGGCAGCCGCAGGCGCAGGTGGTCGATTCCGGCTCGTGGTGAATCTCGGTGCGCGGCAGTTCCGGTGGCAAAGGTTTGCGCTTTGCTTGCCCCTTGGGCTTCGTTTCGGAAAGCTGCGCCAGCTCTTCGGTCATGGCAGCCATGTCCGCCGCGAGGGTTTCTTCGAACAGTTGCCCTTGCTCAACCGGCAGGCGTTCTGCTTTGACCCCAAAGTAATGGCGCTTGTAGTACGCCACTTCATGCGTCAGCTTGTCGATCTTGGCCTGGCGCCAGTTGAGTTCCTGATCATTTCGCGTAATGACTTCAGCCTGGCGGCGCACCAGTTCGCGCAGCGCTTCAGCGTCCAGTTGATCGAGATTGGCAGGCAGTGTCATGACGTATGCCCCCGGCTGCGAATCCCGGTACAAGCTGGACAGCGATTCCAGCCGAAGCTGGACAGTGATTCCAAGGCAAGCTGGACACCGATTCCAGCGCAACCTGGACAGCCCAAAGTCATAACGTAGCACGCGGGATAACCGTGGCACCCTCGGCGATTTTGCTGGGGACCACATGGCCTATAGCAGGTTATCCATGCGCAAGATTTTTGAAGTTTTACGGCTGTCCGTTGCGGACGGTCGCAGTCACCGCGAGATTGCCCGGGCAATCATCGCCTCGCCGACGACGGTAGGGGAGATTCTCCGTCGGGCGAAACTGGCCGGATTGACCTATCCGCTACCGGCCGGCATGTCTGAAGCCGCTGTCGAAGGGCTGCTTTACCCGCCGTCGGCGCCCTCGAAGACGCAGCGACCTGAACCTGACTGGGCCAGCGTGCATCGGGAATTGCGCCGGAAAGGCGTGACGCTCGACCTGCTCTGGCAGGAGTACAAGGGCGAGCACCCGGATGGCTATCAATACAGCAGCTTCTGCGACCACTATCGGGTTTGGGCTGGACGCTTGTCGGTCAGCCTGCGCCAGACGCATGCCCCCGGCGAGAAACTGTTTGTCGATTACGCCGGCCCGACCGTGCCGGTCACCGAACCGCTGACGGGCGAAATCCGGCAGGCCGCCATCTTCGTCGCCGTTCTCGGCGCCTCGAATTACACCTACTGCGATGCCACCTGGAGCCAGACCCTGCCGGACTGGACGGCCAGCCATGTCCGCGCCCTGGAATTCTTCGGCGGCGTGCCGGCCATGCTGGTCCCAGACAATCTGAAGAGTGGCGTTAACAAAGCCTGCTTTTACGACCCCGAACTCAATCCCAGCTATCGTGACTTGGCCGTTCATTACGCCACCGCCGTCGTGCCGGCCCGGCCGTATCGCCCGAAAGACAAGGCTAAGGCGGAGGCCGGTGTCTTGCTCGTCGAGCGCTGGGTCCTGGCCCGACTACGCAACCAGCGCTTCTTCAGTCTCAGTGAGCTCAATCGGCACATTGCCGAACTGATGCTGGCCTTGAACCGCCGGGCCTTCAAGAAACTGCCAGGCTCCCGCGAAAGTGCCTTTGCCGAAATGGACCGCCCGGCGTTACGGCCATTGCCGGAAACCCGTTACGAATTTGCCGAATGGAAGGTGGCGACGGTCGGTATCGATTACCACGTTGAGTTCGACCACCATTACTACTCCGTGCCCTACCGCTTCGCCCGGCAGAAAGTGGATGCCCGCGCTACCCAGACGACGGTTGAACTATTTCATCACGGGAGTCGCATTGCCAGCCATGCTCGCAGCACCCTTCGTGGCCGACACACGACGGTAGATGCCCACATGACGCCGGCCCACCAAGCCGTTCAGGGCTGGAACGCCCCGCGGCTGATGGAGTGGGCCGGGCGTATCGGGCCGCACACCAAGGCCGTCATCGAGCATGTCCTGCATCAACGCCGCCATCCCCAGCAGGGCTACCGCAGTTGCCTGGGCATTCTGCGCCTGTCCAAGACTTACGGTGAAAGCCGTCTGGAGGCCGCGTGCGCGCGGGCCATCGACATCAACGCGCTGTCCTACGGCAGCCTGAAATCCATCTTGAAGCATGGCCTGGACATCAAGCGCCTGACGGCGCCGGCCCAGACCTGCCTTCCCCTGGAGCACGCCAATGTGCGTGGTCCGCATTACTACCACTGACCCGAAAGGAAATCCCCGTGCTCCATCACCCGACCGTCGACCAACTGCACCAGCTCCGCCTGACTGGCATGGCCAAGGCGCTGGCCAGCCAATCCCAGCAGGCCGACATCAGCCAATTGTCGTTCGAGGAACGCCTGGGCCTGCTCATTGACAGCGAACTCGCCGAGCGCGAATCACGCCAGAACACCGCCCGCCTGAAACGCGCCAGGTTAAAGCAGGCGGCAACGCCGGAGGATGTCAATTTCCGCCATCCGCGTGGCCTCGACAGGGCCTTGTTCGCGCGCCTGATGACCGGACGCTGGGTCAGCGAGCACCAGAATGTGCTGATTTGCGGCCCGACCGGCGTCGGCAAGACCTTTCTAGCCTGCGCCCTGGCCAATCAGGCGTGTCGGCAGGGGCGTTCAGCCTTTTACGTACGCTTGCCGCGCCTCTTGCCGGCGCTGGCCATCGGCCGGGCTGATGGCAGTTACGCCAAGACGCTGGCGCAGTTGGCCAAGACCGACGTCCTGCTGATTGATGATTGGGGGCTGGCGCCCCTGACCGATGAGAGCCGGCGTGACCTGCTCGAAATCTTCGATGACCGGCACGGCACCCGCGCCACCATTATCACTAGCCAGTTGCCCGTGAAGCATTGGCATGAGGCCATCGGCGACCCGACACTGGCTGATGCGATTCTCGACCGCCTGGTCCATCAGGCGCATAGCCTCAACCTGGATGGCGAATCACTGCGCAAAAAGGGTAAACCGGAATGACCCGAGGCCACCCCGTGAACAGCAAGCGCGTGCTCACCGAGTTCCCCACCGCCGGCCGCCAGCCGGCCTGCTATAGAAGGAGCGCAGTCTGCCGGCCGATCGTGGATAACTCTACGCGGCGCGACAAAAACTTGACCCCCATGACATCAACAGAGTAAAAACCCCAAACCCCGCGTCGCTACGCTCCGACTGTCCAGCTTGCTCTGGAATGCGTGTCCAGCTTGGCGTGGAATCGCTGTCCAGCTTCACCGGAATACGCACCCGGCGAAGTCATCTGTGAATTGAGGGCTTAGACCGTGAAGATCGTGTCCCCGTAAAAAGCATGGTGGACACTATCGATGGAAATCCAGAAGCCAAGTCGGCGCAGGCGGCATCATCCGGAGGAATTCAAGCAGGCGGTCATTGCCGCGTGCTGCGAAACAGGCGCGTCGGTTGCCGGCATTGCGCTAGCCAACGGTATCAACGCGAACCAGGTCCGTCGGTGGATGCGTGAGCGCGGCATCGAAGTACCGGAGCAGCGCATGCTGAAGCCTGTGGCCGAACCCGGGCCGGCGATGGCCCCCGAGTTCGTGCAACTGCCGATTGCCCCAGCGGAGCCGGCATCGCGTGACATCCGGATCGAAATCCGGCGAGGCAACACCGCGGTCAAGGTCGATTGGCCGGTCCAGGCATCGGGAGATTGCGCCGCCTGGTTGCGCGACTGGCTGCGATGATCCGGATCGATGCCTTGTGGCTCTCAACCCGTCCGCTGGACATGCGGGCGGGCACGGAAACGATCCTGGCCCAGGTCGTCCGGATATTCGGCGAGGCGAAGCCGCACCATGCCTATCTCTTTGCCAACCGGCGAGGCAATCGCCTGAAGGTGCTAGTGCATGACGGTTACGGTATCTGGCTGGCGAACCGTCGTCTGAATCAAGGGCGATTTCAACTACGGCCAAGCGAAGGCAGCCTTGGCCTTACACGCGAGCAATTCGATGCGCTGATTCTGGGCCTGCCCTGGGAGCGTCTGGCCGATGGCGGCGTGATCCGGGTTCTGTGACGGTCCAGAATGGCGCTAAGTTAAGCTCGTTTTGCGCCAGATTGCATCCAATGACAAATGCTTACCATGAGATAATTTGGTATGCAAAACAGTAACCTATATCTCCCCGGTTTTCACCTCGCGACACTGCGTCGCAGACCTCGCTCCG
>JAHJVE010000011.1 GCA_018828385.1 Gammaproteobacteria bacterium | reverse complement strand
ACGACGCAGAAGGTGCTCGAGATGATCAAGGTGAACGGCCGGTGGCTGATCAACCGCGAGACCTCGGTCCCTTGTGTCGGCAACACCGTCGGCGGTTGCAAGGTGACGGGGCGGGTCAAGTAAGCCGGAACCGCGGCCGGAATCCCGGCCGGAAACGCCAAAGGCCATGCGAGAGCATGGCCTTTGGCGTTAACCGGGTGCTCGGGATGAGTCAGTGCGTGGCGTCGACCTCGGCAACGAAGACGTATCCCTGCGAACGCAGCGTCTTGATGAAGCTGCTGCCATCGCTCTGCTTGCCAAGTATTCGGCGAATCTGGCTGACGTGGACGTCGATGATCCGGTCGTAGGGCACGTATTCGCGTTTCAGCACGCGCGACAGCTGTTCGCGCGACTGTGGCTCGAAGGGGTGCTCGAGGAAGGCGACGAGCAGTGCAAAGCCCGAGACGCCCAACGGGCTTGCCTTGCCGTCGATCTGGGTGAGTTCGCGCGAGGCCGTGTCGAGCGTCCAGTTGCCGAAATGCAGGCGGCGCATTTCGCCGCGCCCCGTTGTTGCACGCTGGGCGCGACGCAGCAGGCCACGGGTGCGGGCGAGGAGTTCGCGCATGTTGCAGGGCTTGGGCAGGAAATCGTCGGCGCCGATCTCGATGCCGATAATGCGTTCAATTTCATCCGAACGGGTTGAGTGGATGAGAACGGGGATCTCCGAATTCTGGCGCAACTGGCGGAGCAGTTCGAGTCCGTCGGCATCTGGCAGGCTAAGGTCAAGAATGATGACGTCGGGGTTCTCTTCGAGTCGTTGCCACATGGCGGCACCGGTTTCGGCATAAATGCAGTCGATGCCGGCGGTGGCCAGCGTCGTGCTGAGCACGTGGCGAGTTCCCGGATCATCTTCAACAATGAGCGCAGTCTGACGCATGTTATTCGTTTCGATTACACGATAAAGAAAGCATTGTAATCCAATGTAAAACAAAGCATTTGTTTTACCATTCTTTAACATTGCGTCGGCTTCTCGGGTGACAATTCGAGCCTGTTCGTGAATCCTCCTGACTGATTTTCTGCCAAGACGCTCTCAATGTCTGTTCCTCGTACCCTAGATGGTTTTGACGTGACGGCAGCGGTCGCTCGCATGCTCGATCAGCCCGCGCTCTGGTGGCAGGCCCTTGGCCTGTTCGTGGCGCATTTTGCCGACTGGGAGCAGACGTGGCAGGCGGCTATCGGCGACGATGGGCTGGAACAGAAGCGCGTTCATGCGCTGCGCAGCGCGGCGGCAAACGTGGGCGCGCAGGCGCTTTCCGCCGCGGCAGCCAGCCTCGAGGCGCAGTTGCTGAAGAAGCGGGCCGGTCAGGCAGCGTCCGTTCCCGACAGTTTGCGGTCGTCTTTGCTGGCGTCTTTTCGGCAGACCTGGCGGTCGGCCGCCGAGGCCTGGCAAGCCGGGACGCCGGAATCTGGGATGGGGCCGCGATGAACCTGGGGCCGACCGTTTCGCTGCGCGCCCGGCTGGCCAGCATCAATTCCCATGTGTTGTGGCTGGCTATCGCGCTCGTCTGCGTTTTAATCTTGCTCACTGCGGGCTGGTTGTTTCTGAGCGTCGGTTCGGGCGGTACTTATCCGCAGTTGCTGGCCTGTTTCGGGCTGATCGTGCTGGAAATGGCTGCCGTGCTGGCCATCGCCCTGCGCTTGCAGGCTCGCCATGTCGAACGGCTGGTCGAGCCGCTGCGCGAGCTGACCGGGCGCATGGCCGAGGTGTCGGTCGGTCGGCTGGACATTCGTGCCGACGCCAGCGGGGTGACGGAGATCGCCCAATTGGCCAACGGTTTCAACCAGATGGTCGAGCAGATACGCGAGCGCGATCACTGGTTGTCGACACACCTTGGCAATCTCGAGCAGATCGTCGCCCAGCGCACGCGCGAGCTGCGTCTGGCCAAGGAGGCGGCCGAGGCGGGCAGCTTGGCCAAGAGCGAATTTCTGGCAACGATGAGCCATGAAATCAGGACGCCGATGAACGGTGTTCTGGGCATGACCGAGTTGCTGCTCAATACCGAACTGGCACCGACCCAGCGGCAGTTCGTCGAGGCGGTCGAGCGCTCGGGCAAGCACCTGCTCGGCATCATCAACGACATTCTCGATTTTTCGAAAATCGAGTCGGGCAAGCTGGAGCTCGATGTGGTCGATTTCGATCTGCGCCAGTTGCTTGAGGAGTCGCTCGAGTTGTTTGCCCAGCAGGCGGGCAAGAAAGGTCTGGAGTTGCTGGCCGATCTGCCGCCCGATGAAAGCCTGGTGGTGCGTGGCGATGCCTTGCGTTTGCGGCAGATTGTCGTGAATTTGCTGGGCAATGCCGTCAAATTCACGGCCAGCGGTGAGGTTTTCCTGCGTTTGCGCATCATCGAGCATTCCGAAAAAGGCCTTAATTTCCAGTTGACCGTGAGAGATACCGGCATAGGCATTCCGCTCGAGGCACAGCAGCGCATTTTCGAGCATTTTGCCCAGGCCGATGGCTCGACCACGCGTCAGTACGGCGGAACCGGCCTCGGGCTGGCGATCTGCCAGCGTCTGGTAGACATGATGGCGGGGAGGATCAGCGTCGACAGCCAGCCCGGCGAGGGGGCCAGTTTTACCGTCGAGCTGGCCCTGCCGCTCGGCAAATTGCCCGATCCTCTTCCGGTGCCCGTGGTGTCCAACGTGGCTGGCCGCCGTCTGCTCATCGTCGATGACACGCCGGCCCATTGCGACATCCTCACGGCCCAGCTCGCCGGGCGCGGTTTTGCCGTCGATCTGGCTGATTCGGGCGTCCGGGCGCTGTCCATGGCCAACGCCGCCATGGCCGACGGCGAGCCTTACGCGCTGCTGGTTGCCGACATGGAAATGGCCGAGCTTTCGGGCCTCGACCTGATACGTGCCCTGCGTGCCGATGGCCGCCTGGCGGCAACGCGGGTGATCGCCTTTTCGGCGGCGCCCGACATGAGCCAGCAGCTCGCCGGGGCAGGCCTGGCGGTCGCCGCCTGTCTGTCCAAGCCCTTGCGCCAGGCCGATTTGCTGGCCGCCATCGCGGCCGCCTTGAGCCGGCGTGCGCCCGACGAAAGCGCGAAGGCGCAGGCGGCTGGCCGAAAGCTGCGGGGCCGCGTCCTGCTCGCCGAAGACAATGAAAGCAATCTGATTGTCGCCTGCGCCCAGCTCGAACGCATCGGGCTCGACGTCGTGACGGCCAGCGACGGCCAGCAGGCGCTCGATGTGCTGGCCAGCGAAGCGGTGGACGTGGTGCTCATGGATTGCCAGATGCCGGTCCTCGACGGTTTTGCCGCGACCTCGGCATTGCGCCAGGGCGAGGCGGGCAGTGGCCGGCATCTGCCGGTCATCGCACTGACGGCCAATGCCATGAAGGGCGACCGTGAGCGCTGCGTGGCGGCCGGGATGGACGACTACCTGGCCAAGCCCTATAGCGGCGAGGCGTTGTTCGCTGTCTTGGCGCGCTGGTTGCCGGCCGAGCGGCGCAAGGCGGTGGCCGCCTCGGGCCGGCGGGAGGTAGCGGCGGCGCTCGATCCGGCCGCCCTCGACAAAATCCGCGCCTTGTCGCCGGATGGGGCGGAAGCCCTGGTCCGGCAGGTGCTGGCGGCCTACCTGAAAGCCGCCGGACGCGAGTGGGAGCGCTTTGATCGCGGGCTGGCCGACGGCGATGCCGGTCTGCTGGCGAGCGCCGCCCATGCCCTTAAGTCGAGCAGTTTCAATGTCGGCGCCAACGGCCTGGCCGAACGTTGCCGGGAAATCGAGCAGCTTGGCCGGGAAGGGCAGATACGGCCATTGCTGGCTCGGGTCGATGCCTTGCGGGCCGAGTGGGGGCGCGTCGAGGCCGGGCTGACGGCCCTTCTCGGCGAGTTGCCGGCATGATCAAGGCGCCCTGGCGCGTGCTCGCCGCCGATGACGATCCGACCGCCGGTCTGCTCATGCGGGCGGCGCTGGGCGACGGCGAATTCGCACTGACCCTGGTCGATAACGGCAGCGACGCCTTGGCCGAGTTTCGCCGCTCGCCCTTCGACATCGCCCTGCTCGACGTCGAAATGCCCGGCCTGGACGGCTTTGAAGTCGGCGCCGCGATTCGTCAGACACATGGTGCCGGGTTTCCAGTCGTTCTGGTGACCGGGCGCAGTGACCCCGAATTCCTGGCGCGAGCCGGTCAGCTTTCGGCCAGCCACCTTGCCAAGCCGGTGGACTGGGGTTCGCTAGCCGGCTTGCTGCGTTCCCTGCTGGCCCGATAGCGCCGGTGTATTCCCCATGCCCCGTTGACTGGGGCTTGTGGCAGAATCGGGGAAACTGGCATTAATGCCAGGCGCGGTCGAGAAAGAGGGGGAAAAATGCGATATCGGGAGTTGTGGCGAGGCGCGTCCCGCGCTTTCATTTTTGCCGCTTTTTTGGCGTCGACCGTGGCATGGGGCCAGGAGGTCAGGCCGCTGTCCAAAGGACAGACGCTCTACCTGCCGATCTATTCGCACATGCTCTACGGCAATCTGGGCAAGAGCGGCAAACCTTCCAACGTGCTGCTGTCGTCGCTGGTCAGTATCCGCAATACCGACATCAAGCGTTCGCTGCGCATCCAGTCGGCCAAATATTTCGACACCAACGGCAAACTGCTCGGCGAGCGCGTGCCGGCGCCGGTCGTGTTGCCGCCGCTCGGCACCGTCGAGTTGTTCGTCGAACTCAATGATGCTTCCGGTGGCTCCGGCGCCAACTTCATCATCAAATGGGATGCCGATCAGCCGGTCAATCCGCCGCTGGTCGAGTCCTTGCACGTCAATATGGATGGCGGCAAGGCCGTCATCTTCATGACCCAGTCGGTGCCGCTGGCCGAATGAACGACAACCCCGGCGTATCCCCGATCAGGACGCTGCAGACCGGCTATATCCTCCGGCTACTCTATGTCGCGATCGGCATGCTGCTCGCTGTGCATCTGTTCGGCACCATCGGCTACATGCTGCTGACCGACGGCAAGTATTCGTGGTTCGACTGCTTCTACATGACCTTCATCACCGTCGCCACCATCGGCTTCGGCGAAATCATCGACATGGCGAGCAACCAGCCGGCACGGATTCTCACGGTGGTCATCGGTATTCTCGGCGCCGGCAACCTGTCGCTGCTCTTTTCGGTCGTCACCGTGGCGCTGCTCGAAACCGACCTCAATGGAACCCTGCGGAGAAAACGCATGGAAAAAGCTATCAAGAAACTGAAGGGCCACTACATCCTCTGCGGCTTCGGTCGCGTCGGGCGCAACATCGCGCATGAACTGGAGGCGACCAACCGGCATTTCGTCGGCATCGACGAAGACCTGCGCCGGCTCGAAGAGTACAAGGAAAAGAACATCGGTTTCCTTTACCTGAACGGTGATGCCAGCGACGACGATGTGCTGATCGCTGCCGACCTGGAGGATGCCAAGGGGCTGTTCGCCGTGACCGGCGACGATTCACGCAACCTCATGATCGTCATCACGGCCAAACAGTTGAAGCCCGGGCTGCGTGTCGTGGCGCGCTGTACGGAGACGCGCAATATCGAAAAGATGCGCAAGGCCGGAGCCGATGCCATCGTGTCGCCAGACTTCACGGGCGGCATGCGCATTGCCTCGGCCATGATCCGGCCGCATGTGGTTTCTTTCCTCGACGAGATGTTGAAGTCGGAAAAGAATCTGCGCGTCGAAGAGGTTCCGGTCCCGGCCGGCTTCATTCCGAAGCCGCTCGGCTCGCTCCAGTTGCGTAGCGCCAATTACGTTTTTCTCGCCGTGCGCGAGCGGAACGGCAACTGGCAATTCAACCCGGACAAGGATTTTCTGCTCAAGCCGGGCTTCATGCTGATTGCCATGGCCAGCCCGGTCGGGCGTACTGAAATCGAGACGCTACTCATTGAAATGGCGTCGTGACGAGACAGTTTGGGGTTGCTGCGGTTTTTCTCCAGGCTTCTCTGGCGGCCGCAATTTTTTGGAGGAAATAATATGCAAAAGACGATTCTGTTAGTCGGTGCTGTCCTGTTGCTGGCCGGCCCGGCCCAGGCCTCGCTCGATCTCGCCAAGGCGAAGAACTGCATGACCTGCCACGCCATCGACAAGAAAATAGTCGGCCCGGCCTACAAGGACATCGTCGCCAAGCGCGCCGCCGACAAAGGTGCCGAGGCCGCGCTGACGGCCAAGATCAAGGCCGGCAGCAAGGGCGAGTGGGGACAGGTGCCGATGCCGCCGAATAACGTCACTGACGCCGAAGCGGCGACGCTGGCCAAGTGGGTGTTGTCGCTGAAATAAACACCGGGCGGCGGAGAGGCTGGGGGCTGGTGGGCTGCCCCCGGACGCATTGGTGGGTCAAGGAAAAGCGTTGGCGGAATATCTGGCCGGCGCCTCGAATCGACCTGTTGCTTTCGGCAAAGCACAATAAAATCAATGAATCAGCAATGCGTAGCTTGTGCCACCTATCTAAATTAGCGTATGCTTATATTTATGAACGCAAACATTCTCCGCACTTTCGCTTTTAGCCTTTTTTTCGGGTTGACCGTAGCCATTGCGGCAGAACCCTTGCCGCTCATCACGGTCAAGCCGCATGCCGTCGATCTGGCCTTCCCGGCCGAGTCGCTGGTCGAGGCTGTCCAGCAGGCAACGGTCGGCGCCCAGGTTGCCGGCCGCGTCCTTGAGGTCAGGGCCGATGCCGGGCAGTTGGTCAAGAAGGGCGATGTGCTCATGCGCATCGACGGTCGCGAGGCGGCCGAAGCGGCGCGCGCTGCCGCGGCGCAGTACGCCAATGCCAAAGCCAGTTACGAGCGGACGAAAAGTCTGGTCACGCAAAAATTCATGAGTTCGGCCGCGCTCGACAAGGCCAGGGCCGATCTCGACGCCGCCGCCGCCAATCGCGCTGCCGCCGGCGCCGGCCTGAGCTACGCCACCATCGTTGCCCCGATGACCGGCATCATCGCCCGCCGCCACGCCGAAATGGGCGACATGGCGACACCCGGCAAGCCGCTGTTCACGATTTATCAGCCGGGGGCGCTGCGCGTCACGGCGAGCATTCCGCAATATCGCCTGAAGGCGATGCGCGATGTCAAAACTGCCCGCGTCGAGTTCCCCGAGCTGGGCAAATGGGTCGATGCCGTCAAAGTCCAGGTGCTGCCGACGGCCGATGCGGCGACCCATGTTTCGCAGGTCCGCGTCACGCTGCCCGAGGTGCCGGAAGCGACGCCGGGCATGTTCGCCCGCGTCCATTTCGTTACCGGCCAGGCCGAAAAACTGACCGTGCCGGCCGGCGCCGTGCTGCGTCGCGGCGAAGTTGCCGCGGTTTATGTGCAGATGCCCGACAATCGTCTGTCGCTGCGCCAGTTGCGTCTGGGCGAAGCCGTCGGTCAGGGCGAAATAGAGGTGCTGGCTGGCTTGTCGGCGGGTGACCAGGTGGTTACCGATCCGGTGAAGGCTGGCATTTTCCTGAAGCAAAATTCAAGCAAATAAGCGGTCGCCGTTAAAAGCCGTATTGCTTTCACCACCGTCGAGGAGCGAGACATCCATGGCACACATCATCATTGTAGGGAGTGGTCTGGGCGGCATGACCATGGCGTTCGAAATGCGCGCCGATGCCCGTCCAGAAGACCGCATTACCGTCGTATCGAACAATCCGAAATTCCATTTCGTGCCGTCCAATCCCTGGGTGGCGGTGGATTGGCGCAAACGCGAAGAGATCGAGGTCGACGCCGGGCCGGTGCTGGAAAAGCGCAATATTCAGTTCATCCCGGTCGGCGCCAAACGCCTGCATCCGGAACGCAATCAGGTCGAACTCGATGATGGCCGCCTCCTCGATTACGACTTCCTGATCCTGTCCACCGGGCCGAAACTCGCTTTCGACGAAATCGAGGGCCTCGGGCCGGAAGGCCATACGCAGTCGATCTGCCACGTCGATCACGCGGTGACGGCAGAAAAGAACTGGAAGGATTTTGTCGCCGATCCCGGCCCGATCGTCGTCGGAGCGGTGCAGGGTGCTTCCTGCTTCGGGCCGGCCTACGAATTCGCCATGATCATGGAAACCGACCTGCGCCGGCGCAAGCTGCGCGACCAGGTGCCGATGACCTTCGTCACCTCCGAGCCTTACATCGGCCATCTCGGCCTGGGCGGCGTCGGCGATTCCAAGGGCCTGATGGAGTCGATGTTCCGCAGCAAGCACATCAAATCCATCTGCAACGCCAAGGTGACCAAGGTTGAGGCCGGCCAGATGTTCGTCACCGAACACGACGACGAGGGCAAGCCGAAGAAGGAGCACGTGCTGCCCTTCAAGTATTCGATGCTGCTGCCGGCCTTCAAGGGAATCGACGCGGTTTTCGGCATCGAGGGCCTGACCAATCCGCGCGGTTTCATCCTGATCGACCAGTATCAGCGCAATCCGAAATTCCCCAACATCTACGGCATCGGCGTCTGCGTGGCCATTCCGCCGGTGGAGGCGACGCCGATTCCGACCGGCACGCCGAAAACCGGCTACATGATCGAGTCGATGGTCACGGCAACCGCAAAGAACGTCCGCGCCGCGCTCGATGGTCGCCAGCCGACCGAAAAAGCGACCTGGAACGCCATCTGCCTGGCCGACTTCGGCGACGGCGGCGCGGCCTTTGTGGCGCTGCCGCAGATTCCACCGCGTAACGTCAACTGGTTTGGCGAGGGCAAATGGGTGCATGTCGCCAAGATCGGCTTCGAGAAATATTTCATGCACAAGATCAAGAAGGGCAATAGCGAGACCTTCTATGAAAAACTCATTCTCGATGCCATGGGTATCATGAAACTGAAAGGAAAATAGTTGTCGATGGGAATCTCCGGGCGCATCGCCGCCGCCTTCCAGAATTCGCGGATGACGCCGCTGCTGGCCCTGGTCGCTTTCCTGATGGGCCTCTTCGCCACGCTGGTCACGCCGCGCGAGGAAGAGCCGCAGATCGACGTGACCATGGCCGACGTGATGATTGCCTTCCCTGGCGCGTCGGCCAAGGATGTCGAAAATCTGGTGGCGCAGCCCGGCGAACAGGTGCTGTCGCGCCTGCATGGCGTCGAGCACGTCTATTCGGTCTCGCGCCCGGGCATGGCCATCATCACCGTGCAGTTCGACGTCGGCGTCAAATACAACGACGCCGTACTGCGCCTCTACGACACCGTGCAATCGAACAGCGACTGGCTGCCGGCCAATCTCGGCGTCATGGCGCCGGTCATCAAGCCGCGCGGCATCGATGACGTGCCGATTGTCGCGCTGACGTTCTGGACCAGGGATCCGGCGCGTTCCGCCTTCGACCTGCAGCAAGTCGCCCGTGCCGTCGAAATCGAGCTAAAGCGCATCAAGGGGACGCGTGACATCTCGACCATCGGCGGCCCCGACCACGCCATTCGCGTGCTCATGGATGCCGAGCGCATGAACGCCTTCGGTATCACGCCGCAGGACATTGCCGGCGCGCTGAAAGTGTCGAACGCCCTGCAATCCTCCGGCAATTTGACCGCCGGGAACCGCGAAGTACTGGTCCAGACCGGCACCTATCTCGAATCGGCCGCCGACGTGAAGCATCTGGTTGTCGCCGTGCGCGGCGAAGCCGGCCAGCGCAAGCCCGTGTACATGAGCGATGTGGCGACCGTCGAAGATGGCCCGGACCAGCCCAAACGCTACGCCTGGTTCGGCGACCAGAGCGGTGAGTTTCCCGCCGTCACCATGCAGATTTCCAAGCAGCCCGGTGTCAATGCGGCCGATGTGGCGACTGCTACGGTCAACCGGATAAATGACCTGAAAAACGCCGTCATTCCGGAGGGCGTCGAGGTTGCCGTGACGCGCAACTACGGCGAAACGGCGACCGAGAAGGCGCAGAAGCTGATCGGCAAGCTGGTGTTTGCCACAGCCTTCGTCGTCCTCCTCGTTTTCTTTGCGCTCGGCAAACGCGAGGCGGTCATTGTCGGCGTTGCCGTGACCCTGACGCTGGCCGCGACGCTGTTTGCCTCCTGGGCTTGGGGCTTCACGCTCAACCGCGTCTCGCTGTTTGCGCTCATTTTCTCCATCGGCATCCTCGTCGATGACGCCATCGTGGTGGTCGAGAACATCCACCGCTGGCAAGGCCTGCACCCCGAAAAAAGCCTGTTCGAAATCATCCCGCCTGCCGTCGATGAAGTCGGCGGTCCGACCATCCTGGCCACTTTGACCGTCATCGCCGCGCTGCTCCCGATGGCCTTCGTGACCGGCCTGATGGGGCCGTACATGAGCCCGATCCCGATCAACTCGTCGATGGGCATGGCCATTTCGCTGGCCGTCGCCTTTGTCGTCACGCCCTGGCTGGCGGCGCGGATGATGAAATCGCATGGCCCCTCGCATGAATCACATCAGCCGTCAAAGCTCGACGCCAAACTCGACAGTACCTTCCGCAAACTGCTGACGCCCTTCCTCGACCCGCTCAAGGGCGGCGCGATGCGCGTCAAGCTAGCCATTGCCATCGTTCTGCTCATTCTCGGCTCGGTTTCGCTGGCCTACTTCCAGCTCGTCGTCCTCAAGATGCTGCCCTTCGATAACAAGAGCGAATTCCAGGTCATCCTTGACATGCCGGTCGGTACGCCGGTCGAGGAAACGGCGCGCGTGTTGCATGAAATCGGCGCCGAACTGGCGCTCGAAAAGGACGTCACCAATTATCAGGCCTATGCCGGCACGGCCAGCCCGATCAATTTCAACGGTCTGGTCCGCCAGTACTACCTGCGCGCCTTGCCGGAAAAGGGCGATATCCAGGTCAATCTGGCCGACAAGCACCATCGCTCGCGGCAGAGCCACGAGATCGCCGCTGCGCTGCGCGACCGCATCGAAGCCATCGGCAAGGCCAACGGTGGTGTCGCCAAGGTCGTCGAGGTGCCCCCTGGGCCGCCGGTCATGTCGCCCATCCTGGCTGAAATCTACGGCCCGGACATGGCGGGCCAAATGAGTGTCGGCAAGCAGGTGCGCCAGGTTTTCGAAGAGACCAAGGACATCGTCGCGGTCGACGATTACATCGAGGCCGATTCGCGCAAGGTCATCCTGCATGTGCTGCAGAGCAAGGCGGCGCAACTCGGCGTGGCGCAGAGCGACATCATCGAGGTCGTCAGCATGGGCCTGGCCGGGCAGGATGTGACGCCGGCGCATAACACCGAATCGAAGTTCGAAATCCCGGTCCGCGTGACTTTGCCGGCCGAGAAGCAATCGAGTCTCGACGCCCTGCTCAAGCTCCGTGTCCGCTCGCGCGACGGTCAACTGGTGCCGGTTTCAGAACTGGTCGAAGTGCGCGATGCGGCTCGTGAAAAGGCCATCTACCACAAGGATCTGCTGCCGGTTGTGTACGTCGTCGGTGACATGGGTGGCAAGCTCGATTCGCCCCTCTACGGCATGTTCGACATCCGCAGCAAGATTAACGGCATGGAGCTCAAAGAGGGCGGCACGCTCGGTGAATGGTTCATCCGCCAGCCGAATGACCCCTACGCCGGTTACAGCGTGAAATGGGACGGCGAATGGAAGGTGACCTACGAAACCTTCCGCGACATGGGCATCGCCTATGGCGTCGGCCTGATCCTGATTTACCTGCTGGTCGTCGCCCACTTCGGCAGCTATCTCGTGCCGCTCATCATCATGGCGCCGATTCCGCTGACCATTATTGGCGTCATGCCCGGCCACGCGCTGTTTGGCTCGCAATTCACGGCAACGTCGATGATCGGGATGATCGCCCTGGCCGGGATCATCGTCCGCAATTCCATCCTGCTCGTTGATTTCATCAAGCTGCAAGTGGCGACCGGCATGCCCTTCCGCGAGGCCGTCATCCAGTCGGCCGCCGTGCGTGCCAAGCCCATCGCCCTGACCGCGCTGGCCGCCATGCTCGGCGCCATGTTCATTCTCGACGACCCGATCTTCAACGGTCTGGCCCTGGCCCTGATCTTCGGCATCATGGTGTCCACACTGCTCACCCTGGTCGTCATCCCCGTCCTTTATTTCTCGGCATTCCGCAAGGAGCATCAAGCATGACCATCGAACGCATCATCCGCATCATGGCGGGTTTTTTCATCCTTCTTTCCCTGGCCCTCGGCTACCACGCCAGTCCGATTTTCGTTTCGGAGTGGTTCCTCGCCTTTACGGCCTTTGTCGGCTTCAATTTGCTGCAGAGCGGCTTTACCGGCTTCTGCCCACCGGAAAAGCTGCTGGCCAAAATGGGTGTCAAGCGCGGCAACGGGTCCTGCTGCAGTTAAGTTAATTGCGGTAAATCCATTGTTGGATCAGGGACTAAGCTGGCGCGAAAAGTCCCTCGATATGAAGGCTGATTTTTCCTTGAATCGGCTTTAGAAAAACTTTGTGAAACATTGTTTTTGTTAGGTTAAACTGGCTTTTATATAACTAAAGGCCTAGTTCGACCCGTGCAGCAGATTCCGGTATTTGCCGGCCGAAAACTCGTTTTGTTCGCCCTGGCGGCGATCCTTCTGATCTGGGCCATCCTCGGCTTCGATTGGTGGTCGGTCAATCGGCAGTCTTCGGCCGAATGGGGGGCTTCTTCCGGCGAGTTCATGGGCGCGGCCTCGCCATCGTGGCGCTTTTTGCTGTTTGCCATCGGCCTGGTTGTCACCCTGTTGATCGTCGAAGGCTGTCGCCAGCTATTCGGCCTGCGTGATCAGGCCAGAACCCAGCTTGCCCTGCAGCGGCGGATCATTGACCATGCCTCGGTGGCGATGGTCCTGACCGATGGCGCGCAGCGGATACTGAGCGTCAATGCGGCTTTCGAGCAGATTACCGGGTACGCCGCCAGCGAGGTGCTCGGCCTGACGCCAACCCGGCTCAGCGCCGGCCATCAGGGCCTCAATTTTCATCGCAACATCTGGGACTTCGTCGCCGAGAATGGCTTCTGGGAGGGCGAAGTCTGGGATAGGCGCAAGGATGGCGCGATCTATCCCAAGCAGATGCGCATCGCAACCATTTGCGACGATGCCGGGCAGACGACGCATTTTGTCGCTACCTTCGCCGATGTCAGCGAAGCCAAGGCGCAACTCGAACGTTTCGACTACCTCGCCCATCACGATCAGTTGACCAACCTGCCCAACCGCCTGGCGCTGGACGGCCATCTCGATGCCTTGCTCGACGGCGCCGTGCCCGGCATCAACCGTCTGGCCTTGCTCATCATTGATCTCGACAATTTCAAGACGGTCAACGACTCGCTCGGCCATCATGCCGGCGACCGCCTGCTGGCCGAGATCGCCCGCCGGATGAGCGGCGAAATGGACCGCGCGACCCGCCTCTTCCGTCTGGGGGGCGACGAGTTCGTCGTTGTTCAGGAGCAATTCGATGGCAACGTAGCGCTCGCCGGGCTGATCGATCGCCTGGTCCGGGCCATCGGGCAGCCTTGCGACATCGACGATCACGCGCTGCACTGCACGCCGTCGATCGGCATCAGCCTTTACCCGGAGCACGGCCGCGATGGCCTGACGCTGATCCGCAATGCCGATGCCGCGATGTATGCCGCCAAGGCGGCCGGGCGCAACAACCACCAGTTCTTTGCCGAGTCGATGAACGCCGCCGCCAACCGGCGCCTGCATCTGGAAAGCGAGTTGTGGCGGGCGCTCGCCGAGAATCAGCTGGTCCTCCATTATCAGCCGCAGATCGACCTGCTGAGCGGCAAGGTCGTCGGCGTCGAAGCGCTGGTCCGCTGGGCCCACCCGCTGCGCGGCATGATCGCCCCGGCCGAATTCATTCCGGTGGCCGAAGAATGCGGCCTCATCCTGCCGCTCGGCCATTGGGTTTTGCGGACCGCCTGCCGGCAGGTTCGCAGCTGGCTCGATGCCGGCATCGATATGGGCGAGATGGCCGTCAATATTTCGGCCCATCAATTCCGCCAGCCCGATTTTGTCCAGACCGTGCAAGGCGTGCTGGCCGAAACCGGCCTGCCGGCCAACCGGCTGGAACTGGAAATCACCGAAAGCACGGTCATGCACGGCGTCGATGCGGCGATTCAGACCCTGGCCCAGCTCAAGGCCATGGGCGTCCGGCTGGCCATCGACGATTTCGGCACTGGCTATTCGTCGCTCTCCTACCTGCGCCGCTTCCCGCTTGATCGCCTGAAGATCGACCGCTCCTTCCTGGCCGATGTCGATACCGACGCCGATGCCGCTTCGCTGGTCACCTCCATCGTCATGCTCGGCCGCTCGCTCGGCTTGCAACTCGTGGCGGAAGGCGTCGAGAGCTTTGCCCAGGCGGAATTCCTGCGCACGCTTGAATGCGAGCGCGTGCAGGGCTTCCATTTTTACCAGCCGGTATCGGCCGATGAGGTGGTCGGCCTCGGTCGCGGAGAGGACTACGCCGCGTTGCCGGCCTGAGTTTGTTTGTGCGAGCGGCGTTGAAGGCTAAAATTGGCGCCTTCTCGCGACGGAGTTCAGTATGAAGATCGGATTTATCGGCCTTGGCATCATGGGGCGCCCGATGGCGCTTAACCTGATCAAGGGTGGCCACGATGTTACCGTCTGGGCGCGCCGCGCCGAATCCATGCAGCCCTTGCTCGCTGCCGGTGCCAAAGGCGCCGCCAGCCCGGCCGATGCCGCCCGCGGCAATGAACTGGTGATTTCGATGGTGGCCGCTGCGCCGGATGTCGCCGAGGTCATGCGCGGCGTCGCCAGCGCCGGACAGCGCGGCCTGGTCGCGGTTGATATGAGCACCATCGCGCCGGCTGCCGCCCGCACTATTGGCGAGGAGCTGGCCGCGGCCGGAGTCGATTTTGTCGATGCGCCGGTGTCCGGCGGCGAAGTCGGGGCCATTGCCGGCTCGCTGTCGATCATGGCCGGCGGTTCCGAAGTCGGGTTTGCCCGGGCCAAACCGGCTTTCGAATGCATGGGCAAGAACATCGTGCACGTCGGCGCCAGCGGCGCCGGGCAGGTCACCAAGGCAGCCAACCAGATCGTCACCGGCATGGGCGTGCTGGCCGTTGCCGAGGCATTTGCATTTGCGGCAAAAAATGGCGTTGACCGTAGCAAGGTGCGCGAAGCGCTGCTTGGCGGCTTCGCCTACTCGAAAATTCTCGAAAATCACGGCCAGCGCATGCTCGACCGCAACTTCAAGCCGGGTTTCAAGAGCTGGATGCACGAAAAGGATCTCAACATCGTCATGCAGACGGCGCACGAACTGGGCCTCTGCCTGCCCGGTTCGGCGGCGACCGCGCAGATGTTCAACGCCATGGTCGGTTCCGGCATGGGCGAAGAGGATTCGATCGCCGTGCTCAAATTGCTCGAGCGCTTGTCGGGGCAAGAATGAAAATAGGTTTCATCGGTCTGGGCGCCATGGGTCGCCCGATGGCCATGCACTTGCAGCGCGCCGGCCATGAGCTGTCCGTCTGGGCCCGCCGTCGCGAAAGCATCGGCGATCTGCCGGCCCGTGTCTGTGCGACGCCGGCCGAATTGGGGCGCTGCTGCGAGGTGGTGTTTACCGTGATTACCTCTAGCGCCGATGTTGCAGGCGTGGCGCTCGGCAAGGATGGTCTGGTCGACGGAATGGCGCCCGGTTCGGTACTCGTCGATTGCTCGACCATCGCGCCCGATGCGGCGCGGCAGATCGCCGGCAAGCTGGCCGAAAAAGGCATCCATTTTATCGACGCCCCGGTTTCCGGCGGTGAGCAGGGGGCCATCGACGCGACGCTGGCCATCATGGCCGGCGGCGAGGCGGCGGTGCTCGAGCGCGTGCGTCCGCTGCTCGAATGCCTGGGCCAGCGCATCGTCCATATCGGTCCGAATGGCGCCGGGCAGGTCGCCAAGGCGTGCAACCAGATGATCATGGTCGCCGCCATCGAGGCGGCGGCCGAGGCGATGCGCCTGGCCGCTGGCGCCGGCGTCGATTGCGCCAAGGTCAGGCAGGCGCTGGCCGGTGGTTCGGCCGCGTCGCGAGTGCTCGATGTGATGGGGCAACGCATGGTCAGCCGTGATTTTTCGGCTGGTATCGATGCCCGCCTGCATCACAAGGATTTCGGGCTGGTCCTCGAAGCGGCACGGCAGAGCGGGACGCCTGTGCCGCTGACGGCCGTTGTTGCGCAGCAACTGAATGCGCTGATGGCCCAAGGCTGGGGGCGGGATGATACGTCTTCGCTGCTGCGCGTGCTGGAGCTGGCATGAGTCAGATCGCCCAACTGTCCGAAGCCGAAATCGAAGCGCGCTTTCACGTTACCGGGACGCTGCCGATCGCCTTCATGCTCGTCGGTTTTGCCCGGACCAAGGATCAATTCACGGTTTCTTTCGGCGGCGAGGACGTGATGCTGACGACGCTGCTCGACGCCCAGCCGGCCGGCGACCGCTTGGTCCTCGACTGCAGCGGCAGCGCCGACATCAACCGCCGCTTTCTCGAAAGCCGTCACAACGTGTTCGCCGGCCGGCCTGGCGGCATCCACGTCCAATTCACCACCGGGCAGGCAACGGAAGTGAATTTCGAGGGCAGCAAGGCGTTTGCCGTGCCTTTGCCAAAACATATCGTCCGCCTGCAGCGGCGGGATACTTTCCGGATCGAAACGCCGCGCGGTAAACCGCTGCAGTTCTTCGGCCGTTTGGCCGGCGGAAAGTTGCTCAATTGTCCGGCACACGATATTTCCGTGGCCGGCCTCGGCATGACGGCACTCAGCCTGCCTGATGGCCTGGCCCCCGGAGATCGCCTGGAGAATTGCCACTTCGCCCTGCCCGAAGATGAGCATGAGCTTTTCTTCAGCGCGACCGTGCGCCACATCACGCCGCAGGTCGGGCGCACCGGCCTGCAACAGTGGCGCATCGGCCTGCACTTCGAGAACATGCCGGCAGTTGAGGAAAACCGTATCCAGCGCTACATCGCCAAGGTCGAGCGCGAGCGGCACGAGTTGCTGGCCAAATAGCCTCTAACAGATGTCGCAGCGGTGGATTTCGACCGTCGCATGGACGATTTCTTCATGTACGGCGAGCGCATCGCGGATGTTCAGCGGCGTTAGCATTTCGTCGTGGGTGAGCAGGCTCAGGGCACAGGCGTAGGCGCCGGTGCCGACGCGCCAGACGTGGAGGTCGGTCAGTTCGGTCTGGCCATCGGCCGGTAGCTGGGCGATAACGTCGCGAATTTCGGCGACAACCGGGTGATCCATTTCGCGGTCGAGCAGCACGCGGCCGCTCTGCACGATGAGGTTCTTCGCCCACAGTGCAACGAGCACGGCGCCGACGATGCCGGTCGCCGGGTCGAGCCAGGCCCAGCCGTAGAACCAGCCGCCGGCCAAGGCGGCGATGGCGAGCACCGAGGTGGCGGCATCGGTGACAACGTGGATGTACGCGGCTTTCAGGTTGAGGTCGTCGTGATCGTGATGGGCGTGGTCATGTCCGTGGTTATGTTCGTGCTCATGATGATGGTCGTGGCCGTGGGCCTGGCCGAGAATCAGCGCGCAGACAAGATTAACCACGAGGCCGAGGACGGCGACGGCCATCGCTTCCGGGTAGTGGATTTCCTGCGGCGCCCACAGTCGTTCGAGCGAGCCGAAAATCATCGCGGCGGCGACGCCGAGCAGGAAGATGGCGCTCGTGTAGCTGGCCAGCACCTCGATTTTCCAGGTGCCGAAGGCGAAGCTCGGGTCGGTGGCGTATTTGCGGGCGGCGCTGTAGGCGAAGGCGGAGAGGCCGATGGCCAGAGCGTGCGAGCTCATGTGCCAGCCGTCGGCAAGGACGGCCATCGAGTTGAACCACCAGCCGGCGACGATCTCGACCAGCATGGTGGCGATGGTGATCCACATGACCAGGCGGGTGCCGCGTTCGGCCGCGGCGTTGCCGGTCGAATAGCGATGGGTGTGCGCCCAGCGGGTCAGGTCGTGCTTGCTCATTGCTGGCCGTACCCCTTGAATTTTTCCAGCACGGCGGCCATTTCTTCCGCTGACAGCAGCACCGGCTGACCGAGTTGGCAGGCCCGCCAGTATTGCTCGCAAAGCTCTTCGAGTTCGATGGCCAGCGCCAATGCCTCGTCGAGATCGCGCCCGGCCACCAGCATGCCGTGGTTGGCCAGCAGGCAGCCCTGGCGCCCGGCCATGGCGGCCATTGCTACGGTCGACAGGGAATTTGAGCCAAAAATGGAATACTCGGCGCAGCGTATCGTGTCGCCGCCGAAGCGGGCGATCATGTAGTGAAAGGGCGGAATGTCGAGGCGCAGGCAGGCCAGGCTGACGGCGAACGGTGAGTGGGCGTGCAGCACCGCGCCGACTTCCGGCCGGGCGGCGTAAAGGTCGCGGTGAAAGCGCCATTCGGACGACGGCTTGCGGCGGCCGATGTGCGAGCCGTCGAGTGCCATGAGCGGGATGTCATCGTCGTGCAGGCTGGCGTAAGCCATGCCGGTCGGCGTGATGTAGAAGCCGTCACCGCTGCGCACGCTGACATTGCCGGCGGTGCTGCGATTGAGGCCGGCCGGCTGCATGGCAAGGGCCGTGGCGATCAGTTCGCTGCGCAGGTCAGCCATGGTTTTCCTCCGGGTAAAGCGCCAGCAAGCCTTCACGGCTGGCCGGGCAGACACCGCGTTCAGTGATGATGGCCTTGACCAGCCAGTTCGGCGTGACGTCGAAGGCCGGGTTAGCGACGTCTTCGCCAGCCGATAACTGGCGCAGCGCGGCGGGTTGGGCGTGATGGTCAAGGCCGTGGACGAAGCGGAATTCGTCGCCGTCGCGTTCCTCGATCGGGATGTCTGCACCGTCGGCGCAAGCAAAATCGAGCGTCGAGCGTGGCGCCGCGACGTAGAAGGGAATGCCGTTGTCGGCGCAAGCCAGGGCCTTGAGGTAGGTGCCGATCTTGTTGGCGACGTCGCCATTGGCGGCAATGCGGTCGGCGCCGACGATCACCGCATCGACCTTGCCGGCGCGCATGAGCAGGCCGGCGGCATTGTCGGCGATCAGCGTATGCGGCACACCGTGCTGCTCGAGTTCCCAGGCGGTGAGCAGGCCCTGGTTGCGCGGCCGGGTTTCGGAGACCCAGACATGCACCGGCACGCCGGCATCGTGCGCGGCATAGACTGGCGACAGGGCGGTACCGTGATCGACGGTGGCCAGCCAGCCGGCGTTACAGTGGGTCATGATGTTCAGCGTCTGACCGTCGGCGACGATCAGCTCGTTCCATAGCTTGAGGCCGTGCTGGCCGATGGCGGCGTTCTGCGCGACGTCTTCCTCGGCGATGGCAGCTGCCTCTATCCAGGCGGCGGCGCAGCGCTGTTCGGCCGGTAGCGGCCGGAGCACGCTTTCCATGCGGGCCAGCGCCCAGTGGAGATTGACTGCGGTCGGGCGCGTCGACCGCAGCAGCGCGGCGGCCTCGGCTAGTCGGCCGTCGGAAGCCTCGAAGTCGAGGGCAATGGCCAGCCCGTAGGCCGCCGTCGCGCCGATCAGCGGCGCACCGCGCACCTGCATGGCGCGGATGGCGTGCGCCGCCTCGTCGAGCGAGGCGACACGAACCCAGTGCAGCGCGTGCGGCAGGCGGGTCTGGTCGATGATGTCGATGGCGCGCTGTTCAGGGTGGGCGCGCAGGGTGCGGGTGGGGATGCCGTCGATGTTCATGGTTCAGAGTGGGGTGGTGTGGGTGCGTAGCCAGGCGGCGAGTTCGGTTTCCGGCAATTCGCCGCCAGCCAGGGCAAGCATGGTGCTGACACAGCTCGCATCTTCGGCGAGCAACGCGACGCCATTGAGCGCGAGAAACAATTCGGCGCAGACAAAGGCCGTGCGCTTGTTACCGTCAATGAATGGATGGTTGCGTGCTATGCCGAAAGCGTATGCGGCGGCCAGCGCGGCGGCGTCGGCATCGCCATAGCTCGCCAAGTTGAGCGGACGAGCCAGCGCCGAGGCCAGCAAGCCGGCATCGCGGACGCCGGCCAAGCCGCCATGCTCGGCAAGTTGTGCTTCGTGAACGGCCCAGACGACGGATTCTTCAATCCACGTCCACTGGCTCATTTTGCCAACTCATGCAGCACGTTGCGGCGTGCTTTCATGATTTTGCGGGCCGCTTCCATCTGTTTTTCAAAAGCAGGGTCGAAAGGCGTTAGCCGAACGCCGTCTGGCGATTCCGTGGCATAGACCGTATCGCCCTTTTCAACGTGCAGTTTGGCAAGCAGTTCCTTGGGCAGCACAACGCCTACCGAGTTGCCGATCTGGGTCAGTTTGAGTGCGAACATGGTTGCCTCCGACAAGGTGTTATAACGGATGTAATACTAAACCTTTTTCGCTCCCCGCGCTTGCTGCCAAACACGCCTTGCCGCATGATTTCAGCCACTTTTTGCCGTTGACCGTCGGAACCATGCAAACCCCTATCGCTATCGACTCCCGTTTCCCGAACATGGGGACAACCATCTTCACCGTGATGTCGTGCCTTGCCGCCGAATGCGGGGCGGTCAACCTGTCGCAGGGCTTCCCTGACTTTCAGGCCGAGCCGGCGCTGTTCGATGCGGTGCATAGTCACATGCTGGCCGGGCGCAACCAGTACGCGCCGATGGCCGGCATGCTGGAGTTGCGCCAGGCCATCGTCGACAAGGTGGCGGCGCTCTACGGCGTGCGCTACGACGTCGAGTCGGAAGTGACCGTGACGGCCGGGGCGACGCAGGCCATCTTCACGGCCATCGCCGCCTTCGTCCGGCCGGGCGACGAAGTGATTGTCTTCGAGCCGGTCTACGATTCCTACGTGCCGGCCATCGAAACGGTCGGCGGCACGGCGGTCTACGCCCAGCTGACTTTCCCCGACTACGTGCCGGACTGGGATCAGGTGGCACGCCTGATCACGCCGAAAACGCGGATGATCATCGTCAATTCGCCGCACAACCCGACCGGCAGCCTCATTTCCACGGTCGACCGGGAAAAACTCGCAAAATTGATAGCTGGTACCAACATCGTCGTGCTTTCCGACGAGGTTTACGAGCATATCCTGTTCGATGGCGAGCAGCATGCCAGCCTGTGCGCCCATCCCGAGCTGGCGGCGCGCAGCATCGTCGTCTCGAGTTTTGGCAAGACCTACCACATCACGGGCTGGAAGATCGGTTACGTCGTTGGCCCGGCGGCGCTCATGGCCGAGTTCCGCAAGGTGCACCAGTTCAATGTGTTCACCGTCCATGCGCCGTCGCAACTGGGGCTCGCCGAATACATGCAGGACGCGGACCGCCATCTTCGGCTGGCCGCCTTCTATCAGGAGAAGCGGGATTTCTTCAGGCAGTTGCTGGCCGCTACGCCGTTCGAGTTGTTGCCTTGCGGCGGCACCTATTTCCAGCTGGCCCGCTACGACCGCATCTCGGATTTGCCCGACCGGCAATTTGCCGAATGGATGACGCGCGAAGTCGGCGTCGCCGTCATACCTGTTTCGGTGTTTTATGCCGACGGGCGCGACGACAAGGTGGTTCGCTTCTGTTTCGCCAAGCAGGAAAATACGCTCAAGGCTGCCGCAGAGCGCCTCTGTAAAGCTTTGTAATGAAAAATGAATTTATGAAAATTGCTTGACCGTCTCGCGCCGCAAGACAAATAATCGGCCGATCAAAAACAAACCCAAGGAGAGAAACATGAGTATTGTTCAGGAGTTCAAGGAATTCGCCGTCAAGGGCAACGCGATGGATCTCGCCGTCGGCGTCATCATCGGCGGCGCTTTCGGCAAGATCGTCGATTCCATCGTTGGCGACCTGATCATGCCGCTGGTCAGCCGCATCGTCGGCAAGCTCGACTTTTCCAACCTGTTCGTCGTGCTCGGCGACAATCCGAACAACCTCGTCGCCCTCGCCGAAATCAAGAAGGCCGGCATTCCGGTTTTTGCCTACGGTTCCTTCCTGACCATCCTGGTCAACTTCATCATTCTCGCCTTCATCATCTTCATGATGGTCAAACAGCTCAACCGTCTGCGCAGCGAAGCGCCGGCACCGGCCCCGGAAGCGCCGGTGACGCCGGAAGATGTCATGCTGCTGCGCGAAATCCGCGATTCGCTCAAGAAGTAATCGCCTTTCGCCCCGATCAGGCCGCCTTGTGCGGCCTTTTTTCATGGTGGCCGGCGATTCCTACGGTCAACCGGAAAAAGCGGCCAAAATCGACATGGGCAGCGGCGGGCTGTTCTGCCCCAAGTCGGCCCTGACCACCCGTCAGCTACCGAAAACCGCCACCCACAGTCGGCGGACAGCGGCGATGTGCCTTTCCACCTCGTCGCGCGCAATCGGCTCCTTGGGCGTCGCCGACAGCCGCCGGGCGTGCTGCAGGCGGCGGTATTCGCGATAGGCGTTGCCGGCCGCTTCGGCCTGTTGCGGATCGATCAAACCCAGTTCGCCGGCCATGCGCAGCAGGGCGATGTTGCCGAGGTTGCCGGTCAGGCTGGCGTGCTCGTGCGCGTAGCCGAGGATCAGCGTCTGGACGATGAATTCGACGTCAATGATGCCGCCCGGATCGTGCTTGAGGGCGAACAGGGTGTCGCTCTTCGAGCCGTGCGCGTCGACCATTTTCTGGCGCATGGCGACGACTTCCTCCTTGAGCTTGGCGAGGTCGCGCGGCAGGCGCAGGATTTCGCAGCGGATTGCCTCGAAACGCTGGCCGACGGCCGGATCGCCGGCGCAGAAACGGGCCCGGGTCAGGGCCTGGTGCTCCCAGGTCCAGGCGTTCTTGAGTTCGTAGTCGCGGAAGGAGTCGACCGATACGGCGAGCAGCCCGGAATCGCCATTCGGGCGCAGGCGGAGGTCGGTTTCGAACAGGATGCCGGCCGGCGTCTGGCTGGACAGCCAGGAGTTCAGACGCTGGCCGAGGCGGGTGTAGTTCTCCGGGGCGTCCTGATCGTCGTCGTCATAGAGGTAAACGAGGTCGAGGTCGGAGGCGTAGCCGAGTTCCTTGCCGCCCATCTTGCCGTAGCCGATGACGGCGAATTTCGGTACCTCGCAATGGCGGTTCCGGATCTTGCTCCAGACCAGCGGCAGGGTTTCCTGGACGATGGTGTCGGCCAGTTCAGTCAGGTGGTCGGACAGGCTCTCGATGGTCTGCAGGCCGGCCAAATCCTGCGCCAGTAGCCGGAAAACCTGGCCGTGGTGCATTTCGCGCAGGATGTCCATTTCGCGCTCGGTGTCGTCGGCGTATTGCGCCAGGTTGTCGCGCAGGATCTGGCGGAAACCGGTCCAGTCGGTGGCGATTTCGTAGAGGCGTGGGTCAAGCAGTTCGTCGAGGAGCAGCGGATGGCGGTTCAGGTAATCGGCCGCCCAGTTCGAGGCGCACATCATGTCGGCGACCCGGCGTAGCGCCATCGGATATTGCTGGAGCAGGGCGAGGTAAGCGCCACGGCGGGCAATGCCCTCAAGGAAGCTGAGGCCGCGGGCCAGCGTCGTGTCGGGGGCGGGGGTGGCGCCGGCCGCCTCGATCAGGCGCGGGCCGACGGCATCGAGCCTAGCCCGGTTGGTCGCCGGCAACTGCAGGTAGCGGCTGGCCGCACGCAATTCGGCAAGGCGGGCGATGGCCTCCTTGGGGTGACGAAAACCGAGATTGCCGAAGGCTTCGATCGCCGTATCTTCGTCGAGCTGGCCTTGCCACAGGCCGGTCAGTGGATGTTCGCCGGCTTCCGGGTCGGAAAAGATGGCGCCGAAATGCTGGCTGACCTTTTCGCGATGCTGGTCGAGCACGGCGAGCATCGCCGGCCAGTCCGGGAAATCCATGCTGAGCGCGATAATGTGCCGATTTTCGGCGTCGACCGGCAGCATGTGCGTCTGCTTGTCCTCGACGTATTGCAGGCGGTGTTCGAGGCGACGCAGGAAAACGTAGGCCTCGCGCAATTCCCGCTCGGTTTCGGCTGGAATGAGCTTGCGGTCGACAAGCAGGGCGAGGACGGACAGCGTCGGGCGAATTTGCAGCCCGAGGTCGCGGCCGCCGCGAATGAGCTGGAACACCTGGGCCATGAACTCGATTTCGCGGATGCCGCCGGGGCCGAGCTTGACGTGGTCGGCCATGTCCTTGCGCGCCACTTCGCGGCTGATCTGGGCGTGCAGGTCGCGCATGGCGTTGATCGCGCCGAAGTCGAGATATTTGCGGAAGACGAAGGGCCGGGCGATTTTCTGCATGGCCGTCACCCAGGCCGGCTGCAGGTTGTCGCCGGCATTCATGGTGCGGCCCTTGATCCAGGCGTAACGCTCCCATTCGCGGCCCTGGGTTATGAAGTAATTTTCCAGCGCGTCGAGCGAACAGACCAGCGGGCCGGAATCGCCATTCGGCCGCAGCCGCATGTCGACGCGGAAAACCTGGCCGTCGGCCGTCAAATCGCCGAGCGCACTGATCATGCGCTTGCCGAGGCGGGTAAAGAAATCGAAGTTCTCGATGCTTTTCGGCCCGGCCGTGTCGCCGTCTTCGGGGTACACGAAGATGTAATCGACGTCGGACGACACGTTGAGTTCGCGTCCGCCCAGCTTGCCCATGCCGATGATCAGCAGGCGTTGCGGCTGCCCGGCCTTGTCGAGCGGTTCGCCGTAAGTGGCGACGAGCTGCCGGTGATAGTGATCGAGCGCGAAATTGGTCGTCACGTCGGCGAGCAGCGTCATGCATTCGACGATCTCGGCCAGCGGCGCCAATCCGCCCAGGTCGCGCAACACCAGATGGGCCATGGCGCGATGGCGCAGGCGACGCAGGGCGGACTTGACCGCCTCGTCGTCGGCGAAGTCCCGTTGCAGCGGCGCCAACAGCATCGCCTCGCTGAGCGGCTGTAGCCAGGTGGCATGCAGTTCGGGGATCAGTTCCGGGTGGGCCTGGAGCAGATTGGCCAGGTAGCGGCTGTGGTGTACAGCCGCCTGCCAGCGGGGATCGAGCGTGGTGTCCATGATGGTCCTTCGGCAGCTTGGCCGAAAAGGTAGAATGTCGTTTTTATCCAGTATCCGATTGTAGTGATCTATTCCCCCCTCTGGCAAAGCGGCTTGACGCGTGAGTAAGCTGCACCTGCCGAATCCCCCGGCAATTCCGACCGATGTGCGTATCGCGCTGTATCACCGCCTGCATTGGCTGTGGCCGGTGCTTGCCAGTCGTGGCATCCGCCTGCTCGGCTGGGGGGTGTTCGCCGCCTGGCTGGCCTTCGTCGTTCTGATCCTGACCCTGCGCTACGCGGTTCTGCCGAAGATAGGCGACTACCAGAGCGAGATCGAGCGGGCCGTTACGCAGGCCGTCGGGCTGCCGGTCAAGATCGGTCACATCGAGGCACGCTGGCGGGGGCTGAATCCCGATCTGGTGCTCGACGAGGTGATGGTTGCCGACCGCCAGGGCGCACCGGCCTTCACGCTGGCCCGCATCGAAGGCGTCCTTTCCTGGCACACCCTGTGGCGCCTGCGGCCGACGCTGGCCCTGCTCGCTTTTGATCGCCCGGTCCTCCACATCCGGCGCGAAACCAACGGCAAGATCACGGTGGCCGGCGTCGACACCGAAGGCGAGAGCGATCCGGCCTTTGGCGAGTGGGTCCTCCAACAGCGGCGCATTCGCATCCGCGATGCGACGATTGTCTGGGACGACCGCCTGCGCAAGGCGCCGCCGCTCGTTCTCGAAGACCTGCAGCTTGCCCTCGACAACAGCGGGCGCCGCCATCGCTTCGGCCTGTCGGCCGCGCCGCCGGATGAACTGGCCGCCCGCGTCGACATCCGGGGCGAGGTCAAGGGCGATCTCGGCGAGGCGCTCGAAAATTTGTCCGGGCGGCTTTTTGTTGAACTCGATTACGCCGATCTGGCCGGCTGGCGGGCCTGGCTCGATTATCCCGTGCATCTGCCACGCGGGCGGGGGGCGCTGCGCGTCTGGGGCGATCTCGGCGACGGGACCGGCAAGCTGACGGCCGACGTGGCGCTCGAGGATGTGCGCATGCGCCTCGGCCGCCAGCTGCCCGAACTCGAACTGGCCAGCATGCGCGGCCGGATCGCCGGCCAATACAAGGCCGATGCCTGGATGGTTGCCGGGCATCAGGTCGAATTGCAGACGCAGGATGGCATCCGCATCGCGCCGAGCGATTTCAAGGTCGAATGGCAACGCGATGCGGCGACTGCTACGGTCAACGGCAATTCCAGTGCCAGTTTTCTCGACCTCGCCGTGCTCGGCCGCCTGGCCGCCTATTTGCCGCTCGATGCGCAAAGCCGCGGGCTGCTCCTCCGCCACCGGCCGCAGGGGCGGATTGCCGAATTGCGGGCAAGCTGGACGCTCGAGGGCGAAAAGCTCAGCCGTTACAGCCTGCGAGCCGGTTTTCGTGACATGGGGATCGAGGCCGACCGCTATTTTCCCGGCGCCGGTGGCGTTTCGGGATCGATCGATCTGACTGAAAAGGGGGGCGATCTGCGGCTCGATTCAGGCGTTTCGAGCCTGTCCTTGCCGGCCATTTTCCCCGAGCCGGACATCGCGCTCGATGCCCTCAAGGTCAAGGCGAGCTGGAAAAATTCGCCGCACGGGACCGACATCCAACTCGACAAGCTCGAATTTGCCGGGCCGGATGCGGCTGGTTCGGCCCAGGGGACGTATCGCTACACCGGCGATGGGCCGGGCGAAATCGACCTGACGGCGAGCATCGAGCGCGGCGAGGGGCGCGCCGTCTGGCGTTACATGCCGCACGCCGTCAATGCCTCGGCCCGCAACTGGATCCGGCGCGGCATCGTCGGCGGTCGCGGCTACGACGGCAAGCTCATTCTCAAGGGCAATCTCAAGGATTTCCCTTTCCGCGACGGCAAGGGCGGCAGGTTCATCGTCACCGCCAAGGCGACCGGCGCCAAGGTCGATTATGCCGACGGCTGGCCGGTCATCGACGACATCGATGCCGACATGAGCTTCGACACCGGCATGCGGATCAAGGCCAGCAAGGGGCGCATCCTTGGCGCGACGCTGGCCGACGTCAAGGTCGATATTCCCGATTTTGAAGCGCACGAAGAGATGTTGCTCGTGCGCGGTACGGCCCGCGGGCCGACCGGCGAGTTCCTGCGGTTCATCGAGGAAAGCCCGGTGACGGAAAAAATCGATCGCTTCACCGAAGGCATGAAGGCCGCCGGCAACGGCAGCCTCAAGCTCGAGCTCGACATTCCCCTGCGCCACGCCCTCGATACCCGGATGCGCGGCGACTATCGCTTCCTCAACAACCAGTTGCAGCCGCTCGCCGGGCTGCCGCCGCTGACCCAGGTCAACGGTCGCCTGCTGCTCACCGAAAATACCGTGGCCTCGCAGGATATTGCCGGCCAGGTCTTTGGCGGGCCGCTCAAGGTGCAGGTCAGGAGTGCCGCCGAAAAGGTGGCTGTAGTGGCCACCGGCACGGCCGCCATCGGCGAGGTGAGCCGGCATTTTGGCTGGCCCCTGATCAACCATCTGAGCGGCAACGCGGCCTGGAAAGCCGACATCGGCATCCGCCGGCGCAATGCCGACGTGGTGGTCGAGTCCGACCTGCTGGGAATCAGTTCGCCGTTGCCCGACCCGCTCAACAAGAACGCCATGACGGCGCTGCCTCTGCGCATCGAGCGCACGGCGCCGGATGCCGAGCGCGAGCAGTACCGGATCACGCTCGGCAAGGTCGCCCAGGGGCTGGTCGTCCGCCGGCTGGGCAACTGGGAGCGCGGCGTCCTGGCGGTTGGCGAGGGTGAGCTGCGTCTGCCAGAAAAAGGTCTGGCGGTGCGCGTGGTAACCCCGCGCATTGACGCCGATGCCTGGCGGAATTTCCTGCCCGAGGGCGCAGCTGGGGGCGACGGCAGTGGCCTGGCGCTCAACGTGGTGACGCTCAAAGCGCCGCAGCTGCATCTCTTCGACCGCGATTACAACCAGGTCGAGGTCAGTCTGCGCCCGCAAGACAGCGGCTGGCAGATCGGCCTCAATACCCGCGAGGCGGTCGGCAATGTTTTCTGGAAGAGCGCCGGCGAAGGCTGGGTCGAGGGCAATTTCAAGCGTCTCGTTGTGCGGCCCGCGGCCGAGGCCGCCGAGGGCACTTCGTCGCTGATCAATACGCTGCCCGGCATGAGCCTGACGGTCGACAACTTTTTTGTCGGCGACAAGGCGCTGGGCCGGCTCGAACTCAAGGCGCGCAACGACAAGGGGGCGTGGCACCTCGATAACCTGAGCCTGGAAAATCCGGACGGCGGCCTGAAGGGCAAGGCTGTCTGGAACAACACAGGAGCCAACCATACCCGACTAGATTTCGAGCTGAACGCCAAGGACATGGGCAAACTGCTCGACCGGCTCGGCTACGCCGACTCGGTGCGCCGCGGCAAGGCCAAAATGACCGGCGACCTGAAATGGAACGGGCCGCTCACCGATATTCACTATCCGTCGTTGACCGGTCAGCTCAATGTCGACGCCGAAAAGGGCCAGTTCAACAAGCTCGAACCCGGCGTCGGCAAGCTGCTCGGGCTGATTTCACTGCAGTCGCTGCCGCGTCGGCTGACCCTGGATTTTCGCGATATTTTCAGCGATGGCCTGGCTTTCGACAGCATCGAAGGCAAGTTGTCCATCCGCCAGGGCGTCATGCGTACCGTCGATCCCTTGCGCATCTACGGGCCGTCGGCGCAGATCGAAATGCAGGGTGAAACCGACCTCAAGGCTGAAACGCAGGACATGCAGGTCGTCGTCCGCCCCGAACTCGGCGGGCTGGCGGCGGTCGGCGCGGCGGCGCTGGTCAATCCGGTGGTCGGTGCGGCGGCGCTGGTCGCCAATACGGTGCTGCAAAAGCCGCTCAATCGCCTGTTCAGCTATCGCTATCATGTCACCGGTACCTGGGCCGATCCGCAGGTCAACAAGACCGGGGAGTCGGCGCCGGAGGTGAAGTTGCCGCCGGGAGTGGACAGCCAACCCGTGGAGAGCAAACCATGACCAGGCAGAATTGCCGTATCGCCGCCGTGCAGATGATTTCCGGGCCGCGCGTTGGCGACAACCTGGCCACGGCCGGCCGGCTCATTGCCGAGGCTGTCGCACAGGGCGCCCAACTGGTCGCTTTGCCCGAGTATTTCCCCATCATCGGTGCGGTCGATGCCGATCGCGTGCGAGCACGCGAGGATTTCGGCACCGGGCCTATCCAGTCCTGGCTGGCCGAAACGGCGCAACGCCACGGCATCTGGATTTTTGCCGGTTCCTTGCCGTTGACCGCGAGCAAGCCCGACAAGATGCGCAATGCCAGCCTGGTCTTCAACCCGGCCGGCGAGTGCGTCGCGCGTTACGACAAGATCCACCTGTTCGGCTTCCACAAGGGTGACGAATCCTACGACGAGGCCAGCTTCATAGAACCGGGCGAAACGCCGGTAGCGGTCGATACGCCGTTCGGCAAGGTCGCCCTGTCGATCTGCTACGACCTGCGTTTCCCCGAGTTGTACCGGGCGCTGGCACCAGTCGACCTGATCCTCGTGCCGGCCGCCTTCACCGAAACCACGGGGCGTGCCCACTGGGAAATCCTGCTCCGCGCCCGGGCCATCGAGAACCAGTGTTATCTTCTCGCTGTCGGACAGGGCGGGCGCCATGAAAACGGCCGCATGACGCACGGCAACAGCATGATCATCGACCCGTGGGGCGAGATTCTCGACCGCAAACTGAAGGGGCCGGGCGTCGTCATCGCCGACCTCGATCACCAGCGTCTTGCTGAAATTCGCGAGAGCCTGCCGGCCCTTGCCCATCGCAAACTTTAAGGAAGCTTTCATGACTCAGAACAGCGCGTTGGCCCAGGCCGAATCCCTGCTGCTGGCCCCCTTCTCGCTCAGCGAAGGCGACCTGTCGCGAACCTTCGGCCAGATCCTGACGCACCAGGTCGACTACGCCGACCTTTATTTCCAGTATTCCCGTTCCGAGGCGTGGAGCCTCGACGAGGGCATCGTCAAATCGGGCAGCTTCAGCATCGACCAGGGCGTCGGCGTGCGCGCCCTGTCCGGCGAGAAAACGGCCTTCGCCTACTCCGACGACATCAGTGCGCAGGCCCTCGGCGACGCCGCCAACGCCGTGCGGGCGATTGGCGCGGCCGGGCAGGATTCCAAATTTGGCCAATTTTTCCCGTCGACCGTAGCAAGGTCGTTGTACGTGCCGCACGACCCGATTGCCTCGCTGCCAGCCGACGCCAAGGTCAAATTGCTTGAACGTCTGGAAGGCTTTGCCCGGGCGCTCGACCCGCGCATCAAACAGGTCATGGCCTCGCTCGCCGGCGAGTATGAAGTGATCCTCGTTGCCGGCTCCGACGGTCGTCTGGCCGCCGACATCCGGCCGCTCGTCCGTTGCTCGATCTCGGTCATCGTCGAGGAAAACGGCAAGCGCGAGCAGGGCTCGTCGGGTGGCGGCGGGCGTTTCGACTTCGGCTATTTCGACGACGAAATTCTCCAGCGCTACGCCAAGGAAGCGGTCCATCAGGCCGTCACCAACCTCCATGCCGAGCCCGCCCCGGCCGGCCAGATGACGGTCGTGCTCGGTGCCGGCTGGCCCGGCATCCTGCTCCACGAAGCCGTCGGCCACGGCCTCGAAGGCGACTTCAACCGCAAGGGCAGCTCGACTTTCTCCGGCCGGATCGGCCAGCGCGTCGCTGCCGAAGGCGTCACCGTCATCGACGACGGCACGATTGCCGACCGCCGTGGCTCATTGAACATTGACGACGAAGGCAATGCGACGCAACGCACCGTGCTGATCGAGGACGGCATTCTCAAAGGCTACCTGCAGGACAGCCTGAACGCCCGCCTCATGGGCGTCGCCCCGACCGGTAACGGCCGCCGCGAATCCTTTGCTCACCTGCCCATCCCGCGCATGACCAACACCATGATGCTGGCCGGCGAGCACGACCCGGCGGAAATCATCCAGTCGGTCAAGAAAGGCATCTACGCCGCCAATTTCGGTGGCGGTCAGGTCGATATCACGAGCGGCAAGTTCGTCTTTTCGATGAGCGAGGCTTACCTCATCGAAGACGGCAAGGTGACCCGCCCGATCAAGGGCGCGACGCTGATCGGCAACGGACCGGAGGCGATGACCCGCGTCTCGATGATCGGCAATGACCTCAAACTCGACCCCGGCGTCGGCACCTGCGGCAAGGACGGGCAAAGCGTACCGGTCGGCGTTGGCCAGCCAACCTTGCGTATCGATGGACTGACGGTGGGGGGTACTGCATAATATCTAGTCACATTGTTGAGGGGGCTTCGATGCGCGCACTGATTTTTCTCGCTGGCTGTTTGCTGTCTGCTTCGGTTTGGGCTCAATCGACGCCTCAGGCAAGCGCTGCGCAGGAACGGCTGAAAGCGCTCGGTGCCGATCCAGTGGCCTTGCGGGCGGCGATCGATGCCGGCAAGAAGGCCACCTTCTTCTGCGCAAATTGCCACGGCGAAGACGGCATCAGCAAGACGCCGGATGTGCCGAATCTGGCTGGCCAGAACCCGGCCTACCTGCTCGAACAGATTCGCAAATTCAGCGTCGGCGAGCGCAAGGATCCCTTCATGCAGGGGCTGATCAAGGTGCTCAAGGACGAAGAGCGCATTCAGGTCGCCCACTATTACGCCAGCGTCAAGGTCCCGCCGTCCGTTGCCGACAACAGCCTGGTGCCGCATGGCAAGGAGCTGTTCACCAAGCTGTGTGTCCGCTGCCATGGAGAACAGGCCCGTGGTAACGAGCTTTTTCCCCGTCTGGCCGGGCAAAAGGTGCCCTACCTGAAGACCTCGATCACCCGTTATCGCGACATGACCGGCGTGCGCAACAATCAGCTCATGTCGATTGCCACCGCTCCGCTCAAGAACGAAGACATCACGGCCATTGCCAATTACCTGACGCAGATGCGCTGAGCGACGGATTGACCGTCATGTAACATTGTTGATTCGTATCATGGTCTTGCGGCAAATGCCGCGGCTATCCTCCTGGCTCGAAAAAAGCCATCCCGGGAGGCCTCGTGAAGACCGTACTGTCTGCGCTGCTCGCATGTTTTCTTTGCCTGGCCGGCCATGATGCGCTGGCCCAGATCAGCGACATCAATTCGGCGATCAACAAGGCCGGCCGCCAGCGGATGCTGTCGCAGCGCATGGCCAAGGCCTATTTCCAGATTGGGCAACAAATCGACGTCGACCGTAGCAGGAAGATTCTCGATGCCTCGATTGCCATCTTCGACCGGCAACTTGTCGAGTTGAAGAACTACGCGCCGACGCCGGAAATCAAGGAAACCTACCTCAAACTCGAAAAATCCTGGCTGGCCTACAAGGATGTGCTGGTCGGGGCGACGCCATCGCCGGAAAATGGGCGAAAAGTCCTGGCCATTTCCGAAGAGGTACTGGTCTTGGCACATCAGGCAACCGTCCTGCTCGAAAAGAAATCAAGCTCGAACGCCGGCCGTCTGGTCAATGTGTCCGGGCGCCAGCGCATGTTGTCGCAGCGCATGGCCAAGTATTACCAGGCTGCCTCGTGGGGCATCGCCGACAACGGCGGAACGGCCAGTCTGGGCAAGGTCCGCAAGGAATTCTCCGATGCCTTGCAGGAACTGGCCGTAGCGCCGGCCAATACGGCGCAGATCAAGGACAGCCTGGACCTCGTCAGGCAGCAATGGATTTTCTTCGAGAGCGCCCTCAGCCAGAAAATCGGCGGCGACAAGCGGGCGCAACTGGCCGTGGCGACGACCAGCGAACGCATCCTCGAAGAGATGGAACGGGCGGTTGGTCTCTACGAAAAGCTGCCGAAGTAACTGATTTGCCGTCGGGGCTTGCCTGGGAGAGTGGCCCCAGGCTCGAAATCTTCGATGGCCATCCGTTAGAATGCTGGCTTTCCGCATTTCTGGACGAGACTGGCCATGACGCAGCACAGCACGCAAACGAGCAAACCCAACACCGACGACCTGCGCATCAAGGAAATCAAGGAACTGGTGCCGCCGGCCCACGTTTTCCGCGAATACCCGGTGTCCACCCGCGCCGCCCAGACGACCTATGCCGCCCGCCAGGCCATTCACCGCGTCCTGCATGGCGCCGACGACCGCCTGCTCGTCGTCATCGGACCGTGCTCGATCCATGATCACGATCTGGCCATCGATTACGCCAAAAAGCTGGCCAAGGAAGCCGAGAAATACGCCGAAGACCTCATCGTCGTCATGCGCGTCTATTTCGAAAAGCCGCGCACGACCGTCGGCTGGAAAGGCCTGATCAACGATCCGCGCCTCGACAACACCTTCCGCATCAACGAAGGCCTGCGCCTGGCCCGGCGCATCCTGCTTGAAATCAACGAGCTCGACCTGCCCTGCGCCACCGAATTCCTCGACACCATCACGCCGCAATACACCGCCGACCTCATCGCCTGGGGCGCCATCGGCGCGCGGACGACCGAATCTCAGGTGCATCGCGAGCTGGCCTCCGGCCTGTCCTGCCCGGTCGGTTTCAAGAACGGTACCGACGGCAACATGCGCATCGCCGTCGATGCCATCCGCTCGGCCAATTCCCCGCACCATTTCCTGTCGGTCACCAAGTCCGGCCACACCGCCATCGTGTCGACGACCGGCAACGAGGACTGCCACGTCATCCTGCGCGGCGGCAAGGAGCCGAATTACGACGCCGCCAGCGTCGATGCCGCGTGCACCGAAATCGCCAAGTCCGGCCTCGCTGCCCGGCTCATGGTCGATTTCTCGCATGGCAACAGCCGCAAGCAATTCAAGCTGCAAATGGAAGTCTGCGACAGCGTCGCCGCCCAGCTGACCGCCGGCGAAGACCGCATCGTCGGTGTCATGGTCGAATCGCACCTCGTCGAAGGCCGCCAGGACATCGTCCCGGACAAACCGCTGACCTACGGCCAGAGCGTCACCGATGCCTGCATCAACTGGGAAGACAGCGTCAAGGTGCTCGATCAGCTGGCCGCTGCCGTGCGCGCTCGGCGGGTGGCGGAAGCGGCCGAGTAGGGCTGGGCGCCGAGCCGGCAGTGGATGACTTGATGGTGAAAAGTGGCGGGTAGGTGAAAAGCCTCGTGCAGGCGATAGGCATGCTGCGTCGCAGCCAGTCGGTCAAGGCTGTGGTGTTGCTTTCGCTGGCCATGATCGCCGCATTGATCATCGGCTCGGCAATACTGTTGGTCGATCTGCACACAAGAGAACTGGCGCACGCCAAAAGTGAAATGGCGAGCTTGAGCCGGATTCTCTCCGAACAGACAACGCGGGCATTTGACGGAATATCCCTGTCGATTCGAGCCGGGCAGGAGCGACTTTCGGATCAGGTCGGGCTAGGGCTTGCGCTGAATAGTCAGCCGGTTCGACTTTTACTTCGCGCCAGGACTTCCGGGCTGCCGCAGGTTAAGTCAATTTTCGTGGTTGACCGTAGCGGCATGGTGGTCAACTCGTCCAGAAGTGAATTTGCGTCCCCCTTTTCGGTTGGTCATCGGGATTTTTTTCGCCACTTCATCAAGGCGACGAACGACGAGATATTCATTTCCAGGCCGGAGAGGGCGCAAATTGACGGCGAATGGACCTTTTACCTCGCAGCCAGGCTTGTCGACGCCTCCGGAAATTTCAGGGGCGTTCTCGTGGCGGCCATCAACATCGAATACTTTGAGTCGCTGTACGAAAGCATTCGCCTGGATTTTGTCAGCCGCATCCAGTTGCTTAATCGGGACGGCATTCTCATGGCAGGCCAGCGTCAGGATAAGTCGCTGCTCGGGCAAGCCCTCGTTCAACCTGGTCTGTTGGAACAGATCAAGGACCAGCCGACGGCGGAATTGGTCATAACCAGTTTCGATGCCCAGGGCGGGCGATGGTATGTCGCTTATCAAATGGTGAATGGTTATCCCCTCATGGTTTCGCCGGCGGTAAATGAGAACGATGCGCTGATACCCTGGCGGCGAGTTGCGCTGCCGATGGTGGGTGGCGTTCTCCTGGTCATGGCTTTCATATTGCTGGCAACGGGACTGCTCATCCTCGGCCTTCTCAGGAAAGAGCATCTTGAAACGGCGCTCAAGGAGAGCGATGCGAAGCTCCGCTCCATGGTTCAATCGGTGCGTGATGCCATCCTGACCGTTGATTCGTCCGGCAACGTCATCTTGTTCAATGTGGCTGCCGAGAAGATGTTTGGTCTTCGGGCAAATGACGTGCTTGGACGCCAGATTGAGGACGTCTTGTCGAAAAGCCAGCCGAGAGCTTTGGCGCTGGGCTTCATGCGCTATCTCAATGAGGGGCGGCAATCCTCTTCCGGCCTGGCTCTGCTCGGCCTCATTTCTCTGGCGCAAGGGGAGAGGGAATTTCCGGTCGAATTAAGCCTGTCGTCGACGACTTTTCGCGGTGAAATTCTCGTGACAGCGGTATTCCGTGATCTTTCCGAGCGGCAGCGGGCCGAGCACGAATTGATTGAAACCAATCGACAGCTTCAGGCGCTTTCTGCCGCTCAGCAAAATGTGCGGGAGGAAGAGCGCCTGCGAATTTCACGAGAACTGCACGACGAATTGGGCCAGTCACTGACCGGAATCAGAATGGAGGTCTCCTGGCTTGGCAGCCGTCTCCTGGCCGAGCAGCCCGAACTTGAAAAAAAGGTCGGCGCGATCAAGAAGCTGATCGACGGGAGCATTGCCTCGGTGCGCCGAATTTCTTCCGAACTCAGGCCCTTGGTGCTCGATGATCTCGGCTTCTCGGCGGCGGCGAACTGGTATGTCAAACAGTTCTCCGAACGAACCGGGGCCAGTGTCAATTTGCGACTCCCTGAGCAGGACCCGGAAAATGGCAGCACCATCGCCACCGCGCTCTTTCGGATCTTGCAGGAGTCGCTGACCAATATTGCCCGGCACGCCAATGCCGGCAGCGTCGATATTCAGCTCAGTCTTTCCGAAAATCACTGGCTACTCTCGGTCAGCGACGATGGCACCGGTTTTGACGACAAGGCAGCCAAGCACGAGGGGATAGGCTTGATCGGCATGAGGGAACGCGTGCAGATTCTTGGCGGCGCCTTTAACCTGACAACGGCGCCCGGCGTGGGCACGCGACTTGAAGTTCGTCTTCCTGCCAAGTTGTCGTAGCGAGGAAATGATGCAAAAAACACAGGTGCTGCTGGCCGACGACCACGCCATTATTCGCGATGGCTTGAAGCAGATATTGTCCGATACCGACGATCTCGTCGTTGCTGGCGAAGCGGCAAACGGTATCGATGTCATGCATCTGGTGCGCGAGCGGAACTGGGGGGTTCTGGTTCTCGACATATCCATGCCCGGTCGTAGCGGCCTGGATCTCATCCGCATGATCAAGGACGAAAAACCGGGGCTGCCCATTCTCATTCTGAGCATGCATCACGAAGAGCAATACGCTGTTCGGGCAATTCATGCCGGCGCTTCCGGCTATCTGACCAAAGAGAGTGACAGCGAATTGCTGTTGGCAGCCATTCGTCGGGTCGCTGCTGGCGGCGTCTATATCAGTGAAAAAGTTGCCGAGTTGATGGTACGAGGCATTCGGCCCGTGGTCGAAACCTTGCCCCATGATCTGCTCTCGGATCGGGAGTATCAGGTTTTTCAGATGCTGGTCGCCGGAACGGGGCTGACCGATATAGGCCAGGCGCTTTCGCTGAGCGTCAAGACTATAAGCACTCACAAAACGCACATCCTGCAAAAGATGGGGCTGGCCAACAGCGGCGAGCTCATTCGCTACGCCATTACCCACGGATTGGCCGAGCAGAGCGAATATTAGAAATAGCGAATAGGATTTTTCCTACCCCTCTTTTAATCCCGTGCTGATGTTGTGGGGATTGTCGGCCCTCTAAACTTCTATCCAACAAATACGCCTTGATGCTTAGTCATTGAGGATATGGGAGCACGGTGTTCCCGGTATTGCTTGGGGGATAGAAAGTGAACTTCAGCTTTGCGCGTACTTCTCTGCTTGCCGCTTCTGCGGCAATTTTCATGATCTCCAGTGCTGCCGTGGCGGCCGTGGATGAAGGCGCCGCCAGGGCACTGGCCAAGAAGAACGACTGCTTCAAGTGCCACGCCGTCGACAAGACCAAGAAGGGGCCTTCCTACAAGAAAATCGCCATCAAGTACAAAGGCAAGGAAGCCGAGGGCGAAACCAAGATGATCAAGAACATCACCACCGGCCCCAAGGTCAAGCTTGAGGACGGCTCGGAGGAAGACCACAAGATCATCGATACCACCGATCAGGCCGAAATCAAGAATCTGGTGCACTGGATCCTCTCACTCTAAGAGCGCGTCCGGTTTCAAGGTGTTGGGCAGGTAACTCAGGGGGTAGCAATGAAACATTGGAAAAAACTATTGATCGTCTGCGCGGCGATAGCTGGATTGGGGCAGCTTGGCGCGGCGTATGCAGGCAATGATGGGGCGATGGCCTCGTCGGCTGATCGCAGCCTGAAGGGCGATCAGGTCTGTACCGAATGTCACGACGAAAATGACAACAAGGCCGTTCTCGCTGTTTACAAAGGCAAGCACGGGGTCAAGGCCGATGGTCGTACGCCGGGTTGCCAGACCTGCCACGGCGCCAGCGAGGCACACGTCAAGAATGGTCCGAAAAAGGGCGAGGTCGGTGGCAAGCGCGGTGCGGTCGACGTCGTTTTTGGTGCCAAATCGACACTGAGTACCCGTGAGCAGAGCGAAGTCTGTGCCGGTTGCCACAAGGGCGACAAGCGCACGCACTGGACAGCCAGCCAGCATGACAGCGGCGACGTTTCGTGCGTCAGTTGCCACACCAACCACACGCATCAGGACAAGGTTCTGAAAAAGGCGACGCAACCGCAAGTTTGCTATACCTGCCACAAGGAGCAGCGTGCCGAAGGTCGCAAGATGTCTCACCACCCGGTGGCCGAGGGCAAGATTGCCTGTTCCGATTGCCACAACCCGCACGGTTCGGCCGGTCCCAAGCTGTTGAAGAAGAACACGCTGAACGAAACCTGTTTTACCTGCCATGCCGAAAAGCGCGGCCCGTTCCTCTGGGAGCATCAGGCCGCGACCGAGGATTGCAGCAATTGCCATACCCCGCACGGCTCGAACATTTCTCCCTTGTTGAAGTCTCGGGCGCCCTTCCTTTGTACCGAGTGCCACGACGGTCCGCATAACAGCAAGGTGCCGGTTGCGGCCAATGCTGGCGGCACGCAAGCCGGACTGACGGCGGTTCCCAGCGAAAATTACACCGGCCGTGGCTGCATGAATTGCCACAGTGTGATTCACGGTTCCAATCATCCTGCTGGCGCGTTGCTGCACCGCTAACCTGGACATCGGGGAAATTATTATGAAAACGCGAAATGAGAAACTGCAACGCAGCGCCCTGAGCCTTGCCGTCCATGGTGCCCTGGCCGCGATGTTTGCCATGCCGCTGATGGTCATGGCGGCCGACGATGAGGTCAGCGTGTTGACTCGTCCGACCAGTTCGGTCGAAGTCGGCGTTGCCGGCGTGTCGGAAAAGTCAGCCAAGTTTGGCGAATACAACGGCCTCAACGATTCCGGTGCATACGGAATTGCCAACTTCAACATTGGCGGGGGAAGCGCCTACGACGCCTACGATGGTGGCAATGGCACTTTGCGCTGGGAGATGAACGGCCGGGACCTCGGCACGACGTCGAGGGAATTCGGCGCCTCGGTCAGCAGCCAGGGTTCCTGGGATGTGCGTATCGGTTATGACGAACTGCGCCATAACGTCTCGGATACCTATCAAACGCCGTTGCAAGGGGCCATGGGCGGGAATAATTTCACCCTCCCGGTAACTTTTGGCACCTTCAATGCCCAGACCAATCCAAGCGCGCGGACGCTCGATGCCCAGTATCAGCTAGGCGCTTTCCATACGGAGGAAGTGGGTAGCACCCGAAAGAACACGGCGTTCGGCGCGGGGTTTCATTTCAGTCGGCAGTTGAGCATACGTTTCGACTATAACCATCTCGACCAAAGCGGCGCCAAACTGCAGGCGTTCGGCAACCAGGGGGGGGCGGCCTATGCCACCATTGCCTCGGGGATAGGGCGCGCCGAGGCGGTCTCCGTTCTGATGGCCCCTACCAACTACAAGACGGACACCTTCAGCCTGGCCGTGAATTGGGTTGGCGACAAAGGTTATCTGACCGCCGGCTATTTCGGATCGATTTTCCGTGATGGCTACGACAGCCTGTCATGGCAGAACGCCATGCTGCAGACAACGGGCTTCACGGGTTGTGCTCCCGGTGGCGCCTGTACGTACCAGACCAATGTGGCGAGCACGGCGCCCGATAACCAGTTCCACCAGCTCAATCTTTCCGGTGGTTACGCTTTCTCGCCCAGCACCAAGTTGGTTGGCGGTTTCTCCTACGGCCGCAACACGCAGAACGACAGCTATGCAAGTGCCGTCATGCAGGTTGGCGGCTTGCCGCAGACGTCGCTGGATGGTTCCGTCGTGACCACCCATGCCAACCTGAAGCTGACCAATCGGACCACAAAGGACCTGTCGCTGAGTGCCGGCATAAAATATAACGAGCGTGACAATCAGACCACCTCGAATACCTACAACTATGTGGAAATTGCCGGCGGTGGCTATTCCGGTATCAGTACGCCTTACAGCAACAGGAAAGCGCAGCTCGAGCTGGCCGGTGATTACCGTATCGGCAAAAAGCAGAGCCTTCGCCTGGCCTATGAGCACGAGTACATCAAACGCTGGTGCAACAACGTGGTCGGCGGGGCAGAGTGCGTGGCCAGCCCGTCCAGCGACGAGGACAAGCTTGGCCTGACCTACCGCCTGAAAGCCGGCGACAACGTGAAGCTCAATGTCGGCTATGCCTACGCCAAGCGGAACGCTGAATTCAACCATCTTTACAAGGCGAACACCGGCAACTATGCGGTTGCTGCCACGATCAACGGCGGCGACTACGCCGGCTACCTTGCTTACCCTTACGCCAGTCGGACGCAGAATATCGTCAAGGCGGGGCTCAATTGGCAGGCAACGGAAAGGCTGGATTTCGGTGTCAGCGGTCGTTATTCATTTGACGAGTATGAAGCCACGCTGGGCGTGCAGGATGGCAGTTCAGCCAGTTTCAATCTGGATGCAACTTACACCTACAGCGAGAATGCCAGCGTTTCAGCCTATGTCAGCTGGCAGAATTCCGAGCGTGACCTGTCGGCGGGGGCGGCTGGCGGGGTTCCGGCGCCGAGCGTGACGGTGGCGCCGACCAACGTCTTCAGCAACCAGCTGAAGCAGGATGGCAGCAGTATCGGCCTGAATACCAAGCATGCCTTCCTCGGCGGCAAGCTGGAACTGCTGGGTGATCTCTCCTACTCACTCGACAAGTCGCACTATTCGACGCAGGTGCCCTACCTGGCTACTTGCGGTGCAACGGGGACGCTGACTTGTGGCGACACGCCGGACATCAAGGCCGAACTGGTCGCCTTCAAGCTGACGGGGAGTTACCGGATCGACAAGCACGCCAAGGTCGCGCTGGTTTATCTCTATCAGAACCTGACCAGCTCGGATTATTACTACAACGGTTACCAGTACGGCTATACGCCAAACCGGGTGATGCCGACCAACGAGCAAGCGCCGAACTACGAAGTCAGCTTCCTTGGCGCCTCTTACGTCTATAGCTTCCAGTAATGGTCGCCGGCTGGAAATGAAGGTCGCAAAAGGGGGCACCAAGCCCCCTTTTGCTTTGCCGAGCGCTCAGGCTTGCGGCAAAACGCTCATCACGAAACAAAGCCTGTTTTGTATTTTGGAAAAGAAAATGGATACCCGAGTCTACTTCAAGGCATTGCTGGCGCTTGTCGCCGGCGTGTTGTTGCAAACGAGCGTACAGGCCGAGGGGCTGACCGACGCCGCCTGTCTTGCTTGTCACGCGGCAGGAAAACACAAGATCGAAGTGCCCGATGGCGATGACGGGAAGCGTTCGCTTGCTACGGTCAACCCGAAAAATGCGGCAAAAAGCGTGCATGCCAGGATGGCCTGCGTCGCTTGCCATACCGACATCGTCGATGCCCAGGAAAAGCATGCCAAGGCCGAGAATGTGGCCAAGCCGGATTGCGCGACCTGTCATATGAAGTTGTGGGAGGAGGCCAAGGCCAATCCGGCTGGCAAGGAGCGGCTTGGTGTGGTCGCGGAGAATATTGCCGCCTACCAGGCTTCATTCCATGCCCGCCCGGATGCGGATTTCCCGGATCGTCCAAAGGCGACTTGTGGCGATTGTCATGCGACGCATGATTTTGCCGTGCCCAAGAAGGGCACGCCGGAGCGCGAACAATGGCGTCTGAGCATTCCCAAGACCTGCGGCGAAAAGTGTCACGAAGATCAGCTTGAGGACTACGAGGGGTCGGTGCACGGTGCCCTGGTCATGGGCAAGGATGACCCGAAAGGGGCGGTCTGTATCGACTGCCATACGACACACGAAATCAAGGGCGCCTCGTCGGACCCCTTCAAGCTGAACAACGTCGAGGCCTGCGGCGACTGCCACGAAAAGGAGTTGCACAGCTATCGCGACACCTACCATGGCCAGGTCAACAAGCTGGGCTATACCTATACGGCCAAATGTTCGAACTGCCATGGCAGCCACGGCATTGCCAAGGTCGATGACCCGGCGTCCAAGGTGCATATCAACAATCGCCTGAAAACCTGCCGCGAATGCCACAACGAGAAGAAGGGGCTGCCGCTGGCGACTGAAGGTTTTATTTCATTCGGGCCGCATGCCAACAGCCAAGATTTCGAGAAGTATCCGCAGATGTGGATCGCCACCAAGTTCATGGTGGCCTTGCTGATCGGCGTTTTCGCCTTCTTCTGGGTGCATTGCGCCCTGTGGTACTACCGCGAATGGCAGGAACGCGGCGGCCATCTGGTCACCAAACACGTCGATACCGAAGCCCTCGGCCTGAATCCCGAAAAGCACTTCCAGCGCTTCGCCTGGGGCTGGCGCCTCGCTCACCTGGTCTTTGCGCTGGTGACCATGACGCTGGTGCTGACCGGTACTTCGGCGATGTTCTCGGGCAGTAGCTGGGCGCCGCACGTGGCGGCACTGGTCGGCGGTCCGAAGGTGCTCGGCCTGATCCACCGGGTTGCCGCGGCGCTCTTTGTCAGCATCTTCCTGATCCACTTTGTCTACGTCATGCAGAAGCTCCTGCGCGACAAGACCTTCCGCTGGTTCGGGCCGGATTCGCTGATCCCCAACTGGAAGGACTTCAGCGATTGCTGGGGCATGTTCAAGTGGTTCTTCGGCCGCGGGCCGAAACCGCAGTTCGAGCGCTGGGCTTACTTCGAGAAGTTCGACTACTGGGCGGTATTCTGGGGGGTGAATATCATCGGCTGGAGCGGCTTGATGCTGGCCTTGCCGCACGTCACGGCGGCCTACCTGCCGGGCTGGGTGTTCAATGTGGCAACGCTGGTGCATGGTGAAGAAGCCTTCCTGGCGGCCGTCTTCCTCTTTACGGTGCATTTCTTCAACAACCACTTCCGGCCGGACAAGTTGCCACCGCCCGATGTCGTGATGTTCACCGGTACCCAGACCATCGACGAGTTCCGCAAGGATCACCCGGCGCACTATCGGCGCATGGTGGAAACCGGCGAACTGGAGAAATATCTGGTCGATGCGCCGTCGAAGCAGATGCATCTCGGCTCGGTGATCCTCGGTATCGTGCTGATCAGCGTCGGCCTCGGGTTGCTGGTGCTGGTGACGATCGGCTTCTTCGGCGGTTAAGGGGGCAATTCCCCGGCGCCCATGGGGGAGGGATTATTCCCTCCCTTTTTCCATCCAGCCAGGTAAGCCGGGTAACTTAATCCTTGAACTGCGCGGTGCGTTTTTCGCGCTGGGCGGCGATGCATTCGCCGAGGTCGGCCGAAAGCAGCATCGCCGCGTTCCAGCCGGCGACGTAGTTGAGGCCGTCGGCTACCGAGTGGTCGCGGCTGAAATTGAGCACGTCCTTGGTCCCGCGAATGGCCAGCGGCGACTTGGCGGCGATGGTTTGGGCGATTTCCCTGACGCCTACGGTCAACCGGGAAAAATCGTCAAATTTGAAATTGATCAGGCCGAGTCTTTCCGCTTCGTCGGCGTCCACATTGCGGCCGGTGTACGCCAGTTCGCGCGCCATCCCTTCACCAATCAGGCGTGGAAGGCGTTGCAGGGTGCCGACATCGGCGACCATGCCGAGATCGATTTCCTTGATCGAAAAAACCGCATCCGGCGCCGCGTAGCGCATGTCGCAACAGGTCACGAGATCCAGCGCACCGCCGACGCAGGCGCCCTGGATGGCGGCGAGCACCGGCTTGCGGCAGCGTTCGACGCTGCTCAGGCAATCCTGCAAATCGAGGATCAACCGACGCAGCGTCTCGCGACTCCGGGCACCGTCGGCGTGAGCAATCTGTTGCTGAATGCTGCCGAGCATGGCGAGGTCGATCCCGGCGCAAAAGTTTTTTCCTTCGCCGCTCAGGATGGCAACGCGGGCTTCCGGCGTGGCGTCGACCCATTCGAAAGCCTGACGAATTTCCTGCCACATCGCGGCGTTCATGGCATTCGACTTGTCCGGCCGGTTGAGGCGGATTTCGGCGACGTGATCGTCGAGCGTGACGGCGAGGGTGGTGAGTTCTGGGATGGTCATGGGCTTGTCTCCGGCGGCCTGGATTGTTTGCCGATCTTAAGCCTGTCCGGCGCAGGCCGCCCGCTCAGGCCATCCCGGCCAGCGCCGCGGCGAGGTCGGCGTTGTCGTCATCTTCGCCGCCGCCGGTATGAATGCTCTGGCTCTCAATGCTGACGGCGTAACCGGCGACGCGCAGTTGCTCGGCCCATTGTTCGGCGACCTTGCGCGATTCGTGCCAGGGACCGTGCTCGATTATCGGGCGGTCGGTGCCTGTGCGGTAGCTTGTCTTGACGCGGTACACGGCTTAACCAAGGAGGGCGAGGGTGGCCGGCCGGGGCGTGTTACGCGGCATTCTTGCCCTTTTGCCAGAGCACATCGCCGCGGCCGCCGGCGCGGTTGAGGGCGCGGCCGAGGATGAAGAGGAGGTCGGACAGGCGGTTGATGTAGCGGCGGGCGGCGTCGGACAGCGGTTCGGCGCCGTGCAGGCGGACCATGGCTCGTTCGGCGCGGCGGCAGACGGTGCGGCTCAGGTGGGCGAGCGCGGCGGCGCGGGTGCCGCCGGGCAGGATGAATTCCTTGAGCCTCGGCAGGTCGGCGTTGAAGGCTTCGGCCTGTGCTTCAAGGCGGGCGACCTGGGCGTCCTTCATGACTTCCATGCCGGGCAGGCAAAGTTCGCCGCCGAGGTCGAAAAGGTCGTTCTGGATGTCGAGCAGGGCGGCACGCATGGCCTCGGGCATCTCTTCGCAGAGCAGCACGCCGAGGCCGGAATTGAGCTCGTCGACCTCACCGATGGCGTCGATGCGCAGGCTGTCCTTGGTCGTCCGGCTGCCGTCGCCAAGGCCGGTCGTGCCGGCGTCGCCGGTGCGGGTGACGATCTTCGACAGGCGGTTGCCCTTGCGTTCATGTTCGGTGTCGTTCACGGTGCTTTCTCCAGAGTCTGTGCAGATTATACTTTTGCTCCGCACTTGAGACAGACATCGTTATGCCCCAGTTCGCAGCCAATCTCAGTTTTTTATTTGCCGACGTGCCGTTCCCGGAGCGTTTCCAGAGGGCGGCAGTAGCCGGCTTTCAGGGTGTTGAGTATCTTTTTCCTTACGACTGGCCGGCCCATGACGTCGCCGAATGGCTCAAGGCGGCCGCTGTCGAGCAGGTGCTGTTCAATCTGCCGCCCGGCGACTGGGCGGCCGGTGAGCGCGGTCTGGCCTGTTTGCCGCACCGCCAGGGCGAATTCGCAGAAAGTGTCGAACAGGCGCTGAACTACGCCATGGTCCTCGATTGCGAACGCGTTCATTGCATGGCCGGACTTCGTCCCTCAGGCGTTGGCGAGGCCGAACTGGAGGCGACCTACATCGCCAACCTGCAATTCGCCGCCGACCGCTTCGCCACCGTCGGCGCGACCGTGCTGATCGAGCCGATCAACAGTCGTATCGACATGCCGGGCTACTGGCTGGACGACGTTAACAAGGCGTTGCGCCTGCTCGATGCCATCGACCGCCCCAACGTCAAACTGCAACTCGACCTCTATCACGCGCAAATCATCCAGGGTGACCTGGCCCGGACCATCGAAGCCCATCTCGGGCGCATCGGCCACATCCAGATCGCCGACAACCCCGGTCGCCATGAACCGGGCACCGGGGAGATCTATTACCCGTTTTTGTTCGAGCTGATAGACAGGCTCGGCTACGCCGGATGGATCGGCTGCGAATACAAGCCGCTGACGACGACCGAAGCGGGGCTGGGCTGGCTGGCCAGATGACCCCACGCGACATCCTCCGTCGGCTGTTCGATGCCGCTATCGCCGCCGCCGACCCGGCCCTGTGCGTGCCGCCGCATCTGCCGCCGGATGATGGTGGCCGGCTCATCGTCATCGGCGCCGGCAAAGCCTCGGCAGCCATGGCGCGGGCCGTCGAGCAACATTGGTCCGGGCCGCTCGAAGGAACGGTCGTCACGCGCTACGGCCACGGCGTGCCGTGCGAACGGATCAAGATCATCGAAGCCGCACACCCGGTGCCGGATGCCGCCGGCGAGGCGGCAGCACTTTCCATTTTTGCCCAAATTTCCCGGTTGACCGTGGAAGACCGTGTTCTCGCCCTGATTTCGGGTGGCGGATCGGCCTTGCTGGCGGCCCCGGCGCCCGGCGTCACGCTGGCCGAAAAGCGGGCGCTCACCTCGGCGCTGTTGCGCTCGGGGGCGAGCATCGGCGAGATCAACTGTGTGCGCAAACACCTCTCCGCGCTCAAGGGCGGCCGCCTCGCTGCCGCAGCCTGGCCGGCTTCGGTGCTGACCCTGGCCATTTCCGACGTGCCTGGCGACGACCCGGCGGTCATCGCTTCCGGCCCGACGGTCGGCGATCCGACGAGCTGTGCCGATGCGCTGAAGGTGCTCGATTTTCACCACATCGCCATCCCGTCCGAGCTGCGCTGTCGTCTCGAATCGGGAGAGCTCGAAACGCCCAAGCCGGGCGATCCGCTCCTGGCCAACAGCGAATTCCGCCTGGTCGCCAGCCCGCGCCAGATGCTCGAAGCGGCCGCCGCCGAGGCGCAACGGCTCGGCATCACGCCGCTCATCCTTGGCGACGCCATCGAAGGCGAAGCGCGCGAAGCCGGCAAGGTCATGGCCGGCATGGCGAAATCCTGCGGTCAACATGGTTTTCCGGCCAAAAAGCCCTGCGTCCTGCTCTCCGGCGGCGAAACGACGGTGACCATGCGAGGCGACGGCCGTGGCGGGCGCAACACCGAATTCCTGCTCAGTCTGGCCCTGGCCCTCGACGGTGCACCGGGCATCCACGCCCTGGCCGCTGATACCGACGGCATAGACGGCAGCGAAGACAACGCCGGCGCCTTCATCGACCCGACCACGCCGGCCCGGGCCAAGGCAGCCGGCCTCGACCTGCGCGCCCGACTGGCCAACAACGATGCGTGGTCGTGCTTTTCCGAAATCGGCGACCTGCTGGTCACCGGTCCGACGCGCACCAACGTTAACGATTTTCGGGCTGTTCTTATAGGCTAAAATGGCAAATATGGCGCAAAACGACAATAACGACATTTGCATTGACCTGGCAACGCTGGAACGGCGGCTCCGCCTATTCCTGCCGCCACATTGCCTGCTGCTCGGCGAAGAGGATCTGCGCCCCTACGAATGCGACGGCCTCACCGCCTACCGCGAACTGCCGCTCGCCGTCTGCCTGCCGGAGACCGAGGCGCAGGTCATCGACATCCTGCGCACCTGCCACAGCCTCGGCGTGCCGGTCGTTGCCCGCGGGGCAGGAACGGGGCTGTCCGGCGGCGCCATGCCGCACGCCCACGGCATCGTGCTGTCGCTGGCCCGTTTCAACAAGATTTTGCGTGTCGACCGCGCAGCCCGCCTCGCCGTCGTCCAGCCCGGCGTGCGCAACCTCGCCGTCTCAGAAGCCGCTGCCCCCTTCGGCCTCTACTACGCGCCCGATCCGTCGTCGCAAATCGCCTGCACGTTGGGTGGCAATGTCGCCGAAAACTCGGGCGGCGTGCATTGCCTCAAATACGGGCTGACTGTTCATAACGTCCTGCGCATCCGCGTCGTCAGCATCGAGGGCGAAGTGTTCGAGATCGGCTCAGAAGCGCCGGATGCCGCCGGTTACGACCTGCTGGCGCTGCTCATCGGTTCCGAGGGCATGCTCGGCGTCGTCACTGAAGTCACCGTCAAGCTCGTCCCCAAGCCGGAACTGGCGCAGGTCGTCATGGCCTCCTTCTCCGATGTCGCCAAAGCCGGCGACGCTGTCGCTGCGATCATCGCCGCCGGCATCATCCCGGCCGGCCTGGAAATGATGGACAAGGCCGCCACCGCCGCCGTCGAACCCTTCGTCAAAGCCGGCTACGACATGAACGCCGAGGCGATTCTGCTCTGCGAGTCGGACGGCACGCCGGAAGAAGTTGCCGAGGAAATCGCCCGAGTCACCGAGGTGCTCAAAGCCGCCGGCGCCAACGACATCCGCGTCTCGCAATCCGAAGGCGAGCGCCTGCGTTTCTGGGCCGGGCGCAAGGCGGCGTTCCCCGCCGTCGGCCGCATTACGCCGGATTATTACTGCATGGACGGCACCATCCCGCGCAAGCGCCTGGCCGAAATGCTGTCGGCCATCGCCGCCATGGAAACGAAATACGGCCTGCGCTGCGCCAACGTCTTCCACGCCGGCGACGGCAACCTGCACCCGCTGATCATGTACGACGCCTCGCAGCCCGGCAACTGGGAACGGGCCGAAGCCTTCGGCGCCGAAATCCTCGAACTGTCGGTCGCGCTGGGCGGTTCGATCACCGGCGAACACGGCGTTGGCATCGAGAAAATCAACCAGATGTGCGTCCAGTACGCGACGCCGGAAATCGAAGCCTTCCACCGCGTCAAGGCCGCCTTCGACGAAACCGGCCTGCTCAACCCCGGCAAGGCCGTACCCAGCCTGCACCGCTGCGCCGAATACGGCCGCATGCACGTCCATCATGGCGACGTGAAATTCCCCGAACTGGAGCGCTTCTGATGCTCACCGCGCACTCGCTCGACGACATCATCGCCGCCGTCCGCAACGCCCACGCCGGCCACGCCACGCTGCGCATCCGCGGCGCCGGCAGCAAGGATTTCTACGGTGGCCTGCTGGCCGGCGAAGTGCTCGATGTCTCGGCCCATCGCGGTATCGTCGCCTACGAGCCGACCGAGCTCTATATCACGGCCAGATGCGGCACGCCGCTCGCCGAAATCGAGGCCGCTCTTGCCGAAAAGGGCCAGATGCTGGCCTTCGAGCCGCCGCATTTCAGCGGAGCCACGGTCGGCGGCTGCGTCGCCGCTGGCCTGTCCGGTCCACGTCGGCAGCAGGCCGGTGCCGTGCGCGACTTCGTGCTCGGCGTCAGGCTGGTTGATGGGACCGGCCAGACGCTCAATTTCGGCGGACAAGTCATGAAGAATGTCGCCGGCTACGATGTGTCGCGGGTGATTGCCGGAAGTCTCGGCACGCTCGGCGTCATCGCCGAAGTCACGCTCAAGGTCCTGCCCAAGCCCGTAGCCGAAACGACACTGGTTTTCGACTGTGATGCGACCGAGGCCATTCGCCGGCTCAACGAATGGGGCGGCCAGCCGTTGCCGATTTCGGCCTCGTTCTGGCACGACGGCCAGCTCTGGCTGCGCCTGTCCGGCGCGCGGGCGGCGGTTGAGGCGGCCACGACCAAGCTGAGAGGGAATCCCACGGTCAACCCGGAAAAACACTGGAATTCAATACGCGAGCAAACGCATCCGGCCTTCGCCGCCAGCCTGTTGTGGCGACTCGCAGTACCGTCAACCACGCCGTGTCCGGAAGTCGACGGCCTGCGCGCCATTGAATGGGGCGGGGCATTGCGCTGGTATGCCGGCGAAGTCGATGGCGATCACGAAGCGGTCCGTGCTGCTGCAACCGGCCTCGGCGGCCACGCCGCGCTCTACCGCGCGCCGGAATCGTTGCGCTGCCGCGAAGGCGCCTTCGCGCCGCTGCAGCCAGCCTTGCTCGCCCTGCATCGCCGCCTCAAAATAGCCTTCGACCCGCAAGGCATCCTCAACCCCGGCCGCCTCTACGCGGAGTTCTGATGGATACCAAACTCACCGCCGAACTGCGCGCTACCCACGCCGGCCAGATCGCCGAGGAAATTCTGCGCAAGTGCGTGCATTGCGGTTTTTGCACGGCAACCTGCCCGACCTATCAACTCCTCGGCGACGAACTCGACGGCCCGCGCGGCCGTATCTACCTCATCAAGCAGGTGCTCGAAGGCAAGGATGTCAGCGAAAAGACGCGCACCCACCTCGACCGTTGCCTGACCTGCCGTTCCTGCGAAACGACCTGCCCGTCGGGGGTCAAGTACAGCCATCTGCTCGACGTCGGGCGCGCCGTGGTCGAGGCAAAACTGCCACGCCGTTTCGCCGACCGCGTGACCCGCGCGCTGCTGAGAACCGTGTTGCCCAACCCCGCGCTGTTTGGCCCGGCGATTGCCGTTGGCCGGGCGGTCCGTCCACTGCTGCCCACGAGCCTCGCCGACAAGTTGCCGCCCGCCCAGCCGTCCGGCGCCCCGTGGCCGAAAGCGGCTGGCCACGCACGTCGCATGCTGACGCTGGCCGGTTGCGTCCAGCCGTCGCTGGCCCCCAACATCAATGCCGCCACGGCACGGGTTTTTGACAAACTCGGGATCGAGCTGTTTGAAGAAGCCAAGGCCGGCTGTTGCGGCGCCGTGCGCTTCCATCTCAACGACCACGAAACGGCCAAAAACGACATGCGGCGCAACATCGACGCCTGGTGGCCGCACGTCGAAGCCGGTGTCGAAGCCATCGTCGTCACGGCTTCCGGCTGCGGTGTGCAGGTTCGCGATTACGGCCACATCCTGGCCGATGACACGGTCTACGCCGAAAAAGCAGCGAAAATCAGCGCCCTCTGCCGCGACCCGTCGGAAATCCTGGCCGGGGAAAAAGCCGCCTTGCTCCCGTCGCTGGCGGCGCGCCAGGACGAACGCGGCAAGCTGGCTTTCCATTCGCCGTGCACCTTGCAACACGGCCTGCAGATTCGCGGCAGCATCGAGCTTTTGCTGCAGGCCGCCGGCTACGAACTGACCCCTGTCGCCGACAGCCATCTGTGCTGCGGCTCGGCCGGCACCTATTCCGTCCTGCAGCCCGAACTGGCCAACAAACTGCGCGACGACAAGCTGGCCGCCCTCAATGCTGGCGGCCCGGCGCTGGCGGCGACGGCCAATATCGGCTGCCTGACCCACCTGCAGGCGGGCAGTACGCTGCCCGTCCGGCACTGGATTGAATTGATCGATGAGGCAATGGCATGAGCCGCGCGGCAAACTCCGTATTTGAAATCACCAAAACGCTCGGCGCTGACGATGCCGCCCGCATCAAGCGCCTGCTCGAGAACGGCGTCAAGCTTCCGGTCCAGCCGCGCGTCCTCGACGAACTGCGCCAGCTCATCAACCGCAGCGAACTCGACGTCCGGCTGTTGGCCCGCGTCATCAACAAGGATCCGGGGCTGACGGCGATGCTGTTCAAGGTCGTCGGCAATTCGGCCTACCGGCAACACCAGCCCTTCGATTCCGTCGAAACCGTCCTCCATGCTGTTGGCGTCCGCCAGACTTTCAATCTGGTCCAGGCCATTGCCCTGTCCGGGAAGGGCGAGATCAAGAAAAACCGGCCCGTTTACGAGGCCTTCTGGGCCCGCTCCCATGCCATCGGCCAGCTCGCCATGCTGGTCGCCGACGAACGGGTCGCCGTCTGCAACATCTTTCCCGATCAGGCTTACCTGGCCGGCATCTTTCACGATTGCGGCGTGCCGCTGCTCATGCAGCGCTTCCCGACCTATTGCGCCGAGATGAAACTCGGTACGCCCGGCATCTGGATCGATCTGGCTGAAGAAGACCAAAAATTCAATGCTGACCATTGCGTCGTCGGCTACCTCGTCGCCCGCCACTGGCACCTGCCCGAATTCATCTGCGATGCCATCCGCTACCACCACGCCATCGGCGAGCTCGGGCAGCACGAAGCGCGCAGCATGGTCGCCATCGTCCAGCTCGCCGTCGATATCCATTATCGCGATCAGCGCATCGCCAGCCCCGAGTGGGAGCGGGTAAAAACAGAGGTGTTGCCCGAGCTGGGGCTCAGCGAGGAGGCCTTGCCCGAATTCATCGATATCGTGCTTGAGCGTTACCACGGCACCAGCGAAGCATGAACCGTCGAACCATGGCTGTACCTGACACAGTGTTAAGGGGAGCTAAAGCCTTCCGTGGTAAGCTTTCCCAACACAAGGGGGATGGATGGCAATAGCAGTCGACGCCTGCGCGGCGCAGCACCAAGGGGATCGCAAGGAACAACAGGATCGCGTCGCGATCCTTCCGCACGCCCGGAAACGGGGCGTCGCTCTGGCCGTCGTCGCCGACGGCATGGGCGGGCACACCGGGGGAGCGTTAGCTGCCGAGCAGGTCGTGCATACCGCCAAAACCAATCTCGACCAGTTTTCGTCGGCCGACGAAAGCCCGCAGCGCATGCTCGAAAACGCCATGCGTGAAGCCCACACGATGGTCAAGGCGTCGCGTTTCATGAACGAAATGGACCCGCACAGCACGGCCGTCATGCTGCTTCTGCAACCGGGGAAAATCACCTGGGGCCACTGCGGAGACAGCCGCCTCTACCATTTTCGCGGCAATGCACTGGTCGAGCGCTCCATCGATCACTCATATGTCGAATACCTACTCTCCGTCGGGAAAATCACCGCCGAGCAGGCGCTGACCCATCCCAACCGCAATGTCCTGCTGGCCTCGCTCGGCGGGCAGGAAGAGCCCAAGATCACCCTCTCCGAAACGGTCGACCTCGTCGCCGGCGACGCCTTCGTGCTCTGTTCAGATGGCCTCTGGGCCTATTTCGACGACGAAGAACTCGGCATGCTGGTCGCTCAGAATTCAGCCCGGCAGGCCTGCGAGATCCTCATTGACAAGGCCAGGCGAAGGGCCAAGGGCAGCGGTGACAATCTGTCGCTGGCCATCGTCAAGTTGATTGAGGCGTTGCCGGCCAAGGGGGCGGTGGCGCGGGGCTGAGCCTGCTGGTTGCGCCGTGCGTGGGATGGCGCTTTCCTGGTTTGTTGGCTTGGGGTTCCGCTTATTTGGCGATTTCCCGTTTAATGGGCTCGGGGTTCCGTCTTGCTGGCGGGCGTACTTTCTTTTGCTTCGCCAAAAGAAAGTAGCCAAAGAAAAGGCGACCCCAAGGTCGGCGCCCCTTCGGGGTACCTTGCGCTACTCGGAATGCCGGGCGGCTGGCTAAACTCGCCTTCGGCTCAGACAACGCCAGCCGACTGCCCCCGGCATCCCTGCGTTGCTCAGCGCCTCTCATGGGGACCCCAAAGGCGTCCGTGCTCGACCGAAGTGCCCCGAAAACTGATTCTCACGGTCAACCCGAAAAAAAGCCCAAAAATGAAATCCACAGTTTGAGCGTGGACGCCTTACCGGGCCCCTTGGAAGGTGCCGAGCAACGCAGGGGCTGGCGGAAAAGGGGCGAGGACTGTCTGAGGGCGAAGCCCGAGTTCCGCAGCCCCCGCCAGTCCCGAGTAGCGCAGGGAACCGGCGCAGCCGGCACCGCCCCAGGGTCGCCTTCTTCTTTGGCTACTTTCTTCTTGGCGAAGCAAGAAGAAAGTACGCCCGCCAACAGGGCGGAACCCCAAGCCAATTCACCTGAAAATCGCCAAAAGGGCGATTTTTTGCCCGAAAAGGCAGGCCCCTATTTGCGCCCAAGCCCACCCAACAACGCCGCAACCACCCGCTTCGGCTTGTGCGGATCAGCCTTGGCAACTGCCGTGGCTGAGTCGGGGACATCGCCACGTGGCGAGTTGTCTTCGTAGGGCTTGCTGAAGTCGAAACCGTCGGCGGCGATCATCGGGTTGCGGCGCGGTGGGCGGCGGTCCTGGCGATCGCTGCGCTCCCGTTCGGGGCGAGCTGAACGTTCGCTGCGCTCGTGGCGTTCGCCACGTTCCGGGCGTTGGGCGACCGGGGCGACGACCGGGGCGCCGCGCTTGCGCTTGTTGCCCGGAGGGTATTCGTATTCCGGCTCAGGCTCGAAACCGGCGACTTCGACCTGTTCGATTGGCCGCTTGATGAGTTTTTCTATGTCGACGAGATAGACGACTTCGCGGGCGCTGACCAGCGAAATGGCGTTGCCCATCTTGCCGGCGCGGCCGGTGCGGCCGATGCGGTGCACGTAATCTTCCGGCGTGTGCGGCAGCTCGTAGTTGATGACGTAGGGCAGGTCGTCGACATCGAGGCCGCGCGCTGCGACGTCGGTGGCGATGAGAGCGTGCGTTTCGCCGCCCTTGAAGGCTTCGAGGGCCTTGATGCGTTCGAGTTGGCTCTTGTCACCGTGGATGGCGTCGGCCTTGATGCCGGCGCGCTGTAGTTCGCGGGTCAGGCGCGAACAGCCCTGCTTGGTGCGCATGAAGACGATGCACTGGCGGATTTCGCCGGACTTGAGCAACTTGGTCAGCAGGCCGCGCTTGCCGTATTCGGAAACCGGATGGACGCGGTGGGTGATGGTGTCGGAGACCTGGTTGCGGCGGGCGACTTCGATCAGGATCGGCGACTTGAGCATGGTGTCGGCCAGCTTCTTGATTTCGTCCGAGAAGGTGGCGGAGAACAGCAGGCTCTGGCGCTGGGCCGGCAGCATGTTGAGGATGCGCGTGACGTCGGGGACGAAGCCCATGTCGAGCATGCGGTCGGCTTCGTCGAGGACCAGGGCCTGGACGGAATTGAAGCTGACACTCTTGTTTTCGACGTGATCGAGCAGTCGACCGGGGGTGGCGACGAGGATTTCGACGCCTTTTTTCAGTTCGGCGATCTGCGGCCGGATATCGACGCCGCCGAAGGCGCACATGGCGCGGATTGGCGTGTGCTTGCTGTAGGTTTTGACCGATTCGTAGACCTGCATGGCCAGTTCGCGGGTTGGCGCGAGGATCAGGGCGCGCACCGGGTGCTTGGCCGGCGACGGGCTACTGCTGGCGAAAGGCAGGATGCGCTGCAGGATGGGCAGCGTGAAGGCGGCCGTCTTGCCGGTGCCGGTCTGGGCGCCGCCCATGATGTCCTTGCCGCTGATGACGAGCGGGATGGCCTGGGCCTGGATCGGCGTCGGCTTGGTGTAGCCCTCGTCGAGCACGGCGCGCAGGAGTTCGGGCGCCAGGCCGAGGTCGGCAAAGGTGATTTCGGGCACTGCGTCGGCAGCGATGACTATGGCGTTGTCGCCAGCTAAGGTATTGATTTCAGACATGGGGACGGATTATACGCCTACCGGCGCCTTGGCACCCGGATGCTTGCGCCGGGATGGGGAATGACTCACTGATCGGCGGCGTGGAGCGTCAGCGGTTACAGTTTTTCGAGCAGTTCTTCGAGGCGCTGACGGCTGATCGGCTTGACCAGCACATCGTCGAAACCGGCGGCGAGCAGGCGTTCCCGATCTTCCGGGAAGGCATGGGCGGTATAGGCGACGATGGTCAGGGGGCGCCCGGCTTCGGCCGCCCTTAACCGGCTGCAGGTGTCTTCGCCGGAAAGCCCCGGCATGCTGATGTCGAGCATGACGAGGCGGAACGAGTGCTCGGCGGCCTGGGTTAGTGCCGCGTTGCCGGACTCGGCTTCGCTGACCGTCCAGCCGAGCTTCCTGAGCAGGGCCGAGGCGAGCAGACGGTTGGTCGGGTGGTCGTCAACGACCAGGGCGTTACGGGGTTCAGTCATTGCTGATGTCCAGTGGCAGGTGAACGGTAAAGGTAGATCCTACGCCCATCTCGGATTCGAGCGTAACCCTGCCCCCCATGTGCTCGGCCAGTTGCCGGACGAGGGCCAGTCCGAGACCGGTGCCTCCGTGTTCGCGGGTCAGGAAATTTTCGAGTTGCTTGAACTTCTCGAAAATCGTTTCGCGGCTTTCCGGAGGAATGCCCGGGCCGGTGTCGCGAACGGCGAAGGCGAGGTCACCGCCGATCCGGCTGGCGCTGAAGACGACGCTGCCGGCGTCGGTGAACTTGACGGCATTGCTCAGCAAATTGTTGAGGATCTGGCGCAGGCGGGTGGGGTCGGTGATGAACTCGGCGGGCAGGTCCTCGGCAAGAACCGTCTGGAACGTCAAGCCCTTCGCCTCGGCTGTGACGCGATGTACGGCCGCGACTTCGATCAGCAGGTCGGTGAGCGGAACGGCAATCCGGGCGAAGCGCATCTCGCCCGATTCGATCTTGGCGAGATCGAGAATTTCATTGACCAGGTTGAGCAGGTGACCGCCACTCTGCTCGATGATTTCCACGTAGCCGCGCTGCTCGGGGTTGTCCAGTTCGTTGCCGAGCAACTCGGCAAAGCCGAGGATGCCGTTGAGCGGGGTGCGCAGCTCATGCGACATGGTGGCCAGAAAAGCGGATTTCTGCCGGCTGGCTTCCTCGGCTTTTTCCTTGGCCTCCTCGAGGCGCTTGAAGGACTCTTCGACCGAGTCGGCCATGCGGTTGAATGAACGCGACAGCTCGCCCATTTCATCGGCAGAGCCCACCTCCAGGCGGTGTTTGCGGTCACCTTCCTGGAAGGCGTGAATGCCTGAGATCATCGCCGTGATGCGCCGGGTCAACAGCCCGGCCATCCAGATGGCAATGGCAATGACGATGGCGACCATGAGCAGTGTCGACGTCCACAGGCCGATGCCGGTCGAGGTCAGGCTCTCGGCGATATGGTCAAGCAGTTCACCGCGCTGGGTGGCCAGGCTGGCGTCCTTTTCCTCGACCAGTTGGCTGATTTTGGCTGCCGTCTCGGTGGCCGCCTTGTGGAATTCGTCGACATTGGCGCCGATGGTGACGAAGCCGAAGCCCTGCGGCGATTTGCCGTACTGGCCGGTGTAGTAAGGGATGGCGGCAGCAGTGGTCAGCTTCCACAGGCCGGAGAAATAGATGACGAAGGAGCCGGAGCCGCCGTGCTCGGTCAGTGCGTTCCAGCCGTCGCATTGCGGTGAAAAATTCAGGTAGCGGCAATCGAGGCCGACCGTGCCGGCCTTGATCTGCTCCCTGGCCGGTTTGAGTTTCAGGCTCTGCTTGCGGAAGGCGGGGACGTCAGCCAGGAATTCATGCGAGGGCTTGCCGCTGGCTTGCCATTCGGCGTAGAGATCGGCATCCATCCAGGGCGTCGCCGGCTGGCCGGTCTGCGGGTCGTAGCCGACGATGAAATAATCGCGCGGGTGGGAGATCGAGCGGCTCTTGTAATCCCAGATGAAGGCGTAGTTGCCCTTGATGGCGTCGGCGATCGGCGTGTAGCGCTCATCGGTCGGCATCAGGCGATCGGAGAACTGGCGGATATGGTCATGATCGAGGGCGAGCGTGACGTAACCCACGGTCCGGCCCCCCCTGACCACCGGCATGGCCCAGCGGACGATGCCGCGAAAGCGCTTGCCCACCGGGTTTTCCGTGCCGGCATAGGCCGACTCCTCCGGTTTAAAGGGCTTGCCGGCTTTTTCGAGACTGGCCGGCAGGTAAGGTCCTATGGTGTGCGTCGGCACGTAGGCGCCGATAACGTCGGAGACGTAGATGTCGCCTGGCTTGAGTTTTTTCAGCTCGGCAAAATAATTTTCCGCCTTGACGAAGGTGTTGCTACGGTCAACGACGTTTTTGCGGCCTCTTTCGGTCAGCTGGCCGGTCGTGACCTTGATTTGTTCGTTGCCGTCGGGATCGACAAAGGTCATTTCGACGAACAGTGGCCGCTGCTCGGCCTCGCCAAAATATTCCGGCGGGCGGGTGTGGAAATCCCTGGCGTTGTCCGCCAGCACGGGGCGGGTGATCCTGGCCTCGCGCTTGACTGATTGTTCTGGCTCCCAGGATTGACCATCCGCCGCGAGTTTCCAGGGACCGTGCTGGTAGATCGGCCGGCTGCGCTGGCTCAGGAAACGGCGAAAAGCAGCCTCGGACGGTTCCAGGCTGGCGGCCTGCCGGATGTCGGCATCGCGGTCATGGAGAAAGTCGGCAATTTCCTTGGCTGCGTTCGTGGTCAGGGATTCGATGGCTTCGCGCGAACGCTGGTCAAGGGCGCGGATGGAGTCGTCGGTTACCGTCTGGCCGACATTCTTGATCGTCGACAGCATGGCGTCGGCCATGCTGCCAGCTTTGGTCGCGACGTCGGCGCCGAGCTGACTGGTGGCATACCAGGCGAAGCCGGCGAGCAGGAGCAGGGGAACAACCTTGATCAGCACGAAAATGCCGATCAGCTTGCCGCGAATGCCGCCCATGAATGCGGGAAGTCTCATTTTTCCTGTCTTCCGGTCGTGTTTGGCCTGCTTGCCACGGCAGCGGATTAGTGTTTTTCAGCCTTCTTTTCGGGTTCGGCCTTGGTTTCGCTTTCGGCTGCGGCTTCCTGGGTCTTCTTCCGTTTCTTGCTGGCCGGGCCTTCCGGCGGGGGCAACTGAGGTTCGATCGTTTCCAGCTTGTTCTCGCGCATGTATTCATCCATGTCGCGCCAGCCGGCGTAAACCCCGGCCTTGGGCAGCCAGCTGTAAATCGCGTAGCAGTCCTCGATAGCGCGCCCGGACTGACGGCAGGCGCCACCGACAGCCTTGGCTTCCTCCTCGGTTCGCGCTTCCTTTTTGGCTGGATCTTCGAGGCCCAGTTTGTGGCTTATCTGGTCGCAGGCGGTCAGTCCGAAGATGGCGAGAATCAGAAAAATTCGCTTGATCATGCGCCGGATTCTCGCATATTTGCGAAAAGTGTGGGGGGCGCGTCGCGTCGCTCGGCTCTATAATCCATCTCCTTGAAAATCGCTGGAGCCGCCATGTCGTATTGCCTTCGTCCCTTGACCGTCGCCATGACTCTCGCCCTGGCTTGTTCCGTGGTGCAGGCCAAACCGGTCAAGCCAGCCAAGGCGGTGCCTGCCCCGGCCGTAGCGGCCCAGCTCGAGTTGGCGCACAATCTTGGCCCGGCGGGGGCCGACCGTTTGCAGGTGATTGTCGATCGCTTCAACAAGGAGTCCGGTAGCTCGCTGAAACTGGTTCGTCTGGAAAAGGGTGACAAGCCGGCAATACTCAATCTGGTCCGTCGCTACGACATGAGTGATGTGCTCAGCCAGTCGAATACCTTTGCGCCGCTTTATCGCGTCATGGCCCAGGCTGGCCAGCCGCTGAAGTTTGGCCAGTTGTCCGGCGATCTGAAGGCCGGCGTCGTTGATGCCAGGGGCCGCCTGGTCGCCTTGCCCGTGCTTTATTCCACCCCTGTCCTGTTCTACAACAAGAATGCCTTCCGCAAGGCCGGGCTGGACCCGGAGCAGCCGCCGAAGACCTGGTTCGAGATGCAGGGCATGCTCGACAAGTTGCAGGACGCCGGCTACGCCTGTCCTTACACCTCGTCGTGGCCGGTCTGGGTGCACGTCGATAACGTCAGCGCCATCTCCGGCGCGCCGGCGGCAACCGAAAAGGGCTTGCTGACTTTCAACGGCCTGCCGCAGGTCAAGCACCTGGCGATGATGGCAACGTGGAGCAAGGCCAATTATTTCAAGCTGTTCGGCCGTCGCAACGAGGCCAGCGCCAAATTCCACGAAGGTGAATGCGCGATGATCACCACCGATTCGCGCGAAAATGTCGATTTCCATGACGCCAAGGGCGTCGAGTTGGGCGTGGCGCCACTGCCGCATCACGACGACGTTTATGGCGGTCGCAAGTCGTCGCTGGCCGACGGTGCATCGCTGTGGTTCGGTGCCGGTCGCACGCGGGCGCAGTACAAGCAGGCTGCGAAATTCGTCAATTTCCTGCTGTCGCCGGAAATGCAGCTGGAAATCGTACGCGTCTATGGCGGTCTGCCGATGACCGACGCCACCCGTTCCGCGGCGCGCAGCAAATTGCTGAAGGATGACGACAAGACGATCGAAATCGCCTACGCCTCGCTCAACGGAAACGGCAGCAAGCCGTCCGTGCGCGTAGCCAATATCGACCAGGTCAGGCTCATCGCCGACGAGGAACTGGAGGCCGTCTGGGCCGACGAGAAGCCGGCCAAGGCGGCGCTCGATACCTCCGTCAGCCGCGGCAACGTGCTACTGGCCGCCAAGCCGCAGCTGAAAAGGGCGCAGCCCTTCTGATGAGCTTGCCGCTGCCGCGCTGGTTTGCCCATCGCGGCGGCGGGGCGCTGGCCCCCGAGAACACGCTGGCCGGCATCCGGCTGGCGGCGCGGATGGGGTTTGCGGCGGTTGAGTTCGACGTGATGCAGTCCGGCGATGGCACGCCCGTGCTCATCCACGACGAAACACTGGAGCGGACCACGAACGGCCGGGGCCTGGTCTGTGAAACGCCGGATGCGCGGCTCTTCACGCTCGATGCCGGCAATGGCGAGCGGGTTCCGCGCTACGCCGATGCGGTGGCGGCGTGCCGCGAATATGGCCTGCTGGCCAATGTCGAGATCAAGCCGGCGACCGGGTTCGAGCGCCAGACGGCGGAGACGGTGGCTCGTCGTAGCAGCGAACTATGGCAAGGTGCCAGGGTGCCGCCGCTGATCTCGTCGTTTTCGCTCGAGGCGCTGGAGATTGCCCGCGATCTGGCGCCGCAGATTCCGCGCGGCGTGCTATTCGAGCGGGTGCCGGCTGACTGGCTGAGCACGGTGCGGCGCTTGCAGGCAGTCACTTTGCATTGCGCCGCCAGGCATTTGAGCGACGACGTACTGGCCGAGGCGCAGGCCAATGGGATTGCCGTGCTGTGTTACACGGTCAACACCGAAAATGCCGCGAAATCGCTGTTCTCGCGCGGTGTCAGCGCCGTTTTTACCGATCGTCTCGATCTTTTTGTGAGCGAAACAAGTGCTTACAAAGGCTTGCATTTGGGCGGCTGATTTTTACCCCGTTTTACCTTCTAATGCTGATCAGGGAGTTCGCCCTAGCCACCAGGAGGAAATCATGAAAATCGTCAAGTCCATTGCCGTACTGTCCCTCGTTCTGCCTGCCCTGGCCTTTGCCCAGGCCAACACGCCGCGCGTCGATCAGCGCCAGGCCAATCAGGAGCAGCGCATCGATCAGGGCGTCGCTTCCGGCAGCCTGACCCAGCGCGAGGCCAATCGTATAGATCGCGGCCAGCAGCATGTCGACAACATGGAAAACCGCGCAAAATCCGACGGCGTCGTGACCCGGCGCGAGCGCGCCCGCCTGCATCAGGCGCAGGAAGTCCAGAGTCGTCGCATCTACGCGCAAAAGCACGACCGTCAGCACGATTACAACCACAACGGCCGGGTTGATCGTCCGCGCCGCCGCTAAGCGGTTTTGGCTTGGCCGGAAACCCGCCAATCGGCGGGTTTTTTCATTGTTACGGTCAACCGGAAAAAAAGGCCAAAATTGAAAGCTGTTCCGGGGATCAAGTTCCCGCTGCTCCTGCGTTAAAATCACGGATTCCGAATTCAACGCCATTTAGGGCAGACAGCTTATGAAAAGCGCCGAAATCCGCCAGCAGTTCCTCGACTTCTTCGCCTCCAAGGGCCACCAGATCGTTTCTTCCAGCTCGTTGGTGCCGCACGAAGACCCGACCCTGTTGTTCACCAACGCCGGGATGAACCAGTTCAAGGATGTCTTCCTCGGTTTCGACAAGCGGCCTTATTCCCGTGCGACCACTTCGCAGAAATGCGTGCGCGCCGGCGGCAAGCACAACGACCTCGAGAACGTCGGCTACACGGCGCGCCACCACACCTTCTTCGAGATGCTCGGCAACTTCAGCTTCGGCGACTACTTCAAGCGGGACGCCATCAAGTACGCCTGGGAACTGCTCACTGAAGTCTACAAACTGCCCAAGGACAAGCTGACCGTCACGGTTTATGCCGAGGACGACGAAGCCTACGACATCTGGCACAAGGAAGTCGGCGTGCCGGCCGAGAGGATCGTGCGCATCGGCGACAACAAGGGCGCCCGCTACGCCTCCGACAATTTCTGGATGATGGGCGACACCGGCCCCTGCGGCCCGTGCACCGAGATTTTCTACGATCACGGCGAAAAGCACTGGGGCGGCCCCCCGGGATCGCCGGAAGAAGACGGCGACCGTTTCATCGAAATCTGGAACAACGTCTTCATGCAGTTCAACCGCGATGAAGCTGGCGTCATGCACCCGCTGCCCAAGCCGTCGGTCGACACCGGCATGGGCCTCGAGCGTATTTCGGCCGTGCTGCAAGGTGTTCATGCCAACTACGAAATCGACCTGTTCCAGAGCCTGATCAAGGCCGCTGCCCGCGAAACCTCGGACGCCGACATGGATTCGCCGTCGCTCAAGGTGCTCGCCGACCACATCCGCGCCTGCTCCTTCCTGATTGCCGACGGCGTCATCCCGGGCAATGAAGGTCGCGGCTACGTCCTGCGCCGCATCATCCGCCGCGCCATTCGCCACGGCTACAAGCTCGGCGCCCGCGCCGCCTTCTTCAACAAGATGGTGCCCGACCTCGTCGCCGAAATGGGCGATGCCTATCCGGAACTCAGAGAAAACCAGGCCAAGGTCGTCGCCACGCTCAAGCAGGAAGAAGACCGCTTCTTCGCGACCATCGAGCACGGCATGGAAATCCTCGAAGGCGAACTCGCCGCCATGGCTGACAAGGGTGTCACTGTCTTCAACGGTGAAACCGCCTTCAAGCTGCACGACACCTACGGCTTCCCGCTCGACCTGACGGCTGACATCTGCCGCGAGCGCAATGTCACCGTCGACGGCGCCGCTTTCGATGCCGCCATGGCCCGTCAGAAAGAACAGGCGCGCGCTGCCGGCAAGTTCAAGATGGCGCTCAACCTCGATTACGCCGGGCAGGAAACCATCTTCCACGGCTACGAGTCGCTTGAAGCCAAGGGCAAGGTGCTGGCGCTGTACAAGGACGGCGCGGCCGTTAACGAACTCCATGAAGGCGACTTCGGCGTCGTCGTCCTCGATCACACCCCGTTCTACGCCGAATCCGGCGGCCAGTGTGGCGACCGTGGCGAGCTCAAGGGCGTCGGCGGCATTTTCGCCGTCGAAGACACCCTGAAGATCCAGGCCGCCGTCTTCGGCCACCACGGCATCCTGAAAACCGGCAAGCTGGTCATCGGCCAGGAAGTCGCCGCCAAGGTCGATACGGTTGCCCGCGCCGCGACACAGCGCAACCACTCGGTCACCCACCTCATGCACAAGGCCTTGCGTGAAGTGCTCGGCCAGCACGTCCAGCAGAAGGGCTCGCAGGTCGATCCGGACAAGACGCGTTTCGACTTTGCCCAGAACACCCCGATGACCGCCGAGGAAATCCGCGAAGTCGAAGAAATCGTCAACGCTGAAATTCTCGCCAATGCCGCCACCGACAGCCGCGTCATGGGCATCGACGACGCCCAGAAGTCGGGCGCCATGATGCTTTTCGGCGAAAAGTACGGTGAAGAGGTGCGCGTCGTGGCCATCGGTTCCTCAAAGGAGCTGTGCGGCGGCACCCACGTTGCCCGCAGCGGCGACATCGGCCTGTTCAAGATCGTTTCCGAGGGCGGCGTGGCGGCTGGCGTACGTCGCGTCGAGGCGATCACCGGGACCAATGCGCTGACCTGGGTGCAGGCCCAGGCCAATCGTGTTGCCGGCGTTGCCGCCTTGCTCAAGACCCAGCCGGACGATCTGGCCGAGCGCGTCGTCAGCATTCTCGACAACGTTCGTGCGCTGGAGAAAGAACTGGCTCGCCTCAAGTCGAAGCTGGCCGCTTCGCAAGGCGATGACCTGGTCAATCAGGCTGCCGACATCAAGGGCGCCAAGGTGCTTGCCGCCACGCTCGACGGGGCCGACGTCGCAACCCTGCGCGAGACCATGGACAAGCTCAAGGACAAGCTCAAGTCGGCCGCCATCCTGCTCGCCTCGGTGGTCGATGGCAAGGTGACCTTGATCGCCGGCGTGACGGCTGACCTGACCGGCAAGGTCAAGGCCGGCGAGCTGGTCAACATGGTCGCCCAGCAGGTCGGCGGCAAGGGCGGCGGCCGTCCGGACATGGCGCAGGCCGGCGGCACGCAGCCGGAAAACCTGCCGGCGGCGCTGGCTTCGGTCACGGCCTGGGTCGAAGGCAAGCTGTGAAAGCGGCTTGGGCGCTGATCCTGGTGCTGGCGGCGGGGCAGGGCTTTGCCGCCGAGCTGGATCGGACGCCGCTCGAGGCTGCTACGGTCGACGGGGAAAAAGTGCGTCTTTTCCCGAATGGCCGCTGGGAATACGTCGATGCCGCGCTGGCGGCCGAGGCGCAGAAGCGGGCCGCCGAATATCCCGAAAACAAGACCCGCCCGGCCGAAGCGCAGGGCGGTGTTTTCGGGTTTGGCCGGGTCGTCATGCCCGGTGACAAGGATTACAACCGCGGTTCGCTCAACCCCAAAATGCGCTGATCAGCGCGGGTTGCGGTCGGTCGGCACTTCGCGGATGAATTCGCCCTCAATCACCCGGTCGCTGCGTGCGGCTGGCTCGCCACCCATCTGCTCGGCCGCTGCCTCGCGCATTTCCTGCATCTGTTTGCGCATGGCCCGCGTCTTCCACCACAGCCAACCACCGAGAACGATGCCGAGCACGGCAACGACGGCCAAAGCGACCAGTGAAAACATGAAGGCGAGTACCAGAAAGCCCGCGCTCAGGACAAATGCGGCCAGCTTGGCGAGCGGGCCGGGCTGCGTGCCTTGTCGAAACTGAGGGTTGCGGAACTGTTCCATGGTCTGGCTCTCGTCGTCAAAATGAGGCGATTGTAGACGACCACGCTCGCCGCTTTGTGCCGCTGCTGTCGCCTTTTTGTAACCGTCGGTAGGTCAGCCTGGCGGTTCCTGGCCGATGCTGTTGGACCATTGGAGCGCCTGTGTCTGGGCGCGGTTGAGCGCTTTCGGGCTGAGTCCGGGCAGTTCGCCGAGGGCTACGGTCAACCGCGAAATATCGCCCGATTCGCTGCTTTCGGCCAGACGGAGCAGGGCGCCGAGGCGGCCGCTCCCCTCGCATAGAGCATCGCGCACATGGGCGGTGAGGCCAAGCGGGGCGACGATGTCGGCGATGGGCTGGCCGACCAGCGCCGGCATCAGCGACATGATGCCGGCCATGAAAGCCTGGTCGGCAAAGCTGACGTCGCCCGGCTGCAATTCGGCGGCCAGCAGTTCCATGAGCCGTCCGCGGGTGGCGGCCAGGAGCAGCAGCGGGTTGCTCGGACCGCTCGGGTTGCCGGCTGAGAAAACCAGCAGTTGCAGCCAGCGTTGCAACTGGCGACGGCCGAGGACGGTGATGGCGTGGCCGAGCGAGGTGATTTTTTCGCTGCAGCCCGAGCCGACCGAATTGGTCATGCGCAGCAGGTTGATGGTCAGGCCGGGTTCGGGCTTGAGCGCCGTTTCGATTTCCGAGGTCGGCGCATCGCTGAGTAGCAGGCCCATGAGCTTCATGAGCGAAATCTGCGAGTGATCGAGCTTCTTGCCGGAAATGATGGTCGGCTTGGCGAAGTAATAGCCCTGGAACAGCGTGAAGCCAAGCTTCAGGCATTGTTCCATCTGCTCGCGCGAGTCAACTTTTTCGGCCAGCAGCTGCTTGCCCATCGGCTTCAATTTCATGACCAGCTGCATGAGCTGGATGCGTGTCAGCGGCTGGATATCGACTTTGACGATCTCGACCAAGGCGAGCAGTTCGGCGTATTCCGGCTCGAGCTGAATGACGTCGTCGAGGGCCAGCGTGAACCCGGCCGCCTTGAGGGCGATGCAGCGTTCGATGACGGCTGGCGTCGGCGGCACGGTTTCGAGGATTTCGAGAACGACGGCGTGGCGCGGCAGCAACTCGAGCAGGTCGCTGAACAGAAAGGCCTCGTCAACGTTGATGAAACCGCGGCAGTTGCCGAGCGCCGCTTCGACGCCGAGTTCGGTGAAGGCATTGGCAATGACCGTGGCGGTAGCCTGTACGCCGCAGGTGACATCGGCGAAGTTGCGGCTACCGCTGCGGAAAAGCAGTTCGTAGGCGAAAAGTTGCTGATTGCGGTCCAGGATGGGCTGGCGCCCTAAAAATAGCTGGTCGGCGGCGTTTTCGCTCACGAATTTCCTTTAAAACGGCAGTTGAATCCCCGGCCAGACTGCATTGATGGCCTGACGGAAATCGGCCTGGATGCGTTCGAGCGCGACGGCGTTATCGGCTTCGAAACGCAGCACCACCACCGGTGTCGTGTTCGACGGGCGGGCCAGACCGAAGCCATCTGCGTATTCTACGCGCACGCCGTCAATGGTGATGATTTCGTCGGCGCCATTGAACTTGCCGTTGGCTTTCAGCTTGTCGATCAGCGCGAAGGGCTCGCCCTCGGTCATCTTGATGTTGAGTTCCGGGGTCGACGGCGAATTCGGCAGGGTTTTCAGCGGCGCGTTGGCGTCGGCCGAGCGTGAGAGGATTTCGAGCAGGCGGGCGCCCGTGTATAGACCGTCATCGAAGCCATACCAGCGTTCCTTGAAGAAGGTGTGGCCGGACATTTCGCCGGCCAGCGGGGCGCCGGTTTCGCGCAGTTTGGCCTTGACCAGTGCGTGGCCGGTGTTCCACATGAGCGGCACACCGCCGTGTTGCTTGATCCACGGGGCGAGCAGGCGCGTGCATTTGACGTCGAAAATAACCGTGCCGCCCGGTACGCGCGACAGGACGTCGGCGGCGAAGAGCATGAGCTGGCGATCCGGGAAGATGATTTCGCCATCCTTGGTGACGACGCCGAGGCGATCGCCGTCGCCGTCGAAGGCGATGCCGATTTCAGCGTCGGTTTCCTGGAGGGCCTTGATGACGTCGGCCAGGTTTTCCGGCTTGGACGGGTCCGGATGGTGGTTCGGGAAATTGCCATCGACTTCGCAGTAGAGCGGCACGATCTCGCAGCCGAGACGTTTGAAGAGTTCCGGGGCGATCGCGCCGGCCACGCCGTTGCCGCAGTCCATGACGATTTTCATGGGGCGGGCCAGCTTGACGTCACCGACGATCTTTTCGACGTAGGCGCCGAGGACGTCGGCTGAAGTGCGCTTGCCCTGGCCGTGCTTGAGGTTGCCGGCTTCGATGCGCTTTTTTAGATCCTGAATGGCGTCGAGGGCCAGGGTGTTGCCGCCGATGACCATCTTGAGACCGTTGTAGTCGGGCGGGTTGTGGCTGCCGGTGACCGAGACACAGGAGTGGCAACCGAGCTCATAGGCGGCGAAGTAGGTGACCGGAGTCGGCACGCAGCCGACGTCGATGGCGTCGCAACCGGCGGCGCAGATGCCGTCCATCAGAGCGCCTGCCAGTTCGGGGCCGGACAGACGACCGTCGCGGCCGACCGCGATGGCCTTCTGACCTTGCTCAATGGCCAGCGAACCGAGCGCGTGACCGACCTGGCGAACGACGTCGGCAGTCAGCGATTTATTGACGATGCCTCGAATGTCGTAGGCCTTGAAGATTTCAGCGGGGAGTTGGCTCATGGTTGTCCTGTCTTAAAGGTTGCTGCGGGAAGGTGTGTATGGTGCATGGAGATTGTTGCAAACTCTGTGCATCCTCACTCGGCTGCCCAAATGGCATTTGTTTATGACGTTTCGAAAAGAAAGAAGTGTAGAAGCCTTTGCGGCAGCCAGTCCAGATTTCCCGGAAACGAGCCGCTGACAAAGCCGACATGGCCGCCGCTGTCGGGCTGTTCGAGGTGCACGAATGGGCTGACCTCGGTGGCCGTCGGCAGATAGCGGGAGGGCAAAAACGGGTCGTTTTTCGGGTTGACCGTAAGCGTCGGCACGGCGATGGATTTCAGCCAGGGTTTGGCCGAGGCGCGCCGCCAGTAGTCGTCGGCGCCGGCAAAGCCGTGGATGGGGGCGGTCACGGCGTCGTCGAATTCATAGAGATTGATTGCCCGGCGCATGCGCGCTTCGTCGAAGAGGCCGGGGAATTGGCTCAGGCGGCTGGCCGAAACGGCTTTCAGTGTGGTCAGGAAATGGCGGGTGTAGATGCGGTTGAAACCGTTGGCCAGGTGATGGCCGCAGGCGGCGAGGTCGAGCGGGGCGCAGAAGGCGGCGACGCCGGTGACCAGTTCGCCGGCCGAGGTGCCGCGTTCGCCGGCCCATTTGAGCAGGGCGTTGCCGCCGAGCGAAACGCCAGCGGCGTGGAGTGGGCGGCTATCGTTGGCAGCGTGCAGGCGGCGCAGGATCCAGTCGATTTCATCAGAATCCCCGGAGTGGTAAGCGCGCGGCCGGCGGTTCAGTTCACCCGAGCAGCCACGGAAATGCGGCAGGGCGAGGCGCCAGCCGGCGGCCTTGCAGGCGCGGGCGGTCGAGAGGGCGTAATGGCTGCGGGCGCTGCCTTCGAGACCGTGGAAGAGGACGAGTAGCGGTGAATCGGGAGGTCCGTCGAGGTGATCGACGTCGATGAAGTCACCATCGGGCGTTGTCCACCGTTCGCGGCGCAGTTTGAGCGGGCGCGGCTTGATGAGCAGCGGCCACAAGGTCTGCGCCTGACCGCCAGGCAGCCAGCTCGGTGCGTGATAGGGCTTGGGCGGCTTCAATGCAGCGTGTGCGGCACGGCCTCGGCCATCGCCTGATGACCGTCGTCGGCGGCCGAGGCGTGGCGGCTGGCCAGACGCCAGCCATGCGGGCCGCGGACATAGACGTGGGTGACGTAGAGCGGGCCGTGCGGGCTGGGGTCGTCGCCGACGAAGAGAATTTCGGTTAGGTGGTGGATGGCGATGATTGTGCCGTTCCAGTGGGCGACGGGCTCGGCCTGGACGCGCAGGCGGGCGTTGGCAAAGATGCTGCGCCAGCTTTCGCGGATGGGCGCGAGGCCGAGCAGGCGAACGCCGGTCGGATGGACGCACAGCGTGTCGTCGTCTTCGGACCAGAGCAGCATCATGCGGTCGGGGTCGCCGTCGACGATGGCTTCGTAGAAGGCGCGTTCGACGTCGTCGGGCAAGGCATAAACGGTCGGCGCGCTCATGGCTTCATCCTTTTCTGGCAGGCGGCAAAGACCTGTTCGGGGAGCAGTTTGTTGAGGCAGTCGAGGTGGCCGAGCGGGCATTCGCGCTTGAAGCAGGGGCTGCAGTCGAGATTGAGACTCAGGATGTCGGCGCAGTCGGAAAGCGGCGGCGTGAAGCCGGGCGACGATGAGCCATAGAGCGCTACAATCGGCCGGTTGAGGGCGGCGGCGACGTGCATGAGGCCGGAATCGTTGCAGACGACGAGTTCGGCCATGGCCAGCAGATCGACGGCCTGGGCTAGCGAGGTAGCGCCGCACAGGTTGCGGCACAGGCCGGGGGCGAGTTGCGAGATTTCCTCAGCGACGGCGTGATCCTTGGGCGAACCGAAGAGCCAGATGGCGCAGCCCTGTTCGGCCAGCTTTTTGGCCAGTGCGGCGAAGTGGGCGGCCGGCCAGCGCTTGGCCGGGCCGTACTCGGCGCCGGGGCAGAAGGCGACGACGCGGGCCGGGCGCTCGATGGCCAGTTCGGCCAGGGCTTTTTGCTGGTCTTCCACGGTCGACCGGATTTTTGGCCGAAAAATGGAAGGCTTCAGTAATTGCCCCGGCGTTTCGGCTAGCTGGGCAAAGCGTTCGACCATGAGCGGCAGGGCTTGCTTGTCGAGCGTATGGCGGACGTTGATCAGGCCGTAGCGCGATTCACCGGTGAATCCGATCCGCTGCTGAATGCCGGCCAGCCAGGGCACGAGGGCCGATTTGAGCGAATTGGGCAGGACATAGACAGCGTCGTAGCCGCGGGCAGCAAGCTGGCGGGCGAGTTTCCAGCGCGGCTTGAGCGACAGTTGGCCGTGGCCGAAAGGGCTGTCGAGGACGTCGCTGATTTCCGTCATGCGCTGCAGGACGGGCGCCACCCAGCGCGGGGCGATGGCGTCGAGCTGGAGACCGGGATGTTTGGCATGCAGCCGCGCAAACAGCGGCTGCGCCATGATCGTGTCGCCGATCCAGGAGGGGGCGACGATGAGAGCCTTTTTCATGCGAAAGCGGTGGGGCGGCGCCAAAAAGCGCGACCCGCCGCCCGATGCTTAGTGATGGCCCTTGGGCGCTTCGCCCGTGAAGACGTACTTGGTCGAGCAGTACGGGCAGGTCACTTCGCCGGTCTTCAGGACGTCGAGGAAGACGCGCGGATGCTGGCTCCACAGCGCGACGTTGGGCGTCGGGCAGTGCAGCGGCAGGTCGTGGGCGGTGATTTCAACAGCTTTGTTGTCGGACATCGTTTTCTCCCTGGATTAGACGGTGGCCAGCCAGTCGGCGTGGGCGGCCGAGCGGCCATAGACCACGTCGAAGTATTTTTCCTGCAGGACCTTGGTGACCGGGCCGCGATGGCCGGCACCGATCTGGCGGTTGTCGAGTTCGCGAATCGGCGTCACTTCGGCGGCGGTGCCGGTGAAGAAGGCTTCGTCGGCGCAATAGACTTCGTCGCGCGTGATGCGTTTCTCGATGACCGGGATGCCCAGTTCGCCAGCCAGCTGGATGATGGTGGCACGCGTGATGCCTTCGAGGCAGGCCGTCAGATCCGGCGTGTACAGCGTGCCGTTCCTGACGATGAAGATGTTCTCGCCGGAACCTTCGCAGACGTAGCCTTCGGCGTCGAGCAGCAGGGCTTCGTCGTAGCCGTCACCGGTGGCCTCGTTGTTGGCGAGGATGGAGTTCATGTAATTACCCGAGGCCTTGGCGCGGACCATGGTGATATTCACATGGTGGCGGGTGAAGGACGAGGTCTTGATGCGGATGCCGCGCTCCATGCCTTCTTCGCCGAGGTAGGCGCCCCATGGCCAGGCGGCGATGATGACGTGCACCTTGGCGCCCTTGGGCGAGACACCCATCTTTTCCGAACCGTAGAAGGCGAGCGGACGCAGGTAGCCGGATTCGAGATTGTTGGCGCGGATGACTTCCTTCTGGGCCTCGATCAGCGTTTCGGCGTCGTAGGGCATCTGCATCTGGAAGATGTGGGCCGAACGGAACAGGCGCTCGGTGTGCTCCTTGAGACGGAAAATCGCCGTGCCGCGTTCGGTCTTATAGGCACGGACGCCCTCAAATACACCCATGCCGTAATGCAGCGAATGGGTGAGGACGTGGGTGGTGGCTTCGCGCCAGGGCACCAGTTTGCCGTCTTGCCAAATAAAGCCGTCGCGATCCGACATGGACATGTTCGATTCTCCGTGTTGCGCGTGTCAAAGCCGACAATTCTAGCCGAAATCAGACGTTAAAATAACGCTTTTGCCGATAGAGCCTTGTCATGGTCTGGAAACCCCACGTCACCGTTGCCGCCGTTGTCCAGCGCGACGGCAAATTCCTGCTTGTCGAGGAAGAAACCGAGGCCGGGCTGGCCTTCAACCAGCCGGCCGGCCACCTCGAAGAGGGCGAGTCGCTGATTGAGGCCGTGGCCCGCGAGGCGCTCGAAGAAACGGCCTACCATTTCAAGCCGACGCACCTGGTCGGCATCTATAACTGGAAACATCCGGCCAAGGACGACAAGACCTATCTGCGCTTCGCCTTTGCCGGCGATTTGCGCGGTTACGAGGCGGGGCGCCAGCTCGATGACGGCATTGTCGCCGCCCGCTGGTTGACGCTTGATGAAGTCAAGGCGACACAGGCCCGGCATCGCAGCCCGCTGATCCTGCGCTGCATTGAGGATTTCATCGCGGGCAAGCAGTTCCCGCTCGATCTGCTCGTGCATTACGACTGATGCGTTGCTGGCTGCTCACCTTGTTGCTGGCGCTCTCTGGTGCGGTTGCGGCTGATGAAACGGTGCGCATCTGCTACGGGTACAGCTGTCTGGCCCAGGCCGACATCCGTTACACCGAAGGGCAGCTCGGCGAGGTGCGGCGCCTGCTGTTTGCTACGGTCAACCCGGAAAATGAGCGAAAAATGATATCCGAGGCGGTCGGTCGGCTTTACGCCTGGGCCGGCGAGCAGTCGGACATCCACAATGATCGTGGTGGCAACTACGATGATGGGCATGTTCCCGGCAAGATGGACTGCATCGATCATTCGACCTCGACGACGCGCCTGCTCAAATTACTTGAGGCGCGCGGCTACCTGCGCTGGCATAGCGTTCTCGATCCGGTCGAGCGGGGCGTCGCCAAACTATTTTTTGTGCACTGGACGGCGGTGATCGAAGAGAAAATGAAAGGTGAAGCGGCGCGCTTCGCCGTCGATAGCTGGTTCGTCGATAATGGACAGCCAGCGGTGATCTTGCCGCTGGATGAATGGAAGAAAGGGGCTGGGCCCGATGTCTGAAAAAACAGTGGTCGTCGGTTTGTCCGGCGGCGTTGACTCCTCCGTGGCGGCCTTGCTGCTCAAGCGGCAGGGCTGGAACGTGATCGGCCTGTTCATGAAGAACTGGGAAGACGACGACACCGAGGAATACTGCTCGTCGCGCCAGGATCTGATCGACGTGATGAGCGTCGCCGACCGCATCGGCATCGACGTCGAGGTGGTTAATTTCGCCGCCGAATACCGCGAACGCGTCTTCGCCGAGTTCCTGCGCGAATACCAGGCCGGGCGGACGCCGAATCCGGACATCCTGTGCAATTCCGAAATCAAGTTCAAGGCTTTCCTCGACCACGCCATGCAGCTCGGCGCCGACAAGATCGCCACCGGCCACTATGCCGGCGTGCGTGAATTCAACGGCGAATTCCAGTTGCTCAAGGCCGAGGACGGGACCAAGGATCAGAGCTATTTCCTCTACCGCCTGAATCAGGCGCAACTGTCGAAAACGCTGTTCCCGCTGGCCGACATCTACAAGCGGGAAGTGCGCAAGATCGCCGAGGCCGAAGGGCTGCATGTCGCCGCAAAGAAGGATTCGACCGGCATCTGCTTCATCGGCGAACGGCCGTTCAAGGATTTTCTGGCGCGCTATCTGCCGCCCAAGAAGGGTGAAATCCGCCGCCTCGACGACGGCAAGGTGCTCGGTGAGCACGACGGCCTGATGTTCCACACCATGGGTCAGCGCAAGGGCCTGCATATCGGTGGCCTCAAGGAAAAAGGCCAGCCGGGCGGCGGCGATCACGATGCCTGGTTCGTGGTCGGCAAGGACATGGAAAAGAACGTGTTGTACGTCGGGCAGGGCCACGATCATCCGGCGCTGTTCAGGGATGATCTGGTCGCCGAGCAACTGAGCTGGGTTGCCGGCCGGGCGCCGCATACGCACTGGGTTTATACCGCCAAGCCGCGCTACCGGACGGCCGACCAGCCCTGCGAGGTCGAGCGCGTCGATGGCGAAAGCTGTGAAATCCGCTTCGCCGAGCCGCAGTGGGCGCTCACGCCGGGACAGTCGGTCGTGCTCTACGAGAGCCGGGTTTGTCTGGGCGGTGGCGTTATCCGTTAAGTGCGCTCAGGCGTCGGTGCCACGCATTGGTGATCTTTCAATGGACTGGCAGAAGGCGTACAGCAGGTCGGGGTCGTGCTTGCGCCCGGCCTCGCTGTTCAGGATGTCCATGACTTCTTTGTGCTGCCGCGGCTTGTGGTAGGCCCGGGTTTCGATCATTGCGTCGTAGCTGTCGGCCAGTGAAATGATTCGCGAGAAAAGCGGAATCTCCGTGCCGCTCAGTCCATCCGGGTAGCCCGAGCCGTCGAAGTGCTCGTGATGATGGCGCACGGTGCGGGCAATTCCCGGGGAATTTTTTCCATTGATGGCGAGGATGATCTGTTCGCCGATTACCGCGTGCTGTTTCATGCAGGCCCATTCGTCCTCTTCGAAGGCGGCCGGTTTGCGCAGCACCTTGTCGGGAATGCCGATCTTCCCGAGGTCGTGAAACTGGGCACCCAAGGCCAGCATTTCAAGTTCCTCGTCGGAAAGCTCGATGTGCAACCCCAGCTCAATGGAAAGCTGGACGACCCGGTCGGAGTGCGCCCGGGTATGGATATCACGTGCTCCCAGCGCTGTGGCAAGGGAGAGCGCGACTTTTTCCATCGGTACGCTGTCAGGGAAAGTTTTCACTGTCGTCGGCCTTCCACCTGTTTCTCGTTTGTGAACCGTTGACCTCGGCGTGGTCAGGTGGTTCATTCTGGGTGCCGGCAGGCTATGGTTGGCAAAAAAAGGGGTGCCTGCGGGCACCCCTGTCATGTCAGGCGATAAGGCAAGTCAGTCGTGCGGAACGGTATCCGCGAACGGTGGGCGCAGCATCAGTTTGTCGTAGAGCTTGCCAAGGTTCGGGTGGCTTGCCTGCCAGTCGATCTCCGGGAAGCGGAAGCGCAGGTAGCCGAGGGCGGTGCCGACGGCAATGTCGGCCATCGAGAAGTGGGTGCCCATGCAGAAGCTTTTTTCGCCGAGTTCCCGCGCCATGAAGTCGAGGCCGCGGGCGACCTTGTCTTGCTGACGGGTAATCCAGCCGGCGCTTTGCTCCTTTTTCGGGCGCTTGCCTTCAAGCAGGGCGCTGACTGCCGCATCACACAGGCCGTCGGCCAGGGCTTCCCAGCGCTTGACCTCGGTCCGCTCGCGATTGGGGGCAGGGAACAGCTTGTTGTTGGGTGTGACGTTGTCGATGTACTCGACGATGACCCGGGAGTCGAACAGCGGCGTATTGTCGTCGAGCACCAGCACCGGGATCTTGCCCAGCGGGTTGATGTCGGGAACCGTGCTGACGTCCGTCCACGGGGAATCGATGACGAACTCGTAATCGATCTTTTTTTCGGCCAGCACAATGCGCACTTTGCGCGTGTATGGGCTGGTATGGGAGCCGATCAGCTTCATCGTGCGCTCTCTGATTTGGGGGCCTCGATTATAGCGTATGGCGACGCCTTCGCCGGGCGGGTAAAATGGCGGGCTTACTGAAAAGGATGATTCCATGACCTTCAATCCCCTGGTTGCCCTTTCCCCGCTCGACGGCCGCTATGCCGGCAAGGTTGACGCCCTGCGCGAGCATTTTTCCGAATTCGGCTTGATCAAGGCGCGTCTCAAGGTCGAGATCGAGTGGCTCAAGGCGCTGGCTGCTGAGCCGCACTTTTCGGAAATTGCCGCTTTTTCCCCGTCGACCGTAGCAGAGCTTGATGCGCTGGTCGCCAACTTCACCGTCGAGCAGGCGGCCGAGGTGAAGGCCGAGGAAGCCGTCACCAACCATGACGTCAAGGCGCTCGAATACTGGATCAAGAAGAACACCAAGGGCAACGCCGAAGTGACCAAGGTCAGCGAGTTCATCCACTTCGCCTGCACTTCCGAAGACATCAACAACCTGTCGCACGCGCTGATGTGCCAGGGCGCCCGCGAGCAGGCCATGCTGCCGGCGCTCGACAAGGTCATCGCCCGCCTCAAGGAACTCGCCCACGTCAACGCCGAAGTGCCGATGATGAGCCGCACGCATGGCCAGCCGGCGACGCCGACGACGCTCGGCAAGGAAATGGCCAACGTGGCCTACCGCCTGGAGCGCGCCCGCACCCGCATCGTTGCCGTCGAACTGCTTGGCAAGATTAACGGCGCCGTCGGCAACTACAACGCCCACCTGATCGCCTATCCCGGCTACGACTGGGAAGGCTTCGCCAAGCGCTTCGTCGAGTCGCTCGGCCTGACTTTCAACCCCTACACCATCCAGATCGAGCCGCACGACGCGCTGGCCGAGCTGTTCGACGCCTTTGCCCGCGCCAACAGCATCCTGATCGACCTCGACCGCGACATCTGGGGCTACATCTCGCTCGGTTTCTTCAAACAGAAGGTCAAGGCCGGCGAAATCGGTTCGTCGACCATGCCGCACAAGGTCAATCCGATCGATTTCGAGAACTCCGAAGGCAACCTCGGCCTGGCCAACGCCGTCCTCAAGCATCTCGCCGAAAAGCTGCCGATTTCGCGCTGGCAGCGCGACTTGACCGACTCCACCGTACTCCGCAACATGGGCGTCGGCCTCGGCTACACGCTGCTTGCCTACGATTCGTTGCTCAAGGGCTTGAACAAGCTGGAAGTCAATGCCCACGTTATGCAGGCTGACCTCGACGCCAACTGGGAACTGCTTGCCGAGCCGATCCAGACCGTCATGCGCCGCTACGCCGTGCCCAATGCCTACGAAAAGCTCAAGGAACTGACCCGCGGCACCCGCGTTTCGCGTGAAGGTATGCAAGCTTTCGTGTCCACGCTCGAAATTCCGGAAGCAGCCAAGGCTGAGCTGCTCAAGCTGACGCCGTGGGATTACACCGGCAAGGCGGCCGAACTGGCGAAGCGTATTTAAATGCTGTGCAGCAAATGCGGGCAGGAAGTGCCGGCCGACGCCATCTACTGTCCGCATTGCACCGGCGAGCGCAAGACCTCGGATCGCGACGTGATCCGGGGCGGCATCCGGGGCGGGCTGATCGGCCTGTTCCTCGGCCTGCTGCCGGCCGCCTGGCTGCTCTTTGATTTTGGCGCCGAGCGCGGCATCAAGGCCATCGCCTTCATCGTGCCGGCCGTCACCTTTACCACCGGGCTGATCGTCGGTCTGGTCAAAGCCAAACGGGAATGGAAATAATGTCTTTTGCTGAAAACCTGAAAAAACTGCCGGGAATTTCCCATCTGGCCGCCATCAACCTGCTCGACGCCGAGGGCAATGTCGTCGCTGCCATCGAAAACAAGGCAGGTAGCCAGGGTTCGCTGGCGGTGTATAACCATCTGGCGCAAACCTATGGCTCGATCAACGTCGAGGCGGCCAAAAAGGGCATCGAAATCTTCGCCGAGCACAGCGAAGACGAGCGTGCCAATCCGGGCAAACATCCGAACATCGCCCGCCTCATCGCCATCGAGCAAGGCGCCCCGGCACTGCGCGTCAAGCACGTTTTCGCTGCCTGATCCGAACTGTTCAAAATGCTTCAACGCGGCCATGAAAAATGCTCATGGCAAGATACGAAGCGTTGTCATATTAGCAAGTTATAATTTTGATGGAATAAATCGCGGGCCACGAACGTTTACACGATGCAGCCCACTTTCCATCAATGAACACGGAGAATAGACCATGATATCCAAGCTTTTGCTCGCCCTGCTGACCGTCACCCTGGCTGGTACTGCCGCCGCCCAGGTCAAGGTTGAAGACGCCATCAAGTTCCGCCAGTCGGGCTATGGTTTTATGGCCTGGAATATGGGCCGCATCAAGATGAACGTCGAGGGCGGCCAATACAACAAGGAAGAAGTCATCAAGGCGGCCAACGCCATCCAGGCGATTGCCAACTCAGGCATGGGCGCGCTTTACGTGCCGGGTAGCGACAAGGGCAAGGGCTGGGATGAGACCCGCGCCAAGCCGGCCATCTTCACCGACAAGGAAAATGTCGGCAAGGTGGCCATGGCCTTCAACAAGGAAGCCAACGAAATGGCCAAGGTCGCTGCCACCGGCGACGCGGCTGCGGTCGGCGCGCAGCTGGGCAAGCTGGGCGGCACCTGCAAGGGCTGCCACGACGACTACAAGGCCAAGAAGTAAAACGTTTTCGATCAAAGCACAGGCACCTGCGGGTGCCTGTTTTTTTCCGGTTTCAAAAGGTCAGGACATGAACAATCAACGAATTCGCCTCTGGGATCTGCCGACCCGCCTGTTTCACTGGCTCCTCGTGCTGGCGGTTCTCGCGGCAGTCGTCAGCGGGCAATTGGGGGGCAGCCTGATCGACCTGCACGGCAAGATCGGCCTGGCCATCGTCGGCCTGATTGCCTTTCGGCTTGTCTGGGGCTTCGCCGGCTCGACCTATTCGCGCTTCGCCCAGTTCTTCCCGACGCCTGCCAAAATCAGGGTCTACCTCAAAGGCGAATGGCGCGGCCTTGGTCATAACCCGCTCGGCGGCCTTTCCGTTTTCAGCCTTATTTTCCTGTTGACCGTGCAAGTCACCAGCGGCCTGTTTTCCAACGACGACATCGCCTTCGTCGGCCCCCTGTTCGACTTGATCGACAAATCGCTCAGCGACCGCCTGAGTGGCATCCACCACCTGGTATCCAATGTGCTGATCGCCCTCGTCGTTCTCCATGTTATTGCCGTTGCCTTCCATGGTCACTTCAAGAAGGACAACCTGGTCAAACCGATGCTGACCGGCTGGAAAGAAGGCGTAAGCGGCGAGCCGGCCAGCGGCGGTGGCATCATCGCCTTGGTAGTGGCCCTGGTCATTGCCGGTTTGGCCGTCTATGGCGCCAGCGGCGCTTGGTTGCCCGAGCCGCCGCCAGCTGCGGTGGAAACGCCGAGCTGGTGATTGCCTGAACGCCAGGGCAAGCTTATCGAACAGGGTGTCGGCCAAGCAAATTGATCTCAGCGCTGCCGCGAATTTACCCTTGGCTGCCCAAGTCTATTTCAGCAACCATGAACGTGACGGCCTGGCCAGCGAGAATGACGCGGTTCCCCTGTAGTTGGCAGGAAAGACGTCCTCCTCTGGCTGAAACCTGTCTTGCCTCAAAGGTGTTTTTTCCGAGTCGCTGTGCCCAGTAGGGCGTCAACTCGCAATGGGCTGCGCCGGTCACCGGATCCTCGGCAATCCCGATTTTCGGCGCAAAGAAGCGGCTGACAAAATCGACGTCCTTCCCCGGCGCAGTAACGATTACCCCGCGCAGGTCCAATTCCTGAAGCATGGCGAAATCGGGAACGATGGAACGTATGATTTCTTCGCTTTCGAATACGGCTACGTAGTCGTTCGCCGCCCAGACTTCCTGGGGCGAGCGGCCCAGTCCATCGACAAGCGCATCGGGGAGTGAACACAATTGGGGCGGGCGGGCAGGAAAGTTCATCCTCAGCAGTCCTTCTTCCGACTCGACGACGAGTTCCCCGCTTTTGGTCTGAAAAACTATCTGCTTCCCGGGAAAGCCCAGGATTTCAAAAAGAACATGGGCCGTGGCCAGTGTTGCATGCCCGCAGAGGTCGACTTCGGCTACCGGCGTAAACCAGCGAAGATGGAAGCCCCGTTCGGTGGGGACGAAGAACGCGGTTTCGGAGAGGTTGTTTTCGTTGGCAATTGCCTGGAGCAGGCGATCATCCAACCAGCTGTCCAAGGGGCAGACGGCGGCCGGATTGCCTTCGAAAACACGTGTCGCGAAAGCGTCAACCTGATACTGCTTGAGTCTCATGGTCCTGTTCCTGATGTGATTGGCCGGCGCGCCGGAAATGACTGTTTGAAAGCACTCCCAATCGCTAGTTGCTCGCCCTGCTGGCTAGTTACGGCACCACCGAATGCATGCGCTTGAGGCAGCGCAGCGCGAACGTTGAACGACTGTGCCGGATGCCCGGCAGCTTGTATAGCTTCTGGCGAAGAAAGCGTTCGTAGCCCTCGGTGCCGGTGACTGCCACTTTGATCAGGTAGTCGTATTCCCCGGTCAGCAGATAGGCTTCCATCACTTCCGGAAGCTCGGCCAGCGCTTCGCCAAAGCGGCTGAAGATCTCGTCGTCATGGCGTTCCAGCGTGACTTCGATAATCACGATGTCGGGCAGCCCCAGGGCGTGCTGATCGAGGATGGCTGCGTAGCCGCTGATGACCCCCGCTTCCTCCAGCGCCTTGACCCGGTTCCAGCACGGCGTTGCCGACAGGTTGACCTGCTCGGCCAGCTTCTGGTTGCTGACCCGGCCGTCCCGGGCCAGCACCCGCAGTATGTTGCGGTCAGTATCGTCCAGCATCCCATCCTTCATCGAAGCTCCCTGCATAAAAAGAAATATGTACCGATATTTTGGCGTGCGTTGGGATAATTATCCGAAATATAGCGGTTGTTGCAGTAATAAAGGAAGCACATTTTGCGATGTTGTGAGTAATATTTACCTGTGCTCACGAGGCGCGAAAACGGCTTGCTTCCCCCGCCTTCCCCGACCACGGGAAGGCGGGCATGCCGACACCGGCACATGGTCGATCCCGAAAATCCGAATCCACGGAGTAAAAAAATGACGAATCTGTGGCATGCCGTTGACAAGGTCACGGCCCGCCGCGGCGCCCAGCCTTCTTCGCTCTTCAAACGGAAAGCCAGACCGATTACCTGTCCCCCAAAATGAAAAAGCCGCCAATTTCAATTTGGCGGCTTTTTCCCGGTTGACCGTAGGATTCGCTTAAACGACGGCTCCGTCCTCGTTGGCACCTTCGATGACCTTGGGTTTGACGATGAATTGTTCGCGCGAGACGCCGAGCCACATGACCAGCGGGCTGGCGACGAGGACTGAGGAGTAGATACCGAACAGGATGCCGATGGTCAGGGCCAGCGAGAAGTAGTACAGGGTTTCTCCGCCGAAGATGAGCATGGACAGGACCATCATCTGGGTGCTGCCGTGGGTGATGATGGTCCGGCTGATGGTGCTCGTGATGGCGTGATCGAGGACTTGCGGCGTGGTCAGGCCGCGGACTTTCTTGAAGGTTTCGCGCACCCGGTCGAAGACGACGACCGACTCGTTGACCGAGTAGCCGAGGACGGCGAGGACAGCGGCCAGCACCGATAGCGAGAACTCCCACTGGAAGAAGGCGAAGAAGCCGAGAATGATGATGACGTCGTGCATGTTGGCGATGATGGCCGAGACCGAGAAGCGCCATTCGAAGCGGAAAGCCAGGTAGATGACGATGCCGATGATGACGACGAGCAGGGCCAGGGCACCGTTTTCGGCGAGTTCCCGGCCGACCTGCGGGCCGACGAATTCGACGCGGCGCAGTTCGGCACCCGGCGCTTCGGCTTCCAGCGACTTCATGACCGATTGGCCGATCTGGTTGCTGTTCTGCTCGCTCTTCAGGGGCAGGCGGATGAGCACGTCCTGCGATGAACCGAAGTTCTGCACGGCGTAGTCGGTGAACCCGGCCTTGCCCAGCGCGCCGCGGATCTTTTCAAGGTCGGCGGTCTGCTGGTAGTGGGTTTCGATGAGCGTGCCGCCGGTGAATTCGACCGACAGGTGCAGGCCCTTGGTGAACAGGAAGACGACGGCGAGGATGAAGGTGACGAGCGAGATGATATTGAAGGTCAGCGCATGGCGCATGAACGGAATATCTTTTTTGATGCGGAAAAATTCCATTTTCGTTTTTCCTTATTTTTTGCCGTTGACCGTGGCAGTCGCCGGTTTCCACAGTTGGCCGATGGCCACCTTGGTCAGCTTCTTCTGGCGGCCGTAGATCAGATTGACCAGGCCGCGCGAGACGAAGACCGAGGAGAAAATCGAGGTCATGATGCCCAGGCAATGGACCACGGCGAAGCCGCGCACCGGGCCGGAGCCGAAGATGAGCAGGGCGAGGCCGGCGATCAGCGTGGTGATGTTGGAGTCGAGAATGGTTCCGAAGGCGCGTTCGTAGCCTTCCGCGATGGCGCCCTGTGGCGGCATGCCGCTGCGCAATTCCTCGCGGATGCGCTCGTTGATCAGCACGTTGGCGTCGATGGCCATGCCCAGCGTCAGCGCGATGGCGGCGATGCCGGGCAGGGTCAGCGTGGCCTGGAGCATGGAGAGCAGGGCGACCAGGAAGAGCAGGTTGGAGGCCAGGGCGATGACCGAAACGACACCGAACATCTGGTAGTAGGCGATCATGAAGACGGCGATGGCGGCGAAGCCCCACATCGTCGACTGGAAGCCCTTCTTGATGTTTTCGGCGCCGAGCGACGGGCCGATGGTGCGTTCCTCGATGATGTCCATCGGTGCGGCCAGCGAACCGGCGCGTAGCAGCAGGGCGGTGTCGTTGGCTTCCGAGGTGCTCATGCGGCCGGAAATCTGCACGCGGCCGCCGCCGATTTCGCTGCGGATGACCGGCGCGGTGACGACTTCGCCCTTGCCCTTTTCGATGAGCAGGATGGCCATGCGCTTGTTGATGTTCTCGCGCGTGACATCTTTGAAGATGCGGGCGCCAGCTGAGTCGAGCGTCAGATGGACGGCCGCTTCGTTGGTCTGGTTGTCAAAGCCGGGCTGGGCGTCGGTCAGGCGGTCGCCGGTGAGCACGACCTGCTTCTTGACGAGCAGCGGCTGACCGCCACGTTCACTGTAAACCTCGGTGCCGTAGGGCGGGTTGCCGGCCAGGGCGGCTTCCAGGGCGCCGGTCGAGTCATCGACCATGCGGATTTCGAGGGTCGCCGTGCGGCCCAGGATGTCCTTGGCCTTGGCCGTGTCCTGCACGCCGGGCAACTGGACGACGATGCGGTCGGCGCCCTGCTGCTGGATGACCGGCTCGGCAACGCCGAGTTCGTTGATCCGGTTGTGCAGCGTCGTGATGTTCTGCTTGAGGGCGAATTCGCCGAGCTTGAGCAGGGCTTCCGGCTTGAGCGTGGCGACCAGCTTCGGTTCGCTGGCATCGCCGGTCTCGCTGACCAGCAGGTCGGGCTGGCTGTCGCCGATGGCGTAGCGGGCCTTGTCGCGGGTTTCAGTGTCGCGGAACTTGACGACGATGCGCTCGCCTTCGCGATTGATGCCGCCGTGGCGGATGTTCTTGTCGCGCATGACAGTGCGCAGGTCGGCCGAGGTCGAATCGAGCTTCTTGGTCAGGGCGCCCTTCATGTCGACCTGGAGCAGGAAGTGCACGCCGCCGCGCAGGTCGAGGCCGAGGTACATCGGCAGCGCATGCAGCGAGGTCAGCCAGTTCGGCGAGGCGGTCAGGAGGTTCAGGGCGACGACATACTGCGGGTCGGCCCGGTTCGGGTTGAAGGTCTTTTCGAGAACGTCCTTGGCCTTCAGCTGCATATCGGTGCTGGTCAGGCGAACCTTGACGCCGACGGTGTCGAGCTGGATGCCGTCATGCGTGATGCCGGCGGCCTTGAGGGCCTCCTCGACGCGAGCCTGGGCCCTGGCGTCGACCTTGATCGTGGCCTTGGCGCTGGACAGCTGCACGGCCGGTGATTCGCCGAAAAAGTTGGGCAGCGTGTAGACGAGGCCCAGCAGCAGTGCGACGGCGATGGTGATGTACTTCCAGAGTGGGTAGCGATTCATGACGGCTTCAAAGCAATAAAGGCGGCACGGAGCCGCCTTTTGGGGTGATTACAGCGACTTCAGCGTGCCCTTGGGCAGAACCAGGCCGATCGAAGGCTTTTGCACGACAACTTCGGTGCCTTCGGCGATTTCGACGGTGACGTAGCTGTCGCCCACCTTGGTCACCTTGCCGACGATGCCGCCCTGGGTGACCACTTCATCGCCCTTGGCCAGCGCGGCGAGCAGCGCCTTGTGTTCCTTGGCTTTTTTCATTTGCGGACGAATCATGAAGAACCACAGCACGACGAACATGAGGATCATCGGCAGCATCTGCATCAGGCCACCCGTCGGGTCGGCGGAGGCAGCAGCGGTCTGGGCGTGGGCAAGGCTAATCATCGGGAAACTCCTGAAAGCGAAAAAAACAAAACGTGGATTCTATCATTGGCCCGAAGATCGGTCCCGGGCAAAGGCGGCGGACCACTCGTCGAATGTGCCGGACTCAATGGCGGCGCGCATTTCGGCCATGATGGCCTGATAGAAATGCAGGTTGTGGATGGTGTTGAGCATGCCGCCAAGAATCTCGCCATGGCGGAAGAGATGATGCAGATAGGAACGGGTAAATTGGCTGCAGGTGTAGCAGGTGCAGGTCGGGTCGAGCGGGCCGGTATCGAGCTTGTAGCGGGCGTTCTTGATCTTGACGTCGCCGAAGCGCGTGAACAGGTGGCCATTGCGCGCGTTGCGCGTCGGCATCACGCAGTCGAACATGTCGATGCCGGCCTTGACCGAACGCACCAGATCCTCAGGTGTACCGACGCCCATCAGGTAACGCGGCTTGTGCACCGGCAGGCGGGGGGCAACGTGGGCGAGGACGCGGACCATGTCCTCCTTCGGTTCGCCGACCGACAGTCCGCCGATGGCCATGCCGTCGAAGCCGATGTCGTCCAACCCGGCCAGCGACTCGTCACGCAGGTCTTCGTACATGCCGCCCTGAACGATACCGAACAGCGCGTTGCTGTTCTCCAGCTTGTTGTGCTCGTCGCGCGAACGTTGCGCCCAGCGCATGCTCATGCGCATCGACTTGGCGGCTTCTTCGTGCGTTGCCGGGTAGGGCGTGCACTCGTCGAAAATCATGACGATGTCGGAATTGAGCGCCTTCTGGATCTGCATCGAGATCTCGGGCGTCAGGAAAAGCTTTGCGCCGTCGTGCGGCGAACTGAACTTGACACCTTCCTCGGTGATCTTGCGCATGGCGCCGAGCGAGAAGACCTGGAAGCCGCCGGAATCGGTGAGGATCGGCTTCTGCCAGTTCATGAAATCGTGCAGGCCGTGGTGTGCCTTGATGACATCGAGCCCGGGGCGTAGCCAGAGGTGGAAGGTGTTGCCGAGGCAGATCTGGGCGCCGATGTCGTGCAGCGATTGCGGCGTCATCGCCTTGACCGTGCCGTAGGTGCCGACCGGCATGAAGACGGGGGTCTGGATCTGGCCGTGGGCCAGGGTCAAAGTGCCACGGCGGGCGGCGCCATCGGTTTTGAGTAGTTCAAATTGCATCGGATTTTTCCAGAAGCATGGCGTCGCCATAGCTGAAGAAGCGGTAGCGCTCGGCCACGGCGTGGGCGTAGGCGGCGCGGATGTTGTCGTAGCCGGCAAAGGCCGAAACGAGCATGAGCAGCGTCGATTTCGGCAGATGGAAATTGGTGATCAGCCGGTCGACGACCTTGAAGCGGTAGCCCGGGGTGATGAAGATGCTCGTTTCGGCCGCGCCGACGCGCACCGTGCCATCGTCGTTTCCGGCCGATTCGAGCGCCCGCAGGCTGGTCGTGCCTACGGCGATGACCCGGCCACCGGCGGCACGGGTGGCGGCGATGGCATCGGCCGTCGCCTGTGGAATTTCGAAGCGTTCACTGTGCATGCGGTGGTCGGCGATTTTCTCGACGCGCATCGGCCGGTAGGTGCCGGCGCCGACATGCAGGGTCAGGAAGGCGGTGTTGACGCCTTGCGCTCGCAACTTGGCCAGCATTGCCTCGTCGAAATGCAGTCCGGCCGTGGGCGCGGCGACGGCCCCCGGCTCCCGGGCATAAACCGTCTGATAGCGCGTTTCGTCGGCGCCTTCGGCCGGGTGCTCGATGTACGGTGGCAGCGGCAGCTTGCCGTGCTGCTCGGCCAGTTCCCAGAAATCGCCGGCTTCGACCAGTTCAAGCGCGAAAAAATCGCCATCGGTGCCGGCGCGGCCGGTCATGCACACCTCGAAGGCATCGCCCAGGCGCATCTTGCTGCCCGGCTTCGGCGCCTTGCTGGCGCGAATCTGGCAAATGGCGTGCGTCGCATCGACGATGCGTTCGAGCATGATTTCGACCTGCCCGCCGGTTTCCTTGTGGCCGAAGAAGCGCGCCTTGATGACGCGGGTGTCGTTGAAAACGAGCAGGTCGCCGGCTTTCAGCAGTTCCGGCAGGTTTTCAAATTTGCGATCAATTTCCGGTTGACCGTAGCATTCGCCGCAGACGTGCAGCAGGCGGCTGCCGGTGCGTTCGGCGGCCGGGTGCTGGGCGATGAGTTCAGGCGGGAGGGGGAAGTCGAAGTCGTCGACAGTCAACGACATGGGCAAAATTCCACGTGGAAACAAAAACGGCCTTCCATAGGGAAAGCCGTTTTGCAATTACTGGTGCCCCGGGCCGGACTCGAACCGGCACACCTTTCGGCGGCGGATTTTGAATCCGCTGCGTCTACCGATTCCGCCACCGGGGCAATCGGAGGGCGGATTATCCACGAATCACTTCTTTGATTCAAGTGAATCGGCGCATGGGAAGGCTTTGGCCAGGGCACCGGCGACCAGCGTGGCCGGACTGACGGTGGTTTGCGGCGGGACGCGTTCGACATGGATGAGCACGGCGCGGACCAGGCGTTGCGACAGATCGGGGTCTTTCGGCAGGCAGAAGGCGTTGAGTTTGACGCCGACCTGCTCGGCCAGATAGTCGCTGACGCCGTAGCTGTCGGCAAAGCCGGCGACATAGGCGATGCAGCGGGCGCTGCGGATGGCCTGGAAAGGGTCGCTGGATTTTTGCCCGGCGTACAGGTCATTGGCCGCCTGGCAGTCGCCGCGCAGTTCCTGCCCGGTATAGGCCTGGGCCGAGGTGGCGAAGAGGGCAGCGACGAGCCAGAGGAATTTCATTTTTTCTCGAACCAGTTGAGTTTTTCGTGCAGGCCGACAACGCTGCCGACGACGATCAGCGCCGGCGGCTTGATGCCGGATTCGGCGATGCGGTGCGGCAGTGTACCCAGTGTGGCGAGCAGTGTCTGCTGGTCCGGCTGCGTGCCGTTGCGGATGACCGCGGCCGGGGTCAGCGAGGGCAGGCCGTGGTTGATCATCTGCTTGCAGATTTCGCCGACGGCGCCGATTCCCATGTAGAAGACGACGGTCTGCCGCGGCCGGGCCAGCGAGGGCCAGTCGAGATTGACGGTGCCGTCCTTGAGGTGGCCGGTGACGAAGGTGACCGACTGGGCGTGGTCGCGATGGGTCAGCGGGAAGCCGGCGTAGGCGGCGCAACCGGCCGCCGCCGTGACGCCGGGGACGACTTCGAAGGGAATGCCGGAGGCGACGAGGGTTTCGAGTTCTTCGCCGCCGCGCCCGAAGATGAACGGATCGCCACCCTTGAGGCGGACGACCGAGAGGCCTTCGCGGGCCAGTTGTACCAGCAATTCGTTGATCGAGTCCTGCGGCAGCGTGTGCTTCGAGGCTTCCTTGCCGGCGTAGATGCGGCGGGCGTCGGGGCGGGCCAGATCCATGATGCCGGCGCCGACCAGATGGTCGTAGACGAGGGCGTCGGCGGCGGTGATCAGGCGCGCTGCCTTGACGGTCAGCAAGTCCGGGTCGCCGGGGCCGGCGCCGACCAGCCAGACTTTGCCGGCTGCGAGTTTGTTCTGCTTGTTCATGCGTTATCCCTGCCTTTGGGCGGCCATCCTAATGCGGGAGCGGGCGCCTGCCAATAGCCCGAAGTCAATTCGTCGCAGATATACCACCAAAGTATTAGTCAGGTAGTTATAAATGACTATAACCATATGAATGCATTGGGTTTTTGTGCTCCAAAAGATTGATGAGTATCAAGGATGGCGTGGGGGCTCAGGTTCAACCTTGCGGGCATCGCGTTGAGGGAGATTGGGCGCGAAATATTTCGTTCCAGGAGAAAGAAAGATGAAAAAGACTGTAGTGGGGATGCTTGCACTTAGCGCCATGGCCGTTGCCATGGGTTCGGCCTTTGCCCAGGAAACTGCCAAGACGGCGCCAACGCTGACGGCGGCCGAAAAGGACCAGGCCAAGAAGATTTACTTCGAGCGTTGCGCCGGCTGCCACGGCGTGCTGCGCAAGGGGGCGACGGGCAAGAACCTTGAGCCGCACTGGACGAAAAAGGCCAAGGACGGCACCGTCACCGAAGGTGGCACGCTCAAGCTCGGCCAGCAGCGCCTGGAAAAGATCATCGGCTACGGCACCGATGGCGGCATGGTCAATTTCGACGACATCCTGACCAAGGAAGAACTGTCGTTGATGGCCAAGTACATCCAGAACACGCCGGATGTGCCGCCGGAATACAGCTTCAAGGACACACTGGATTCGTGGAAAGTCATCGTCCCGGTCGATCAGCGTCCGACCAAGCAGATGAACAAGTACAACCTCAAGAACATGTTCTCGGTCACCCTGCGCGATACCGGCGAAGTGGCGCTGATCGATGGCGACACCAAGGAAATCCGCAGCATCGTCAAGACTGGCTACGCGGTGCACATTTCGCGTCTGTCGGCTTCCGGCCGTTATGTTTATGTGATCGGTCGCGATGGTCGTCTGTCGCTGATCGACCTGTGGATGGAAAAGCCGGGTGTGGTTGCTGAAGTGAAAATCGGTTTCGACGCGCGTTCGGTCGATACCTCCAAGTTCAAGGGCTTTGAAGACAAATACGCGGTGGCCGGTTCCTACTGGCCGCCCCAGTACGTGATCATGGACGGCGACACGCTGAAGCCGCGCAAGGTCGTTTCGACCCGTGGCATGACGGTCGATGGTGAATACCATCCGGAACCGCGCGTGGCTTCCATCGTCGCTTCCTTCACCAAGCCGGAATGGGTCATCAACATCAAGGAAACCGGGCAGATCCTGCTGGTCGACTACTCTGACATCGAAAACCTCAAGACGACGACCATAGGTTCCGCCAAGTTCCTGCATGACGGTGGTTGGGATGCTTCCAAGCGTTACTTCCTGGTGGCGGCCAATGCTTCCAACAAGATCGCTGCGGTCGATACCAAGACCGGCAAGCTGGCTGCCCTGGTTGATGTCGCCAAGATCCCGCACCCGGGCCGCGGCGCCAACTTTACCCATCCGAAATTCGGTCCGGTGTGGACGACGGGTCACCTCGGTGCCGACGTCCTGACCCTGATCAGCACGCCGTCGGATGAGAAGAAGAACGCCAAGTTCAAGGAGTTCAACTGGAAGGTCGTTCAGGAGGTGAAGCACGTGCCGGGCAACCTGTTCGTCAAGACCCATCCGAAGTCGAAGCACCTGTGGGCCGACTCGCCGCAGAATCCGGAGCGGGAACTGGCTGAATCCGTTTCGATCTGGAATGTTTCCGATCTCTCGAAGCCGGTCAAGGTGATCAACGTCGCCAAGGATGCCGGCCTGCCGGAAACCAAGGCGACACGCCGCGCCGTGCATCCGGAATACAGCGCCGATGGCACGGAAGTCTGGATCTCGTTGTGGGGCGGCAAGACCGACCAGTCGGCCATCGTCGTCTATGACGATGCGACGCTGACGCTCAAGAAGGTCATCACCGATCCGAAGATGATCACGCCGACCGGCAAGTTCAACGTCTACAACACCCAGCACGACATCTATTGATCGACTGCTGATTGTTTGATGTGACTTAAAGCTACGGGGGCGCAAGCCCCCGTAGCATATGAAGCGGTAGCAGCGCAGGCATGCATGGTCTGCGCGGTGAGCAAATTTATTTGGTGGAGATAAGCACGATGAAAAAGAATTTCGTTTCCCTGGCGGTCATTGGCGCCTTCGTCGCCTTCGGTTCGCAGTCGGCCATGGCGGCGCCGGACTGGAGCAAGGCGGCCAAGAGCACGATCCACGTTTTCCACCCGGGCGCAGCGCCCATCGAATGGGTTCAGGGCAAGGGCGAGCACAGCGGGGCCAGCGGCCTGAAGAAGGGCGAGGCCTGTGCAGGCTGCCATATCGAGGATGGCAAGCTGAGCCTCGATACCAAGCGTCTGGTCAGCAAGGAAATGGAACCCAAGGGCGGGCCGAAGACGGCGACCTATCCGGTCACCGTGCAGGCGGCCTACGACGCGGCCAACCTTTACGTGCGCCTGAGCTTCAAGGCGCCGGCCGGCGGTTTCGACCATTCCGACAAGGAAAACGACGTCAAGGCCACCATCATGTTCCCCAATGACAAGGTGCCGCTGGCTGAGCAGGCCGGTTGCTGGGCGGCTTGCCACCAGGATTCCAAGGGTATGCCAGGGGCCAAGGACAAGACCAAGTACGTGAGCGCCGGTGCGCTCGACCTCGTGCAATGGGCGAGCAGCGGCAAGTCGGTCGACGGTTACGTTGCCGACAAGCGCCACATGGACGGTGGCAAGGCCGGGGCCACGGCCGAAGGCGCCAAGGCTGGCGATACCTACACCGTGACCTTTACCCGCAAGCTGACCGGCAATGCCGTGCTGGCGCCGGGCAAGGCTGTGCCCTTCGGCATCGCCATCCACGCCGACCATGCCGCCGGGCGTTTCCATCACGTTTCCTTCGGCCACACGATTGGCCTGGGGGCCGATGGCGACGTGAAGGCGGCCAAGCAGTAAGCCCGCATGCCATCCGGACTTTCGCTGCATTCCGGATGGTCGTGCCTGAAAAGGGCGCCGCTCGTGCTGGCGCTCTTTTCTTTTTCGGCGCTGGCCGGGGAGGTCATCGAGGTGCGGATCGAAGGCTACCAATACCGGCCGGCCGAGGTGAGCATCAAGGTCGGTGACAGCGTGCGGTGGACCAACCACGAAAAGCGCACCAGTCATTCCATCGTTTTCCCGGCCGAAGGCGGGCGGGAGTCGGAACGATTTTTCCCCGATGAAAGCTGGCAGCGCCAGTTCGACCAGCCGGGCCGCTACGAATACCACTGCGGCCCGCATCCCGAAATGACGGGGGTGATTCGTGTCGCCGAGTAATTTCATTTTTGGCCTTTTTTTCCTGTCGACCGTAGCAATCGCCGCGGAGCCGGAGGTGGCGCGCCAAAAAGAGCTGGTGCACCTCGTGCGCCAGGATTGCGGCTCCTGCCACGGCATGACGCTCAAAGGCGGGCTCGGCCCGGCCTTGCTGCCGGAAACCCTGCGCGACAAGCCGGCCGAAGGCCTCGCCGCGACGATCTACTACGGCCGCCCGGGCACCCCGATGCCGCCGTGGAAAGCCTTCCTGTCCGAAGCCGAAGCGGCCTGGATAGTCGATAAACTGATGACCGAATTCCCCGAGTGAGAACGCCATGCGCCTGCTGCTGATCGCCTGTTTTGCCCTGCTTCTCAACGCATGCACCGGCCCCCAACTGCGTGGCACCGGCGATCTCGGCCTGATCATCGAACGGGCCAGCGGCCACGTCACGCTGGTCAACACCACGGCCCGCCAGCCCTACGCCCGCATCGGCGGCCTCGGCGATCTTTCCCACGCCTCCGCCGTCTATTCGCGCGACGGCCGCTACGCCTTCATCTTCGGGCGCGACGGTGGGCTGACCAAGATCGACCTGCTCGAAGCGAAAATCGTCAAACGCATCATCCAGTCCGGCAACGCCATCGGCGGCTCGATCTCTCAGGACGGCCGCATCGTCGTCGCCCAGAACTACACGCCGGGCGGCATCAAGGCCTTCGACAGCGAGACGCTCGAACTGCTCTCCGAAGTGCCGGCCGAATTCGCCCCCGGCCAGTTTTCCAAGGTCGTCGGCCTGGCCGATACGGCCGGTAACAAGTTCGCCTACGCGCTGTTCGACGGCGGTGAAATCCGCGTCACCGACTTCTCCAATCCGCGCCAGCCGACGACGCAAAAATTTCCGGCCGGCAAGCAGCCCTACGACGGCCTCGTCACGCCGGATGGCCGCTATTACCTGGCCGGCCTGTTCGGCGAGGACGGCGTTGCCATGCTCGACCTCTGGCAGCCGGAAAAGGGCGCCCGGAAGATTCTCGAAAACTATGGCCGCGGCGAGGAAAAACTGCCCGTCTTCAAGATGCCGCACCTGCGCGGCTGGTCGGTGGCGCAAGGCAAGGCCTACCTGCCGGCCATCGGTCGCCATGAAGTGCTGATCGTCGACGTCGCCACCTGGCAGGAAGTCGGCCGCATTCCCGTGCGCGGCCAGCCGGTCTTCGTCATGGCCCGCCCCGACGGCCGACAGATCTGGGTCAATTTCGCCTTCCCGGACAACGGCAAGGTCGATGTCATCGACACCCTGGCCGGCCGGGTGACGCACCGGATGGAGCCGGGCAAGGCCATTCTGCACATGGAATTCGCGCCGCGCGGCGAGCACGTCTGGCTCTCGGCGCGCGATGACAACAAGGTTTTGATTTACAACACCGAAAATTTTGCCAAACTGGGTGAAATCCCCGCCGAAAGCCCGTCCGGCATCTTTTTCACCTCGCGCGCCGTGCGCACGGGTTTCTGATGAACGCCTTGGCCATGACCAGCAGCCTCGATTTCCAGTTGCTCAACGACTACCAGCGCGATTTTCCGCTGGTCCCGGCGCCGTTTGCCGAACTGGCGGCGCGTCTGGGCGTCGGTGAGAAGGTTGTTCTCGGCCGCCTCGAAAACCTCCGCCGCGAAGGCAAGATTTCCCGCGTCGGCGCCGTCTTCGCGCCCAAGCGCATCGGCGCTTCGACGCTCGCCGCCATGGCCGTGCCGCCGGAAAAGCTTGAAGCCGTGGCCGCCGCCGTCAACCGCTTCCCCGAGGTCAATCACAACTACGAGCGCGAGCACCGCTACAACCTGTGGTTCGTCGTCACTGCCGCGACTGAAGGGCGTCTGCAAGCCAGCCTCGGCGCCATTGAAAAGGCCGCCGGCTATCCGCTGCTCGCCCTGCCGCTCGAAGAAGAATTCCACATCGATCTCGGTTTCTGCCTGAACGGCGACAAGAAAAAAAGCGTCGCCACGGCCCAGCCGGTGCACCCGGCCGCGCTCATCGACGAAGCCGAGCGCCGCCTCGTTTCCGTGCTGCAGGAAGGCCTGCCGCTGTTCATCCGGCCCTTCGCCCTGATCGCCGAGCGCATCGGCGCCTCCGAGCCGGAAGTCATCGGCCGCATCCGCCGCTGGCTCGAAGAGGGCGCCATCAAGCGTTTCGGCGTCGTCGTCCGCCACCACGAACTCGGCTATCGCGCCAACGCCATGCTGGTGCACGACATCCCGGACGAGCAGGTCAGCGACATCGGCCGCGCCCTGGCCGAAGAGCCGGCCGTCACGCTGTGCTACCGCCGCCCACGCCGCCTGCCCGACTGGCCGTACAACCTGTTCTGCATGATCCACGGCCGCGAACGCGGCGAGGTCGAGACCATCATCGCAGACCTGCGCCAGCGCCACGGCCTTGAAACGGCTGCCCACGAGGTGCTCTTCTCGCTGACCCGCTTCAAGCAGAACGGCGCTCGCTATGCGTGAACTTTCCATCCCCCAAGGGGACTTCATGCTGGGCGCGGTCGACCGGAAAATTCTGGCAAAACTGCAAGGCGATTTCCCGATCTGCGAACGCCCCTACGCCGAGGCCGCCGAACAGATCGGCATCAGCGAAGACGAATTGCTGCAACGCATCGAGCAACTGCTCGCCGACAAGGTGCTGACCCGCTTCGGTCCGATGTTCCAGATCGAGGAAATGGGCGGCGCCTTCGTGCTCGCCGCCCTGGCCGCCCCCGAGGCGCGCTACGACGAGGTGACGGCGCTGGTCAACGAACTACCCGCGGTCGCCCACAACTACCGCCGCGAACACGCGCTCAACATGTGGTTCGTGCTCGCCACCGAAACGAAGGACGGCATCGCCGAAGCCATCGCCCGCATCGAGCGCGATACCGGCCTGGCGGTTTACGCCTTCCCCAAGGAACGCGAGTTTTTCGTCGAAATGAAGCTCGAGGCACGGTTGTGATCGATGACATTGATCGCGCCCTGATCGTCGCCACCCAAAGCGGCCTGCCGCTCGTGCCGCGCCCCTATCACGCCCTCGCCGAACAACTCGGTCTGAGCGCCGACGAAGTCATGCGCCGCCTCAAAACCATGCTCGAAACCGGCATCATCCGCCGCATCGGCGCCGTCCCCAACCACTACGCCATCGGCTGGACAGCCAACGGCATGACCGTCTGGGATGTCGCCGACGAGCAAGTCGACCAACTCGGCGAGCGCATCGGCGCCCTCGATTTCGTCACCCACTGCTACCGCCGCCCCCGCGCCCTGCCGGCCTGGCCCTACAACCTGTTCGCCATGGTGCACGGCGCCTCGCGCGACGAATGTTCAGCCAAAGCCACTGAAATCCGCAGCTTGCTCGGTGATGCCTGTCGCGGGCAGGATATTCTGTATTCGACCCGAATCCTCAAAAAAACCGGCTTGAGGATAGGCAGTTAGGGGCAGGCCCGCATCCGGTTTTCCGCATCGCGATAGGAAGCCGTGGAGTCGATCTGCTGATGTGCGGCATTGATCCCGTCCTTGAGCTTGCTCAGCAGGCTGGCGAGCTGTTGGTCGGCGCGTTGGCGCAGCACGGATTCGGCTTCGCTGACACTGGAAAAATAAGCGACCTGGCCGAGCGCCTGGCGTAGCCCAACCGGCATCAGCCGGGCGCCGATCCTGAGATGGTTGCGCCAGACGGTGACATGCTCCTCCTCATGTTCGTCCACGATGCGCCGCCGGCAAGGATGGGGGCCGAGCTCCCGGGCAAGCAGGACCTCGAAGCTCGACAAGCCCAGTTTCAGCTGCAGTGAAGGTACGGCGCACACCCGGCCGTCGCGGTTGCTCAGGGTACGCACGGAAAGGACCATGCTGGCGGCCGGTTCGGCCCGCGTTACGCCCAGCGTGCTGTGGTTCACGCTGCTGCCTGACCTGGTAAAACGCGCCAGATCAGCTATCCGGATGCCGTCGTCGCGCCTTACTGGTTTGTCCTCGAATACAGCAGTGAATTTCGCCTCCGCCGCCAGCTTTTCGCAGCGCGCCTCGAAATTGTTGTCGGCGGCCCCCGCGATAGCGCTGGCAAGCTGAAGCAGGAGAGCGAGGCGGGATTTCATGCGAGGAGGCTCGTTCAGGCGACAGGGACATTTTGTCCGGGCAATGTGAAATGCTGTTGACGGTGGATAGCCGGAAGGCAAGGTTCTTTGCCAAACGGTTTGGTGCGTCGGGTATTGGCCAGACCTTGGTTCTGCCGAGAGCGTTGGAGACGAAATTGGCTTGGGCGCCAGCAACCAATACCTGGCAAACGTGGTCGGTGACAAACAGGCGTCCTCAATCCGAGATGCTGACGATACGCAGGCTGCATTCTCCGCAAACGACTCCGCAGGCAGTGCCAAGCAACAATTTGATTTCAACTGTGCACTATGCCACGGTCAATTCGACCAACCCTGGCTAACCTGTTTCTATGGAGTGGTTCGGCCGGACTCCTGGGGCAGCGGTCGGTCAGTGTTGTCCGAGCGAGATCTTGATCGAACAACGGCAGCAAAAAGACAAACCCTGTTTCCGTCTGCAACTTTGAGCAGCATTGACGGCTGATTGTGACATTTAGGGAGAATATTTCATTGAAAATCAAATTTAGAATTGGGATCGCCACGCTGGCGCTTGCCTTTTCAGCGGGCGCACAGGCCATAGTCGAGAACCTCGATACAAATGGCCTGAAACAGACGGTGAACGGCACGATAATGTTCGATTCTGGTGCGAACTCTGTTCCCGGGTTTGCTGGTGCCTTTACGCTTTCCTTCACTGACTACCTGACCTTCACACTGCCGACGACATCGCCGCAGTGGGAACTGAGCGGTGAGTTGGGCGGCAAGGGAAAATGGACATACGGAGGTTTTTTAGGTCTCGCGCTCACTGCTAGCGGTTTTTCCTCGGTGACAGTGGATTTGCAAGCTCAGCAGCTTGGCTCCTGGAACTCGATCTGGAGCGAATCGGATACATCCACTAGCGCGGGCGATCTGATCAGCATCTCTTTTGATGATGTCCTTACCCAAGGAGGCAGTTATCGTGCAGTGGTGTCGGGTTCCTACCGTGATGCTGCGTGGACGGCCGACCCGAGCTACCAATTCGCCTTGGTAGCGAGCCCGGTTCCGGAGCCGGAAACCTACTCGCTGGTTCTGGCCGGCCTTGGTTTGTGCGCGCTGGCAGGCCGCCGGAAGCAGAAAAAGACCACCTGATTCGTTCAGGCTGGCTGAAATTCAAACGGGAGCCTGGGTTCCCGTTTGTTTTGATGCATAGCCGTGGCATTGACGCACTTGGCTGTTGCCCCGCTAGCTGGCCTCGGCGATCCGCTTGGCGATATGCGCCAGCGCCTCTTCGACCTGGTCGATCAGGATCAGGCAGAGGTCGCCCGGTTGCAGGCGGGCCAATGCCGTGTCGATGGCGAGGAATTCGCCGGTGATGGCGTCGATCTGCTTGGTGCGGCGGGCGTTGGTCAGGCCTTGGCGGAGCAGGGCGATGACTTCGCCGTCTTCACGGCCGCGCTGGCAGGCATCCTGGTAAAGAATGACGTCATCGAAGGCGTCGCCGAGGATTTCGGTTTGCTGGCGGATGTCGTCGTCGCGGCGGTCGCCGGCGCCGCTGATCACCACCGAGCGGCGCACGGCGGGCATGTTGTCGATGGCGCCGACGAGGGCCAGGATGGCGTCCGGGTTGTGGCCGTAGTCGGCGATCAGCGTGGCGCCCTTGTAGTCGAAGACGTTGAAGCGGCCGGGTGCCGTTGCTGCATCGCTGACGAAATTGGCCAGGGCGCGCTCGATGACTTCCCAGTCGTAACCGAGCGCCCAGCCAGTGGCGATGGCGGCCATGGCGTTGTCGATCTGGAAGCCGATGCTGCCGTTGCGGGTGAGCGGGATGTTGGCCAGCGGGATGCGCTGCTTCTTGCGGCCTTCGCCGCAGACGATGGTGTCGCGCTCGACATGGACGACCCGCTTGCCCTGGGCGCGGTGCGTGGCGAGCACCGGGTTCATGCGGTCGCGGGCGAAGAAGATGACGTCGCCGTGGCAGTGGTGGGCCATCGCGGCAACCACCGGGTCGGCCGCGTTGAGCACGGCCGTACCGGTCGGCGCGACATTTTCGACGATGACGCGCTTGACCACGGCCAGTTCGTCCACCGTCGTGATGTAGTTGAGGCCGAGATGGTCGCCGAGGCCGATGTTGGTGATGACGGCAACGTCGCACATGTCGAAGCCGAGGCCTTCGCGCAGCACGCCGCCACGCGCCGTTTCGAAGACGGCGGCGTCGACGTCCGGGTGCATGAGCACATTGCGGGCGCTGCGCGGGCCGGAGCAGTCGCCGGTGTCGATGCGGCGGCCTTCGATGTAGATGCCGTCGGTGCTGGTCATGCCGACGCGCAGGCCGTTGGCCTCGAAAATGCGGCCGATCAGGCGGCTGGTCGTCGTCTTGCCGTTGGTGCCGGCGATGGCAACGACCGGGATGCGGGCGTTGTCGGGTTTGCCGTCGGGGCCGTCGGGGAACATCATGCCGACAATCGCTTCGCCGACGGCGCGGCCCTTGCCGAAGGACGGGTCGAGGTGCATGCGCAGGCCGGGGGCGGCATTGACTTCGACGATGCCGCCGCCCTGTTCTTCGAGCGGCTTGTACATGGTGTCGCAAACCACGTCGATACCGGCGATGTCGAGGCCGACGGTTTGCGCGGCGGCGACGGCAGCGGCGGCCAGTTCGGGGTGCACGTCGTCGGTGACGTCGGTGGCCGTGCCGCCGGTGGACAGGTTGGCGTTGTTGCGCAGCACGACGCGAACGCCGCGGCCGGGTACGGTGTCGGCGGTCAGGCCTTGTTCTTCAAGGCGGGCGAGGGCGATTTCGTCGAAACGGATCTTGGTCAGCGAGGTGGCGTGACCGTCGGAGCGGCGCGGGTCGCTGTTGACGATGTCGACCAGCTCGCGGACGGTATGCGTGCCGTCGCCGATGACCAGCGGCGGGTCGCGGCGGGCGGCGGCGATCAGCTTGTCGCCGATGACCAGCAGGCGCCAGTCGTGGCCGGAGAGGAATTTCTCGACCATGATGTCGTCGCGGTAGTCGATGGCAACCCGATAGGCGCGGCGCACCTGTTCTTCGCTGGTCAGATTGACCGAAATGCCCTTGCCCTGATTGCCGTCCTGCGGCTTGACGACGACCGGCAGGCCGATTTCCTGCGCCGCCAACCAGGCGTCGTCCTCGTCGTCGACCGGGCGGCCGATGGGTACGGCGACGCCGGAGGCGTGGAGCAGCTTCTTGGTCAGTTCCTTGTCCTGCGCTATGGCTTCGCCGATGGCGCTGGTCAGGCTGGTTTCGGCGGCCTGGATGCGCTTCTGCTTGCTGCCCCAGCCGAACTGGACGAGGCTGCCCTGCGTCAGGCGGCGGATCGGAATGCCACGGGCCAGGGCCGCCGAGACGATGGCGCCAGTTGATGGGCCAAGGCGGATGTCCTCGTCGAGGTCGCGCATTTCCTTGAGGACCGCGTCGAGATCGAACGGCGTGTCATTGAGGGCGGCGAGGCACAACTGCTCGGCGCGCTCGAAGGCCAGGCGGCCGACGTCTTCCTCGGTGTATTCGACGACGACCTGATAGACGCCCTGGTCTACCGTCTGCGCCGTGCGGCTGAAGGTGACCGGGCAACCGGCCTGGGCCTGCAGGCCGAGGGCGGCGAATTCGAGGGCGTGGGCCATCGACACGGTGTCGAGATGGTCGGAAGGAATGAGATCGCCGAGCTCCGGGAAGCGTTCGCGCAGGCGGGCTTCAAAGCCGGGCAGTTCGGAAATGGCGACCTCGGCTCCTTGGCAGGAAACGATGGCCTGAATGGCGGTGTGCCGGCTCCACAGGTTGGGGCCGCGCAGGGCACGAATGCGGGAAACGTCCATGACGCTTTGTTCCTCGTTATTTCCGGACGGAAGCCGGCTTCTTGGGTTGCGACTTTTTGGCTGCCTGGAGAATCAGCGCAGCGGGGTCGGCCAGGTCGAGACCGAAGGTCTTGAGACCGGTCGTCATCACTTCCTTGCTCAGGCCCATGGCCCAGCCGGCGGCAATGCCGGCGAGCACGTTGGCAATGTGCGTCGGCTGCCTGGCCTTGCCGATGTACGGCGCGTCGACCAGCCGGCTCAGCCGCGTTTCATCGGCGCCCGAGCGCAGTACGACGCGCTTGTCGGCAACGGTGACGCCGCGCTTGCCGGCGGCCAGATGGGCGAGCAGTGTCGGGTTGGCCGGATCGACGGCGAAGAAGATCACCTCGCCATCGCACAGCTCGGCGAAATCGGCGACCAGTTCGTCTTCGGCGTTGAGCACGGCGTGGCCGCTGGGCAGCACGACATCGACCTGCGTCCGGTAGATCGAACGCGGCGTCGTGTAGTACTCGCCGCCGGTCGGCTGGGTGTCCCAGCGCGACAGGTCTTCGTCTTCGGCGACGATGTTGGTGACGATGCCGACCGAGCAGCGGTCGTAGGCCAGGCCTTCACCGAGGATGACCCGGGCACCGTTTTCGATGACGGCAGCCTGAACCGAGCGGTTCATGAGCAGGCGGCGACCGCCTTCCCAGTTGGCGGCGTCGGTTTTCTGGACATGGCGGCGATCAAGGTAAATGCCGTCCGTGCAGGCCAGGCCGGAATGCTGGCCGGAGAGATGGATGAGGTGGGCGACCATCTTGGCGACGGTGTTGCGGCCGTAGGTGCCGGTGACGCCGACCAGCGGCACGCGACCGCTGGCGTCCTTGGCGAACAGGTTGTCGACGATGGCCTGGCCGACCGGGCGCGGCTTGCCGATGCCCGGCTTGATGTGCATGAGCAGGCTGGGGCCGGCGTTGACTTCGACGATGGCGCCACCCTGTTCGGCCAGCGGCATCGAGACGTCCTGGCAAACGAGGTCGATGCCGGCGATGTCGAGGCCGACAACGCGGGCGGCCAGGGCAACGACCTGGGCGGTGTCGGGGTGAACTTCGTCGGTGCAGTCGAAAGCGTGGTTGGCGTTACGCTGGATGAGCACTTCGCGGCCCTTGGCCGGGACGTTGTCGCCGGTCAGGCCCTGGCGTTCGAGTTCGATTTTGGCGGCGGTGTCGATCTTGATGATTGACAGCGGATGCAGTTCGGTGGTGCCACGGCGCGGGTCGACGTTGACCTGGCTGTCGATCAGTTCGAGCACCGTCGACTTGCCGTCACCGCTCACCGTGATCAGGTCGCTGCGATTGGCTGCGACGAGCTTGCCACCGACGACCAGCAGGCGATGTTCGATGCCCTGGATGGAACGCTCGACGAGGACGCCGGAGCCTTCCTCTACGGCGATGGCGTAGGCCTTGGCGACTTCTTCCCTGGTCATCAGGTCGATGAACACGCCACGGCCATGGTTGCCGTCGGTCGGCTTGACGACGACTGGCAGGCCGATGTCTTCGGCGGCATCCCAGGCATCGTCGGCGCTATCGACTTCGCGGCCTTCCGGCACCGGGACGCCGACCGAGGAGATCAGCTCCTTGGTCAAATCCTTGTCGCGCGAGATGGTTTCGGCGATGGCGCTGGTCTGGTCGGTTTCGGCCGTCCAGATGCGGCGCATGGCGGCGCCGTAGCCGAGCTGGACGAGGTTGCCATCGTCGAGCAGGCGGATGTGCGGAATGCCGCGCTTTTCGCCGGCCAGGACGATGGCGGCGGTCGATGGGCCGAGGTATTTGCGGTCGACCTTGCGCCGCAGCAGGCGGACGGCTTCGTCGAGATCGTAGGGCTGGTCGGCGATGGCGGCGAGGAGCAGTTCGCGGCCGATGTCGAGCGACATCCGCGTCACTTCTTCGTGGAAATTGGAAACGACCAGCTTGTAGACGCCGCGCGTGGTGGTTTCGCGGGTGCGGCCGAAACCGTCGGGCAGGCCGGCCAGGGTCATCAGTTCGAGGACGATGTGTTCGAGGATGTGGCCGGCCCAGGTGCCTTCTTCAAGCCGGCGCAGGAAACCGCCGCGCTCGTCGTAGCTGCAGCGATGTTCGACAAGGCCCGGCAGCCAGGCGCTGAGGCGCTCGTAAAGGCCGGGAATCTTGCTGGAGGGATAATCTTCGAGTTCGCCGATGTCGATCCAGGTCTCGATGACCGGGGGGTAGGTCCAGATGTTGGGGCCACGCAGCGAAATCGTGTCCCGGAAAACGATGTCCTTGTTCTTCATGCTCTTGGCTGTGGCTCCGTTGGCCTGCGGTGATGAGTTTTCGAGTGCAGCATTATTAACGCTTTATTCCGCTTGTGGCTGACCGCCGTCTAAAAATGTCACGCTCCCGGACAAAGCGTTACAGGAAGCGGTCGAGAAGCTTGCGGCTGTGCTTGTCGAGACGGCTCAGGTCGCGGATCAGGAACTGGATGCCATGGGCGTCGGCGATGAGCAGGCGGGTCTGGCTCAGGCGGCGGATGTCTTCTTCGCCCTTGAGGATCAGCTCGGCCGGGCCGCGATTGGTGGCGAGTTGCCAGGTGCTCGGGCAGGCGAAGCTGGAGACGGTTTCGATGCGCTCGATCTCCGGCACGAATTCGCGGCTGGCCAGTTCGCTTTCGATGAGTTGGCCGATGGCCGGCGGCAGGTCGGCGAGGCGGTCGATCCAGGCGACTTCATGGCCTTCGGCATTGACCAGCGACAGCCCTTCGTCGGGGGCGGCGATGGGGAAGGCGCGGACCGGCGTGATGCCTTGATGGACGATTCCATTTTCGGCCGTTAATACCAGTTGACCGTAGGAATCGCGTTGCAATTGGAAATTGGCGTTCGACATGGGCTTATTCCGCATGAGTTTTGGGCAGGCTGGTCGAGCGCGGCAGTTCCGGCTCGGTATCGACATTGCGGGCCTGCGCCATGTAGAGCTTGAAGTAGTGGCCTTCGACGGCCATCAACTGGTCGTGGTTGCCGACTTCGACAATCCGGCCGCGATCCATGACGACCAGCCGGTCGGCCTTGCGCAGCGTGCTCAGGCGGTGGGCGATGGCGATGGTGGTGCGGCCCTTGACGAGGTTGTCGAGCGCCTTCTGGATTTCCTTCTCGGTCTCGGTGTCGACCGCCGAAGTCGCCTCGTCGAGGATCAGGATGCGCGGATCGATGAGCAGCGCACGCGCGATCGAGATGCGCTGGCGCTCGCCGCCGGACAGGCCCTGGCCGCGTTCGCCGACCAAGGAGTCGTAGCCGTGCGGCAGGCGCAGGATGAATTCGTGGGCGTGGGCGGCGCGGGCGGCGGCGATGATTTCCTGGCGTGTCGCGCCCGGCTTGCCGTAGGCGATGTTGTCGGCAATGGTGCCGAAGAACAGGAAGGGTTCCTGCAACACCAGACCGATGTGCTGGCGGAACTCGGCGACCGGCACCGAGCGGACATCGACGCCGTCGATCAGCACCTGGCCTTCGGAGACGTCGTAGAAGCGGCAGATCAGGTTGACCAGCGTGGACTTGCCGGAGCCAGAGTGGCCGACCAGACCGATCATTTCGCCGGGTTCGATGACCAGATCGACGTCGCGGGTGACCGAGCGGGTGCCGTAGCGGAAGCTGGCTTTCTTGAGTTCGAGCTGGCCGGTGACCTTGGACAGATGCACCGGGTTGGTCGGCTCGGGGACGCTCGAGACGTGGTCGAGGATGTCGAAAATGCGCTTGGTGCTCGACGCGGCGCGCTGGGTGGCCGAGACGATGCGGCTCATCGAGTCGAGGCGGGTGTAGAAGCGGCCGATGTAGGCGAGGAAGGCGGTGAGCACGCCGACGGTCGATTCGCCCTTGGAAATCTGCCAGATGCCGAAGACCCAGACGACGAGCAGGCCGACTTCGGTGAGCAGCGTCACCGTCGGGGTGAACAGCGACCAGGTCTTGTTGAGCTTGTCGTTCATCTGCAGGTTGTGCTCGTTGGCGGCGCGGAAACGCTCGCCTTCGCGCTTTTCCTGGGCAAAGGCCTTGACGACGCGAATGCCGGGGATGGTGTCGGCCAGCACGTTGGTCACTTCGGCCCAGACGCGGTCGATTTTCTCGAAGCCGGTGCGCAGCTTTTCGCGCACGAAATGGATGAGCCAGCCAATGATCGGCAGCGGCAGCAGGGTGACCAGCGCCAGCCACGGGTTGATGCTGAACAGGATGACGGCGGTCATCGTGATCATGAGCACGTCGGTGGCGAAGTTGAGCAGGTCGAGCGAGAGGAAGATGTTGATGCGGTCGGTTTCGTTGCCGATGCGCGCCATGAGGTCGCCGGTGCGCTTGCCGCCGAAGTACTCCAACGACAGGCCCAGAAGATGGTCGTAGGTCTGCGTGCGCAGGTCGCGGCCCATGCGCTCGGAAACGAGCGACAAGATGTAGGTGCGGATCCAGCCCAGGCCCCAGGCCAGCACGGCGGCAACGAACAGGCCGCCGAGATACATGCCGACCAGCGGCCAGTCGATTGGTTTGCCGTTCTGGAAGGGGATCAGCACCTCGTCCATGAGCGGCATGGTCAGGTAGGGCGGGACGAGCTGGGCAGCGGTCGAGGCTAGGGTCAGGGCGAAGCCGATGAACAATTGCCAGCGATAGGGGCGGGCGAAACGCCACAGGCGGAACAGCGTCCACGTCGACGGGGCGACCGCGGCTTCGCGATTGCACACCGGGCACTCGTCTTCGCCGGGCGGCAGCGGCGCCTTGCATTTTGGGCAGGCATCGTCGGTTGACCGTAGCACTGGCTGGCCGCTGACCAGGCTGTCGCGGTGCAGGTCGAATTCGGCGATGACGCGCAGGGCGGCGAGATTTCGCGCCAGGGTGTAGCGCCAGGTGGCGAGCCGGCCGTTTTCGTCGACCAGTTCGAGCGCGCCGACGCCGGCGTGATCGTGGTGATTGAGCGTCAGGCCGCCGCGCAGCGGCCATTCCTGCCAGCGGGTGTCGCCCGGGGCGCAGGCGAGAAAACGGCGGTCGGTGACGAGAACGAGCCCGGAGGCGAACTGCAAGCGGTTGTCGAGGTCGATTTCAAGCCAGGCCTGGGGCTTTTCGCCGGCCGCCAGTTTGGCGTCTACATCGGCCGCCCAGCGGCCGGGAAGCGACGGCTCGTTGCCGACCAAATTCAGTGCGTTCAGGTTCATCGATGGAGTATACAGCAGGGTCCGGGGTGCCCATCTAACGCCCCATCGTTCCGGCGGTTGACGCGTATCAAGGAATAAGGGGGGCGGCTGCCGTTGAATGGCTGAAAGCTCAGAACAAGGAAGTCCATGTTTCGCATCTCCCAGTACATGCAGGAAATAGCCGCGCCGACACCGCTCGCGCCGAAACGCAATCCGCCCGGCCCGGTCGTCATCTGGAACCTGATCCGGCGCTGCAACCTGACCTGCAAGCATTGTTATTCGATTTCGGCCGACACGAATTTCCCCGGCGAGCTGACCACCGAGCAGGTTTACACGGTGATGGACGACCTGCGCGACTTCAAGGTGCCGGTGCTCATCCTGTCCGGCGGCGAACCGCTGCTGCGGCCGGATATCTACGACATCGCCAAGCGGGCCAAGGCCAAGGGCTTTTATGTCGGGTTGTCGTCGAACGGTACGCTGATTGACGAAAACAACATCGCCAGGATCGCCGAGTGCGATTTCAATTACGTCGGCGTCTCGCTCGATGGCCTAGGCGCCACGCACGACAAGTTTCGCCGCATGGACGGCGCATTCGAGGCTTCCCTGAAAGGCATCCGCCTGTGCCGTGATCTTGGCCTGAAAATCGGCGTGCGCTTCACGATGACGCAGGACAACGCCCACGATCTGCCGGGCCTGCTCAAGCTGGTCGAGGACGAGGCCATCGACCGCTTCTATTTCTCCCACCTCAACTACGCCGGGCGTGGTAACAAAAATCGCAAGGACGACGCGCAATACCAGCTCACCCGGCAGGCCATGGACCTGCTCTTCGATACCTGCTGGGAGTACCAGCAGCGCGGCCTGAACAAGGAATTCACGACCGGCAACAACGATGCCGACGGCGTCTATTTCCTGCATTGGGTGCGCCGGCGTTTCCCGGACAGCGCGGCGCATGTCGAGGCCAAGCTGCGCCAGTGGGGCGGCAACTCGTCGGGCGTCAATGTCGCCAACATCGACAACCTCGGCAACGTGCATCCGGACACCATGTGGTGGCATCACAACCTGGGCAACGTCAAGGATCGGCCCTTCTCGCAGATCTGGCCGGATACCGCTGATCCGCTGATGGCCGGCTTGAAACAGCAGCCGCGGGCGGTCAAGGGGCGCTGCGGGGCGTGCGCCTACCTCGGCATCTGCAACGGCAACACCCGCGTTCGCGCCCAGCAGATGACCGGCGACGCCTGGGCCGAAGACCCGGGTTGCTACCTTTCCGACGAGGAAATCGGGCTATGAAAATCAGGGCGGCGGCACTTTTCGTTTTTGGCCTTTTTTTCCAGTTGACCGTAGCAAGCAGTGCCGGGGCGGCTGATGTCGCTTCCAACTACAAGCAGCATTGCGCCAGCTGCCACGGCGAAGCCCGGCTCGGTGGCGTCGGGCCGGCGCTGGTTCCCGAAAACCTCGCCCGCCTGCGCAAACCCGAGGCCGAAAAGGTCATCCGCGACGGCCGCCCGGCGACGCAGATGCCGGGCGTTGGCGACAAGCTGTCGGCGGAGGAAATCAAGGCGCTGGTCGCCTATGCCTACACGCCGATCAAGCCGATGCCGGCCTGGGGCGAGAAGGAGATCGAGGCCTCGCGCATCGTCAATTTTGCGCCCGGCAGCCTGCCCGACCGGCCGCAATTCACGGCCGACCCGATGAACCTGTTCGTCGTCGTCGAAACCGGCGACCACCACGTTTCCGTGCTCGACGGCGACAAGCTCGAACCGATCCACCGTTTCCAGTCGCGCTTTGCCCTGCACGGCGGGCCGAAATTCACACCGGATGGCCGCTACGTCTTCTTCGCCTCGCGCGACGGCTGGATCACCAAGTTCGACCTGTGGAATCTCAAGGTGGTGGCCGAAGTGCGCGCCGGCATCAACACGCGCAACGCGGCGGTGTCCGGCGACGGCAAGTGGGTGGCGGTGGCCAACTACCTGCCGCACAGCCTGGTCATCCTCGACGCCGACCTCAATCTCAAGAAAATCCTGCCGGTGGCCGACAAGGACGGCAAGACGACGTCGCGCGTTTCAGCCGTCTATGACGCCAGCCCGCGGCAGAGCTTCGTCGCCGCGCTGAAGGATGTGAAAGAGGTGTGGGAAATCTCGTACAACCCGAAGGCCGACGACATCCCGACCGGCATGATCCACGACTTCAAGTACAAGGAAGGCGCCTTCATCCCCGGTTTTCTCAACCCGAAACGCACGCAGCTCGACGATTACCTCGACGACTTTTATTTCACCCAGGGCTACGACGAAGTCATGGGCGCCTCGCGCAACGATGCCAAGGCGGCGGTCACCGGCCAGGTGGTCAACCTCGACGCGCGCAAGAAAGTCGCCGACCTCGAACTGCCCGGCATGCCGCACCTCGGTTCCGGTATCAGCTGGCAATGGCAGGGCAAAACCGTCATGGCCACGCCGAATTTGAATGAGGGCCTGATCAGCATCATCGACATGCAGAGCTGGCAGACGATCAAGCAGATCAAGACGCGCGGCCCGGGGTTTTTCATGCGCAGCCACGAAAACAGCCGCTACGCCTGGACCGATTCGATGATGAGCCGCGAGTTCAAGGACACCATGCAGATCATCGACAAGGAAAGCCTGGAAATCGTCGCCGAACTCAAGCCCGAACCGGGCAAGACCTTCGCCCACGCCGAGTTCACGAAAGACGGCAAGTACGTGCTGGCCAGCCTGTGGGACATGGACGGTGCGCTGATCATCTACGACGCGGCGACGCTCAAGGAAGTAAAGCGCCTGCCGATGAAAAAGCCGGTCGGCAAGTACAACGTCTGGAACAAGATCACCAAATCGGAAGGCACCAGCCACTGAGCTGGATTTCAAATTTGGGCGAAATTTCCGGTTGACCGTGGAAGTGTGCGTTGTCAGTCCTGGCTGACAGTTTTGACGCAAAAGGCGGATGTATTTTATTTGCGATTCTTCAAGCCATTGATTTTTTGGTGTTTTGCGCGTTGTCATGCCATTGGCACGTATCTGGCTATGAAGCTCTCCGGAAGCCGGTGGTACCCAAAGGCGCCTCTTCCTTTCCTCCCAGGGGAAGCGGTGCCGAACAACCGCCATTGAAATTCGACGCCTTTTCCCGACCATGCTGCCAGCCGGGAATGCGCCACAGCAGGGGAAATGCCGGCTTCCAACCCGACTTTCACAGCGCATGCGAAGCGGGGTTCCGGAGCTGAATCCGCGCCGCCCAGGTGTCCGCCAGCCGGTCAGCGGGATGATGGTTCGTGTCATTTCTGGCGGGGCGTTTTTGTTGATTGACATAAATGTCAGTCGGGTGAGCGCCTCAAGCCAGCCGACGCGTCGGCGCCAAGGTGGCAAGTCGGGCTCGGCGAGCTTTCGTTGCACGGCGCAAAACCCCGTCGTGCTGCCGATTTCGCTCGATCCCTACCGTTCCTGCCCGGTCGCCCCGGCCGGCCGATCTGCCCCTGGCGAACACCGGGCATATGTCTTGCACATAAACCCGGGCAGCAAAACCAATTCATCCCTATTCACCATTACTGGAGAAGACTCATGGCATGGGAACTCTTATTCACGTCCGACATCGGCATACTCAGCTTGATCACCATCGGTTTCATTCTGGTCATGGCGGTCTACATAATGCGTTACGCAATGCAGCACGCCAGACAGGAAGAGCAGGAACATAGCTCGGACAAGCACGTGGCAGGTGTGCATTAGCTGAATGCCGGCAAGTAGAGACCAGGGGAGGCTGGGGAAAATGAGCAAAAACAGATTCCGCAACTCCTGGTCCTGCCGGCTTTTCGCCTGAGCCGGTAGATCACCGGCGCCGAACGGCGCCATCGTTGTCGATGCCCCTGCGCGCGCTAACCGGCCTGGCTTCCGGTGCCGGCCAGCTTGATATTGTAAAAATGACGCTATCGTCAGGCAGAGGTCGGCCATCAGGAGTCATTGGGTGGCGAAGATTGTCGGACCTACAGCTGACAGCCGCCATGGCGCATAAAATGCGAGATGGGAGCCGAAGCCCCCATTTTTGAATTTTTCAGTAAGGCCGGATTCTTACTTCTGTTTACGGCGGCGAGATACCACGAGTCCGACAAGGCCAAGGCCAAGGAGGGCTAGCGATGCAGGCTCAGGAACCGCGCTGGGTTCAAGATTCACCGTAAGGTAAGCTGCAGGCATCATATGAGAACTAGACCACAGAACTTGATTGTAGCCAGAATTCAACGTTGAAATGTGGGCGCCAAGGCTGAAGAAACCATCCGCCAAGATATCGCTAAACGCTGCATTGGATAGGCTCACACTGAAGGCTGGCATGTAGGCGTAATAGCCAGCTGACACATTTGTCTGCCCGTATAAAACACCTGACATCAGGTCGTTATATACGGCGATGGAGTTGCCCAATCCTGGGTTGGTTGTGACATCCCAGATTTGAACAGTTTCAAATGAGTCGGGTGATCCATATTGGCCGTTATTGCCAATAAAAGTTACCGAAGCTGATGTGATACTCTGGCCAACAGCTATCGCCCCAACATTGAAATTATAGAAGCTGTTTCGGTACGTGCTATAACCGTCCGTGCCGGTCCATGTGTTCGTGTTGGGCGGTGAATGCTCGCCAGTTTGAGTGTACCAGCCATTATCAACAGAATTAAACGTCATGATAGCTGCTTGGGCCACGCCAGTCCCCAGCGAAAGACAGACCGAAAGCGCAACTCCTGCACAAATATTTTTCATATTCCAACCCCCTGAATTCGATAAGCCAATTGTCAGTAGTTCTCGGGCTAGCGCATGTGTAGGAATTCACAGTCTCATCTCTATTTCTCGCCAAACTTCCGTATTTGATTGACGAGCAACCGCCGGATGCTTTCGCTGCATTGCGGATATAGCCCCAAAAACCATCTGTCTCTTGAGAGCACAACCCAGCCGTTCGAGGTTAGTTCGCAAAGACGATATCGGTTGGTCAAGGTCATCGAGATTTGGCCGTCAAGCTGATGTGATTCAGCATGTTTGGCGTAACTCCGGCGGAGATACGAGGTCGGGAATCGGCGCTGGACAGGAGCACCGAAACGCTGGCCAATCCCGCGGTCAACCGGAAAAAACGGCCAAAATTGAAACGGGCTCAGCGACGGTTGCGGCGGCGGGTGCTTAGCAGACCGACCAGTGCAAGGCTGGCCAGCGCCAGCGAACCTGGTTCGGGGATGGCGCGGCGGGCGCTCAGGGAGAAGTCGTCGATGGCCAGGCCGTCGTCGGCACCGCTGGCATCGAAATCGGCCCAGCGCAGCCAGAAGCCGGTGTTGGCCGCAATCTCGAGGCCGCTGATGGTGCTTTTGAGGGCCGTCCGGTTGGCGGCGGAGTTGCCGTCATGGGCGCCGACGGCCGATGTGTCGGGGGTCGTGAAATCCAGCGCGGTGAAGTCAACGTAGTTTCCCTCGGTCAGCGAGACGGCATCGGTGCTGTATTGAAAAATCAGGCGGTCGCTGCGGTCGGCTTTGCCGAGGCGCCATTGCTCACCCGTGAAGGCGATGTCCAGGGCCGTGATGGTGGTGGCGGTCTGGTTGAAGAATTCGACGCCGAAAAGCGGAATGAGCGTCCCGCTGCGCAGGCTGCCGAGGGCGCGTTCCGTCGCGCCGATGGTGCCGTAGCTGTAAATGTCACCGGTGTTGCTGCCGCCCGTATCGACGGCATATTGATCGTTATCCCGAGCGCCCCCTCCGGCTTCGCTGATTGCCCAGCCGGTCGGCAAGCTGGCGTTGGTGGTCGAGCCGGCGGTGTTGGCCAGCGTGTCGAAATTCTGCTCGTAGGCGTTGCCTAGTGAGGTCAGATGGACTGGCCCGGCATGCGCCGCGCTGGCCAAGGAGAGGGCTGTGGCGAGCAACAAGCTGGCCGGGCAGGTTTTCTTGTTCATCAATAAGCTCCCTGATTTGTCTGGGTTTTTTGGCTGTCGATGGTGGGCAGTCTAGATTTTCCCGGGCCTGGTATCCGTGAAATATGCCGCGGAGATGTGCATTTATATGGCATGCACAGGCGTCAGGCGAGACGCGATGCCGGGCCGGGCATAAAATTGGCGAGTCCCACGGTCGACGGGAAAAATCGGCCAAAAATCAAATCATCGATCACCTTTCCTGAGTTGCCCGCATGCCGCCGTCGCCTCCAGCCTTTTCTTCGCCCATCGCCGCATCGTCTCGGCAGTTGGTCTTCGTCGTCGCGCCAGCTTGGGACAGTAAGGCTGCGCAGTTGCAGCGCTTCGAGCGCGCGGGGAGCGACGGCGAGTGGCAGCCCGTCGGGCCGGCGATAGCGGTGAGCCTCGGCCACGCCGGGCTGGCCTGGGGGCGCGGCTTGCACCCGGTAGTCGACGGGCGGGAAAAGCGCGAGGGCGATGGCTGTGCGCCGGCCGGCGTTTTTGCCATCACGGCCCTGTTCGGCGACGCCGCGCCGGACAGCCCGTTTGCCCGTGCCGCCAAGCTGCCCTACCTGGCCGCGACGCTTGATCTCAAGGCCATCGACGACCCGGCTTCGGCGCATTACAACCGCATCGTCGATCAGTCCGTCGTGGCGCCAGACTGGGCGTCGTGCGAGGACATGCTGAGGCCGGACGAACGCTATGCCATCGGCGCCATCATCGCCCACAACGCCGAGCCGCGGGTGCCGGGCGCCGGCTCGTGCATTTTCCTGCATGTCTGGGCGGGGCCTGGCGTGCCGACCGCCGGCTGCACGGCAATGGCGCTGGCCGACATGAGCCAAATCGTCGGCTGGCTGGATGCTTCGGCAGCGCCCCTGCTGGTCCAACTGCCGCAGGCGGAATACGCGGCCCGGCGCGCCGCCTGGGGTTTGCCAACGGGCTCGCTGCCAATGCGGTGACAGTCCTCGGCCAGCCGGCTAGACTGGCTGCCTTTCAACCATCCCGCGCCGCCGCCTGTGCTCAATAAAATCTGGGTCGCCTTCATCCTCGTCGGCTTCGTCGCGGCGGTGGCGCAGTTGCTGCAGGGCGACCTCGACATCTTCACGCGGGTGCTGACCGGGCTGTTCGACACGGCCAAGACCGGTTTCGATATTTCCCTCGGCCTGGTCGGCATCATGAGCCTGTGGCTGGGCATCATGAAAATCGGCGAGCGGGGCGGGCTGATCGAGCTATTCAGCCGCCTCGTCGCCCCCTTCTTCCGCCGCGTCTTTCCCGATATCCCGACCGGCCATCCGGCCAGCGGCAGCATTGTCATGAACGCCAGCGCCAACATGCTCGGCCTCGACAACGCGGCGACGCCGCTCGGCCTCAAGGCGATGCGCGAGCTGCAGGAAATCAATCCGCAGAAAGACACCGCCAGCAACCCGATGATCATGTTCCTGGTCCTCAACACGGCCGGCATTACGCTGATTCCGACCACGGTCATCGCCATCCGCCAGAGCATCGCGCTCAAGCAGGGGCTGGTCGGCTTCAACGCCGCCGATATTTTTCTGCCAACGCTGCTCGGCACCTTCGTTTCCTTCTGCGCCGGGCTCATCGCTGTCGCCATCTGGCAGCGCATCAACCTCTTCTGCAAGCCCGTGATGGCCTTTTTCGGAGCCTTCACGGCAGTTATGGCCGGGCTGTATTTCTGGCTGGCCGGCATGCCAGCCGAGCAGATGGCGCAAATGATCGGCCTGCTCGGCAGCGGGCTGATCGTCACCATCATCGCGCTTTTCGTCGCCGTCGCCGCGTGGCGTGGCATCGATGTCTATGAAAGCTTTGTCGACGGCGCCAAGGAAGGCTTCGGCGTCGCCGTCCAGATCATTCCTTACCTGATCGCCATGCTCGTCGCCATCTCGGTCTTTCGCACGACGGGCGGCATGGATTACCTGATCGGCGCCATCCGCAGCCTCGTGCTGGCCTTCGGGCTCAACGATGATTTCGTCCCGGCCTTGCCGGTCGGCCTCATGAAAACGCTTTCCGGCAGTGGTGCCCGCGGCCTCATGGTTGATGTCATGACCACCTACGGCGTCGATTCCTTCCAGGGCAAACTGGCCGCCATCATCCAGGGCTCTACGGAAACCACCTTCTACGTCCTGGCCGTCTATTTCGGCAGCGTGAATATCACCAAAACCCGCTACGCCCTGGCCTGCGGCCTGATCGCCGATGCCGTCGGGCTGGTCGGCGCCATCCTGATCGGCTACGCCTTCTACCACTGAAAAAGGTTTGCTACGGTCAACCGGAAAAATTGGCCAAAAACGCAATGTCCGGCAATCAGGAATTCATTCCGGGTTTGTCGGCATAGGCCTTGACTCATTGATTGCTACGCAGGTTACGACATTGGTATATTAAGTTGCCTTTGTTGGTAGTGGATATCGAACACCGCGACTAGAATGAACACAAACAACCATAAAGGTTATAGCCCGCCATGAAGAAACGCGTGCCGACAAAGTTCGGGAGGGCGTTGATTAGTCTGTTGCTGGCTTTGGGCAACGCGCCTACCTGGCTGGCCCACGCCGCCGAACGCGGCGAACCGCTGGTTATCGCCCACGTCGCGCCGACCACCGGTCGTTTTGCCCTGCACGCCGAGGCCGATCGCCGTGGCAGCGAATTGGCCATCGAAGAGTTCAACAAGCACGGCGGTGTTCTCGGCCGCGAAATCGTTCTGATTGCACGCGATCCCAGCCTGGATGGAAAACAGGCAGCGCGCGTCGCCGAGGAGCTGATTACCCAGACCAAGGTGGCCTTTCTCGTTGGCGCCATCAGTTCCGGCGTCGCCGCCAGCATGTCGGCCGTCTGCCAGAAATACGGCACCATTTTCATCAATACCAATTCCTCGGCGCCTTCCGAGTCGATCGAAAATGCCCATCGAACAAAATTTGTTTTCGATGCGCATGGGGCCAATGTCTATCGCGCCCTGATCAAGTACGCCCTGGCCAATCGCCAGTCGAAGCGGGTGGTGCTGCTCACTGAAGACAATGTGTGGGGCAAGGACAATGCGGCCGCCAGTCGTCAATACATCGCCGAATCCGGCGGCACGGTGGTCGGCGAAGTGCTGGCGTTTGAGACCTTGCCTGACCCGGCTGCCATCCTGGCCAAAGTCGCGGCGATCCCTGCCGATACGGTGGTGACCAGCATCAGTGGCGACAACCAGATCAAGCTTTTTGCCCAGATCGACCCGCAGGTTCTCGAACGGCAATCGTGGATTGTTGGCGAAGTTGACTGGGAAGAACTCTATCCGGCGCCGGGAACGCCCCGTCCGCTGTTCGCCACGACCTGGGCCTGGAACCTGAAAACCCCGGGCACCGCTGAGTTCGTTGCCCGTTATCGCCAACGCTATGGCCACACCAAACTGGACTATCCGGGCGATGTGACGCACGCCGCCTATCTTGCCACCAAGGCCCTGCTCGCCGCGATAGAAAAGGCCGGCACGACCGACAACCGCGCTGTCATCGCGCAACTGGAAAAATACCGGCGCACGGCAAGGGAGGGCATGCAGAACTCGGATGCCTACATGGACCCGGTCAGCCACCACGTTCAACAAAGCATTTACATCGCCCGCTGGAACCCGCGCGCGGCCCGCCCCGAACTCGGCATGGAAATCCTCGGCCATATCCCGCCCGAGCAATCCCGCTTTGAGGGTGAAACCGCAACACGTCTGGAGCCGCTGAGCAGCACGCCTCGCTACATCCCATGAAAATTCCCCGCATCGGCCTCATCGGCCGCATCGCCCTGCTGGTCATCGGTGTCGAACTTGCCGCCTTCGGCGCCCTCGGCGGGTTCTACATTGACCGCTACAGCGCAGCAGCCGACGAACATCTCCAGTCGCGACTGGACTCGCTCGGTCACATGATCAGCAACGATGATCTGGCGCTAACCGCCTTGTCGCGTCGCGAGCTGATCGGCGAACTGCTCTCGGTGCCCTGTACCCGGGCGATAGTCGTCGGCGGCAACGGGCGCGTCATCATCTCGACAGACCCTGTACATCTCGGCCGCAAGGCCGGCAGCATTCCGGACTTTGACGAACGCTGGCTGGCCGCCGGCGCTCCTGATCGACTGTTCCTGGTCAACGTAGATAGTCTGACCGCCGTCATGCATATCCATCATCCGGTCAGCAGCGCACTTCTCTATATTGCCGCGTTTCAGATCGATATCAGTGGGATCAACGCCCAAAAACGCTCCATTACCCAGTGGGGGGTCTTCGGCTCAGCACTGTTCATTTTGCTCAGTTCGCTGGCCATCCTGTTCTTTGCTCAACGCCTGCTTACCCGCCGCATCAGGGACTCGCTCACCATCCTGAAGCAGGTCGAGGGAGGGGAGATCGACGCTCGTATCCCCATTTCCACACACGACGAGTTGGGCGAATTGCAGCACGGCATCAACTCGATGACCGAAAAGGTCGGCGAATTGCTCAAGCAACACCGGCGCAGCGAAGAGGAAATCCGCAGTTCCAGCCATTTGCTCAATTCGATCATCGAAAATATTCCCAACATGATCTTCCTGAAGCGCGCCGATGATTTGCGCTTCGTCCTGTTCAACAAGGCCGGCGAAAAATTGCTCGGCTACGACCGCCAGGAACTCCTGGGCAAGAACGACTACGACTTCTTCGCCAAGGAACAGGCTGACTTCTTTTCTAGCAAGGATCGCGAGGTACTCGCCTCGACCTCGCTTACCGATATTCCCGAAGAAAATATTACGCCGCGCCACGGTCAGCCGCGCATCCTGCACACCAAGAAACTGGCGCTACGCAATGCGCAGGGTGAGCCCGAATTCTTGCTCGGTATTTCCGAAGACATTACCGATTTCAAGCGTGCCGCCGAGGAGCTCGAACGCTACCGGGTTCATCTCGAACAACTCGTTGCCGTGCGCACGGCGGAACTCTCGCAGGCCAAGGAAGAGGCGGAGTCGGCCAATATCGCCAAGAGCACCTTCCTGGCCAACATGTCGCACGAAATCCGCACGCCGCTCAACGCCATTTCCGGCCTCGCCCACATGATTCGACGTGGTGGCCTGACGCCCGAACAGGGCGAGCGCCTCGACAAGTTGCAAGGGGCCAGCGTCCACCTGCTCAATATCATCAACACCATTCTGGATATTTCGAAAGTCGAGGCCGGGAAACTCGAACTGGAAGAATCGGCCATCAAGATCGAGGCCATCCTCGGCAATGTTGCCTCCATGCTGCATGAACAGGTTGAGGCCAAAGGCCTGCAGTTGCGCTGCGAAATCGAGCCGCTGTTGCCTCACCTGCTGGGCGATGCAACCCGCCTGCAACAGGCCCTGCTCAATTACGCCATCAATGCCGTCAAATTCACCGAAGCCGGCAGTGTCACGCTCCGGGTGAAGCTGGTTGAGGAGGCTGAAGACAGCATCATGCTGCGTTTCGAGGTCGTCGATACCGGCATCGGTATCGCCAAGGAGGCCATGGGCCGGCTGTTCACCGCTTTTGAGCAGGCCGACAACAGCACCACCCGGAAATACGGTGGCACCGGCCTGGGCCTGGCTATTACCAAACGACTGGCCCGGTTGATGGGCGGCGAGGCCGGAGCCGAAAGCGCTCAGGGGGTTGGCAGCACCTTCTGGTACACCGTGCGACTCCGCAAAGGGGCGGCCTGCGAAGAGGAAGCGGTCGAAGCTACCTCGCCCGATGCGGCAGAACTTCGCCTGAAGCACGACTACCCCGCATTGTCCATCCTGCTCGCCGAGGACGAACCGATTAACCAGGAAATCACCAAGGAACTGCTGGCCGACATCGACTGGCGGGTGGATACAGCGGCCGATGGCGTCGAGGCCCTGGCGCTGGCCGAGAAAAACGACTACGCGCTGATCCTGATGGACATGCAGATGCCCAATATGGACGGTATCGAAGCCACGCGACGCATCCGTGGCCTGGCCAAGTGTGCGACTACACCTATCCTGGCCATGACCGCCAACACTTTTGTCGAAGACAAGGTGAAATGTCTGGATGCCGGGATGAACGATTTCATCAGCAAACCGGTCAGCCCGGAACATCTCTACGCGACCCTGTACAAATGGGTGGCCAAAAGCCGGCAGCCGGATTCGGCCAACGACAAAACGCCCGACGTGGCGGTGAGCTGAAGTCCCAGCCTTTTCGGGAAAAGGCCAAACGAAGATTGATGTCGCCCTTTTTTTTCTTGCCATGGGGCTTAACGGCGTAAATGATTTCCGCTAGAATCCCGCCCCTTCCTCGATGTACAAAACACGCAAGCATCTCCGGATGCCGTAGCCTTGGTGGTGAAATTGGTAGACACGCTATCTTGAGGGGGTAGTGGCGCAAGCTGTGCGAGTTCGAGTCTCGCCCAAGGCACCAATAATTCTGACGAATACGCTCAGAATCAATTCCTTAGTACGTCATTTCCGGCTCGTCCCTGCTTCGCCGCAGATTCGGTCCAAGGCTCGATCCAAAATCGCCGGTGGGAACCTTGTCGTTGCTGCTGACTCGAAAGACTGAATGGAAGCAACACGGCCATTCATGTCATGCGCGGCGCCCTGACCATCACGGAATTCGCTGCCGCCTGAAGTCAGGAGGCGAGACCGGCCTTCTGGCGTGAAAGGAGGGACGATGAGCACGTTCATCAGCAGGCTGTTCAATCTGGACAGCGCCGAGCCCCCGGCCGGCGAAATCGACCGCGGCTATGTCTCGGAATACACGCATTTCATCGATCAGTTTCTGGTCGATCATCCCGAGGCCCTTGTCGACCAGCACGACGGACGGCTGCTCTATTGGGACAAAAAAGTCGATCTGGCTGACCTGGAAAAGGCCGAGCAGGACCGTGCCGAGGCTGATGGTTACGGGTTTTACAAATCGGCCTGGCGGGCTATCAAGCATTAGGCGCCCTTCGGCAGACCGTTACCATGGCCATCAGCCTGAGTTTCCAGCCCGCTTCGCTGGGCAGCGTGAGCGTCATCGCCTCCTTGGCCGCCCGGCCATTGGCGACTACGGCAACGCGGAACGCAGCCGTCGCCGTGACGCCGTCTACCATTGTCACCATCTCGCCGCAGGGTCGCCTGCTGGCGGCAACGGCAACAGCCGGAACGACGCCGCCGGCTGCCACAAGCCTTGCTTCTCTGGTTATTTCGGTGCCCCGGCAAGCCAGCGCGGTGGACGGCGATATTCAGGCCGCCCGTCGGGAAGCCCTGGCCGCCCGCATTTCCCTGCAATCCCTGATCGATAACCCGGCCCAGCGCGCCATCGCCAACAACCGCTTCAATCCGGTTTACTCGGCGCTCCTCGCTGCCGCGCATCAGGCCGATTTCATGACGCCGCAAGCGCCGACCCGGGCGAATGCCATCCCGGTCGAGATTCCCGAGCCGGTTCTGCCGGTGGACCGGGTGGACGCGGTCACCGATTACAGTCAGGCGGCTCGCGAATTTGCCCATCGCCAGTCATCGGCAAATCACTGATGGCGCCGGGCCTGAGCGGCTTTGTCCGGGGCTGCCGAGGAGTCATGTCATGGATACCATCTGCAATTTGAGTGAAAAGAGCTGCATCCCCTGCGAGGGCGGCACGCCGCCGTTGGCGCAGGAAGACGTCGGCCGGCTGTTGGCCAGCCTCGATGGCTGGGGGCAAACGGGGGGCGAGATCAGCAAGACTTTCCAGTTTCGCAACTATTACGAAACCATGGCCTTCGTGAATGCGGTTGCCTGGATTTCGCATCGCGAAAACCACCACCCCGATCTTGAGGTCGGCTACCGGCAGTGCCGGGTGCGCTACACGACGCACGCCATCGGCGGTCTGTCGGTAAACGATTTCATCTGTGCCGCCAAGATCGAGCGCAGCCTGCTCGGCGTGTAAACTGGCGGCCATGATCGACAGCCCCTACGTTTCGACCTTTCTCGGTCACCGTTTTTTCCTGATCCGCCCGCATATCGACGATGTCGCCATCGAGGACATCGCGCACGGCCTGGCATACCAGTGCCGCTTCAACGGCCAGACGCGGGAATTCTATTCGGTCGCCCAGCACAGCCTGATGGTCATGCAACTGGTGCCCGCACCACTGCGGCTGGCCGCCTTGCTGCACGACGCCGCCGAAGCCTACCTCGGCGACTTGGTCAAGCCGCTCAAAAACCTGTTTCCGGAATTCAGCGTTATTGAAGCGCGCGTCATGCAGATCATCGGCGAGCGTTTCGATGTCGATCTGGAGCATCTTGACCCGGCGATCAAGGCCGCCGACCTGATTGCCCTGGCCACCGAAAAGCGCGACCTCATGCCGCACTCGACCGAGGCCTGGGCCAATCTTCGCGACATCCGGCCGCTTCCCGACGGCATCCGGCCGCTCATGCCGGTCGATGCCAAGTCGGCCTTTCTCGACAGCTTTCACCAACTGCGCAGCTAAAGCCGCTTCAGAACATCGCGGCGAGTCCCTTCAGCACGCTGAGCAGGGCGGCCGAAATGATCATCAGCGCGACCCAGGCCATGACCCCGCCTGCCGTCACCAGATTCGAGATGTAATGGGCCTTGCGTGCGTCATCCACCTTGAGCAATGGTCGCACGCCATGGCGGATCAGCGCGGCCGAGGCCACCCAGGCAGCGGCGACGATCAGTACATTGAACGCCAGGTTGGGCACCAACAGCGCCAGCGACGACAGCCACAGCGGCACCGGCGCAATGGCGGCCAGCGAGTAGGCATTGTCATAGCCGGGGTCGTGATCCTGACCGATGGCCATGCGCTGGATCAGCATGGCCATGAAGAAAACCATGGCCAATTGCACGGCGAAGAGGACGATACCGCTGGCCAGCAACTCGCCGCCGGTCATCGCCGGCACTGAGAGGGGGAATATCGCCCCGGGATAAGCCAGTTCGGCAAAGGCGTACATCGCCGGGGGAATGATCGAGAGCGGCATGACCAGGCCGAAGAGCAGGGAGCGGGCAGGTGTATGGCTGCGTTCAATATCGGACCAGCCCTTGGTTTCCGATATCAGCATCGCCGGGAAATGAGTCAGGGACATGATGAACCTCCTTGTCACCGCCAAAAGTGCCGAAAACCGGGGGGCGGCGCCGGCAGGCGCGGGACAATACTTGGACGACGATTCGCCCGTGCCGGTTCCGCCTTTTTCCTGCGACTCCTACGGTCAACCGGAAAAATCGGCGAAAATTGAAATCCTGCCCAGCCTTTGAAATCCTGCCATCGTGTCTTCCCTCGTCCTCTTCAACAAGCCATATGGCGTACTCAGCCAATTCACGCCAGAAGGCAAGTGGCGGGCGCTGGCCGAGTTCATTCCGGTCAAGGGCGTGTACGTCGCCGGTCGGCTCGATGCCGACAGCGAAGGCCTGCTCATCCTGACTGACGACGGCAAGCTGCAGGCCAAAATCGCCGATCCCAAACACAAGCTGGAAAAAACCTACTGGGCGCAGGTCGAAGGCGTGCCGGACGAGGCCGCGCTCGATAAGCTGCGCGCCGGCATCGCACTCTCTGACTTCACCGCCAAGCCGGCCAAGCTGCGGCTCATCGCCGAACCGTCCGGCCTCTGGCAGCGCGACCCGCCGATCCGCTACCGCGCCGCGATCCCGACTTCGTGGCTGGAAGTCCGCATTGCCGAAGGCAAGAACCGCCAGGTGCGGCGCATGACGGCGGCCATCGGTTATCCTACGCTGCGTCTGATACGGGCCGCCATCGGGGCGGTTGAGCTGGATGATCTGGCGCCTGGCGAATGGCGAAAGATCGACGGCAGTTACCCGGATTTGCAAGGAAGATTTCAATGAACAAGACAATCGTCGGCCTGCTGTTCGGCCTGACCCTGAGCGCCGCCGCCTGGGCGCAGAACGCCATGCCGGTCATGGAACTGAGCGCCGGCTTCCACCGCATCGAGGCCGAAGTGGCGGCCACCGACCCGAACCGTCAGCTCGGCCTGATGAACCGCAAGGCGATGCCGACCCAGCGCGGCATGCTCTTCGTGTTCACCCACGACAACACCCACTGCATGTGGATGCGCAACACGCTGCTGCCGCTCTCGGTCGCCTTCATGGACGGCGACGGCAAGATCATCAATATCGAGGACATGCAGCCGCAGACCGAAGACAACCACTGCGCCCGCCGCCCGGCCCGCTACGCGCTGGAGATGAACCTCGGCTGGTTCGCCCAGCGCGGCATCAAGCCCGGCGTCAAACTCGGCGGCCTCGACAAGGCACCGCGTCCCCAGTAATGCCGCCAAACAAATGGCGCACCCGCCCGACCGGCGGGCCGCTCGATGCTGCCCTGGCGTCCTGGTTGACCGAGCCCGGTTCGCTGACCGCGCGTTGCCAGCGTAACTGTCGCCAGTTTCGCGTCCGCCTGCTGCGCTACGAAAAGGGCCGGGCGCTGGCCGACGAAGGCTTGCGCCTCGAGCCATCGCGCGCACCGGCCTGGATCCGCGAGGTGGCGCTTGAGTGCGACGGTGTGCCGGTCATTTTTGCCCACACCACGCTGTCGACCGTTGGCAATGGCCGCCTCAGTCGCTGGCTGGCGCGCCTCGGCAGCAACTCGCTCGGCTCGCTGCTGTTCACCCATCCCGGCTTTCTACGTGGCGCCATCGAGTTTCGCCGGCTCGACCCGCGTCACCCGTTGTTCCAGCGCGCCGCCGCGCTGGGCCTGGCCGGCGACACCCTGTGGGCCCGCCGTTCGCTGCATCGCCTCGGTGCCCAGCAGGTGCTGGTCACTGAAGTTTTTCTGCCGGCCGTGGCCTCGTTCTGCGGCTGATCCGGGTTGCGCCATCGCCCGCGGCCTATCGAGCGCGAACGCCAGAAAACCCTTGTCAGCTCTATAATCCAGCCATGAACCTTCGCAAGTTTTTGGCGATTATGCTGGTGTCTTCGGTGCTTGCCGCCACCTATTGGGGTATGCGCGGCGATGCCGATTCTGGTCCGCTTGAGACCGGCCTCGCCGTTTCCGCGCATTCGAGTGCCCTCTCCGGCTCCGCCGCCCTGTTGCCGCTGCCGGCTGTCCCGCCTTTGCCGGCCGACAAGGTCGAGCTCGGCAGGCTTCTCTTCTTCGACCGCCGCCTGTCCCGCGACGACACGATTGCCTGTGCCAGCTGCCACCAGCTTGACAGCGGCGGCAGCGATCGTCTGCTCGTATCGGTCGGCATCGATGGCCGGAAGGGGAGCATCAATGCGCCGACGGTATTCAACAGCAGCCTGAATTTCGTCCAGTTCTGGGATGGCCGCGCCGCCAGTCTCGAAGAGCAGGCTGCCGGGCCGGTACACAACCCGCTCGAAATGGGATCGAACTGGGCCGAAGTCATTGCCAAGCTCAGCCGCGACGAAGACTATCGCCAGGCCTTCGGCCAACTCTACAAGCAGGGCATCACCGGGGAAACCATCGTCGACGCCATTGCCACCTTCGAACGAACCCTGCTCACCCCGAATGCCCCGGTCGATCGCTTCCTGGCCGGTGATCAGAAGGCCCTCGATCCACTCGAACGCGCCGGCTACCAGCGTTTTCTCGACTACGGCTGCGCCAGTTGCCATCAGGGCGCCGGCATTGGCGGCAACATGTTCCAGCGCTTCGGCGTGATGGACGATTACCTCAAGGAGCGCGCCAACCGGCAGTCCGACCTCGGTCGCTTCAATGTCACCGGCCTCGACCAGGACAGGAATGTGTTCAAGGTCCCCAGTTTGCGCAACGTCGCCGTCACGCCACCGTACTTCCACGACGGTTCGGCCAAAACGCTCGACGAGGCGGTCATCGTCATGGGCCGCTACCAGCTCGGGCGCGAACTGTCGGAAGACGACGTCAAGGCGCTCGTCGCCTTCCTGCGCGCGCTGACCGGCGAATGGGAAGGAAAGCGGCTGCAATGAGTCCTCCCGAAACCGCGCCGGGCATGACGAAACAGCGTCTCAGGCTGGGCCTCGCCCTGTTTGTCGGCATTTTCGTTGCGGCCCTGAGCGGGCTGTTTTTCCTGGCCGAAAAGGTCTCGCCCGAAGCGCACTTCGCCTACACCCAGAAGCTGCGCGACATCGGCGAGCTCGATGCCCGCGTCGATGGGCAAATTCTCGCCAATCGCCTCGAACAGGTCCGCAATTTCGACGCGATGACCCGCTATATCCAACGCCTCGACGCCCTGGGCAAGCAGGTCAGCGCCGCTCCCGACTTCCTCGCCGCGGCAGATCGCGCGGCGGTGGCCGCAGCGGCCGGCGGGCTGGTCGAGGCGCTCGGTCACAAGGCCGCACTGGTCGATCGGTTCAAGCGCGAAAACGCCATTTTGCGCAATTCGCTCTCCTTCTTCCCGATTGCCACCTCGGCTTTCCTCGAAGCCGGTTTGCTCTCCCCGCAGCCCGGCAAGCAACGCGCCCTGATGGGCAAATATGCGCGCGAAGTGCTGGCCTACGCCCATGCCCCGAGCGAGGAAGGGAGCGAGCGGGTCCGCGCCGTGCGCGATGAACTGGCCGCGCTGGCGCCGGGCGCCAAGGACGGAAAGCTCGTCGACAACATCATTCGCCACGGCGACAACATCGTTGCCCGGCTGCGTTCGCTCGATGCCCTGATGACCGATATTTCAGCCCAGGCCAGCAGCGCCCGGCTTGAGCAGCTGAGCAGCGACTACGCGGCCGGCCATGCCCGGGCACACCGCACGGCCACCCGTTACCGCGCGGCGCTTTATGCGCTGGCCATCGTGCTCACCGCCTTCCTCGCCTTCCTTTTCTTCCGGCTCGTTCTCGCCCGTCGTTCGCTGGCCACGGCCAATCGCGAACTGGGCGAGCGCTACGCTGCGCAACTCGCCGTCGAAAAACAGTTGACCCTGCACGCTACGGCCTTTCGCAGTGCCCACGACGGCATCACGCTGACCGACGCTTCCGGCAACATCCTCGACGTCAACCCGGCCTTCTCTCGCATCACGGGCTGGGAGCGCAGCGAAGTCATCGGCCGCAATCCGCGCGTACTCAAATCCGGCCGCCACGATCTCGAGTTCTACGAGGCGATGTGGAAAAGCATCAACGAAACCGACAGCTGGCGCGGCGAAATCTGGAATCGCAACAAGTACGGCGAGATCTACCCCGAACTGCTGTCGATCTCGGCCGTGCGCGACAAGGATGGCAGCCTCACCAACTACGTTGCCGTCTTTTCCGACATTGGCCGCCTCAAGGCGCAGGAGTCGCAGCTCACGCAGATGGCCTACTACGATTCGCTGACCGAGCTGCCCAACCGCACCCTGCTCGCCGACCGCCTCGTTCAAGGGATTGCCCAGACCCGTCGTGGCGATGCCTTGATGGCCATCTGCTACCTCGATCTCGACGGCTTCAAACCGGTCAACGACACCTGGGGCCATGGCGCCGGCGACATGGTGCTGGTTGAAATCGCCAACCGTCTGCGCCAGATGGTGCGCGGTGGCGACACCGTGGCGCGCCTCGGCGGCGACGAGTTTGTCATGCTTCTGCTCGGCTTCTCGAGCGAAGCAGAATGCCTAGAAGCGATCCGCCGGGTGCTCGTCAGGATCGCCCAGCCGCTGACCGTCCTGCCCGAGCCGGTCAGCGTTTCGGCCAGTATCGGCGTGACGCTCTTTCCCTACGACAATGAAGACCCCGACACCCTGCTGCGCCATGCCGACCAGGCCATGTACCGCGCCAAGCAGGCCGGCAAGAACTGCTTCCAGATTTTCGATGCCGAGCAGGATCGCCACACGCGCAGCCGGCGCGACCACGTCAACCGCATCCGCCAGGCCCTCGACGAACACGAGTTCGTGATCTATTACCAGCCCAAGGTCAACATGCGCCTCGGCAAGGTCACCGGCGCCGAGGCCCTGATCCGCTGGAACCATCCCGAGCGCGGCATCCTGGCACCGAGCGAGTTCCTGCCGCTGATCAACGACGATGTGATGATCAAGCTGATCGGCGACTGGGTCATTGAGGTGGTGCTCGGCCAGTTGCAAGCGTGGCATGCGGCCGGGCTCGATCTGACGGTCAGCGTCAATGTCGCCAGCAAGCAGCTGCAGGCGCCGGAATTCGTCGAAAAGCTCAAGGCTGCGTTGTTCGTGCATCCCGAAGTGGCCCATCTGCTCGAAATGGAAATCCTCGAAACGGCGGCGCTCGAGGATGTCGCCAAGACTTCGCGGGTCATCGACGAATGTCGTGCCCTCGGCGTGCGCTTCTCGCTCGACGACTTCGGCACCGGCTATTCATCGCTGACCTACCTCAAGCGCCTGCCGGCCGAAATCATCAAGATCGACCAGAGCTTCGTCCGCGAAATTCTCAGCGACTACAACAACCTCGTCATCGTCCAGGGCGTCATCAGCCTGGCCGGTGCCTTCCAGCGTGAAATCATCGCCGAAGGTGTCGAAACCATCGAGCACGGCCGCCTGCTCCTTCAACTCAACTGCGATCACGCCCAGGGCTACGGCATCGCCAAACCCATGCCGGCCGAGCTGGTCGTCGATTGGGTCCGGCAATGGCGGCCCGACCCGATGTGGCAGGCGATCAGCGACCTGCATTGGGACGTTGCCGACTACCCCATGCTCATCGCCGAAATCCAGCTGCGCAACTGGGTCAGCCAGATTGTTTATGCCAGCAACGAAGGACAGGCTGCGTTGTGCCATAACATCGACGACCCGGCCCGCAGCGAATTTGGCGCCTGGTACTACGGCGACCACCAGCGTCATTACGAAAGCCACCCGGTCTTCGCCGAAATCGACGGACCCTACCGCCGCCTGCACCGGATCGCCAGCCAGATCGACCAGCGCTGGCGCGACGGCCAAGTCCAGGAATCGCGTGCCCTGGTCCCCGAACTGCTCGCCGCCCGCGACGCGACCCTGGCGCTGGTTCTTCAGTTGCAGCGCGCCGTTGGTGTGCGCCGGACTTAGTCCGGCAGCTCGGCGCGCAGCGGGCGCGGGGACGGGGCGGGGAACAGTGCGGCGAGCACCTCGGCTGGCTTGAGGGCGGCTTCGTCTTTTTCCTCCAGCCAGACGAATCGGCCTTCGGGGGCGCCGGCGGTGGCGGCGAGGGCGGCGCCGCGCTCGGTTTGCGGATTGCTCAGGATGACGACGCGGGCGAGGTTGCCGGCCCTGGCCAGGACGCCGAGTTCATGAACGCAGCCGGCGTTTTTTGCCTTGAAGTTGCGGAGGTCCATGAGCACCACGTCGCTGATCCCGACCAGCCGGTCGAGTGCCTGTTGCCAGGTGTTGTCGTGGCAATAGCATTCGTTGACGCGGTAGCGGCCTTCGACGTCAGGCTCTAGCTCGAACTGGCGGAGCCGGGGTTCGATGTCGGCGACGCGGTTGATGAAGCGTTCGCCGAGCCGGCCGTCGATGAAGGTGAAGATGTCGTCGGCGTCGATGGTGCGGTCGGCCAGGTCGGTGCCGGCGATGAGCACGGTGTTGCCGCTCAGGCGCCAGCGCTCGATGACGCGGTCGAAAATGGCCTGGACATTGGCGTCCTGCTGGAAAACGCGGAGGACGAGCAGGGTTGGTGGTCGGCCGGTGTCGGCCGGGCCGGCGAAGCCTTGCATGAGCGCGGCGCCGAGCGGTATCCACAGGAGTGGGGCGAAACAGACCATGGCGCCCCAGCCGAGATCGCCGATGGCGCCGAGGGCCGGGCCGATCAGGGCGATGGTCCACACCGCGGTGAACAGGTAGAAAAGCTCGGAAATGCGTCGTTCGCGGTAGCTTTCGGCCAGCCAGCGGCCCAGCGCCCGGGCCGGCCACCAGGCGATCAGCCAGGGCAGCACGGCGAACAGGGTGAAGGCGGTGGTAGCGCCCAGCCAGCCGGCCAGCCAGGCGATGAACGGGCTTTCCGCTTCGATCATCGCCGCCAGCAAGTCGAGGCCGAGTTGCGACGAGGCGCTGAACACGATGAACAGCGGTGCCAGCCAGGCGCCGACGGCGCGTGTCGCGCCACCGAGGCAAAGGGCGGTGACGACGATGAGCGGCAGGCCGGTGTCGAACAGCATCCAGCCGACGATCTGGGCAAAACTCACGTTCTCGTTGGTGCGCCAGCTCAGCAGGGCGATGGCGAGGACCAGCCAGCCGAGCATGGCGCCGACGAAACGCGGGCGCGACCAGCGGCCGATCACGGCGAGCACGGGCAGCACTGGCCAGGCATAGGCGGCGCCGAGGGTGGCCACGGTTTTGAGGGTGATCGGGCCGTCGGCGATGAGCTGGGTCAGCACCGTGCGGCTCAGGGCGATGACCAGGGTCAGGCCGATGAAGGAGACAAGTAGCCGGCGGTAGGCGTCATCGTTGTCGGCGAGCGACGGAAACCGGGTCGGGCCAGCGACGGCAGGCGGGCTGGCTGGCAGGCTGCCGTCGCCCGGCTCGGCCACCGGCGCTTTCATAAGGCGCTGCATGCTCCGCCGGTAGCTGCGTGCGACGACCCAGGCGCCGACCAGCGCGAGCAGCGTGGCGACGACGAGCAGGAAGAAGATCTTGCCGGAGGCCATGGCTCAGGCGAGGGCGGTGGCGCGCAGGCCGGGGACGTAGACCATGCGGCCGTGGTCGGCGATGTAGCTGAGCAGTTGCCGGCGGTTCTCGCCGCTGCCCGGCGCCTTGAGCGAAATGTGCACCCAGCCCGAATTGGGGCCTTTGGCCGGGTCGTAGCATTCGCAGATGATCTGGTCGAAAGCCTTGAGGTGGTCCTTCGCCCAGTTGGCCAGGTCCAGCGTGCTCATGCCGACGATTTCGATGTCGCAGGCTTCGCCGCGCGAATGCTGGCTGGTGCTGAGCCAGCTCGCCGGCTTGTTTTTCAGCGCCCGTTCGAGCGGGTTGCCGCGAAAGACGCTGTTCGGCGTAAAGCGGCCGAAGTGGTCGCGGATCGGCTGGAGGACTTCGCGGGCGAGGTGGATGGCGGCGCGCAGTTCGCGGTCGGTCGGAAAACTGTTCGGGATGCCGCGGCGGTCGGCGAGTTCCGAGCGGGTCAGTTCATGGATCAGGAAATTGGGCGCGACGAGTGTGTCGGGACGGATGTTGGCCAACGTGAATTGCGAAATTGGCTCATTTTTCCGGTTGACCGTAGCAATCGTCGAGCGCGCGGTGCTGCGCGATCTGGCGACCGGGACGGTGGCTTCCGGTGCGGCGCTGGCACGCGGTTTCGTCGCCCGCGTGCTGGCCAGGGTGGCTGCCGGGTTGATGGCCGGCTTTGGCGGCGTAACTGCGGCCATGGTGCTGGCGGCGACCGGCGCCGGGGGCGACTGGGCGGCGCTCCTGGCTGTCGTTTTGGGCGCGGCCTGGCGCGGGCTGCGGGGTTTGGCCGAGGCGGGACGGGGGCTCATGCGAGGTCCTCCTTGATCTGCTCGATCAGGCCGGCGATGGCGTCGTCGTCGGCGACATGGGCGCGCAGGAAATCGAGGTGTTCGGTGACCGAAGTGCGTTCGCGCACGCTGGCCCCGCGCAGGATCGCCTGGCGGTAGGTCTGCCGGGCCGCTTCGCCCGTCGCCGCGGCCTTCTTGCCGCGCCGGGTTGCAGCCAGCGCGTGCACCAGGTCGAGATCGGCCAGGCTGGCGCTGTCCCAGAAACTCGGGGTGCTTTCGTTGCGCCGCTCGAGTTCCGTGCGCAGGCGGGCGACGTCCTGCTTGAGCGTGGCCAGCCCGGTCAGCGGCGGCTGATCGGTCGCCTGGTCGGGGTACAGGCGGCGGATGAGCAGGGCGGCGCTGGCCCAGTTGGTGTAGGCGTAGGGGCTGGCCTGGCGGGCGTAGGCGTCGCGGTAGTGGGCGGCCATGTTGACCAGGGCTTCGCGGCGGCCGCCTTCGGCCGTCTCGATGAGCGCCAGCCGCTTGTAGGCGCCGCCGAGCAGGCTCAGGCGTTCGCTGGTCTGGCCGTTGGCGGCGAGTGCGGCGAGACGGCTTATCGCCAGCTCGATGTCGTGGCGCAGGGCGGCGCGCAGGCGGTCGTTGCGCTGGCTGTCGTCGGCGGCCAGCCAGCGGCTGGCGGCCTGCCTGATTTCGTAATTGGCCAGTTGCTCGATGACGCGCACGGGGCATTGGCCGCGTTCGGCGGCGAGCGCGCTGCGCAGGCCGGCGATGGCCTTGTCCCAATGGCCCGCCTCGCCCCAGGCGAAGCCGAGTGCGGCGGCGACGTCGGCGCGGCCGGTCCAGGCTTTTTGGGCCGGCGGGATGCGGCGCAGCCGGCGTTCGATGCGTTCGGCGATGTCCGCGCTGTCGCCGCCGTCGCGCAGGTCGCTGGCCAGGTTGTCGAGGTCGACGGCCAGTTCGTGCGGCGTGACGTAGGGCGGCGCTTCGGCGCGGCGCGCCTCGCCGTCGTGTGACAGGCGGAAATTCGGATCGCCGTAGCACTGGTAGGCGCCCCAGGTGTTGACGTTCTCGCAGACGATGAAAATCTCCTCGCGGGCGGCGCGCACGGCTTCGCCGAAGAAGCCGCCGCTGACCATGTGGCGGTAGAAGGCTTCGGCGAAGATCTTGCCGGCGATGTCGTCCACCGCCCAGCCGGCGGCGACGACGGCCTTGACGCCCATGCCGATGAACTGCCCGGCGAGGTTGGCGGCGAGGACGCCGGGTTCGGTCTTGCCGTGGCCGTCGATGCGGCCGAGGTGGCAGCAGTTGATGAAGACCAGTTCGGGCACCCAGCGCATCTGGTCGATGTCGCCCGGGGTCAGGATGGTGTCCACGCCGATGACCATGCCCGAGCGGGCGACGGCCATTTTGGCCGACTGGTAATCATGCACGCCGTGCCCGGCGAGGTGGAGGATGCGCCACTTTTCGCGGTGCAGCGCTTCGAGGATGGCCGGCGTCCGCTCGTTGACGCGGTCGGTCACCTCGTAGCCGGCGTTGGCCAGGGTGCCGACAACGCTCAAAGCCTCGTCGCGGGCGCCGGGCAGGTCGGCGAAATCGGGCGAATTGCCGAGATCGGGGTTGCCGATGACGAGCGCCGTGTTGCCCGGCGCGTAGGCCGGCCGGGCGCGGAAGTGGCGGGTCTTGAACTGGCGGATCATGCCGGCGCTGACGGCCGGCGGACGCGGGCTGGCGCCCCAGCGATCCTCGAGCAGTTCCCACGGATAGCGCGCCGAACGCTGGTCGACGAGGACCACGAGGTTGCCCTGCTGGGCCGACAGTTCCTTGATGCGCACGGGCAGGAGCAGTTCGAACAGGGTCCTGGCCGCCTCGGCGTTGCGGCTGCTGTCCTGGCTAGCCAGTTCGATGAACGAGTCGGCCAGCGACAACTGGCCGGTGGCCATGGTTTCCTCGGCGCGCGCCTTGTCGGTCGGGAAAATGAAGCGCAGCGACTGGTCGTTGTGCTCGTCCTCGATGATTTCCAGGCGGTGCCACCATTCCGGCGCCTCGTCGGTGCGCAGGCGGTGCTGGCCGGCCTGGCCGGTTTCGATGGCGGTCGCCTCCCAGCGCAGGCTGGCCGCCAGCTCGGCGTTGTCCACCGCCCTGGCGATGGCGTGGGCGGCGGCGATGGCGAGGTCTTCGTAGAGTTCGACGAATTCGATGCGGTCGATGACCACCCGGCCGTCCATCTGGTTGGCCGCCAGCCGCGCGTTGGCGGCAATCGCCGCGCGCAGGACGGCTTCGATGCCGTCGCCGATCGGCACGCCGCCGGCACCGGTGCCGATGAGCAGGCAACTGACGGCAGCCGAGCGCGGCCGGCTGGCTTCGCCGAAACGGTCGTCCGGCCAGTGCACGACGGCCAGCGCGAAGTCGAGCAGGGCGCTGCGCATGGCTTCTTCGAGCTGGCCGGGGCCGAGCTTGCCGACTTCGCCGAGGCCGACGACGATGGCACCGGCCGGCTTGGCGTTCGGGTTATCGTTGAGAAAGAGGCTGCTGGTGCCGAGCGGGCCGGGGTAGATGCCGAGATCGGCGCGGCGCGCCAGGGCGCCGGCAAGCTGGCGGTCGAGCGCGTTTTCGGCGCTGACGATGGTGTCGCCCTGATAGTGGCCGACGACCACCGGGTGCCGGGCGTAGGCCAGGCTGCCGTGGGTGATGCCGACCCGGATGACCTGGCCGGCCGCTTCGCCATTGCTACGGTCAACCGGAATTCCGCCCGAAAATCCAAAGCTGCCGATGTCGTCCGGGCCGGGGATGCTGTCAGCCACCGGCAGCGCGGGCAGGACGAAACGTTCCTCAAGGCCGGCGCCGCGGGCCCGGCTCGGCGGCGTCGCCGGGAGCAGCGTCGTGCTGCCCTTGACGAGCAGGTCGAGATAGCCGGGGAAGGCCTTGGGCTGGGCGCACAGTGCGTCGTGCGCGGTGTTTTCGACGTACCACACGGGGACGCCGGGCAGGCGGCCGGAATCCCAGCTCACCGTGCCGTCACCGGCGGCGGTGGCGATGAATTCGAGTTTCTGGCGCTGGCTGGATGGTTCATCGGGGTTTCCATCGTCGCGGCTGACCAGCTGGTAGTCGATGACGGTGGCCGGCTGGCAGCCGGCCACGTAGAGCATGAGCGGGTCGGCCGGCGCGGCGCGCAGGCGTTGCCAGGAGGTGGCGGCTTCCTGGAGCGTGGCCGGGCTGGCCGTTTCCCAGGTCGCTGCGGTGCCTTGCTTGATCGCCTGCCAGTGGGTGAGGTCGGTGAAATCGGGGTCGTTCGGCGCGAAGGGCAGCAGTTCGAGCAGGCCGGGGTAGTCGCGGACGATGCCGATGATGTCGTCGGTGCCGTGCGTGATGTCGAGCAGCGTCAGCTTGGCCTGCGTCGGGTTGAAGCCGGTCAGCCAGCGCACCGCCTCGTAGGAACCGAGGTTGGGCGTGCCGAGCATCAGGAAGCGGCTGCCCGGCAGGCGCGAAATGCGCTGCCAGAGGGCGGCGCCGGGGCCGCCGTCGGCGATCATGGCGCGGACGACGAGGCCGCCCATCGAATGGGCGACGAGGCGCACCGGCTGTTGCGTGCGCTCGGCCCGGTCGACGAGCGGGGCCAGGGCTTCGGCCAGGCGCGCCGCGGCATCGCGGATCGAGTGGCGCCAGTCGTAGGGGAAAATCTCGACGTCGTGGCTGCGCGCCAGGAAGTCGACGAGCGGGCCGTAGAAGTCGTCGACCAGGCCGACCGGCGCGATGTCCGGCTTGCCCATGCGCAGCTTGCCGAGGCCGCCGGCGAACAGGGCGAGGTAGTTGAGCCAGATCGAGCGGTCGCCGGCCTTGAGTTCGCTGCCCATGGTGCCGGGCAGGACGACGGCGATGGGCCGCGGCGCGCTGTCGCTGCGGCGGCGGATGAACGGCCCCCGGGGCAGGGCGGAACGGCTCCGGGGGGCGCTCTGGATGGGCAGGAAGCCGCCCGTCTCCTGGTCGCTGCGGGTGAGCGCGGTGCGCAGCCAGTTGATGCTCTGGCCGTTGGTGAAATAGCGGAAATGATTGACCTTGGGCCCCTGATCCTTGCGGTAGCGGGCGCCGCCGTTGATGCGCGGCAGGCCGCCGAGCATCGAGGCGGTATCGACGACGAGGTCGTGCTCGTCCTTGTAGAACCAGTCGGTGGCCAGCACCTTGAGGGTGTTGAGCAGGGTGTCGCCGGCCTCGATGTCGCCGGCGATGACGGCCAGGTCGGCGTCGCTGGCCAGCTCGGGCAGGCTGTTGAGGAGCCGGGTCAGGGCCGAGCCGGGGATCATCGCCTCGATGCCGGGCAGGGTGCGCGGGTCGGTGCGCTCGGCGACGACGGCCTGGATGAAATCGACGGCGCCGCCGACGACCAGCGTGCCGGAACTCAGGTAATCGAGCACCGACAGCCAGCGGTCGAGCCGCCCGGAAGCCAGCGTCGTGCCGCGCGCCGGGCAGGCGACACGGGCAAAGCGGCTGACCCGGATTTTCTTCTGGCCAAGCAGCGTGACGAATTTGCCGAGCAACTCGCGGTCGGCGGCGTAGGCCGCGTTGCGCGCCTTCTCCTCGGCGGCGGAGAGCGGGGCCAGGCCCATTTGCGGGGCAATGCTACGGTCAACGGCAAAAAAGGCCTGAATTTGAAGTGGCGTCAGCACCTCGGCCAGCTTGGCGCAGCCCGACAGGCAGAGCAGTTCGCCGACCAGCCCGCCGCGCGAGTGCGAGACAAGATGCACCTCGGCGCCCTCGGGCAGGCGTTCGAGCAGGGCGTAGGCGTTCTCGATCGGGCTTTCGGTCAGCGTCCGGTGTTCGAAGGCGAAAACCCGCTCGCCGTAGGTCAGGGCCAGGCTTTCGCGCAGCTTGCGGGCGTCGGCATTGTGCGGATCCCAGAGCTTGCCGTAACCGCCGGCGGTGCTCGACGCCGTGCCGTGGATGAAAACGAGGAGCGGCCCGGGGGCGGCGGGCAGCGGGGTGGTGCCGGGAATCGGCGCGAGCGTCAGGGTGTCGCCGGCGGCGATGCGGTAAAGCCCCGGCGTCTTGTTCTCGAGCGATTTTTCCTCGAAAGCCTTGCCGATTTTGCCGGCGACCTTTTTGCCGATGTCGACGCCGAAAAACTCCAGCACGCGAATGGCCAGCCCGGCCGCCCCGCGTTCGCTGACGACGGCGCGGCGTGGCATCAGATGGGTGAATTCCCAGGCGCCACTGTCGCCGCGCGGCGGCGGCTTGCCGTATTCGCGGGTCAGGTCGTCGGCCCGGCTCCACAGCACGAAGCCGTTTTCCAGCGCAACGCGGACCACCGTTTCCGGCTTGACCTCGATTTCCTCGCCGGCCCCGTCGCGGGCACTGCCCGGGGCCAGTCGGTAATGCGCTTGAGGCCCGCTGGGCTGGCTGGCGCCGCGGTTGCCGGCGCCGATTTTCGTGCCGCGAATGCGTATCGTCCGTGTGCTCATGCTGGTCTCCTTTGGTGCTGCCCGAGGCTAAAGGGTGACGCTAAAAAATGACATTCAGATTACCAGAGCTGGCGCGTGTCGAGCCAGCTGACTTGCCCGCTTCGTCGCTTCACTTCGCGCACCATGTGCGCCGTGCCGCCCGGCCCGTCGCCCCCGCCACCGTTCCACAGGCAGATGAAGCGGAGCCGGTCGACGCCCTCGGCCAGGGCTGTGTCGAGGAGCCACAGGTTGCCGCGCTCGAAGGCGTTCATTTCGCGCCCGTCCCGCCGGCGCGGCAGCGGCCCGAGTTCGTCCGGCATGATGCGCGGCGGCAGGGTGAGCTTGTCGCGCAGTGCCTGGTAGCGCCGGTGCCAGGCCTCGCCGTTGGCCGAGGGGAGGACGGAGGCTGCGATGAAGTCCGGCTCGGCGAGCGGCAGCAGCATCTGGAAAGGCACGCCGCGGGCGACGCAGGCTTCGCCGAAAAGGATGTCGCCACCGGCCGCGCCCTGGGCGAAAGCGAGGTCGTCCGGGCCGGCGCCCAGGCTGTCGAGCAACTCGCCGATGCGGGCCGCGGCGATCGGCTCCCGGTCGGCCGGAAAACGCGGTTCGGCCCGGCCCGGGCTGTCGATCATGTGGCCGGAGAAGAGAAATATCTGGTGCGGTCGGCGCTGTTCTGCGTGGGCACGGTCGCCAGCGATCAGGCACCCTTCATCGGCGGCATTGCTGCCGAACGGCATGGCGACGAAGACATGCAGACTCATGTGCGCCCCTCTGTTGGTCCGACTTGTGTTTTTTGTGTGCTTCGACTTGCCTGCATACAAGTCGTTGAATCATCTTAGACCGATGATCGTGTCATGCCAAGCGACATTCTTGCCGGCCAGGTCGATGCTACGGTCAACCGGGAAAAACGGCCAAAAATGAAATGCCCATGGCCGCCCGGCGGTCCCGCTCTTGCCTCCCGCTCGGGGATCGTGCTATCAGTGGCCGATGATCCTGACAAATCCTTCCCTCTCGCTGTTCCGGGCCGTCCTTCGATGAGCGCCCACGACACCCGCCGTCGCCTGGCCACCGAACTTGCTGCGGCGGCCGCTGCCTATCAGGTCGCCGCCGTCATCCCCCATTGCGCCCAGTGCACCAAGCCGTGCTGCCGACTCGACGTGCTCGTCCTCGAGCTGGAGTGGAAGCAGGTCAAGGTCCTCTGGCAACTCGGCGAATCGCGTCCGGCCTTCGACCGGCGCCTTGCCGGCGGCCAGGGCCCCGAGGAAATCCGGGCCGGCAACGGGCTCTACTACGCCCACAGCAAACCCTGTCCGGCCTACGACCAAAGCTGCGGCGCCTGCCGGGTCTACGGCCAGGAAGCCAAGCCGGAAGGCTGCACCGACTTCCCGGTCTACGAGGACGGCGGCGCCGTCATCGCCGACCTGCGCTGCGAAGCGGTAAACCTCGACGCCCTGACCACCTGGCTCGCCCGCGCTGTCGGACCAGCCTGGCGCATCGTCAAATCCGCCGACGCGGAATTCCCCTTTCTGGTCACGCTGACAGCGAAGAGAGGCGCTGGCAGGGGCTAACATTTTTTCAGTAAAAAGGCGCGGTTGGCTCCTGTCGGGTGTCCGGCCCCTGGCAGCTATCGGCTAAAGCACCATACCCCCCGCCCAGAGGGGGTAACCACCTCTTTTTTTGCCTGCCGGCGGCGACGCCTTCTATCGAAAGAGGCCCGCCCGATTTGCCAATCCTGTTCCATGGCAGCAGGAACGATATATGCCAAAAGTTATAGAACTTAATGCAAAATAGGCACTTCTCAGGGTTATTTACCGATTGACTGTCGATGCGATCTGACTTTTTTGCGGGCACGCTCCGCTTCCTGTTGCTGGGAGTGCTGATTGGCCTGCCATGTTCCGTGCTGGCGGCGGTGCCGGAAAAGGTGGTTTTACAGCTCAAGTGGTTCCATCAGTTCCAGTTTGCCGGCTACTACGCGGCCAAGTCCCAGGGCTACTACGCCGCAGAGGGGCTGGACGTCGAAATTCGTCCGCTTGACCCGAAAAAGACTGTGGTCGAACAGGTTACCTCCGGCGCTGCGCATTACGGAATCGGCGATTCCGGGATCATTGCCGCCTATGCGCAAGGGGCCAGGATTGTCGCGCTGGCCGCCATCTTCCAGCACGATCCACTGGTTTTCATCAGCCGGCGCGAATCCAAAATTATCAGTCCCTACGAAATGAAGGGCAAGCGTCTGATGTTCGACAGCAAGGGCAGCGACGAGGGGCCGTTGCGCGCAATGCTGGCCGAGGCCGGCGTGACGCCGGGCACCTACACCTACGTCCAGCACACCTACAACAAGGAGGATCTGGCCGACCGCAAGGTGGATGTGATGTCGGCCTATCTGACCGACCAGCTCTATTATTTTCGGCAGCGCGGCATACCGATCGACATCATCAACCCGCAAAGCTACGGCATCGATGTCTATGGCGACATGCTGTTCACCAGCGAAAAGGAACTCGAAGAGCATCCCGACAGGGCCGAACGCTTCCGGCGCGCCAGCCTGAAGGGCTGGGCCTATGCGCTGACCCATGGTGAGGAGTTGATCCAGCTGATCAAGCACGAATATCGGAGCGAGCTTGATCTCGGGCACTTGCAGTTCGAAGCGGAGGAATCCCGCAAACTGATTCTGCCGGAAAGCATCCCGCTCGGTTTTATCGATGTCGGCCGCCTGCGGCGACTGGCCTCCGTCTATTCGGAACACCGCTTGGCACCGCGGCTGTCCGAGAAGCAACTGCAGAATTTCGTGCTCGGCAATCGGCAGTCGCTGGCTCTGACCGGCGAGGAAAAGCAATGGCTCAAGGCACACCCGGTGATCCGGGTTGGCATTGACCGGGACTTCGCCCCCTATGAGTGGCTTGACGAAAAGGGCCTGTTCCGTGGCACGAATGCCGAAATCCTGCGCCTGCTCGAAACGCGTCTTGGCGTGCGCTTCGAGGTGGTCAAGGGCAAAACGTGGCAGCAGACGCTCGACATGGCGCGATCCGGTGAACTCGACATGCTGACCGACGCGGTGAATACGGCGGAGCGCCGTACTTATCTGGCCTTTACCCAGCCGTTCATCAGCTCGCCGATCGTTATCATCAATGACGGCAGCAATGGCTATGTCGGCAATCTCGGCAATCTCCAGGGCAAACGGGTAGCCGTGAAGCAGGGTTACTTCATGCAGGAGGTTCTGGCCCGCGAATATCCGAAAATCGAGTTGATTCCCACGGTCGACGAGCTCGCCGCCCTCGATTTGATCAAGGCGGGTGCGGCCGCCGCCTACGTTGGCGACGCCCCGTCGCTCAACTACCTGATTCAGCAGACCGGGGCGCTGAATCTGCGCTTTTCGGGCAATACCGAATTCACCAGTGGCCACAGCATGGCGGTCACTCACCGTCATCCCGAACTGCTCAGCATCCTCGACAAGACACTGGCGGCGATACCGCAGAATCAGATGGACGACATCCTCAACCGCTGGATGAGCGTACGCATAGAACAAGGCGTCTCGAAGGAAAAGGTCATGATCTATGGCCTCGTGATTTTCACCGTATTGCTGTTTGTCGCCTTGTGGAACTATCGCCTGCATCAGGTCGTCGCGGCACGGCGCCGGGTAGAAAAGCAGTTGGCCGAGTTCAGCCGGGATTTCGAGTCCTTTCTCGAACAGACCACCGACTTCATCTATTTCAAGGATGCCAACAGCCGATTCCGTTTTTGCAGCCAGACGCTGGCCAAGATTACCGGGCATGCCAGCTGGCGCGACATGATCGGAAAGCACGACCTCGACGTCTTCCCGCCGGATACCGCCAGGATCTATTACGAAGAGGAACTGCCGATCTTTGCCGAAGGCAAGCCGCTGCTGAACAAGGTCGACCCTTACTACGACACACAGGGAGAGCCTGGTCATGTACTGACCAACAAATGGCCATTGTTCGATGAGCAGGGCAAGGTTGTCGGCATCTTTGGCATCAGCCGCGATATCTCCGAGCGGATGCGCCTCGACCAGGAGATGGAGGTCTACCGGAACGATCTGGAGAGCTTGGTCGAGCTACGCACGGCCGATTTGAAATCGGCGCACGCCAAATTGCTCGACACGCAATTCGCCATGGAAAAGGCTGGCATTGGCATTCGCTGGATCAATGCCAATACGGGCCGCATTCTGTACACCAACCAATATGCGGCAGAAATGCTCGGCTACAGCGTCGAAGAAATGCTCGCGATGAGCGTTCAGGACTTTGATCCGAATTGCCAGGCGATAGAACTCGAGCAGATCATCGAAAATCTTCGGAGCAAGGGGCACGGCGAAGTCGAAGCGCTCAATCGCGCCAAGGACGGGCGCCTGATTCCGGTAGCAATTTCGACCTATTACATCCCGGAACAGGGTGACACCCCGGCCCGCCTGATCGGATTCGTCACCGATATCACCCAGCGCAAGGAAGCGGAGAAGCTCCTGCATGAAGCCAAGGAGGCTGCCGAAACCGCCAACGTGGCGAAGAGCGCCTTCCTGGCCAACATGAGCCATGAAATCCGCACCCCGCTCAATGCCATCACCGGCATGGCCCACATCCTGCGCCGGACGGGGCTTTCACCGGTACAGACCGACAAACTCAACAAGATCGAAGCGGCCAGCAGCCATCTGCTCGAGATCATCAACGCCGTCCTCGACCTTTCCAAGATCGAAGCCGGCAAGTTCGTGCTCGAAGACGCCCCCGTTCATGTCGAAGCCATGCTTGGCAACATCACCTCGATGCTCTCCCAGAAGGCAATGGAAAAGGGCGTCGCCTTCAATATCGAAACAGTTGCGCTGCCCCACAACCTCCACGGCGACGCCACCCGCTTGCAACAAGCCCTGATCAACTACGTCGCCAACGCCATCAAGTTCACGGAGGCCGGCTACATCACCCTGAAAGTAAAGGAAGAGTCGCACACCAACGAGACGGCCACGCTGCGCTTCGAGGTCGAGGACACCGGCACCGGCATTGCCCGGGAGGCCATTCCCAAACTCTTCGGCGCCTTCGAACAGGCCGACAACTCGATGACGCGCAAGTACGGCGGCACTGGTCTGGGCCTGGCGATCACCAAGAAGCTCGCGGAAATCATGGGCGGCTCGGCGGGCGTCAGCAGTACCGAAGGCCGGGGCAGCACTTTCTGGTTCACGGCGGTCCTCAAGAAGGGCGGGCAAGACGCCACGAAGCCGGTCCGAGCCGACAGCGAAGCGGTCGAACAGGCAATCCTGCTCGGCCATGCCGGCAAGCGCATCCTGCTCGCCGAAGACGAATCGATCAACCGGGAAATCGCCCAGCAGTTGCTGGAGGATGTCGGACTCGAGGTCGATCTCGCCGAGGATGGCCGGGAAGCCGTCGAGAAAGCAAGCTCGGGCAGCTATGCCGTGATCCTGATGGACATGCAAATGCCGCACATGGACGGCCTGGAAGCGACGCGCCGGATCAGGCAGTTACCAGGGCACTCGGCAACGCCTGTTCTGGCCATGACGGCGAATGTTTTTGCCGAGGACAGGGCGCGCTGCTTCGCGTCCGGGATGGATGATTTCATCGCCAAGCCGGTCACGCCGGAGCTCCTCTACAGGGCTCTGCTCAAGTGGCTGGAATCGAAGGGGCATTGAGCGACCGGTTTGCTGCCGGTTCCGCGTTCAGCGTCTGGTGACTGGAGCGCGGAAAAACAAAACCCCCGAGAAATCGGGGGTCTTTTTTATGCTTCGGGATGCGGCGTTGCCATCCCGAAAGGGCAATCGAATCAGGCGAAGTTGGCTTCAGCGAACGACCAATTGACGAGCGAAGCCAGGTAGGTTTCGACGAATTTCGGACGGGCGTTGCGGTAGTCGATGTAGTAGGCGTGTTCCCAGACGTCGACGCAGAGCAGAGCCTTGTCGCCGGTGGTCAGCGGGGTGCCGGCGGCGCCCATGTTGACGATGTCGACGGAGCCGTCGGCCTTCTTGACCAGCCAGGTCCAGCCGGAACCGAAGTTGCCGACAGCCGAGGTCTGGAAGGCGGCCTTGAAGGCATCGAGCGAACCCCACTTGGCGTCGATGGCTGCAGCCAGGGCGCCCTTGGGTGCGCCGCCGCCGTTCGGGGTCAGGCAGTTCCAGAAGAAGGTGTGGTTCCAGACCTGGGCGGCGTTGTTGTAGATGCCGCCGGCCGGGGCTTTCTTGACGATGGCTTCGAGGTCGAGGTTTTCGTATTCGGTGCCCTTGATCAGGTTGTTCAGGTTGGTGACGTAGGCCTGATGGTGCTTGCTGTAGTGGTAGTCAAAGGTCTCGGCCGACATGTGCGGGGCGAGGGCGTCTTTGGCAAACGGCAGGGCGGGCAGTTGATGTTCCATTTTTGTTCTCCGTTGGGTTTGATGAGGGGTAAAGCGAAAATTCTAGTCAGCTTCCGGGTTGGCCACAACCTGATTTACCGTGGCTTCGGCCGAACCGCTGGCGAAGCGTAGTTTGAGCAGGTCGCCGGGGCTTAATCGGCTGGCGTCGCGGATGGCCCGGCCATCGGCATCCATGGCAAGGGCATAACCTCGCGACAGGACGGCGTGGGGGTCAAGCTGGATCAGACTGTTGCCGAGCGAATTTAGTTTCCCTGAATATTGAGAAATTGCCCACTGGGTCTGCCGGGACAGGCGATATTGCAGGTGGGCGATGCCTTCGGTCAGCTTTTCCGGGCGTGGGCGGGCGCTGCCGTGGCGCAGGCGAAGCGATTGCAGGCGGACGGCGCAGTGTTCGGTTTGTCGGCGCTGGGCGTGGTGCAGGCGGCTGCCGAGGGTATCGGTTTCGCGCTGGCGTTGATGGATATGTTCGGCCGGGTGAACAAGGCGGGCGGCCAGCCAGTCGAGGCGCTGCAGTTGATCGGACAGCGTGCGGTCCATGCGCCGGCCGAGGTGGTTTTCGAGCTGGGTCAGACGGTCGACCAGGGCGTCGCGGTCGGGGCTGGCCAGTTCGGCGGCGGCGGTCGGGGTTGGCGCGCGCAGGTCGGCGGCGAAGTCGGCGATGGTGAAGTCGGTTTCGTGGCCGACCCCGGAAATGACGGGAATGGCCGAGGCGTTGATGGCGCGGGCGACGCTTTCTTCGTTGAAGGCCCAGAGGTCTTCGATGCTGCCGCCGCCACGACACAGGATGATCGCGTCGCAATCGCTGTTGGCTGCGTGGACGATGGCTTCGGCGATTTTTGCGCCGGCGCCTTCCCCCTGGACGGGGGTGGGGAAGAGCGTGATGGCAACGTGCGGGGCGCGTCGGTGCAGGGTGGTCAGGACGTCGCGCAGGGCGGCGGCCTGCGGGCTGGTGACGATGGCGAGGCGGCGCGGGAAGCTGGGCAGGGGTTTCTTACGGTCAACGGCAAAAAAACCCTCATTTTCAAGTTTGGCCTTGAGCTGCAGGAAGCGTTCGAAAAGGTCGCCCTGGCCGGCGCGGCGGATGGCTTCAACGTTGAGCTGGAATTCGCCGCGTGGCTCGTAAAAGGAGACCAGCACGCGAGCTTCGATCTTCTGGCCGTTCTCCAGCCGCCAGCCGAGCACTTGCGCCCGGCTCCGCCACATGACGCAGCGCACCTGGGCGTTGGCGTCCTTGAGCGAGAAATAAACGTGGCCGGAGGCGGCGTAGGTGAGGTTGGAAATTTCACCGCTCACCCAACTCAGCGGGAAGGCTGATTCGAGGCAGTCCCTGACTTTTCTATTCAGGCTGGATACGCTGAGGACAGCGTTGTTGACAGGTGGCGTGGCGTTTTGCATGGGGCGATTGTAACCCGTGGCATTATTTTTCAGTCTGACGTTGACAGCATTTTATTTTGTTAAGTATCTGATTCTTAAAGGGGTAAATAACATGCCTTGTTTTTTGGCAGAGTATAAAAAATCCTTTGCTGGGTAGGGTTTAGCGCAACTGATGACACGTCATTCACAGACTTATCCACAGCTTTTGGGGATAAGCCGCGCCAACCGCGTCATTTCGTCGCTTGCCCTGAGGCGGGGGGCAGGGCAGAATTGCGGGCTAATGTTTCATCAAGGATAAATTCACGTGTTAGCTATCGTTCAAGCGGCCGGCTGGCCGATCTACCCCTTGTTGCTGGCGTCGATCATTTCGGTGGCGTTGATCATCGAGCGACTGGTTTCCCTTCGCCGCAGCAAGGTTGTTCCGGTCGGTCTGCTCAAGCGCGCGGTTGGCGAGTTCAAGCGCGGCGCCAACAACGACAAGCTGCTTGAGGATCTCGACGGCCATTCGCCGCTCGGCCGCGTGCTGTCCGCCGGCCTGCGCAACGTCAATGCCTCGCGTGAAATCATGAAGGAATCGATCGAGGAAGCCGGCTCGGCCGTTTCCCACGATCTGAATCGTTACCTGACGACGCTTGGCACTATCGCCTCGATCAGTCCGCTCATGGGCCTGTTCGGCACCGTGGTCGGGATGATCGAAATCTTCGGCTCGCAGTCGCCGACCGGCGTCGCCAACCCGATGCAACTGGCGCACGGCATTTCCATCGCGCTCTACAACACCGGCTTCGGTATTTTCATTGCCATTCCCAGTCTCATCTTCTGGCGGCATTTCCGCGCGCTGGTCGATGGTTTTGTCGTCGAGATGGAGCAGCAGGCTGTTCGTCTAGTCGAATACATGCACGGCGACCGGAAGTAAGCGATGAATTTCCAGCGCGGGCGTAGCCGGGAAGAGCCGGAAATCAACCTGATTCCGATGATCGACGTATTGCTGGTGATCATCATCTTCCTGATGCTGACCACCACCTACGCCAAGTTTTCGGGCCTCGAGATCAACCTGCCGACGGCCGATGCCAGCAAGCAGGCCGAGCAGCCCAACGAGGTCAATGTGGCGGTGACGGCCAGCGGCCAGATCCTGATCAATAAATCGCCGTTGGCGGCCAGCGACGTCACCAGTATTTCGGAAGGCTTGCGGCGCGCCGCGGGCGGCCGCGAGGACCCGCTGATCGTCATCAACGCCGATGCCAAGGCGACGCATCAAAGCGTGGTCGATGTCATGCAGGCAGCGCAGACGGCCGGTTATCCGCACATTTCCTTCGCGACCCAGAATCGCTGATGTTGTCTCGCTGGCTACAGCGACAGTGGTTTGAGCAACGCCGGCTGAAGCCGGCGTTGTGGCTTTTGCTGCCGCTGAATTGGCTCTACAGCGTGTTGAGCGCGCTGAATCGCCGGCTGGCCCAGCCGGTGCGACTGCCCGTGCCGGTTATTGTCGTCGGCAACCTGATCGTCGGCGGCGCCGGCAAGACACCGCTGACCCTGTGGCTGTCGCAGCAACTGGCGGCGCGCGGCTGGCGGCCCGGAATTGTCAGCCGGGGTTACGGGCGCAGCGGTGACGGCGTGGTTTCGGTGGGTGCCGATTCAAAGCCGGACGAGGTTGGTGACGAACCTTTGCTCCTCGCCCGGCGCAGCGGTGTTCCGGTCTTTGTCGGCCGCCAGCGCGCGGCGGCGGGTGCCGCGCTGCTCGCCGCGCATCCCGAGGTCAATGTCGTGCTCTGCGACGACGGCCTGCAGCACTACGCGCTGGCTCGCGATGTCGAACTGGTCGTTTTCGATTCGCGTGGCGCCGGCAACGGCTGGCGTCTGCCAGTCGGGCCGCTGCGCGAGCCGCTGGCCCGACTTGCTACGGTCGACGCGATTATTGGGAATAATCTGAAATCCCGGTTTGCCGCCGCGGCGCCAACTTTCGACATGACGCTGCAGCCAGGCAGCTTCTATCGCCTCGACGAGCCGCAGCAAACCTGTTCGGCTGATAGTCTGCGCGGGCGTGGTTCGCTGCATGCGCTGGCCGGCATCGGCAATCCGGGGCGTTTTTTCCAGACGCTCGAATCGCTGGGTTTGAACTGCGAAAACCACCCGTTTCCCGACCATCATCGCTATGCCGCCGCCGATCTGGCTTTCGCCCGGGACGGCATCCTGCTGATGACCGAGAAGGATGCAGTAAAATGCGCCGGATTGACGGTGGGTGAAACCTGGGTTCTGCCCGTCGAGGCCGAGCTTTCGCCGGCCCTTATTGAACTGATTTTGGAGAAACTCCATGGACGCCAGGCTGCTTGATATTCTCGTCTGCCCGATTTGCAAGGGCAATCTCGAACTCCGCAAGGTTGAGAAGGAATTGGTCTGCAAACCGTGCAAACTGGCCTTCCCGATCCGCGACGACATCCCCATCATGCTCGAGGACGAAGCGCGCCAACTCAACGCGGACGGGCAGTAATGTCCGGCCTCGCCTTCAAGGTCGTCATCCCGGCGCGCTTTGCGTCGACACGCCTGCCCGGCAAGCCGCTGCTCGATCTGGGCGGCAAGCCGATGGTCGTCCGGGTGGCCGAGCGGGCGCGCCTGTCGGGCGCCGAGGAAATCTGGGTGGCGACCGATCATGCCGATGTCTGGGCTGCTGCCGAGGCGCATGAAGTCGCCGCGCTCATGACGCGCAGCGACCATCCGACCGGTACCGACCGCCTGGCCGAAGTTGTCGAACAGCGCGGCTGGGGTGGTGACACCATCATCGTCAATGTCCAGGGCGACGAACCGCTGATCGAGCCCGAGGTCATCCTGCAGACGGCGCGTCAGCTGGCGGCGTCCGGCGCCGATATCGCCACCGTCGCGCACCCGATCACCGATCCGGCCGATTTCTTCAATCCGAACGTGGTCAAGGTGGTCTGCCGGGCCGATGGCGACGCGGCGTATTTTTCCCGCGCGCCGATTCCCTATGCGCGCGATCATTTTGCCAAGGAGGCCGGTGGCGAAACACTGCCGGCCAATTTTCCGGCCTATCGTCACGTCGGCCTGTACGCCTACCGCGCTTCGTTTTTGAAGGCGTTTTCCGGGTTGACCGTAGCACCCACCGAACACTTCGAATCGCTCGAACAATTGCGTGCGTTGTGGCACGGTTACCGCATCAGCCTGACGCTGATCGATGCAGCGCCGGCGCCTGGTGTCGACACGCCCGAAGATGCAGAGCGGATGCGCAAACTGTTTGACCGTCCCGGAAATAGCGAGTAATTTTCCGCCTCTAGAGAACGGCCACCACTGAAGCCGATAAAAAGAATTTTTCGACAAACCCGAGGGACTTATTCATGAAATTGATTCTGTTGGGCGCACCTGGCGCTGGCAAGGGAACGCAAGCAACATTCATCTCCAAGCAGTTCGGCATTCCCCAGATTTCGACCGGCGACATGTTGCGTGCTCAGGTCAAGGCAGGTACGGCATTGGGCCTCGAGGCCAAGAAACACATGGATGCCGGCGGCCTGGTGCCCGATGCCGTCATCATCGGCATGGTCAAGGATCGCCTGACTCAGGACGATTGCCAGAACGGTTACTTGTTCGACGGATTCCCGCGCACCATTCCCCAGGCTCAGGCCATGAAGGATGCGGGCGTACCGATCGAATTCGTCCTCGAAATCGACGTGCCGGACAGCGACATCGTCGAGCGCATGGCTGGTCGCCGTGCCCACCTCGCTTCCGGTCGCACTTACCATGTCAAGTTCAACCCGCCGAAGGTTGAAGGCATCGACGACGTGACCGGCGAACCGCTGGTCCAGCGCGACGATGACAAGGAAGAGACCGTCAAGAAGCGCCTCGAGATCTATCATTCGCAGACCAAGCCGCTCGTCGATTTCTACGGCAAGTGGGCAGCCGAAGGCGATGCCAAGGCACCGAAGGTACGCAAGGTGGCAGGTGTCGGTAGCGTCGACAGCATCACCAAGAGCGTTTTTGACGCTCTGAAGTAAGAAGGCAACAACGGTGAAAAACGCCTTCTACGCACAGTCAGGGGGCGTTACCGCCGTGATCAATGCGACGGCGTGCGGCCTGATTCAGGAAGCACGTCGGCATCCCGACAAGATCGGGAAAGTCTACGCCGGGCGCGACGGCATCATCGGCGCCCTGACCGAAGACCTCATCGACACCAGTCTCGAATCCGACGAAGCGATTGCCCGCCTGCGCCATACGCCCGGTGGCGCCTTCGGTTCCTGTCGCTACAAGCTCAAAAGTCTAGAACAGCATCGCGCCCAGTACGAACGCCTGATCGAGGTGTTCAAGGCGCACGACATCGGCTACTTCTTCTACAACGGCGGCAACGATTCCATGGATACCGCCTGGAAGGTGTCGCAGATCGCTGAAAAAATGGGCTACCCCGTCGTTTGCGTCGGCGTGCCGAAAACGGTGGACAACGATCTGCCGCATACCGATTGCTGCCCCGGATTCGGTTCGGTTGCCAAGTATGTCGCGACCTCAATCCGCGAGGCCGGTTACGACGTCGCCTCAATGGCGCGGACGTCGACCAAGATTTTCGTGCTTGAAGTCATGGGCCGCCACGCCGGCTGGATTACTGCCGCCTGTGGCCTGGCATCGGAGATGGCCGGCGAGCCGCCCCACATCCTGCTTTTTCCCGAAGTGCCGTTTGATCCTGAGCGCTTTTTGGCGCGTGCCGACGAGTGCGTCAGGCAGTACGGTTATTGCACGGTGGCCGTGTCCGAAGGCTTATCCGATGCATCCGGCAAGCTGATCGCCGAGTCCGGCAGCAAGGATGCTTTCGGGCATTCCCAGCTGGGCGGTGTCGGCCAGATGGTTGCCCAGTTGATCAAGGACAAGCTCGGCTACAAATACCACTGGGCGCTGGCTGACTACCTGCAACGTTCGGCCCGCCACCTGGCATCGCGTACCGACCTCGAGCAGGCGCACGCGCTGGGCGTTGCTGCGGTCGACCTCGCTTTGCAGGGCAAAAACGCCGTAATGGCGACCATCAATCGCCTGGCCGACGCCCCGTATCGCTGGGAAATCGGCGATGCGCCACTCAAGGACATCGCCAATGTCGAACGCAAGATGCCTCCCGAATTCATTTCGGCTGATGGATTTCACATCACCGATGCCTGCCGTGCCTACCTGCAACCGCTGATCGAAGGCGAGGAGCCGCCGCCGTACCGCAAGGGGCTCCCCGATTATGTGCGTTTGAAGAACGTTTCCATTACTAGAAAGCTGGGGGCGTTCAACGTGTAGTTCCATCAATCTAGGGAGGGAGTGTATGTCTACACCGTTGTGGTTGGCGCTTGGGTGCGCCGTTCTAGCAGTGTTGTACGGCTGGATTTCCAGTCAGCAGATCCTCGCGTTGCCGGCCGGCAACGAGCGCATGAAAGAGATTGCCAAGGCAATTCAGGAAGGCGCGGAGGCATACCTCAGCCGACAGTACAAAACCATTGCTATGGTCGGTATTGTTCTCTTCCTGGTGATTGGCATCATTCCCAAGCTGGGCTGGCTGACCGCCTTCGGTTTCCTGATCGGCGCCGTGCTTTCCGGTGCCGCAGGCTTTATCGGCATGAATGTTTCGGTGCGCGCCAACGTGCGCACGGCCGAAGCGGCGCGCAGCGGCATTTCGGCTGCGCTTGATGTGGCCTTCAAGGGTGGGGCGATTACCGGCATGCTGGTGGTCGGGCTCGGGTTGCTTGGTGTCGCCGGTTACTTTGCTTTCCTCAAGTCGGCCAATGGCGCCGGCGCCGACTTGCACCATGTCATCGAACCGCTGGTTGGCCTGGCCTTCGGCTCCTCGCTGATTTCGATCTTCGCCCGTCTGGGTGGCGGCATCTTCACCAAGGGGGCTGACGTTGGCGCCGACCTGGTAGGCAAGGTCGAGGCCGGTATTCCCGAGGATGACCCACGCAACCCGGCGGTGATCGCCGACAACGTCGGTGACAACGTTGGCGACTGTGCCGGCATGGCTGCTGACCTGTTCGAAACCTATGTCGTGACCGTGGTGGCAACCATGGTCCTGGCCGCGCTGATCATCAAGACGGCAACGGGTTTGGGCGAAAACCTGGTGCTTTATCCGCTGGCGCTGGGCGCGGTGTCGATCATCGCCTCCATCGTTGGTTGCTATTTCGTCAAGGCTACCGAAGGCGGCAAGATCATGGCAGCGCTCTATCGCGGTCTGATCGTCGCCGGCGTGCTGGCCCTGGTCTTTTATTACCCGGTGACTTCCTGGCTGATCGGCGCCGGCGCCACGCTGCCCGACGGTAGCGTGATCAACACCATGACCATGTTCGGCTGCTCCGTGGTCGGCTTGGTGCTGACCGCTGCGCTGGTCTGGATCACCGAGTATTACACCGGTACTGACTACGCGCCGGTGAAACACGTTGCCGCTGCTTGTCAGACCGGCCACGCCACCAACATCATCGCCGGGATCGGTGTCTCGATGAAGGCGACCGCATGGCCGGTGCTCTCCGTCTGTGCGGCGATCTATGCGGCCTTTGCCATGGGTGGCCTGTTCGGCATCGCCATCGCGGCCACATCGATGCTATCAATGGCCGGTATCGTCGTGGCGCTTGATGCCTACGGGCCGATCACCGACAACGCCGGTGGTATTGCCGAAATGGCCGAATTGCCGAAGGAAGTGCGCAACGTAACCGATCCGCTCGATGCGGTCGGCAACACGACCAAGGCCGTAACCAAGGGCTACGCCATTGGCTCTGCCGGCCTGGCTGCTCTGGTGCTCTTCGCTGACTACACCCATGGCTTGGAAGCCGTATCGGGCAAGGTCTTCACTTTCGACCTGTCGAACCACCTGGTCATCATCGGTCTCTTCATCGGCGGCCTGATTCCCTTCCTGTTTGGCGCCATGGCCATGGAAGCGGTTGGCCGTTCGGCCGGAGCGGTGGTTGTCGAAGTTCGTCGCCAGTTCAAGGAAATTCCGGGGATCATGGAAGGCACGGCGAAGCCGGATTATTCGCGCGCCGTCGATATGCTGACCGTGGCGGCGATCAAGGAAATGATGATTCCGTCGATCCTGCCCGTAGCCGTTCCTATCGTCGTCGGCCTGCTTCTGGGGCCGGTGGCGCTCGGCGGTCTGCTGGTTGGCACCATCGTGACCGGTCTGTTCGTGGCCATTTCGATGACCACGGGCGGCGGTGCCTGGGACAACGCCAAGAAATATATCGAGGACGGTCACTTCGGCGGCAAGGGGTCGGAGGCCCACAAGGCTGCGGTGACTGGCGATACGGTCGGCGACCCGTATAAGGACACGGCCGGGCCAGCAGTTAACCCGCTGATCAAGATCATCAACCTGGTTGCCTTGTTGATTGTTCCGCTGATTGCCTGATTTGCGATATTGTTTTGCAAAGGCGGCTGCGGCCGCCTTTTTTACATTTCTTTGATTTGTAAATTTCAAGCCAAGTTAGAATTTACAAAAGAATTCAGGGAGGGGCATGAGCGAGGTTGCAAGCGGTTCTGTCGGTGTCGGCAATTCAGGTGTGCGGGAAGATCTCCTGCACCATGATCCTTTACTCGACTGCCTGGTCGAGTTGACCCGTATCCATGGTCGTCCGAGTACGCGCGCGGCACTGGTTGCGGGGCTGCCCCTGGAAAAGGGTTCGCTGACGCCATCCTTGTTCGGACGTGCGGCCAGTCGTGCCGGATTGTCGGCCAAGGTGGTCAAGCGCTCGCTGGATCGTATCGATGATGTGTTGCTGCCGGCCGTTCTGCTGCTCAACGGTGATGAAGCCTGCGTCCTGCTCGGTTGGGATGAGTCCGGCCAGACTGCCCGCCTGCTGTTTCCGGATACGGGGCAGGGTTCCCACCAGATGGCACGGAGCGACCTGGCGCTGCGCTACACCGGCATCGCGATTTTTGCCCGGCCGCATTTCCGCTTCGACAGCCGCACGCCGCAGGTTGGCGATGTCAAGCTGCGTCACTGGTTCTGGGGGGCATTGGCCGAGCAGATGCCGGTCTACCGCGATGTTCTCGGTGCGGCCCTGCTGATCAACGTGATGGCATTGGCCATGCCGTTGTTCACAATGAATGTCTATGATCGCGTCGTTCCCAACCGGGCGATGGAGACGCTGTGGGTTCTCGCTCTGGGCGTCGTGCTCATCATCGGTGTCGACATGGCGCTGCGCTCCCTGCGCGGATATTTTATCGATCTGGCCGGCGCTCGCATCGACATGAAATTGTCGGCCGCCATCATGGAGCGCGTGCTGGGGGTGCGTATGGAGGCACGGCCGGCTGCAGTTGGTGCGTTTGCCTCGAATCTGCGCTCTTTTGAGTCGGTTCGTGATTTCATCACATCGGCTTCCGTCACGGCTTTTATCGATCTGCCGTTTGCCCTGCTTTTTGTCCTGGTCATCGCGCTTATCGCCTGGCAACTGATCATCCCGGTCTTGCTGGCCATCGTGGCTGTGGTGATTTATGCCTACGTGCTGCAGCACAAGATGCACGCACTCTCGGAGTCGACCTATCGGGCTGGTGCGCTGCGCAACGCGACCCTGGTTGAAAGCCTGACGGCGCTGGAAACTATCAAGACGCAAGGGGCGGAAGGGCTGATGCAGGCGAAGTGGGAAAAGACGGTTTCCTTCGTCGCCGGGGTCAACAACCAGATGCGTTTTCTTTCCGCCGCGGCGACCAACGGGGCAATGGAAATCCAGCAGATCGTCAATGTTGCGGTCGTGATTGGCGGCGTGTACCTGATCGCTGACGGAAAGCTCAGCATGGGCGGCCTGATTGCCTGCACCATGCTGACCTCGCGTGCGGTTGCCCCGCTCGGGCAAATGGTTGGATTGCTCATGCAGTATCACAATGCCAAGGTGGCGCTGACCTCGCTTGAGCAGATCATGCAGAACCCGGTTGAGCGGCCGGTCGATGCCAATTTTGTGCATCGCCCGGAACTCAAGGGCAATATCGAATTCCGCGATGTTCAGTTCAGTTATCCGAATTGTCAGGTTGCCGCACTGAAGGGGCTGAATTGTCGGATCAACGAAGGTGAAAAGGTCGTGGTGATTGGCCGCATCGGTTCCGGAAAAACGACCTTGCAGAAGCTGTTGCTCGGCTTGTACCAGCCAACCGGCGGTGCCGTCAGCATCGACGGTGTCGACCTGCGCCAGCTCGACCCGGCCGACCTGCGGCGCAACATTGGCTATGTGGCGCAGGATGTCACCCTGTTCTACGGAACCCTGCGCGACAACATCGCGATCGGTGCACCTTATGCCGACGACGCCACCATTGTGGCCGCTGCCGAAGCCGGCGGCCTGACCGAATTCGTCAATCGTCACCCCGACGGTTTCGACATGATGATCGGCGAGCGGGGCGATTCGCTGTCCGGCGGCCAGCGCCAGGGTGTGGCGATTGCCCGGGCCTTCCTCATGGATCCGCCCATCCTGCTGCTCGACGAACCGACCAGCGCGATGGATTTTTCCTCCGAACAGCAGTTCAAGGAGCGTCTCCGGGTCATGGCGGCGCACAAGACGGTGCTCATCGTGACCCATCGCAACAGCTTACTTGACCTCGCGACGCGGGTCCTTGTCGTCGACGATGGTCGCATCGTGGCCGATGGGCCGCGTGATCAGGTGATTCAGGCCTTGCAGAGCGGGCGGATCGGGAGGGCGTCATGAACCGCCTGAAAGCGATCTTTGCGGCGACGCATGCCTGGCTGGAGCGCGTTGCCCAGAAGGCGATGCCCTACGTCGAGCGCATCCTTGGCCGCCTGCCGAGCCGGGAGGAGGTCGAAGTCGTCGATTTCGCCACCGATGCCGATCTGGCCATGCTGCGTCAAGAGCCGTTGCGGGCCCGCGTACTCTTGCGCTCGATTGGCATTGTTTTTGCCGTCTTTGTCGTGTGGGCAGCTGTTGCCCAACTCGATGAGGTGACACGAGGCGAGGGCAAGGTCATTCCGTCCCGGCAGGTCCAGATCCTGCAAAGCATCGACGGCGGCCTGGTTTCCGAAATCCTCGTGCGCGAAGGCGAGATCGTTCAACCCGAGCAGTTGCTGATCAAGATCGATGAAACCCGTTTCGTTTCTTCAGTGAAGGAAAACCAGGCTCAATATCTCGGCTTGGTGGCCAGAGCGGCCCGCCTGCGCGCCATTTCGGAAGGAAAACCATTTGTTCCGCCGCCCGAGGTCATGAAGGAGGATCCCTCCATCGTCGCCCAGGAGCGCCAGTTTTACGAGGCGAGAAACGACGAACTGACGGCGGCGGTTTCGATTGCCCGCCAGCAGCTCAATCAGCGCCATCAGGAACTGAACGAGGCGCAGGCGAAACGGGCGCAGGCTGCGCAAGGTTACGAACTGACGTCGAAAGAGCTTTCGGTGACGCGTCCCCTGATCAATTCGGGGGCGGTTTCCGAAGTCGAGTTGCTGCGTCTGGAGCGCGATGTCTCGCGTTATCGCGGCGAGCGCGACATGGCTTCGGCCCAGATTTCCCGGGTTCAGGCCTCGATCAACGAGGCGCAACGCAAGATCGAGGAGGTCGAGCTGACCTTTCGCAACGACGCCAGCAAGGAGCTTTCCGAAGTCATGTCCAAGCTGAACAGCCTGGCCGAGGGCAGTGTGGCCCTGTCGGATCGCGTCAAGCAGTCGTCGATACGCTCGCCGGTCAAGGGCACGGTCAAGCGTCTGCTGGTCAATACCGTCGGTGGCGTCATCCAGCCGGGCAAGGACATGATCGAGATCGTTCCCCTCGAAGACACCCTGCTCCTCGAAGCACGCGTCTTGCCGCGGGACATCGCCTTCCTGCGACCGGGGCAGCCGGTCATCGTCAAATTCACTGCCTATGATTTTTCAATCTACGGCGGCCTGGATGGCACGCTCGAACACATCGGCGCCGATACGGTCATGGATGAAAAGGGCAATGCCTTCTACACGGTGCGGGTGCGCACCAGCAAGCCCGGTTTCGGCGATGCCAACCTGCCGATCATTCCCGGCATGATCGCCGAGGTCGACATCCTGACCGGCAAGAAGAGTGTTCTCGCCTATCTGCTCAAGCCGGTCCTGCGGGCCAAGAGCGTGGCGCTGACGGAGCGTTGATGGTTCATTTCTATGTTGATCGTGACGTACAGGCCCTGCCATCGTGGCTCGAGGCCTTTCCGCAGGCTCAGGTGGTGCGCCGCGAGGCGGCGCAACTGCCTGCTGGCAAGGGGGTCCTCTGGTGCCGTTGCCGACCGGAGGAAAATCTGGCGTCGATATTGGGCGCCTTGACGATTTCGCCGTCGCAGATCGTCGTCGTCCTGGCCGACGAGCCGGACGATGCGATCATCGCCGACGCCTTTGCCCTGGGCGCTTCCGGTTGCTGCAATACTTACGCGGCGCCCGAGGTGTTGCGGCAGGTAGCGTTGGTCGTTCAAAACGGCGGCCTGTGGATCGGTCAGTCCCTGTTGCAACGACTGGTCGGCAGCACTTCCCGGGCTATCGAGGTGCGTGCCGAAGTCACGGAGGATACCTGGTCAGCCCTTCTCTCCGAGCGCGAGTCGCAAGTCGCGAAGCTCGTCGCCGGCGGCGCCAGCAACAGAGAAATCGCTGACCGGCTGGCGATTACCGAAAGAACGGTCAAGGCGCATTTGTCGGCGATTTTCGAAAAACTTGGCGTGCGCGACCGTCTCCAGCTTTCCCTGCGCATCAACGGCGTCAAGCTTTAGGCGGCCAAGTGTCAAGACGTTGGCGCACCGCCTTGGTGGCCCGAAGCGTCGATTCCCACGGTCAACCCGAAATATTTGCCAAATTTGAAATTTCTGGAATGCAAGGATTTCCCGTTTCCGTCTCTGCGAAAGCCTTGGAAATGGCCATCTGGCGTGAAATAACTCACGATTTGTGGCGATACTGTACTTTGGTTCAATAGCTAGCCGACGTTGATACTCTTACACTTTTGATATTGCTAATAGTGTCTGGAGTATTGCCATGGCTCAAGCCCAAGTTGTCGCCCAAGTTTCCGTTCTCTCTGGTCAAGCATTTGCGCGCGACAGCGCAGGAAATACCCGCCGCCTGAAGCTCGGAGATTCGATCCGCGAAGGCGAAAGCGTGGTTGCCGGCGATGGCGCCAAAGTGGTCCTGACGCTGGCAGATGGGCGAGAGCTTGATGTACGTCCGGGCGAAACGGCCAGGATAGATGCGGAAGTCGCCGCAGCGATCAAGCCGGATGCCACCGATAGCGCCGTTGCCAATAATCCGGACGGCTTCAAGAAAATCGCCTCGGCCATCCAGTCGGGAGGCGATCTTGATTCCCTGCTCGAAGAAGAAGCGCCGGCGGCTGGCCTGCCAGGTCAAGGCGGCAACGAAGGTCATACGTTTGTCGAATTTCTCAGAATCGTTGAAACCGTTGATCCGCTTGCCTATCAGTTTGGAACCGAGCGTGGTCGGCTGGTAGAGACTATTGAAGGCGCACCGGTCCTCGCCGGAGTCGAAGCTCCGCTCGTCCCCTCCGTCACCAGTGTCGATGATCCGCTCGATGCGGGCGTAAACAGCGTCACCGTGCCGGAAGGCAGCGACGCGGTGTTTACCGTTACCCTCTCCGGCGTCTCAAGCACGGCAACCAGCTACGACCTGTCCCTGGCCTCTGGCAGCGCTACGTTGGGCGACGACTTTACGAGCGCCTTGAGCTTTAGCGATGGTGTTGCCTACAACAGCAGCACCGGCCAAATCACTGTGCCAGCTGGCGTCACCAGCTTCACGGTTAGCGTTCCGACCAGCGATGACAGCGTTCATGAAGCTTCGGAGAACTTCACCCTGACCGTCGGCGGCGTTGTGGGCACCGGCACCATCACCGACAACGACGACCGTCCGGTCTTCGACATGGGTGCTGACTTCATTGTCGACGAAGCGGCCGGCACCATCACCTTCACGGTGACCAAGACGGGCGCCACGGACCTCGCGTCCAGCGTTGACTACGCCACCGTAGACGGCAGCGCCGTCGCTGGTTCGGACTACGACGCCGTCAGCGGCACGCTCAACTTT
>JAHJVE010000010.1 GCA_018828385.1 Gammaproteobacteria bacterium | reverse complement strand
CGGAGCGAGGTCTGCGACGCAGTGTCGCGAGGTGAAAACCGGGGAGATATAGGTTACTGTTTTGCATACCAAATTATCTCATGGTAAGCATTTGTCATTGGATGCAATCTGGCGCAAAACGAGCTTAACTTAGCGCCATTCGGGACAGACCACGGTTTATTGCGCGGGCGCGACGCGCTTAATGGACGGGGACAACAACGGCGCTTACCCGGAAGTCGGCAATCCCGACTTCCCCGCCATCCTCGTAGCTATCCACCGCCCGCAGGCGCTCGCCTTCGCACATGGCGCTGACTGAAGCGCCGGTTTGCGGGGTATAGACGATGCCGTGCATCGAGCAGCGCAGGTAGCGCCCGGTGTGGTCAAAAACCTGCGGCTCTTCGCCATCGAGCCGGCGCGGCATGTGCACGCAGAGGTTGATGTAGGCGTAGACCTGCCCTTCGAAGCGCAGGAGCAGGCATTCCTCCTCCCGCCCTTCGAAAGTCATGGTCAGTTTGCGGTACTCGCCGTTGGCCAGTTCGGCACTCGGGCAGACGGCAAATTTGGGCGCGACGCGGTCCATCATCACGCCTTCTTCAAACACCCCGCCAGGGCCGAATCCATCGTCGCCAGGTGACCGGCGAACCACGCCGGCAGGTTGCGGACGTATTCACGCGCCGTCCCCAGCCGACCAGCCGCCACGCCGCGGGCGAAGTGGGCCAGTTCACCGAGCACCCGCAAGTGCTCGCTGTTGTGCTCGCCGATGGCGGGAAAACGGCAAGACTTCATGAGCTTGCCTTCGTGCTCGAAATGCTGGCGGGTGTGCTCGTGCAGACGCACGAACAGAGCCGGGAAGTCCTCGTCGGAGGCGACGAGCAAAGCATAGGCAAGCTCGACGAATTCGCGATGGGTGTCGTCCATGGCGGGGACACCCAGCCCGTGACGGGACTCGTCCCAGGCCATCAGATGGCCCCGTGCGTCTCGCGCTTGGCGTTGTTGGTCGTCTTCAGGGCTTCGTCGACGGTGTTCTCGGCGAGCTTGAACTTGAAGCTCTTGAGCGCGTCAAAGACCGTGACGACCTTGTCGGCAGCGCTCAGCCCCTTGAAGTCGCCCTTGTCGAGCGCTACCAGATCGCTCAACTCGGTCCACACCATGCCCTGAACGAGCGGGATGAAGGCGACGGTTGCGCCATTGGTGGTCGTCACGAAACCCTTGGGAATATTGACCGTGAAGAAGACGGCAATCGTTCCAGCATTGAATTCAGCGCCAAATTTCTCAACGACAAACAGGTATTGCTGCAGTTCGTCGAGCGAGCCGGAAATCAGCTTGAGACCGCCGGCATCGCCAAGCAGGACGGCCTGCTTGAGGACTTCCGTCGGCGGCTTGCGGCGACCATTGGCATCGGCCACTTCGCCTTCCTTGAGGACGAGCTCGCCGCGATAGGCGACGAGGCCGCCGGAGCTGGCGGCTTCCTTGAAATTGGCGTTGAAGAAGAGGGGTTCGTAACGGTCAAGCGACATGTTGCTTCCTTGGTGGATTGAATGAATTAGGCTGCCTCAGGCTGCAATCGCTGCGCCGATCAGATCGAAGACGTCGGCTTCGATCACTTCGAGTTTCTGCTTTTTGCAGAAGCGGCGTTCCTTGTCGGTCGGGTTGGCGATCAGCGCCCAGCCGGCCGGTTCGGCGGCGGCGTAGATGACGTCGGACAACACCATGCGCTCGGTGTCGCGGTTCATGCGCAGGCCCATGAACAGGTATTGCTTGCCCTTGCGCAGTTCCTTGACTTCCGGCGGGATCGAGAAGCCGCCCATCAGTTCGGTGATGAAATCGACGTAATCGGCATCGGAGGCGATGTAGTTGGCTTCCGGCTTCGGCGTACCCATCGGCTTGTAAAGGATGGGCAGGGCGGCGTTGATGACTTCGGTCTTCTGGTAGGCGACGCCATCCCAGAAATACAGTTTGTAACGGAAATCGGTGCCGCCGAGGCGGGCGATGCCGACGATCAGGTTGTGCGGGACGTCGGCGTAGGAGTCCTGCAGCTGCGTGTCGCGGTTGATGTCGATGACGTAATGCGGGGCGATGCCCTTGAGCCAGTCATGCACGGCACCACGCGTCCAGGCAGTTTCGCCGTAGGTGCGGTTGAGGAACTTGGTGACGGCGCTGCGGCCGCGCTTGAGTTCGACGTTCATGGCGGCGCGCGGGAATTCGTACATGAGCTTGGGCGCCATCGGCTTGCCGTCGTTCATGGCGTAGATCAGCGAATCGCTGTCGGCCGGAATCGGCGCGCCGGTCGCCACATTTTTCACATCAGCCAAAACACCAGGGCCGAGGTAGGGAACGATGCTGCCATCCTTGAGGCCGGCCAGCAGTTTTTCGCGCAGTTCTGGGGTCATTTTGTATGCTCTGAAAGGGGGTGTAGCCCTATTCAGCAAATTCCACGCCTGAATGCACTTCGCGATCTGGCCTGCCTTTCCGGGCGCACTGCCATTCAATTGTCGTGTTTGCGACAGTGTTTTTCGGTGCACGACCTACACTGCGGACGACGCCCAACCAATGCCCGTTGGGTGATATGTTCTTACCCCACCTGAATCCGTCTCTCGCCAAAACCATGCCAACCAACACCCAAAACCCATCCCGCGGCCCGCTGGCCGGCATCAAGGTCGTCGAATTCGCCGGTATCGGCCCCGGGCCGTTCTGCGGCATGTTGCTCGCCGACATGGGGGCCGAGGTCACGCTGCTTGAGCGCGCCGGCGGCACCTTCGCCTCGCAGCTCTTCGGCGGGGGACGCAAGGCCGTGGCCAATCGCGGCAAGAAATCGCTGTGCATCGACCTCAAGCACCCGGAAGCCAAGGCGCTCGTCTTCAAGCTGATCGAAGGCGCCGACGTACTCATCGAGGGCTTTCGCCCCGGCGTCATGGAACGCCTCGGCTTCGGCCCGAACGAATGTCTGACCTGCAACCCGCGCCTGATCTACGGCCGCATGACCGGCTGGGGCCAGACCGGCCCCCTCGCCCCGCGCGCCGGCCACGATGCCAACTACGCGGCCATCGCCGGCGTGCTCGACACCGGCCGCCACCACGGCGGCGCGCCGTGGGCACCGCCGACGCTGGTCGGCGACATGGGCGGCGGCGGCCTCATGCTGGCCTGGGGCATCGCCTGCGCCCTGATCGAAACGCAACGCTCAGGCAAAGGCCAGGTCATCGACGCCGCCATGAGTGAAGGCGCCGCCCTCCTCGCCCACGGCCTGTTCAACCTCGAAGCGCTGGGCGAATGGAAAGGCCAGTGCGCCATCGACTCGAGCGCCCCGTTCTACGATGTTTACCAATGTGCCGACGGTGAGTGGATCAGCGTCTGCCCGCTCGAACCGCAGTTCTACAAAACCTTCGTCGAGCGCCTCGGCCTCCTCGGCGACCCGGATTTCAGCGGCAAGCAGTACGACACGACGACCTGGCCGGCCATGAAGGAACGCCTGACCGCCATTTTCAAAGCCCAACCGCGTGCGCACTGGACGGCCCTGTTCGACGACACCGACGACTGCGTCTGGCCCGTCCTCAGCATGACCGATGCGCCAGCCCACCCGCACAACGTCGCCCGCGACGCCTTCGCCGAGGTTGCCGGCGTCCTGCAGCCAACCCCCGCCCCGCGCCTGTCGCGCACCCCCGGCACCATCCAGAGCCCGCCCCCTCTGCTCGGCGAACACTCGCGCGAACGCCTCGCCGCACTGGGCCTGTCGGCGGAAGAAATCGAGTGGCTGGCGACGGTCGGCGTGGTCAGCGATCCGGTTGCTTTCTGATTCCTGCGGTCGACCGGGCTTGCTACGGTCAACCGTAAAAAACGGCCAAAATTGAAATTACTGAAACCAGGACGCGATTGGGTTGGCTTTGCCAAATTGCAGGCATATACTGAATTTTGATTTTTTGACATAGATCATTCACATAATTTCAGTCGCAACGACGATGCCTTGCTTCGCCGCATCCCGGGAGGGTCGGACCATGAAATTTCTCGCCATACTTTTAGCGGCCAGCGCGCTGGCCCTGCCCCCGGCCTGGGGGGCCGATCAGCTGGTCAAACCAGCCTTCGTCGAAAAACCGATCACCCCCGAACTGCTCGGGGAAATCCGCACCGGCGGCTTCGTTCTCTACATGCGCCACGGCAATACCGACAACAGCCGGCCCGACCGCGTGCCGAGCGTCGACCTCAACGACTGCACGACCCAGCGACCGCTCAACGACGAGGGGCGCCAGCTCATGAAGCGGGTCGGCCAGGAGATCCGGGATGCCGGGCTGCCCATCGGCGACATTCTCGTCAGCCCGATGTGCAGAACACTGGAATCGGCCCGGCTGGCCATCGGCGACAAATTCCAGGTCGTCGAGTCGCTCATGTATTCGGCCAACATGACGAGCGAAGAAAAGAAGCCGCGCATTGAGGCCCTCAAGAAGTTGCTGGCCCTGCCGGTCGCCACGGGCACCAACACGCTCATGATCGCGCACGCGCCCAATCTCGCTGACCTCATCGGCTTTTTCGTCAAGCCGGAAGGAACCGTCGTGGTCTTCCGCGTGGGCGGCCCCAACATCTACGAATACGCCGCGAGCATCCACCCCGACGACTGGCGCAAGCTGCCGAAGTAGTCACGGAGCCAAGCCCGGATGAAACGCGGCCGCAGCATCCTGCTGATGCTCCTGCTGCCGGTACTGGCGGTGGCTGGCGTCTCCATGCTCATCAACATTTGCGCCCTGTATAGTCTCAAGGACCAGCACGGTCACGGCATCCAGACGCAAAAGCTCGACCTCGATGTGCTCAGCGAGGCCACCCGCATCAGTGAAGACATGGCCACTGTGCAACAACGGGTTTTCGACGTGCTGAAACGGGCCGAGAAGGGCGAACTCGATGAAAGCACGATCTATGGGGTGCATGGCGAGGTGGTGGACGAACTCGCCGCATTGACCAAACGCGTCGACAAGCTGGCCCGGCAAACCGAACTCCTGGCGATTGCCCCGGAGAACGCCGGCAGTCTCCTCGCCGAGTACGCGAGCTATCGCAATTACGTCATCATGGCGACCGACATCGCCGCTATCGACCCGAAGGTCGCCGGCGACCACATCGCCCATGCCCGCGACCACTTCATTTCTTTCTCGCAGCGCGCGCACGGCGTCACGGTGGCGATCAGCCAGCGTGTCGAAGAGAGCGGGCGGGCCTCGGCCAAAGCGTTCGACACCATGTTTTACCGAATCATCGGCGTTGTTATTGTCAGCCTGCTGATCATGCTGCTTCTGGCCATCAGCGCTTCGCGCGGCATGGCTCGGCGGATTACCCTGCTGGCCAGGGCCCTGCGCACGCTGGCCCGGGAAAAAGGTAATCCGCCGCCGCTGCCCGTCATAAAGACCATGCACGACCAGGAAACCGGGGAATTCCAGGACCTGGCCGGTTCGGTATTGAGTTTCCGCCAGGCCCTGATCGACCGTCGCAAGGCCGAACTGGAATTGCACGATTACCAGCAGAATCTCGAAGACCTGGTCGCCACCCGCACCGCCGAACTGGCCCAGGCCAAGGAGGCGGCGGAAACGGCCAATGTCTCGAAGAGCGCGTTTCTCGCCAACATGTCGCACGAGATCCGTACGCCGCTCAATGCCATTTCCGGCATGGCGCATCTGATCCGCCGTGCCGGCGTCACCCCCGAGCAGGCGACACGGCTCGACAAGATCAACGTGGCCGGCGAGCACCTGCTGGGCATCATCAATGCCATTCTCGACCTGTCCAAGATCGAAGCCGGCAAGCTTTCCCTCGAAGAGGTCGAAGTCAGCCTCCCCGGCATCATCAACAATGTCGTCTCGATGCTCCACGACAAGGCCCGGGAAAAGAACATCCGGCTGCAGGTCGACATCCACGCCCCTGCCGCCAAGCTCATCGGCGATCCCAATCGACTCCAGCAGGCCCTGCTCAATTACGCCACCAATGCGCTCAAATTCACCGAAACCGGAAGCATCACCCTGCGGGCGAAGGCTGAGGAGGAGTCGGCCGACAGTGTGCTCGTCCGTTTTGAAGTCGAGGATACGGGTATCGGAATCGAGCCGGACACCCTGCCGAAACTGTTCGCGAAATTCGAGCAGGCCGACAACTCGATCACCCGGAAATACGGCGGAACGGGCCTGGGACTGGCCATCACCAGAAAGATCGCCCAACTGATGGACGGCGATGTCGGCGTGAGCAGCATGCCCGGCATCGGCAGCACCTTCTGGCTGACGGCGCGCCTCAGGAAAGGCCCGGCGCCGGCAACGAATAGCGTCGCCAATCCGCCGGGCGCGGCCGGAAACGTCATGGTCCCGCAGCATTCCGAGTGCCGGATACTGCTGGCCGAAGACGATCCGATCAACCGTGAAGTCTCGCTGATGATCCTGGGTGAAATGTTCCGGCATGTTGACTGCGCCGAAGACGGTGCGCAGGCGCTGGCGATGGTCGAACAAAACGACTACGACCTGATCCTCATGGACATGCAGATGCCGAACATGGACGGTCTGGAAGCAACCCAACGGATTCGCCGGCTGGCCAAGGGCGCAACGGTGCCTATCCTGGCCATGACGGCCAACGTTTTCGTCGAGGACAAGAAGCGTTGCCTCGATGCCGGCATGAACGACTTCATCGCCAAGCCGGTCGATCCGGAAGTCATGTTCGCGACCGTGCGGAAGTGGCTGCCTGCCCCCGTCCCGGCATGAACATGCCGGCCGGCGGCGGCGACCACTTCAGCCTCCGCCACGGTCAACCGGGCTTGCTACGGTCAACCGGAAAAAACAGCCAAAATTGAAATTGCATTTTGGCCGTAATCGCCTGCTTCTGGCTCTTTAGCCCGCCGGCGCTTTCTTGCCGACGCTTTTTAGCTGCTGAATCGCCAGCGTCAGCTCGGCGACGGAGCGCAGGTTCATTTTGCTCATCACGTTGTGTTTGTGAACCTTGACGGTGCTTTCCGTCACGGACAAATCATAGGCGATGGCTTTGTTCTGCTTGCCTTGTGCAACGGCGAACATGATCTGTTTTTCGCGCGGCGTCAGGGCGTCGAAACGCTGGCATAGATCGGCCTGTTCGTTGCGTTCGTCGACGGCGGCGCTAACCCTCGACAGGGCGACGGCGATGGCTTTCAGCAGGTCGGTGTCGTCGAACGGCTTGTTCAGAAAATCAATGGCGCCAGCCTTCATGGCGCGGACCGCCAGCGGCACATCGCCGTGGCCGGTGATGAAGATGATCGGTATTTCGACGCCCAGCTCGGCGATTCTTTCCTGCAGCGCCAGACCGTCCAGGCCCGGCATGCGGACGTCGAGGACGAGGCAGGCAAAATCGCTGAGCTTGTCCTTGGCCAGGAAATCGAAGGGCGAGGCGAAGACCTCGACGGCCATGCCCGCCGAGCGGATCAAACTGCTCAGGGATTCACGAACGGAGGCGTCGTCGTCGACGACATAGACGATGGGAAGTTGCGAAGTGAGGCTGGCAGTCATTGGCTGATCGGAATATTGAAGACGAAGTTTGCACCACGGGCGGCGGTTTCCAGGCGAAGTCGGCCGCCGTGGTTTTCGATGATCGAGCGGCTGATCGCCAGGCCCATGCCGAGACCGTCACGCTTGGTCGAGAACAGGGCGTCGAAAATCTTCTCTTTCATCTCGGGCGGAATACCCGGCCCGGTGTCGCTGAATTTGAACAGCGCGCCCTCCTGCTTGCTGGCCGTCACGGTGATGGTCAGGACACGCTCAGTTAGCGGCTGATCGCGCATGGCATCGACGGCATTGACGACCAGATTGAGCATGACCTGCTGCAACTGAACGAGATCGGCGTGCACGACCGGCAAGTCAGGTGCAATCGCGACGTCAACCTGGACGCCCGACTCGAGCAGCACGGTTTGCAGCATCTGCAGCAAGTTGTCGAGCATGCTTTTGACGTCGAGCACTTCGCGCTTGATGCCGCCCATGCGGAGGAAATTCCGGATGCGGGTGATGACCTCGCCGGCAAGGCTGGCATCGCGGTTGACCCGGCGGAGGGCGGCGACCACTTCGTCGAGGTCGGGCGTTTCCCGGGCCAGCCAGCGCAGCGCCGCCTGGCTGTTGGTGGCGATGGCCGACAGCGGTTGATTGACTTCGTGGGCGATGGAGGCGACCAGTTCGCCCATGGTGGTGAAGCGCGAAACCCTGGCCAACTCTGCCTGGGTGACGGCAAGCGCGCTCTCCGCCTGCTTGCGCGAACTGACGTCTTCGACGATCACGGCCAGTCGTGGCCCCTCACGGTCAACGGCGGGAATCAGCGAAACGCTGACGTTGGCCCAGAGGAAGCCGCCGTTTCGTTTTTCATAGCGTTTCTGCACGTGGTAGTTGTCGATGACGCCGTCGAACAAGCCATCGACGTTTTGCTTGGTCATCGCCCGTTGGGACTCTTCGGAAATATCGACGAACGAGACGCCAACGATGTCGGCTTCGTTGTAGCCGAGCATGCGCTGCAAGGCGGGATTGGCCTTCAATATCCGCCCCTCCCGGTCGGCCAGCGCGATGCCGACCGCCGTGTTTTTGTACAGCCCCTGCCAGCGGCGTTCCGATATCTGCAGGGCGACCAGGCCATCCTGCAGGGATTTTCGGCTGGAGACGAGACCGGCGGTCAATTCGCAAACGTCGGACGCCTGGGAATTGAGTTCTTTCTGAAGGATGTCGACGGTGCGTTTGACCATGACCAGGTTACGCACGCGGGCCCGCAACTCCTGCGGCGAAAACGGTTTGGTCAGGTAGTCCTGGACCAGTTCGTCAAGCAGCGTCTCGCGCAGCGCATCGTCGGCGCGGGCCGAGAGGACGAGCACGGGAACGTTCGGAAAACGCTCGCTGGCCCGGAGTTCCCGGACGAATTGCTCGCCGTCGAAATACGGCATCATGAGATCGGTGATGATCAGATCCGGCGGATTCTCCAGCGCCGAGGAAAGCGCGATGGCCCCGTTCTCGGCCAGCGTGACGTTGTAGTCGTCGATCAGCACATCGTAGAGAAAATGGCGCAGGTCGGGGTTGTCCTCGACAACGAGAATCCGGCAAACGCCCGGCTTGTCGTCGCGGGCCGGCTGGCTCTGCGGATCGCAGAAATCGATGGCTTGATAAGGCCCCAGGCCAGTCTCTTCATTGCTCTCCCGGACAAAAACCCCTTTCGGCGCGCGCATCGGCATTTCAACCTGAAAGATCGCCCCGCCGCCCGGTGCATCGAGGGCCACCACCGTCCCGAAATGCAGTTCGACAAACTCCTTGACGATGTTCAGCCCGAGGCCGCTGCCACTCCCCGAAAGGCCATCCTGGCCCTGGGCGAAGCGGGAAAAAATCTGCTCCTTCATTTGCGGCGGCACGCCCGGCCCGTTGTCCTGCACGCTTAGTAAAAACCGCCGATTCGCCACGCGGGTGATCGAACAGCCAATACGGCCGCCAGCCGGCGTGAATTTGAAGGCGTTGGAGAGCAGATTGGCCAGGACGCGGGCCATTTTGGCCCGATCGACGTCAGCATAGAGTTCGTCCTCCCCTTCAATCGTCAAGGCAATCGATCGCTCTTCGGCTGCCGCGGCAAAACTGGCCGCGACATCCCGCAGCAAGGCCGTCACATTGGCGCAGACGTAGGCCAGCGGCATTTGCTGGGCGTCGATACGGGCCAGGTCAAGCAGATCGTTCACCTGATGCAGCAGGGACTGGGCATTGCGCTTGATGGTCGTCAGCCGGAAGCGTTCCCGCTCGCCCAGCTGCGTGGTTTCCTTGAGGAGCTGATCGACCGGCCCGAGGATCAGGGCCAGCGGCGTGCGCAGTTCGTGGCTGACATTGGCAAAGAACTTCGTTTTGAAACCGTCGATTTCGCGCAGCTTCTCGAGCGCCAACTGCAACTCGCCATTCTTGCGCGTCAGTTCGGCCTCGATGGCGATCTTTTCGGTGATGTTCCGCCCTTCGGGGAGCAGGAAGGCGACGCGCCCCTCGTCGTCGCGAATCGGGGTCAGCGAAAAGTCGACAAAAATCGTTTTTCGGCCTTGCAGGTCGCCGAACACCTCGATATCGCAGCGCACGAACTCACCCTGCCGAGCCTGCTCGACCATCTCCCGCACACGCTTGCCCGAGTCTTCGGAAACCGCCCACCAGCGCGCCTCCCAGAAAGGCTTGCCGACCACATCGTCAAGGCAGACGCCCGCCCCCTCCAAGGCGGCCCGATTGATCTCCAGAACCGTGCCGTTAACATCGAGCAGGCCGAGGAACTGGTACATCGCATCGAGAATGATGCGCGCCAGCTTTTGCCGACGCACTTCGGTGCTGTCGTCAGCGGCCAGCTTCACGCCTTTTACCGAGGCTTGCAGGCTCTTGTCCCGAGGTAAGAATTCAGTTCTCATCCGCTCTCCAAAATCCACGTTCTCGGCCGGCACGGGATGTTGTGCCAAGCCATTTCCCGACTATACGAGCAAAGAAGTCGGCATGTCTTTCCATCGCAGTTGCCGGCGGGAAATGCTGCCTCGACCAGAAAGCAAAAAAGGCGAGTTAAAAACTCGCCAAAAACCATCGGAGGATGGGTAAACCGTTAGAAGCTGTAGCGGAAATTCAGGGTCGCGTTGTTCTGGGCATGCGTTACCTGGATCGGGGCAGAGGTGTTCGGCAGACTGGTGTTGTCCATGGTTTCCTTGAAGGCGTGGGAATAGGCAAAATCAAGTTTGCTCTGTTTCGAGAAGGCATAGGTAAAACCGGCCGACAGATGCTTTCTCGGGGTTGCCGGGATCACCGCAAACAGCGTCGAGGACTGCAGTGCCTGGCTGGCAAAACGCAAACCGCCGCGTACCGTCAGGCTATCGCTGACCTCATAGGCAGCCCCCATGGAGACGATAGTCTGATCCTTGTAGTCCTGCGGCAGGAGGATGTTGATGTCGCCCCCGGCATCGGCGACAAAGGCAACCTTGATGTCCTTCATCACGTCTTTCCAGAAGACCCGCGACACGTCGGCTGCCAATGTCCATTGCGGGGTCAGGCGGTGGCTGATACCCAGATCAACGTGGGAGGGCATCTGGAAATCCTTGATCTGGATTTTCCCGGCAAAGGCAATCTGGCCGGCGACAGCATCGATGGCCGTCAGCGTTGCCTGACCTTCCATGTCGTTCATCTGGCTCTTGATCGTGTAGGAGGCGCCCAGGATGGTTTCCGGCGTGGCCCGGTAGGTCATCCCCAATTTGCCGCCATAGCCCCAGGCATCGACGCCACTGGCCAAAAACTTGTCCTTGGTCAGGCTGAAATGCGCTCCGCGCAGGTCCGGCAAGCCGCCCAAGGCCCCGACCAGCGAACCAGTGGCCCGTCCGGCACCGATCAGGCTGCCGACCTGATCAGCACCGAGCAGCAAATCGAGATTGAGGCCCTGCCACATCGCATCGACGCTGCCACCTACGGTCAACTTGTCGGTGACTCGAAAACTGGCCGCGAAGGGGATGTTCAGCACCAGCAAGCGGCTCGAATTATCGAGCCCGGTCGCCAGCCCGCCGGTGGCGCTGGACAGGAAACTGTTATTCCCGTATTCGGTACCCAGTCCGCCCTGCGCGAAAGCGCCGACGCCGAAGGACCAGGCGCCTTGCCGTTTGGTGAACGCTGCCTCGGGTGCGACATACGGGCCGCGGTTGTTGGAGTGGGTATCGGAAGAAACGCTTTCACCGGTCGCCTTGTTGGTGACCTTGATATCCGTCGTCACCAGATCCAGACCAATCATGGCCTGGTCGCCGTCCGGCATCAGCGACAGCGTGGCCGGATTGGTCATCATGCCGGCCGGGCCGACGTCATGGGCGACGGCCGTGCCGCCCATGGCGCGCGATACGGCACCGAAACCCTCAAGGCGAAAAACATCGGTCGCCTGGGCCAGTTGAGGCCCTCCAGCCAGCGCCGAAACCAGCGCCGATACAACGATTTTTCTTGTCGTCATCCCCGTCATCTCCTCTGTTGTTGGAATGTAAAACTTTGAATCCCCGGTGTTAGCGGTATGAAGCGCACGTCAAAAGAAGCGGTCGAAATGGATCTGCTCGAAAGGCACCTTGTGGCCGACCATGAGCAGTTCCTGCAAGGCCTGGGTCATCGGCGGCGGCCCGGCGAAGTAGAACTCGTAGCTCGCCAGTTCGGCTGGCAGGGCTCGAGCGACGGCGTCGTGCACGAAACCGGTCTCGCCATGCCAGTCGCCGTTGTCGCCGGGCAACGAAACGACCGGGATATAAACGATGCGGTCGCCGAAGCCGGCAAGGACGCGCAGCATTTCCTCGCCGCAGACATCGCGTGGCGTGCGTGCGCCGTAGAAAAAATACAGCTTTCGGTCGGCCAGCAACCCGGCCTCGGCGGCGCCGCGGGCCAGCGAAATCATCGGCGCCAGGCCGGAGCCACCCGCCACGCAGACAATGTCGCGCGGCGATTCGGTGCGCAGGTAGGCGACACCGTAGGGGCCATCGAGACCGATCTCGTCACCCTCGGCCAGTTTTTCGAAAAATACGTGGGTTCCGTGGCCATGCAGGACACGGCGAATCTGGAAATGCCACTCGCGCTTTTCATTGGCTGTGTTCGACAGCGAATAGGCGCGCGAAGCGGTAAGGCCGGGCAAATCGAGCATGGCGAACTGACCGGGCAGGAACTCGGCATCGTCCTCCGAGCGAAAGCGGAATTCGCGGATGTCGTGCGTGATGTCCCGCGTGCCGATCAAGTGGGCGCGCTGTCGTTTGGGCACAATCTTGGGCCGATATTCATCTGCCGTCGCCGCCTTGATGCTGACCGGGCCACGCGCCCGGCACTGGCAGGCGAGATGCCGGCCGCGCTTGCGGTCGCGCTCGGTCAGGCCGGGCGCATCGGCCCATAGCGTCTCGACTTCGCCCTCGAGGAGCTCGAACTTGCAGCCGCCGCAGCCACCCGAGTTGCACTCATACGACAAGCCCAGCCCGGCCCGCAAGGCTGCGCGCAGGATGGTGTCGCCATCTTCCTGCGTGCAGACGGAGCCGTCTTTCTCATTCCGGATAGTTGGTTTGGTCATGGCAGTACAAATATGAGGTCGAGTTTGGCCAGCACCGGCACCGCTGGCGCCGGCCAAACTCAGGTTGCTTGACGATTACAGGCCGAGCGAACGGCGGAAGTCGCGCGTTGCGGCCTTGGCTGCGCCGGCACCACCGGCCACGTCGGGCAGGGTTGCGCAATAGGCATCGATAGCCTTGTCGGCCAGCGGCTCCCATTTGGCGATCCAGCCCTGGATCAGCTCCAGGTTGCCCGGGGTTTCGAGCGCCATCTTGACCATGGCTGAAATCCACCGGCGATGACGCGCCGAATCGATCAGCTGGGCATCGGTGACCAGCCCGAGCAGGGTGTCGCCGTTGTGGCGGGCCGATTCACCGAGCTTGCGCAGCACGGCTTCATCGATGGCCGGCTTGGCGACCAGGTTGAGGACGACAATTGCCTCGCCCCAATCCCAAACGGTCATCGCCTTTTCCATGAGTTCGCGGAAGCCCTGCCAGACCGGATCGGTTTCCCAGTAGGTGCGTTCATCGACGGCAAAACCCTTGTCCGGGAAGGCCAGGGACAGTTCCTTGGTGCGGTAGGCGGTGTGGCTGAGCCAGCGGAAGCTGTCGGCCATCTGGAAATAGTTGCAGTTGGTGATGGTGCTGGCCGGCGAGACCTGACCGACGTAGGCCGAAGCCATCTGGACGGTATGGAACAGGTAGCGGGATGGGGTGTAGAAACGGGCCAGCGTGCCGGCCCAGCGCGGGTCGAGGGCGGTGTCGTGTTCGCGCTGGTTGAACTGGTCGAAGAGGCCGAAGACGTAGGTTTCCTGGCCATCCTGCATCATGTTGTAGGTGCGATAGACGACTTCTTCCGGGTCGCGGAAGGCATTCCAGTCCGGGTGCTTGAGGGCGGTACCGAAGGTGTTCTTCTTGTACCACTCGTTCATGAACATGGTCGGCGACAGCTCATAGGGCGAGTCGGGGCGCTTGTCGTTGTAGTGCAGATTGGCGCTGACGATCTCGTATTCGCTCGGCTTGCGACGGCGGGCGGCGAGATGGCTCCAGGTCTTGAGCGGCTTGAGTACTTGGGTTTCGGACATTCTTGTCTCCTAGATTTTTTGGTTTTGGCTGGCCGATTGCGCTCGGGCCGCCCTTACATCTTTTTCGTGAAATAGAAGCGGATAGCGTTGTCACCGCTTTCGATCTGGCCGGCGAAGGAACTCAGGTCGACTTCCAGATCGTTCATCTTGAACGGGCGGCCCAGCTCTTCTTCAATGGTGGCGCGGTGCAGGACCATCTCGTGTTCGGTATGGATGCGGATGTAGGCGCGCTTGTCCTCGACAAAGACTTCCTTGCCCGGGTTGTCGACCCTGGCGGCCTCGATGACCGCCATGGCCAGGTCACCGGCGCGCATGACCGGGCCGACCAGATTGTTGTGATAAGCCTGCGCGGAACTGGTGGTACTCATTTTTTTCTCCTCGATTTCTTTCAAGTCCGGTGCACCAATGCTGCCGGCCACTCCGGAAGGGCAAGCCAGTTCCGGCTGCGCTTGTCCGCCGCCCAGCAAGTTCCCCAGCCAATTCAAAATACCCATGCGATTCATCCTTTTAATTAGTGGAGGAAGCCGGTCAGGTATGGGCAAACAAAGGTTCGATGCCTTCCGTCCTGACCAGCACATCGTCGCCCTCCACCTTGACCGGGTATTCGGCCAGGGCGCAGTCGTCGGGATTGATGCCCTTGCCGTTGCAGGCGTTGAACTGCCAGAGGTGGGCCCGGCAAACGATCTTCTTGCCGTCAAAGCTCCCTTCGCTCAGGGAAATATCCTGATGCGGGCAGATGCCCTGGAAAGCCTTGATATCGCCCCCCTCGGCGCAGACCAGCACGATTTCATGGCCATTGACATCGAAGGACTCCATTTCCCCCTCCCAGATGTCGTCCAGCGTGCATACCTTTGTGAAACTCATTCCTGACTCCTGACTCCTGATTCCTGTTTCGCGTGGCGACGCCGCAAGCACTTAGTGCTTGGGTGCCTCCCAGATGATTTCGACGGTTTCGGTCGGCTTCAGGCCGGACTCGGAAACCCGCATGCTGCGCGGCAGAAAGTCTTCGCTACCCTGGCGGCGAACACGCATGATCTGCCCCGGCCGCGCCCGGACACGCCGGCCGACCGAATGCACGGCGGCGGCGGCAGCCACCTCGTCCATGGTGCATTCGCTGTCGACCGCGACCAGTTGCAGCACGAAGTCGCCTTCGAAGTTGGAAGTGATTGGAAACAACGCCATCTTTGAAATCTCCTCAATTGTTTGGAAGCGGCGCCCGCAGACGCCGGCTTGCATGGCTGGCTGTGATCAGCTCGCCTTTTTCTCTGCCCGCAGGGCGCGGTACACCTCGGCCCAGGCGTAGTTGTGGGCGTCGTCGCCACACTCGCCCGGCGCGAGATTCATGTAGTTGAGGGCGCCACCGAGGTCCATCGGCTGGATCATGCCGGCCAGGAAACGGTCGACGATGCTCAGGTGGCCGGCGTAACGCTCCGGCTCCTGCTCGAAGCACCAGCGGTCGACTTCCGAACCGAAGTGATAGAGGCGGCCGTTGTATTCCAGCGGGTAGTCCTTGACGTTCCAGCCCTTGCCCGGCGTGCCGAGAATCGGCAGCTGGCACATGTTGCAGACGTAAGGCAGGGTTTCCGGATAGGCCATGGCCATGTTGCCGTCGACGACGTTGTCGATGATGACGTCCCAGCACTGGCCCCAGGTGTCGTTCCAGCCGGGGTATTTCTCTTCGAGCCAGGCCCGCTCGTCGGGTGTTACGCCGGCCGCCGGATTCCACCAGACGGTCGGACGCCAGAAGTAGGAACCCATGTGCATGCCGTGGTGGGTTTCGCTCAGGTCCTTGAGGAAGATGTCCCAGTACCAGGGCAGGTCGAGGCCCATATCGGTCAGGGCACGCTCGAACTGGGCGACGATCCATTCCTCCATGAATTCCTTGAACGACTGTTTGCGATGCTCAAGCGGGGTGTAGTAGTCCATGATCGGACCGGTCAGCACCGAGAAGAGCTTCCAGGCGCCCCAGACGGCGATGTCGACGCGCTTTTGCGCCTCGGCCTTCTGGCCGTTTTCGATCAAGACCTTGAGGGCCGGGCCGCCGATCTGGGCGTGACGCGACTCATCGGTCTGGATGCTGGAGATCAGGTTGGCGAAGGTGTGGTCGCCGGCTTCGGCGGCATCGGCGGCGAGGCCGAGGAACTGCATGTTGGTGAAGCCGGTCTCGAAGCTGAAGGTCAGCATGATGGAAACGCTGATCGCGTCACGCGTCATCATGATGTCGTCGAAGAAGTGACGCGCCGCGATCATGCCCCATTCGTTGGTGTCGTAGGCCTTGAAGGCCCAGTCCATCTGGCGGTCCTTCGAGACGTGCTCGTGCGGGAAATACAGCTGCATCTGGCCGTGGCGGATTTCATCCAGACAACCCAGCGTGGACATGTTGCGCATGCCCGGTGCCTTGGAGAAGCGCATCATGCGGGCCTCGGCGCTGGCGGCAGCGTATTCGCCGCGGGCGATGGCGCCGTAGTGGGCCTTCATCACCGACTTCCAGCCCGGATCGGCATTTTCGAAAATGCGGCTGCGTTCCAGCGCGGCCTTCACCGAATAGGCACCGGCATCCTTGTCGCGCTGGACTTTGACGTATTCCGGATAGGTCTGTTTGTAAGGCTCGTCGTATTTTTCCCAGGCATCCTGGGGCAAGCCGAAAGCGCCCGACATCAGCGGCGGAAACAGTTCGTCTTCCGTTACATACGTGGGGGTCCAGTTCGTGGTCCTGGCCAGGTCATACCAGTCCATTCTGTTGAGTACAGCCATCTATGTCTCCTTCTTTGTAGCAGGATCGGGGATCCCGCACTTCCCGAATCAAAGCGATCTCTGTCGCCAGGTCACGCGGCAAATTGAAAAATATCGAGATTCCGCATGGGGCTAAAGTTACAAGGGAAGAAAGAGGCGGGCTATTAGACTTTGGTTTAGAAGCCCGGCCGGACGATTGCTACGGTCAACCGGAAAAAATGGCCAAAATTGAAATGAGTGCCGGCTGCCATCGCCCGGCCGCACGGCCCACCAGCCGCAAAAAAGAACAGGCACCGCGCGGTGCCTGTCTACATTTCCGCGGCGCGCCCCGGGAGGACGTCGCCGGCAACAGCCCGGACGTCAGATTGTCGACAACGTGACATTGACCACGCCGCCGATCACCAGGAACTCATCCTCGCCCTGCAGCACACCGGGCAGCAGGCCGCACTGGAAGAAGATCTTGGTCAGCGGAATATTGACTTCCAGTATGTAGTCGCCGAATTCGCAGGCGCGGTCGCGGCTGCAGGTGAATGAATTGAGGTTGTTGAGCAGGACGATGTGCTGTCCGTCCTGCCCCCTGGCCAGCACCTCGTGGTCGGCCAGGCGATTGACGCCGCGGTAGAGCGTGACGTGCCGGGTGCCATGGTGGCGGTGGGCCAGTTCGAACTGGCTGAAGGTGTACAGCAGGTCGAGCTGGGCCTCGAGCGCACTGGTCCCGTACAGGCCGTGCGAGCGCATTTCCTGGTAGCGCTGATAGCCGTCCCCCGCCGGATCGCGCAAGGGCTGGCCGTGGTAGCGCGGCATCAGGCCGAAGCGGGATTCGACCCACCCCTTGAGCACGGCGCCTTCGCGGCTGTCCGAATCGAAGCTCCAGCCGCGAATCATCCGGATGTAATTGGCCTTGGCCCGGCCTTTCTTGTGGCCGGTCAATCCCATCTCCTCCGGCCACTCGAGCTGGAAATGAATGGTCAGGTAATCGCGAAAGACCTCGGCCCGGGCTTCCGGCGCAGCGGCATTGAGGCGCCGGAACAGGTCGCTGTGCAGTTCGGCAACGCCGTCGAGGAGCAGGGGGCTGGGATGTTGCTGGTAGGTCAGACCGCCCAGCACGACGGCCGGCAGATTGCAGCGATTGATCGGCAGACGGGCGTCGCGGGGGAGTGTCGCTTTGTAGTCACCCCTACAAAGCGTAGGGATATTGTCGGATGTATCCGCCCCGACAATCACCGGCTCATTTTCATTTTTCATTTAATAATCAGTCGATTACAGCCTGCCAGTCGACCTGGCACGCTACGTGCAAAAGGTGAGGTGCGACTCTCAAAGATTCCTTCGCAAATCGACTGACAGACTAAGGAGATTACACCATGGCTAAACTGCGTCAATGCGCCATCTACGGCAAAGGCGGCATCGGCAAGTCCACCACCACTCAGAATCTGGTGGCTGCACTCGCTGAATCCGGCAAGAAAGTAATGATTGTTGGCTGCGATCCGAAAGCCGACTCAACCCGCCTGATCCTGCACAGCAAGGCTCAGACCACCGTTATGCACCTGGCTGCCGAAGCCGGCTCGGTGGAAGATCTGGAACTGGAAGACGTCCTCTCCGTCGGTTTCGGCGGCATCAAGTGCGTTGAATCCGGTGGCCCGGAACCCGGCGTCGGCTGTGCCGGCCGCGGCGTTATCACCGCCATCAACTTTCTTGAAGAAGAAGGCGCTTACGACGAAGACCTCGACTTCGTGTTCTACGACGTGCTGGGTGACGTGGTCTGCGGTGGCTTCGCCATGCCGATTCGCGAAAACAAGGCACAGGAAATCTACATCGTTTGCTCCGGCGAAATGATGGCCATGTACGCTGCCAACAACATCGCCAAGGGTATCGTGAAGTATGCGAACTCCGGTTCTGTCCGTCTGGCCGGCCTGATCTGCAACAGCCGCAACACCGACCGCGAAGACGAACTGATCATGGCCCTGGCTTCCCGCCTTGGCACCACCATGATCCACTTCGTGCCGCGTGACAACGCTGTTCAGCACGCTGAAATCCGCCGCATGACCATGGTCGAATACGATCCGAAGCACAAGCAGTCTGACGAATATCGTCAGCTCGCCAACAAGATCGTCAACAACACCAACTTCGTCATCCCGACCCCGATCGAGATGGAAGAGCTGGAAGAGCTGCTGATGGAATTCGGCATCATGGAAGCTGAAGACGAGTCCATCGTCGGTCAGACCGCCGCCGAACTGGCTGCCTAAGCAAGACCCTGCAAGCTACGGCGGGGGCATCGCTCCCCGCCACTTTCAACCAGTACGTCGGCCACAGATTGGTGGCGACGTCAGGAGGAAAACATGACGACTCTGTCTCGCGAAGAAACCGACGCCCTCATTGCCGAGGTGCTTGAGGTTTATCCGGAAAAAGCTCAGAAGGATCGCGCCAAGCATCTCGCGACCAATGATCAAACCGTTGAACAATCGAAGAAGTGCATCACTTCCAACCGCAAGTCCCTGCCGGGTGTCATGACCATTCGTGGTTGTGCCTACGCTGGCTCCAAGGGCGTGGTCTGGGGTCCGATCAAGGACATGATCCACATCTCGCACGGCCCTGTCGGCTGCGGTCAGTATTCCCGCGCCGGTCGCCGTAACTACTACGTCGGCACGACCGGCGTCGATACCTTCGGCACGATGAATTTCACCTCCGACTTCCAGGAGAAGGACATCGTTTTCGGCGGCGACAAGAAGCTCGCCAAGCTGATCGAAGAAGTCGAACAACTGTTCCCGCTGCACAAGGGTATCTCGGTCCAGTCCGAATGCCCGATCGGCCTGATCGGCGACGACATCGAGTCCGTCTCCAAGAAGGCTGCCGCTGCCATCGACAAGCCGGTTGTCCCGGTTCGTTGTGAAGGCTTCCGCGGTGTTTCGCAGTCCCTCGGCCACCACATCGCCAACGACGCGATCCGTGACTGGGTGCTCGACAAGCGCGACGGTGCTGCTTTCGAATCGACCCCCTACGACGTCGCCATCATCGGTGACTACAACATCGGCGGCGATGCCTGGGCAACCCGTATTCTTCTCGAAGAGATGGGCCTGCGTGTCGTGGCTCAGTGGTCCGGCGACGGCACCATTGCCGAAATGATGAACACGCCGAAGGTCAAGCTGAACCTGCTGCATTGCTACCGTTCGATGAACTACATCTCGCGTCACATGGAAGAGAAGTACGGCATTCCTTACCTGGAATACAACTTCTTCGGTCCGACGAAGATCATCGAATCGCTGCGCAAGATCGCTGCCTTCTTCGACGATTCCGTCAAGGAAAAGACCGAGGCTGTCATCGCCCGCTACAAGCCGATGATGGACGAGATCATCGCCAAGTACAAACCGCGTCTCGAGGGCAAGAAGGTCATGCTCTACGTCGGCGGCCTGCGTCCGCGTCACGTTATCGGCGCCTACGAAGACCTCGGCATGGAAGTCATCGGCACCGGCTACGAATTCGGCCACAACGACGACTACGACCGCACGATCAAAGAAATGGGTGATGCCACCCTGCTCTACGACGACGTCACCGGTTTCGAGTTGGAAGAGTTCGTCAAGCGTCTGAAGCCCGACATGGTCGGCTCCGGAATCAAGGAAAAGTACATCTTCCAGAAGATGGGCATTCCTCTGCGCCAGATGCACTCCTGGGACTACTCGGGTCCGTACCACGGTTACGACGGTTTCGCGATCTTCGCCCGTGACATGGACATCGCCCTGTCCAACCCGACCTTCAAGAACCTGACGCCCCCGTGGAAGAAGGTTGCTGCTGAAGAAGTCAAGAAGGCTGCCTAAGTTTCAGGAATTGGGAAAAAGTAGCGGCGGCAGGTGATTGCGGACTTAGCGTCCTTCACCTGTCCCGCTGCCGGAAACCCTGATCATCAACCTTTCGCCTGGCACCGCAGATGAGCGGTCCGGGCAAGGAGATAGCAATGCAAACCGCAGACAACATCAAGCCCTGTTACCCGCTGTTCCGCGACGACGACTACAAGAAGAACCTCGCTGAAAAGCGCGAACTCTTCGAAGAAGGCCATGGCCCGGAAAAGGTCTGGGAAACCTTCATGTGGTCGACCACCAAGGAATACCAGGACCTCAACTTCAAGCGCGAAGCCCTGACCGTTGATCCGGCCAAGGCCTGCCAGCCGCTCGGCGCCGTCCTCTGCGCCACCGGCTTCCACAAGACCCTGCCTTACGTGCATGGTTCGCAAGGCTGCGTCGCCTACTTCCGCACCTACTTCAACCGTCACTTCAAGGAACCGTGTTCCTGCGTGTCCGACTCGATGACCGAAGATGCAGCCGTGTTCGGTGGTCAGAAGAACATGATCGACGGTCTGGAAAACGCCAAGGCCATCTACAAGCCGGACATGATCGCTGTTTCCACCACCTGTATGGCGGAAGTTATTGGTGACGACTTGAATGCCTTCATCAACAACACCAAGAAGGCCGGCAACATTCCCCAGGAATACCCGGTTCCTTACGCCCATACCCCGTCTTTCGTCGGTTCGCACACGACCGGCTGGGACAACATGGAAGAAGGCATCCTCCGCTACTTCACGCTGAACTACATGGACGGCAAGAAGATTGGTTCGAACGGCAAGATCAACATCGTGCCGGGCTTCGAGACCTATCTGGGCAACTACCGCGTCATCAAGCGCATGCTCAAGGAAATGGACATCGATTACACGATGCTGTCCGATCCTTCCGAAGTCTTCGACACCCCGGCTGACGGCGAATTCCGCATGTACTCGGGCGGCACGACGATGGACGAAGTCAAGGATGCACCGAACGGCATCACCACCGTCCTGCTGCAACCGGCCCAACTGGAAAAGACGAAGAAATTCGTCGAGAACACCTGGAACCACGACATTCCGAAGCTCAACATCCCGATGGGTGTCGAGTGGACCGACGAGTTCCTGATGAAGATCTCCGAAGTCACCGGCAAGCCGATCCCGGCCTCTCTGGAACTGGAACGTGGCCGCTGCATGGACTTGATCTCCGACAGCCACGCCTGGCTGCACGGCAAGAAGTTCGCCATCTACGGTGACCCGGACTTCGTCATGGGCGTCGTCAAGGTCCTGCTCGAAGTGGGTGCCGAACCGACCCACATCCTGGCTCACAACGGCAACAAGCGTTGGGCCAAGAGCATCGAGAAGCTCCTCGCCTCCAGCCCGTTCGGCGTCAATGGCAAGGTCTACGCCGGCAACGACCTGTGGCACATGCGCAGCCTGTGCTTCACGGACAAGCCGGACTTCCTGATCGGCAACTCCTACGGCAAGTACATCCAGCGCGACACCCGCCACAAGGGTGAAGAGTTTGAAGTGCCGTTGATCCGCCTCGGCTTCCCGATCTTCGACCGTCACCACATGCACCGCGCCACCACCATGGGCTACGAAGGCATGATGTCTGTAGTTACCCAGCTGACCAACGCTGTCCTTGAGCAACTCGACAAGGAAACGATCGGCATGGGCACCACCGACTACAACTTCGACCTGGTTCGCTAATCGGTCTTCGCAATGCCCCGCTACCGGCAACGGTAGTGGGGCATACGCGCGAACCTTGGCGACAACATCATTAGGGAGCCGAAATGGCCAACATCATGATCCAGCAAGGCGAAAAGGGCGGACTGGTTTTTTACCTCCCGAAGCGCGACCTGGAAGCGTCCATCGAGTCCATCGAATTCGACACCCCGGAAAAATGGGGCGGCGAACTGAAGCTGGACAACGGCGGCACTTACTACATCGACCCCATCGCCAAGCCGCCCCGCCTGCCCATTTCATTACGCGCCAAGCGCCTCGGCGCTGCCGAAGACTAAGCCCGTTGAAACCTGCCCGCCCAGCCAGCAGATTAGCCAGCTAAAGCGGATTTTAAGGAGAGCATCATGGCAATGAAAATCGATCCCGACATGTGCACCGCCTGCGGCGATTGCAAACCTGTCTGCCCGACCAAGGCCATCAGTTCCGGCAAGATCTTCTTCAAGATTGACGCCGCCATCTGTACGGAATGCGACGGCCACAACGATTCACCGTTGTGTGTCGACGTTTGCCCGTCGGGCTGCATCAGCCCGGCCTGAGACTAAGAGTCTTGAGCCGAACGCCGGCGCAGCGAAACCTGCACCGGTGTTCCACTGAAGACCCTCTGTGGAGCACACCATGTCGAATACGCCAATTGCCTCTCGTGAAGCCGCTCTGCGCATTGCGCTCGCAGCCCGCGCCCTGAACGGTCTCGATGTTCGTGCCCTGGTTGGCGCGCTGATCGAGAAACTGGAAGCCCCGCTCACCGAAAGCAAGCTCGGCACGCTGACGGTTGAAGACCTGCGCGTCATCCTCGCCGGCGACTTCGCCGAGCAGGGCTGCCACGTCGGCGTCGAAGGCGAAGCGCTCAAGGAAGCCGTCCGCCTGCTCTGGGGCCAAGGCGTCGAGAACAGCGACTTCCCGGCGGTCGACGCCTATACCGATGGCGACATGCCCGGCTCGTTGCGCGTCGCCATTGCCGCCAATCGCGGCGAAACGCTCGACGGCCATTTCGGTTCCTGCGAACGCTTCCTGGTTTATCAGATCAGCCAGGATGCCATCCGTCTGATCGACATCCGCACGACGGTCGAGGCCGACACTGCCGAAGACAAGAATGCCGCCCGCTCGGCGCTGATCAACGATTGCCAGATCGTCTACGTGCAATCAATCGGCGGCCCGGCTGCCGCCAAGGTCGTTCGCGCCGGCGTCCATCCGGTCAAGAAGCCGGAAGGTGGCAAGGCCCGCGAAGTGCTGGTCGAGTTGCAGGCTCGCCTGGCCAGCCCGCCGCCCTGGCTGGCGCAGATCATGGGCGTGCCAGCCGCCTCGCTGGCCCGTTTCGAGGAAGACATGGAAGAAGAGGAATCGGCATGATCACCCCGACTCAACTCGCCCGCGTCGGCGAAGCCGCCTTGCTCGATGGCAGCGCCGCCGCGCTGCGCCAGCGCTTTCCCGAACTGCACTTTACCGAATGCAGTGAAGACGACGTCTCGCCGCGCTATCGCCCGGCGTTCAGCGTCGAAGGCTACGAACTTTTCTACATCTCCGGCGCCACCGGCCATTGCCTGGAAATCACCAACAACGCGGAAGCCGCTACCGGCATCCTGATTGCGTCCAAGGTCGATGACGAGTGAAAAGACCGCCGCCGACGCCGGCATCGGAAAGCTTGGCCTGTGCTCAGGTTGCCGTTTTTTTCCGGAATACCTGAACGGCCATCGATGCACACCGGGCGATGCCTGCATCCGCGCCCACAGCGGCCGGCAGATCGACCGCTTCCTGCGCAGCAACCCGGAACTGGCGCACGAGTACCTCAATGACATTTTCTGGGAACGGCGGGCCATCGCCACCCGTTATGCTGCGGTCGACGCCATTTTGGGGCTAAAAATGGACCCCGATGAAGTGGTCCGCCGCGTCGTCGCCATGCGATTGCCGGTAGATGAGCTGATCGACATGGCCGGCGACCGCGACCGCGAAGTTCGGCTATCCGTCGCCGCCCGCCTGCCCGAGACCCTGCTCATCCGCCTGGCCAACGACCCGGACTATCTGATCCGTGCCACCGTCGCCCGCCGCCTGCCACACGGCCAGCTGGCCAAGATGGCCAAAGATCCGGAACGCGAAGTGCGCAAGGTCGTCGCCGCCCGTCTGCCGCCCTTTGCCCTGCACCTGCTGGCCGACGACGACGAACCGGAAGTGCGCGCCATCGTCGCCGAGCGCGCCCTGCCCGGCCTGGCCGCTGCCATGCTGCAGGACAGCGAATGGTGGGTCCGCCTGGCGGCGGTCGGCAAGGCCCCCATCGAATTTCTGCGGCCGCTGACCGCCGACCCGGAAATTGAAGTCCGCGAAGCGGCGCAAGCCCGGCTGGCCGAGTCCGAAACCGCCTGATCCATAGGAAAAATCATGAAACAAGACCAGGGTTGGATCGAATACTGCAAATCGCTGTCGCCGGCCATTGTTGAAACCTGCGCCAGGACACCGGTCAGCGCCGGCCCGGCCGCGTTGGTCAAAGCCCTGGGCGGCGCCCTGCCCGAATGGAAATTCCGCCATGCGTTCGGTCGCGGCGGCTGGTACCGTCTCGGCGGCATTGTCGATGCGACTGGCCAGCGGGTCAGCGACAGCCTTGAGAGCTGGGTCGAAAACGCCATTGACGAGCGTGACGGCGACATCGCCCGACTGATCGACGATTTCGCCGGACAAGCGCTCTACGCCACCCGCCTGGTCGGCCAGACGCACTACCTTGTCGCCTCGGCCGGTGAAGGCAGCGCCGATTTCCTGCAACTGGAAATCGAGGATTTGCAGGAAATGCGCGCCCACCAGCTCTTCGTCAACGAACCGGCAACGCTCGAAGAACTGGTCGATCCACGCGGCGGCAACGCCGGCCTCACCCCGCTCGGGCTCCCCTTCTACGCTTTCCGCCGCATCCAGCACGTCGGCAATTTCCTCAAGCGCATGCTGGCGCAAAAGCCGGAACCGGCCTCCATTCACCGCATGGTCGACGACTGGAGCAAGAGCAGCGCCGGTAACGCCAGCAATTTCTACAACCACTGGGTCATCGCCACCCGCGAGCACCTCGACCGCTACCACCAGCCGGTCTTCCGTGCCCAACCGATAGCCACGCTGGCCGGCGAGCCGCCCGAGTTCGACGCCAGCCCGGACACCAGCGGCTTGAGCCTGCAGGAAGCGCTGACCCATTTTGACCACGAAATCGGCTACCCGCTGGCCTGGTATTTCCACATGTTGAGCACCAAGGCGGTACCTCACTGGGTGGCGCAGACGGTCGTCGAGGATGCCCTGGCCGGCTTTGCCTACCTGCCACAACGCGACGTCGATGTCGTGCGCGGCTGGCTGCACCGGCCGTATTCGATCTGACTACGCTAGAGGCGGCTCTTTTTTCAGGCCACTTCGGCCCGGTTGCGGCCGGCATCCTTGGCCTTGTAGAGCAGGTCGTCGGCCAAGCGAAAAAGGGCCTTTATCTGGCCCATGGCGTGCGGGAAGCAGGCCGCCCCGAGCGAGATGCTCACGACGCCAATATCGGCATTTTTTTCATGAGGGATGCCCAGACCATGAACCGCCTCGACGAGGCTGGCTGCCACCCCGGCATGGACGCCGGGTGAAGCATCGGGAATGATCACGGCGAACTCCTCGCCGCCATAGCGGGCAACGAAAGCGCCCGGCGCGGTGCGGTCGTCGTTGATCAGCTGGATCTGCTTGCCGAGGCAGGTGGCAACGGCGCGCAGGCAATCGTCGCCGGCCTGGTGGCCGTAGTGATCGTTGTATTTCTTGAAATTGTCGATATCGATCATCAGCAGGCTGAAGGGGCGGGATGCCTGGCGCGACAGCTCCCACGCGATGTCGACCTGCATGTCCATGGCACGCCGGTTGAGCAGGCCGGTCAGGCCGTCTCGATTGGCCTGATCCTGCAGCTTGTTGTTGGCCAGGCACAGGCGGGCGCGCATGGCGGCGATCCGCGACATGGCCTTCATCTTGGCCTGCAGGACGTTTTCCGGCACGGTTTTCGAGATGAAATCATCGCCACCGGCTTCGATGGCGGTGACCAGATTGGTGTCGGTATCGGTCGCCGTGACGAAAATGATCGGTGTCCACGCCCACGGTTCCAGACCTTCCTGAGCGCGAATCCGGGTCGTGACCTCAAAGCCGTTCATGCCCGGCATTTCGATGTCCATGAGGATCAGATCGAAGCGCTCGGCCTGGAAAAACGCCAGCGCCGTCACGCCATCGATGGCGTGCTTGACCTCGTAGCCGAAGGATTCCAGCCGCGCCCGCGTCACCATGGCGATGGCCCGCGAATCGTCTACCAGCAGAATTTTCATGCCGAACTCAACCCGTCAAAAACAATTCGCGGAGTTTACCTCCTATTCCGGACGTAGTACCCCCCCGCCTTCTCTCAGGCCGGATATGCATCGCTTTTCGGCGTCAGAAAATAGACTTTCTGCTCAATCCTGACCGGCTGGCTGATTGCCGGGTCCGGGTCGGCCTCGAAGCTGCTTTCGACATGGCCAAGCTCGATCTCGAAAGCGCTGGTGTACAGGCTGGCAATTTCGTCGGCCACGGCAAATGGCTGCCCCTGAGTTTCACCTTCGTCCGGCTCCTCGGTGGTCAACAGCAGCATCCGGCAACCGGCCGGCAGAATGCGCCGGAGTTGCGCGATGTAGTCGCCGCGAATATCGTCGGGCAGCGCCGTCAGCGAGGCGCGGTCGAAAACGACGGAAATGTCGCCCAGATCGGCGGCCGTCAATTTGAAGAAATCACCGCACAGGATCCCGATGCGCCCATGTTCCCACAGGGTGAAATTGCCAACTTTCCGGCGCGTCGGCTGCAGCTTGTTTTCTCGAAAAAAGGCGCGCACCGCGAGCGGGCTGAGTTCAACGCCGATGACCTTGTGGCCTTGCTTGGCGAGCCAGAGCAGATCGAGGCTTTTGCCGCATAGCGGCACGAAAATCCGGTCTTCTACGGTCAACCGGAATTTTGGCCAAAATTTCAAAAGAAGCGGGTTGACCACCGACTGGTGAAAGTCGATGTCTTGCCTGCGCCAGGCGTCCTGCCAGAGTTCGTTATCGCGTCCAGTCATGGCGTTTTTTTTTCCAGCGGATGCTGCGTTGTTGAATCAGGAAAATGTTCTGATCGAAAGACACAACGCTTCTGGAGAAGAGCCATGCAGGCCGAAAAGGCACTCGCGCGGTTGGGGTATTTTGGCTACCCGGTGAGGACTAGCCTATCACCGAAATTGCCGGCGCAGCACGACGAAAAAATTTGTCGGATTCGCGACAACAACCCAACATCATCAGTTCCCTATAAAAATTTTTCTGTATTTTCAATAACTTGAAAATTGGCACCATCCTTGCTGAAAAGAAGCCGAGGAGATTGCCATGACCCACCCAGCTTTCGTCACCATCAACGACACCACCCTGCGCGACGGCGAACAGTCGGCTGGCGTGGCGTTCTCGCTGGACGAAAAACTGGACATCGCCCGCCAGCTCGCCGCCATCGGCGTACCCGAACTGGAAGTCGGCATCCCGGCCATGGGCGACGAGGAGCGTGACTCCATCCGCGCCGTCGCCGACCTCAAACTGGCCCCGCGTTTGATGGTGTGGAGCCGCATGCACCCGGCCGACATCGCCGCCTGCGCCGACCTCGGCGCGCACATGATCGATATTTCGGTGCCGGCCTCCGACCAGCACCTGTCCTACAAGCTCAAGCAGGACCGCGCCTGGTTGCTACGCGAACTGCCCAAGTTCATCGGCGCTGCGCTCAGCCTCGGCCTCGAAGTCGGCCTCGGCTGCGAAGATGCTTCGCGCGCCGACATGAATTTCCTCTGTGCCCTGGCCGAAACCGCCGAGCGCGCCGGCGCCCGCCGCCTGCGTTTTGCCGACACCCTCGGTATCCTCGAACCCTTCGGCACCTTCGACAAGATCAGCACCCTGCGCCGCAACACCGGCCTCGAAATCGAGATGCACGCCCACGACGACATGGGCCTGGCCACCGCCAACACGCTGGCCGCCTGCAAGGCCGGCGCGACCCATGTGAACACGACAGTCAATGGCCTCGGCGAACGCGCCGGCAATGCGCCGCTTGAAGAAGTCGTGCTTGGCCTGCAAAAACTCTACGGCATCGAAACCGGCGTCAGCCTCAAAGGCTTTCCCGCCCTCTCCAGCCAGGTGGCCAGCGCCTCGGGGCGCGCCGTGCCGTGGCAGAAGAGCATTGTTGGCGCCGGCGCTTTCACGCACGAAGCAGGCATCCACGTCGATGGCCTGCTCAAGCATCCGGACAACTACCAGGGCTACGACCCGCAGGAAGTCGGCCAGTCGCACCGCATCGTGCTCGGCAAACATTCCGGCTCGCGCGCTGTGCAGGTGGTTTTTGCCGGCCTCGGCTTCGAACTCGGCGAGTCGGAAGCGCAGGCCATGTTGCCGCGCGTCCGCAACTTCGTCGCCGAACACAAACATCCGCCTGAAGCGTCCGATCTGCGCGCTCTTCTGACCTCCATCCGGAGCCAACTCCATGTCTGAAGCGATGACCATGACAGCAACTGCACTGGCAGTCCCCGGCCTGTGGGCAACCCTCAAGGAAGACCTGTCCTGCGTCTTCCAGCGCGACCCGGCTGCCCGCTCGACGCTTGAAGTTCTGACCACCTATCCCGGCGTGCACGCCATCCTGACCCACCGGCTATCGCACCGCCTGTGGCTGGCCGGCTGGCGCTTTCCGGCGCGCCTGCTGTCCTTCGTCGGACGAACGCTGACCAATGTCGACATCCACCCCGGCGCCACCATCGGCCGCCGCTTCTTCATCGACCACGGAGCCTGCGTCGTCATCGGCGAAACGGCCGAGGTCGGCGACGATGTCACCCTTTACCACGGCGTCACCCTCGGCGGCACCTCGTGGAACAAGGGAAAGCGCCACCCGACGCTGGCCGACGGTGTCGTCGTCGGTGCCGGCGCCAAGATTCTCGGCCCGATCAGCATCGGCGAACGTGTTCGCGTCGGTGCCAACTCGGTCGTCGTCAAGGACGTGCCGGCCGACCGGACCGTCGTCGGAGTTCCCGGCCGGATCGTCGACACCCGGGTCGGTACGGCACGCCCGGCCAACGGCATCAGCCTCGATCACAACCTGATGCCCGACCCGGTGGCCAAGTCGATCGCCTGCCTCATCGAGCGCATCGAGATCCTCGAAAGGGAACTGGCGGAAGTCCGCCACGAGCCGCCCACCGACCACAGCGGCGAATGCAATACCTGTTCGGCCGGCGACTTGTGCTGCGAGCACGAGTCCATGCACGCGGTGAACTGACCATGGACCTGCTCGACTTTTCCGACTGCAAGCTCTACTTCGAAGACGAACTGCCCGCCGAGGCCGAACGTCTGATCGCCCAGGCGGCCGACGACTACGGCGACCCATCAGCCGAACTAGCCCTGCTCCGCGCCCATCTGCTGGCGCCCGAGCACCTGACCGTCCTGGTCAGCCTGTACCGCTATTATTTCTATCAACATCGCCTTGACGAAGTGCTCATCGTCGCCGAACACGCCATGCGCGTTTCGGCCCGTCATCTTGGCATCCCGGCCGACTGGCGCCAGATCGACGAAGCCCAGCTCGGCTCGGCCGCGGCGACCTCCTTCGGCCTGCTCCGTTTCTACCTGCTGGCGCTCAAGGCCGAAAGCGTCGTTCTGCTACGCCTTGGTCGCATTGCCGAATCGCGCGACCGCCTGACCAAACTTGCCACGCTGGACAGCCGCGACCACCTTGGCGCCGCCAAACTCCTCGAAGTCATCGATGAGTTCCAGAGCAGTAGCGAAGACTCCGACTCCACCCCCGAACTTCAACTTGTTGCCGCCTGAGGAAACCATCATGGAAGACACCCTGACCCTTGCCGAAGCCATGGAAGACCTGGTTTCTGCCGAAGACTTTCTCGACTATTTCGCGGTCCCCTACGACCCGGCGGTCATTCATGTGAATCGCCTGCATATCCTGCAGCGCTTCCACGACTACCTGTCAAAGCAGGCCCCGAACCTGCCGCCGGAAGAAGAAATGCAGCGCGGCATCTACCGCCTGTGGCTGGAACGCGCCTACCAGGACTTCGTGACCTCGGATTCGCTGACCGAAAAAGTCTTCGCCGTCTTTCAGCACGTCGCCAAGCCTGACGGCGGCATGAGCTCCTTCGTATCCCTCGACAAGGTGTTCCGCCAATGATGAACGCAAAATGGGAGTACGGTGAGGCCGTGCGCCTCACCCGCAATGTCCGCAACGACGGCACCTATCCCGGCCTCGACCCGGGCGACTTTCTCGTGCGCCGCGGCAGCATCGGCTATGTCGTCGATGTCGGCACCTTCCTGCAGGACCAGATCATCTATTCGGTGAACTTCCTCGAAGAAGGCAAGATCGTCGGTTGCCGCGAAGAGGAATTGATCGGTGGCGACGATGAATGGACCCCGTCGCGCTACGAATTCCGCGAAAAAGTCCGCGCTGCCAAGCAGTTGTCGGTCGGCGGCCAGGTGCTGGTCGAACTCGGCGCCGTTGGCGAAGTCATCAAGGTGATCCGCGATGCGACAAACGGCGTCACCTATCACATCCACTTCGACAGCCTGCCCGGGCGCGTCCTGCAAATTCCCGAAGCCATCCTCGAACCGCACAAACCGGCGGAGTAAGCAAATGCAACACGGCTACCTTGAACTCAAGCTTGCCCACGAACTGTTCAAAAAGGCACCCGACACGCTGAACGAGGCCGAGCAGGCCCGCCTCGGCGAAATCGCCGGCAAGCAGGCCCGCCTTGAACAGCGCATTCTGTCCAGCGCCGCCGCGGCCCGGGTCGTCGTTCCGGCGCCGACCGTTGCCAGCCGGATCGACGAAATCCGCCAGCGCTACGCCAGCCCCGACGACATGGCCGCCGACCTCGAACGGAATGGCCTCGACGCCGACAAACTGAGCGCCGCCGTCGAGCGCGACCTACGCATCGAAGCGGTGCTCGACAAGGTCGCCTCGGCCGTCCCGGCCGTCAGCGAAGTCGACGCGGAAATCTACTACCGCCTCCACCCGGAAGCGTTCGACCGTCCGGAAGCCCGCCGCCTGCGCCATATCCTCATCACCTTCTCCAACCCGGTCGAAAAGGCAATCGCCGCGTCCACCCTCGAATCGCTACGGTCAACCGGAAAAAACAGCGAAAACTTCAGTCAGGCCGCGCTGCGCCATTCGCAATGCCCGACCGCCATGGATGGCGGCAAGCTCGGCATGGTCAAACGCCAGCAGCTTTTCCCGGAACTCGAACCGGCCGCCTTCGCCCTCGCCGTCGATGACGTTTCCGCCGTCCTCGAATCGCCGATGGGCCTGCACATCCTGCGCTGCGACGAAATCCCACCCTTCGGCATGCTCCCCTTCGCCGAAGCCTGCCCGCGCATCATCGAAAAACTCACCGAAAAACGCCGCCGCGAAGCCCAGCGCGACTGGATCAAGGAATTGCCCAGCAGCTGAGCGAAGCCGACTTTTCAGAACGCCGGACAGCAAAAAGGGCAACCCTCGCGGGTTGCCCTTCTCACATCAAGTGGTGCCGCTTGCCGGAATCGAACTGGCGACCTTTTCATTACGAATGAACTGCTCTACCAACTGAGCTAAAGCGGCGAAACCAAAACTTGTCATAACCTTGTCTGCGCCTGAAAGCCTTGCCCTGCAAGCCTTTCGTCACCGGAACGGAAGCCTGTTTCGAGGCTTTTATCGGCTCCCGGAGAAGCAGAGCGTAGAATTATAGCTTTTCTGCCCCTTTTCAGGCAACGGAAAAACCTCAATGAATCTGCTCCGCGCGCTGGCCACGGTCAGTGGCATGACCCTGCTCTCCCGAGTTCTCGGCTTTGCCCGCGACTTCGTCATCGCCCGCACCTTCGGGGCCGGCCTGGCCACCGACGCTTTCTTCGTCGCCTTCAAGCTGCCCAACCTGCTCCGCCGCATGTTTGCCGAAGGCGCCTTCTCCCAGGCTTTCGTGCCCATTCTTGGCGAATACAAGAACCAGCGCAACGCCGAAGACACGCGCACCCTCGTCGATCATGTCGCCAGCCTGCTTTCGATGGCGCTGTTTGCCGTCACCGCCCTCGGCATCGCGCTCGCGCCGGTGCTGGTCTGGATCTCGGCGCCCGGCTTCAGCGACGACGCCGGCAAGTTCGAACTGACCGTGATGCTGACCCGTATCACTTTTCCCTACATCCTCTTCATGTCGCTCGTCGCGCTCTCGGGCGGCATTCTCAACAGCTGGAGCCGCTTCGCGCTGCCGGCCTTCACGCCGGTGCTGCTCAATCTCTCGATGATCGCCATGGCGCTGTTTGCCGCCCCCTATTTCGACCCGCCCGTGCTGGTCCTCGGCTGGGCGGTTTTTCTCGGCGGTATGCTGCAACTCGCCATCCAGATTCCCGCCCTGAAAAAAATCGCCATGCTGCCGCGCCCATCGCTGAACTGGCGCGCCGCCTGGGCCGACCCCGGCATCCGGAGGATCACCAAACTCATGGCGCCGGCCATGATCGGCGTTTCGGTGTCGCAGATCAGCCTGCTCATCAACACCATCTTTGCCTCCTTCCTCCAGTCCGGCAGCGTCTCCTGGCTCTATTACGCCGACCGCCTCATGGAGTTCCCCTCCGGCCTGCTCGGTGCCGCTCTAGGCACCATCCTGCTGCCTTCGCTGTCGCGCTACCACGCCAGCAACAACCCGGTTGAATATTCGCGCCTGCTCGACTGGGGCCTGCGCCTGACCCTGTTGCTCGCCGCCCCGGCCGCCCTCGCCCTGGCCATCCTGGCCGTACCGCTGATCTCGGCGCTGTTCTTCCACGGCGCCTTTTCGGCCGACGACGTCTTCCGCACCCGCGAAGCCCTCGTTGCCTACACCGTCGGCCTGACCGGCATGATTCTCGTCAAGGTGCTGGCCCCGGGCTTCTATGCCCGCCAGAACATCCGCACCCCGGTGCGCATCGCGCTTATTTCGCTGGCCGCCACGCAGGCCATGAACCTTGCCTTCGTTGGCTGGCTGGCTCACGCCGGCCTGGCCCTGTCCATCGGCCTGGCCGCCTGCCTGAATGCCTTCATGCTCTATCGCGGCCTGCGTCGCCTGGAAATCTACCAACCGCAGGCCGGCTGGCTGAGTTTCAGCAGCAAGCTGTTGGCGGCCCTGATCACCATGGGCACCGCCTTGTGGTTCGGCATGGGCGCCGAAAAAAGCTGGTTGCAAAGCAGCTTCGTCGACCGGACAATCCATTTGGCCTGGCTGGTACCACTCGGCGCCACGACCTATTTCGCCACGCTATGGATTCTTGGCTTCCGCCTGCGGGATTTCCGACGCCAGGCGGCCTGATAAATGAGGTTACGATGAAACTGACCAGCAACAGCTTTGCGGACGGACAAAAAATCCCCGGTGAGTTTGCCTTCTGCACCCCGGACCCGGCGCATCACGTCTGCCTTGGCAAGAACGAGAATCCCCATCTGGCATGGAGCGAAGTGCCCGCCGGCACCCAGTCCTTCGTCATCATCTGCCACGACCCGGACGTCCCGAGCCAGGGTGACGATGTGAATCAGGAAGGCCGCACCGTTCCCGCCGCGCTGCCCCGCATCGATTTCTTCCACTGGGTGCTGGTCGATCTGCCGATCACCGTCACCGAAATCAAGACCGGCGAATTCAGCGCCACCGTCACCCCGCGCGGCAAGCCCGGACCCCAGGCAGCTCAGGGCAGTCGGCAAGGTATCAACAACTACACCGACTGGTTCGCCAACGACCACGACATGAGCGGCGACTACTACGGCTACGACGGCCCCTGCCCGCCGTGGAACGACGAGATTGTCCATCGCTACGTGTTCACGGTGTATGCGCTCGATGTCGAGAAACTGGCGGTGGACGGCAAGTTTGGCGGCCCGGAAGTCCGTGCCGCCATCCAGGGTCATATTCTGGGCGAAGCCAGCCTGACCGGGACTTATACGCTGAACGCCAGCCTGCAAGCCTGACTTTCCCGCATCACCAAACGCCAAAGGCCATGCTCTCGCATGGCCTTTGTCATGTCCGGCCGCGGTTCCGGCTTACTTGACCCGCCCCGTCACCTTGCAACCGCCGACGGTGTTGCCGACACAAGGGACCGAGGTCTCGCGGTTGATCAGCCACCGGCCGTTCACCTTGATCATCTCGAGCACCTTCTGCGTCGT
>JAHJVE010000009.1 GCA_018828385.1 Gammaproteobacteria bacterium | reverse complement strand
GGCGAGTTTAGCCAGCCGCCCGGCATTCCGAGTAGCGCAAGGTACCCGAAGGGCGCCGACCTTGGGGTCGCCTTTTCTTTGGCTACTTTCTTTTGGCGAAGCAAAAGAAAGTACGCCCGCCAGCAAGGCGGAACCCCAAGCCCGATCCGAAGGAACGAAAGCCATCAAACCCGCCTCAACAACGCCGCCCGCAACCCGGGCGCACTCGTCTTCGCATCCAGCCAAATTCCAAAAAACGCCCGCGCAAAATCGCCATCGGCAACCTCCCCAAGCAAACGCCCATTGAAGTAAAACCGTGCCACCGAAGGCGCGTATTCGCCAACGATGAAATCCCCCGCCTTGACGTCCGGGAAGAGCCGCGTCATCCGTTCCCCCCAGCGCAGGAGGGAGGCCTCATCCGCCCCCAGCGCCCGCATTTCCTTGACGCTGGCTTCGGCAATGGCCGCCCCGGCAATCGTCCGCTTGTAATCAAGCCGCAAGGCCAGCGGCGGCCGTTGCGGATCTTCCCCGGCCCATAGCGTCGCTTCATAAACGAGAAAACCGAAACGCCGAAATTCGCCGTTGCCCCAGCGCTTGAGGCCGGCCGTCGGATCGGTATTGGCAAATGCCGCAAACGGCGCCGCGGCGAGCGCCAGCAAAAGCCGGCGACGTCCGCCCGAGGCCATTTCATTTTTGGCCGTATTTTCCAGTTGACCGTGGGATTCGCCAGTGCGAGCCCCCGGTGCAACCAGTTCAACGATGCGCGAGTTCAAATTGGACGACATCGATATTCCCGGCCAGGAAGCCGGCCTCGCAGTAGCAAAGGTACATGCGCCAGAGTCGGCGGAAGGGCTCGTCAAAACCGAGCTTCTGGATTTCCGGCCAGTTGGCTTCGAAGGCGTTGCGCCATTCGGCCAGCGTCCTGGCGTAGTCCTGGCCGAAGGCGTATTCGTTGCGGACGATCAGCCCCTGCTTGGCGGCAGTGGCACGGAAAGCAGCGCGCGAGGGCAGCATGCCGCCGGGGAAGATGTATTGCTGGATGAAATCGGTGCTGCGCCGGTATTCCGGGAAGATGTCGTCGCGGATGGTGATGCTCTGGACGACCGCCCTGCCCTCGGTCTTGAGCGCCTTGGCGAGCGTCTTGAAGTAGGTCGGCCACCAGCGTTCGCCGACGGCTTCGAACATTTCGATGGAAACGACGTGGTCGAACTGCTCGTCGAGATCGCGATAATCCTGCAAACGCAGGTCTGCATCCGGCACTCGCTTTTGCGCCCAGGCCAGCTGGGCCGGCGACAGGGTCAGGCCGGTGGTTTGCAAGCCATCCTGCACGGCGAGTTCGGCAAAACCGCCCCAGCCGCAGCCGATTTCGAGCACGTTCTGGCCGGGTGTGGCTTTCAGGCAATTGAGGATGCGGCGGTACTTGGCGTGCTGCGCCGTCGCCAGCGAGCCGTCGTCGGCTTCGCGGTAAATGGCGGCTGAATAGCTCATGCTCGGGTCGAGCCAAAGTTTGTAGAAATCGTTGCCCAGATCGTAGTGGGCCATGATGTTGCGTTTGCTGCCGCTGCGGCTGTTGCTGTTGAGCCAGTGGCGGACGCGGGCGGCGAGCAGGCTGCCCCACGAGCCATAGACGGCGCGCTTGAGTTGTTTGCGATTGGCCGCCAGCAGCTTGAGCAGCCCGGTGATGTCGGGCGAATCCCACTGCCCGTCGAGGTAGGCTTCGGCCAGGCCGATGTCGCCCTTGGCCAGCACTTGGCCGAACATGGCCTCGTCGCGCACCTGCATGGTGACGCCGTGGTCGCCATCGCCGAACAGCGCGCTGGTGCCATTCGGCAAACGGATTTCAAGCAGGCCGCCCTGCACTTTTTCGAGCAGGTCGAAGACCAGGCGGGTATCGCGGGCCAGCCTATCACTGCCGCGCAGAATCATCGTGTTGTTCATTTTGTCGAGTCCCGGAGGGGTTGAGGAACGTGGGCGCCGCGGAAGGGCACCCCTTTCAGCCACAGCTTCAAGGCTTGCCAGTGGATGCGGAACATCACGCCGGCGGTGAGGAAAGGCATTTTCAGGAAGGCGCCGAGCAAGGCGGCCGCGGACCAGGCGCGCGGCTTGCCCGAGATCGAGGTGAGCAGCAGTTCGCCGTCGGCATCGTCGTAGTCGATGCGGGCCAGCGGCACCGGACGGTCGAGGTGGAAACGGAAGCGGTAGCCGCCTTCGATTTCGTTGAAGGGCGAGACGTGGAATTCCTTGGCGGCGAGCAGTTCCTGGCCATGGCGCAGGGGCGAGCCGTCGGCGTTGTGCAGCAGGTAGCGGTGATGGCCACCGAAGGTGTTGTTGACCTCAGCCAGCACGGCGATCAAGGCACCTTCGACATTTCGGCAGAACCAGAAGCTGACCGGATTGAAGACGAAGCCGAAGACGCGCGGAAAACATTGCAGCGTGATCTCGCCATCATCGGGCAGGCCGTGCTCGCGCAACTGCGCCTGTATCCACGGCAACAACGGGCTGCCGTCGCGCGGCCCGTGGTCTTTCTGGCGAAAACTCAGCAGATTGCTACGGTCAACCGAAAAAATCGGGCAATTTGCCAATGCCAGATCGCGCACCGGCAACTGGACGTAGAACACCGGATAGACGAAGGCATTGACCGCCGGGCGCAGGCGCCGGTGCATGACATGGCCGAGGAAGAGGTGCGGGCGGTTCATGGTCGGCTCAGACCGTTTCCAGCTCGGGCTTGACGACGGCCGCATCAACTTGCCACGGCGCCATGACCCCGAGGCCATTGACGACGCGCAGCGCCGATTTCAGGCCATCTTCGTGGAAACCATAGCTGCCCCAGGCGCCGGCCAGCCAGATGCCGTTTTCTCCCTGGACCTCGGCCAGCCGCTGCTGGGCGGCGATGGCCGGGGCGTCGAAAATCGGGTGGGCGTAATCGAATTCGGCCAGCACCTTGGTCGGGTCGGGTTCGCGTGCCGGGTTCAGCGTCACGACAACCGGCGTCTCGAAGGGCAGCGGCTGGAGCTTGTTGATCAGGTAGGAAACACCGACCGGCTGCTCTCCGGGTTCGCCGCTACCGGCAAAGTAATTCCATGCCGACCACAGCTTCTCGTCGCGCGGCAGCAAGTTGCGGTCGGTGTGCAAGATTGCCCGGTTGGGTTGGTAGCGAATCGCCGACAGCACCTCGCGCTGGCCGTCGGTCGCCGTGAAACCGAGGATGGCCTTGGCCTGGTCGCTGTGGCAGGCCATGACGACCTGATCGTAAGTATCGACCCCGGCGGCGTGCGTCACCTTGAGCCGGTCCCCTTCGCGCGTCACCGCGCTGACCGGGCAGGCCAGGCGGATCTCGGCCCCGTTGGCGATCAGCCGATTGGCGATCTTGCGCACATAAGCGCGTCCGCCGCCGAGTACCGTCCGCCACATCGGCCGGTCGAAAACCTGCAGCAGGCCATGGTTCTGGCAGAAACGAATGAAGGTGGCGAGCGGCATGTCGCGCATCTGTCCGGTCGGGCAGGACCAGATGGCGGCCGCCATGGGCAGCAGATACCAGTCGGCAAAAGCGCACGAATAGTCGCCATCGCTCAGAAAATCGCGCAGACGCAGCTCGTTGCCCGGATACTTCGCCAGCCATGCTGTGCTTTCCCGGTTGAAGCGCAGGATGTCGCTAAGCATCGACCAGAACTGCGGACGGAACAGATTGCGCTTCTGCCCGAAAACCGTCGCCAGACTGCTGCCGGCCCATTCCAGATCGGGCTTTTCCAGACTGACCGCGAAGGACATTTCGGTTTCGACACTCACGACACCGAGCAACTCGAACATCGCGATCAGATTCGGATAGGTCTTGTCGTTGAAAACCAGGAATCCCGTGTCAATCGGATGCGTCCTGCCATCCAGGGTCACGTCGACGGTGTTGGTATGGCCGCCCAGATAGGCGCCGGCTTCGAACAGCGTCACCTCGTGTTCGCCGCTCAGCAGCCAGGCACTGGCCAGCCCCGAAATCCCGGCGCCAACCACCGCAATCCGTTTTCTTGATGCCCTGTTTGATGGTGAAGACACGTCCAGCTCCTTGCTTGTTTTGTCCTAGACAAATTACGGTTTTGTTCGTAAGATAGCCAGCAAAGAATGACTTGTCAACGGTTTGTCTAACTTTTGTTCAGGACAATATGAATACCGCTACTTTCAATATTGCTGCCGTCGAGCGCGACACCGGGCTCTCCAAGGATGTCCTGCGCATGTGGGAACGCCGCTACGGTTTCCCCGTACCGAGCCGCGACAACAACGGGGAACGCTGCTACCCGGCCGAGCAGGTGGACCGTCTGCGCCAGATAAAACGCCTGATGGACCTCGGGCATCGGCCCGGCAAGCTGATCGCCACGCCTGCGGAGGAACTGGGCGCACTAACCTCGCGTCGGTCAAAACCGGTGACGATGGATATATCCGCCGACGATGGCGAATTGGCCGAACTGCTCACCCTGATCAAACAGCACGATGTCGCGGCCTATCAGCAGGCCATGCAGCAACGTCTGGCCCGGCAAGGTTTGCAGCGTTTTGTCCAGGACACGGTCGCACCATTGACGCAGCAAGTCGGTGAAAAATGGGAAGACGGCAGCTTCGAGGTTTTCGAGGAGCATCTCTATACCGAGCTGACCAAGCGCCTGTTGCGCCAGGCCATCGCCACCCTGCCCGGTGGCCCGCGCGGCCCGCGCGTGCTCCTCACCAGCGTGCCGGAGGAGCAACATGTCCTCGGCCTGCTGATGGTCGAAGCCCTGTTAGCGCTGGAAGGCGCCGAGTGCATTCCGCTCGGCACGCAAATGCCGTTGCTCGAAATCGGCCGCGCGGCAGAGGCCCATCAGGCCGACATCGTCGCCCTCTCCTTCTCGCAGGCCTTCCCGCCACGGCAGATTCCCGGCCTGCTCCAACAACTGCGCCAGGTCCTGCCGGAAAACGCGGCGCTATGGGCCGGTGGCAGCGGCGTTACACGCATCGGCAAGACCGGCGATGCCGAGCTGATTACGACACTGGACGACGCGCTTCGGGCGCTGGCCAGCTGGCGCCGGCAACACGCCTGAAAGCAGGCCCCCAAAGCACTTCGGCGCCGGAATGATCCGGCGCCGAAGCTGGCAGCTGACAATTTTCGACTAGATGCAGCCGTCAGGCCGCCTCTTCCATCGGCACCAGGAAATCCTTGCTGATGCCGTTGCCGAGCAAATAAATGCGATCCATGAAATCGCTGAGCCAGGCGTGCAGGCCATGTTCGAGGATATCCTCGATGCGCCCGTAGCGCAGTTGGGAGTTCAGCATCCCGGCCTGACGTTGGGTTTCGCCGGAATTGCTGTTGGCAATCAGGTCGAGATTCTTTGACACGCTGTTCAGACAGAACTGCAGCGAGCGCGGCATGTCCTTGTTGAAGATGAGCAGTTCGGCCACCCGTTCCGGCGTAATGACGTCGCGGTAAACCTTGCGATAGACCTCGAAAGCCGACACCGAACGGAGCAGCGCGCCCCATTCGTAGAAATCGGTCGCCCCTTCGTCGTCGTGCGGGCGCAACACATGGTATTTGACGTCGAGGATGCGCGCCGTATTGTCCGCCCGCTCGAGCAGGGTGCCGAGGCGGATGAAGTGGTAAGCCTCGTCCTGCAGCAAGGTACCCAGCGTCGTGCCGCGCGACAGCGACGAACGCATCTTGACCCACTCGAAGTAATCGCCAATGCCGGCATTGAACAATTGATCGAAAGTCTTTTCGCGGGTCTCCAGCCAGGTCGCGTTGAGCGTTTCCCACATTTCCGTAGTTAGGGTGCCGCGCACGGCGTGGGCATTTTCCCGCGCCATGCGCAGGCAGCTGTGAATCGACGCAAAGTTGTCCGGGTCGCTGACCATGAATTTCAGGACATTTTCCCCGTTGACCGTGGAATACTTCTTCGCATACGCCTCTTCCAGGCTGTTCAAGGCAATGATGGCGGCCCAGCTTTGATTGATGGTATCCAGTGCTTGCGGCACCATCGACATTTGCCAGGTGACATCGAGCAAGCGGGCGAGGTTTTCGGCCCGCTCAATATAACGGGACATCCAGAACAAATGATCTGCGGTACGGCTCAACATGTCGTCTCTCCTTGAACGGCGGGCCGCAAACCTCCGGCTTTGGCTGCGCCAAATCCGACAGGTTTTAGCTCCGGCGTAACATTCGCTTCGCTCATGTGAGCCTGCGCTGAAGCCCGGCAAGCCGGGCTCTCGGCGCGCTCGATGTAGCGCGACATCCAGAACAGGTGATCGGCAGTTCGACTCAGCATGACTTAATCCTCCAGAACCCAGGTATCTTTGGTGCCGCCGCCCTGCGACGAATTGACGACGAGCGAGCCCTTGGTCAGCGCAACGCGAGTCAGGCCGCCCGGCACCATGTCCACGCAGTCGCCCGAGGACAGCACAAAGGGGCGCAGATCGAGATGACGTGGCGCGATGCCTTCCTCAACAAAGGTCGGACAGTTGGACAGCGCCAGCGTCGGCTGGGCGATGTAGCCGTCGGGCTTGGCGATCAGCAACTGGCGGAAATGTTCGATCTGCTCCCTGGTCGACGCCGGGCCGACCAGCATGCCGTAGCCACCGGCGCCATGGACTTCCTTGACGACCAGTTTGGCCAGATTGTCGAGCACGTATTTGAGATCGTCCGGCTTGCGACACATGTAGGTCGGCACGTTGTTCAGCGTCGGCTCCTCGCCGAGGTAGAAACGGATCATATCCGGCACATACGGGTAGATCGACTTGTCGTCGGCAACGCCGGTGCCGATGGCATTGGACAAGGTGACGTTGCCGGCCTGGTAAGCCTTCAGGATGCCCGGCACGCCGAGCGACGAATCGGCGCGGAAGGCCAGCGGATCCATGTAATCGTCGTCGAGGCGGCGGTAGATGACATCGACCCGGCGCGGCCCCTGCGTCGTGCGCATATAGACCACCTCGTCCTTGACGAAGAGATCGCGGCCTTCAACCAGTTCGACGCCCATCTGCTGGGCCAGGAAGGTGTGTTCGAAATAGGCGCTGTTGTAGGCGCCAGGGGTCAGCACGACGACGGTCGGGTTCGACACGCCCTTGGGTGCCACGGCGCGCAGCTTTTCGAGCAGCATGTCCGGGTAGTGCTGGACTGGCGCCACCTTGTGCTTGGCAAACAGTTCGGGGAAGAGGCGCATCATCATCTTGCGGTCTTCGAGCATGTACGAAACGCCCGATGGCACGCGCAGATTGTCTTCGAGGACGTAGAACTCGCCCTCGCCAGCACGGACGATATCGACGCCGGCGATGTGCGCATAGATGTTGCCCGGCAGATCGACGCCCATCATTTCCGGACGGAACTGGGCGTTATTCAGTACCTGCTCAGCCGGAATCTTGCCTGCCTTGAGGATTTCCTGGTCGTGATAGACGTCGTGCAGGAACATGTTGAGCGCCTTAACGCGCTGACGCAGCCCTGAGCGCAGCGATTTCCATTCGGCCGATGGAATGACGCGGGGAATGATGTCGAACGGAATCAGGCGCTCCTTGCCCGCTTCCTCGCCATACACGGCAAAGGTAATACCGACCCGGTGAAAGGCCAGATCGGCCTCGGCACGTTTGCGTTCGATTCGCTCCGGCGGAGTCGCCTTGAGCCAGTCTTCGTATCCCTTGTAATGCGCACGGACGCCACCGTTGGCGTCATACATCTCGTTATAGAAGTTCATTTGTCCACTCGTCGCTGAGGAAGCTCTCGAAGACGTTTCAGCAGGTTCCATGCCACCCGAAAACCAAGCCTAAATCATGCGCCGAATGCGCATAAATAACCATTGGCGCACCGCCAAGGTGCAACGAATTTTCAAGATGGTGCAAATAAAAAACCCGCCGGATCTCTCCGGCGGGTTTTGGCTGATTCACGACAATGATCAGGCGCGTTCGAAGATGACCGCAATACCCTGGCCGCCACCGATACACATGGTAACGAGTGCGTACTTGCCACCGATGCGTTCCAGTTCGTACAGCGCCTTGGTGGCGATGAAGGCACCGGAACAGCCGACCGGGTGACCGAGGGCGATGGCGCCGCCATTCGGGTTGGTCTTGGCCGGATCGAGGCCGAGGACCTTGGCAACAGACAGCGCCTGGGCGGCGAAAGCTTCGTTGGATTCGATAACGTCCATCTGGTCCAGAGTCAGGCCGGCCTTCTTGAGAGCCAGTTTGGTAGCCGGGATCGGGCCTTCGCCCATGATGTCGTTCGGCACACCGGCAACAGCGTAACCAGCGATTCGGGCACGGGCCTTCTGACCGTTCTTGGCTGCTACGTCAGCCGCCGCCAGCACGAAGAAGGCAGCACCATCGTTGATGCCGGAAGCGTTACCGGCAGTGACCGTACCATCCTTCTTGAAGGCCGGCTTCATCTTGGCCAGCGACTCCATGGTCGTGCCGCGCTTGAGGTGCTCGTCGGTATCAAACACCACTTCGCCCTTACGGGTCTGCTTGACGATGGGCACGATCTGCGATTTGAAGTGGCCGGCATCGATGGCAGCCGCGGCACGGCGCTGGGATTCGACAGCGAAGGCATCCTGATCTTCACGGGTGAAGCCGTGCTTGGTAGCCAGGTTTTCAGCGGTGATACCCATGTGGCCAACGCCGAACGGGTCGGTCAGCACGGCAACCATGGAGTCGATGGCCTTGGTATCACCCATGCGGGCGCCCGAACGCAGCGACGGCATCAGGTAAGCAGCCTTGGACATGACTTCGACGCCGCCACCGATACCGTAGTCGGCATCGCTCAGCATGATGTTCTGGGCGGTGGTGACGATGCCTTGCAGACCGGAGGCGCACAGGCGGCTCACCTGCATGGCGACGGAATCCATCGACAGACCAGCCTGAATGGAGGCGACGCGGGAAACGTAGGCGTAGCGGGAATCGGTCGGCATGGTGGTGCCGACGGTGACGTAGTTGATGGCTTGCGGATCAACACCGGAGCGGGCAATCGCTTCCTTCATGACAATGCCGGCGAGTTCCGTGCTTTCAAAATCGGCAAGGGAACCACCAAAAGCGCCGATGGGGGAACGAACTGCGCTTAGAACGACGACATCTCTGCTCATGTAAATCTCCTGTAAGAATTATTCAGCCCACCAAGGTGGCAAGCCCCAACAAAAACAGCAACAACATCCACAACACAGTAGCTCGCCAGACGAGGCCGACGGCACTCTGCATGAAATCGACATCGGCCGGATCGCCCAGCCCGAGTTCGGCCCGGTCAGACACCTCGACGCCATCAACCACCGGCCGGCCCAGTTGGACACCCAGGGCACCGGCCCCGGCGGCGAGCACAATGCCAAGATCGCGGTCCGGCCATTGTGCCGGCTGGGTACGCCAGCAATAAACTGCATCCTCGAAGTCACCAACGATGGCAAAGGCCGCCGCGGTTGTCCGCGAGGGCAGCCAGTCGATCATACCGAAAACCACACGCGAAAATGCAGAAAACTCGGTTTGCCGAACAGGGGTTTCAGCGCTCCAACGGTCGCGCACGATGGCCGACAAGCGATAGAGCAAAGCACCGCAAGGGCCTGGGAGCAAGACAAACCAGAGCACAACGGCGAAGACATGCCGATGTGATGCAGCAAGCGCGCCCTCGATGGAGAGCCGGGCAATATCTTCGGAACCGAGGCCATAAGTCGAAAGGCCTTGCCACTCGGCCAGCAATTGGCGAGCCCGCTCGACATCGCCAAGCCGCAGCGCCAGTTGGATGTCGGTGTAATGGTGGCTGAACTGGCGAAAACCCATGGTCAGGTAGAGCACGCCCACATTGACGGCCCAGCCGAAGAGCGGATTCAAGGAATAAAGCAGGCCATAGACGATGGCGAGAAGCGCCACCGGCAGCAGGACGGCGAAGCACCAGGCGAGGACGCCATGCCGGTAAGCCCCGGCGTTGAAGCGCGATTCGATGTAATCCGCCCAAGCACCCACCGGGTCGGCAACGATGCGACGATAATCAAGTGGTTGCAGTTGCTCGAGGAGGAAAACTGCAATGAGCGAGAGAAGACTCATGGGGGGCAGATGATTGCCGTATTCGGCTTATTTTCATGTCGTAAAGCGCCACGATACCACAAGCTCAGGCACCTTGGAGAAGGCCAAGACGCTCGCTCAGAGAACGAATCATGCCGGCTGTGGCGCCCCAGATGAAATAGTCGCCATAGGGCATGGCGAAGTAATTGCGCAGGGCGCCGCGATAATGCAGCGAATGCTGTTGATGATTGGCCGGATCGAGCAGGAAGGCGAGCGGCACTTCAAAGACCTCGGCCACCTCGAACGGGTCTGGCCGCAAGTCGAACGGAGGCTGGACAAGGGCAACAACCGGGGTCACGCGAAAGCCCGTACCGGTCCGGTATTCGGGGAGAAAACCGAGGATTTCGATACGTTCGCGCGGCAGGCCGATTTCTTCCTCGGTTTCGCGCAAGGCAGTATGCGATGGTGAAAGATCCTCTGTCTCGACCCGCCCGCCGGGAAAGCTGATTTGCCCGGCGTGATCGCGCAGATGTGCCGTGCGCTGGGTGAGCAGCACCGTCTGCCCTCCATCGCGCAGGACGATCGGAAACAGCACAGCCGCCGGGGTCAACGGCAGGTCAGCTCCCCCGTCTTCCTGAATGAAATGCCCGGTCAGAGGTTCGGGCAACAGGCTGGCCCGCAGGCGCTCCAGATCCAGCGTCATGCCGCCTTGGAATCTTCCTCGATTTCGGCGTTGACCGCAGCCAGCGCATCCTGAAGTGTTTCTTCGGAAAGATCGTTGATGGTCGTCGCCACCAGATCGGCCGACTCAATCGCGCCCACTGGCAAGCGTTTGCTGTCCATGCTGGCGATCATCACGGCGGAAGCACCCGCCACGCGCAACAGCGCCTGCCGCTCGCCCATCAGCATTTCAACTTCTTCGCGCAATAGCGCTATTTCCTGATCACGTTGCGGCATTTCTCTCTCTCCTAGAATCTTTTTTTCAGTGTCATGGTACTGCCATCGCGCTGCATTTCCATGCGATTAAGAAAACTCATGCCGAGCAGGGCAATCGGCATATTGGTGGGTAGTACCACCGCCTCCACATTGTGCAATGTGACGCCGCCAATTCTCACCGTATCCAGCGGCATCCGCGTCACTACGACTGTTCCGTTCGCCGTGCTCGTCAGGCCACGCTGCCCCTGCCTGAGATCCAGCCCAATACGCCGGGCATCGTTCGGACCGAGGGCAATCGTGGTGGCCCCAGTATCGACGACGAAACGCACAGAGGTGCCGTTTACCGTACCGGTTGTATAAAAATGTCCTTGGACATCGGCTGTCATGATGATTTTGTCCGAACCATCGCCGGTAGAAACGCCGATAGCGTGCTGCCCCACGCGCAGCGGGCGCTTGCGGCCACCGACTTCGATGATCACTTGGTCGCCCTGAACAGAGAGCAACTTGATGCCGTCGATCGTCTTGCCGACTGGCACAGCTTGTGGCTCGCCGCCGTTGATCATGAGGAGCGCCTTGCTTCCCATGATGCCGGCTAGCCCGACATCCTGCGCGATACTGAGTGTCGGCAACATGGCCACCAGAAAAACTAGCAGCGTAAAATAAGACTTCGTTTTCCCGGACACCATTGCCACCATGCAACCAGTCGCCATCTTTCGCCACTCCCCTGCTGAAGGTCCGGGCTATTTTGCCATATTCCTTGAGCAGCACGGCATTCCATGGCGGCTCATCGCCCTTGACGAGGGCGCCGAAGTGCCGGCGAACGTCGATGACTATTCCGGGCTGTGTTTCATGGGAGGCCCGATGAGTGTCAACGATCCGCTGCCGTGGATAGAACCCGTCTGCGGGCTGATTCGCGAAGCAGTGGCGAAAGATGTGCCGGTCATCGGCCACTGCCTAGGCGGGCAACTGATGAGTAAGGCGCTCGGCGGGCACGTCACGCGCAATCCAGTCAAGGAGATCGGCTGGAGCAGCGCGCATGGCGAGGACAATGGCATCGCTCGCCAGTGGCTGGGTAATTTCGCCGGCAAGAGCGGCACGGTTTTCCAGTGGCACGGCGAGACATTCAGCATTCCGGCGGGGGCCACCCGCCTGCTGGCCAACGGCTACTGCGCCAACCAGATGTTCGTCACCGGCCCTCACCTTGCCATGCAATGCCACGTTGAAATGACGCCGGAAATGATCGCCGCCTGGTGCGAGCAATGGGCCGACGAAGCGATTGCCGTCGCCGACCTGCCCAGTGCCCAGACGCCAGAAACCATGCTGACGGAAATTGCCGACAAACTGCCCGTCATGCGCCAGCTCTCTGAACAACTTTACTCGGCGTGGATCAAGGGTCTGGCCCACTAAATCCGCTCAAGAAAAAACCGGACTGCTCGCACAGTCCGGTTTCATTTTTGCCCGTTTTCCCCGGTTGACCGTGGAAGTCTGCTTAATCCCGGAAATTACCGTACTTGATCGGGAAATCGGTAATCGACTTGGTGATCAGCGCGATGCAACCCTGCAGATCATCCCGCTTGGCACCCGTGACCCGCACGGTTTCACCCTGAATCGCGGCCTGGACCTTGAGCTTGCCATCCTTGACGAGCTTGACGATCTTCTTGGCCAGATCGCTGTCGATCCCGTCCTTGATCTTCATTTCCTGCTTCACCTTGTTGCCGGAAACGCTGACGATTTTCTGGTGATCCAGACGCTTGACGCTTTCCTTCTCCTTCTTCTCCATGGCCGGGAAAAGCAGGTCCTTGATCTGATCAAGCTGGAAGTCTGAATCGCCCCACAGGGTGATGACCTTGTCCTTCTCGTTCAACTCGACCTTGGCCGTTGTGCCCTTGAAGTCGTAGCGATTGTCGATCTGGCGTGAGGTGACATCGATAGCGTTCTTCAACGCCACCATGTCCGCTTCGGAGGTGAAGTCAAAGCTCGGCATGATGATTACCCAAAGTGACAAACGTAGTGATAGGACTCGCCATCGGCAACGGAAATTTCAAAGCTCGAATTGCCCGGCACATTGAAAGACTGGCCATCGCCGTAGGTCTTCCACTCGCTTTCGCCCTTAAGCTTGACGCGGCATGAGCCGCCCACGCCCTCCATGATTTCCGGCGCGCCGGTGTTGAAAGTCAGGCTGGACGGCAGGATCACACCCACCGTCTTTTTCGTGCCATCGGCCAGCACCACGGTGTGGCTCACGCACTTGCCGTCAAAATAAACATTGGCCTTTTTGACCACCGAAACGTTGTCGTATTGCGACATTTACATACCCCAGATTTTCTGAATCACTGATTTGGCGATGAACCCAACCATGCCGAAGGCCAGCACGAAGAAGAGCACAAAGGTGCCCGTCTTGCCCGCCTTCGACTTGTAGGCGATCTCGCCAATAATGAACAACATGAAGAGGATGAAGGCACCAACACCCCAGGTCGAGAAGAAATCTGCGATCTGTTCTTCGTTCAGCCCGAATACGGTGCCTCCCTCCATCGATTAACCCTTCTTCTTGGCAGCCGGCTTCTTGGCCGCTTGCTTGACCGGTGCTTTGACAGCCTGGGCAACCACCGCCTTGGCTGCAACCGGCTTGACCAGCGGCTTGGCCGCAGCCTTGACCACCGGCTTCGCAGCAGGCTTGGCTACAGCCTTCTTGACAGCAGCCTTGGCAACCGGTTTGACAGCGGACTTCGCTACAGGTTTAGCCGCCGGCTTTGCCGTCACGGCTTTCTTGGCAGCAGCAGGCTTCACCGGCTTGCCCGCTTTCTTTGCAGCGAGATTGGCGGCAATGCGCAAACGCAGTGCGTTCAGCTTGATGAAACCACCCGCATCGCGCTGGTCGTAAGCACCGGCATCGTCCTCGAAGGTGGCGATGGTCGAATCAAACAGCGAATCAGTTGCCGAATCACGGCCGACGACGATCACGTTACCCTTGTACAGCTTGAGGCGAACGACCCCGTTGACTGTCTGCTGCGTGTGGTCGATCAGCACCTGCAGCGCCTTGCGCTCCGGGCTCCACCAGTAGCCGTTGTACACCAGGCTGGCGTAACGCGGCATCAGATCGTCCTTGAGGTGGGCGACTTCGCGGTCCAGAGTCACCGATTCGATGGCGCGGTGGGCGCGCAGCAGGATGGTGCCGCCCGGGGTTTCGTAGCAACCGCGCGACTTCATGCCGACGTAGCGGTTCTCGACGAGGTCGAGGCGACCAATGCCGTGCTTGCCGCCGATTTCGTTCAAGGAACCCAGAATTTCGTGGGCTTTCATCTTCTTGCCGTTGATGGCAACCACGTCGCCCTTGACGAATTCAAGGTCGAGATACTCTGCCTTGTTCGGTGCCTTTTCCGGTGAAACGGTCCACCGCCACATCGACTCCTCAGCTTCCGCAGCCGGGTTTTCGAGGTGACGACCTTCGTAGGAAATGTGCAGCAGGTTGGCGTCCATCGAATACGGCGAGCCGCCCTTCTTGTGCTTCATGTCGATTTCGATGCCATGCTTCTCGGCATAGGCCATGAGCTTCTCGCGCGACATCAGATCCCACTCGCGCCACGGCGCGATGACCTTGATACCCGGCTTGAGCGCATAGGCGCCGAGCTCGAAACGAACCTGGTCGTTGCCTTTGCCAGTCGCACCGTGACAGATGGCGTCGGCACCGGTTTCATTGACGATCTCGACCAGGCGCTTGGCGATCAGCGGACGGGCGATCGAAGTGCCAAGCAGGTATTCGCCTTCATAAACAGTATTGGCGCGAAACATCGGGAAGACGAAGTCGCGGACAAACTCCTCGCGCACGTCGTCGATATAGATGTTCTTCGGCTTGATGCCCGCCTTCAGCGCCTTGGCGCGCGCCGGTTCAAGCTCCTCACCCTGGCCGAGGTCGGCCGTGAAGGTGACGACTTCGCACTTATAAACATCCTGCAACCACTTGAGGATGACCGAGGTATCCAGACCGCCCGAATAGGCCAGCACAACCTTCTTGATGTCGCTCATTTCCGTTCCCTAGTTTCGTTTAACCCTACCGCTCAACCCTGAATCCGGCCCAGCAGCAAATACTCCATCAACGCCTTCTGCACATGCAGACGGTTTTCCGCCTCGTCCCAAACCACCGATTGTGGCCCGTCGATCACCTCGGCGGTCACCTCCTCGCCACGATGCGCCGGCAGACAATGCATGAAAACGGCCTGCGGGTCGGCTACGCGGATCATCTCGCCATCTACGCACCAATCGGCAAAGGCCTTGATCCGCTCTTCGTTTTCAGCCTCGAAACCCATTGACGTCCACACGTCAGTGGTCACCAGATCGGCACCCCGACAGGCATCCATCGGATCGGCAAAGACCTTGAAACGCGCCGGATCGATTTTGCCAACCAGATCGGCATTGATCTCGTAGCCCGGCGGCGTCGAAACATGGACCTTGAAGTCGAGAACTTCAGCCGCCTGCAACCAGGTGTTGCACATATTGTTGGCATCGCCAACCCAGGCCACTGTCTTGCCCTGAATGCAGCCGCGATGCTCGATGAACGTATAGATGTCAGCCAGTATCTGGCAGGGGTGATATTCGTTGGTCAGCCCGTTGATTACCGGCACCCGCGAGTTGGCGGCAAAACGTTCGATGATGTCCTGCTCGAAGGTGCGGATCATCACGATGTCACTCATTCGCGAAATGACCTGAGCTGCATCCTCGACCGGCTCACCACGGCCCAGTTGCGAATCGCGCGTATTCAGATAAATCGCCGAGCCACCCAACTGCTGCATGCCGGCCTCGAAGGACAGACGGGTCCGGGTGCTCGCCTTCTCGAAAATCATTACCAGCGTCCGGTCGCTAAGTGGCCAATACTTCTGGTAAGACTTGAACTGGTTCTTGATCCAGCGCGTCCGCTCGAATACGTACTCAAGCTCGTCGCGCGTAAAATCCTTGAACTGCAGAAAGTGTCTGATCGCCATAATTCAGGCCGCCAAAAACGCTTTGATTAGCGGAACGCTACGGTCAACCAGTTCTTTTGCCTCATTTTCGCTAAATATCAGCGGTGGCAACAGGCGTACAACCTTGTCAGCAGTAACGTTTATCAACAATCCCGCAGCCAGCGCCTGGCCAACCAGCTCACCACACGGCCGGTCAAGCTCAATGCCGATCATCAGGCCATGGCCGCGAATCTCAACCACACCAGCCACCCCAGCCAGCGCCTCGGCATATAGCTGGCGAATCAGTGCACCAATCTTTTCGGCATTGGCCATCAGACCGTCCTGCTCAATGGTATCGATAGTCGTCAGCGCCGCCGAACATGCCAACGGGTTTCCACCAAACGTCGAGCCATGATTACCGGGTCCGAACAAACCAGCCGCCTTGCCTCCCGCCATACAGGCCCCGATCGGCACACCAGAACCCAAACCTTTTGCCAGCGTGGCGATATCCGGCTGGATCCCGGCATGCTGATACCCGAACCACTTTCCGGTGCGCGCCATACCGCACTGCACTTCATCACAAATCAGCAACCAACCATTGTCGTCACACAACTGGCGGACACCTTTCTGGAAGCCAGGCGATGCCAAATGAATACCACCCTCCCCCTGAATAATCTCCACCATCACGGCAACGATATTCTGGTTGTGTTCGGCAACCGCTTTGATCGCGTCTAGGTCGTCGTAGGGAACCCGCACAAATCCGGAAACCAGCGGCTCGAAACCTGCTTGAGCCTTGCGATTGCCCGTCGCCGAAAGAGTCGCCATGGTCCGGCCATGAAAAGCCTTCTCCATCACGACAATGGTCGGCGTTTCAATCCCTCTTTTGTGGCCATAGAAACGCGCCAGCTTGATCGCCGCCTCGTTGGCCTCACAACCGGAATTGCAAAAAAAGACCTCACGCATCCCGGAAAGCTCGACCAATTTATCGGCAAGCAGATCCTGCGCCGGAATGCCATATAAATTAGAAGTATGCAACACGCGCCCAGCCTGTGCGGCAATTGCAGCAACCAGCCGGGGATGCGCATGACCGAGCGTGGACACGGCAATCCCGGACAGCGCGTCCAGATATTCCCTACCCTCGGTATCAGTAATCCGGGAACCCTGACCATGGCTGAAAGCCACTGGCAACCGGGCGTAGGTATTCATGACATGCGACATGAGACAACCCCAAAAAACGAAAACGGCGGCCATCGCCGCCGGAACAATCGTCACTCCGACGGGAGTCAATCCCGAAACAGGAGCAGAGGTGCGAATTTTAGGGGAAAAGCCAAGCCTTGTATAGAACGCGGACGATCACGACAAACGCCAGCATCGAGGCCCAGCGCGCCATAATTATGGAAAGGTACGGGCTTCTGCTAGAATTCGCCAACGCAAGGTTGCATCGCCCAACGCAGACTAGAACAATGACAACCACAGACTCGACTACATTCATCATTGTCGGCCTCACCAAGCAAGGCAAAAAGTTTCGCCCCAGCGACTGGGCAGAACGCCTGTGCGGAGTGATGTCTGCATTCGGCGCTGAACGCAAGATGAAATACTCACCCTACGTCGGCCCAGGCGACTACAACGGCGAAAAAGCCGTCTTCGTAGATGGCCGTCTCGGTGAAATCGAACCAATGGCTTATCGGTTCATGCTCAACTTTGCCCAAGACAACGACCTGCAGATTATTGACGGCGTTTGCTCGCTGGAAAAATAACACACCCCATCAAAACCATGAAAATAAAAAAGGCGCCCAAAGGCGCCATTTTTATTTCAGCCCCTGCTAGATCAGGCAGCAGCAAGTGCCTTGATCTGAGCAGACAGGCGGCTCTTGGTGCGAGAAGCCTTGTTCTTATGAACAATCTTCTTGTCAGCGATGCGATCAAGAACCGCAACGGATTGCTGGAAGACGCCTTGAGCGGCGGCCTTATCACCAGCTTCGATCGCCTGACGAACGCGCTTGATCGCGGTACGCAGGGTCGAACGCAGGCTAGCGTTATGGGAACGCTGCCCGTCAGCTTGACGGGCGCGCTTGCGTGCTTGTGCGCTGTTTGCCATAGGAGAAATCTCTACAAGTCAGTAAAACCGTAGATTATCTTACAAACACATCGCCATAGCAAGCAATTGTTCCCGATCACAACTCAAAGAACCACCACGCAATTGACGCTACAAAAGTTCTTTTTTGCCAACGACTTCCGGAGCATCTTGAGGCTGCTTAATTGGCAAAAATTCAAACTCGACCTCAATTCGCTTTATGGACTTGACAGCCCGACCATTGAGCAAAGCCGGTCGGAAAGTTGCTGCCAAGAAAGCATCTCGAGCCACCTCCTCCATCACCGGTGAAAGTGTATGCCCATCCGGAACAACATCTCTAACAACCCCTACTTCATCAATAAATATCGTAAATACAGCACTCTTTACCCCGACTACCGGAAGCCCAGGAGGCCATGGGATATGTATATCGGATAATGCTTGAGCAGAAACAGAAAGGTGCTCTTTGGTCAAATACTCCCCCGACGCTGGCACCGCCCGTCGCTCATCATCACGCGGTTCTCTGAAAGATTTCGTCCGCGTCGCTTCTTGTTGGTCAAGAATCGTTGAGACCAGTACCTCACGGCTCTTGAGAAAGGAAACTTCAGGTACCTGACGAGAGTCCAGAATGACCGTCAGATCGCCACCGCGGACAACCGCCACAACCGATTTTGACGCGGCTTGTTGCCACACATCGCCCCACCGATACCCAAGCGCAAAACCATGCATAAGAATCGATATAGCAACAGCAACAAGCAACCTACCCCGCCCGCCCCAGGCGGGACTAAACAAAGACATGGTTAGTCAATAAGCTCTCGCCACGACGTCCGACGGGATGTTGGGAGACCACCACCAGGAGGGCTACTAGAGTCCTTTGGCGTGGTGACACCGCTACTATCCTTAACAAGAACCTTGGTTGAGCCATCCGAAGTGGTTACGACTGTCAATCCAACAATCAAATACTGATTGCTGAATGCCTCGCCGGAACCAGAGCCACTTAGCAAATTGATTGTATAGAGCCGAGAAGCGCCGCCCGATACACAAGCATCTCCGTTTGGCAATGCCGAGCCGGCAAAAAGCGTATTTCCGGACAAGGCCAAGGGAGTCACGATGCGCTCGCCCGAGGTCGGCAGATCAAACCACCATCCATTTTTAGCCGTCCAGTCAACTGAGTTCGTCGAAGAACCGACAGTCGTCCCATCTGCCGCAACAGTATATGTTTGTTCAACCATGGTCGCATTGGTTCGTATATCCCCCCAACCCGAGTTGGTCAGAGTTTCCTTGAACGCAGCCACAGTCTGTGTGGTGGTATCGGTAATATCCCCGGTCCCCATATAACGCCCGGTACCTACGACAACGATCGGGTAGCCATTCACCTCTTTCAACCTGGGTGGAATGGTAATCGGCTGCGCTGCGCCAGTCCCGGTAGCAAAGCTCGCCAGCAATTGCGCGGCCTGGTTCGGAAGCACAAGATTATCAATGTCAAAGCGCCAGAGGTTGCCCAGCAGGTCACCTCCATAGTAACGCAGCGCTGTATTGTTGGAACTATCGGCAATCCACGCGTTGATCTTGGCCAAACCACTAGGGCTCCCGGAAGAACCGGCACCCGTTGAAATATCGAGCAGCAAACTTCCAGAACCGGCATCGACCACGAACAGATGCCCCTGACCATCGCCTGTCGTATTGTTGTAACCTGAGGTGAGAGCAACAATCCACGTACCGTCTGCCCGCTTGGCAATGATTGGATTACCGTAACTCAACCCCAAATTGCTATCCGAAAACTCCCAAAGCAGGACGGGGCTTCCTGGCACAGTGATATCGAGCGCGTAATACCCCTTGCCTCCGCCATTCAATCCACCGACAAGAATTGTCTTCCACTCACCACCGACATAAACGTCACCGATGACAGGAGTACCGTCAACGAAATAGGCATGCCGTGATCCGTAGGAACTGTCTGCCAATTTATAAAGATTGGGCATCACGGCCGTCGGAATGAATGCCCAAGCCTCTTTTCCAGCGTTCACACCTGAAGCATAGAAGGCATGCAACATGCCATCGTTGGCGCCAACGTAAATCATATGGGTGCGCGACGCACTATCAGTTTTGAACGCGGCATAACCAGTATCCGTATAGCCGAATAGCGGAGGGCCAACGTAGACTGGCGTACTGGAGACAATATCGCCCAACACAGAGCTACGTGCCCGGAACAGGGTATTTTCCTTGGTACGGTCGCCGCGAAGAAAATCAACCAAATAGGTACCGCTGTTGGCATCGGTTAGATCGCCTGCGCTAAAGCCAGAACACTGCGAGGCAACCACAGTCTTACTACACAAACCGTCGAAATAGCTTTTTTGCCCTGCCGTCAAATTGCCGTAGGCAAAACTTGCCAACGTACCGCTATCGTTGAAATAAATCACACGACTAGAAGGACTGGTTGCGTCGAGCAAGTCCTTTGCCGACCACTCTGAGGACGACGAAATAATTGCTGTTTCAGCATCAATCCCATAAGCCTTTACGTCACCAACCCAACTCGACGTCGTATAGCTGGCTTGATAAACATAGTTATTGGCACCAGCAACAAGCTCCAACGTATTAGTACTAGCCGCAGAGGCCGCACCAGTTTTTTCCTGGATTGAAGTTACGACGCCACTGATCGCATTCTTGAGCTCGTCAGCATTGAGTGCCGAGTAATACTGACCACGACCGTTGACCGCTGCATGCCAAAGGTCGTCAATATTCACAGCGCCTGCGCCATCGTAAGGAACCGGCCAATTGGTATCACCGGCCGTGAGATCCTTATATGAACCAGAGGTCTGGGTCAGATAGTTTTTATCGTATGTAAGGGTACCGCTGACACCCAATCCGATGGTATAGGTCGTCATATGCTGCCACGTGGCAGCATCACGATCAGTGCCTCTCAAACTGTTCTCGCATACATCGCGACTAGTGCCTGAGGTACTTGACGAACAGTTCCCCAAGGAACTGTTTCGCAAATCAGTAACATAGTAGTACTCGGCTACGTCAGCCAGGGAATCCGTACTACCACCAACATATCCGGACGCCGACACCGGAGTGCTGGTTGTCGTGGTACCAGCACGCGTCGCCGCAGGGAGGCCATTTACGTCCGTAGCCCCAGACACACAACTGGTAACTGAATTGCCATTACTCCAGGTCACCCCAGAATCACTGGACGTCTGATCTGTGACAGTCAATCGATATTGCGTACCGCCGCATCTTGTCGCGCTAAGCGTCCGTACTCTGAAAGATTGGCGAGTCAGAATGGAAACAGCAGTGGCTCCGTCATGCATCGGAGGGACTTCAACACCATCCTGGTTGCCTACGTTGGTACTCCCATCAAGTTTGAACGGCGCATAGGACGACGTTTCAATATCCGCATTCCAGTAGCCATCTGTCGACAAGATGGCGTAATTGCGCTGACAAGAGTACTCCATGGGGTCATGGGTCTGACCCGATATTTTCTTGGAAAAATAACGTCCCACCTTGGATAACGAGGCCCGCAATGGGGTCCAGCTATCAGCAGACTCAGCGTAGAGGCTGCTATAGAAATTCGATTTTTGCGTTTCGTCAAACGTCTTCACGTCACGGAAATTATTTGTACCGTCCGTAATTCCGGTATCCCTGATCGAAGTGAATCCAATTCTGTAGCCGCTATCCAAGGCGGAAAAGGCATGTCCGACGGCAGTCCGCATGAGGAGCGTGCGCGAACGGTAGTACGTGTACCAATTCGCATAATTGGTTGCATCAGCAGAAGCCGCAGTTACCTTAACCAAGGTAAAAACGCTGCTCGCCGCACTCGTCTGGGTCCTGCACTCCGAGTAGAAGGTAGTAGAGTTATCAACATTTCCTGCCGCCCCGGTATAAGTCCACCCCATGACGGGCTGACTACCAGAATAAGTGTAATAGTGCGCCCCCAAGGGGAATGACCAGGACGAGCTAGATGTCGAGCCCGATGACGACGTGGCATTAACAACCAATGTTCCTGCAGAGCCACTCGTCCTGTTCCAGGAGGTCACCGTACCGATAACACGACGTGAACTTCCGCTGGCCAGACTAATCGCTTCACCGACCGCAAATGTATTTGCAGTCAGGTAGAGCGATGACGAATTTATGTTGAATGTTTTGCTTCCCGTGCTCGGCGTAACGCTGGAAGATGTTCCAAGACTCACGGTCACACCACTGCTGGCAAGATCCGTAGTCGATCCACCAGTAACAAAGCCATCATCTGGCGCCGCCGCAAAACTGGAATTGGCATACTCTGATCCAGTTGAAGTCAGCGGTGGTTTGTAGTTGTAATTCGGGTTGTAGGCCAAACCGTTGCATTGCGACGACCAATATCCGTAGCGCCCTGTGCTGGACATGTCGTCCGGCATATATTCCGAACTCATACTACCCGAGCTATCCAGAATGAACATGATATTTGGCTTTGCCGTAATGCTGTCTTTTGTGATTAACGGCTCATTGGCAATATCCGTACTATCAGCGTGGACGGGCATCGAAGCCAGCAAGCACACTGAGCAAACCGCAACAAACCGAAGCATGGCCATCAGGCGGGGGGATTTGAGCGATGTCATAACAACTCCAATTCGAGGGTATCCCTCAGAAATGCACAATAGTCTCGGTATAGCTGGTCGTATTCCTGGCGCCTGAAACACGGACGACAATACGGATATACGGCAGAATGGTGCTCTTGCTGACGCCAGTTCCTGAACTGTAATCACGCACCTCATTTGTTCCCGAAGTAGTTGATGCCTTCAGGGGGCGGGCACAGTTGATCGTTGCCCCCTCGGAAGACCCTGCTGCATCGCAAAGCCTGAAAGCGACGTAGCTAGCAGTATTGCCATTGATCTTTCCGGCAAGCGTAACCGGCAACATCGTACATTCGGCATAGGTACCAGAGGCTTGCTCACCGCAGTATGTACTGGTCCATTTGATCAGTTTTCTCGTATTAGTCGTCAGTTGTGAGCCGGTCACATCGACCAGTTCGTCGGTGCTCGCGTAGTAGCCGATATCTGATATATCGCTGTCAAGCCCGGTGCTGTTGCCACTAACCTTGGAATAAAGCGTTGCAATCACTTGGCGAGTCGCCTGATCTGCTGCCGCAGTTGCTTCCTGCTGAAAACCGAGGTTGCCAGCAACCGTTGAACTCATGCTGACTGAGCGCATAAGCCCAATACTAGTTATGGCCAAGGCAGCCAAGGCAAGCATGGCATATAGAAGTGACAAGCCACGTTGGCGCTTGCCGGAAAACTGGTTCAGGAGTTCCACAGCATATTCCTCAAAGGAATCAGGGTGTCATACACCTTGTATCGATAATGCTTCCAGTTGGTCAAATTATCCACTTTGATCTGAACGCATTTTCCGCCGCTGCCGCTGGCACAATCGACCGCCCCTGACACCGAAATCGCAGTACCGACATCCCACTCGGGAAGACTGGAAGTAACCTCTTCCCTCTCGTATTCCATGCTGCGGGAAACAAGCGCAACCCGAACCGCAATTACCTGCTGCCAGCCAGCCGCAGTGCTAGGCGCTGTCGTATCGTAGGCATCGATTACCCTATCCCCATTCGTATCCTTGCCATACAAGGCTTGCAGATTGACGATTTCCGGGGCGATATCCTGCGCGGTGCTATCCAATTCGGTCATTTGCAATACGTTTTGAGCGTTGACCGCATAAGATCTTGATCGGATAGAACGTCCCAGATTCAAGAGGTAACTTGTATTGGCGCTATATTTATCATCAGGCGCGTAGGAACTCATGTCTGCATGCGTAATCTTCGTTACTGTCGTTGGCGTGGCCGCCTTGAACAGAGAGCACCAATGAGTACTATCCCATGCTTCAGGGACCGCAATAAGATAGTCGTCTACCGCAACGGTAAACGTACCCTTTACCCAGAACTCGGTATCAGCTTTGAGATGATCCGAGGTAATGAGTACAGGTACTGTTGCCCCATCCCGACTACTCGACAGTACGCTAAGAGAGTCTGACGCGCCACTGGCGCCATCTGTAATCACAATCGGCGCTAGCGTGATACTCACATTGCTACCGCCATAACTACCTTTGATCTGGCAACCCAGAGCAGCCGGATTCGCTCCCAAGCCATATCCAGCTTGCCGCAATTCCCTCTGAATGGTGTGAAGGCTTACTGATCCGCTGACCTGGGCATCGCCGCCGGAAGTTGCAGCCCGCCTTTGCCCTTCTGCTATTGACAACACCTGAGTAATTGCCAAGGTGGTCAACAGGCCGATAAACAGGCCAACCATCAGCTCGATGAGCAACAGACCACGTTGATATTTACCGCTCATGTTAGGCATCCGTTTTAACAATGGTCGTTGCCATGACGTGTTGATGCTCATCACCCCCCGGCATTGTCCAGCTAACCGTGATGGAGACATCACCTGTTGCAGAATCCACGGTGACGGTTGACGAGCCTGAAGGCAGATTCACGGCAACCTTGTTCAACCAATCTGCACATTTGGTGTATCCGTTGCAATTACCGCTGGCATATTGAGAAAGGTTGGGGATATCCACCCACATTTCTCCAACCAACTGACTGGCCAAATAAGTTGCGTCGGCACGAATTTTGGAGGTTGTCTGCTCCCTGGTCATTGCGGCCTGGACGCCAACCAAACCCAAAATCCCCAAGGCAAAAACCATAATCGCAACCATTGCTTCGAGAATAACGAAGCCTTTCTGCAACCCAACAACAATACCCGAGGGACCTTGCCTGCAGTTCTGAGTGGAAACTTGGGAACGGGAATTCATAACGACTCCAGGGCTACAATTTGCAGGCGCGCGCATCAGTACTTGCAACGGCAGGGTCACACATGCGGAAGGCGCCTATGCCGGTAATTTCCACACGAAGGCTACGGTACCTTGAGCTATTCGCCGACGATTCAACATCGATCCTGGCGATAGGCGCGGCATTGACCACACTGCCTATGCCGTTGAACTCAACTTGCGTCGCGCCAGTTGATCCGTCAGACTGCACCGCCGCGACAGAAACGCCACTAGCCCCGTCTCCGACAGGATGCGTACTGACGATCATGGGGGCTGTTGTGGGCGACGGCGAGGAGCCGCAACTACCCGCCGGAGAGCGGACGCTAACAACCCAGGAGCCGCTTGAGGCTGACAACGCACAGCTGTTGTCAAGCGACGACGGGTCTCCTGATGCCGACGTCACCAGCCAGAAACTCACGTTCTGATTGCGCCGAACTGCCTCTTGTCTGGCTTGTTGCAGCCCATTCAACAAGGCGTCCGTAGCGTTCCGAATGCGCAGATTCACCATCCAGTCCATCAAACTTGGCGACACCAGCCCCAGCAAGGCAGCCATAATCGCCATGACGACCATCAGTTCAACAAGCGAAAAACCTCTTGGTTTCATGGTGTTCTCTAGCAGGAGGAGGCTCTCAACCAGCAGTTAGCGCTCGACGAACCACCGGCATACTGGGTTGTTTTTTTGGTGCCACTCTCATCGACCGTATATGTATAACCGGTGGTGAGATTTCCGCTACCTGTAGCAGTCAGCGTGAACCCCTGATCGGTATTGGTCAACGCACAGGAATAGGTGAAATACCTGCTATCCGAGGGAGAAAATGAATTCCAGGAATCTGCTGAAGAGGCACTGGCACATGCATCTGCGCCATAATTCTTCCAATCCTGATAATACTGCTCCATTTTCACTCGATAGTCAGAGAGCGCCGTGAATGCCTCTTGGAGTTGGGTCTTTCGAACGTAATCGTTATATGCCGGCAAGGCTATCGAAGCCAGAATTCCAATAATCGCTACGACAACCAGCAATTCAATCAAAGTAAAGCCATTGATTGACCGCAGGGGAGAATGAATGCTGATGAGTTTTTCTTGGGAATTCCGCACGTTGCCTCTCCATCCATAGAATTTGAACAACTCTCACAGTCACTATAGGGCAACTGCAGTTCCAGACTAAGGATGATACGACGAACGGTTATGTTTCACCCGCGGGTGGTGAAATCAATGCCCGATCAATCCTCTGGGCAAGGAAAAGGAAACACCTTCTTCGGCTCCAGCCAGTTCGGTTACGGTAGCACCGGTCAGTTGCCTGACGGTCTCTACAACCCGCCTAACCAGAATTTCCGGGGCTGACGCCCCTGCGGTAATCCCAATATCATTCTTCCCACGAAACCACTCCGGGACAATCTCGTCGGGGCCATCGATCAGGAATGCATCACGACCACGTGAGATTGCGACCTCCTTCAGTCGCCTTGAGTTTGAGCTATTCGTGCTGCCCACGACGATGACCATGTCACACCGCTCGGCCAATATCTTGACCGCATCTTGCCGATTCTGGGTGGCATAGCAGATGTCATCCTTCTTTGGTCCAAGGATTTCAGGGAAACGAGCCTTTAATGCATCTATGACAATGGATGCATCATCTACAGAAAGCGTGGTCTGGGTGACGTAAGAAAGATTCTCCGGATGGAGAACTTGCAGGCTCGCGACGTCACCAGCAGTTTCAACGAGATACATGCCGCCGGTACTCTGCCCCATCGTCCCTTCGACTTCCGGGTGGCCTTTATGGCCGATCATGACGACTTCGCGGGTCTGGTTGCGCATCTTGCCGACTTCGACATGCACCTTGGTGACCAGCGGGCAGGTGGCGTCAAAGACTTTCAGGCCGCGTTCTTCGGCTTCGCTGCGAACCGCCTTGGAAACGCCGTGGGCGCTGAAAATGACGGTACTGCCGGAAGGAACCTCGCTTAACTCCTCGACAAACACAGCACCTTTTGCGCGCAGGTCATCGCAGACAAATTTGTTGTGCACGACCTCGTGACGGACGTAGATCGGCGCCCCGAACTTTTCCAGCGCGCGCTCGACGATGGCGATGGCGCGTTCGACGCCGGCGCAGAAGCCGCGGGGGTTGGCGAGGATGATTTCCATTACATGATTCCGATGATTTCCACCTCGAAGCGGATCGTTTTTCCGGCCATCGGGTGATTGAAGTCGAACAAGGCGTGCGTGGCATCGAGCTCGCGCAGGAAGCCGGCGAAGGTGCCGCCGTTGGGGGCGGTGAATTCGACGACGGAATTCTCCTTGAGTTCCATGCCGGCGGGTAATCCGCTCAAAGCAATGCGTTCGACGAGGCGGTCGTTGTGCATGCCGAAGGCTTGGGCCGGTTCGAGTTCGAAGACAAAACGCTCATGCGCCGGCAGGCCGATCAGCACCGACTCAAGGTTCTCGGCCAGTTGGCCGCTGCCCATTTGCAGCGTGGCCGGGCTCATGTCGAAGGTGGACAGGAACTCTTCGCCATCCAGCGCATTGATGCGGTAATGCAGGGTCAGGAAACTGTCGGAGCGGACGGTGGCAGTCATCAGGAAATCTCTTTTTTGTTGGTTGAGGTCAACTGCTCGATTACGAGAAGAACCGCGCCGAGCGTGATGGCGGAATCGGCAACATTGAAAGCCGGCCAGTAGTAGCCGGCGACATGCCACTGGACGAAATCGACGACGGCGCCAAAGCGAACGCGGTCGATCACGTTGCCCAGTGCGCCGCCCATGACCAGCGCCAAGGCGAGCGAGAGCAGCTTTTGCTGCGGATGCTGGCGGAGCATGTAGGCGATCCAGCCGGAAACGGCGAGTGCCAGGGCCGTGAACAGCCAGCGTTGCCAGCCGGGTTGGTCGGCCAGGAAGCTAAAGGCGGCGCCGGGGTTGAAAGTCAGTACCCAGTTCCAGAACGGCGCGACGTAGATCGTTTCGCCGAAGCCGATATTCTCAAGTACCAGCCACTTACTGAGCTGGTCGAGCACAACGACCAGCCCGGCCAGCGCGTACCAGCGCCCGGCACTAGGCATGTGCACGCGCCTCGCCGTCACCATGCAGGTTGCTGACGCAGCGACCACACAACCCCGGATGGTCGGCGTGGGCACCGACATCCTCGCGGACGTGCCAGCAGCGCTCGCACTTGGCGTGCTCGAGCGGCGTGGCGATGACTTGTTCGTTTTCATCACGGATTGCTACGGTCGACGAGCAAATAAGCACAAATTTCAAATCGTCGCCGAGTGAGGCCAGCGCCTCAAATTTCTCGCCTGCGCAGTGGATTTCAACCGCTGCCTGCAGTGCCGAGCCGATCTTGCCGGCTTCGCGCTGCTCTTCAAGCGCCTTGGTCACATCGGCTCGAGCGGTGCGGACCAGCGCCCACTTCGCGAGCAGATCGCCCTCGCCGGCCTGCGTCGGCAGATCGTGCCAGACCTGGAACATGATCGAATCGTCGGCCTTGCCAGTCAGCACCTGCCAGACCTCTTCGGCCGTGAAGGCGGTGATCGGCGCCAGCAGGCGGACGAAAGCCTGCGTGATGTGCCACAGCGCCGATTGCGCCGAGCGGCGGGCAACCGACTTGGGTGCCGTCGTGTACAGCCGGTCCTTGAGGATATCGAGGTAGAAACCGCCGAGATCTTCCGAACAAAAGGTCTGCAGGGCCTGGACGACACGGTGGAATTCGTATTTGTCGTAGTCGGCACGGCAGTTGTCCTGCAGTTCGCGGGTCAGGGCCAGCGCGTAGCGGTCGATTTCCAGCCATTGCTCAACCGGCAGCATGTTGGCCTGCGCGTCGAAGTCGGAGACGTTGGCCAGCAGGAAGCGCAGCGTGTTGCGGATGCGGCGGTAGCCTTCGACGACGCGCTTGAGGATTTCGTCGGAAATGGTCAGTTCGCCCGAATAGTCGGTCGATGCCGTCCACAGGCGCAGAATGTCGGCGCCCATCTTGTCGGACACCTGCTGCGGCGCGATGACGTTGCCCTTCGACTTGGACATCTTGTGGCCCTTGCCATCGACGACGAAGCCGTGCGTCAGCAGCGCCTTGTACGGGGCGCGACCGTCGATGGCGCAACCGGAAAGCAGCGAGGACTGGAACCAGCCGCGATGCTGGTCGGAGCCTTCGAGATAGAGATCGGCCGGATAGCTGAGGTCAGCCGCATGCGAGCCACGCATGACGTGCCAGTGGGTCGTGCCGGAATCGAACCAGACGTCCAGCGTGTCCTTCATCTTGACGTACTGGTCGGCTTCGGCACCCAACAACTCGGCGGCGTCGAGACTGAACCAGGCTTCGATGCCGGATTTCTCGACGCGCAGGGCAACCTGTTCGATCAACTCGGCCGTCCGCGGATGCGGCAAGCCGGTTTCCTTGTGCAGGAAGAACGGAATCGGCACCCCCCAGTTGCGCTGGCGCGAGACGCACCAGTCCGGGCGGGTTTTCATCATCGCTTCCAGGCGGGCGCGCCCCCAGGCTGGGAAGAACTGTGTTTCATCGACGGCGCGCTCGGCGATCCAGCGCAGGGTCGAGGCATCTTCGCTGGTCTTGTGGTCCATGCCGATGAACCATTGCGTCGTGGCACGGAAGATGATTGGCGTCTTGTGGCGCCAGCAGTGCGGGTAGCTGTGTTTGATTTTCTCGTTTTTTAACAGTCGACCGTGGGATTCCAGTTCCTGCAGCACCAAGGGGTTGGCTTCCCAGACCGTCTTGCCGGCCAGTTCGCCGACCGACAGCGCCGGCGTCGTGCTGATGAAACGACCGTCGTTGCCGACCGGGTTATTGACCGGCAGGCCGTACTTCTTGCCGATGTTGTAGTCGTCCACACCATGCGCCGGCGCCGTGTGCACCAGGCCGGTACCGGCCTCGGTCGTCACATGCGTGCCGCAGATGATCGCCACATCGCGCGGCTGGAACGGGTGCTTGAGGAGGATCTGATCGAGCTTGTCGCCCTTGCAGGAGGCGACGATTTCGGCCTCCAGACCGTAGCGCAGCAGGCTGGCTTCGGCCAGTTCATGCACGAGAATCAGCGAGCCCCTGGCCGTCTCGTACAGATCGTATTGGAGCTCGGGATGTACGCTGACCGCCTCGTTGGCCGGCAACGTCCATGGCGTCGTCGTCCAGATCACAGCGAAAGCCGGCCCGCGCAGATGGGTCAGGCCGAAGGCATTGGCCAGCTTCTCGGCATGGTTTTCATGCACTTCGAAAGCCACATCAATAGCCGGCGAATTCTTGTCCTCGTACTCGACTTCGGCTTCGGCCAGCGCCGAACCGCAATCCAGGCACCAATTGACCGGCTTCAGCCCCTGATAGAGGTAACCCTGCTCGAGAATCTTGCCCAGGGCGCGGATTTCGCCGGCCTCGGCCGAAAAATTCATGGTCAGGTAAGGATTACCCCAGTCGCCCAGCACACCGAGGCGGATGAAATCCTTCTTCTGGCGCTCGACCTGCTCGGCCGCGTAGGCGCGCGACAATTCGCGCACCTTGTCGGCCGGAATGTTCTTGCCGTGCTGTTTCTCGATCTGGTGCTCGATCGGCAGGCCATGGCAGTCCCAGCCCGGCACGTAGGGCGCATCGAAACCGGACAGCGTTTTCGAACGAACGATGATGTCCTTCAACACCTTGTTGACTGCGTGACCGATGTGGATATCACCGTTGGCGTAGGGCGGGCCATCGTGCAGCACGAAACGCGGACGCCCGGCGCTGATCTCGCGGATGCGCTGATACAGCTTTTTCTCCTGCCATTGGGCGACCCACTGCGGTTCGCGCTTGGGCAGATCGCCGCGCATCGGAAAAGCCGTATCCGGCAGGTTCAGGGTGTCTTTGTAATCAGCCATTTTGCGTGCTCACAACTCGAAAAAAGCCCGGGCAGCCGCGGCATCCGCCGCGATCTGCGCCTTGAGGGCGTCAATATTGGGAAAACGTTGTTCGTCGCGCAACTTATGGACGAAACGCACCGAGATGTGCGCACCATAAATATCACGATCGAAATCGAAGAGATGGACTTCCAGCAAGGGCCGTGTTCCGCCCACCGTTGGCCGGACACCAAGATTGGCGACGCCGGGAAGCGGCTTGTCACCCAGACCGCTAACCTCAACGGCAAAGACGCCGGTCATCGGCAGCGGATTGTGCTTGATGCGCAGATTAGCCGTCGCAAAACCGATCTGACGACCCAGCTTCTGGCCATGCGACACCTGCCCGTCAATGATATAAGGACGCCCCAGCAAGCGGGCCGCGTGTTCCATATCACCAGCCAGCAACGCCCTACGAACAGCCGAACTGGAGACGCGCTCGCCATCGGCCAGCACGCTGCCCATCGCCTCGACGGCAAAGCCAAAACGCTGGCCAGCCTCCTGCAGCATGGCGAAATCGCCAGAACGCCCGCGACCAAAGCGAAAATCGTCGCCGATGATCAAATGGCGGACCTGGCAACCGCGCACCAGAACCTGAGCGACAAACTCGTCAGCGGACAAGGCGGCAAAAGCCGCATTGAACGGACAGATCACCGCCTGACGGGCGCCACACTCACCAAGCAGCTCAAGTTTTTCGCGCAGCGTCGTCAGGCGTGCCGGCGCCGAGTCGGGCGCAAAAAATTCACGCGGATGCGGTTCGAAGGTCAGCACCGTAGGCACCAACTGGCACTCCATGGCCACCTGCGCCAAGCGCTTGACCAGTGCGGCATGCCCGAGGTGCACGCCATCGAAATTGCCGATGGCGAGCACGACCGGAGCGGGAACGGGACGCGAATGACCGCGGAAAACGCGCATAAGCAAAGTCTTGGGGAAAACGTTGAATTATAACGATTCAAGCCCCCTGGCGGATACCGGACGATTGCATTGGATAGACGAAAACAGGGCCGGCTGCAAAACAATGGCAACGGGTTTTCGCTATAATCAACGAGTTCACCAAAAACACCCCCCTATTTCATGCTTGAACTGATCAGCCATGTTGTCCAGATCTCGGCACGCCGCGACCGCACCGAGATCAATTCGGCCATGGTTGATACCTTGCTCGACCTTTTTCACCCGCAGCACCTGGTCATCTACCGCTGTTACACCGGCAACAAAAAAGCGATGGTTTTTGCCTGCGCCGGCTACGGTCCGAATGGCCAGTTCCTGCGCAATGCTTATCTGCCTGACCATCACTATTGCCATCCAATTGAGCGCGACCCGCTTCTCAAGCGCTGTCGCAAGGAACTCTCGCCAGTCATCGACTTTCTAGACGACGGCACGCATCGCATCGTTTTTCCAGTCATCCGTCTCGACGAACCGGTCTACCTGATCGAACTCACCCTTTCGGACGAGTTTTCCGCCGACCATCGTGTCACCCTGATGGGCTTGATCGAATATTTCGGCAATCACATTTCGCTGCTCGATTACGGCGAGGCCGATACGCTCACCGGCCTCGCCAGCCGCAAGACCTTTGACAAGCACCTGTTTGAACTGCTCGGCAAGGCGGCCAGCGACGAGATGCTGGGCGGACCGGAAAGCCGGCGGCGCGGCGCTCCAGGCAGCAGCCACTGGCTAGCCGTCTGCGACATCGACCACTTCAAGCAGGTCAACGACAATTTCGGTCACCTTATCGGCGACGAAGTCTTGATCCTGATGGCTCAGGAGATGCGGCAATCCTTCCGCTTCGACGACCAGCTGTTCCGCTTTGGCGGCGAGGAATTCATCGCCCTACTGCAGCCAACCGAAGAACAGTTCGCCATAGCGACGCTCGAACGTTTCCGGGCCAATGTCGAAAAACAGGTGTTCAGCCGGGTCGGGCAAATCACCGTCAGCATCGGTTTCAGCACCCTGATGCCGAACGACACCCCAACCGACGTCATCGACCGCGCCGATGAGGCGCTCTATTTCGCCAAGCGCAATGGTCGAAACCGGGTCGATTGCTACGAAAAGCTGGTCGCCTCAGGCGACGTGGCCATCAAGGAAATCGCCAAAGGCGAAGTCGAATTGTTCTAGCGTAGCGCCGCTCTGGACACTAGCTGATGGTGCCCAGTCTGGACTTCGGTCCCGGCGGATGCTTGATGAAATACTGGCGGATGCCACGAACGATCGCACCGGCCAGTTTTTCCTGATAGGCGTCGTCGTTCAGCCGGCGCTCCTCCTCCGGATTGGAGATGAAGGCGGTTTCGATCAGCGCCGACGGAATGTCCGGGGCCTTGAGGACGGCAAAGCCGGCTTGCTCGACTTGAGCCTTGTGCAGCGTGTTGATCGTCCCCAGTTCGCCGAGCAGGTATTTGCCCAGTTTCAGACTGTCGTTGATCGTTGCCGTCTGCGACAGATCGAGCAGTGTCCGCGCCAGGAAAAGATCCTTGTTGCCGAGATTGACCCCGCCGATGAGGTCGGCCTGGTTTTCCTTCTGGGCGAGCAAGCGCGCCTGGGTGCTGGAAGCACCTCGTTCCGACAGGACAAAGACCGACGACCCCTTGGCGTCCGGCCGGATCCAGGCATCGGCATGAATCGACAGAAAGAGATCGGACTGGATACGCCGCGCCTTTTGGACGCGCATGTTGAGCGGCACGAAAAAGTCGGCATTGCGGGTCAGCACGGCGCGCATGTTCGGCTCGGCATCGATGCGAGCCTTGAGGCGGCGTGCGACTTCCAGCGTGACGTTCTTTTCGTAAGTTCCCCGTTTGCCGACGGCGCCGGGGTCTTCGCCACCGTGCCCGGGGTCGAGCGTAATGGTGACCATGCGGTCGACGACCGGTTTGCCTGATTTTTTGCTGGTGTGCACTTCCGGCGCTTCGACCGGCTTTTCCGGATTGTTGGCGGAGCCTTTGTCCGGCCGATTTTCAGCAATCTGGAATTCATGTTCTTCCGCCAGCTGCTCGAGGGCATCCTTGCGGCCCTCCAGCAAGGCCATCATCGGGTCGGGCGGATTGACCGGGTACACGTCAAGGACCAGACGGCGGCCGTATTCGCCAGCCGGCTCGAGCGTAAACACCTGCGGATTGACCTTACCTTTGAGCTCCATGACCAGACGGACAACGCCTGGCTTGAAGCGCCCGGCGCGCAGCAGCTTGATGTTCGGGTCGTCGGTCGTCAGCTTGTTGGCGATGCCGTCGAGCACACTGTTGAACTCGACGCCTTCGATGTCGACGACCAGGCGGTCGGGATTTTCAACGGTGAAATGGGTGAATTTGAGCAGGCCGTCATGTTCGAGCGTGACGCGGGTGTAGTCGGCGGCCGGCCAGATGCGCACGGCGAGGACCGACGGCTGTTTGGCAGCCGCGCCGGCCAGCGGCGTGACGGAAAGGATCAGCGAGGCGCCGGCATAACGGAGGAGCTGGCGGCGGCCATGGCTGGGATGAGCGTGTTCAGACATGCCTGCCCTTTCGGTGAATCGGCCACGGCTTCGAGGCTACGCCCGACACCGGCATGATGAATCCGCAACCGGAGGTCTGGCGATGGAACGCAGCCAGCAGCCCTTTCCGGCCATTCGACCAGGCAGATCGCGGTATCGTTGAAGTATTCATCAAAGCCCGCATCGAGAAACTCCTCTGGGGACTCGAAACGATAAAAATCAAAGTGATATAAGTATAAGCTCGAAATTACGTAAACTTCAACCAGTGAATAAGTCGGGCTTTTGACCGGGCCGCTGTGGCCGAGCGCCCGAATCATCGCCCGCGACAGGGTGGTTTTGCCGGCCCCGAGGTCGCCTTCGAGGAAAATGACCATCCCCGGCTGGAGCAGCGGCGCCAGCGTTTCGCCGAGGTGTTGAGTGGCCGCCTCGGTGGGCAGCTCGAAAACGGCGGTAACATCGGGGCTATGCACGATCAGGACTCCACGGTGGATTACGCGGCGCTCAAGGAAAAAATCCGCGAGGCCGGCAGGGAACTCGGCTTTGCTGCCGTTGGCGTGGCGCGGGCGGAGCCCGGCCCCGCTGTTGAAAAGATGCGGGAATGGCTGGCAGCGGGCTGCCACGGCGAGATGGATTATATGGCCCGCCATGCCGAATTGCGCGCCGACCCACAGCAACTGCACCCGGGAACGATCACCGTGATCAGCGTGGCCATCGACTACCTGCCGCATACCAAAACGGCCGAGCAACTGGACCAGGCGGCCATTTCGCGCTATGCCCAGGGGCGCGATTATCACAAGGTGGTGCGCAGCCGGCTGCAGAAGCTGGCCGACGCCATAGCCGCGCTGACCGGGCCGTTCGGCTACCGCGTCTTTTCCGATTCGGCGCCGGTCATGGAGGTCGAATTCGCCCGCCAGGCTGGCCTCGGCTGGCGCGGCAAGCACACGCTGCTGCTCTCGAAGGCGGGTTCCTGGCGCTTTCTCGGCGACATCTATACCGACTTGCCATTGCCACCCGACGAACCCGTCGAGGAGCATTGCGGCACCTGCACGGCCTGCCTCGACGCCTGCCCGACCAAAGCCATCATCGCGCCCTATCAGGTCGATGCCCGGCGCTGCATTTCCTACCTGACCATCGAGCTGGCCGGGCCGATTCCCGAAGAGTTCCGGCCGCTGATCGGCAACCGGATCTACGGCTGCGACGACTGCCAGCTGTGCTGCCCGTGGAACCGTTTTGCCCAGCTTGGCGACCCGGAGTTTTCGCCGCGCCACGGGCTCGATACGGCAACGCTGATCGAGTTGTTCAACTGGACGGAAGCGGAATTCAATCAGCGCCTGGCCGGCAACCCGATCCGCCGCATCGGACATGAACGCTGGCTGCGCAACATCGCCGTGGCGCTCGGCAACGGGAATGCTACGGTCGACCGCAAAAAAGCGCTAAAAATGAAATTGGACCATCCGTCCGAGCTGGTCCGCGAACACGTCGAATGGGCGCTTACTCGGCAGGAACCTTGAGACCAGCCGGCACGTCGGCGGGCGTTTCAGCCACCGGTTTTACCGCTTCGACAGGCATTGCCGGAGGCCGCAAAGTCCAGCCGAGAAAGGCGCCAGACGCCGTGCTGATGGCGACCAAGGCGAGAAGGACCAGGCCGGTCTTCGGGCTTTCCATGCTCAGCGCGCCACCGGACGCCCCGCGTCGGCGCACCATTCGCTCCACGAGCCGGCATAGAGGCGCGAACCGGGCAGGCCGGCGATTTCCATGGCGACCATGTTGAGGCAGGCGGACACACCGGAGCCACATTGATGGACAACCAGATCGGGTGGCGAACCGGCGAGGATGGCCAGCCATTCGGCACGTAGTTCGGCGGCCGGCTTGAAACGGCCGTCGGGCAACAGGTTGTCCTTGAAGAAACGATTGACCGCACCGGGAATGTGGCCGCCGACCGGGTCGATGGTTTCATTCTCGCCACGGAAGCGATCCGGGCCGCGCCCATCGACCAGATGCATGTTAGGCGTTTCGATACGCTCCAGCACGTAGTCGGCTTCGACCAGATGATCCTGCGCCAGGGGTACGAAAACATGCGGCGACGTAGTCGGCACGACCGTGGTCATGATGCCGCCGGCCGCCTGCCAGGCCTGCAGTCCGCCGTCGAGCAGGGCCACGCGGTCATGACCCAGCCAGCGCAACAGCCACCACAGGCGGCCGGCGATCATGCCCTGGGCGTCGTCGTAGACCACGACCTGCGTCGCCGGCCCGATGCCGATTTCACCCAGGCGTTGCACCAGCTTTTGTGGATCGGGCAGCGGATGGCGACCATTGCAGCCGGTCATTGGCCCGGACAGATCGCGGTCACAATGCAGGAAAACGGCGCCGGGAATGTGGCCCTCGGCATAAACGCGCTCGCCGTAGCCGGTGTCGGCCAGTTGGTGGCGGACATCGACGACCAGCCAAGCGGGGGCGTCGATATGCGCCTGCAGCGTCGCGACATCAACCAGCGTCGTGAAGCTCATGCCGGATCAGCCCAGCCAGGCCTTGGCTTCATCGGTGTTTTCGAAGACTTCGACGTCGGCATTGACAAAGGTCTGCGACAGCCAGGCGCTCCACGTCACCCACTGGCTGTCGGTGACGACGGCGACACGCTTGAAATCGTTGGCATGGGCGCGCGAGAACTTGATCTCCTCCCACGCCACATCGAGGGTCAGGCCGGCCATCTGGCTCAGGTCGAAGCAGAGATCGACCGGGCCTTCGAACTTGACCTTGAAATTGACGACTTCTTCAAACTCCTTGTAATCGGCCAAAGTGAATTCGCCGAACACGGAGACATTGACCCGGTTCGGTTGGTGGTCGATGACGATCATGGTTTGCTCCTGATAGTTAGTAGTTTTTAGTCGCTAGCTGTTAGCAGTCAGTGCGCTGTTGCCCACTAGCGCCTCGATCCTGACAGCTCAATCCTATCCTAATCCTGTTCCACCGGGCTGGCGCGTGAAAAGTGCGTGGCCGCGATGCCGGAGAGGATGATCAGCCCGATGGCGAACCACGATGAGGCACCGATGGCCTCACCCCAGATCAACATGCCGAACAGGCTGGAAAAGATCACCGTGCTGTAGGCCAGCGCTGCCGACATCATGGTCTTGCCTCGGCTGTAGGCGCGGGTCATGGCCAGTTGGGCGGCGGTGGCAAAACTGGCGACGCCGAGCAGGATCAGCCCGCTGCGCAGGTCGACTGCATGGATTTCGCTGAAAGCCAGCCAGCCGCCAGCGCAAATCGAGGAAACCAGCGAGAAATAGAAGACGGTCCGCGTCTCGGGCTCACCGCGCGCCCCGAGTTCGCGGACGCTGAAATAGGCCATGCCGGCCACCACACCGGAGCCGAGGCCGACCAGACCGCCGACCAGTTGTTCGGCATGAAAGGTTGGCTTCAAGAGCAAAACAACGCCGATCAGCCCGATGGCCAGCGCGCCGAGCATGCCGTGCCGCGTCTGCCAGCCGGCCAGCGCGAGATAGAGGGCGAGGAAAATGGCCGAGGTGTAATTGAGCGTCACCGCCGTGGCCAGCGGCAACAGCGTGATGGCGTAAAAATAGGAGAACAGCGCCGTAAAACCGACGACCCCCCGGGTAATCTGCCAGCGCCAGTGTTCAGTCCGCAGCGACACGCCGCGCAGGCGAATCAGCCCGTACATCAGGATCAGCGAGATAAAGCAGCGGTAGAAGGTGATCTCGACCGCCGTATGCGTCTCGGCGGCCAGCTTGACGCAGACGCCCATGCAGGCGAAGAGGAAACTGGCGGCGATCATCCACAGGGATTGCATGAAGCGGCGACTCTAAAAGGTGAAAAAGGCGGCGGATTTTACCTCGCCACCTTCATTGCTACGGTCAACCGGAAAAAAGGCCCAAAATCGAAACGCTCACCGCGCCTCGATGTCCCGTTGCATGATCCGACGATAGAACTCGTGGAAGTGCTGCATGCCGTCTTCCATCGGGCTCTGGTACGGCCCGACTTCGTTGCGGCCTTCGGCCAGCAGCACCTTGCGGCCGCGATCCATGCGTTCGCCGATGTCGTCGTCCTCGATGGCGGTTTCCATGTAGGCGGCGCGTTCGGCCTCGATGAACTCGCGCTCGAAATCGACGATTTCCTCGGGGTAGTAAAACTCGACGACATTCATCGTCTTGTCCGGCCCCATCGGCAGCAGCGTGGACACGACCAGCACGTGCGGATACCACTCGACCATGATGTTCGGGTAGTAGGTCAGCCAGATGGCGCCCTGCGGCGGCGTCTCGCCGCGGTCGCCGTAGTATTCGCGGACGACCTTCTGCCAGCGGTTGTAGGCAGCCGAGGAGGAATCCTTCAGGAGCGAGGTGATGCCGACCTTCTGCACCGAATACCAGTCGCCGAACTGCCAGCTCAGGTCGTCACAGGTGACGAAGTTGCCCAGCCCGGGGTGGTAGGGCACGACATGGTAGTCCTCGAGATAGACCTCGATGAAGGTCTTCCAGTTGTAGTTGCACTCGTGCATCTCGACGTGGTCGAGCTTGTAGCCGGTGAAATCGAGGTCGCGCGCGACATTCATGCCACCGAGGTCGACGTTGGCCGAGCGCGGCCCTTTGAAGAGCAGGCCGTTCCAGTTTTCCAGCCTGGCCTTGTCGAGGTTGAGGCAGGGATTCTGCGGAAAATGCGGGGCGCCGATCAGCTCACCGCCCTGGTCGTAGGTCCACCGGTGAATCGGGCAGACAATCGGCCCGTTCAGCGTGCCCGCCCCCTGCAGCATGATCGCCTGACGATGGCGGCAGACGTTGGACATCTGCCAGATCCCGGCATTCGGGCCGGCGCTGCCGCCGTTGAGCAGCATGCGGCCGTGGTCTTTCCACTCCAGCGAACGATAGTTTCCCGCTTCCGGCACCATGAGCTGGTGACCGACATAACCCGGGCCGGCATCGAAGATGAGCTTTTTCTCCAGCGCAAAAATCGTCTCGTCGAAATACCAGTCCACCGGCAGTTGGGAAACTGCGGGGGCCAACCGGGACAACGTCGCCAAGTCGGACATTCCAAGCCTCCAGCGGGGGTTAAAAAGGGGTAGTTATTTTACCCCGATATTTGACCGGGCGCCCCCTGATGGAGTATTTTCGCGTGTTTCCCGGATCGCCAAGAACATGGCCACAAAGCCCATCGCCGACATGAAATTCGAGACGGCGCTCGCCGAACTTGAAAACATCGTCTCCAGCATGGAAGGCGGCAAACTCGAGCTCGAAGCCTCGATCGCCGCCTACAGGCGCGGCATGGAACTCATGAAGCACTGCCAGGCCCAGCTCGCCAACGCCGAGGAACAGATCCGCATTCTTGAAAATGGCCAGTTCAAGGACGTCGACCGTAGCACTCTGGAGGCGCCGTGAGCACCACCCCGTTTGCCGAATGGATGGCCTTCACGCAAGACCGCGCCGAATCGGCCCTCGCCCGCCTCCTGCCGGGTAGCGACTGCATCCCCGCCCGCCTGCACGAGGCCATGCGCTACGCCACGCTCGGTGGCGGCAAACGCGTCCGCCCGCTGCTCGCTCACGCTGCCGGCCAACTGACCGGCGCCGCGCCGGAAAAACTCGACATCGTCGCCGGCGCCGTCGAAATGATCCACGCCTACTCGCTGGTGCACGACGACCTGCCGTGCATGGACGACGACGTGTTGCGCCGTGGCCGGCCGACCTGCCACGTCGAGTTCGACGAACCGACCGCCCTGCTCGTCGGCGACAGCCTGCAGACGTTGGCCTTCGAATTGCTCGCCAGCCAGCCCATCGGTGAACCGAAGCAGCAACTCGAAATGATCGCCCTGCTCGCCCACGCCAGCGGTTCGCGCGGCATGGCCGGCGGCCAGGCTATCGATCTCGCCTCGGTCGGCAAGCCCTTGAACCAGCCCGAGCTGGAACTCATGCACGCCCTGAAAACCGGCGCCCTGATCCGCGCCGCCGTGCTCCTCGGCGCCCTGGCCGGCCAGCCTTTGACGGCTGAAGAACGAACCAACCTCGACCGCTTCGCCAAACGCGCCGGCCTGCTCTTCCAGGTCGTCGACGACATCCTCGACTGCACGGCCAGCACGGCCACCCTCGGCAAGACCGCCGGCAAGGACGAAGCCGCCGACAAGCCAACCTACGTCAGCCTGCTCGGCCTCGAAGCCGCCCGCGCTTACGCCGACGAACTGCGCGCTGACGCCCTCGACGCCCTCTCCATCTTCGGCGAGCGGGCTGCCCGCCTGACTCAGCTGGCTGATTTCATCTGCCATCGGCAATTCTAATGACCGCTTCCCGCCTGCTTGAAAGCATCAACAGCCCGGCCGACCTGCGCCGGCTGGACCGCAAGCAGTTGCCGCAACTGGCGACCGAGCTGCGCGCCTTCCTGATCGACTCCGTCTCGAAAACCGGTGGCCACCTGTCGTCCAACCTCGGCACCGTCGAACTGACCATCGCCCTGCACGCCGTGTTCAACACGCCGGAAGACCGTCTGGTCTGGGACGTCGGCCACCAGTGCTACGCCCACAAGGTGCTGACCGGCCGCCGCGAAGGCATGAGCACGCTGCGCATGCACGGCGGCGTTTCCGGCTTCCCCAAGCGCGCCGAGAGCCCGTACGACACCTTCGGCGTCGGCCACTCTTCGACCTCGATCTCCGCCGCGTTGGGCATGGCGCTGGCCGCCAAGCACAAGGGCGAGGACCGCAAGGCCATCGCCATCATCGGCGACGGCGCGATGTCGGCCGGCATGGCCTTCGAGGCCATGAACAACGCCGGTGTCGCCGATGCCGACATGCTGGTCATCCTCAACGACAATGAGATGTCGATCTCGCCGCCGGTTGGCGCCCTGAACAACATCCTGACCCGCCTGACCTCGAGCAAGACCTACAACGTCGCCCGCGAGGCCGGCCGCCACATGCTCGGCTTCGCCCCACCGCTGCTCGAACTGGCGCGCCGCGCCGAAGAGCACGTCAAGGGCATGATCGCCCCGGGCACACTGTTCGAGGAATTCGGTTTCCATTACTACGGCCCGATTGACGGCCACGACCTCGACGCCCTGATCCCGACGCTGGAAAACCTCAAGAAGCTCAAGGGCCCGAAGTTCCTGCACATCATCACGAAGAAGGGCCAGGGCTACAAGCTGGCCGAAAACGACCCGATTCTTTACCACGGCGTCGGCAAATTCGCCGCCTGCGATGGCATCCAGTCGGCCAAGGGCCCCGCAAAGCTGACCTACACACAGGTTTTCGGCGACTGGCTGTGCGACATGGCCAAGGCTGATTCACGCCTCGTCGCCATCACCCCGGCCATGCGCGAAGGCTCGGGCATGGTGCGCTTCTCGGCCGAACATGCCGACCGCTACTTCGATGTTGGCATTGCCGAACAACATGCCGTGACCTTCGCCGCCGGCCTGGCCTGCGAAGGCCTCAAGCCGGTCGTCGCCATCTATTCGACCTTCCTGCAGCGTGGTTACGACCAACTCGTGCACGACGTAGCGCTACAGAATTTACCGGTGATTTTTGCGGTTGACCGTGGCGGTCTGGTCGGTGCCGACGGCCCGACGCACCACGGCACCTTCGACCTCTCCTTTGTCACCTGCATCCCGAACATGGTCGTCATGGCCCCGGCCGACGAAGCCGAGTGCCGCCAGATGCTATCCACCGCTTACACGCTGGATTGCCCGAGCATGGTTCGTTACCCGCGCGGTGGCGGTACCGGCAAGCTTCCTGCATGCAATCTCGACACGCTGCCTGTTGGCAAGGGCGAAATCCGCCGCCGCGGCAAGGACGTCGCCCTGCTCGCCTTCGGCAGTCTCGTCCCGGCCGCGCTGGCCGCCGGGGAGGAACTTGATGCCACGGTCGCCAACATGCGCTTCGTCAAACCGCTCGACGTCGAGCTGATTGTCGAACTGGCCGGGAACCATTCGCTGCTTGTCAGCGTCGAAGAAAACGCTGTGATCGGCGGCGCCGGCTCGGAAATCGAGCGCGTGCTGGCGGAACGCGGACTGAATGTGCCCGTGCTTCGCCTCGGCCTGCCCGACCGCTTCATCGATCACGGCGAACAAGGACAGTTGCTGGCCGAACTCGGCCTCGACAAGGACGGCATCGTACGTGCAGTACGGGCCAGGACCACCCCACAATAATTCATTGAAGAACAGCCCATGAACGCCCCGAACACCAGCATCCCCGACGTCCAGAACTCGGCCGACACGCGCCACATCGCCATCAACAAGGTCGGCATCAAGTCCATCCGCCACCCGATCAAGGTCCAGGACAAATCGACCGGCGTCCAGCACACCATCGCCATGTTCAACATGTACGTCGGCCTGCCGCACAACTTCAAGGGCACGCACATGTCGCGCTTCGTGGAGATCCTGAACAGCCACGAACGCGAAATTTCGGTCGAGAATTTCCCCGTTATGCTGCGCGACATGGTTGCCAAACTCGAAGCTGTCACCGGCCACATCGAGATGAACTTCCCGTATTTCATCAACAAGACCGCCCCGATTTCCGGCGTACAGAGCCTGATGGACTACGACGTGACTTTCATCGGTGACATCTGCAATGGCGAAATCGTCACCTCGACCAAGGTCGTCGTGCCGGTGACCAGCCTGTGCCCCTGCTCCAAAAAGATTTCCGAGCGCGGCGCCCACAACCAGCGCTCGCACGTCACGGTCACGGCCCGCACCAACGATTTCATGTGGATCGAGGAGATCGTCCAGCTCGTTGAAGAGGAAGCCTCTTGCGAACTGTTCGGCCTGCTCAAGCGCCCGGACGAGAAATACGTCACCGAACGTGCCTACGACAACCCGAAATTTGTCGAAGACATGGTCCGCGACGTGGCAGCACGCCTCAATGCCGAGCCACGCGTCGACGCCTACGTCGTTGAATCCGAGAACTTCGAGTCGATCCACAACCATTCGGCTTACGCCCTGATCGAGAACGATAAAAAGAACCCCAGCGCACACTGCGCGAGCTGATTTGGGACGATGGAGGTCACAAACGTGACTTCCACGGTCAACCGGGCTTGCTACGGTCAACCGGAAAAATTGACCAAAATTGAAATCAATAAAAAAGGGCGCCGAAGCGCCCTTTTTCAATCCGGAACAATCGCTTAAGCAGCAGCGACCGGCTTTTCCTTGCGGACCAGCTTTTCCTTGATACGTGCCGACTTGCCCGAACGCTCGCGCAGGTAGTACAGCTTGGCGCGGCGGACATCACCACGACGCTTCACTTCGACGGAAGCGACCAGCGGCGAATAGGTCTGGAAAGTACGCTCGACGCCTTCACCGGACGAAATCTTGCGGACGGTGAAAGCAGAGTTCAGGCCGCGGTTACGCTTGGCGATGACAACGCCTTCGTAAGCCTGCAGACGCTCGCGGGTACCTTCCTTGACCTTCACTTGCACGACGATGGTGTCGCCCGGTGCGAAGTCAGGAATGGTCTTGCCCAGACGAGCAATTTCTTCTTTTTCCAACTGTTCAATCAGGTTCATGTGAGATCCTTTAATTTATAAACACTTACTCACCGCATTGCTCCTCTCCGGAAATTTCCGTGAGTAGTTGCGTTTCTTCCGCGGTCAAACTGCGGTGCGCCAGTAAATCCGGCCGGCGCTTCCGGGTTCGGGCCAGCGACTGTTTGAGCCGCCAGCGTCGAATTTTTTTGTGGTCTCCTGAAAGCAAAACCGCCGGCACCGCCTCGCCCTCATAAACCTCCGGGCGGGTGTAGTGCGGACAATCCAGCAAACCACCGACAAACGAATCTTCCACCGCCGAAGCGGCATCTCCGAGCACCCCCGGCAACTGGCGGACAACGGCATCAATCAAGGCCATCGCCGGCAACTCGCCACCGGAAAGCACAAAATCTCCGATCGAAATTTCTTCATCGACACAGCGCTCGATCAGCCGCTCGTCAATCCCTTCATAACGACCGCAAAGAAGGATCAGCCCTTCATCGCCCGTCGCCAATTGCATCACCCGTTCATGGGTAAGCGGCGTCCCCTGCGGCGAGAGGTAGATAACCCGGCTCTTCGCCAGCCCTGCCTCGCGCTGCTGCGCCTTGGCCGCAGCAATCGCCTTTTCCAGCGGCCCCGGCTGCATGAGCATGCCCGGCCCGCCCCCGAAAGGACGATCATCAACCCGTCGCCAGGTGTTCTCGGCGAAATCACGCGGATTCCAGCCTTGCCACTGCCAGCGCTGCTCTTCCAGCGCCCGACGGGTAATGCCACTTTCCGTTACTGCCGCAAACATCTCCGGAAAGAGGGTAATGCAGTCAAACCGGATCACCAGTCGCTGCCCCACTCCACTCGAATCTGCCCAGCTTCCTTCTCGACGGTCAGCACCACGGCCGAAACAAACGGCAAAAGGCGCTCGACCTGATCATCGCCCATGACGCGCAAAACGGCATTGGCACCGGTTTCAATCAGCCCGACCACCTTGCCGAGCCGCTCGTCAGCGGTATTGATAACATCCAGACCGATCAGATCGGTCCAGTAAAACTCATTCTTCTCAGTCGTTGGCAGCGCTTCGCGCGGCGCCCCGACCAGAATGCCCTTCATGGACTCAGCGGCAGAACGATCAGCAACGCCATCCAACAGCACCACTACACCATTACCGTGGGCTTTCAGACTTTTCAGCCTGCATTCGCGCCACGGCTCGCCTTCTCTAGCGATCCACCAGACAGGCATTTCTGCCCAGGCCAGCGGATCATCCCCGAAGGGGTACAACCAAAGCCAGCCCTGAATCCCGTAGGGGTCGGCCAGCCGACCCAACACGACGATATCGCTGCTGGTCAAAACAAAAACTTAGGCAGCTTGCTGAGCGGCGTGCTGCTTGACCAGACGGGCAACGGTCGGGGACAACTGGGCGCCGTTGCTCTGCCAGTAGGCCAGGCGATCAACGGAAACGCGCAAGGATTCTGCATTGCCGGAAGCTACCGGGTTGTAGAAGCCGATACGCTCAACGAAACGACCGTCACGACGATTGCGGGAATCGGTAACAACCATGTTGTAGAACGGACGCTTCTTGGCGCCACCACGGGCAAGACGGATAACAACCATGGGAATACTTTCGTTAGCTGGAAAAAAGACCCGGAATTATAGCGCTTTATCAAGGAAAAACAAGCCACTTAGGAAGTCAAAAATACAACCGGATTACCGGCTGCCATTCGGAAGCGAGGCACCACCAATGGCGAAAACGTAAATTTTTGTTATTCTGCGAAGATCATGACCAGCACACCGGAGCACCCCTCTCCTGCCCCCCTCGAAGCCAACATCAAGGGCATCCTTGAATGGTTGGCCCTGGCTCACGGCAGGACCGGCTCGGAAGACGCAGATCAGCTCTATCAGCAGCTTCTGGCGCTGCGCGAAGCACCAATCCCCAATATTCAACGACTCAAGCTACTAGACCTGCTTTTCGGCCAGGCTGAACGGGTCGCCCAAGCCGAATTGCCCGGACTACATGAGGTATCGCTGCCCATTTCCCGCAAACTGCGCCAGCGTGTCCGCATTCTGTTGGACGTGCTCGAAACGCTGACGCAGGATTATTTCAACACGCTGTCCGAACTATTCGACCCGGAAGGTACCGGCTCATCACGCGTCCCGCACACATCCTTGCGGCGAGCCATGCAGACGATAGCCTGGCAAGTTCGGATCACCCACTTGATCGCCGCACCAACCACGCCAGGCCTCTGGCAAATACTGCATGCGGCTTATTCCACAGCGCTGCGCCTCGGCCTTGAGGATTTTCCGGGGCCGCAAGGCACGCAGAGTATTCGTCAGATTTATATTGGCATACTACTCGCTGCAACAGCCCAGCCGGCCTCATTTTCGCCGGCTGAACTGGAATTCATCGGCGAGTTCATTCGCGACTTCATCCCTTCGATCGACCTTGTCGAAAGCCCACCGCCAGCCAGCGGCGGTATTTTCTGGATCGATCTGGACAAGGACTTTCCGGCCCACGCCCTGATCCGCCGAACCCCACCCCCCGATGGCCGGATACTCTATTTTTCGTGCGCTGCCATCGCCGAACTTGCACTCAAGGAGCGCGCCTCACTGTTGCAGGGCACGCCAGCCCAGGCGCTCGGCCTACCTCCATTCGCCGACTCCAGCGCCGGCCCGGGCACATTGCTGCGCCTCAACCGCCTCTGGGGCCACCCCAGTAAGCGGCGCTTTTCACGACGCCGCCAGTCGTATCGTGCCAACATCTGCTCTGGCCTCGGCAACCTCTGGCATCTCATGAAATCGGCACAGATTCCAAGGGATCTGAGCGAATGGATGGTCACCAACGAGAGTCCCGATGGCTACTCGTTGATGCACATGTCTGGTCAAACCCAGCACCTGCGGGTTGGCGACATTGTCGCGCTGCAAGCGCTGGGTGATCAGTCGGAGCCGGTTCCGACATGGCACGTCTGTGTCATCCGCTGGGCCGTATCGGAAAATCCGGAACATATCGAACTGGGTCTGCAGATATTGGCACCCAAGGCGACAGCCGTGGAAATCACCCATACTTATGCGCTTGAATCAAATACAGTGGCCGCACTGATACTCCCCGCCACGCCGCCCCTGCGCCCAACCCAATCGCTGGTAGTCCCGGCGGGACTGTTAAGGGAAAACACCCGGCGCATCATCCTCATGATCGAGGCTGGCAACCTCGAAGTTCGCGAAGTTCAGGCCACCAGCCTCGACGAACAGACAAGCGCCATCGAAATATTCAGCGTCTTGCCGGACGATTGATGCTGGCAGCGATCAGGCCACCAAACAGTACGACCGCCCACGATAGATGCAGCCAGACCAGAAAGACCGGAAAGGCGGCAAAGGCACCGTAGATGCTTTTCAGCATGGCGGAACTGACCAGAAATACTTCAAACACCTTTTGCATGACCGAGAAGGCCAGCGTGGCAAAGATGCCGCCGGTCAATGCTGCGCGCCGTGAGACCGGGGCGTTCGGCACCGCGTAATAGAGAAACGAGAAAAACAGGCCGAGCAGAATCACCGCCACAGCCTTCAGGGCAAAACGACGGAACCAGACAGGCTCGTCAAACCAGCCCAGCGACGTTGTCACGGCAATCGACATCGCACCGGCCACGGCCCCCAGGACAAAAGGCCAAACGGCCGTTACGAAGGCGTAGAGGCGCAGGCGCGCCAGCAGGGGGCGCGGCTGAACCTGCCACAGGTGGTTGAAGGCCCGCTCTATGGTGTTCATGAGCAAGAATGCCGTGATGCTCAGAACAGCAATGCCAGCTAGGGTCAAGCGCTGCGCCTTGTGCGAAAACTTGCCAATATTTCCGGCAATGGCGCCAGCTGCGCCAGGCGGCAGCAAAACTTCGCGAATCAACAAGTCGAGTCGCGCCACCAAGGAATCGAGGAAGGGAACGACCCCGGCAACCGAAAGCACAACCGTCACCAAGGGGACCAGTGCCATCAGGGTCGTAAACGCCAGCGCAGAGCTGGTCTGCATCATGTTCTCGCTATGAAAGCGGCGAAAGATGCCCATGCTCCTTGGCTGTTTTTGAGTGCCGCGACGAGACCTGAAGTGGTTTTGCATGGGGCCGTATAATAGCCGACCATGCAAGACATTCTCGTCCTCTATTGCAGCCACCGCGGCTCGGTCCGCGCCTTGGCAGAGCGCATCGCAGCCGGCATCGAATCCGTGCCCGGCACGCAGGCCCGCCCGCACACCCCACCCCAAGTCCAGGACTAATGCATTTCAAATTTAGCCAAAAAATCGAGTTGACCGTGACATCCACCACCCGCTATCAGATTTCCGCCAGCGCCTGCCTCATCGCGCTGATATTCCTTTGCCTGGCCTGGGAGGGTTGGCTGGCGCCGCTCAAACCCGGTGGCTCATGGATGGTATTGAAAGGCGCTTTCCTGCTCGTTCCGCTGTTCGGCATCCTGCGCGGCAAACGCTACACCTACAAATGGCTGTCGCTGTTCGTTCAGTTCTACCTGATGGAAGGCCTGCTGCGCGCCACCAGCGACCATGGACTGATCCAGCAACTCGCCGTGGTCGAGACAATTCTGGCCACCGCTCTTTTTGTTCTGACCATCCTCTTCGTCCGCGCCACCCGCGGCCCCAAAACGGAAAAAGCCGCCCAGCAGAGCTGAAGCGGCTTTCGCGTGGGTTTAATGTCGAATCAGACGTCGCCCTGAGCCTTCACCTTGTCGAGCGAAGAATGCAGCTTGTTCAGCGCATTCAGATACGAACGCGCTGATGCGATGACGATATCCGTATCGGCGCCATTGCCATTTACAACGCGGTCGGCCTTGGTCAGACGCGTCGTCACTTCGCCCTGAGCATCGGTGCCAGTTGTGATCGCGTTGACCGAGTAAAGCATCAATTCGGCACCGCTATTGACGATACTCTCGATCGCCTTGAAGGTCGCATCGACCGGACCACCGCCACCGGCTTCACCCTTCTGCTCGACACCGCCAACACTGAGGATCACCTTGGCATGAGGCATCTCACCCGTTTCAGAGCAGACATGTGAATACAACAGCTTGTAATGCTCCTGATCGGGCGTCACCACTTCATCGGAAACCAGCGCATGCAGGTCCTCGTCGAAGATTTCATGCTTACGGTCAGCCAGTTCCTTGAAGCGGGCAAAGGCGGCATTGACGGCCTCGTCGCTTTCCAGCTCGATACCCAGTTCCTGCAGACGACTCTTGAAAGCATTGCGCCCCGAGTGCTTGCCGAGAACCAGTTTGTTCTGCGACCAGCCGACATCCTGGGCGCGCATGATTTCGTAGGTCTCGCGATGCTTGAGCACACCATCCTGGTGAATACCGGATTCATGGGCGAAGGCATTGGCCCCAACCACCGCCTTGTTCGGCTGCACCGGGTAACCGGTAATCTGCGAGATCAACTTGGAAGCCGGGACAATCTGCGTCGTATCAATACGCGTTTCGAGTTCGAAAATATCCGGGCGGGTACGCACCGCCATGACAATTTCCTCAAGCGCCGCATTGCCGGCACGCTCGCCCAAGCCGTTGATCGTGCATTCGACCTGACGCGCCCCGGCCAGCACAGCCGCCAGCGAATTGGAAACAGCCAGCCCGAGGTCGTTGTGACAATGTACCGACCAGATCACCTTGTCCGAATTTGGCACACGCTCGATCAGCTGGCGCATGGTTTCAGCGTACTGGAATGGAATAGCGTAGCCAACGGTATCCGGCACGTTGATCGTCCTGGCACCTGCCTTGATGACCGCTTCGAAGATGCGGCAAAGAAAGTCGATTTCCGAACGCCCCGCATCCTCGGCCGAAAACTCGATGTCGTCCGTGTATTGCCGCGCCCAACCGATCGACTTGACCGCCTGCTCAACCACCTGATCAGGTGACATGCGCAGCTTCTTTTCCATATGAATGGGCGAAGTTGCGATGAAGGTATGAATACGGCCCGACTTGGCCGGCTTGATCGCCTCGCCAGCCCGATTGATGTCGTTTTCGTTGGCCCGTGCCAGAGAACAGATGGTCGAATCCTTGATCGCATGTGCGATGGCCTGGATCGACTCGAAATCCCCGGGCGAGGCGGCGGCAAAGCCAGCCTCGATGACGTCGACCCGCATCTTTTCGAGTTGGCGAGCGACGCGAATCTTCTCTTCCCGCGTCATCGATGCGCCCGGGCTTTGCTCACCGTCACGCAGGGTCGTATCGAAAATAACCAGATGCTGTTTCATAAATACTCCGAACTACAGGGCTTTACGCTTGAACAAGCTGATTGCAGCCTGAACATAGCCCGACAAACCATAAATGACAAAGAAACCGAACAAGGCAATTTCCGGGCTGTAGGCAACCAAGGCAAACCCCAGGGCAATCGCCGCTATCACGAAGAAGGGCACACTTTTCTTGAGATTGATGTCCTTGAAACTGTAGAAGCGGATATTGGAGACCATGGTCACACCGGCAAACACCGTCAGCACGCAAGCCAGCCAGCGCACATCGCTCCCGGGGATACCCGTCTCGATCATGACCCAGACCAGTCCCGCAACGAGCGCCGCGGCAGCCGGCGACGGCAAGCCCTGGAAATAGCGCTTGTCCATCACTTCCAGCGTCGTATTGAAGCGAGCCAGACGCAAGGCCGCACCGGCGCAGTAAATGAAAGCCGCTATCCAGCCCAGGCGTCCCATATCGCGTAGTGCCCACTCGTACATCACGAGCGCCGGGGCCGCACCGAAACTGACCATATCCGACAGCGAATCATATTCGGCGCCAAAAGCCGACTGCGTATTGGTCAGGCGCGCCACGCGGCCATCCAGCCCATCAAGGACCATGGCAATGAAGATCGCCATTGCTGCCCGCGCGAAGTCACCCTGCATCGCCTGCACGATGGCAAAGAAGCCAGCAAACAGGGCCGCCGTAGTGAACAGATTGGGCAGCAAATAAATACCGCGCCGTTTCACTTCAGGATTGAACAGCGATTTACGGGGTTTGAGTTCGGTCATTGGCTAAAAGAATCATCCAGAATGGTGCAAGGATACACCTATCCCCCAAACAACTTGGGCGGTGAGGTTTCCCACACCGCCCAAAGCGAAGGTAGCGCTAGGCGCGCATGCGCAGACAGTACGTTAGTACGGCAAGCGTAAGCAACAACGCGCTACCGAGCCCGCAACCGGCAAATTAGTTCTTGGTCTGGTCGACGAGCTTGTTCTTCTTGATCCACGGCATCATGTCGCGCAGCTTGCCGCCGACCGTTTCGATTGGGTGCTCGGCATTCAGGCGACGACGAGCCGTCATGGCCGGGTAGTTGGTGCGACCTTCAAGAATGAACATCTTGGCGTAGTCACCGTTCTGGATGCGCTTCAGCGCATTGCGCATGGCGGCACGGGACTGCTCGTTGATGACTTCGGTACCGGTCACGTACTCACCGAACTCCGCATTGTTGGAGATCGAGTAGTTCATGTTGGCGATGCCGCCTTCGTACATCAGGTCGACGATCAGCTTCAGTTCATGCAAGCACTCGAAGTAGGCCATTTCCGGAGCGTAACCAGCTTCGGTCAGGGTTTCGAAGCCCATCTTGACCAGCTCGACAGCGCCACCACAGAGAACAGCCTGTTCGCCGAACAGGTCAGTTTCGGTTTCTTCGCGGAAGTTGGTTTCAATGACGCCACCCTTGGTGCCGCCGTTGGCTGCAGCATAGGACAGAGCGATGTCCTTGGCCTTCTTGGTAACGTCCTGATACACAGCGATCAGGGACGGGACGCCGCCACCCTTGAGGTACTCGGAACGCACCGTATGGCCAGGACCCTTCGGGGCAATCATGATGACGTCCACGTCAGCACGCGGCACGACCTGGTTGTAATGAACGTTGAAGCCGTGGGCAAAAGCCAGGGCAGCACCCTTCTTGAGGTTCGGGGCAACTTCTTCGTTGTACACCTGCGGAATGTTTTCATCCGGCAACAGGATCATGACAACGTCGGCACCCTTGACGGCCTTGGCGATTTCTTCGACCTTCAGACCAGCCGCTTCGGCCTTCTTCCAGGAAGCACCATCCTTGCGCAGGCCGACTGTGACCTTGACGCCGGAATCCTTGAGGTTCTGGGCGTGGGCGTGGCCCTGAGAGCCGTAACCAACGATGGTGACCTTCTTGCCCTTGATGAGGGAGAGATCGGCGTCCTTGTCGTAATAAACTTTCATGAAATCCTCTTTATGTACAGATAGTTAGACTTTAAGAATGCGATCGCCACGACCAATGCCACAGACACCGGTACGGACGGTTTCGAGAATCAGGCCGGCATCGAGCGCGGCGATGAAGGAGTCGAGTTTGGAGCTTGCTCCGGTCAACTCGATAACATAGGTCGATTCCGTGACGTCAATAATACGACCACGGAAAATATCGGCCATGCGCTTCATCTCTTCGCGGTCCTTGCCGGTGGCGCGAACCTTGATCAACATCAGTTCGCGCTCGACGTGAGCGGCTTCGGAGAGATCGACCACCTTGACCACGTCAACCAGCTTGTTGAGCTGCTTCGTGATCTGCTCCAGCACCTCGTCGGAGCCGGATGTCAGAATGGTCATCCGCGACAACGAGGGATCTTCCGTCGGTGCCACGGTCAACGATTCAATATTGTAGCCACGGGCCGAAAAAAGCCCTGCCACTCGGGAAAGTGCACCTGATTCGTTTTCGATCAGGATAGAAATGATGTGTCGCATTGTTCTTTTCCTCCCTCGCTTACAGATCTTCAGCGAGGATCATTTCAGTCAACCCCTTGCCAGCCGCAACCATCGGGAAGACATTGGCACCCGGATCGATGATGAAGTCCATGAAGACTAGGTCATCCTTGTGCTCGGTAAAGGCTTTGCGCAATGCCGGTTCAACATCTTCCGGTTTTTCGATCTTCATGCCGACATGCCCGTAGGCTTCTGCCAGCTTGACGAAATCAGGTAACGAGGTGACATAGGACTGCGAGTAGCGCTTGGAATAGAACATTTCCTGCCACTGACGAACCATGCCCAGCATGCCGTTGTTCAGGTTGATGATCTTGATCGGGAAGCCGTACTGTTTGCAGGTCGACAGTTCCTGAATGCACATCTGGATCGAACCTTCGCCTGTCACACAGGCCACCTGCGCATCCGGATTGGCCATCAGCACGCCCATGCCATACGGCAGGCCGACGCCCATGGTGCCCAGACCGCCGGAGTTGATCCAGCGGCGAGGCTTGTCGAATTTGTAGTACTGCGCAGCAAACATCTGGTGCTGGCCGACGTCCGAAGTGATGAAGGCATTTCCGCCAGTCACCTCATAGAGCTTTTCCATGACGAACTGCGGCATGATGTGCTCGGACTGCTTGTAACGCAGGGAATCACGGCCACGCCACTCGTCGATCTGCCTCCACCAGTTGGCTACTTCGGGATCGGTCTTGAAACCGCCGTCCATAAGCTTGACGATCTCTTCCAGCACATCCGGCACATTGCCGACGATGGGCACATCAACCTTGACGCGCTTGGAAATTGACGATGGATCAATGTCGATATGGATGACTCGACGCTTCTCTTCACCGAAGTGTTCCGGATTGCCGATCACGCGATCATCGAAACGGGCGCCGATGGCCAGAATCACGTCAGCGTAGTGCATCGCGTTATTGGCTTCGAAGGTGCCATGCATACCGAGCATGCCGATGAACTGCTTGTCCGTCGCCGGATAGCCGCCCAAGCCCATGAGGGTATTGGTCACCGGAAAGTTCAGCTTATGCGCCAGCTTGGTCAACTGCTCGGCCGCATCGGAAAGGATTACCCCGCCCCCCGTATAAATCACCGGGCGCTTGGCTTCCTGCAGTATCTGCACAGCCTTCTTGATCTGCCCCAGATGGCCCTTGACCACCGGGTTGTAGGAACGCATCTGTATCGTCTTCGGGTAATCGAACTCGCACATCTGGGCAGTAATATCCTTAGGGATATCGACCACCACAGGACCAGGACGACCGGTCGAGGCAATATGAAAGGCCTTCTTGATAGTGACCGCCAGATCCTTGACATCCTTGACCAGGAAATTGTGCTTGACGCAAGGACGGGTGATACCGACAGTATCACACTCCTGGAACGCATCCTGGCCGATATAGAACGACGGCACCTGGCCGGTCAGAACCACCATGGGAATGGAGTCCATGTAGGCCGTGGCAATGCCGGTCACGGTATTCGTCACACCAGGCCCCGATGTCACCAACGCAACGCCAACCCGCTGGGAAGAACGCGAATAAGCATCCGCTGCATGAACAGCAGCCTGTTCGTGGCGAACAAGAATGTGTTTGACCTGATCCTGCTTAAAGAGCGCATCGTAGATGTGCAGAACGGATCCACCCGGGTATCCGAAAACACAATCGACCTTTTCTTCTTGCAGGCACCTGATTACAATTTCTGCACCGCTGATCATCATTCTTGAGCCCAAAAAAGCTACCGCTTAAAAGGGCGTAACCTTAATCGACCGACCATTTTCGGTCAAGGTTTCCCGGCATTTCCCTATAATGCTCAAGAATTTTCGGAAGAGACGCCCCTGTCATCGCCCCAACAACTTTCCAGCTTTCTCGAGTCAGTCGAGCGACGCGCCTTCAAACAGGCCATGTTCGCCGTACGTGATGAAGATGCGGCACTGGATATCGTTCAGGATGCCATGCTAAAGCTGGCGGAAAAGTATGGCGACCGGCCTGACGAAGAGTACCCGATGCTCTTCCAACGCATACTGCAGAACACCATTCGTGACTATTATCGGCGAAGCAAGGTCCGCTCAATGTGGACGACGATCCTTTCCGCTTTCTCGCAAGATGACAACGACGATCACGACCCGCTTGAAACCCTTGCTGCCGACGAAGACGACGCCGGCCCTAAAACACCGGAAAGCAAGCTGCAGCAGGCCCAGACGCTCAACCTGATTGATGAAGAAATCAAAAAACTGCCGGCACGGCAACGCGAGGCATTCCTCATGCGCTACTGGGAGGACATGGACGTCGCTGAAACAGCAGCTGCCATGGGTTGCTCTGAAGGTAGCGTCAAGACCCATTGCTCGCGCGCAACGCACACGCTGGCAAGCGCCTTGTCAGCGAGAGGCCTAAAACCATGAACGAAGATTGCTGCACAAGCAAATGCGGGACGCTTTTTTGAACCTGGCGACAAACGCCGCTATCGACTCATCAACAATTGCCGGGAATTCAACAAGCCAGGTCCCAGCCGCTAACAGAAGCAAACATCAATGCCAAAATCACCTTCCGGTATCAGACGCCGCCTTGTCTGCATGCTGTATGAAAGCCTGGTTGTATTTTCAATCTTGCTGATCGGCTTTCTACTTCCACAAATCGTCCTCTCGGGATTCAACTTCGCGCTTACCCCAAGGATGCTCTGGCTTCATGTCGTGCTGTTGCTTTTGGCCTATTTTGTCTGGTGCTGGCTTAACGGCGGACAAACGCTGCCAATGAAGACGTGGAAGCTGCGCCTGATCTCCAACGAAGGCTCGGCAATCCGCCCCTTGCAGGCAGTTCTTCGCTACCTGGCCGCGTGGCCGAGCATTCTGTTCCTCGGCATCGGAATAGTCTGGGCGTTATTCGACAAGGATGGACAGTTTCTGCACGACCGCATTGCCGGAACACGAATTGTCAGCACAGACTGACTATCGACGCTCGACCCACCACAGCATGCCCATCGCCGTCAGCAGAAACAGCGCCGCAGGTGCCGTGGCGCTGGCGAACGGCGGCCACGAATTGATCACGCCGAGATTGGAAAACAGACCATTCAAGGCGTAGAAGAGTATGCCCAGCATGACGCCAGCAAAAATTTTCAGACTGACGCCGCCGACGCGGTCATGGGAATAACCGAAGGGTAGCGCCAAGGCAACCATAACCAGGGCAGTCAGCGGATAGACAAGTTTTTTCCAGAGGGCAATCTGATAGCGCTCCGCCTTCTGCTTGTTATCCACCAGATGCCGGGTGTAATTGAACAGGCTATAGAGAGACATCCGCTCCGGTGCGATTGTCAAAATTGCCAATAAATCCGGGTTGACCGCAGAACGCCAATCCGCCATCTCGCTTGATTCAACACGCGAGGAATCAGCCTCAAGAATAGTCCGGACCACGCCCTTCAAAATCCAGTGGTCAGGCAACTGGAAGCTGGCCTGCTGAGCGTCGGTGACCGATTCCAGGGTGTTTTCAGCCGTAAAACGGTAGATGCGGACACCTTCCAGCGAGGCATCCGGATTGACCTTGCGAATATTTATAAAACTGCGCCCGTCTTTGATCCACAAGCCACTTTCCAGACCGCTACGCGCCACCACCTTGCTCAGTGCCTTCGCCTTGATTTCTTGAGCCAGTCGCTCGCTAAACGGCACCAGCACCTCACCAAAAACATAAGTCAGCAAGGCAAGCAAGGCCGCTGCGCGAAAGAGCGTCTTCAACAAGTCTGAGGTTGCCAGACCGGATGCCCGCAGAACCGTTAGTTCGGAATGCCTGGCCAGTGTAGACAGGGCATATAAAGTCCCGATCAGGGTGGCAATCGGTATCAGTTCGTAAACCAGCCCTGGCAAGCCAAGCGCCACAAACAGTGCGGCTCGAGCAGCGGTGTAATCAGCCCGCCCCACATTGCGCAATTCATCTACGAAATTGAAAAAACTGAATAGCGCGAGGAAAGCAAGCAGAACGAGCAGCACCGCAGCGAGCACTTCCCGCATCAGGTAACGCTGATGCGTATTGACCTTAAACACAGGACGCCCTCTGCCAGGGCATGCGCACGGCAATGCGGCGGTAAAAGAGCAGCACGAGCGGTATCAACATGGCGGCGTGAATAACCCAGACACCGATCCAGAATGGCAACTTGCCTTGAGCGACCCAAGCCTGGGCAACCCACAACAGATTGCTGTAAATCGCATAGATAAGCACCGCAATCAACATGTTCGCTGAACGGCCTGCACGCGGGTTAACGTAAGAGAGTGGGATTGCCAGCAACGCCAGGATCAGCGCCGACACCGGTATCCCGATACGCCAGAGAAGTTCGCCGCGCGCCTTGTTGCTATCGTCCTTGAGCAACTCTGGCAACGACAGGCGATTGGGTAGCGGCTCCGTGGGCTTGGCTTGGCCATCCTCGGTACGCACCCGATATCGTTCGAATTCCATCACACGAAACTCTGGAGATCCCGGCTCGACTTCGTATCGGCGCCCGTTTTCGAGAACGACAAAGCGGTCGCCGTTTTCGGCAAACTCCTGATAACCCTGATCGGACACGACGACGCCCAGTTTTCCATCCTGGAAACCTGCGACGAAGATATTCCCGAGCAACGCCGCCCCCTCATCCAGGGCTTCAACGAAGAAAACCCGTCGACCGGCCTTGGACTCCTGAAAAACCCCCGGGGAAACCTGCGAAACATCGCTACGTGCCGAAAGTACCTGCCGGTACTGCGCGGTATTGAAATTTGCCCACGGCGAGAGAAATCCGGCCAATGCAGCGATAACTAGAACGAAAGGCAGGGCAAATTTGAGCACGGGCCGTAGCCACGCCGTAAGCGGCAAACCGCAGGTGCTCCACACGACCATTTCCGAATCTCGGTAAGCGCGCGTCAGACTGAGCAGGATCGATACGAATAGCATCAGACTCAGCACCAGTGGCATGAAGTTCAGCAAGGCGAAGCCGAGCAGCGAGGCAACCGCCTCGGGCACAATGCGCCCTCCGACGGCCTCTTTCAGCAGGCGAATCAACAATATGGAGGCCAGGATCGCCAGCAGCGCAACACTGATGCCGGCGGCTGCCTGAGCAAATTCGCGCCGTGCGGCGCGTTCGAATATCATGCTTTGACGAAACCGAAAAAAATGCGAGGATAAACCCTCGGAAACTGATATTTCCTTGATCAGGAGCAGCTTGTGGAATTTAGCATAAAAAGTGGCAGCCCGGAGAAACAGCGTTGCGGTTGCGTCGTTGTCGGGGTTTTTGAATCGAGGAAAATGACGCTTGCGGCGGAACTGCTCGACAAGGCATCCGGTGGTCACATTGCCGACATCGTCCGACGCGGTGACATGGAAGGCAAATCTTGCAGCACCCTGTTGCTGCACAGTGTCCCCGGTACGCTGTGCGACCGCATCCTGCTCGTTGGCCTGGGCAAGGAAAAAGATTTTCGTGAGAAGGAATTCAGCAGCGCAATCAGCGCGACCGTCAAGGTACTCAATGAAACCGGTGCTTTTGACGCCTCCATCTTCCTAACCGAACTGCCCGTCAAAAAACGCAGCATTGGCTGGCGGATTCGTCAGGCCACGATGGCTGCACTGGACTCGACCTACAAATTCGAGCAATTCAAGAGCAAGAAGGAAGATGTTCGCCGACCATTGCGCAAGCTGACCTTTAGCGTCGAGCGGCGCAATGAACTGGCACCCGCTGAGGAAGCCCTGAGCCAGGGCCTGGCCATAGGCGAAGGCGTCGCCATGACCAAGACCCTGGGAAACTTGCCACCCAACATCTGCCACCCGACTTACCTGGCCGAGCAGGCCCAGATCATGGCTGAGGAATTCAAGCTCGGCTGCGAAATTCTCGATCGCGCCGACATGGAAAAACTGGGCATGCATTCCCTGCTCGCCGTTGCCCATGGTTCGCACCAGCCACCCAAACTCATCGTTCTCAGCTACAAGGGCGCCAAGGCGACTGAAAAGCCGATCGTTCTCGTTGGCAAGGGGGTCACTTTCGACACCGGCGGCATTTCCCTGAAACCCGGTGCCGAAATGGACGAAATGAAATACGACATGTGCGGCGCCGCTAGTGTGCTCGGCACCATGCATGCCGTTGCCAAGATGGCCTTGCCGATCAATCTGACCGTCATCGTTCCGGCAACCGAAAACATGCCTGACGGCAAGGCGACGCGACCGGGTGATATCGTCACGTCGATGTCCAGCCAGACCATAGAAATCCTCAACACCGACGCCGAAGGTCGCTTGATCCTGTGCGATGCGCTGACCTATGCCGAGCGTTTCGACCCCGACACGGTGATCGATGTTGCCACGCTCACCGGAGCCTGCGTCGTCGCTCTGGGTGGCGTGGCCACCGGTCTGTTCGCCAACAAGGATGGTCTGGCTCGCGAACTGCTCGATGCTGGCGAAGAAGCTCATGATCGCGCCTGGCACATGCCGCTGTGGGACGACTACCAAGAACTGCTGAAAAGTCCGTTTGCCGACATGGCCAATATTGGCGGTCGCTGGGGCGGGGCCGTTACGGCCGCCTGTTTCCTGTCGCGTTTCACCAAGAAATTTGACTGGGCGCACCTCGACATCGCCGGCACAGCCTGGAAATCCGGTGCCAACAAGGGTGCCACGGGCCGGCCAGTTCCCTTGTTGACGCATTACCTGCTGCAGCGCGCAGGCAAGCTCAATTGACGCAGGTTTTTTTCTATCACGGCGCGGCAGACAAGATCGCCGCGGCCTGCGCCTTGCTGAGTGGCGCTTATGCCAAGAAAAAGCCGATGTTGGTGTACGCTGTCGATAATGCGGTCGCCAGCAGCGTCGACCGCATGCTGTGGACACATTCCGCACTCAGTTTCGTGCCGCATTGCCGGGCTGATTCGCCGCTGGCTCCGGAAACGCCCATCCTGATCACCGACAAGCTGGACAGCATCGCGCAGGACGAACGCCTGATGAACCTGAGCCAGGAAGTCCCGCCCGGTTTTTCGCGTTTCGAAAGCCTGATCGAAGTTGTTGGTCAGGAAGAGAGCGACCGCACAGCCGCCCGGGATCGCGTCAAGTTCTACAAGGATCGCGGTTACGAAGTCCGTTACTTCGATCTCAGCGACCGCTAAGGAAACCGCGTGCCCAGCCCGATCATTGCCCGCGCCGATGCCCTGATGCAGCGCAGACGCCAGAGCGACCACGAATTTGACGACATCCCGGTGCTGACAGACAGCATCGATCTGTTCGACGATATTCCGGTTCTCACCGACATCGAGCCGATGTCTGAGAACGAGACCCAGCCCGAATCGGGCACCGAAGCCTTCGATCCGACGACCGAGGCCGCTCAGACCTGGCCTGACGAAGTATCCGCCGATGACCATGCCATGCGCGAACAGGTCATCAACGAACTCGCCGGCCGCATTGAGGAGCGGATCAAGGCCGTCCTTCCTGAAATCATCAGCTCGACCATCCGGGAATTTCTGGCTGAGCAGGAAATGATCGAGAACAGTTAGTCAGCACACGATCACGGCCGAGAAGGCCGTCACCCCATGAAACCGAGCAATTCATCCGCCCCCGCCTCGACGGCGGCCCCCCGCTTTCCTTTTACCTTGCCTGGCGTCATGGTGCTTGTCGCCATCTATGCCTCGATTCACGCCCTGACCCGCCTGTTTTCCTCAGGCAATCTCGGCGAAGACGACCCGCTCGACAACCTGCTGGCCCAGACCCTCGCGCCGGGCTACAACGTCCAGCATGGCCCGCTTTACGACTGGGCGACATGGTTCGTGCAGCAGGTTTTCGGCAGCGGCCTGCCAAGCTTCCTGATTCTCAAGTACGCCCTGCTCGTCGGCATGGCCGGCTGTCTTTTTCAAATAACCCACAAAATCACGCAAAGCGCGCTGTGGGCGTTCATCGCCGTCGAATCGATGGCCACGGTCTACCAGATTTTCTGGCGATTTCACGAAGGCTTTACCCATCGCGTCGGCGCCATGGTGCTGGCCGTTGCTACCGTCTGGGCCGTCTTTCGCCTTGTTGATCGACCGAGCCGCGGCAACTACCTGCTGTTGGCGGGGCTGATCGGGCTGGGCCTGCTCACCGAGCACATCTACGTCTTTGCCCTGTTCGCCACGTTGCTCGCCGCCTGGCTGCAGCCATCCATGCGAAAAACGGTGTTCGCGCTGCCGATGCTGGCATCGCTGCCGGTCACCCTGCTGATCGTCGCCCCCTACGCCCTCTGGGTTGCCGCCGATCCGCAACGTTTAATATCCCTCGGCACCGACCTGCTCCCCGAAATCCCCGCCCATACGCCGGCCGGCATTGCCCGCGGCCTGCGCGATGCCCTGACCTTTCCGCTGCTCGTCCTGGCACCCTATGCCGTGATCCTGCCGATGGTCTTTCCGGCTATCTTCCGGACAATTTTCCGGCAATCCCGGCTACGTTCGGCCGATCCGCTCACCTTCGACCCGAAGCTGTTCCTGTTCCACATTCTGCTCATCGAACTGAGCGGACTTGTCCTCTTCAACGGCCTGCTCTATTCGCGTTCCAACTACGCGGTGCACAGCATCCTGCCGATGCTTGTCATCGCCATTCCCTGGCTGACCGAGAAAGCGCGTGAAACCAACCCTACGCCGCGCCGCGTTCGGGTATTCATGGCCGTCCTGCTCGGGTTCACGATTACCGCCTATGCCGTGCGCAGCGGCAACCTCTTCGTCTACGAGCCGTTCTGCTCGCGCTGCCGCTGGGCCGTGCCCTACCCCGAACTCGCCGACAAGCTGCGCGAGCAGGGTTTTGACCGGGGAACGATCATCGTCAACGACCCCCACGTCGGCGGGAACCTGCGCCGCTTTTTCCCCGACTCCCGTGTCGTGATGCCCGGCCTGCCCACCCCGGCCGGTGACGATAAAAAAATCGCCGTTGTCTGGCCCGCCTCAAACAAGAACGCCGAGATGCCTGCTGATTTGCGCAATATCACGGCAGCCGCGCACCCCCTGAAACCGCCGGAGATCGTCGAGCTGCCCTGGCAGCACCTGTGGCGACCGCTCGGCTACCGGACATCGAGCTGGGGCACGGCGATCATGGAGACACCGAAGCAGTAGGCCAGGCCAGCTACCAATCGCGGGTATAATCGCGGGTTTTCCCCTTTTCCGACAAGCCCATGGAACTCGCCAAAGCCTTCGAACCCGCCGACATTGAACGCCGCTGGTACCCCGAGTGGGAAGCCCAGAATTACTTCGCTGCCGGCGTCGACCGCAGCAAGGCAGCTGACGAAAACTTCTGCATCCTGCTGCCGCCGCCGAATGTGACCGGCACGCTGCACATGGGCCACGGCTTCAACCAGACGCTGATGGACGCGCTGACCCGCTACTACCGGATGCGCGGCCACAACACCCTGTGGCAGCCGGGCACCGACCACGCCGGCATCGCGACGCAGATCGTCGTCGAGCGCCAACTGGATGCCCAGGGCATTTCGCGCCACGACCTCGGCCGCGAGAAGTTCCTGGAAAAGGTCTGGGAATGGAAGGAATACTCCGGCAACACCATCACCAAGCAGATGCGCCGCATGGGCACCAGCCCGGACTGGAAGCGCGAGCGCTTCACGATGGATGCCGGGTTGAACAAGGTCGTCACTGAAACCTTCGTCCGCCTGTTCAAGGAAGGTTTGATCTACCGCGGCAAGCGCCTCGTGAACTGGGACCCGAAGCTGCACACCGCCGTGTCCGACCTCGAAGTCGTGCAGGAGGAAGAAGACGGCTTCATGTGGCACATCCGCTATCCGCTGGCCGATGGCAGCGATAGCCTGGTCGTCGCCACGACTCGGCCGGAAACCATGCTCGGCGACACGGCCGTCATGGTCCATCCGGAAGACGAACGCTACAAGCACATGATCGGCAAGATGGTGAAGTTGCCGCTGACCGACCGCGAAATCCCGATCATCGCCGACAGCTACGTCGATCTCGAATTCGGCACTGGCTGCGTCAAGGTCACGCCGGCGCATGACTTCAACGACTATGCGGTTGGCCAGCGCCATGGTCTGGCGATGATTGCTATCCTGACGCTCGACGCCAAGATCAACGAGAACGCCCCCGAGAAATACCGCGGGCTCGACCGTTTCGACGCCCGCAAGGCCGTCGTCGCTGACCTAGAAGCCCTCGGCATCCTCGAAAAGACCGACAAGCACAAACTCAAGGTGCCGCGCGGCGACCGGACCAATGTGGTCATTGAGCCGATGCTTACCGACCAGTGGTTCGTCGCCATGTCCAAGCCAGGCGACGATGGCAAGTCGATCACCGAGAAGGCGCTCGACGTCGTCCATTCCGGCGAAATCAAGTTCTATCCGGAAAACTGGGTCAATACCTACAACCAGTGGCTCAACAACATCCAGGACTGGTGTATCTCCCGCCAGCTGTGGTGGGGCCACCAGATTCCGGCCTGGTATGGCGACAACGGCCAGGTCTTCGTTGCACACAACGAGGCTGAAGCCAAGGCCGAAGCCGCCAAGCAGGGCTATACCGGTGCGCTGAGCCGCGACGAAGACGTCCTCGACACCTGGTTCTCCTCCGCCCTGTGGCCCTTCTCGACGCTGGACTGGACGGGTGACGAGGCCATCGACGCCGCCAACCCGATTTTGCAGCAATATTTGCCGTCGACCGTACTGGTCACCGGTTTCGACATCATCTTCTTCTGGGTCGCCCGCATGGTCATGATGACCAAGCAGATCACCGGCCAGATCCCGTTCAAGCACGTCTATGTGCATGGCCTGATCCGCGATGGCGAAGGCCAGAAGATGTCGAAATCGAAGGGCAACGTGCTCGACCCGATCGACCTGATCGACGGCATCGGCCTCGAGGCGCTGATCGAAAAGCGCACGACCGGCCTGATGAACCCGAAGCAAGCCGAGAGCATCGCCAAGAAGACGAAGAAGGAGTTCCCGGAAGGCATCGCTTCCTTCGGCACCGACGCCCTGCGCTTCACCTTCGCCAGCCTCGCCTCGCCCGGCCGCGACATCAAGTTCGACCTCAACCGCTGCGATGGCTACCGCAATTTCTGCAACAAGCTGTGGAACGCCACGCGCTTCGTGCTGATGAACGTCGAAGGTCATGACCTGGCCCTCGAACACCAGCAGAACGGCCCGGCCTGCGGCGGTTCCGCCCCGCTCGAATTCAGCTTCGCCGACCGCTGGATCGTCAGCCAGTTGCAGCGCGTCGAGAAGGAAGTCGAGCAGCACTTCACCGACTACCGTTTCGACCTCGTCGCCCAGGCCATCTACAAATTCATCTGGGACGAGTTCTGCGACTGGTATCTGGAAATCGCCAAGGTCGAGATCCAGACCGGCAACGACGCCCAGCAGCGCGGCGCCCGCCGGACCGTGGTCCGCACGCTGGAAGCCGTCCTCCGTCTGGCCCACCCGCTGATTCCCTTCATCACCGAAGAGCTGTGGCAGACCGTGGCCCCCATCGCCGGCCGCAAGACGCACGACTCGATCATGCTTGCCGCCTACCCGCGCGCCGAGGAATACAAGCTCGACCCGGCTTCGGAAGCCAAGGTCGAGCGCCTCAAGGCCCTGGCCTACGCGACGCGCAACCTGCGCGGTGAGATGAACGTGTCGCCCGCCCTGCGCATGCCTTTGCTGGTCGCCGGCGGCGGTGCCGAGATTTCCGAGTTCGCGGATATTCTGAAAGCGCTCGGCAAGCTGTCCGAAGTCCAGATCGTCGACGACATGCCGGCCGATGCCATGGCACCGGTGGCCGTGGTCGGTGAAACCCGCCTCATGCTCAAGGTGGAAATCGACGTCGCCGCCGAACGCGTGCGCCTGGCCAAGGAAATCGAAAAGCTCGAAAAGCTCATTTCGATTGCCCAGGGCAAGCTTGCCAACGAAGGTTTCGTCGCCCGCGCCCCGGCCGCCGTGATCGATCAGGAAAAGCAGCGGGTGGCCGATTTCACGGCGACGCTGGAACAACTCAAGCCGCAACTGGCCAAGCTGGCCGACTAAAAAGGAATTTCATGTCCCAGGACAAACGCGGCATCCTCTCGCAGGTTTTCATCGCCCTGATGATCTTCTCGGCGCTGGTTGGTGCCTGGAGCGTCGCTTTCATGATCTCGTGGCCGAAGGACAAGACGGACGTCTGGAAGCCCGAATTCCGCCTGGTCGCCGTCTGCGCCAACAAGGAAGCCTGCGGCTTCGCCTACGCGGATTTGGCTGACGCCAAGGCCCGCGGCCTGTACACCACGCTGACACCGACCGCGCCAGCCGGCGAGATCCAGGAAGAAAACAACTGGCTCAAATGGAAGATCGAAAACGGCGTTTTCGAGGTCAAGGCTTCGTCCTGGCATTTCCAGACGACGCTCCGCTACACGGTCGAAAATGAAGTACCCGTCCTCCTCGATTATCAGGACATCGATGTCCGGCGGGCCTTCTATTACGGCATCGCCGCCGCGCTGTTCACCATGCTCGGCCTCTATTTGCGCCGTTTGCGCGGCTGATTGACGGCCAACCTGGCATTCCCACGGTCAACCGGAAAATTTGGCCAAATTTCAAATTTGGCCGTTTTTTCCGGTTGACCGTAGCGATACCCGCATCAGCCCCCTGAGGGCATTTCCCAGCCAGAAACCGTCGGCCAGATCGGCCGGATAGAGCACCGCCTCCCGCGCCTGCCCGTTGGCCAGCAATGCTGCCCGCAAGACGCCGGGCAAGGCGCCACTGGCCAGCGGCGGAGTCTGCAGGACGCCATCGCGCTCGACGAAAACAGTGCTGCGCGCCCCTTCGGCCACTTCGCCGCGCTCATTCAGAAAAACCACGTCGAAAACCTGCGCATCGCCCGCCACCCCCTTGAGCGCCGCGTCGTACAGCGCCCGGTCCGTGGTTTTGTGGCGACGTAGCGGATAGCCTGATTCAATCGCCCGCGCCGCCAGCACGGCATGGCGCGGCCCGTCCGCCTCGGCCGTGAGCGGAAAGGACAGGACATCGATCCGGCCATCCTTCGCCAGCGTCAGCCTCACCCGCCAAGTGCCAGCGACGGGCTGCGCGGCCAACAATTCGGCCAGGCGCGTTTCGTCGCAGGCAAACCCCAGCCACGCCGCCGACCGGCGCAAACGCTCGAGATGCCCAGCCAGCCGCGGATAGCGCCCGTCTTCCCGGCGCAGCGTTTCGATCAAGAGCAGGCCGGGATCGCAGTCCTGCAGGAAACGCGACTTGAGCAGGCATTCCTGCCATTCGGCCGCCGGCTGCGAGTCGGCGACGATGCCGCTGCCGACGCCCAGCTTGCCACGGCCATCGGCGCCCAATTCCAGCGTGCGAATCGCCACGTTGAGGCGAAAATCGCCATCCGGCGCCAGCCAGCCCAGCGCCCCTGTGTAGATGCCGCGCTCGGCATTTTCCAGTTCAGCCGCGATCTGCATGGCGCGGATTTTCGGCGCCCCGGTGATCGAACCACAGGGAAACAGGGCGCGCAGGATTTCGCCAAAACTCCGCCCGCCGACCTTGGCCGAAACCTCCGACACCATCTGCCAGAGCGTCGGGTAGTCCTCGATGTCGAACAGGCGGTCGACCGCGACGCTGCCCAGCTCGGCGACGCGGCCGAGGTCGTTGCGCAGCAGGTCGACGATCATCAGGTTTTCCGCCCGGTCCTTTTCCGAGTCGCGCAGTTGTTCGGGCGGGGCGCTACGCGGTGCCGTGCCCTTCATCGGCTTGGTCAGCAGCCGGTCGCCGCAACGTTCCAGAAACAACTCCGGCGACAGCGACAGCAGACCCTGCGCGGCATCGCCGACGAAGCCGCCGTAGCGAACCGGCTGACGCTGGCGCAACCGGGCATAGAGCGCCAGCGGCGAACCGAACCAGGCAAAATCGAGCGGGAAGGTGAAATTGACCTGATAGCAGTCACCTTCGAAAATCAGCCGTTTTATCCGGTTGACCGTAGCAACGAAGCTTTCTTCATCGATTGCCGGCTGCACGTCGCCGATGCCGCCGACGCCGCGGCCAGGCTGTTGCAACCAGGCCTCGGCATCTTGCGCAGACAGCGAAATCCGCTCTGAAAAGCGCCAGAAGCGGGCCAGTACTCGCCCATCCGGCTGCCAGCCAAGCGGCGCCGACTTGGGTTCCAGCAGATAGCCGAGTTCATAGTCGAGGCCAACCACCGTCCATTGCGGATCATCCTGCAAGGTCTGCAATACCGCTTCCAGCGACGCCATGTCGCAGACCTCAAGGCAATCGATCAGCCCCTCAAAACGCCAAGCGGCGGGTTCGCCTGCCGGCGCCCGCCTGTCCTCGAAAAATGCGGTGAATTCAGTGCTTATTTGCGCTTCAGGAAAAACTCGAAAACGCGATTTTCTTCACTTTGCGCCAGCAATTCGTTGCCGGTCTGCTTGGCGAAAGCGGGAAAATCCTTCATGGCGCCGGGATCGGTTGCCACCACCCGCAAAATCTGGCCGGTTTCCATCTCGGCAAGCGCTTTCTTGGTACGCAGAATGGGCAACGGGCAGTTCAGCCCTTTAACGTCGAGATCGCGATTAAATTCCATGTTCATTCGACCAAATGGATTAGAGACGCGATTTTACCTCGATTAATTGCGCTTTTCCTTCAGTTCATCGATCAGTCGCTGCTTCAATTCGCGCAAACGCGCGTCAATCGAAGACATCTCGAAAAAATTGGCATCGCCCGCCTTCTGCGCCAGCTGCAACTGTTCGACCGCCCCCGCCGTCTGCCCCTGCAAGGCAAAAACCTCGGCCAGCGCCCGATGCTGCATGGCCTTCCGGCCGAGGCCGGCATAACTTTCGCTGCGCATCCGATGCAGGCGCACGTCATCCGGAAAACTGCCCAGCTGCGCCTCGACAAAGCGGCGCGCCTCATCGTAACGGCGCGTCCCGAGCAAGGCGCCGCCGTAACCGTAGCGCAAACCCAGATCCAGCGGAAAACGCATCATCGCATCGCGATACACCGTCAGCCCGCCCGCTGCATCGCCTTCGGCGATCCGGACATCGGCCCGCAAGTGCTCAAGCATGGGGGCCGACACCTTGAGGCGACGAATCGCCTCGATTTCCCGCTCTGCCCCGGACCAGTCCTCGTTCCGATAAAGCGCAAATGCCAGGCCAAAACGAATGGCCGCTTCCGACGCAAACTTCCGTTCGCGCAGCAAGTCCGCCATATCCTTCACCGCATCGCCGGGCCGCCCCTGCATGGCCCGCACCTTGGCCCGCACCAACTGGAAATCGGCACTATCCGCCACCTGGCGATAGGACACCGCCTGTTCCCGGTTCTGCATGTCGGTCAAACGCTCGCCGGTCAGCGGGTGAGTTCGCAAATAGGCGGTCGCATTGTTCTCATAGAGGCGAACCGACTTTTGCAGACGCTGAAAAAAAACACCCATCCCGCGCACATCAAAGCCCGATTTGCGCAAAATTTCGAAGCCCTGCCGATCAGCCTCACGCTCGAAATCGCGGGAAAAGGCCAACTGCGCCGAAATCGCCCCGGCCTGCGTCGTGGCAATCGCCGCCCCGGCCATCTGGCCACTCGAACGCGCCGCCAGCAAAGCCAGCGCCATGGCCACCATCGACGCCATGCCGATCTGCTTCGACTGAAACACCTGACGCGCGATGTGGCGCTGGGTCACATGCGATATTTCATGCGCCAGGACGCCAGCCAGCTCCGACTCGGTCTGGGCGGACATGATGAGGCCGGTGTGCACCCCGATGTAACCACCGGGCATGGCAAAGGCGTTGATGTTCGGATCGTTGATCGGAAAAAAGTAAAACCCGAAACCGGGATCGCTGCTCACCGCCGCCAATCGACCGCCCAGTTGATTTAGGTAGGCCTCGACGTCGGCATCATCGAGATACGACGGCTCACGCCAGCGAATTTCATGCATGATCTGCTGACCGATTTTCTTTTCGGTGGCCAGCGACAAATCATTGCTCGCCGCGTCGCCCAGTTCCGGCAACCCGTCGGCTGCCGCCGGCGGCAAAGCCAGCGTGCAAGCAAGAAGGGCGGCGATCAAACGTTGGCTCAAGTGCATGGTGCTATGATACCGCAGCCTCGAAACAGCCCTTACGGCGCATCGTAACCAATCGTAAATCCCGTGACCAAACAGACCCTGACTCATTTCGACACCGCCGGCCAGGCTCATATGGTCGACGTCGGCAACAAGGCAGAAACCGCCCGCGTTGCCCGCGCCTGCGGCAGCATTTTCATGAAGCCCGAGACCTTGGCGCTGATTCGTTCCGGCTCGGCCAAAAAAGGCGACGTCCTCGGCATTGCGCGCATTGCCGCCATCCAGGCCTCCAAACGCACCGGCGACCTCATTCCGCTGTGCCACCCGATCACCCTGACCCGCGTTACCGCCGATTTCTCAATCGACGAAACCCGAAACGCCGTGCATTGCGAAGTCGTCGCCGAATGCTTCGGCCGAACCGGTGTCGAAATGGAAGCACTGACCGCAACATCGGTCGGCCTGCTCACCATCTACGACATGTGCAAGGCCGTCGACCGCGGAATGCGCATCGACAACATCCGCCTGCTGGAAAAAGCCGGCGGCAAATCCGGCCACTGGATCGCCGAATAGCCATCCCGCAACAGAACATGTTCGAACTGCGCAGAAAACTCCTCAAAGGCGGAGCCTCGGCCGCCCTGCTATCGCCCCTGATCGGTACCGGGCTGCTTGCCCCCTCTCGCCTGCTGGCCGCCGAGTGGAACAAAAACGCCTTTACTGCCCTCACCGTCAATGACGCGCTGAAAGCTTACGGCAGCGCCAATGCCATCGAATCACGTGACATCGTGATCAACGCCCCGGAGATCGCCGAAAACGGCGCCAAGGTCGAAGTCGACATCACCAGTAATATCGCCAATACCCGCAGCCTGGCCATCTTCGCCGACAAAAATCCGATGCCGCTGTGCTCGGCCATCGAATTCTCCGGCCCGGTTCTGCCTTACGTGCGAGCCCAGCTCAAAATGGCTGAAACCACACGCATCCGGGCGGTGGCCAAAACTGCAGACGGGAAATCCCATGTTGCCTTCCGCGAGATCAAGGTAACGCTTGGCGGATGTGGAGGCTGAACATGGCAGATCGAATCAAGATTCGCGCTCAGACCCAGGGTGAAATCACCGACATTCGCATCCTCATGCAGCACCCCATGGAGACCGGTCAGCGCAAGGACGACCAGGGGCAGCGTTTGCCGATGCGCTTCATCCAGACGTTCACGGTCAGCCTGAATGGAAAGCCGATCATCGACGGACAACTCAATACGTCGATCTCCAAAAACCCGCTGTTCGCCTTCAAGGCGCGCGGCATGAAGATCGGTGACAAATTATCGGTTGCCTGGAAAGACAACCTTGGCGAACAGCGCCAGGACGAAACCACCGTCACCTGATCATTTCGACGCCAGAATAGAAAAAACCCGCCTGAAATCAGGCGGGCTTTTTAACGTGCAGCAATCCGAAGCTTAGGTGCCCTGGATATTGGAAGCCTGCTTGCCCTTGGGGCCTTGCACGACGTCGAAGGAAACTTTCTGGCCTTCCTTCAGGGTCTTGAAGCCATTCATGTTGATGGCGGAGAAATGTGCGAAAAGATCTTCGCTGCCATCATCAGGAGTGATAAAGCCAAAACCTTTGGAATCATTGAACCACTTGACAGTACCGAGTGCCATGTTTGCAACTTTCTTACAAAAGACGAACAAATTTGCGGGTCTCCCCGACTCCCTGTTTGAACTCAGTGACCCGGCGCATTGCAGCAACCTCGATACATCTAGAAGCCAAACACGTTTGCTTTCTACGCCAGTTGAATTATGTCGTCAACAAGTTTCGTTGCGGCGCCGCAGCAAACTTTTCCGCAGCAAATAGCTGTACTGATCTGGAAATCGGCTGATTCGTCCCCATGTTTTATATTGCGGATTAAGACGGACTGTATAGAATCGAACGCATGGCTACAAAGGCACAGGAAGGCGGACAGTTGGCGGCGCAGCGCAGCAAGCTGGGACCGCCCAAGATGTACAAGGTACTGTTGTTGAACGACGATTACACGCCGATGGATTTCGTGATCACCGTTCTGCAGCGGTTTTTTTCTCTGGATACTGAACAAGCAACGCAAATCATGCTCAAAGTTCACAACGAGGGTCGTGGCGTCTGCGGGGTTTTTCCCCGGGATATTGCTGCAACCAAAGTTGAACAGGTCATTGCATTCGCACGCCAGCACCAACACCCGCTTGCCTGCATCATGGAGGAAAATTGATGATTGCCCAGGAACTCGAAGTCAGCCTGCACATGGCCTTCGTCGAGGCGCGTCAAAAACGCCACGAGTTCATTACCGTCGAACATCTGCTGCTGGCACTGATCGACAATCCGTCTGCGGCCGAGGCCCTGCGCTCCTGCGGCGCCAAGACCGACACGCTGCGCAAGGATCTGACCAATTTCATCGATGAACATACGCCGACCGTTTCCGGCGAGGACGACATCGATACTCAACCAACACTCGGTTTCCAGCGCGTCATCCAGCGTGCCATCCTGCACGTCCAGTCTTCGGGCAAGAAGGAAGTTAACGGCGCCAACGTGCTGGTCGCCATCTACGGCGAGAAGGATTCGCACGCTGTCTATTTCCTGCAGAAGCAGGGCGTGACACGGCTCGACGTGGTCAATTACATCTCGCACGGCATCAGCAAGGTGCCGCAGCAAGCCAAGGCCGCACCGGAAGGCGAAGTTGAAACCGACGGCGAAAAAGCCGAAGCCGGGCCGCTTGAGCAATACACGATCAACCTCAACGCACTCGCGCTGCAGGGCAAGATCGATCCGCTGATCGGCCGGGACAAGGAACTGGAGCGCGTTATCCAGACCCTTTGCCGGCGCCGCAAGAACAATCCCCTGCTGGTCGGCGAAGCCGGCGTCGGCAAGACGGCGATTGCCGAAGGACTGGCGCGCAAGGTGGTCGAGGGGGACGTACCGGAGATCCTGGCCAAGGCCAATGTCTATTCGCTCGACATGGGTTCGTTGCTGGCTGGCACCAAGTATCGCGGCGATTTCGAGCAGCGCCTCAAAGGTGTTCTCAAGGCCCTGCAGGATAATCCGCAGGCCATCCTGTTCATCGACGAGATCCACACGCTGATCGGCGCCGGTTCAGCCTCGGGCGGTACACTTGATGCATCCAACCTGCTCAAGCCGGCACTGTCTTCCGGGCAACTCAAGTGCATCGGTGCGACGACCTATACCGAATTCCGCGGCATTTTCGAGAAGGACAGCGCGCTGTCCCGGCGCTTCCAGAAAATCGACGTCAATGAACCGTCCGTCGCTGAAACGGTAGAGATTCTCAAGGGACTCAAAGCCCGTTTTGAAGCGCATCACGGCATCAAGTATTCGGCCACGGCGATTTCGTCGGCGGTCGAATTGTCGGCCCGCTACATTACCGACCGTCATCTGCCGGACAAGGCCATCGATGTGATCGACGAAGCCGGGGCCGCGCAACGTATCCTGCCGAAATCCAAGCAGAAGAAAGTCATCAACAAGACCGACATCGAAGAGATCGTTGCCAAAATCGCCCGTATCCCGTCGCAGCACGTGACGCTGGATGATCGTGGTGCGCTGAAGAACCTTGATCGCGACCTGAAAGCAGTCGTCTTTGGCCAGGACAAGGCTATCGACGCGCTGGCCCAGGCCATCAAGATGGCCCGTTCGGGGCTGGGCAATCCGGGCAAGCCAATCGGTTCCTTCCTGTTCAGCGGCCCGACCGGCGTCGGCAAGACCGAAGTTGCCAAGCAGTTGGCCTATTGCCTTGGCGTTGAGCTGCTTCGCTTTGACATGAGCGAGTACATGGAACGCCATGCGGTCTCCCGCCTGATCGGGGCGCCACCGGGCTATGTCGGCTTCGAGCAGGGCGGCCTGCTCACCGAAGGCGTGACCAAGAAGCCGTATTGCGTGCTGCTCCTCGACGAAATCGAGAAGGCCCATCCGGACATCTTCAACATCCTGCTGCAGGTCATGGACCACGGCACGCTGACCGACAACAACGGCCGCAAGTCCGATTTCCGCAATGTGGTGATCATCATGACCACTAACGCCGGTGCTGCCGACCTGCAGAAATCGAGCATGGGCTTTACCAGTTCGAAGCAGACCGGCGACGAAATGGTCGAAATCAAGCGCCTGTTCACGCCGGAATTCCGCAATCGCCTCGATGCAACGATCTCCTTCGGCCCGCTCGACCACGAGGTTATCCTGCGCGTTGTCGACAAGTTCCTCATGCAGCTTGAGGAACAGTTGCACGAGAAGAAGGTGGAAGCGCACTTCACCGATGCCGTGAAAGAGCTGCTGGCCGAAAAGGGCTTCGATCCGCTCATGGGTGCCCGTCCGATGGCCCGGCTGATCCAGGACACCATTCGCTCCGCGTTGGCCGACGAGTTGCTGTTCGGCAAACTGGCGAACGGTGGGCGCGTTACGGTCGACCTCGACAAGGACGGCAAAATCAAACTCGGTTTCGAGGAAGAAAAGGCCGAAGCGGTCGTCTAAGCGATTGCCATCCCCCCCCAAAGCCGTGCAACATTGCACGGCTTTTTTATTTCGAGGATTTGAGCATGACCTTCAAGACCCCTGACCTTTGCGATGAATTCGAAAACGAACTGGGCAAAACGGTGCGCGTCGTCGCCCCCATGTTCCAGCGCTACGGCGGCCGCACGAGCTTTTCCGGCGAGATCGTCACGCTAAAGATTTTCGAGGACAACTCGCTGGTTCGCGAAGCCTTTGCCGAGGACGGCCAGGGCAAGGTGCTCGTCATCGATGGCGGCGGTTCGCTGCGTTGTGCCCTGGTCGGTGATCAACTGGCCATCTTGGCTGCCAAGAATGGTTGGGCCGGGGTCGTTGTGTACGGCTGCATTCGCGATTCTGGCGACATCAATGGTATCGACATCGGTGTCCGCGCACTCAATACCCACCCGCAGAAAACGCTCAAAAAAGGGGTGGGGGACAAGAATATCGCCGTAACCTTTGGCGGTGTCACCTTCAATCCGGGCGAATACCTCTACTCGGACGAGGATGGGGTCATCGTCTCGACAAAACCGCTAGTCTAGTCATCGACCCGGCAACGGTGCTCGCGGGCACCGTTGCTTCAGTAGGTCAGGCTTCGAGCAAAGCCACGCTGTCGCAACCGACCCGGACGTTGCCCCAATGCTGTCCGGCGACCATAATCGGCATGGCGATATCGCACAGCACTTCGCCCGTATCGCGAATATAGGTCTGCAAGAGCATGGGCAGGGTATTGCGTGCAGCCCGCAATTCGGTCGGCGCCTCGAACTTGCGACGCGTGCGGTTGCCGACCAGATCGGTCTGGTAATCGCCGGTCATCGGCTTCGAATATTTGGCGTTGTGGGCGGTCAGGAAGCCGTTGATGTCGACACCGACGGCATAGACACCACCTTTGATGCCGGCCAGCACATCATCGAGCATGCGCTGACACTCGCGCATGTAGGCATCCTCGTAGGAGACTGAATACTTCTGCGGGTTTGTGCCGGCGATGGGGCGATAATTGCGGTCGAAGACGTTGATACCGCGCGCCTGCATCGCCTCCAGGCTGGTCTGCAGTTGATCGCGGAATTCCTTGACGCGCTCGATATTGATGTCGAAAGAGCCACGCCCGATCTTGAAGCGCGAAACCAGTTCCTGGACGCTTTCGGTCGCCTGGCACAGGGTCTGCGTCGATTGCTCGGTATCCTTCATGCTGCCGCAGACGTTGATCGACAATTCGTGAACCTGGGCCACCGCCTCGTGCACCTGACCGTTGGTTGCGGTCAGCTGCTCCATGGCCGAGGCGATCTGGTTCAACTGGTCGCCGGTCCGCTCGAAATCGCCGACCATGCGCTGGAACTCGCCTGACGAGCGTTCGACCACCTGCCGTGTCTGCTGGATGTCGTGGTTGATGACCTCGTTTTCGCTTTGCGTTTCGCGTACCAGCGAAATCATGCTACCGATGTTGTCGGTGATCTCCTGCGTCGCCACATTGACCCGCTCGGCCAGTTTGCGAACTTCGTCGGCGACCACGGCAAATCCGCGCCCCATTTCGCCGGCCCGCGCCGCCTCGATCGCCGCGTTGAGCGCCAGCAGGTTGGTCTGGTCGGCGATATCCTTAATCAGCCCGGCGATTTTCCGGATGCTGTCGGAGCGTTGGGCCAGGTGATCGACCGTTTCGTTGAAAGTGGTCAGCTTGTCACTGACCAGATGTACCTTGCTGACAATCTCGTGCATCTCGTTCAGGGACGCACGCGCAGTGGCCAGATTGGCGTCGGTCGAATGCGAAATCAGTTCGGTGGAATTCGAAACTTCCTGAATTGCCTGGATCGCTTCGCTGCTCGAGCCGAACACGACATTGGCAATTTCACCTTGCCGACTGGCCCGCTCCGCCGTCGAGGAAACGGTTTTCTTGACGACCACCGCCTCGCGGGCAATGTTGACACTCATCTTGCGGACTTCGCTGATGATTTCCCGCATCTTGTCGGCAAAACGGTTGTAGGCCTCGGCCAGCGTACGCAATTCGTCGTGCGTGATGGTCGGCAGGTTGCGCGAGAAATCGCCCTCGCCACGGCCGATCTCGTCGAAGATCGTGGCGATCATGCGGATCGGGCGCAGGATCAGATGACGAATATAGAGAATCTGGAGAACATTCCAGGACAAAGCGAAGACAGTCAGCCCGACCATCAGCAGCAAGCCGTGATCCATTCCCTCGGAGATACGCTGCAAGGTCTCGGCACTGACGCCAGCCTTGCCCACCTCCTCGGCTACCGTACGTTTCTGCTGGAAATAAACCCCGAGATAAGCCAGATCGATGAAGAAGAGCAGCAAGAAACTCATCAGTTTCTTGGTCAGCGAATTCCAGAAAGTCCGCTCGTTCCAATCGTAGAGTCGCCGAAAGAGTTCCATAGATTTCACCTAGAAATACAAAATTTGTCGAATTCGACACCCCTTCTCACCCTGCGTCAAGTAGGAATATTCCTGATCCGGCAGCGAGCTCCTCCCTGCCAACGGAACTGGCACAATGCTGCATCGCATTTCACAGCGACAAATTAAATTTCATATCATGAAATCTCGTCCGTAAATAACTGTTTAAATTAGATAAAATATTGTCTTATGTCTTATATAAGACTATTGCTGCCCCGCAAGAAAATCACTATACTTTCTGCCATCGACGTTGCACCATGAGCATTCGGTTCAACGCCGCTATCCCCAAACCAAATTACCTGAGGAATTCACATGAGCACTCGCGAACAGCAAATCGCCGCCCTCGAAAAAGACTGGGCTGAAAACCCCCGCTGGAAGGGCATCAAGCGCGGCTACTCCGCAGCTGACGTCGTTCGTCTGCGCGGTTCTTTCCAGGTCGAGCACACCCTGGCCCGTCGCGGCGCCGAGAAGCTCTGGGATCTGGTCAACAACACCCCCTACGTCAACTGCCTGGGCGCCCTGACCGGCGGTCAAGCTGTTCAGCAAGCCAAGGCTGGCATCAAGGCGATCTACCTGTCCGGCTGGCAAGTTGCTGCCGACAACAACGAATACTCCGCCATGTACCCGGACCAGTCGCTGTACCCGGTTGACTCCGTGCCGAAGGTTGTCGAGCGCATCAACAACTCCTTCAACCGCGCCGACGAAATCCAATGGTCCAAGAACATCAACAAGGGCGATGCCGGTCACGTCGAATACCACCTGCCGATCGTCGCTGACGCCGAAGCCGGTTTCGGTGGCGTGCTGAACGCCTACGAACTGATGAAGGCGATGATCCGCGCTGGTGCCGCCGGCGTGCACTGGGAAGACCAACTGGCTTCCGTCAAGAAGTGCGGCCACATGGGCGGCAAGGTTTTGGTGCCGACCACCGAAGCCGTTCAGAAGCTGATCGCTGCCCGTATGGCAGCTGACGTCTACGGCGTGCCGACCCTGGTCATCGCCCGTACCGATGCTGAAGCAGCTGACCTGCTGACCTCCGACTACGACGAAAACGACAAGCCGTTCCTGACCGGCGAGCGCACCGCCGAAGGCTTCTACAAGACCCGCAAGGGCCTGGACCAGGCCATCTCCCGCGCCATCGCCTACGCCGACTACGCCGACCTGGTGTGGTGCGAAACCGGCACGCCGGATCTGGAATACGCCCGCAAATTCGCCGAAGCCGTGCATAAGGTCCACCCGGGCAAGATGCTGGCCTACAACTGCTCGCCTTCCTTCAACTGGAAGAAGAACCTCGACGACGCGACCATTGCCAAGTTCCAGAAGGAACTGGGCGCCATGGGCTACAAGTACCAGTTCATCACCCTGGCTGGCATCCACTCCATGTGGTACAACATGTTCGATCTGGCCCAGGACTACGCCGCCCGCGGCATGTCTGCCTACGTCGAGAAGGTCCAGGAGCCGGAATTCGCTGCTCGCGACCGTGGCTACACCTTCGTCTCGCACCAGCAGGAAGTCGGTACCGGCTACTTCGACGACGTCACCACCGTGATCCAGGGTGGCAAGTCCAGCGTCACCGCGCTGACCGGCTCGACCGAAGAAGAACAGTTCCACTAAGCAACACACCGCTTTGAATTGCCGCCCGATCAGGCGGCAAACGAAGGCCGACACTCACAAGGTGTCGGCCTTTTCGTTTTGCCGGGTAACTTCCACGGTCAACCGGAAAAAACGCTCAAAATTTGAATGCTCATTTCAAGAAAATGGCTTGCCATCTATGCCAAACGGCATAGAATTCAAATATCAAAATCTACAAAAAAGGTAAGCATTATGAACAATCTGTCAGTCAAGGTCCGTTTGATCATTCTCGTCCTCGGCATGGCCGGTTTGCTCGTAATTATCGGAGGGCTCGGATTCCATGCTGCCAGCTCGGCCGTCGAAGACCTCCACCTGACCTACGAGCAGCAAACGATTCCGATGCGCGAAGTGGCCCGCCTGCGACGCCTGATGGTCGAAAACGAGAGCCATGTATTTCGGGCGTTCCAGCACAACCCGACATTCGATTACGCCAAGTTGCACGATCACCCGCTTACCGAGCACACCGCGGCCATCGAAAAAAACATCAAATGGGCCGAGGAAACCTGGAAGGATCTTATTCTCCATCTTGATCCCGCCAGCCAGGAAAGCACACTGGCCAAAGAGATCCAGCCGCAATACGACGGTTTTGTCAGCGAGGTGCTGATCCCGGTGATCTCACGCCTGAAAGAAGGCGATTTCACGACAGAAAGCGTCTCCACCTTCCTCAAGGCCAATGCCAGCTATGGCAGCAAAATAAACAAAGTCTTCCGTGACCTTGCCCAAGCTCAGCAGAACGCGGTCAAGGAACACTATGAAACCTCGCTGGCCAGCAGCGCCCGGCTGCGTAACCTGTCGATCACGATCATGGTCATCGGTAGCGCGTTGGCCTTGCTGGGAGCCATCCTGACCATTCGTTCCATCGTCGAGCCGCTCACCGAGATGCGCGCGGTCATCGACCGTGCCGCCAGCCAGAATGACTTTACAGGCAGCATCAAGGTCGCCGGCCGCAACGAAATTGCCGACACGGCACACGCCTTCAACACCATGATGACGACCTTGCGTACCAGCCTGACCGATCTCAAGCAGAACATGGTCAGCGTCGATGACGCCCTGATGACCCTGGCCACCTCGTCCGAGCAAGCCGCCAAGGCATCGACGAGCACGAGCGAATCGGCCGCTGCCATGGCTGCCTCGGTCGAGGAAATGTCGGTCAGCATCAACTCCGTTTCGGACAGCACCAACGAGGCGCTGACCATTTCCGAGTCGGCCGGACAAAGCGCCGAAACAGGCGGCAAGGTGATCGATACCACGGTCACCGAGATCGAAAAGATCGCTCAGGTCATCGGCGAAGTCAGCACCACCATCAAGGCGCTGGGCGAAAGCTCGGACCGCATTTCGTCGGTGGTTCAAGTCATCAAGGACGTCGCCGACCAGACCAACCTGCTCGCCCTGAACGCGGCCATCGAAGCCGCTCGGGCTGGCGAAGCCGGGCGCGGATTTGCCGTCGTTGCCGACGAAGTGCGCAAACTGGCCGAGCGTACCTCGACGGCAACCGGCGAGATCGCCAGCATGATCGACAACATCCAGAGCTGTTCGCGCTCGGCCGTCGACAACATGGAAGACACCGTCACCCAGGTGGGCAAGGGAACGCACCACGCGCAGGAAGCCGGACGGGCCATTGTGTCAATTCGTGAAGGCTCGGCCCAGGTCGTGCGCGTGGTGCACGATATTGCCGACGCCATGTCGGAACAAGGCGCGGCCAGCCAGGACATCGCCCGCCGCGTCGAAAATGTCGCCCAGGCATCCGAAGAGAGCAACGCCAGCGTTCAGCAGGCAGCCAGCGCCGTTCGCAATATCCGCGAAACCTCGGCCCGCATGCGGGCAACCGCCGAGCGCTTCAAGGTATAAGCGCCCGGCAGGCGCGTCAGGGCCGACACTCCACGGAGGTCGGCCTTTTTTTCGCCCACCAGGGCATTGCTACGGTCAACCGGGAAAAAGGGCCAAAATCGAAATGCTCAAACCGACGGCCGCGTCCACATCCAGCTCAGGACTAGGACGGAAACGACTAGCGGCACATAACACCACGGCTCGGGCAGCCCAAACCAGCCGCCGACGGCGCTGATCGCCATGAGCAGCGTCGCCAGCCGCTTGGCGACAAGCGGAATGGCGCCATGGTCGCGCCACGCGCGAATCGCCGGCCCGGCACTCGGGTGGGCCAGCAGCCTGGCTTCCCATTCCGGATGCGAACGGGCGAAGAAATAGGCGGCGAGGATCAGGAAAGGCGTTGTCGGCAGCAGCGGCAGCACGGCACCGATCACGCCGAGCACCACACAAAGCACACCGAGACCACGATAGACAGGGGTTTTCATGGCGCTCAGCGCAGTTCCCAGTAACTCGGCCGGCTGTAGGTTTCCTTGAGCAGATCGATGAACAGCCTGACCCGCAAGGGCAAATGCCGGCGTTGCGGAAAGACAGCATAGATCCCCATCGGCGGCGCCTGCCAGGCGTCGAGCACTGAGGTCAGGCGGCCTTCCTTGAGATCCTGGCCAACTTCCCACAGCGAGCGCCAGGCCAGGCCACGGCCAGCCAGCGCCCAATCGTGCAGCACGGCGCCATCGTTGCATTCGAAAGCCCCGTTGACCTTGATCGTATCGACCTGGCCACTGTCCGGATGGCGAAAGACCCAGCCACGCTGCTGGCCGAGCGACAGGCATTCGTGCGTCGCCAGATCGGCCGGTTCGCGCGGCACGCCGTGGGCGACCAGATAAGCCGGGCTGGCCACCACCATGCGGCGCATTTCGCCAAGGCGGACGCTGATCAGGCTGGAGTCGGTCAGCTCGCCGATGCGGACGGCGCAATCGATGTTTTCATTGACCAGATCGACCAGGCGGTCGCTGAGGTTCAAATTGACCCGAACCTCCGGGTTGCCGAGCATGAATTCGCTCACCAACGGCGCCACATGCAAGCGCCCGAACCCCGACGGCGCCGACACCCGCAACTGGCCGCTGGCCCGCACGCTGCCCAGCGACACCGCCGCCTCGGCGTTGGCCAGATCGTTGAGCGTTTTCTGGCAATCCTCAAGAAACGCCTGGCCCTCAAAAGTAATCGTCAGCTTGCGCGTCGTGCGCAGCAGCAACTTTACGCCGAGCCGCGTTTCCAACGCATCAAGGCGTCGCCCGATAATGGCCGGCGTGACGCCCTCGACGCGCGCTGCCGCGGAGAGACTGCCCCGAGTAGCGGCCGAAACAAAGGCTTCGATCTGTTTTAGACGGTCCATTTGATACTTAAAGTAAAAGATGAATTGATTCTAACCGTCTTTCAAGTCTTATAGAAGAGTCATAGAATTCGTCGCACCACAGCATTCATTCATCCTTCACACAGGAGTTCCCCATGGCCCTCAACCTGCCCCAAGGCGTGCAAATCACCGGCCCGATCAAGCCGGGTTACGAATCCGTCCTCACCTTTGAAGCCCTCGAACTGGTCGCCAAGCTGCACCGCGCCTGCGAAGCTCGCCGCCAGGAACTGCTCAAGGCCCGCGTTGCCCGTCAGGCCCGCATCGATGCCGGCGAAATGCCCGACTTCCTGCCGGAAACCGCCCACATCCGTGCCGGCGACTGGAAGGTCGCCCCGGTGCCGCCGGCCCTGCATTGCCGCCGCGTCGAAATCACCGGCCCGGTCGAAGCCAAGATGATCATCAACGCCTTCAACTCGGGCGCTGACTCGTACATGACCGACTTCGAGGATTCGAATTCCCCGAACTGGGACAACCAGATCCAGGGCCAGATCAACCTGTACAAGGCGATCCGCCGCGAACTCTCGTTCAAGGGCGACAACGGCAAGGAATACAAGCTCAACGACAAGATCGCCACCCTGCAGATCCGTCCGCGCGGCTGGCACCTCGACGAAAAGCACGTGCTCGTTGACGGCCAGCGCGTCGGCGGCGGCATCTTCGACTTCGCCGTCGTCTTCTTCCACAACGCCAAGGAACAGATCGCCCGCGGCGCCGGCCCCTTCTTCTACCTGCCGAAGATGGAATCGCACCTCGAAGCCCGCCTGTGGAACGACATCTTCGTCATGGCCCAGGACCACATCGGCCTGCCCCAAGGCACCATCAAGGCCACCGTGCTGGTCGAAACCATCCTCGCCACCTTCGAGATGGAAGAAATCCTCTACGAACTGCGCGAGCACTCGGCTGGTTTGAACGCCGGTCGCTGGGACTATATCTTCTCCTGCATCAAGAAGTTCAAGAAGAACAAGGACTTCTGCCTGGCCCAGCGCGGCGCCATCACCATGGAAGTGCCCTTCATGCGCTCCTACGCTCTGGCGCTCGTCCAGGCTTGCCACAAGCGCGGTGCCCCGGCGATGGGCGGCATGTCGGCCCTGATCCCGATCAAGAACGATCCGGTCGCCAACGAAAAGGCCCTGGCCGGCATCCGCCACGACAAGACGCGCGACGCCAACGACGGCTACGACGGCGGCTGGGTCGCTCACCCGGGTCTCGTGCCGATCGCCATGGAAGAGTTCGTCAAGGTCCTCGGCGACAAGCCGAACCAGTTCGGCAAGCCGGTTGAAGGCAAGTTCGGCCCGGCCCAGTGGCTCGACTTCCAGCCCAGCACACCGATCACCGAAGCCGGCCTGCGCAACAACATCAACGTCGGCATCCATTACCTCGGCAGCTGGCTGGCCGGCAATGGCTGCGTGCCCATCCACAACCTCATGGAAGATGCGGCCACCGCTGAAATCTCCCGCTCGCAAGTGTGGCAGTGGGTGGTTTCGCCGAAGGGCATCCTCGACGACGGCCGCAAGGTCACCGAAGACATGGTCCGCCCGATGATCGCCGAAGAGCTGGCCAAGGTTAAGGCCACGGTCACCGCCCAAGGTGAAGACACGGCCAGCTACGATCAGGCCGCGGTCATCTTCGACAAGATGTCGCTGACCCCGGATTACCCGGAATTCCTGACCCTGCCGCTGTACGAGGCGATGGAGTAAAGCAGTACCCGGAACACGGTGCACAGACACCCGACTCCGACAGAGAAGCTGGAAGAAAAGCGCCGGGGAAACCCGGCGTTTTTTGTCGACCCGGATGCGCTTAAAAGCCAACTCCGTTCGTAATTTGAGTACCGCGAACCGAGCCGCTTCCTACGACTCAAGCCCCACCATGCCGGCAGCCGGATAGCGCTGGCCGGCAACATGGATCGGATCGAAAAGCCCATCGAGTTCGGCGATTTCCGCCGAGCTCAAGCCGAGGTTGGCGACCGTCGCATTTTGTTCGAGGTAGGCGATACGTCGGGTGCCCGGAATGGGGATGACGTGCGGATGTTTGCAGAGCAGCCATGCCAGGGCGACCTGGGCGTTGCTCAGGCGACGCGCCGAGGCGAAGGCGGCAAGCAGTTCAACGAGCCGCCGGTTGGCATGTTCGGCTTCGCCCTGAAAACGCGGATTGGCTTTGCGGAAATCATTGTCGGCCAGCTCCTCCGGCTTGACGGTACCGGTCAGAAAGGCGCGACCAAGCGGGCTGTAGGCAACGAAGCTGGTACCGAGCTCGGCGCAGGCGCTGAGCATGTCGCGCTCGGGATCACGCGTCCACAAGGAATATTCGCTTTGCACAGCGGCAATCGGATGCACTGCGCAAGCTTGCCGCAGCGTCTTGACCGAAACCTCTGAAAGACCAATCTGGCGAACCTTTCCGGCTGCGACGAGTTGCGCCATGGCCCCCACGGTTTCTTCGACGGGTACTTCCGGATTGCGTCGGTGGCAGTAATAGAGGTCGATCTGCTCAACGCCGAGGCGTTGCAGCGAGGCGTCGCAGGCGCTCCGGATGTAGGCCGGGCTGTTGTCGATGTGCCGCTCATACTTGCCGGGCTGGCGGACAATGCCGAACTTGGTGGCAATGACCACCTGTTGCCGACGCGCCGGGCCGCCTTCCTTGAGAAACCGGCCGATCAGGCTTTCGTTGTGGCCAAAACCGTAGGTGTCGGCGCTGTCGAAGAAATTGATACCGAGCTCGAGCGCCCGGGCCAGCGTGCGCAAGGACTCGGCATCGTCGCTGGCACCGTAGAACTCGCTCATCCCCATGCAGCCGAGTCCGATGGCGGAGACCGGCTGCTGTTGCGGACCCAGAAATCGTGTTTGCATGTTGATGGCCCTTTACTGAACCGTGTAGCCACCATCGATGGCAAAACCCTGACCGTTGATGTAACTGGCAGCCGAGGAAAGCAGGAAGAGCACGGCGTTGGCGATTTCCTCCGGCTGACCGGGACGCCCGGCCGGACTGGCCTTGAGCGTGGCTTCGAGATTTTCCAGACCGCCGAAACCGATTTCGGCCATCGGTGTCACGATCGGTCCGGGATTGACCGCATTGACCCGGATGCCCTGCTGAAAACCTTCGAGCGCCGCACAGCGGGTCAGCCCGAGCACGGCGTGCTTGCTCGCCGTGTAAGGCGAAAAATTGGCGAAGCCGATCTGAGCGACGATGGAGGCGGTATTGACGATGGACCCGCCGCCGGTTTTCAGCATCGCTGCCATTTCGTACTTGAGCGACCAGAACACGCCATATACGTTGGCCTGCATGACTTCGGCGAAATCGGCGCTGGTCAATTCGTGGATGGGCGCTACCTTGCCAAGCACGCCGGCGTTGTTGAAGGCGCCCTCCAGTCGGCCAAAGTGGGCGACGGTCTGCGCTACGGCGTTCTGGATATCGGCTTCGACGGTGACATCGGTCCGGATGGCGATGGCGTCGCCGCCGGCAGCGCGAATCTGCGTCGCCAGATTTTCCAGCGTCTCGAGACGGCGGGCAGCCAGCGCCACCCTGGCTCCGGCCCGGCCGAGCGCCAGGGCGGTGGCGGCGCCGATGCCGGACGAGGCGCCAGTGACCAGGATGGTTTTGCCCGACAGGTCGGCCAGAATATTTTGCATGTTGTTCTCCGTATTCAGGATTGGGGATATGACAACAGGCAGCGTACTCCCGGGCCAACTGTGCAACAATCCGCATACTGCTTGATAGGCTATTGAGTTATTCTCATCAAATATGAATCTCGCCAGCCTTGCCGATCTCCAGTCATTTGCCGCCGTGGCGCGCTTGCGCAGCTTTCGCAAGGCAGCCACCGAACTTGGCGTTTCACCGTCAGCCCTGAGCCATGCCTTGCGCGGTCTGGAAGCCCGACTCGGTGTCCGCCTGCTTAATCGGACAACGCGCAGCGTGGCGCCGACCGAGGCCGGCCAACGCCTGCTCGACCGGCTGTCGCCCGCCTTGCAGGACATCCACGGCGCGCTGGACGAGGTCAATGCCTTTCGCGACTCACCACTCGGCACGCTGCGCATCAACGCGCCGCGTGCCGCTTGCGAGCTGGTCCTGGCGCCGATGCTCGGGCGCTTTCTGGAAGCCAACCCGGGCATGCGCATCGAATTGGTGGCCGACGATGCCTTCGTCGATATCGTCGCCACCGGCTTCGATGCCGGGGTCCGCTTCGGCGAAAGTCTGCAGCAGGATATGGTCGCCGTGCCGCTCGGCCCGGCCCAGCGTTTTGTCGTGGTTGCCTCGCCCGATTATCTGGCGGCGCATGGCACGCCAGCTTGCCCGCGCGAATTGCAACAGCATCGCTGCATTCGCATCCGTTTCCCTAACGGCAGTTTTTATCGTTGGGAATTTGCCCGCGGCAGCGAACAGATCGAAATCGAAGTCGACGGCCCGCTCGCCGTCGACCAAATGCCGCTGATGATCGCGGCCGCAGAACAAGGCCTCGGTCTGGCCTACGTTTATGCCCAATATGCGGCGGCACCGGTCGCCGACGGCCGGCTGAAAACAGTGCTTGACGACTGGCGCCCGGAAATCCCCGGTTTTTACCTCTACTATCCGAGCCGCAAACTGATGCCAGCCGGGCTGAAAGCCTTTGTCGACATGCTGCGGGTTTTGCCCTGAACTTGCCCATACCAATCCGTGAACAACACGAAAATTTCCGACTCCCACGGTCAACCGTAAAAAACGGCCAAAATTGAAATCCGATTCATCACTTTTTGATGATATTCAAGACCTTGGACGTGCCCGCCCCCCATCCCAAGTTGACCTTGATCAAACAACCCTGCTTCTTCTTGTCAAAACGGATTAGCCCGGCTTGCCCCGAATACGCCTTACGCCATAATCACGCACTGAAAAATTCCCCGCCCGGAAAACATTGCCGTGAATCTCAACGCAAAAGTCACTTTCTTTTTCGTCAGTATTTTTGCCGGCTTGCTGGCTGTTCTCATCGCCATCAGCCTGTATGCCTTCCGAAATTTCTCCATTGCCTCGGCGACGGATCACATCCGGACGGCTGGCGAAATCGTCCGCGTGCACCTGACGGAATCGATGATCAATGGCGTCATCGACAAGCGCGAAAGCTTTCTCCGTCGGCTGGTTGAAGTCCAGGGGCTGAAATCGGCGCGGGTCATCCGCTCGCCGGAAGTCGAGAAACAGTTTGGCAAGGGACTGGTCCGCGAAGCCGCCGTCGATGATCTGGAACGCCAGGTCATCGCGCAGGGTAAGCCCCGCTTCGAACTCGTCACGCAGGGCGACGAAACGCTTTTCCGCGGCGTCATTCCCTACATCGCCACCGCCAATGGCAACCCCAACTGCCTGCAATGCCATCAGGTCAGCGAAGGCGCCGTGCTCGGCGCGGTCAGCATGAGCATGTCGCTTGAAGCCCTGAAGGGAAAAGCGCTGTTCACCGTCGCCGGCATCGGTGCCGCTGTTGCCATTTTTGCCCTCCTCCTCGTGCTGCTCCTGCGCCGCCTGCTGCGCCCCATCTCGGACACCGCGATCGCCGTCGAAGAGGCCGTCCAGCGCGCACTGCGCGGCGACTTCAAGGCCCATGTCGAGAAGAAGACCAACGATGAAATCGGCCAGATCGCGACCGACATGAACCGTCTCCTGACCTTCCTCGACGATGGCCTCAACCGCATCGGCACCAATGTCGCCCGGCTCACCGAGCGCACCCCGGCCCCCGGCGAAAACCTGCTGACAGCGACCATCGAGATGGTCGACAGCCTGACCAAGGCAGCCCATTTCAAGCAAGCCATCGAGGAAGACGAAGTCAAGATCGAGATCTACCAGCGCCTGGCCGGCGCCCTGCAGCAGGAATTCCGGCTCGATGAGTTCTCGCTCTACGAAGTCAGCAGCAACAAGAAGCAAATGAAAGCCATCATGGTCGACGGCGAAATCGCCGACACCTGCCGCTGGTGCGACCCGCAGATACTCGTCCGCCCCGAAGGTTGTCGCGTCCGCCGCACCGGGCATATCGTCGACGGCATCACCAGTCCCGAAATCTGTTACTCCTTCCGCCCGCCGGCCGAACAGGGCGAACGGCAGCACGTCTGCTTCCCGGTCATCCAGTCCGGCTCGGTCGGCAGCGTCGTCCAGCTGGTCAGCACCCGGGAAAATGCCGCCGACCTGCTCGCCAAGGTCCCCTTCATCAACGTTTACCTGCGCGAAACGGCGCCGGTGCTCGAAACCAAGCGGCTCATGGAAAACCTGCGCGACTCGACGCTGCGCGACCCAATGACCGGCCTCAACAACCGCCGCTTCCTCGAGGAATACGTCGAGACGCTCGTCTCCAGCGTGCAGCGCAAGCGCACCCACGCCGCCATCCTGATGCTCGACCTCGACTACTTCAAGATGGTCAACGACACCTATGGCCACGATGCCGGCGACGCCGTGCTCAAAGCCCTCTCGTCGCTGCTCAAGCAGTCGGTGCGCGCCTCCGACCTGGTCATCCGCTATGGTGGCGAGGAATTCCTGATCATCCTGATCGACAGCCTGGGCGAGGCGGCCGACAACGTCGCCGAGAAAATCCGCCTCGCCGTCGAGGCCCTCAAGGTGCAGATCGCCGGCATCACGCTGCAAAAGACCATTTCCATCGGCATCGCCGATTTCCCGACCGACAGCGAAACCTTCTGGCAGGCCGTCAAATTTGCCGACGTGGCGCTCTACCAGGCCAAGGAGACCGGGCGCAACCGGGTGGTGCGCTTCAAGCCGGAAATGTGGACCGACAACAAGGAATACTGAGCGCTTCATCTATTACCTTAAGTACAAGATAAAGCGACTTTTTCACCCGTTATCAAAACTTAACTGAGCCAATACACTGGCAACCTTCTGAATATCCAAGAAGGCTGCCCATGCTTTCCGCCCTCTCCGCCCTGCTCGTTTTCCAGTTGATTGGCGAAGTTCTCGCCCGCTCGCTCGACCTGCCCATCCCCGGCCCGGTCATCGGCATGATCCTGCTTTTCGTCACGCTACTCGTGCGCGGCGGCCCCGGCGAAGAACTGCAGACAACCAGCCAGAACCTGCTGCAACACCTGTCGCTGCTCTTCGTGCCGGCCGGCACCGGCATCATGGTCCATCTCCACCGGGTGTCCGACGAATGGCTGCCGCTGCTCGTCTCGCTGCTGGTCAGCACGCTGGCCACCCTGGTCGTCACCGCGCTGGTCATGAAACTCTGCCAGCGCCACCCGGCCGCCACGGGAGAAACACCATGACCCAGGAAATCAGCCAGATCTGGGTCTACCTCTCGGCCTCGCCGCTGCTCGGGCTGACCGTCACGCTGCTCGCCTATCAGGCGGCTTTCGCGCTCTACCGGCGCTCCGGCAACAATCCGCTGGCCAACCCGGTGCTCATCGCGGTTTTCATTTTGGTGCTGTTTTTGACGTTGACCGTAACATCCTACGAAACCTACTTTGCCGGCGCCCAGTTCGTGCATTTCCTGCTCGGTCCGGCTACCGTCGCGCTGGCAGTGCCGCTCTACACGCAGTTCAAGCGCGTCCGCTCGATGCTGTTGCCCGTCCTGGCTGGGCTACTGGCCGGCAGCCTGACCGCCATCGTCTCGGCCGTGCTGGTCGCCCGTCTGCTCGGCGCCAGCGCCTCGACCCAGCTTTCGCTCGCCCCCAAATCGGTGACCACGCCGATCGCCATGGGCATCGCCGAACGCATCGGCGGCATCCCGTCGCTGACCGCCGTGCTGGTCATCGTCACCGGCATCCTCGGCGCTGTTGGTGCGCGTTTCGTCTTCGACGCAATGAAGGTGCGCGACCCGGCCATCCGCGGCTTCGCCATCGGCATCGCCTCGCATGGCATCGGTACGGCGCGCGCCTTCCAGGTCAATGAGCAGAGTGGCGCCTTTGCCGCGCTGGCCATGGGCATGAACGGGGCGCTGACGGCCCTGCTCGTGCCCTGGATCGCTGCTTATCTCATGAACATAGGGTAAGTACCTATGGCCGATGTGACACCGGGGGCGAAGAATTTGGCCATGCTCATGCGCCCCCCTTCTCCTCAGCCGAAACATACCCGCCTCTGGCTCGCCCCCTACGTCGCCATCGGTATTTTCGCCCTGGCCATGCTGGTCATCACCGGGCTGCTCCAGTGGCGCGAACTGGACACCGCACGTTCGGCGCTCGAAGGCGACATGCACTGGGCTGAACGGACCATCGAAAACCGCCTGAACGCGCACCAGGACTTTCTCGCCGAGCTGGGCCGTGAGCAGGAATTCAAGCAACTGACCTACGAGGCTTTCCAGGTCAAGGCAGCCCGTTACGCCAACGATACGCCGGAAATCCAGGCCATCATCTGGGTCGATATCGACGGCAAGGTCGAATGGGTGGCCCCTAACGAATCGACCGCCGTCTTCGTCGGCGAACAGCTTGGCGGCGAACGGCTGGCCGCCCTGCAGCAGGCCCTGCGCGTGCGCAGCACGGTGGTTTCACCGGATTATCGCGATGCCACGCAGCGCCCGGCCCACGACATCATTTACCCGGTCCAGCGCAGCAGCGCCGACATCGGCGCTTTCATTGCCCTCGAATCGCTGGAAACGCTGCTCCGCTCCACCCTGCCGACGGCGTTCACGACGCGCTACAGCCTGACCCTCGTCGATGCCAAAAATCGCGAGGTGTTGAGCAACTCCTCGATCAAGCCGACCGACCGCAAGGTCTCCGGCCAGATCAGCATCGACCTGCCCAACAATCGCCTTGACCTCAACATCGTCGCCTACCGCGTCGGCGGCGCCTGGCTGCCCTTCGTCCCGGCAGCGTTGATCATCGTCCTGACCCTGATCGCCTCCGTCACCCTGATCCAGTTGCGCCGCCATGCCCAGCATCGCGCTGATACCGAGGAAGAACTGCGGGCGGCCTACGCTTTTCGCCAGGCCATGTCGCAATCGCTGATCACCGGGCTGCGCGCCATCGACCTCGACGGCCGCATCACCTTCGTCAACGCCGCCTTCTGCCGGATGACCGGCTTCGAGGAAAGCGAACTGGTCGGCATCAAGCCGCCCTACCCCTACTGGCCGGACGAGGAATTCGACAAACTCGCGCAAAACATCGATACCGCGCTGGCTGGCAAAGCACCGGCCGGCGGCTTCGAGATGCGCATCATGCGTAAGAATGGCGAGCGCTTCGACGTCCGTCTCTACTTTTCGCCGCTGGTCGGCACCGATGGTCAGCAGATTGGCTGGATGGCCTCGATGAACGACATCACCGAGCCGAAGCGGGTCCGCGTCGAACTCGAACGCGCCCACGAACGATTCGTTACCGTCATCGACGGTCTCGACTCGGCCGTCCATGTCGCCGATGTGCAGACCGGCGAAATCCTCTTCGCCAACCGCGCCTTCCAGAGCATTTTCGGCTTCGATACGGTCGGCTATAACTCGGCCCAGGTCACGGCCGCCTGCCGACCGGCCAACGAATGGCTGCACCACGATCCGGCCACGCTGAAAGGCGAAGACCTGCCCTGCGAACTGTTCGACGGCGAACTCCAGCACACGCTTTCCGGCCACTGGTATCACCTGCACGAACGCGCTATCCGCTGGGTCGACGGCCGCACCGTGCGCGTCCAGATCGCCGCCGACATCACCGACAAGAAGCACATCGAAGAAGTCAATCTGCAGCAGCAAAAACGTCTCGAACAGACTTCGCGCCTGATCACCATGGGCGAAATGGCCTCTTCGCTGGCCCACGAACTCAACCAGCCGCTGTCGGCCATCGCCAATTACTGCGCCGGCTGCGTCAAGCGCATGCAGGCCGGCAACTACAAGCTCGACGACCTGCTCGCCGCCATGCAGAAGGCCTCAAGCCAGGCCGAGCGGGCCGGCAAGATCATCCGCCGCATGCGCGACATGGTGAAGAAGGGCGACCCCAACCGGCAACCCATCGCCCTCGAGGAACTGGTCGATGAAACGCGCGCCTTCGCCGACATCGACGCCCAGCGCACCGGCACGCAGATCATTGTCCATCTGCCCGAAAATTTGCCGAAAATCGTCGTCGACCGCATCATGATCGAGCAGGTGCTGCTCAATCTCCTGAAGAACGGCATCGAGGCGATGGGCGACGTGCCCGTCGAACGCCGCCTGCTGACCCTGCAGGCCCAGCAGATTGACGAACGCATGGTGGAAATCACCGTGACCGACCAGGGGCATGGTCTGGCCGAGGAAGACATCGAAAAGATTTTTGCCCCCTTCTACACTACCAAGCCGGAGGGCATGGGCATCGGCCTGGCCATCTGCCGCTCGATCATCGAGTTCCACCAGGGGCGGCTATGGGTGGCACCGCGGCGCGAGGGTGGTACCGTGTTCCACTTCACCGTGCCGATCGAAGAAATTGGCGACGAGAAAGGCGAGATGAGCAATGACTGACCTGACGCAAACGATTTACGTCGTCGACGACGACGAAGCCATGCGCGACTCGATGACCTGGCTGCTCGAAGGCGAAGGCTATGTCGTGGCCTGCTTCGACTCGGCAGAAAGCTTCCTCAAGGCCCGCCACGACGAGATGCGCGGCTGCCTGGTGCTCGATGTGCGGATGCCGGAAATGAGCGGCCTCGAACTGCATGAAAAGCTCGACGCCCTCGGCTCCGAATTGCCGGTCATCTTCGTCACCGGTCACGGCGACGTGCCCATGGCCGTCTCGGCCCTGCAGCGCGGCGCCTGCGATTTCATCGAAAAACCCTTCCATAACGAGGATCTGCTCTCGCGCATCGTGCGCGCCCTGGAACTGGACGCCCAGCTATCGGCCCGCCGTCAGCGCAACGGGGCGATCAGCCACCGCCTTGATCAGCTGACCCAGCGTGAAAGCGAAGTCATGAAACTGGTCGTCGCCGGCAAGCTCAACAAGCAGATCGCCGACGAACTCAACATCAGCATGAAGACCGTCGAAGCCCACCGGGCAAGGGTCATGGAGAAAATGGGCGTACGCACCCTGGCCGAACTGGTCAAGGCCGTGGTGACCGTCAACTAGAGCGGAATGATGTCGTCGCCGCCGGCGCCGAAGCGGCCTTCGTAGTGCTTGAGCTGGCGGATTTCCTTGCGGCGCAGGAGCTTTTCCTGAACCTTGGCCGGCAGCTCGGTGAACATGATCAGATCCTTGGCGATCAGCAGTTCGATGGTGTCCTCGATGACCCGCACGAAATCGCGGTCCAGTTCGTCCAGCTCATTCTGCCGCCAGCGTTCGTGAATGAACTGCAGGACTTCGGGATGATCGGCCGGCAGCGCTTCGCTAGCCTCGCCGAGGGGCATGGGATGCATTTCGCAAATTTTGCCAGCGCTATCTCTCGCCACGTAAAGCATGCCCGTTCCTTTCCTCAATGATCAGCCAAGTCTGCATGAGCCGCTCGCGATTTGCAATTGAAAGCGCCGAATCTCGCGCTATCAGTAGTTCTTGACCGGTGCCTTGATCGGCATTTTGGGCTTGCCGAAATAGCTGGCCGGCGGCGCCTTGAAGGGTGAAGGCTGGGGCTTGTTGGTGACGACGATCCGGGCCGACTGCTGCCGCGGCTTCTTCCGGCTCGCCGTGATTTCCATCGCCGCCGCCCGGGCCGGCTGCGCCCTGTCCATTTCGGCGCGCACGATGCGCATGCGTTCAGTTGCGATGCGCTTGTCGATGACGGTTGTCGACATATCCCGTTCGACGAGCCTTTCGCGCATGCCGAGCAGTTCTTCCAGCGCCTTCGAGCTGCGCATCGAACGGACCTGCTGCCCCCATTTTTCCTTGGGCTGGCTGACTGCGATGTTGAACTCCTCGGGATTGCTCACCATGCGCGCCAGTTCCAGCCGATCCTGACGCATAGCCCACTCCAGCGCGCCATCGCCCCAGTCGTTTTTCGGCGTCCGGTCGGCGCCTTTCTCGATGAGTTGCCGGGCCAGATCCTGGTGTCCCTCATACACCGCCATCATCAGCACGCTCGAGCCGTTGCTGCTCTGGGCGTCGATGTCCGCCCCCTGCTCGATCAGGAACCCGGCCACCTCGCTGTGCCCGGCGAATACCGCGTAATGCAGCGCCGACCACTGCCGGGCTGGCGCATTTATGCGCGCCCCGCGTTCGAGCAGCCACTTGACGACCTCCAGATTGCCGCGCCACGCCGCCAGCGCAATGGCCGACTCGCCATTGGCGTTGAGCTTGTTGATGTCCGCCCCGCGCGACAGGAACAGGCGCATGAGGTCGAGCTTGCCCTCCCAGGCGCCGATCATCAGGCCGCTGCCGACCCGGCTGCCCATGAAATCGGGCGACATGCCGGCATCGAGCCAGCTTTCGGCCTGGCCGACATCGCCCAGTTCCATGCTCACGCTGAACGCAACGGGGTCGGGCAGCGCCGAAAAAACCGGCGTCGCAGGCGCCAGCAAAAACCCCATCACGCTTATCATGGCAAGCCGTCGTTTTACAGTTAGTCTCATTGAGTTTCCCTTGCCTCAAGCCAGCGCCCATTTTCTCATGCCCCGCGTCGATTACCGGCTTTTTGCCGCGCTCGCGCTGTCCTTGCTGCTCCACTTCCTGCCGCTGCTGAGCAATTTCGATTTTGGCCAAAATTTCCGGTCGACCGTAGCACCGCTCACCGCCGAACTGCGCCCGCCACCGGCGCCACCCGCCATGCCGCCGCTGAGCCTGCCCGAACAGCCCGAGCCAAGCACCGAGCCGCCCCCGCCGCCAGCCCGGCCGGCGCCGCCAAAGCCAGCCGGAAAAGCCGCCGCCCCGGCCGCCAAAACCTGGACCCAGGCCGTCCGCGAGCACCTCAAGAAACTCGATGCCGCCGATCAGTTCTACCCGGCCGAAGCCATCGCCCGCGGGGAAGAAGGCGAAGTCCTCGTCCTCATCATCATCGACGAAACCGGCAAAGTCAGCGCCGCCCGCGTCGAACAAGGCAGCGGCCACCCCCTGCTCGACGCCGCCGCCCTGCGCGCCGTGCGTTCGCTGCAATCGCTACCGGCCGACGCACCGCGCCAGGTCGTCCTGCCGGTGCGCTTCCGCTTGCGTTGATCGGCGGGCAGGTCAGCCTTTTTCGCTTCATAAGCTCAGCATTTTTTCTCGCTTCGTCGCTTCCGCGCGGCCCGCTACATTTCCTCCACCGCAATACCGAGAGGAATAAATCATGCATTTCGAAGCACTTCGCCCCCTGTTCGTCGCCACCGTTTTATCGACGCTGGCCGTTACGGCGCACTCCGCCGACATTGATCTTCTCAACGTTTCATATGACCCGACGCGGGAGTTGTATCAGGCGTTCAATCCCGAATTTTCACGCTACTGGAAGGAAAAGACCGGAGACAATGTGACCGTCAGGCAATCGCACGGCGGAGCCGGCAAGCAGGCGCGGGCGGTGATCGACGGGCTGGAAGCCGATGTCGTCACCCTGGCCCTGGCTTACGACATCGACGCCATTGGCGAAAAGACCGGCAAGCTGCCCAAGGACTGGCAGAAGCGACTGCCGCACAACAGTTCGCCCTACACCTCGACCATTGTCTTCCTGGTCAAGAAAGGGAACCCCAAGGGCATCAAGGACTGGGCCGATCTGGTCAAACCCGGCGTCGAAGTCGTCACGCCGAATCCGAAGACGTCCGGCGGCGCCCGCTGGAACTACCTGGCCGCCTGGGGCTTTGCCGAGAACAAATACGGCAGCCAGGAGAAGGCTCGCGAATTCGTGAAGACGCTCTACTCGCACGTCCCGGTGCTCGATTCCGGCGCTCGCGGCGCGACCAACACCTTCGTCCAGCGCGGGATCGGCGACGTTCTGCTGGCCTGGGAAAACGAAGCTTTCCTGTCGATCAATGAACTGGGGCCAGACAAATTTGAAATCGTCGTGCCCTCGGTTTCCATCCTGGCCGAACCGCCGGTCGCCGTCGTCGACGGCAACAGCCGCAAGCACGGCACCGAAAAGGTCGCCGAGGCCTACGTCAAATACCTGTATTCGCCGGTCGGCCAGAAACTGGTTGCCCGACACTATTACCGCCCGATCAAGCCCGAACTCGCCGACCCGGCCGATGTCGCCCGCTTTTCCAAGCTGGACCTGATCAAAATCGACGACCTTGGCGGCTGGCAGGCCGTGCAGAAAAAGCATTTCGCCGACGGCGGCATTTTCGATCAGTTGTACCGCCGGTAAGCCATGAAACAGACGGTCCTGATCGTGCCGGGCTACCTCGGGAGCGGTCCGGCCCACTGGCAAAGCTGGATGGAACGTCAGCTGCCGGCGACCCGGCGGGTAGCCGGTATCGACTGGCAACGGCCGGCCCTGGGCCGGTGGACCGACCGCGTAGAGGCTGCCATCAAGCGCGCGGACGGCCCGGTCTGGCTGGTTGCCCACAGCTTCGGCTGCCTCGCCGCGGTGATGGCGGCAGCGCTTCGTCCGGAGCGGATTGGCGGCGCACTTCTCGTCGCCCCGGCCGACCCCGAGCGGTTCTCCGCGCAGGGCTTCCGCTCGGGCGACGAAGGCAGCATCGCCAGCTGGCTCTACGACATCCGTCTGCGCTGCCCCAGCCTGCTGGTCGCCAGCACCAACGATCCCTGGCTGAATTTCGCCAGTGCCGCCTACTGGGCGGATCGCTGGGGAAGCCGACTGCACAGCCAGGGTGCCGCCGGGCACATCAATGTCGATTCGGGTTTCGGCCCCTGGCCGAAAGGTCTGGCCATGCTGCGCGCGCTGCAGTCAGCGCAGGGCAGTTTCCTGGTCGGCGAGCTAGCCATCAGCGTTTAGCCAATTCAGGAATATCAAAATCATTTTTTATTAGTTTGGGTGCTAAGCCTTCCTGCCTACACTGGGCCATTCACTCAATCCGGAGTTTTTCATGTTCAGGTTCGACACGCGTGACTGGCGCAGCGTAACGACAATCGGTACCCCGCGCGATGTCGGCGTCGTCAGGAGAAGTTGATGGCGACGACGCAATCATTCCGCGTCCTGCCGGGCTTCAACCTCACCCTGGGCTACACCCTCGGTTACCTGTCGTTGCTGATCCTGATCCCGCTCACGGCGGTCTTTCTGAAGACCGCCGAGCTGAGCTGGGGCGAGTTCATCGACGTGGTCACCGCGCCGCAGGTGGTCGCCACCTACCAGCTGTCGTTCGGTGCCTCGCTGCTGGCGGCGGCGATCAACGCCGTGTTCGGGCTGCTGCTGGCCTGGGCGCTGGTCCGCTACAGTTTCCCCGGCAAGAAGATCGTCGATGCCCTGGTCGATCTGCCGTTCGCGCTGCCGACTGCCGTCGCCGGCATCGCGCTGACCGCGCTGTATGCCAAGAACGGCTGGCTCGGCCAATACCTCGAACCGCTCGGCATCAAGGTCGCGTTCACGCCGCTCGGCGTGCTCGTCGCGCTGGTCTTCATCGGTCTGCCCTTTGTCGTGCGCACCGTCCAACCGATCCTTGAAGACCTCGATACCGAACTCGAGGAAGCCGCCGCCAGCCTCGGCGCGCAACGCTGGCAGACCTTCCGCCACGTCATCCTGCCCATCCTGTTGCCGGCGCTGCTGACCGGCTTCGCGCTGGCTTTCGCCCGCGCTGTCGGCGAATACGGCTCGGTCATCTTCAGCGCCGGCAATCTGCCCTACGTCTCGGAAATCACACCGCTGATGATCATCACCAAACTGGAGCAATACGACTATCGCGGGGCGACGGCGATTGCCTCGGTGATGTTGCTGTTTTCCTTCACGCTGCTGCTCATCATCAATGGTCTGCAGGCGTGGGCCGCCAAACGCACCGGGAGGGACCGCTAATGGCCGGCGCGACAACGATGCACCTCGGAGCGGACCACGCATCCCGTTTCGAGAGCAAGGCGGCGACCAGTGAAACGCCGCTGGTCAAATGGACGATCTTGGCACTGGCCCTCAGTTTCTTCGCGATCTTCCTGCTGCTGCCGCTGATCGCGGTTTTTGTCGAGGCGCTACGCAAGGGCTGGGAAACCTATGCCACGGCGCTGATTGATCCCGATGCCCTGTCGGCGATCCGGCTGACCCTGCTGGCGGCGGCGATTTCGGTGCCGCTCAACCTCGTTTTCGGGGTCGCAGCGGCCTGGGCTATCGCCAAGTTCGAGTTCCGCGGCAAGCAGATCCTGATCACGCTGATCGACCTGCCGTTCTCGGTCTCGCCGGTCATCGCCGGTCTCGTCTTCGTGCTGATTTTCGGCGCCCAGGGCTGGTTCGGTTCCTGGCTGTCGGAGCACGACATCCGGATCATCTTCGCCGTACCCGGCATCGTGCTGGCCACCGTCTTCGTCACCTTCCCCTTCGTTGCCCGCGAGCTGATTCCGCTCATGCAGGCGCAAGGCCGGGAGGAGGAAGAAGCGGCGGTGGTGCTTGGCGCCAAGGGCTGGCAGGTGTTCTGGCACGTCACGCTGCCCAACATCAAGTGGGGCCTGATGTACGGCGTGATCCTGACCAACGCCCGGGCGATGGGCGAGTTCGGTGCAGTCAGCGTCGTCTCCGGCCATATCCGCGGGCAGACCAACACGCTGCCGCTGCACGTCGAAATTCTCTACAACGAATACATGTTCTCGGCGGCCTTCGCCGTGGCCTCGCTGCTGGCGCTGCTGGCCCTGGTCACGCTAGTCATCAAGAACTGGGTCGAGCATCAGGCGGCCCGCACCTACCGGGAAACCCAGGAATCCGCATCATGAGCATTCAAGTCAGGAACATTCACAAGGAGTTCGGCAGCTTCACGGCACTGAACGACATCAGCCTCGATTTCCCGACCGGCGAACTGGTCGCCCTGCTCGGCCCCTCGGGCTGCGGCAAGACGACGCTGCTGCGCATCATCGCCGGGCTCGAGCAGGCCGACGCCGGCCAGGTCCTGCTCGACGGTGAGGACGCCTCCGGCACCCACGTCCGCGAGCGCCAGGTCGGCTTCGTCTTCCAGCATTACGCGCTGTTCAAGCACATGACGGTGTTCGACAACGTCGCTTTCGGCATGCGCATGAAACCGCGCGGCGGGCGGCCGTCCGAGGCCAAAATCCGCGACAAGGTGCATGAGTTGCTCAACCTCGTCCAGCTCGATTGGCTGGCCGACCGCTTTCCGGCGCAACTGTCCGGCGGCCAGCGCCAGCGTATCGCGCTGGCCCGGGCGCTGGCCGTCGAGCCGCGCGTGCTGCTCCTCGACGAGCCGTTCGGCGCGCTCGACGCCAAGGTGCGCAAGGAACTGCGCCGCTGGCTGCGCAAGCTGCACGACGAGTTGCACATCACCTCGATTTTCGTCACCCACGACCAGGAAGAGGCGCTCGAAGTCGCCGACCGCGTGGTGCTGATGGACCACGGCAAGGTCGAGCAGGTCGGCACGCCGGAGGAGGTCTACCGCCATCCGGCAACCCCGTTCGTCTACGGCTTCCTCGGCTCGGTCAACCTGTTCCACGGCCGCGTCGACGGCGACTCGGTGCGGGTCGGCGACGACACCTTGCCGCATGAGCCGCATGACTTGGCGCCTGGCGCCGAGGTCGTCGCCTTTGCCCGGCCGCACGAACTGGATATCGACACCGATCCCGCGTCGACCGCCGGCATTGCCGCCCGCATCAACCGCGTACTGGCCTTCGGCGTCACCGCCCGGGTCGAACTCGACGGCAGCAACGGGGCGACGGGGCAGCATTTCGAGGTCGAAATCACCCGCCAGCGCGTCCTTGAACTCGGCTTGCAGGAAGGACAGGCGGTACGTCTCGTCCCCTCCCGCCTGAAGGTATTTGAACGCGAAGGAGCGTCGGCATGAATTTCCAGCAACTGCGCATCCTCCGCGAGACGGTGCGCCGCAACTTCAACCTGACCGAGGTCGGCAACGCGCTATTCACCTCGCAATCCGGCGTCTCCAAGCACATCAAGGATCTCGAGGACGAACTCGGCGTCGAGCTGTTCGTGCGCAAAGGCAAGCGCCTGCTTGGCCTGACCGATCCGGGCAAGGACCTGATGGTCCTGGTCGAACGCATGCTGCACGATGCGCGCAACATCAAGACACTGGCCGAGCAGTATAGTCAGCGCGACGTCGGCCAACTGACCATCGCCGCAACGCACACGCAAGCGCGCTACGCGCTGCCCGGAGTGGTCGCCGAGTTCAAGAAAATCTTTCCACGCGTGCATTTGAAGCTGCATCAGGGCAGCCCGCAGGAAATCGTCAATCTGCTGCGCGAAGGCGAGGCCGACATCGGCATTGCCACCGAGGCCCTGACCGAGGAACACGAAGCGTTGGCGACCTTTCCCTATTACCGCTGGCACCACGCCCTCGTGGTCCCGACCGGACATCCCTTGCTGGCCATTGGCCAGCCGAGCCTGGAGGCCATCGCCGAGTATCCGGTCATCACTTACCACGAGGGTTTTACCGGACGGGCAAGAATCGATCGGGCCTTTGCCGAAGCCGGCGTCGCCCCGGATGTCATCATGTCGGCGCTGGACGCCGATGTCATCAAGACTTACGTCGAACTGGGGCTGGGCATCGGCATCATCGCCTCGATGGCCTTCCACCCCAAACGCGACGACGGGCTGGTGCTGATCGACTGCCAGCACCTCTTTCCGGAGAACACGACGCATATCGCCATACGCCGCGGCCACTATCTGCGCGGCTTTGCCTACCGCTTCATCGAATTGTGCGCGCCGGAACTGAGCGAGAACACGGTCAAGGCATCAATGGCGCAACTCGGGCGCGGGGGGGACGATCTTTGATCGCGGGGCGAAGCAGGCCCCGCAAGATTCCGTTTTTGGCCGAATTTTCCGGTTGACCGCAGGATTGTGGCCGGTGCGCTTCCGGTTGTCTTTGATCGACTGGCGAAAGCCCTTCTGTCATCACGCAAACTCAGGCGGTCGATATAAGCGTTTGCCAAACAACTATGACCTTCGTCATAATCGATACGCAATTTCCCACCGGCGGTCCTGCTCGCATGAAAAAAACAGAAATTAGACAATTGGCGCTTGGCATCCTGATCGAAGGGCGGCACCGATTTGGCGCCATGCTCGGAATCGTCAGCCAAATCCACAATGGAACCTACGGAATTTTTGCCGCATCGTCCGCCACAGGCATTCCCGAAGCCGGCGACCGTTACCCGCTAACTGCCGTTTATTGCAGGGAAGTGGTTGAATGTGGGCGCACCGTTGCGATCACCGAGATCAACGGCGTGCAGGGAATGCGCCTGCACCCCTTGTACGATGCCATCCCCTGCGAGTTCTATATCAGCTCGCCGATTCTCGTTCGTGACGAGGTGTGGGGCACCTTGAATTTCACGAGCTTCGCAAAGCGCGATAGCCCATTCTCGGCCGAGGATATTGCCTACAACGAAGCTAACGCGATGAAAGTTGCGACAGCACTCGCCGAGTAAAGCTAAGCCGGCGTCCAGCTCGGCTACAACAAGCCCGCCGGGAATGAGGCAATTTTGGCCTGTTTTTCGGGTTGACCGTGGAGATCCGCTCCACAGCGCCCAAACCGCTCAAATCGCCCCGTCAGCCCGCAGCGCTGCGATGCGCTCCGCGGCGTAGCCTAGTTCGGCCAGCACGGCGTCGGTGTGCTCGCCGAGGGCCGGGCCGATCCACTCGGTGCCGCCTGGCGTTTCGGACAATTTGGGGACGATGCCCGGCAGGCGGAATTCCTTGCCGTCCGGCAGCTTCGCCGACTCAAACATCTGGCGGGCGATGAATTGCGGGTCGGCAAACATGTCGACGGCGGAATAGACGCGCGACGACGGGACTTCGGCGGCGGCCAGGATGGCCAGCACGTCGGCCTCGTCGTGCTCGGCGACCCAGCGGTCGATCAGGCCGTAGATTTCGTCGCGCCGGGCGTCGCGGCCGGCGTTGTCGGCCAGCGTCGGGTCGTCGGCCAGGTCGGCGCGGCCGATGGCGTGCATGAAGCGCTTGAAGATCGCGTCGCCGTTGGCGCCGATGGTCACGTGCTTGCCGTCCCGGGTCGTGTGCGTGTTGGACGGCGTGATGCCGGGCATGATGTTGCCGGTGCGTTCGCGGACGAAGCCGAAGACGTCGAACTCCGGGACCAGCGATTCCATCATCGCGAAGACCGCCTCGTAGAGGGCAACATCGACGACCTGCCCGGCACCGCCATTGACCTCCTTGTGGCGCAGCGCCATCAGCGCGCCGATGGCGCCCCACAGCGCGGCAATCGAATCGCCGATGGAAATCCCGGTACGCACCGGTGGCCGGTCGGGAAAGCCGGTGATGTAGCGCAGGCCACCCATCGATTCGCCGACCGCGCCGAAGCCCGGCTGGTCCTTGTACGGCCCGCTCTGGCCGAAGCCGGAGAGGCGGACCATGACCAGCCCCGGGTTGTCGGCTTTCAGCGTTTCCCAGCCCAGGCCGAGCTTTTCGAGCACGCCGGGGCGGAAGTTCTCGACCAGGATGTCGGCGTCGGCGATGAGCTTGCGGACGAATTCGCGGCCTTCCGGGTGCTTGAGGTTGGCCGTCACCGATTTCTTGTTGCGGGCCTGGACGTACCACCACAGCGACATGCCCTCGTAGAGCTTGCGCCACTTGCGCAGCGGGTCGCCGCCGTCGGGCGCTTCGACCTTGATGACCTCGGCGCCGAACTCGCCCATGATCCGCGTGCAGAACGGCCCGGCGATCAACGTGCCGAGTTCGACCACCTTGAGGCCGGCCAGCGGTTTTTGCGCGACGTCGTTTTGCCCCTCGCTCATTGCGGCTCCCAGTGTTCGATTTTCAATTTTTGGCCAAAAATCCGGTCGACCGTAGCAATCACCGAAGCCGGCGCGCCACTCGTCGCCACCGTCAGCCGGCCCTCGCCGCCACCGAGCAGATTACCCGCCGCCAACAGCCGTTCAAGCTGCCGCGCCACCGGCTCGCCGGTATCGAGCAGCACCGTGCCGGCCGGCATGCGCCGGGCAATTGCTGCCGACACGCACGGGTAATGCGTGCAGCCGAGCACCACGACATCGGCCTCCGCCGCAACCAGCGGCGCCACGAAGGTATCGAGCAAGGCCGCCACGGCGGCGCTGTCCGGCCCCTCGGCCTCGATGGCTTCGGCCAGGCCGGGACAGGGCTGGGCGATGACCCGATGGCCGTTGGCATGGTTGCCGACCAGCCGCTGAAAGCGCTCGCTGGCCAAGGTCCGCGTCGTTGCCAGGACGCCGATGACGCCCGTTCTGGTCAGCCCGACCGCCGGCTTGACGCCCGGCTCTAGCGCCACCACCGGCACCGTGATCGCCGCCCGAATCGCCTCGGCAGCCGCCGCCGTCGCCGTGTTGCAGGCGATGACCAGCGCCTTCGCTCCCAGCTTGACCAGCGCCTCGGCAATCAGCACGCCGCGCTCGCGCAGGAACGCTTCCGGCCGGTCGCCGTAGGGCAGGAAGCGGGTATCGGCGAAATAGAAAAAGTCTTCGTGCGGCAGCCGTTCGCGCAGGGCGCGCAAGACCGTCAGGCCGCCGAGGCCGGAATCGAAAACGGCGATGGGTTGAGGGGTCACAAGTCCATTCAGCATCAGCATGGGTGCCTGATTTTAGGTCCGGTCAGCCACAATCAGGCGGTCACCGGCACCTGGCGCCCGGCCCACAGGCCGTGCAACAGGGCGCCGGCAAAAATGCCGGCGAGGGCGATCAGCAGGTCGGCATTGCCCGCCCCCAGGCCGGCCAGCGCCGGGCCGGGACAGACTCCGCACAGTCCCCAGCCGACACCGAACAGGACCCCGCCCAGCAAGGCCTGCCGATCCAGCTCGAACGGCCGCTCCTGAAAGGCGGTGCCGAGCAGGGTCCGGCCAAACAGACGCGGCACCAGCTGGTAAGCCAGCAGATTAATGCCGACGGCGCTGCCCAGAACGAAGAGCAGGCCGAGGTCGTCGAAGGTCAAAAAGTCGAGCACGGATTCGGGACGGATCATCGTCGACCAGGCCAGGCCGAAGCCGAAGAGCAGTCCGCTGGCCAGGGTCGCCACGGCGCCGAGGGGGGATTCGGTTTGCAACATGCTCACACCCCCAGCCACTTCAAAACTGAGGCGGTGACGATGCCCGTGCCGAGAAACGTGATGACCATCACGAACGAGGCTGCAGACAGCGAGGCCATGCCGCAAATCCCGTGACCGGAGGTGCAACCGCCGCCCAGGCGGGCGCCGAAGCCGATCAGGACGCCACCGAGCGCCAGCTTCCAGGCCGGAATATGGCTGGCCTCGACGGTCTGACCGGCAAGGAGGAAAAGCCCGCCGCCGAGCACCAGGCCGAGGGCGTAGACCAGTCGCCAGTGGCGGCTTTCAAGAAACGCCCCCTGGCGAAAGAATGGGCTGCGCAGCAGCCATGACCAGGAACTGCTGAAAAAGGTACTGACTCCGCCGGGACGCCCGGTCGTCACATAGAGCAGGGCAACGCCCAGGCCCATCAGGGTGCCGCCGAGGGCATAGTGGGCGATCCCGTGGGGAAACAAGGTAACTGGCATGAATGGAAGCGAATTGGACAAAGAGTGGATTTTCTCACCAGATCGCCCGGTCATTCACGCAATCTGCGCCGCCCCCTTGAGCCGGCGGACTGGCCTGACGGCGGCGGATAATCGTTTGCTACGGTCAACCGGGAAAAACGGCCAAAAATGAAATGTCGCCGCCGGCTCACATCCCGAAATGATGGCGAACCTGGTCTTCGAGCAGCTGGCTGGCGAATTCCTCGCTGCAGCCGGCCAGTTGGTCGAAGATGTCCCGCGCCACGGGGCGAAACACGGCCATCACACCGGGATCGAAATGGCTGCCGGTGTCCTTTTCCAGAATCGCCATCGCCGCGTCGAAGCCCATCGGTTCCTTGTACGGGCGTTTCGAGCAGAGCGCGTCGAAGACGTCGGCCACAGCAAAGATGCGGGCGGCGAGCGGAATTTCGTCGGCCTTGAGGCGGCGCGGATAACCGGTGCCATTCCATTTTTCGTGATGTCCGGAAACGACATCGTTGGCGCCTTCCAGCCAGCCGATGCCGGTGACGATTTCTTCGCCCAGGCTGACGTGGGTTTTCATGATGGCGAATTCGTCGTCATCGAGTTTCCCCGGCTTGAGGAGAATGGCGTCGGGAATGCCGATCTTGCCGACATCGTGGAGAAAGCTGCCGATGATCAGCGACTGCATCGACGGGCCGCGAAAACCCAGCTTTTCGGCGATCCGCGCGGCGATCCAGGCGACCCGGTAGTTATGGACGCCGGTATCGGAATCGCGCTTGGCGATGGCCCGGCCCAGCGCCTCCATCATCGAAATGTGCGAATCCAGCACCTCGCGGGCCTTGCGCTCGTTGTCGGCCGAAAGATGCACGACCACGGGATAGATCGCCGCGCCACACAACAGCGAGGCAAGGCCGGCCATCAGGGCGGCGGACAGCGCGCTGTCGAGCATCTGCTGGCGCTGCCACTCGGGCACTACGCGGACGCCCTCGAAATAGCCGGTGATCTCGGACTGCGGCGTGCCGCCGATGCGCAAGGGAACGAAAACCCGCAGAACCCAGCGCTTGTCGGGCAACCGGAGGCTCTCGTAGCTGGTCGTCGTATACGCGGGCTGGGCGTGGTGAATCAGGATGCCTTCGAGGTGCGAGCCGTCGGCCGTCATTTCTTCAGCCAATTTCCGGCCCTGGCCGTCGTAGATTTCGGCAATATCGAACAAGCCGCCAGTCAGCGTTTTGGCCGCATCGTCGGCATGCGCAGCGGCATCGGCCCCGCTCAGGGCGATGGCGCCAAAATGACCGAGCAACCGCTGCGACTCTTCAATGGCCAGCGAAACCGTGCTTTCCTCGGCGTTTTCCCGGGCGACAAACCAGGCCAGCGGACTCGCCAGAAAGGCGAGCAGCAGGCTGACGGCAGCGATGCGCCAGGCCGTGCGCTTGTTGAAGGCATTCATGCGACCCCCCCTCGTCATTGTCTCGATTCACTTTCTGATTATTGTCGATGAAGCTTAAGGCAGCCTGATGGCCACCGCCATCTACCCCCGAAACCCGCCGGCCTTCAACATCCGGTCGTAAAGCACGACATTGACCGTCGCCGCCAGGTTCATGCAGCCGTGGGTCGGGATGTAGACGATGTCCTTGCACCACGACGTCACGTTCTTTTTCAGGCTGCCGTCTTCCGGGCCGAAAATGTAGAAGGCGCGCTCGGGGTGCTGGTATTCGGTCAGCGGTTTGGCGTCGGGGTGCACTTCGATGGCGACCGGCACGCAGCCGAAGGGAATGACCTGCTGAAGGTCGTCGACGCCGATCAGCGGCAGTTGCAGATGGACCTGCTTGGTATCGGTGCGGAATTCGACGGCGCGCTCGTAGCGTTTGCCGGTGTAGAACACCGTGTTGACGCCATAGCAGCCGGCGGCGCGCATGATCGAGCCGACGTTTTCCGGGCCTTTCGGGTTGTAGAGGCCGATGCACGAATAGCCGGTGTAGCCCTGGACGGCCTGCTTTCTGGTGATGGTTGCTATGCTCATCGTTACTCCGGCTGGCGGAATTCGTCGGCTATCCAGGCCCGGGCGCTGGCCTGGCTGAGCTTGAAGTTCGGCCCGACGCGCACGCTGGCCAGCGGTTCGCCATCGGCATCTTCAGCCGACAGCGTGGCGTAGGGATCGTCCTCGTCGGCAACGATGTCTAGGCAGATCAAAATCGGCCCGTTTTCGCCGTCGACCGTGAGCTTCTTGTGCAGTTGGGCGTGCAACTGATGTTCGTGCCGGCGCAGCACTTCCGAGGCGGTCTTGATCAGGGTCTGGAAAGCCGAAACGTCGAGCGGCTTCGGGCTTTTCTTGTCGCGCCCCATGGTCCACGGCCCGACCAGCGCCGGCTCGGCCTCGCCGTCCTTGATCATTTCGACGGCCCAGCCCTCATCGTCTTCGTTCTTGATGACGCGGGCCGTCCACCCGTTGTTGCGCCACAGTCGTGGCTCGTTGATGACGTCGGCCTCTGCGGTGTCGACGGGTTCGTTCGTTGCGTTTTCAGTCATCCCGGAATTGTACTTCCCCTGCGCGGAGCTGCCGCTTGCCGCGGAGATGGATTAGGTGCTTGCGGCGGCCTTGCTCGCCTCGATTTCAAGGTGGCAAGGCGACAGCAGCAGGTGCGCCAGATGCTCCGGATCGGTCGCCCCCACGTGTTCTGCGTAGGCCGCCAGCCGGGCATCGCCCGCCTCGGCGAGGGCGACGATCAGCAGCCTGGCCGCTTCGCGCGGACTCGTCCCGCCCGGCTGGTAGCCCGGCCATTCCTTGTAATGCGTCAGCAACTGGGCCTTGTGGTCGAGGTACAGGGCTGAGTTCCGGGTGAATTCAAGCTCGGCTTGCCTGGCCGCAATCTCCGCATCGATCTCGGCGTCGCTGGCCTGATAGCGGGCTTTTTCGGCCTCGGTCCAGTGCGGCTTGTCGCCGTGTTTTTCGCGCAAGGTGGCAAAGGTGCTATCGAGCACGATCTGCGAATGGGTGGTGGCGTCACGGAAAACATGGACCAGATCCTTGCCATGCCCTTCCTTGCCGACGTAGCGCATGCCGGCCGTGATGCGCCGCTGGTTGAAGCGAAACTGGCGGGCGCAGGCGGCACGGAGAAGATCGAAGAGTTCTTCAATTTTTGCTGGGCTCACAGGGCATCCCTTTCGCTCGCCCCGAACTGCGGCGATTGCATCGCTGGCCAATTGGCTGGCCCACAGCATACGCCTCACTCGGGATGATGGGTGGAACGCATCAGGCACCCTCCCAATTTTGAAACCGCGGCCGCTGTGGCAAATTGTCGCAGTATCAGAATTCGCTAATTTTATGTCCTATAACGAAAGAGAGGCTTTTCTCGACTCACTTTATCTGGAGTAAATCATGAAAGCACCTAGACTGGTTTTATGGCTGATAGCAGCCGCTTTTTCTCTAACCGCAACGATGGTGGAGGCAAGGGGTGGTGGCGGAGGCGGGATGGGTGGCGGCATGGGAGGAAACGGCGGCGGTCAGTCGGCCGGCAGTACCTACCGCGGCAGCCAGGTTGACCAGACCCGCACGCAAACGCGTGATCAAAGTCAGGACCGAACCCGGGAGCAGGAACGGACGCAAACGAGAGACCAGGAGCGTAGCCAAAGCAGCGAGCAGGACCGCATTCAGTCGCGTGACCGGATTCACGCCCCAACAACCTCGCCTGCCTCGAATTAGGCCTTGATCAGTAAGGAGAGAAACATGAACAAGAATGGCATCAAGATTGTCCTGTCCGCTTTGGCATTCGGACTGATTTCTTCCGGCACATTGGCTGCCGATGCACCGATTTACGGCAGCCAGCTCATGACCAACCAGGAGCGCATCGAACATCGGGCCAAGCTGCGTGCCGCCAAGACAGCTCAGGAACGTGAGCAGGTTCGCCTTGAACACCATGAGCAAATGCAGCTGCGGGCCAAGGAGCGCGGCGTTGCCTTGCCGGATACGCCGCCGGCCCGGGGCGCTGGCATGGGTCCTGGTGGCGGAATGGGTCCTGGCGGCGGCATGGGTCCTGGCGGTGGAGGTATGGGCCCCGGCGGCGGGATGGGCGGCGGCCGCGGTCGCTAAAGCCGGATGACTTTCTCCTGGCTGTTATCCAGCCAGAGAAAGTCGATCGAGCACCATCACATGCGGGCGATCATCGCATCGCCGAAGGCCGAGCAGGAAAGCTCCTCGGCATCCACCATCTGGCGGGCAAAGTCGTAAGTCACCTGCTTGTCGCCGATGGCCGCTTCCATAGCCTTGACGATCAGGATGGCGGCCTCCTTCCAGCCGAGATGGCGCAGCATCATTTCGGCCGAGAGAATGAGCGAACCGGGGTTCACCTTGTCCAGTCCGGCGTACTTTGGCGCCGTGCCGTGCGTCGCTTCGAAGCAGGCGTACTGGTCGGAAATGTTGGCGCCCGGCGCGATGCCGATGCCGCCGACCTGCGCCGCCAGCGCATCGGAAATATAGTCGCCATTGAGGTTGGTGGTGGCGATCACGTCGTATTCGGCTGGACGAAGCAGGATCTGCTGCAGGAAGGCGTCGGCGATGGAATCCTTGACGGTGATTTCGCGCCCCGTGTTCGGGTTGGTGAAATGGCACCACGGGCCGCCGTCGATGGGCTGGGCGCCGAACTCTTCCTTGGCCACCTGATAGGCCGTATCGCGGAACAGGCCTTCGGTGAATTTCATGATGTTGCCCTTGTGCACGATGGTCACCGACTTGCGGTCGTTATCGACGGCGTACTTGAGCGCGGCGCGGACAAGGCGGGTCGTGCCTTCAATGGAAATCGGCTTGATGCCGATGCCCGAACTTTCCGGGAAACGGATTTTCTTGACGCCCATCTCCTTCTGCAGGAAATCGACGACCTTTTTCGCCTGTACGGAATTGGCCTCCCATTCGACGCCGGCGTAAATATCTTCGGTGTTCTCGCGGAAGATGACCATGTTGATCAGTTCCGGGTGTTTGAGCGGCGACGGCACGCCCTTGAAATACTGCACGGGCCGAACGCACTGGTAGAGATCGAGTTCCTGGCGCAAGGCGACGTTGAGCGAGCGGATACCGCCGCCGACCGGCGTCGTCATCGGTCCCTTGATCGACACGGAATATTCCTTGAGCGCGGCGAAGGTCTCCTGTGGGAACCACTCGTCCGGGCCGTAGATGCGGGTCGATTTCTCGCCGGCGAAAACCTCCATCCAGTAAATTTTCTTCGCCCCGCCATAGGCCTTGGCCACGGCGGCATCGATGACCTTGATCATGACCGGCGTGATGTCGATGCCGATGCCGTCGCCCTCGATGAAAGGAATGATCGGATTGTCCGGGATCGCCTGCCCCGGAACGATTTTCTGACCGCCTTGCGGTACCTTGATGTGAGATGTCATGGTCTCTCCTTGGCTAGTTTTCGGACGGGCCGCAGCCACGTATTCCGTTCAACGGCAAAGCCCGCCGCATGTCTCCGGCGCCGGGCAGCGTGACTGATTATGCGGCAAAAAGACAGCCGCTGTCAGTCATTTGGCCGAACTTCAGAATCCCACGGTCAACCGGAAAAAAGGGCCAAAAAACAAAAAAGCGAAGACCGGGTCGGCCTTCGCTTTTTCAATTTCCGGCGGTCGCCCGCCGGGAAAGTTCGCTCGATTAGACGCGTGCCGCCTTGAGCGCGGCGTTCAGCGTCGGGCTCGGACGCATGATCGCCTTGGTCTTCGCTGCATCGGCCAGATAGTAGCCGCCGATGTCGGCCGGCCGGCCCTGCACCGACTTCATTTCGGCGACGATCTGCGCTTCGTTATCAGACAGGGCCTTGGCCAGCGGAGCGAACTGCGCGGCCAGTTCCTTGTCCTCGGTCTGGGCAGCCACTTCCTGCGCCCAGTACATGGCGAGGTAGAACTGCGAACCGCGGTTGTCGAGCTCGCCAGTCTTCGGCGACGGCGACTTGTTGTTGTCGAGCAGCTTGCCGGTGGCGGCGTCTAGGGTCTTGGCGAGCAGGACGGCGCGCTTGTTGCCTTCCTTGATGCCCAGCTCTTCCAGCGACACAGCCAGGGCCAGGAATTCGCCGAGCGAATCCCAGCGCAGGTGATTTTCCTGGGTCAGTTGCTGGACGTGCTTCGGAGCCGAACCGCCGGCACCGGTTTCGTACATGCCGCCGCCGTTCATGAGCGGAACGATGGACAGCATCTTGGCCGAGGTGCCGAGTTCCATGATCGGGAACAGGTCGGTCAGGTAGTCGCGCAGGATGTTGCCGGTAACCGAGATGGTATCCAGGCCGCGGGCGACGCGTTCGAGCGTGAAGCGCATGGCGCGAACCTGCGACATGATCTGGATGTCGAGGCCGCTGGTGTCGTGATCCTTGAGGTACTTCTGGACCTTCTTGATCAGTTCGTTCTCGTGCGGACGATAGGCGTCGAGCCAGAAGATGGCCGGCATGCCGGACTGGCGGGCACGGGTGACAGCCAGCTTGACCCAGTCGCGGATCGGCGCGTCCTTGACCTGGCACATGCGCCAGATGTCGCCGGCTTCAACGTTTTGCGTGAGCAGCACTTCACCGGTAGCGTTATCGACGATGTTGGCGATGCCGTCCTCAAGGATTTCGAAGGTCTTGTCGTGCGAGCCGTATTCCTCGGCCTGCTGGGCCATCAGGCCGACGTTCGGAACAGTACCCATGGTGCGCGGATCGAAGTTGCCATGCCATTTGACGAAGTTGATCATCTCCTGGTAAATGCGGGCAAAGGTCGATTCCGGCATGACGCACTTGCTGTCGTACTGCTTGCCGTCAGCGCCCCACATCTTGCCGCCCTGACGGATCATGGCCGGCATGGAGGCGTCGACGATGATGTCGTTCGGCGAATGGAAGTTGGTGATGCCCTTGGCCGAATCGACCATGGCCAGACGCGGACGGTGTTCCTGACAGGCGTGCAGGTCGCGGATGATTTCGTCGCGCTTGGATTCCGGCAGGGTCTTGATCTTCTCGTACAGATCGACCATGCCGTTATTGACGTTGATGCCGAGCTCGTCAAAGGTCTTGCCGTGCTTCTCGAAGGCTTCCTTGTAGTAGATCTTGACGCAGTGGCCGAAAACGATGGGGTGCGAGACCTTCATCATCGTTGCCTTGACGTGCAGCGAGAAGAGGATGCCGGACTGGCGGCAGTCTTCGAGCTGGGCTTCGTAGAAGTCGCACAGCGCCTTCTTGCTCATGAACATCGAGTCGATGATCTCGCCTTCGAGCAGCGACAGTTTCGGCTTGAGCACGGTGGTCTTGCCGCCCTTGGCAATCAGTTCCATGCGCACATCGCGCGCCTTGTCGAGGGTCAGCGACTTTTCGCCGTGGTAGAAGTCGCCGTGCTCCATGTGCGAGACGTGGGTCTGCGACCATTGCTTCCATTCGCCCATCGAGTGCGGACGCTTCTTGGCGTAGTTCTTGACGGCGCCCGGCGCGCGGCGGTCGGAGTTACCTTCGCGCAGCACCGGATTGACGGCGGAACCGAGACACTTGCCGAAGCGGGCCTTGAGCGCCTTTTCTTCATCGGTATTGGCGGTTTCCGGGTAATCGGGGATCTTGTAGCCCTTTTCCTGCAGTTCCTTGACGCAGGCCTTGAGCTGGGCAACCGAGGCAGAAATGTTCGGCAGCTTGATGATGTTGGTATCCGGCAGCAGGCACTTCTTGCCCAGCTCGCTCAGGGTGTTCGGAACCTTCTGGTCATCGGAAAGGAATTCGGAAAATTCGGACAGGACGCGCGCTGACACGGAAATGTCGGCCTTCTCGATTTCGATGCCGGCCGGCGAGGTAAAGGTGCGGACAATCGGCAGGAAGGCGCAGGTAGCCAGCAATGGCGCCTCGTCGGTTAGTGTGTAAATGATCTTGGACTTTCCTGCGGCCATGTCGACTCCTCGAATTGGTTAAATAACGCCGGGCGAATATATCCCTCGCCCCTTTCGCCATGCTTACAAAAGCAAACCTTTCGAGTATCTCCGCCAGGGGGCCTTCGGTCAACGGTGAAACGTCATTTCACATCCCGAACTCCCGGATACCGGGAACGCGCAATGCTAGAATTTCCGGAGCACAGGAGACGTGGCAATGAAGATTTCGGTCGGCCTCTATGGCACTGGCGCGCACCAGATCGCGCTGGCCATGATCCAGGGGTTCAACAAGCATTACCGGTTGTTCCGCCAGACCAGCCGCGAAGCCAAGTCGCGTTTCGAGCAAGCCGACTGGCTCGGCGTGCACAAGGCCGTGCGCGAACGCATCCGTTTCTATGACGACCGCGTCGATGAATGCGTCGAGCGCCTGCGCGACGAATTCGATGCCCAGCATCTCGACGAAACAACCTGGCAGCAGGTCAAGCTGCTTTACATCGGGCTGCTCCTCAACCACAAGCAGCCGGAACTGGCTGAGACCTTCTTCAATTCGGTGACGACCAAGATCCTGCACCGCAATTATTTCCACAACGATTTCATTTTCGTCCGCCCGAGCATCTCGACAGAGAACATCGAGAGCGACGACATACCGACCTACCGCAGCTATTACGCCAAGGAAGACGGCCTGCGCGGCGCCATTCACACGATCATTGCCGATTTCCGCTGGCATCGCCCCTTTGCCGATCTCGAACGCGATGTCGGCTACGTTTACGCCGCCGTGCGCGACCACCTCAAAGGCATGCCGCGGCGCGAAGTCAATTTCCAGATCCAGGTCCTCGGCTCGGCCTTCTACCGCAACAAGGCGGCCTACATCATCGGCAAGGCGATCAACGGTTCATGGGAATTCCCCTTCGCCATCGCGGTGCTGCATGACGACAAGGGCACACTCTGCATCGACACCATCCTGCTCGATGCCTGGCGGATCGGCCTGCTATTTTCGCTGTCGCGCGCCTATTTCATGGTCGACATGGAAGTGCCCTCCGGCTACGTCCAGTTCCTGCGCTCCATCCTGCCCGCCAAGCCGCGCTCCGAGCTGTACATCATGCTCGGCCTCGGCAAGCAGGGCAAAACCATGTTTTTCCGCGATTTCATCTACCACCTGCACCATTCGGAAGACAAATTCATCATGGCGCCGGGCATCCGCGGCATGGTCATGCTCGTCTTCACGCTGCCGTCCTACCCCTACGTCTTCAAGATCATCAAGGACGTTTTCGGCCCCTCGAAGACGACCGACCATGCCACGGTCAAGCAGAAATTCCTCATGGTCAAGCAGGTCGACCGCGTCGGCCGCATGGCCGATACGCTGGAATTTTCCAACGTCCTCTTCCCGCTCAAGCGCTTCGCCGACGAGGTCCTGGCCGAACTGCACCAATTCGCCCCGTCCTGCTTTGAGATCGATGGCGACCAGCTCATCATCAAGCACCTCTACATCGAGCGCCGCATGGAACCGCTCAACATCCACCTCGACCGCATGGAGCGCGCCAACAACGTCGAAGCCCTCGAAAACGCCATCGTCGAATACGGCAGCGCCATCCGCGAAATGGCCCAGGCCAACATCTTCCCGGGCGACATGCTATGGAAGAATTTCGGCGTCACGCGCTACGGCCGCGTCGTTTTCTACGACTACGACGAAATCGACTACATGACCGACATCAACTTCCGCAAGATCCCGCCGGCGCCGGATTTCGAGACGGAAATGTCGGGCGAGGTGTGGTACCCGGTGGCCCGCGGCGACGTCTTCCCCGAAGAATTCGCCACCTTCCTGCTCGGCTCGCCGCTGGTCCGCAAGGTCTTCCTGAAACACCACCGCGACCTGCTCGGCACCGACTTCTGGCAGGAAGCCCAGCGCAAGATCCGTGACGGCCACGTCGAGGATTTCTTCCCCTACCCGCAGGAACTGCGCTTCGTGAACCGCCCCCCGGCTCAGCCTCCAGTGGCCTGAAGATAGACGTCGAACTCCTGCGCCAGCGCCGCCGCGGCGTTGTCCAGCAGGAATTCGCGGAAACGCTGGCCGGCCGGCAGCAGGCGCTTGGCGTTCATGTGCACCACGTACCAGGTACGCTCGATGGGCGTGCCGATGGCGTCGAGCACGCTGACCTCGCCGGTTTTCAGCTCGAGCGGCAAGGTATGCAGCGAAATCAGCGCAATGCCCATGCCGGCCATCACCGCCTGCTTGATCGTCTCGTTGCTGCCCATGCTGATCGTGCGCGGCGGCGTGAACAGGTGATTCTTGAACATCTCCTCGGCCACCCGGCGCGAGCCGGAACCCTCCTCGCGGAGCAGGAAAGTCTCCTGGCGCAGCTCGTGCAAATCGAAGCGGCGCGCCGCCCGCAACGGATGGTCGGCCGGCCCGATCAGCACGTAGGGATGGCTGGCCATCGGCTCGGCATGCGCATCGATCTCGGTCGGAATGCGGCCCATGACCGCGAGGTCGATGGCGTTGTCCTGCAACTTCTGGAGCAGGCTTTCGCGGTTGCCCACCGAAAACTGCACCTCGATGCCGGGATGCAACTGGGCAAACCGGGCGAGCAGGCGCGGCATGAAATATTTGGCGGTGCTGACCAGCCCGACCGACAACTGCCCGGTTTCCGCCCCCAGCATGGCCAGCAGATTCGCCTCGGCATCCTTGATCTCGCCGAGCACGCGCAAGGCGTGATGAACCAGCAACTCGCCGGCCGCAGTCAGCGCCACCCCACGCCCGAGACGCTCGAACAACGGCAAGCCGACGTTGTCTTCGAGCTGCTTGAGCTGCATCGAGACGGCCGGCGGCGTCAGGTGCAGTTCCTCGGCGGCGCGGGCGTAGCTCAGATGCCGCGCAGCGACGACGAAAATCTGCAACTGGCGGAGCGTCAAAGTACGGATGAAGTTCATGTTCAGGATGGGTCTAATTTTTTGGTTGTTTGGTAAGGGAGAGTTTAACGCTGGTCGGTTTGGTGGGGAGGGGCTTTGATTGGCTTGGGGGGCTTCTTTTTGGCGATTTCCAGTTAATGGGCTTGGGGTTCCGCCTTGCTGGCGGGCGTACTTTTTCTTGCTTCGCCAAGAAAAAGTAGCCAAAAAGAAGGCGACCCCAAGGTCGGCGCCCTGCGGGTTCCTTGCGCTACTCGGCGGTCCGGGCGGCTGCGGAACTCGGGCTACGCCCTCAAACAGTCCTCGCCGAAGGCCCCCGGCCCGCCTGCGTTGCTCAGCGCCTCTCATGGGGACCCGAAAGGCGTCCACGGGCAACCCGAGCGCCCTGAATTGGCATTCCTACGGTCAACCCGAAAAAATGCCCAAAAATGAAATCCGCTGCTCGAGCGTGGACGCCTTACCGGGCCCCTTGGGAGGTGCCGAGCAACGCAGGGTCTGGCGAAAAAGGGGCGAGGACTGTCTGAGGGCGAAGCCCGAGTTCCGCAGCCCCCGCCAGTCCCGAGTAGCGCAGGGAACCGGCGCAGCCGGCACCGACCCAGGGGTCGCCTTTTCTTTGGCTACTTTCTTTTGGCGAAGCAAAAGAAAGTACGCCCGCCAGCAAGGCGGAACCCCAAGCCAATTCAACCGGAAATCACCAAAAAGGCGGCTCCCCAAGCCCGAGGCCGGGAAAGCCCCCCCAGCCTTAAGCCGCCAACCGCAGCTTCTGCCGCCACCCCGGATAAAGCAGCTCCGCATCCTGCGGAAACGACTCGAACGCCCGGGCGAATTCGAAGTGGTCGCGCGCCCACTCGACCGGGTCGGCGCCGGCTTTCCAGCAGTCGTAGGCCTGCCGCAGCGACCGCGCCCCGGCAGCCGGGCTGTCGATGTGGCCGTAGGCGCCGCCGCCAGCCGTGTTGATGACGTTGCCGTGACCCAGATTGTCGAAGAAGCCGGGCAGGCGCAGGGCGTTCATGCCGCCGGAGATGATCGGCACGGTCGGTTTCATGCCGTACCACTCCTGCGGGTAGACCGGCCCCTGGTAGCTGTCGCGCTCGATGATGTAGGCGGCGGCGCGGTCGTCCTTGTCGCCTTCCATCTTGCCGTAGCCCATGGTGCCGACGTGGATGCCGGAGGCGCCTTGCAGGCGGCTCATCTTGGCCAGCACGTAGGCGGTGTAGCCGCGCTTGGCCGACGGCGAGGTGATCGCCCCGTGGCCGGCCCGGTGGTAGTGCAGGAACTGGTTGGCGAAGTGGCGACGGGCGGTGGTAATCATGCCCGGACCGCCGACGTAGCCGTCGACCAGGAAGGCCACCTTGTCGGCGTCCGGCCCGAAGGTTTCGAGGATGAATTCGCCGCGCGCCACCATTTCGTGGTGGTCGTCGGCCGTGATGTTGGCCGAGAACAGCTTGGCCTCGCCAGTTTCGTCCATGGCCCGCTTCATCGCGTCGTAGACCAGCGGAATGGTTTGCTTCATCGGCGCGAAGGGCTGGTTGCCCTGCGGCTCGTCGTTCTTGATGAAATCGCCGCCCAGCCAGAATTCGTAGGCGGCGCGGGCGAAGGGTTCGGGGCGCAGGCCGAGCTTGGGCTTGATGATCGTGCCGGAAATATAACCGCCATCGACGACCGGCCGGCCGAGCGTGCGCCAGAGATCGGCGATGCCCCGGCTCGGGCCGTCGAACAGTTCGATGGCGCGGCGCGGCACGTAAAAATCGACCATCTTGGCGTGCTCGATGTCGCCCATGCCCTGGTTGTTGCCGATGGTCAGGGTCAGGAAGGAGACCATCATCATGCGGCCGTCGGTGATATTGCGGTCGAAGAGGTCGAGCGGGTAGGCGATGCGCATGTCCTCGCTGGCCTCGTCGATGTGATAGACCAGCGCATCGACGCCCTTGGTGAATTCATCGGTGGTACACACCTCGACGTTGGTGCCGGTCGACGATTCGGCGGCGAAGTGTGCGGCCGCTTCGAGGTAGCCGTGCCCGGCCTTGGGCTTCATCCGGTAAGCGCACAGAATGTGCTGACCGCCGGCAATCAGTTCGGCTTCGGTGAGGCTGAGGTCGGCGTAGCGTTTTGACTGGTCCATCGTCTTGTCTCCTGGGTCATTCGTCGGGGAAAAACTATGGATTGAATGCTAGGCGCGGCCATTGATAAATAATAGTCACGTGTTTTTATTCGACACATAAGCTATTGCTGAGCATTTGGCGCGGTCCAGGCAAAACGATTTTCGGGCAAAAAAGCCGTTGACCGTGGCAGATGCAGGGAAAGCGGGGGAACTGGTGGAGTGGCGTAAAATGGCGGGCTAACCAAGGCTCGAATGTGCCGGCCAGACCACTGACAAAGGGACTATGAAAGACTATTACGGATTGCTTGGCGTTCCGCCCGATGTGACCACCGAGCTGATCAAGACGGCGTACCGCAAGAAGGCGGCACAGTTTCACCCTGACCGCAACCCGGCGCCCGATGCGGCGGCCAAGTTCCGTGAGGTGCAGGAGGCCTACGAAGTGCTGGCGGATGGTGATCGCCGCAAGGTTTATGACGAGACGCGGCGCTCCAGCCTGATCGATGACCCCCTGGCCGTAGCGCGCGAAATCTGGTCCAGCCATTTAGGAAAAATGCAGCAGTGAAAAAATCTTATTACTTTGCCGAACTGTCGTCCTCTTACGACGCTGAAATTCAAGATTTGCTCAACGATTCAGAAGGCAAGTCAGCGCTCAAGGCCCGACTTAAGGAAAAGCGTCAGGAACTGGCCTCCATCCTGCCGATGATCGAATTTGCTCCGGAAATGGTCGCGCCAGTGTTCTACGACGCATTTTCCTTCGCCAATCCGAAGGCAATGGCGGCGGTGGTCGACTGTGAGCCGGATGACGGCGATTTTCCGGCCTGGGATCATGTTTCCCCGCTCGTCACGGTGGCCGAGTGGGCCGGGCCGTATCTCGCCGCCGTGCTGGCGGAGCGGGCCGGTGAGGAATTCATGGTGACGGCCGCCAGCCTGGAATTCATCCGCAAATTCGACCACAGCGCACCGCCGGCCGCGGCCGAAGATAACGAGGATGCGGACCGCGAGCGCAGCGACGACGATGACGGTCGCGGCGACGATGACAGTGATCGCGACCTGGCCGAAGCCGGCGATGACTGGCTGGGCGAGCAGGGCTTCGATTCGCTCAAGTCCTGATCCAGGCCCGCAAAAACACGATCTATTTGATAAGGCAAGACATGACGCATCCCGTTGTACTGAAAACATCCCAGCTGATCCTGGCCGGCGACCTCAAGGGCGCCGAAAAGGCGCTGGCCAACATTGCCGACAGCGAGGGCGATTACGCCCTGATCGAGGTCATGAACGATATCGCGCCGAAGGATTTGCTGGCCGTCATGCGCGGCTTCGATGGTTCCAAGCAGTCGGTCGTCAATATGCTCGTTACGCCCGAGCAGTTCGCCCGCGCCGTCATTCTTGAAACGCGTTACCGCGACCAGACGCACGCCGCCCTGCACGGCATGATGAACGCCGTGCTCTACCGCGATGAAGAGATGGCCGCCGAGTACCTTGAAGCGATCGGCGAGATCGAAGGCGGCTACGAAGTGCTGGCCAATTATTTCGCCGAGCGCGACAACGAGTTTCTCGCCTTCGCCATTTCCGGCGTCTTCTCCGAGGATTTTGACGCCGAGCACGGTCATGAATCGAAGTCGATCTCGTGGCTCAACGAAAAGATCGAAGAACTTGACGAAGCGCTGCATGAAGGCAACTCCATCGCCGGCTCGCGCCCCAAGGTGCCGCGCTCGCAAATCGCCGACCACGACTGGCAAGAAACCGCATGGGTGCTGCGCTACGAGCTGTCGGACATTTTCGAGCAGATCGTCATCACCCTGCGCGACCGCCTGCAGCACCGCGTCGAAGTGCTGGAGGAAGGCGAAGCGGAAGACAGCAAGCCGAAATCCGCCCCGGTTGCGGTAGTGGATGACGAGGAATCGGCGCTCTAAGGATGGCGGCAATGAACAAATCCGTTGCGGTCGTCGACGACCGCCCATTTTTCGAGAAAGCCGTCCGCTTCGGGCTGGAGCACGGCATTCTGACGCGTGAAACGATGGCCCGCATCGAAGCCGATGCGCCCAAGGGCATCGTCCAGATTGCCGACCATTTCGGCACCGCCTATCTGCGCACCGATCTCGAAAGCGCCGTGACGCGCATGGCCAACCTGATCAGCCTCTATCTCGAAGACTTCTCGAACGGTGACTTGCGTGCTGCCGCCATGTCCTTGCGCGACAACACGCTGCTCTCGCATTCGCGCGGCGGCTCCGAAATGCTCAAGCGCCTGCACGCCATGCCCGGCGAAACCAGCCTGCACGCGCGCAAAGTGGACGCGCCGGGGCAGAAAATCTTCGTCAACGAGCGCAGCTTTGCCTTCCCGCTCAGCGTCGCCAGCTACCGGGCGCAGGTCGCGCAGTGCCAGGCCAACCAGATGCGCATCGACTTCGCCCGCTGGCTGGCCCGGCAACTGAATACCCGGCCGGAAGAGTGCGAAGACTACAGCGCCGAGGAAGTCATCCGCTCGGCCATGCTGCTCCTCTACGTCGGCGCCAAAACGCCGGGGATGCCGTCGAAACGCGAGTTCGTCCAGTTGATCGAGGCGCTGCGCAAGAAAAGCTTCAAGCCCAAGCCGGCCACCGTCGATGCCTTCCTGCGCGAGGCGCCGACAGCGTTCGCGGAAATGACCCGGCAGGCCATGCAGGACTTCATCGATGACGCCCTGCCACGCCTCAAGTCGCTGGAAAAATCGCCCGACGAAATTCTCCACGCCGAAGCCCAGGGTGCCTTTTTCGTCCGCGACCAGCCGGAAGAAGACGTCGTCGCCTACGACCGGCTCGTTGCCAAGGAATGGGTACGCATCACCAAAGGCGACGCCGACGACCCGTCCGTGCTGGCCACCATTTTCCTCAGCGTCGCCACCGGCCATCCGCCGAAGGCCGCCGCCCTGCTCAAGGAGGCAAAGAGCATTATCGCCACCTTCCGCAAACAGGGTTTCGACAGCAAGGCGGTACTCGCCTTTATCGATGAACACGCCCCTTTCGAGCAGCGCGAAGACCTCAAATTGATGTGGTCGCAGGATTTACAGCCGGACGCCGAAATCCATCTCGCCGACAACGATCCGCAAATGCCGGACAGCCACATGGACCGCGCCTTGAAGTACTTCCGGCAAAACTGCGTGGCGAACTGGAAGGGCGGCAGCCGCTAGGGTGATTGCTACGGTCAACCGGAAAAAACGGCCAAAAATGAAATGGTTTGGCAAACACCAAAAACCATCCCCGGCCCTTTGCCCCGGTGGATACCGTCCTTGCCGGACATAAAGGGGGAGCAGCCAGATCGCCGCCCTCTGCCTTATTCCCGCTCAGAATAAGTCGGCAGGCGGATGGCGAAAGCGATGCCGATCCAGCGCAGGGCGAGCACCACGGCCATCCCGCTCCAGGCCGCGACCACCGGCGACAAGCCCAGCGCCTGCAAGCCGATCAGCGTCAGCGCCCCGGCCCAGGCGGCCGACGCATAGAGTTCGCCAGGCACGAAGATAAGCGGCACTTCATTGCACAACACATCGCGCAAGACCCCGCCGACAACCCCGGTCGTTACCCCGAGCAGGCTGGCCACCAGCCACGGCGCCTGTAGATCGAGCGCCACCTGGGTGCCGGTGATGGCAAACAGCGCCAGCCCGATGGCATCGGGAATCAGGAACAGGCGCGGCGGCAAGCGCAGCCCGCGCACCGCGAAGAAAACCAGGAAAGTGGTGGCGAAAGCGACAAGCAGATAACTCTGATCGCTGATCCAGAACACCGGGCGGTCGAGCAACACATCGCGCACGGTGCCGCCACCCAGGGCCGTCGCCATGCCGACCATGACGACGCCGACCAGATCCATGCGCTTGCGCCCGGCATCGAGCACGCCAGTCAAGGCGCTGACGGCAACCGCAGCAAGGGCGATCCAGTAAAGCAGGTTTTCCATGATTGATTCAAAAGAGCCGGGAGCAGGCAGTGTAGCGGTTTGCGCCAGGCCGGGCACGCGCGCCGGGAAAAGCAAAATTGTTGCTGCCAGCGCCCGCCGCCCGGGTTATAACTACCCGTCATTCGCCCAAGGCTCCCACCGCATTCTCCTCAAGCGCCCATGTCCCTCATCTCCAAAACCGATCAGCAACTGATCTTCCACCCCCTCGACTTCGCCCTCACCGTCCTGCGCAATTTCCGCAAAAACCAGGGCCTCCTGCTCGCCGGCGCCGTCGCCTACTACGCCCTGCTCTCCCTGCTGCCGATGATCATCCTGCTCGTCCTCTGGCTGTCGCACTGGGTCGACCAGGCCGAACTCCTCGCCACCCTGCAGCGCTACCTCGAATGGCTGGTCCCCAGCCAGGCCGCCGCCGTCCTCGCCGACGTCTCCGGCTTCATCGACAACGGCGTCTCGATCGGCGTCGTCCTCCTCGGCACCCTCGTCTTCTTCAGCTCGCTGACCTTCTCCATCCTGCAAAAAGCCATGGCGCAAATCTTCGCCCACCGCCACGCCACGGTGAAACGGCATGCCGTGGTCGCCGCGCTGCTTCCCTACAGCCTGCTCCTGCTGGCCGGCATCGCCCTCTTCGGCATCACCGTGCTCTCCGTCACCATCCACAGCCTGACCCAGGAAAGCATCACCCTGTTCGGCGCCGAATGGTCGCTGCGCCGCCTCTCCGGCCCGGCCTTCTACGGCATCGGGCTGGCCGGCGAAATCCTCATCCTCACCCTCTTCTACAGCGTCCTCCCCGTCGGCCGCACCCGCCTTCGCCACGCCCTGCTCGGCGCCGCCGTCATCACCCTGATCTGGGAAATCGTCCGCCACATACTCGTCTGGTACTTCGCCACCCTGTCCAGCGCCAGCATCGTCTACGGCTCGCTCACCACCGCCGTCGTCGTCCTGTTCAGCATCGAACTCGCCGCAACCCTGCTCCTCCTAGGCGCCCAGGTCATTTCCGAATACGAACAGCTTGAAAGCCGGCTCGGCGACGCGGGCTGACGCAGTGCTACGGTCAACCGGAAAAAACAGCCAAAAATGAAATCCAGCCGGGCCGTTCAAGCAAGGCCAAAAGCTGCGCGACAAATGCCATTTGCAATCCGGGCCAAAAATTCATACTGTCCGGCTTGTCGCCCGAGAATTCCACGGACAGAAACCGTGGTTTGTCCCAATTATTCATATCAGAAATACTAAATGAAATTTTTATTAATTATATTAAGCTTGCTTACCGTAACGGGTTGTACGGTAACGCCATACAGAGATTTAAATTTAGATACGATCTCAAATTTCCGGAAGCCGAATGATGGGATGGCAGGAATTTATGTTTACCAATTAAAAACCGGCATCATCGGTGCTGCATCAGATGTTAATTTTGAAATCAAGGGACAACCCAAAATCTCTTTGAATACCGGTGAATATGGTTATCTTGAAGTGCCGCCTGGCCATTACGAATACAAGCTTCATGGTGGAATATTCCCCATATACCTCCCTGTCGAGTTCGAGGCGAATCAGAATTATTTCTTTGCTGCGGCCCTGAGAAACCTTTCCGACAATTCAGTTTTGGTTATATACCAGGATCGGATAGACCAAGCAAAGGAAAACATAATGACCGGAAGATACGAACTGTATAGCGATGATTGACAGGTTGCTCAAAACCCCAACAAAATATGGTGAAAACCACGATTTCTAATTTTCGCGCGAACAATAAGCGAACAATAAGAAGCGAACAATAAGGGACAGACCACGATTTCCGATTTTCGAAAGACGCAGAAACCGTGGTCTGTCCCCCTTTATTCCCGTCGTTTTCTCAACCTTTCCGGCGCGGCGCCGGTTATTTTCAACGTTATGCCCCATAAATCACCGAGCACTACAAATGGATGAATTCGAGAAAATTGCCAAACAGAAAGAGTTTGAACGGTTTGAGAAAGTAATTGGTGCGGAAAGCGATCCAACAATGCGCGTTTTAAGGGCGCACTTATTTTCGGAAAACTTGTTGGAGCGTCTCTTAATCGTAAAACTCCCACGAGGTGACAAGATTATCGAAAACGGGAACCTCACTTATCACCAAAAACTTGTTCTTATCGAATCGCTCGATTTCATTCCAGACTCAATCATTTCAGCCCTCCGCAACCTTAATAAACTTCGCAATTTATGCGCACATGAGTTGAACAAAACAATCACTGAAAGTGACATAACGAAGATTGGTAGTCCGCTCGGTAAGTCATTTACGTCTATGAAGCGATCCGCAAAATTTGACGACGCAGTTCTGTTAGGTAAAGTTATTGCATCAATTTGCGGCCATCTCGCTGGTGCATGCAATCGAGCAGAACACCCTGAGGCTGTCGCATCTGAAAAATCCACTGAAACAAAGCGCATAACGAAGCGCTCAATCGGACCTGCGCGAAAAGCCGCGCAGTCAGCTTAGCTCCACGTTGGGCGTCTTAATCATGGTCACTTGGAAAGATAAAGTTCCTGGCTGCTTTGCTGGCATGACTGCAACGTTCGGGAGTCACCCGAAGGATCACACGCGCGCTGAAAAAATGCTTCATCTAGCGCTCCGTGAGGGCGCTACGTTCAATGCTGTCGTCCGGGAAGCAAGGCGATGGTTGAAACAACAAGGGGTGACGAAAGAATTTATTGAAGAGCAGGTTGAGAAGATTAAGCGCTTCCAGCCGAATCCATTCCCGAAACGAAAGCTCGGTGCCGCGTGGCTTGTTACATGGGAAGGCACGTCTCCTCCAAAGCGGCAGAGCGAGAGAATTGTTTCCATTCTGGGCTACCGCATCTCAAGCGGCCGAGTGTTGGAACATGTGGAGCAACTCTACGTTGATCTCCTATATTCTCTGCACGAGAAAATTACCTATGCTCGCCACAGAGCCGACAACCCATACCCAGCCCAGTACATCAAAATCGGCGATGTTGAGTGGGGCGGCCGAATTACCTGTGGGCACAATCCATTCTTGTTAGCGCGCCCGGTCAAGAACCTGAAGTTCCACGAGGGAGCCGACGGTGAGGAAGTTTTGACATGGGATGAAATTCCTATCCCTAAGTCCTTGCCATGAGCGCCAAGACGCAGAAACCGTGGTCTATCCCCCTTTATTCATGTTGTTGGCATCGAGGTTTTGAGCGCCAGCAAGCACGATAACGAGCCGTTGAAAAAAGCCGCTTGATCAAGCGCCTGAACGTAGAAGCCGGGATTTCCCGGCTTTTTTTACGTCTTTGATTTTCCGGTTAACCAGGCTTCCCACGGTCAACCGGAAAAAACAGCCAATTTTGAAATCCCCCCGCCCCTTGGCGTCGGGGCTTCCCGCCGCTCCGACTTACTGTGCGGCGACTTCCGTCAGCGTCAGATAGCCGTCCTGGGTGTTGACGACCTTGTAGGTGGCGTCGGGCTTGGCTTTGGCTTTCTTGAGTACGGTTTGCCATTCGATTTCGGCCGAGCGCAGACCGTCGATCTTTTTGTGCAGGGTGGCGACGCTGTCGGCCAGGTCGGTCTTGAGTTCTTCGTTGAATTGCTCGACTTTTTTGGCGGTGGGGTTCATGACGATCAGCGCGGTGTTGGCCAGCGTCACGACGAGCATGACGGCGACGAGGATGATGGTCAGTTTGTCAAATGATCGTGGCTTGGCGGGTTGTTCCTGGCTGTCGCTGGTTTCTTTTTCGCTCATGGTCTCGCTCCCGGGTTGATGGTTCTACCGACTCTAACGGCCAATGCGGGGGCGAACTTGAGGGTTGCGTGGCGGGGCTTGATACGGTCAACCGGAAATTTCGGCCAATTTTGAAATTTCCGGGGCGGCTAAGGCGTCGAGATCGATCTCGCGCAGGTCGGCCAGCACCTGCCAGGCGCCGCTGAAGTCGTCGCCGGCGGTGTAGTCGTTGGGCGTGACGAGGCAGCGCAGGCCGGCGGCGCGGGCGGCGTCCAGGCCGTTGGCGGAGTCTTCGATGGCCAGGCAGTTGTCGGCCGGCAGGGCGAGGCGGTCGAGGACCCAGCGGTAGATGTCGGGGGCCGGCTTCTTGTTGGGCACGATGTCGCCGGCGCCGATGATTTCGAACCAGCCCGGGGCGTCCGGCCCGAGCGTGGCGTGGAGCAGCGCGGTGACGTTTTCCGGGGTGGTCGTGGTGGCGATGGCGAGGCGCAGGCCGCGCTGGCGGGCGTGCTGGATGAGCGCGGCGACGCCGGGGCGCAGCGGCAGGCTGCCGGAGTCGACGAGGCGCAGGTAGTGGCGGGTCTTGGCGGCGTGCAACTCGCGGACGAGCACTTCGAATTCGGGCCGGGCGGCGATGGCGGGGGCGTGGCGGGCGGCGTAGTGGCGGATGCGTTCCTTGCCGCCGGTGATGGCAAGGAGTTCGCCGTACAGCCTTTCGTCCCAATGCCAGTCCAGCCCGAGATCGGCGAAGGCGTGGTTGAAGGCGGGGCGATGGCCGTCGCGCTCGGTGTCGGCGAGCGTGCCGTCAACGTCGAAGATCAGGGCGTGGAGTGGGGGCATGCGGCGGACGATAGCCCGGTGTTTTTCCGGCATCCAGTCAGATTTTTTGAAGTGGCCGTTAAGCATCGACTTAATAAGCTATAACTTATGCAGGCAATAAGAAATTCTGACTGTTACTTAATTAATAAGTCACTTATCTTGGCTACCAATGCGGTAACACAAGAATGATTGGAGACACCATGCAATTCGGTCGCACTACTCTTTCCAAGTTCGTCATCGAAAACACCCGGTCCAGCCACGGCGAGCTCGGCGCCCTGCTCATCGACGTCGCCGCCGCCGTCAAGACCATTTCGGCGATGGTCGCCAAGGGGGCGCTGGCAGGCCACCATGGCGCGCTGGACAGCACCAATGTCCAGGGCGAGGTGCAGAAGAAGCTCGATGTGCTGACCAACGAAGCCATCCTGCGTCACTGCGAGTGGGGTGGCCAGCTGGCCGGCATGGCTTCCGAGGAAATGGACGACCCTTACCCGATCCCGGCCGAATACCCGCGCGGCCGTTACCTGCTGGTTTTTGACCCGCTCGATGGCTCGTCGAACAGCGACGTCAATGTCTCGGTCGGCACCATTTTTTCGATATTTTCGCGGTCGACCGCAGGCGACGCCCAGCTCGGCGATTACCTGCGCCCGGGCAGCGAACAGGTGGCCGCCGGCTACGCCATCTACGGCCCGTCGACGATGATGGTGCTGACGCTCGGCAACGGCACGCACGGCTTCACGCTGGACCGCGAGAGCGGCAACTTCATCCTGACCCACGCCAATATCCGCGTCCCGGAAGATACCCGCGAATTCGCCATCAACACGTCCAACGAACGCTTCTGGGAGCCGCCGGTGCAGCGCTATGTCAGCGAGTGCAAGGCCGGCAAGACGGGCGTCCGCGGCGAGGATTTCAACACCCGCTGGATCGCCTCGATGGTCGCCGAAGTGCATCGCATCCTGATCCGCGGCGGCATTTTCATGTATCCGAAGGACAGCAAGGATCCGTCCAAGCCGGGGCGTCTGCGCCTGCTTTACGAAGCCAACCCGATGGCCATGCTCATCGAGCAGGCCGGCGGCGCGGCGAGCACCGGCCGCCAGCGCATCCTCGATATTGCGCCGGACAGCCTGCACCAGCGCCTGCCGGTCATCCTCGGCTCGAAGAACGAGGTCGAGCGGCTCGAGCGCTACCACCAGGAATACGACACCGGGGCTGATCGGCCGTTTATTTCGCCGCTGTTCTCGGACCGCTCCTTGTTCCGCGACCCGGCCTAGGGCACAAGAATTCACATCTGCAGGGAGAAACACATGTCCGTCAAACATCCCATCATCGCCATCACCGGCTCGTCCGGGGCCGGCACCAGCACGGTGATGCAGAGTTTCCAGCACATCTTTCGCCGCGAGGGGCTGAATGCGCAGATCGTCGAGGGCGATTCCTTCCATCGCTACGACCGCCTGGCCATGCGCGCCGAAATGAAAGCGCAGGAAGAGGCCGGCAATCGCAACTTCAGCCACTTCGGGCCGGAAGCCAATCTGCTTGAGGAACTGCAGGATCTGTTCATCGCCTATGGCAAGGATGGCTGCGGCAAGGTCCGCAAATACCTGCACGATGCCGGCGAGGCCGAGCCTTTCGGCCAGCAGCCGGGCACCTTCACGCCGTGGCAGGAAATCACCGAGGCCACCGACCTGATGTTCTATGAAGGCCTGCACGGCGCCTACGCCGACGACCGGATCGACATAGCCAAACAGGTCGATCTTTGCGTTGGCGTCGTGCCGACCATCAACCTCGAATGGATCCAGAAGCTGCACCGCGACCAGAAAATGCGCGGCTATTCGCAGGAGGCGGTCACCGACACCATCCTGCGCCGCATGCCGGACTACGTCAGCCACCTCTGCCCGCAGTTCTCGCGCACGCACGTCAATTTCCAGCGCGTGCCCATCGTCGATACCTCCAATCCCTTCATCGCCCGCGACATCCCGACGGCCGACGAAAGCATGGTGGTGATCCGCTTCGCCAACCCGAAGGGCATCGACTTCCAGTACCTGATCAACATCCTGCACGGCGCCATGATGACCCGCCCGAACACGCTGGTCGTGCCGGGCGGCAAGATGGGTCTGGCCATGCAGATGATTTTCACGCCGATGGTTTTGCGCTTGATGGACCACAAGCGGCGCGCCTAGCGACTTTTCCTTCCTGCTCGGGCGGGAAGGAACCCGTAAATGCAAGGAACCGCATCCCCGCTCGCCCGGGGATGGCGAACTGCAAGCTGAATTTGAAAAAAACGGAGACAACCATGGACCGCAACCAGACCGAAACCACCTTTCGCCGCGAGTTGGCCAACGCCGTCCGCTTTCTCGCCATCGACGCCGTCAACCAGGCCAAATCCGGCCACCCTGGCGCGCCGATGGGCATGGCCGACATCGCCGAAGTGCTGTGGCGCGACCATCTCAAACACAATCCCGCCAACCCGCAGTGGCCCGACCGCGACCGTTTCGTGCTGTCCAACGGCCACGGCTCGATGCTGCTCTACGCGCTGCTCCACCTGACCGGCTACGACCTCAATCTCGACGACCTCAAGAACTTCCGCCAGTTCGGCAGCCGCACCGCCGGCCACCCGGAAGTCGGCCACACGCCCGGCGTCGAGACGACCACCGGCCCGCTCGGCCAAGGGCTGACCAACGCCGTCGGCATGGCGCTGGCTGAGAAACTGCTGGCCCAGCGCTACAACCGGCCGGGCTGCGACATCGTCGATCACCGCACCTGGGTCTTCGTCGGCGACGGCTGCCTGATGGAAGGCATCAGCCACGAAGCCTGCTCGCTGGCCGGCGTCTGGGGCCTCGACAAGCTGACCTGCTTCTATGACGACAACGGGATTTCCATCGACGGCCACGTCGAAGGCTGGTTCCGCGACGACACCCCGGCCCGTTTCCGCGCTTATGGCTGGCATGTTGTCGGGCCGATTGACGGCCATGATTCGGCTGCGCTCGGCGCGGCCATCGCCGAAGCCAAGGCGGTCACCGGCCAGCCGACGCTGATCGTCTGCCGCACGCAGATCGGTTGGGGTTCGCCGAACAAGGCCGGTTCGCATGACGTGCATGGCGCCCCGCTCGGTGCCGACGAAACGGCCGCCACCCGCGCCGCGCTCGGCTGGCCGCATGGCCCGTTCGAAGTGCCGGATAGCCTGCGTGCCGCGTGGAATGCGCGCACCACGGGCGCCGCGGCCGAAGCCGGCTGGCACAACAAGTTCGCCGCCTACCGCGCCCAGTACCCGGAACTCGCCGCTGAGTTCGACCGCACCCAATCCCACGGTCTACCGGAAAAATGGCCCGAAATCAAAAGCGACCTACTCGCCGCGGCGGGCCGCAAGGAAGGCGCCGTCGCCACCCGCAAATCGTCGCAGAACTGCCTCGATCTGCTGGTCGACCGCGTGCCCGAACTGCTCGGCGGCTCGGCCGACCTGACCGGCTCCAACCTGACTGCCGGCAAGGGCAGCGTCGCCTTGCACGAAGCCGGCGCCCGCCAGGCCAACTACGTTTCCTACGGCGTCCGCGAATTCGGCATGACGGCGATCATGAACGGCGTTGCCCTGCACGGCGGGCTGATTCCCTACGGCGGCACCTTCGCCGTGTTCTCCGACTACGCCCGCAACGCCATCCGGATGAGCGCGCTCATGAACCAGCGCGTCGTCCATGTCCTGACCCACGACTCCATCGGCCTCGGCGAGGACGGCCCGACCCACCAGCCGGTCGAACACGCCAGCAGCCTGCGCATCATTCCCGGCCTCGACCTGTGGCGGCCCTGCGACGAGCTGGAAACGGCCATTGCCTGGGCCGAAGCGCTCGAGCGCCAAAACGGACCTTCCGCCCTCTTTTTGTCGCGTCAAAATCTGCCGCAATACGGCGGCGCGGCGAGCCGGGCGGAAGGTGCCAGCCGTGGCGGCTACGTGCTCTCCGAAGCCGACGGCCAGCTGCAGGCGGTGATCATCGCCACCGGCTCCGAAGTGGCCATCGCCATGCAGGCACAGGCCATCCTGAAAGCCGGCGGGGTCGCCGTCCGCGTCGTCTCGATGCCCTGCACGCGGCGCTTCGACCAGCAGTCGTCGACGTGGAAAAAGCTCGTGCTGCCGCCGGACGTCTGCCGCGTCGCCATTGAAGCCGGGCAGACCGATTTCTGGCACAAATACGTCGGGCTTGATGGCGATGTGGTTGGCATCGACGAATTCGGCGCCTCGGCCCCGGCCCCGGTGCTCTACGAACACTACGGCCTGACGGCCGACAACCTGGCGCAGACGGTGCTGCGCACCATTGTCAGCGCCGGGGGCAGCGATGGCGATTTCTGATGCCTGACCCGACGCCCGCCTAGCCCGGCCCAACCCCAATTCAAGTCGTCCCGAACGCCCGTTGCTGCGAGCGTAGGGGGCGGCTCGCTCAAGAATTCTTAATCATCAGGAGACAACACCATGCCAATACGGGTGGCAATCAACGGCTTCGGCCGGATCGGGCGCATGGCCTTTCGCGCCATCGCCAAAGAGGCGGAGTTCGCCGACATCGAGGTGGTCGCCATCAACGACCTGCTCGAACCGGACTACCTCGCCTACATGCTCAAGTACGACTCGGTGCACGGCAATTTTGATGGCGAGGTTTTGGTCGATGGCAACGACTTGATGGTCAATGGCCGCCGTATCCGCCTGAGCGCCGAGCGGCATCCCGAGCAACTGAACTGGGGCGAGGTCAAAGCCGATGTCGTCATCGAGGCAACCGGCCATTTCCTGACCCACGAAGGCTGCCTCAAGCACATCCATGCTGGTGCCCGCAAGGTCGTCCAGTCGGCACCGGCCAAGGACAACACGCCGATGTTCGTCTATGGCGTCAATCACGATACCTACGCCGGCGAGGACATCGTTTCGGCCGCTTCCTGCACGACCAACGGCCTGGCCCCGGTGGCCAAGGTGCTCAACGACAACTTCGGCATCAAGCGCGGCCTGATGAGTACGGTGCACGCCGCCACCGCCACGCAAAAGACCGTCGACGGCCCATCCGGCAAGGACTGGCGCGGCGGGCGCGGCATTCTTGAGAACATCATCCCATCCTCGACCGGCGCCGCCAAGGCCGTCGGCAAGGTGATTCCGGCGCTCAACAAGAAGCTGACCGGCATGGCCTTCCGCGTGCCGACCTCCGATGTTTCGGTGGTCGACCTGACCGTCGAGCTGGAATGTCCGGCCAACTACGAGGAAATCTGCGCCGCCATGAAGGCCGCTTCGGAATCCGGCCCGCTCAAGGGCGTGCTCGGCTATACCGGCGACAGCGTTGTTTCGACCGATTTTCGCGGCTGCCGCCTGCCGTCGATCTTCGACGCCGGCGCCGGCATCGCGCTCGACCCGACCTTCGTCAAGGTCGTCGCCTGGTACGACAACGAGTACGGCTACACCTGCAACCTGCTGCGCCTCGTGCGCCACATTTCGCACTGAAAGGACACGCCATGGCCCTTATTTCCCTGCGCCAGTTGCTCGACCACGCGGCCGAGCACAGCTACGGTCTACCCGCCTTCAACGTCAATAACATGGAGCAGATCCAGGCCATCATGCAGGCGGCCGAAGCCTGCGACAGCCCGGTCATCCTGCAAGCCTCGGCGGGAGCACGGAAATACGCCGGCGAGCCCTTCCTGCGCAAGCTGGTCGAAGCCGCCATCGAGCAATATCCGGACATTCCCGTCTGCCTGCACCAGGACCACGGCACCTCGCCGGCCGTCTGCCAGCAATCGATGCGCAGCGGTTTTTCCAGCGTCATGATGGACGGTTCGCTGGGCCCGGACGGCAAGACGCCGGCGCCCTACGCCTACAACGTCCTGGTGACCAGCAAGGTGGTCGAGATGGCCCACGCCATCGGCGTTTCGGTCGAAGGCGAACTGGGCTGCCTCGGCTCGCTGGAAACCGGCGAGGCCGGTGAGGAAGATGGCATCGGCGCGGCCGGCAAGCTCGACCATTCGCAAATGCTGACCGACCCCGAAGAGGCCGCCGACTTCGTCGCCAAAACCGGCGTCGATGCGCTGGCCATCGCCATCGGCACCAGCCACGGCGCCTACAAATTCACCCGGCCGCCGACCGGCGAAATCCTCGCCATCGACCGTATCAAGGCCATCCACGCCCGCATCCCCAATACCCACCTGGTCATGCACGGCTCGTCCAGCGTGCCGCAGGAATGGCTGGACGTCATCCGCCAATACGGCGGCGCGATGAAGGAAACCTACGGCGTGCCGGTCGAAGAAATCGTCGAAGGCATCCGCCACGGCGTGCGCAAGGTCAATATCGACACCGATATCCGCCTCGCCATGACCGGCGCCATGCGCAAGGCGATGGCCGAAAAGCCGGAGGAATTCGACCCGCGCGCCTTTTTGAAAGCCGCCGTCGCCGCGGCGCGCGACATCTGCAAATTGCGTTTCGAGGCCTTCGGCAGTGCCGGCCGGGCCAACCGCATCAAACCCGTGTCACTGGAAAAAATGGCTACCGCCTACCGCTGACCAAACCGAGCATCACTCTGCTGTACCTTGCGTTTTGCGGCCCCGCAGCTTGGGGCCGCTTTTTTGTCACCCTTCTTTGACAAAAATTCGGCACTATTCAAGTTGGCTAAATTCGAAAACAATGCCAATATGCGGGAAAATATCACACGTATTTCAGGAGAGTCAGCATGTCCATTACTATCGCAGTAGTCAGGGAACGGCTACCCGGTGAAAGCCGAGTCGCCCTCGTTCCCGAGACTGCCAAGAAATTCGCCGCCCTCGGGGCCAGCCTCCGGATGGAGCAAAGCGCCGGCACCCAAAGCCATTTCCTGGATTCCGATTACCCGGGCGTCACGCTCGTTGACGGCATTGCCGATGCCTGTGGCGCGGCCCAGCTAACCCTGCGCGTCACGCCGCCCAGCCCCGAAGAGATCGCCGCCCTGCCCGAAGGCTCGGTCCTTATCGGCCTGCTCAAGCCCTTCGAAGACAAGGCCCGCCTCGCCGCGCTGAACGCCCGCAAGATCACCGCCTTCGCGCTTGAACTGCTGCCGCGCATCTCGCGCGCCCAGAGCATGGACGCGCTCTCGTCGCAAGGCGCCTGCGCCGGCTACCAGTGCGGCCTGATCGCCGCCGCCCGGTGCACCAAGTTCTTCCCGATGCTGACCACCGCCGCCGGCACCATCCGCCCGGCGCGTGTGCTGGTGATTGGTGCCGGCGTCGCTGGCCTGCAAGCCATCGCCACCTGCAAACGTCTCGGTGCCATGGTAGAAGCCTACGACGTGCGTTCCGCTGCCCGCGAGCAGATCGAATCGCTCGGCGCCAAATTCGTCGACACCGGCGTTGCCGCTGATGGCGTCGGCGGTTACGCCCGCGAACTGACGGCCGAAGAGAAGGCCGCCCAGACCGAGAAACTGGCCAAGGCCGTCGCCCTCTCGGATGTCGTCATCACCACCGCTGCCATCCCCGGCAAGAAGGCGCCGATCATCATCACCACCGACATGATCGGCCGCATGAAATACGGCGCCATCATTGTCGACATGGCGGCCGAATCCGGTGGCAACTGCGCTTTGACCCAACCCGGCGAACACGTCATCGCCAACGACGTGAACATCCACGGCCCATTGAACCTGCCTTCCCGCATGCCGACCCACGCCTCCGAGCTCTACGCCAAGAACCTCTACAACTTCCTCTCGCCGTGGATCAAGGACGGCGAACTGGTTTTCGACTGGGAAGACGACGTCGTCGCCGGCACACTGCTCTGCAAGGACGGCGTCACCGTCCACAGCGTGGTCAAACAAGTCATGGGAGAAGCGTAATGGACGGCTTGCTCGCGCTCTACATCTTCATGCTCGCCGCCTTCACCGGCTACGAGATCATCGCCAAGGTCCCGGTCATCCTGCACACGCCGCTGATGTCCGGCTCCAACTTCATCCACGGCGTTGTCGTCGTCGGTGCCATGCTCATGCTCGGCACCGCTGACACGCCCGTCCAGCAAGCCATCGGCTTCTTCGCCGTCGCCCTCGGCGCGGCCAATGCCGCCGGCGGTTACGTTGTCACCGAACGCATGCTCGCCATGTTCAAGAAGAAGGAGGGCTGAACATGACGCTACCTGTTTACGTACAAGGCGCCTGGTTCCTCGGCGCGGCATTGTTCATCTTCGGCCTCAAGGGCATGAGTTCGCCGGCTTCGGCCCGCAAGGGCATCGTCGTTGCCGGCTACGGCATGCTCGTCGCCATCGCCGCCACTTTCCTCATTCCCGGCCTGCAGAACCTCGCCCTCATGGCCCTGGCCCTCGCTCTCGGCGGCTCGGCGGCGTGGATTTCCGGCAAGAAGGTCAAGATGACCGACATGCCGCAGATGGTCGCCATCTACAACGGCATGGGCGGCGGTGCCGCTGCCGCGATTGCCGCCATCGAGTTCGCCAAGGGCGATGCCCATAGTCTGGCCACGACGGTGCTCGCCGTCATCGGCGCGCTGATCGGCGCGGTGTCCTTCACCGGTTCCTGCGTCGCCTGGGCCAAGCTGCAGGGTGTCTTGAAGAAAGCCCATCGCCTGCCGGCGCAGAATGCGGTCAATGTCGTTTTGGCGCTGATCGCCATCGGCCTCGGCGGCGCCATGGTGCTCATGGCCCCGGCCCAGCCCGAACTGATCTTCGGCTTCTTCGCCGTCGCACTGGTCCTCGGCCTGATCGTCACGCTGCCCATCGGCGGGGCCGACATGCCGGTGGTCATTTCGCTGTTCAATGCCTTTACCGGCCTGGCCGTCGGTTTCGAAGGCTACGTGCTGGGCAACCCGGCACTGATCATCGCCGGTATCGTCGTCGGTGCGGCCGGTACGCTGCTCACCCAGCTCATGGCCAAGGCGATGAACCGGCCGATCTCCAACATCCTGTTTACGCCGATGGTGGCGAGCGGCCCGGGCGAAGCGATCAGCGGCAGCATGAAGGAGCTCTCCGCCCTCGATGCTGCGGCGATGATGCGCTATGCCTCCAAGGTCATCATCGTGCCCGGCTACGGCATGGCCGTGGCCCACGCACAGCACAAGGTGTGGGAAATGACCTCAATTCTCGAGGAAGCCGGAGTCGAGGTGAAGTTCGCCATCCACCCGGTGGCCGGCCGCATGCCGGGGCACATGAACGTGCTGCTGGCCGAGGCCGGCGTGCCCTACGACAAGATCTTCGATCTCGACGAGGTTAACGGCGAGTTTGGCCAGGCCGACGTGGCATTGATCATCGGCGCCAACGATGTGGTGAACCCGTCGGCCCGGACCGACAAGGCCAGCCCGATCTACGGCATGCCGATTCTCAATGCCGACCAGGCGCAGAACGTCATCGTGATCAAGCGCGGCAAGGGCACGGGTTACTCGGGTGTCGAGAATGCGCTTTTCTATACCGACAACTGCCGGATGCTCTACGGCGATGCACAGCCGATGGCGGGCGAGATCATCCAGCATTTGAAGGCGATGGGGTAATTCTCCAAAAATCCGCACCAATCCGGTGCGGGCAGATCATTTTTTTGTAACGGCCGTGCCAGCGCGGCCTTACAATGCCGTGCACTATTTGCTTCGGAACCGGTGAATGAAACGCATCGATGATCTGCTGATCTGGCTGGCTGCAGCAGCCTGCCTCGGACTATGGCTGTGGTCGCTGCTTGTCGGCCCGGCCTCGCCCCATTTCCTGGTAGCGATTGCCGTCTTGCTGGCCGGCACGATCATTTTTTCCTACGGTGAACGGCGACGCTGGAAAGACAAACAGCGTTCACAGATCACCGAACTGCAGGATGCCATGGCGGAGTACCAGGTTCTCTCCGACGAAGCCATGGCCCACGCCGAACTGCAATTCAGCTCGCTCGAGAGCGACATGCAGGAAGCCCAGGAAATCATCCGGGCTTCGGTTAGCAAACTTTCCGGCAGCCTGACCGGCCTCGAGTCGCAATCCTCCGACCAGCGCCAGATCCTGCGCTCGCTGATCGACCAGATGCTGAACATGACGGGCGCCAACACCATGGCCCATGAACAAGTCAGCCTGCAGCGCTTCTTTGACGAAACGAATTCGCTGATCGCCGAATTCGTCGGCAAAATGGCCCACCTGCAGGAGGCCAGCAAGGGCATCTCGGCCAGTTTTACCGAAATGCAGGAACGGGTTTCGCGCATTTCCGGCTCGCTCAACGACATCGCCGGCATCACCAAACAGACCGACCTCCTCGCCCTCAATGCAGCCATCGAGGCAGCCCGGGCCGGCGAGGCAGGCCGCGGCTTTGCCGTGGTGGCCGACGAAGTGCGCACCCTGGCCGCCCGCACCGGCGAATTCAACGTGGACATCCGCAAGTCGCTGACCGACATCATGAATTCCCTGCAGGAAGTCAGTACGCGAGTCGCCGATGCCACCCATATCGACATGAGCATCGCCGACAAATCCCGGGCGTCGCTGCAGGACCTCGGCGGCGAGTTGATCCAGTTGACCGGCAAGGCGCGCGAACACTCCGACCACATAACGGCAATCACCGAGCAGATGCACAGCCTGACCCAGGAAGGCGTGATGGCCATGCAGTTCGAGGACATCGTTACCCAGATGATGACGCGCATCAGCCAGCGCACAATCAACGTCGGCGAGTACATGCACGCTTTCCTCGCCCTCCAGCACGACAACGAAGTCAACGGTCTGCAGCGCTTCCGCTCGCGCAGCCAGAAACTGGTCCAATTGCTCGTCAACTCGCATGTCAAGAGCGATGCCATGAAATCGAACTCCGCCTCGGAGAACGCAAAGAACAGCAGCGATGGCGACATCGAACTGTTCTGATCCGATGACAGCATTGCTACGGTCAACCGGAAATTCGGGCCAAAATCAAAATCCGTCGGCCGACCGACTTGCCGATAGCCGTGAGCGAACTCGCGAATTTTGACAAGGTAGCGCCATGATTAGCCAAAACTTCAGGTTTCTCCCCGCCACGTTTGCGCTCAACAACCACCCGCTCGACAGCCAGCATGACGGACTGTTCGAGTGCCTGAGTGCGCTCAGCAAGGTTTCAGGCGATTCCGCCGACTACCTGTGCAACGAAATCATGTCGGATCTGACGGGGAAAATGGCGCAACATTTCGACTGCGAAGAAGCGCTCATGAAAAAAATCGGGCTCAAAGGCGAGCTATTCGACGAGCACGTTGCCGCCCACACTGCCATCATGGATGAAATCTCGCACATCCACCTGACCTCGATAACCGGCGGCTATGGCGCCAGCAGCAACCTGGCCCCCAAAGTATCCGCCTGGGTGCTCAGCCACATCACGAAATTCGATCTGGGCCTCAAGCCGCTGATCGAAGAGGCCAACCGGAAAAACTGATTTGGCCTGGCCCGGGCGCATCGCTCCGGGCTTGCTCCGCAAACGGAGCCGGGTGACTCAGGCGTGCCCCGTGCTGCCAAAACCGCCTTCGCCACGATGGCTTGCATCGAAGTCGTCAACGATGTTGAAACCCACCTGCAGCACCGGAACGATGATGAGCTGCGCGATGCGGTCCAGCGGGTTGAGCGTGAAAGTCACCCCGCCGCGGTTCCACACCGACACCATCAATTCGCCCTGATAGTCGCTGTCGATCAGCCCGACCAGATTGCCGAGCACGATGCCGTGCTTGTGGCCCAGGCCCGAGCGCGGCAGGATCATCGCCGCCAGACCAGGATCGGCCAGATGGATCGCCATGCCGGTCGGCACCAGCGTCGTCTGCCCCGGGGCGACGTGAATGGGCACCTCGATGCAGGCCCGCAGGTCAAGGCCGGCTGAGCCGGGCGTGGCATAGGCCGGCGGGCTTTCACGCAGGCGGTTGTCGAGAATTTTCACGTCGATTTGATGCATCAGTCTTCCCTCGTCAAGTTGGCGATGTGTTCGATCAATTGCCTGGCCAGCACCGACTTGGGCGCCGGCGTCAGCGGATGGGTACCGCTGTCGTCGAACAGCACCAGCCGGTTGCTGTCGCCGCCGAATCCTTCCTGGATCAGGTTGCCGGCAATCAGCGGAATGTTTTTCTTGCGCCGCTTGTTCTGTGCGTACTCTTCCAGATTGCGGCTCTCGGCTGCGAAGCCGACGCAGAACGGCGCATCCCTGAGCGCCGCCACCTCGGCCAGGATGTCCGGATTCTCGATCAGCTCGATGGCCGGAATGCCGCCCGTATCCTTCTTGAGCTTGTGCTCGGCGGCATTGGCCACGCGGTAATCCGCCACGGCGGCGACGCCGATGAAGATGTCCGACGCAGCAGCATGCGCCATCACGGCAGCCCGCATGTCGAGCGCACTTCGCACGTTGATACGGTCGACACCCTGCGGCGCCGAAAACCCGACCGGCCCGGATACCAGGGTCACCTGCGCCCCGGCCTGCCGCGCCGCGCGCGCCACGGCATAACCCATGCGCCCGGACGACAGATTGGTGATGCCGCGCACCGGGTCGATGGCCTCGAAGGTCGGCCCGGCTGTGATTAGAACCGTGCGGCCGGCCAGCAGCTTGGGCGTGAAGAAGGCGATGACCTCTTCGAGAATATCCTCGGGTTCCAGCATGCGGCCGGCGCCGACTTCGCCACAAGCCTGCTCGCCACTGGCCGGACCGAGCATCTGCACGCCGTCGGCCTGCAGTTGCACGACATTGCGCTGGGTCGCCGGGTTTTCCCACATCTGACGGTTCATCGCCGGGGCAGCGAGCAGCGGACAGTCACGGGCCAGGACCATGGTCGCCAGCAGGTCGTCGGCCATGCCGTGAGCGATACGGGCAAGAAAATCGGCCGAAGCCGGCGCCACCAGAATCAGATCAGCCTGCCGCGACAGGTCGATATGGGCCATCGCGTTGGGCATCCGGGCATCCCACTGGTCGAGATAAACCGGCTTGCCCGACAGCGCCTGGAAGGTCGTCGCCGTCACGAAATGCGTCGCCCCCTCGGTCATCGCCACCTGCACCTCGGCGCCCTGCTTGCCGAGCAGGCGAACCAGCTCGGCCGCCTTGTAGGCGGCGATGCCGCCGGTGACACCGAGAACGACGCGTTTTCCCTGTAATTCCATTGTCTTGCCATTAGAATTGGACTCCGCACATTCTAACGGAAAAGAATATGGCGATTACCGACTGGCCCGAAGGCGAACGACCGCGCGAACGTCTGCTGGCGCACGGCCCGGAAGCCCTTTCCGACGCCGAACTGCTGGCCATCTATTTGCGGGTCGGCGTACGAGGCAAAAGCGCCGTCGATCTGGCACGCGACCTGCTGCAGCGTTTCGACGGCCAGATCGGCACGCTAGCCGAAGCATCGCTCGAAGAGCTGGCCAGCGTTTCCGGCATCGGCATGGCCAAGGCAGCCCAGTTGAAAGCCAGCTTCGAACTGGCGCGCCGCGCCTTGACTCAGGACATGGCGAAGCGCGACAGCTTCACCTCGCCCGGCAAGGTCCGCGACTGGCTGCGCCTCAAGCTGGCCAGCCGCGGCCACGAAATATTCATGGCCTTGTGGCTGGACGCCCAGAATCGCCTGCTCAAAGCCGACGAACTATTCTCCGGAACGCTGACCCAGACTTCGGTTTACCCGCGCGAAGTGGTCAAGGCGGCGCTCGCCAACAATGCCGCTGCGGTCATTCTGGCCCACAACCATCCGTCCGGCATCGCCGAGCCGTCGCGGGCCGACGAGATGCTCACGCGCTCCCTGAAAGACGCCCTGGCGCTCGTCGATGTCAAGGTTCTCGACCACTTCATCGTGGCCGGCAACACCCAGCCACTCTCCTTCGCTGAACGGGGCTTGCTATAAAATTCAATAAACCCCTTGAAACGATTAAGGAGTTTTGGTTATACTTGTGGGCTCTCTTCTAGCGAATTCTGGAGCACCATCATGGCGCGTGTCTGCCAAGTAACGGGTAAAGGCCCGATGGTTGGGAATACTGTTTCCCATGCCAACAATAGAACCAAACGCCGTTTCCTGCCGAACTTGCAGTACCGTCGTTTCTGGGTCGAATCTGAAAACCGCTTCCTGCGCCTGCGTGTTTCCAACGCCGGTCTGCGCCTGATCGACAAGAACGGCATCGACGCCGTCCTGGCCGACCTGCGTGCCCGCGGCGAAGTCTGATAAAGAAGGAAATATAAAATGGCTAAAGGCGGTCGCGAAAAAATCAAGCTGGAATCCACAGCTGGCACCGGTCACTTCTATACTACCTCCAAGAACAAGCGCACGACGCCTGAAAAACTGGAGTTCATGAAGTACGACCCGAAAGCTCGTAAGCATGTCGCTTACAAGGAAGTCAAGCTGAAGTAATTCAGCTTCTCCGGAGCATTCGACAAACCCGCCTTTCGGCGGGTTTTGTTTTTTCAGGCCCGCGCTTTCTGTCTGAAAAGCAATGCTGCGTAGACCACGATGCCGGCGAAGATCACAACCGACCAGTTGGCCATCGACAGGCCAAGGAACTCCCATTCTCGGCTGGTACAGAAGCCGGTGGCCAGGAACATCGAGGGCCACTCCATGCCCAGCCAGTCGACCAGTTGCTCGATGGCGTTGGGATCGGTGAAGCTGCATTCCGGCGCCAGGTCAGGGAAAGCCTGCATCCAGGTCTGGTAAGCGGCGACACCAAAACCAAATACACCGAGTCCGCCGGACAGCGCAGCCCACAGCATTCTTCCGGCCGGCCAGATGAAGCCGAGCAAGCCGATGATACCGATCACGATGTAGAGCAGGCGCTGGAAGATGCAGAGCGGACAGGGCGCCAGACGGAGCAGGGTTTGCAGTTCCATGCCGACCGCGACGAGCCCCAGGCAACCCAGGCCCAATGTCGCGAACCAGGCCCGCATGGGCACGTTTGACCAATTCATCAAAGCAATTCCTCAAGTGACGATGAGCCGGGATTCTATGCCATCGCCGAGGAGACTTGAAATTTTGGCCTTTTCCCCGGTTGACCGTAGGATTGCCCGCCACGGCACGTGACGGTGGACCGCCGCCCGGCAGGTGGTTAAGATTGGCGGATGACTACACGCATCCTGCTCGTCGAGGACGACGAACGACTGGCCGAACTGACGGCCGAATACCTGACCAAGAACGACATGCAGGTCAGCATCGAGCCGCGCGGCGACGCTGCCGAGGCGCGCATTCTGACCGAGCAGCCCGATCTGGTCATTCTCGACGTCATGTTGCCCGGCAAGGATGGCTTCGAAGTCTGCCGGGCTGTCCGCGCCCAGTATCGCGGCGTAATCCTCATGCTGACGGCGCGCGATGAGGATTTCGACCAGATTCTCGGCCTCGAGATGGGGGCCGACGACTACATCGCCAAACCGGTCCAGCCGCGCGTCCTGCTCGCCCGCATCAAGGCCTTGCTGCGCCGCCTGCCGACGGCGGCGGAGGCCGGCAATGGCGAATCGGAAAACATGGTATTCGGCCAGTTCCGCATCAGCCAGGCAACCCGCACGGCGTCGCTGAGCGGGCAGACCATCGACCTGACCACCGCCGAATTCGACCTGCTCTGGCTGCTTGCCACGCACGCCGGCAATGTGCTGTCGCGCGACGACCTGCTGCAGGAACTGCGCGGCATCGGTTTCGACGGACTGGATCGCTCCATCGACGCACGCATTTCCCGCCTGCGCAAGAAGCTGAACGACGACCCGGAAAACCCGACGCGCATCAAGACCGTGCGCGGCAAGGGTTACCTTTTCAGCAAGCATGACTGGAACTGATCCCGAAGCCGGCGCGGCCAGACCGAAGGAAAAAAACGAGGGGCTGGCCCGCTCGCTGATCCGGGTGGCCCTGCCGCGCTGGCGCGGACGGCGTTACAGCCTGTCCAAGCTGTTCTTCAATTTCTACCTGCTGGCGATGGGTTCCTTTGTCGCCATCGCCTTCACGGCTGATTTCGTCATTTCCACCGCCCAGCGCGGCATTACCGACGACTACGCGCGCCGTTTCATGCGCGGCACGATCACGCTGATCGAGGACGAGCTTTTCCGCCACCCGCGCCGGGAATGGGCCAAGCAGATCAAGGACATCGACGAAAAATTCTCCTATCGGCTGGGCATCGTCGAACGTATCACCCTCGACCACACGCTGACGCCAAAGCAGGTTATCAAGCTCGACGCCGGCGACATCGCCATCGACCACGACGGCGACATCATGTATCACCGCCTCGGCACGAGCAGCAAGGTGCTGGTCGTCGGCCCCCTGGCCTCGAACCGCAACCGGGAGGTCAGCGAGCGCCTGCCGCTCGAACTGCGACTGCGCCTGCTGACCTGGAGCCTGATCGGCTTGATCTTCGCCATCGCCCTGTGGTTCTGGGTTCGCCCGGTCTGGCGCGACCTCGAAGGCCTGCGCCAGACCGCAATCGATCTGGGTGACGGCAATTTCGACGCGCGTTCGCCGACTATCCGTACCCAACTATTCGCCCCGCTGTCCGACACGATGAACAGCATGGCCGAACGCATCCGCCAGTTGCTCGCCACCCACCGCGAGCTTTCCTGCGGCATCTCCCACGAACTGCGCACGCCGATTGCCCGCATGCGCTTCGCGCTGGAAATGCTCTCCGAAACCGAACTACGAGAGGAGCGCGAACGCCTGTGGGCGATGATGGAAGCCGATCTCGACGAACTCGACCAGCTCATCGACACCAGTCTGACCTACGCCCGCTTCGAGCGTGAAGCGCCGGAAGCGCATTTTTCCAGCGTCAAGCTGGCCGAATGGCTGACCGACGAGGTCGAATCGGTCCGCCTGCTTGGTCGCCGTCTTGATGTCACGGTCAACACCGACAAACTGCCCGAAAACCTGTTTGTCGACCTTGACCGCAAGGCCATGCCCTACGCCCTGCGCAATCTGCTGCGCAACGCCTTCAAGTATGCCGCGACGCGGATTGCCGTCAGCGCCGAACTGGATGGCGACAACATGCTGATCCACGTCGACGACGACGGCATCGGCATCCCGCCCGAAGAGCGCGAACACATCTTCTCCGCCTTCACCCGTCTCGACCGTTCGCGCGACCGCTCGACCGGCGGCTACGGCCTCGGCCTGGCCATCGCTCGCCGCGTACTCGAACTGCATGGTGGCAGCGCCAAGGCCGATGCCTCGCCGCTCGGTGGCGCCCGCTTCACGCTCAGCTGGAAAGCCCGCCAATAGGGCTTTTCGGCAGCGTCACAAAGCGTCACAGAAGATCAAAACCTGTTACCTCCGAGCCACGCTTGCGCCACAGACGCTGTTCCGGTGCATCCCTAGAATGCGAGGCATGGACGCAAACCAATCCCATCAAGAGGACAACGAGGAAATGATCAAAATGAACATCAAACAATTTATCGAAGCCACCCGCCAGTACCTGTTCGAGCTGGCGACAGCCCAAGCCCAGCCGGTGCTCGCCACAATTCCGGTCCGCGCAGATCGCTAATGGCCTTTGCGGACAACCTGCCGATCAGTGAATCCCTCGGTGTCTTCATCGGCATCACAGGATTCGACTGGCTGTCGGAAGGTCAGGCCGAGCCGCTCAAGGCCGCTGTCGCTGCTGTTGCGGCCGGTGCCATCATCGCCGTTGCCCGCCATTGGTTGAGGAAGCGTCACAAGGACTGAACCGTTTTACCCTCCTCTCGAATTTCCCCCGATTCGAGAAACTCCCTGTTACCCCGCCCTCGTGGCGGGGTTTTTTTTGCCTTCGCGACAATATCCCTGTTTAATCATCCCCTCGCCTTCGGGCCGCAAGGTCATCATTCCCGACCAGCAAAACCATCATCAACCGGTAACCGCATGAAGCCAGCCCCTTTTCCCGCTACGCCCTTGTTGACGGGCACTGACGCCGAGCAGAAGCGTCTCCAGATCCTCGACTACTTTCACGCTACCTTCGACCGCTATGAGCAGTTGTTCGAAGTATTGACCAGCGACGAGGCGTATTACGTCAAACCGATTGCGCTGCGTCATCCACTGATTTTCTACTTCGGCCACACCGCCACCTTTTTCATCAACAAGCTGGTCCTCGCCGGTCTGCTCGAGCAGCGCATCAACCCGGGTTTCGAGTCGATGTTCGCCATTGGCGTCGATGAAATGAGCTGGGACGACCTCAACGACCAGCGTTACGACTGGCCAGGCGTCGATGAGGTGCGCGCCTATCGGCAAAGCGTGCGCGCTACGGTCGACCGGATAATTCGCACAAAATCGCTAACCCTGCCCATCGGCTGGGAAGACCCGTTCTGGATCATCCTGATGGGCATCGAGCACGAGCGCATCCACCTCGAAACCTCATCGGTGTTGATCCGCCAGCATCAACTGAAATATGTGCAGAAGCATCCGGCCTGGGAACCCTGTCGCGATTGTGGGCCGGCGCCGGAGAACGCACTGGTCGATATTCCGACCGCCGAACTGCGCCTCGGCCGCGACCGCAGCGATCCGAAAATCTACGGCTGGGACAACGAATTCGGCCATCACGAGGCGTCGACCGCAGCATTCCAGGCCGGACGCTATCTGGTTTCGAATCGCGAGTATCTCGCCTTCGTCGAAGCCGGCGGCTATGCCGACGATTCTCTGTGGCCGGAGGAAGGTTTGGCGTGGAAGAAATTCGCCAAGGCCGAGCAGCCGACTTTCTGGATCAAGGATGGCACGCAATGGCGCCTGCGTCTGATGCTCGAAGAAGTCGCCATGCCCTGGGACTGGCCGGTCGAAACCAATTACCACGAGGCCAAGGCTTTCTGTAACTGGAAGGCGCGCGAGAGCGGTCAGGCCGTGCGCCTGCCGAGCGAGGACGAATGGCAGGCGCTGCGCCAGTTCGCCGGGGTTGCCGACCTGCCCGGCGATCTACCGGCCAACCTTGGCTTGAGCCACGAGGCATCGAGCTGCCCGGTCAACCGCTTCGCGCATGGCCCTCTGTTCGACGTCATCGGCAATGTCTGGCAATGGCTGGAAACGCCGATTTACCCGTTCGCCGGCTTTGAAGTCCATCCGATCTACGACGATTTCACGACGCCGACTTTCGACGAGCGCCACAACCTGTTCAAGGGCGGTTCGTGGATTTCCTGCGGCAACGAAGCGGCCCCGATCTCGCGCTACGCTTTCCGCCGCCATTTCTTCCAGCATGCCGGTTTCCGCTATGTCGTCGGCGATGCGCCGGCCACCCAACCGGCCTCGCATTACGAAACCGACCGATTGATTTCGGAATACATCGAATTCCATTACGGCGACGACTATTTCGGCGTCGCCAATTTCCCGAAAACCCTGGCTCAACTGGCCATCTCAGCCATGGCCGACAAGCCGGCCGGCAAGGCGCTCGATCTCGGCTGCGCCACCGGCCGCGCGACCTTCGAGCTGGCCCGCCATTTCGACCAGGTCACCGGCATCGATTTCTCGGCCCGCTTCATAGGCGTCGGCACGCAACTGGCCGAACAGGGCCGGCTGCGCTACACGCTGACCGAAGAAGGCGAACTGGTCAGCTACAAGGAATGCTCACTGGGCGCCTTGGGCCTGAGCGATATGGCGACCAAGGTCGAATTTTTCCAGGGCGACGCCTGCAACCTCAAGCCGGTTTTCTCCGGCTACGACCTTATCCTCGCCGCCAACCTGATCGACCGCCTGTACAGCCCGGCGCTCTTCCTCAAAGCCGTGCACGAACGCCTGAACCCGGGCGGCCTGCTCATGCTGACCTCGCCCTACACCTGGCTGCCGGAACACACCAAGCGCGAGGAATGGATCGGCGGTTTCAAGAACGATGGCGAGAATTTCACCACTTTCGATGGCCTGAAAGCCATGCTGGGCAAGCATTTCCGACTGGTGCGCGGGCCCGAATCGGTACCTTTCGTCATTCGCGAAACGAAACGGAAGTTCCAGCACACGCTGTCGGAAGTGACCATCTGGGAACGAATGTAGGACTCAGCCCGATCGTCTTTTGAGGCGGCAATCGCTCAGAAATCCAGGCGCAGGCTCAACCACTGCCGGCGTTCGACGATCCGGTCAGCCGGGGCGTTGTAGGCCTTGTACTCGAAATGCGCACCATTCAGCGACTGGATCGTCCACGCCAGCTCGCCGCCGACCCAGGCCACCCGGAACGGATAGGCCAGCCGGGTATCGACCCGGTGATACTTCAAAGCCTCGGTATTGATCGACCATTTCATGTTGCTCTGCCAATAGGCGGCGGCCGACAACTCCAGGCCGTAGGGCAGCTTCTGGATCAGCAGCAGCGAGGTGGAGCGGTGCGGCGTGCCGTATTCGGAGAGTTTGTCGATATGGCTGAACTTCTGGGTACTCTGCAGGCTGCTGGTCGGGTTGGCCAACGCTGACGCCAGATACTCGGCGTCAATTTTGATGAACATCTGGCTGAGCACCAGCCTGGTCGAATCGACGGGCTGCCAGCGCCATTGGTACTCGACACCGCGCATCCGGACGTCCTGGATCGGCGTCATGGCATCCGGGATCGAATTGTCGCCATCATTGCGATCAATAACCAGCAGACGGTTATGGACCTTTTCGTCGAACAGCCGCACATCGAGACTCATGCGCCAGTCGCGCCAGTCCCCAAGATAGCCGATTTCCCGGGTATCCATGCGTTCGGACGGCATGTTCGGATCGCCCCGGAACTGGTACTTGGTGCCATTCCACCAGTCGCCCCGGTAGTCAACCGTGCTACCCGTCCGATAGGCGCGGGAAGCGCCAACGCGCAGGGTGTTTCTCGGATCGAGATGGAAGGAAACGCTGGCTCGCGGTGCGAAATGCCCACCAGCCAAGCTGTCGTCCTCGCCGGACAGACCAAGGTTGCCGGTCAGCCAGATGGCTGGCTTCCATTCCAGATTGCCGAACAGGCGCGAAACCTCCCGGTGAACGTCGCCCTGACCGGCCAAAGTGGTTTGCGCCCGGACGCTATCCTGGCGCCAGCTGCCGCCCCAGGCCAGGCGAAAAGTCTCAAACAGGCGCCGATTGTGTTGCGCCTCGATTTCATGCCGAGTCCCCTCGCCCCCCCACGGGTCGTAGGTATAGGGCGCCAGGCCGCCCCCCGGATTGCCCGGGTTGACGTAGGCCTCCGAGCCTTTGTCCACGGAATAGGCATAGCGCAACAGGAAATCCGAATCGAGAGACAAGACCCGGCGCCACTGGAACTGCAAATAACTGCTCGACTGATCGAAATCGCGAATCGGATTGCCGGTGTTGCTCAGCCAGGTCGTCGTATCGAGCCGACCGCGCTGCGTCACGGCATCGACATGGCCGGCGCTGACCTGCAGGCTATCGCGCTCGGTCAGCGCGAAGTCGGCGCGAAAATCGAACAGCCGGGAATAGTAGGAATCGATCCAGTCGTAGTGATCGCGCAAGCCGTCATCGTTCTGCTGGCGAAGGGTGAAACGGAAATCACCCGCTTCGCCCAGCTTGCCACCGGCTCGCACGGTCTGGTCGCGGACGTTCTGGTTGCCGTAATTGGTCGACACCGAAACCTTGCGCACCACCGACGGATCGACCGTGATGATGTTGATGACGCCGAGAAAGGCGTTGGAGCCGTAAGACACGGCGTTGGTGCCGCGTACCACCTCGATGCGCTCGATATCCTCGAGCGCCACCGGGATCAGCGCCCAGTTCGTGCCGTTGCGGAAGGCCGGCGAATGCATCGAACGACCGTCAACCAGCACCTGCAGGCGAGGCGAGAACTCCTCGTCGGTCAGGCCGTGATAGGTAACGCGGCTGGCTTCGGTGGTGTTGGGATATGTCTGGAACCCTGGCACCAGCCGGAAGATGTCATTCAGATCGCGAATGGGCAAGCTGCGGATCATTTGGCGATCGATGACGGTAACCGAGGTCGGCGCATCGGCCAGACGTTGCGGCAAGCGGCTGACCGAGGCGACGACCGGCAGGCTGGCGAAGAAAGGATTGTCGTCGGCCAGCACCGGCGTGGCCGGCAACGCTGTGCCGAGGACAGAAATCAGCCAGTTCGACAGGAAGAGGAGGCGCTTATAGATATTCACGGCAGTCGTCGGGCAAACCGCCCCAAAGCTGAAAATCCCCGGCCAGCCCGTGGGAGTTCGGATTGCAAGCCAGAGGCCGGCGAGGCATTTTAGCAAACATCGATATACCCCAATTCCCCATCAGGGGGAAGTACTAGGTCGCTGCCATATGCGCCGGATTGAGGAGCCGTACTTCGCGCTGCGGGAAGGGGATGGCCACGCCGTTTTCCTTGAAGGCCCGCCACAGCGCGACATTGACCTCGGAAACGATGTTGCCCTTGCCGGCTTCGGGGTCGACGATCCAGAAACCGAGTTCAAGATTAATCGAACTGTCGGCAAACTGGGTCAAAAAGACCTTGGGCGGTGGCTCGGCCAGCACGCGTGGATGGGCCGCGGCGGCCTCGCTCATCAGGCGCATGGCCAGATCGAGATCGCTGTCGTAGGCGACGCCAACCGTGGTGACGAGGCGCAGGCGGCTATCGGAGTAGGTCTGGTTCTGCACCGTGCTGCTGATCAGCGTTTCGTTCGGCACGATGAACTCACTGCCGCCCGGGTGCTTGAGCACGGTGTAGCGCGTCGTGATCTGCGTCACCTCGCCGACATCGGTGCCGACCTGGATGATGTTGCCGATGCGGATCGAGCGGTCGAGCAGGATGATGAAGCCGGAAACGTAATTGCTGGCGATCTTCTGCAAGCCGAAACCGAGGCCGACGCCGAGGGCGCCGGTGAACACCGAGAGCGCCGTCATGTCGATGCCGACCATGCCCAGGCTGGCCAGGATGGCAACCACCGTCAGGCCGGCCTTGGCGACGCGCACGCCGACAATGCGCAGATTGGCGTCGAGCGAATGGACGCCCATCAGCCGCACCTCGATGACGCCGGCGATCCACAGGGCGAAGACAACGGTCAGGAAGATGGTGGCGATGCCGCGCAGGACGGCCCATAGATCGACTTGCTGCTGGCCGACGTGGAAGCGTACCGTCTCCAGCGCTTCGATGACGTATGGCGCCAGATCGGTGATATAGAGCGCCAGCCAGCCCCAGACGATGGCCGCGATGATGCGTTCCCAGGCGGTCAGCCAGGTCGCCTGCGGGAAAGCATGGCGAAGCACGAAAACGACACTGCGCACGAGCGCCATTGAGCCGAACAGCGGCATGGCCAGCCTGAGCAGATTGACGCTCAGGAACGAACCGAGAGTGGCGATGGCGAAGCCGGTCAGGACCATGCCGGTAAGCGGGAAGGCGAGCCGCGAACTGGCATCGGACAGCCGTCCTTCGCCTTCGGTACGACGGCCGCGCCACCACGCGGCAATCAGCGCGGCGACGCCGATACAGGCAAGCAGCGCGACGACCTGCCAGACGAAATCCGGATTGCGAAAATCCGCTACCAGGTCGTTGATCAGGCGCAGGGCCTGGGTTTTCTCGCTCATGCCTTCTTTTCCAGCGCCGCGGCGAAGAAGCCGTCGGTGTTGTGTGTATTCGGTAGCAGACGCAGCATGTCGCCGTCGAAGGCGATGCCTTGTTTGGCGAGAATGGTCGAGGCCGGAACCAGCGTGAAATCGGGATGCTTGGCCAGGAAAGCGGCGACGATGTCGTCGTTTTCTGCGGTCAACAGGCTGCAGGTGGCATAAACCAGACGACCACCGGGGCGGACCATGGTTGATGCGGCTTCGAGAATCGACAGTTGCTTTACGGTCAGTTCGGCCACCGAGGCTTCATCCTGCCGCCACTTGAGGTCGGGATTGCGGCGCAGGGTGCCCAGGCCGGAACACGGCGCATCGACCAGCACGCGGTCGGCCTTGCCAGCCAGGCGCTTGATCTTCGTGTCGCGCTCGTGCTCAATGCGGGCCGGATGGACGTTCGACAGGCCGGACCGGGCCAGGCGCGGCTTGAGGTTGGCCAGGCGCTTGTCGGAGACGTCGTAGGCGTAGAGCCGGCCGGTGTTGCGCATCAGGGCACCGAGGAGCAGCGTTTTGCCGCCGGCACCGGCGCAAAAATCGACAACCATTTCGCTACGCTTCGGTTCGAGCAGGTAACCGAGCAACTGGCTGCCTTCGTCCTGGACCTCGACGGCCCCTTCGACGAACAGCGGATGTTTGGCCAGCGCCGGCTTGTCGCGCAGGCGCACGGCAATCGGCGAGAGCGGGCCGGGCATGGCAGCGATGCCGTCTTCGGCCAGCTTGGCAAGCACCTCTTCACGATTGGCTTTGAGCGTATTGACGCGCAGGTCGAGCGGCGCCGGCAGGTTCAGCGCATGCGACAGGGCCAGCGTTTCGTCGGCGCCGAACTGGGCTTCGAGGCGGCTGTACAACCAGTCCGGCAAATCGCAGCGGACGGCTGGCGGAAAGTCGGCTTCCGGCATGGCTTTGGCGGCGGCCAGCCATTCTTCTTCGCTGGCCTTGAGGACCGGGGCCAGTTCGCGCTGGCTCCAGCCGCGGGTGACAGCCAGGGCGACGAGCAAACGACGGCGATCAGAGAGCTTGCCGGCGCAGCGGGCTTCGAGGCTACGGCCGCGCCGCAGCACGGCAAAAACCGTTTCGGCGACGAAGGCGCGGTCGGCGTGGCCGAGCTCGCGATGTTCGCGGAAATAGCGTGAAACGACGGCGTCGGCCGGGTAATCGAAGCGCAGCAGCAGGCCGAGAACGGCTTCGGCGTGGGCAAACAGGGCGGGTGTGAAGCGGGCTTTCATGGTGATCCAATCTCGGTGGCGACTTGCTCGAAGATGTCGCCTTTTTTATCGGTGTAGCGAATTTTAACCGGTAGGCGGTGACGGTCGAGGGCAATCCAGATTTCGGTCACCGTATCGCCCATGGCGCGCAGGTGCAGGGTGCGAAAATGGCCGGCCGGGAGGTCGATTTCCTCTTCGCCCAGCGAATCAAGGGCGAAACGGTCGTACTTCTTGCCGGTGACGACGCCGACCGTCGTCCCGCCTTCCGGATTGCGCAGGTAGGCAAGCTGGTAGTTGAGCGACAGGATGTCCTGGGCGCCACGGCTGACCGGCTGGCTGGCGCCGCTGCGCGACAGGCGGACTGCTACGGTCGACCAGTCAAAATCGGCATTTTCGTTGGCGTCCTTGCCGTTCTTGCGCGTCCGGTAGGTTTCCGGCTGCAGGCCGCCGGCGACCAGTCGGCCGCTGCTTTCGTTCTCGAAGACAAGCGGTTTGAAGAGGGCGACCAGACCCGTGGTTTCAGTCATGCCAGCGAGCCGGTAACGGCCGTCCTCGGTGAATTCCCAGCGGTGTTCGGCGCGACCGATCTCAAAGCCCTGGGTGCCGTAGTAAATGACGAAACGCATGCGGCCTTTGGCCGGCAGCAGCGGCTTGGCCGGCGCCGGGGCCTTGTTTGCTACGGTCGACGGCAAATTCGGGGCAATTTCGGCAGGCGGGCTTTCCGGCGCCGCGACCGGGGCCACGGATTCGGCTTTGGGCGACGGTTTGGCGGTGCTCAGCGGGGCCTGCCTGGCCGGTTTCGGGCGAGGTTTGAGGGCCGGCTTTGGTTCAGCGGCCGGCGGAGGCGCCGGTGGCGGTTGCAAATCGACCAGCAGAGGTGCCGGTTCGTCCGCCCCGCCGAAGATCTCGACATCGGTCCCGAACAGCGCGGCGGCATGAATGCCAAGCGATGCGGCGAGCGCGATGACGAAGGCGAGCGGCATTTCGTCTCAGCGTATCCCGGACGCGGCGAGGACGGGCGAAACGAGGGCGGCCGGCTCGGCCAGTTCGGCGGCCAGGCGGACGCGACCGTTTTCCAGTGTCAGCTTGCCTTCGGCAAACCAGCGCACGGCCTGCGGGTAAACAAGGTGTTCCTGACGCAGGACGCGGGCGGCCAGGCTGGCCTCGTCGTCGCCATCGAGCACCGGCACGGCGGCCTGGACGATGACCGGACCATGATCGAGGGCCGGCGTGACGAAATGCACGGTGCAGCCGTGGATGCGCACGCCTTCCTCAAGCGCCCGCTGGTGGGTGTGCAGGCCGGGAAACGACGGTAGCAGCGAGGGATGGATGTTGATGAGCCGGCCGGCGTAGTGGCGGACGAAACCATCGGACAAAATGCGCATGAAACCGGCGAGAACGACGAGGTCGGGTTCGAATTCGTCGATGCATTGGGCCAGCCGGCTGTCGAAAGCCTCGCGCCCGGCGAAGGCCTTGTGGTTGATGAAGTGCGTCGGGATGCTGGCCCGGGCCGCCGTTTCGAGTCCGGCGGCGTCGGGCCGGTTGCTGATCACGGCAGCGATGTTGACGGGCAGATTGCCGGCATCGCGGGCGGCGATGAGCGCCTCCATGTTGCTGCCACGGCCGGAAATCAGGATGACGATCTTCTTCATTTCAAAAAACTCACGGGTAGAAAGATGGCGCTGGCCACGGACTGGCTCAGCCGGGAAAAGGTGCGGCCATTGCGGTCGGCAACGACCTTGGCCATGAAATCGAGGAGCCCCATGACGCGGCCGAATTCGCGCTCGAAAGAGAGATTGCGGTTGGCCGGATCGAGCTCGTTCGAAAGCAGGAACAGCTCGCCGGCCGCCGTGCGGTCATGGCCGAGCTTCCAGATGGCGACATCCATGTTGCGCGCGCTGTTGTAGAGCTTCATTTCGTTGAGGCTGTCGAGGAGGTAAAACTCGTCCTTGTGCTCGAAAGCCGCATCGACCATGCTGAGCAGCCCGTAGATCAAGGCCATGACGCGGTCGCCGCTATAAATTTCGGTAAAGGCCAGCGACGCTATCGCCCCTTCGTGCAGACCGCTGAATTCAGCCCAGCTGCCGTGCTGACGCTGGCGCAAGCGGTCGACCGCTGCCTCACGACTGACCGCGCCGCCCTTCTTCCATTCCTTCGGGTTGCGCTTGTAAAGCTTGTCGGCGATCAGCAGCAGACCACTGACCACCTCGGCCCGATTGGTGTCGGCGATACGGTCGACTTCCGATTTGAGCAAATATTTCGGGTTGACCGTGGATTCCGTCCGGCCGTCCCGGCCCAGCTTCGTTGAACAGGCCGTCAGCGTCAGAACGAGGATGACGGCCAGCCAGCGCATCAGGCTTCCTTGCTCTTCAGGTAGCCCCAGCCGATGGGGATGAGCGAGGAAACGATGATGCCGATGATGATCACCGACAGATTGGCCTTGACCCACGGCATGTTGCCCAGCCAGTAGCCGGCCAGACATAGCGAAACAACCCAGCCCAGCGCACCGATCAGGTTGAATATCGTGAACCGCGCGTAGGTCATCGAGCCGATGCCGGCGACAAACGGCGCAAAGGTCCGGAACAGCGGCAGGAAGCGCGAAATGACCAGCGTCTTGCCGCCATGTTTTTCATAAAACGCGTGCGTCTTGATCAGCGCGTCGCGGTTGAAGAAACGCGAGTTTTCCCAATGAAAAACCTTGGGCCCGAGAAAACGCCCGATCTGGTAGTTGACCGTATTGCCAAGCACCGCCGCCGCCGTCAGCACGCCCATCAGCGTGAAAATATCCATGCCGCCCTCGCCGATGGCGGCCAGCGCCCCCGCCACAAAAAGCAGCGAATCGCCCGGCAGAAAGGGCGTCACGACAAACCCGGTTTCGGCAAAGATGATGAAAAACAGGATGCCGTAGATCCACAGCCCGTACTCCAGCACCATCACGGCCAGATGCTTGTCGAGGTGAAGGACGATATCAATGAATTGGGTCAGGAGTTCCATGCGGGGCGCCGGGGTTTGAATGACGGCGCATTTTACCTTATGGGCTGACTGCGTTAGGTGGAACAAAAAAGGCCAGGCAGCGATGCCTGGCCTTTCATTCGAACTCGGGAAAGATCAATAAGTCTTTTTGTTCCGCCGCACAAAAGCCAATCCGGCAAGGCTCAAACCCAACAGAGCCAGACTACCCGGCTCAGGCACCTGGCCGTCCTCGCGCACGACAAATTCAATTTGATAATCCCAGCTTCCACCAGAGCCGACCCTATCCAACTCAACCGGCGTAAAAGCATAAGTTCCGACACCCAGTATCAGCGCATCCCCAAAGAAATCCTGGTTTGCTGAATCGAGAATATTGGCGGCCCCCATAGAACTCAAGATCAGACCGGAGTAATCGTCCAACCTGAGATTCCAAATGGCATTCAAAGACGACGTTGAAGTACTCACATTCCGGTTCAACACTTGAAGGGTAATGCCAACCAAGCTTTGCCCCGATCCCAGATGAAACATAAAACCATCAAAATCGGTACTGTCACTGGAAAAAACGCCGCTACCTTTAACCAGATTCGAGCCGGCAGAAAACCCGAGATCTACGCTGGAAAAATCTGCAAAATCTCCATTCACAGATTCGTCGTAAACAACTCCTGCCTGAGCGGAGCCAATGAATAACATCGCAAGAATCGCGGCGATCGACAGTTTAGCCATGTTGCTCCTAACGCATAAGGAATCAGTGATCCGCGGAACAAAGCAATAACAATACCAAAACAAAGTAAACACATTAAATCAATAAATTGCCAGCAATCACAAAGTCGCTTCATCGCACACTCATGAACACTGTCAAGTTTCCCGACACATTCTGTTCCCGCTTCAACGCCACACTCCAAGCAAAGCAATCTGGGATAATCCGCCGATGCCGACCATTGCCCGCCTCCCCGACCTACTGATCAGCCAGATTGCTGCTGGCGAAGTGGTCGAAAGACCTGCTTCCGTCCTTAAGGAACTCCTCGAAAACAGCCTCGATGCCGGCAGCAAGGCGATTCAGGTGCATCTCGAAGAAGGCGGCGTCAAGCTGATCCGCATCACCGATGATGGCTGCGGCATTGCCAGGGACGAACTGGCGCTGGCGCTGACCCGGCATGCTACTTCCAAGATTGCCAGCCTCGACGACCTTGAATGCGTCGGCACCCTTGGCTTTCGGGGCGAGGCGCTGGCCTCCGTCGCTTCCGTTGCCCGGCTGAGCATCACGAGTCGCGAACGCGGCGCCGGCCATGCCTGGAAACTGAAAGGTGAGCCTGGAGCCGAACCCGAACCAGCCGCCCTGATGGCCGGCACCGTCGTCGAGATGCGCGACCTCTATTTCAACACCCCGGCCCGCCGCAAGTTCTTGAAATCGGAAAGCACCGAGTTCGCCCACTGCGCGGACGCCGTCCGCCGGCTGGCGCTGACCCGGCCGGATGTGGCGATCAGCCTGACCCACAACGGCCGCAACCTGTTCCAGCTCGCCCCGGCCGACGCGCCGCGGCGCATTGCCGACATCCTCGGCGACGACTTCCTCGGCGCGGCCCGCGCTGTCGAGGCCGGCGCCGGCCCGTTGTCCATCGTCGGCTTTGCCATCGATCCGACGCGCGCGACCGATGCCAAGGATGGCCAGTACGTCTTCGTCAACGGCCGTTTCGTGCGCGACAAGATCATCAGCCATGCCCTGCGCGAGGCCTACCGCGACGTGCTGCACGGCAGCCGCCAGCCGGCCGTCTGCCTGTTCGTCAACATCGACCCGGCGCTGGTCGACGTCAATGTGCACCCGGCCAAGACCGAAGTCCGCTTCCGCGATTCGCGCGCCATGCACCAGTTCGTCTTCCACGCCATCCAGCGCACGCTGGCCGCGCCGGTCCAGGCCGAAGCCGCGCCGGCGCTGGTCGAACGCGAGACTGCTACGGTCAACGCGCAAAATCGGCCAAATTCCGAATACGCCCCGCCGCTCCGTCATCAAGGCAGCCTCGGCGTCGCCGAACCGGCGGCTGCCGCCTACCTCGCCTTCGCCCGCGCCGCGCAGCAGGTTTCGCCATCGTCCGCCGGCCCGGCCACGACATTTCAATTTCAGGCCAATTTTCCGGTTGACCGTGGCAATGACAGCCCGCCGCCCGACAGCGCCGGCCCGCCGCTCGGCTACGCCCTGGCCCAGCTGCACGGCATCTACATCCTGGCCCAGAACGCCCGCGGCCTGATCCTCATCGACATGCACGCGGCGCACGAGCGCATCCTCTACGAAAAGCTCAAAACCGCCTTCGACCACCGTCAGATCGCCACGCAATCGCTGCTCATCCCGGCCGTCTTCTCGGCCGACCCGCTCGACATCGCCGCCGTCGAAGAACACGCCGAGGCGCTGGCCGACCTCGGTTTCCAGATCGCCCCGCTCGGCCCGAATCAGCTCGGCGTCCGCGCCGTCCCCGCCCTGCTCCAATCCGGCGATCCGGCCGCGCTGGCCAAGTCGCTGATCACCGAACTGCGCGAACACGGCATCACCCAGCTCGCCACCGCCCGGCGCAACGAACTCCTCGCCACCATGGCCTGCCACGGCGCCGTCCGCGCCCGCCGCCTGCTCACGGTTCCGGAAATGAACGCCCTGCTCCGCCAGATGGAAGAAACCGAACGCGCCGGCCAGTGCAACCACGGCCGGCCGACGTGGACGGAACTGTCGCTCAACGAACTCGACAAACTGTTTCTGCGCGGGCAATAATCCGGCGGCTCACACCCGCCCCGGCCCGCGCCCCATGATGTCATCCCTCAGGCAGTTGTTTCGACCGTCCTCGGCCCCCACCGGCGAACGTCGCAATGTCCTGATCGCTCTCGGGATCCTTGCCCTGCTGACCTACATCGGACTCGTCGCCGGCGGCCTGAAAGTCGCGCTGGACCGCGAGAACGAGTTTGCCCTGCGCAATCTCGACAACCTGGCGCGCGTACTGGAAGCACATGCCCACAACACGGTGGACAAGATCGACACCGTGCTGCTGGCCAGCCAATTGCGCCTCAACACCACGCTGGCCGGGGAAGCGGCTGATGCTGGCGCGATCAACGCCGCGCTGGCCAGCTATCTGGCACTCATCGCCAGCGAATCGCAAAGCCTGCGCGTGGCCAATGCCGAGGGCAATTTCACGCACGACGCTTCAGGCAAGATCGCCAGCGTCCACATTCGCGACCGCGACTACTTCCAGCGCAATCGCGATGGTGCTGCCGCACTGGTCATCTCTGAGCCGCTGTTCGCCCGCATCACCAGCAACTGGGTGATCACGCTGAGCCGCCGCCTCGACGATCGGCAAGGCCATTTTGCCGGCCTCGTCCAGGCTGCGATACCGGCCGATCATTTCCAGGAATTCTTCACCAGCCTCAAGCTCGGCCCCGGCCAGAGCGTCGCCCTCGTTGACCGCGAACGCCGGCTGATCGCCCGTTACCCGGCCGCCCCCGAACACCGGGGCAATGCCCTCGACAGCCCACCACTGGCCGAGCTGATCGCCGGCCAGCAGGCGTATGGCAGCTTCACCAACAGCTCGGTGGTAGACGGCCTCAAGCGGCTTTATGTCGCGCGCCAGGTCGGCCACTACCCGCTGTACGTGGTGATCGGACACGCGCCGAGCGACTACCTCGCCAACTGGTACCAGCAGGTCTTGTGGTCCGTCCTCGGCATGCTCGTGCTGGCCCTCGTTCTCGGTGGCTGGATCGCTGTCTGGCTGCGCATCTACGACCGGGCGCATGCGCTGGCGCAAGGCATGACCCGGGCCTACGAGAACACCACGCGGCAGACCCGCGCCCTCCTCGACAGCCTGCCTGACCCGGCCTGGCTGAGCGACCGCGAGCAACGCCTGATCGCCGTCAACGACGCCTACGCGCGAGCCTGCGACCAGCCGGCCGACACCCTGCCCGGCCAGACGGTGGCCGCCATCTGGCCGGCCGAAGCGGCCGAGTCGATGACCCGGCAAGAGTCCCTGGCGCTGGCCGAACAACGGCAACAGCGGCGGACCGCCACCCAGCAACTGGCCGACGGCCGGATTCGTCATTTCGAGTTCATCTCCACCCCGGTCCTCGACGAACGCGGCGAGCTGGCCGGTGTCGCCGGGGTCGCCCGCGACATCACGCAGCTGCACGAGGACCAGGAGCGCATCCGCTACCTGGCCGAACACGACCAGCTGACCCAACTCCCCAACCGCGGCATGCTGGCCGACCTGATGTCGCAGGCGCTGGCGCTGACCTTCGGCACGCAGGCCGAAGTCGCCCTGATGTTCCTCGACCTCGACCACTTCAAGAATGTGAATGACACGCTCGGCCACGAGATCGGCGACCAGTTGCTGCTCGAAGCGGCTCAGCGCCTGCGCCACAGCCTCGATGCGCGCGACACGGTCAGCCGGCAGGGCGGCGACGAATTCGCCATCCTGATCCAGGGCTATGGCTCACCCTCGCGCCTGGCCAGCATCGCCCAGCGACTGATCGACGCGCTCGGCGAACCCTTCATGGTGGCCGGCCATGAATTGCGCGTCGGCGCCAGCATCGGCATCAGTACCTACCCGCAGGACGGCCAGGACATCGGCAGCCTGCTCAAGAACGCCGACACCGCGATGTACCAGGCCAAGGCCGCCGGCGGCAACGCCTACCGCTTCTTTACGCCGGAAATGAACGCCCGCATTTCCGAACGCGTCATGCTCGAAAACTGCCTGCGGCGCGCCTCGCGCGGTGAGGACATCTTCCTCAATTACCAGCCGCAGGTCGATGCGCAAAGCGGCCGCCTGATCGGCCTCGAAGCGCTGGTCCGCTGGGAGCACCCGGAAAAAGGCAATATCCCGCCGTCGCGCTTTATCCCCATCGCCGAGGAAAGCAACCTGATCAACCAGATCGGCGACTGGGTACTGCACGAAGCCTGCCGGCAAAATCGCCAGTGGCAGGACCAAGGCTTGCCACCCGTGGTCATGGCCGTCAACCTGTCCGCCGTTCAGTTGCGCCAGGCCAACCTCGCCCAGCGCATCATCGCCATCCTCGCCGAAACCGGCCTGGAAGCCCGCTGGCTCGAGCTGGAAATCACCGAAAGCGCCTTCATCCGCGACACCGAGCGCATCGTCGCCGTGCTCGACGAACTGAGCGCGCTGGGCATCAAGCTGTCGATCGACGATTTTGGCACCGGCTACTCCAGCCTCGCCTACCTCAAGCGTCTGCCCTTCGACCGCATCAAAATCGACCAGTCCTTCGTCCGCGAACTGCCGGGCGATACCGACGACATCGCCATCGTCCGGGCGATCATCGCCATCGCCGACAGCCTGCAAAAGGAAGTCATCGCCGAAGGCGTCGAACAGGCCGAGCAGGCCGCCTTCCTGCTCGACCACGGTTGCCGGCTGATGCAGGGCTACCACTTCAGCCGCCCGACCTCGGCCATCGCCATCGAAGCCCTGCTACAGCAAGGCGGACATTTCCCGGCGCGCGCCCTCAAGGCCGCGGTTTGAAGCCGGCAAGACGATTCCCACGGTCAACCGGAAATTTGGCCCAAAATTGAAATCCCCGACGCTGCTCGGTGGGCAAAACCACACATCGTTACAGCCATTCACCGGCGGCGCCGCCTAAAATACCGGCGATGTTCGCCTTCCATCTCCCGCCGGCCAGGCGTGCACCGCTTTTCGCGTTTGCCGCCTCGCTCCTGATCCATGCCCTGGTACTCATGATCCCCCGGCATGATCCGGACGAAGTTTCAAGTCCGCCGCGCCTGGAGGCCCGCCTGCGCCCGCCGGTCACAGTGGAAACGGCAGATGCCCCCGAGGCCCGCCGGAAGCCGGCCAAAGCCAAGCCGCAACGGCCGCGCCTGCTGACCACCGACAAGCCGGGCAAAACCTCGGTAGCCAGCGCCCCGCACTGGACGGCAGCGGAAAAGGCGGAGATGAACCGCTTTCTCGACGAGCTCGACAACAACGCCCGAACCGCCCCCAAACCGACGCTGGCCCAGCGCTCGAAAGCCATGGCCCGCGAGGAAGCGTGGCAGCAGGCGCGGGAAGAATCGGCCGGCAGCGCCCTGCTCGAGCTGCGCCCCAACGCCGCGCCGCCCGACCCGTTCAGCCTGGAAATGTATCTCGAAGGCCTACTCAAGCGCCTCAACCGCAGCGCCGCCTTCGTCAAGAACGACCCGCGCGCCAAGGGCGTCAAGCCGGCCTCCATCGAGTTCAAGATCAACCCGGACGGCACGATGAAGTCGTTCAAGATCGTCAATGCCGGCGATCAGGCCGACGAGGTCGCCTTCGTCACGGCTGTCGTCAAACGCTCGGTTCCCTTCTCGCCCTTTCCGGCCGATCTAGACAAGGCGGCCCGCTCGCTGACCATGCGCATCTGCATCCTGCCCGCCGGTTCGGGCGATGCCGGCTTCGGCTTTACCCGGGCCGGCCGCCGGCGCTGTTGAGCCACACGGCCCGACTCACTTGGTCAGATTGACCGCTTCCTCCGCCCAACCAATCGCCTCGACCGAAGCCGACTCGATGGCTTCGAGCGAATAGCCGAGCTCGTCGGCCAGCCGCGCGACGCTTTCGACGCGGCCCTTTTCGACGGCGATGCTCAACATCAGGTAGCGCGCCAGCGGACCGTCGCTGTTGAGCAAGGCGTTCATCAGGACAGGCGACAAATTGATCTTGGCGACAACCGCACTCATCGGCAGACCAAGCAGACTGTCGAGCAGGGAAAGCAGGCCGAGCAGGAAAAATTCGTCGCATTCCAGCTTGCTGTACTGCTTTTGGCCGAGCAGTTCGAGGAAACGGCCGCGCCCCAGAGCAAGCTCAAGCAGCACCTCGTCGCGCGGCGAGGCGGCACCGGCCCGGAACATCCCGATCGACAGCCAGCGGTAGAGCTGCTCCCGGCCGAGCACCATGATCGCCTGATCAATACTGGTCACCGGCTGGGACAAACCGGCCATCGGCGAATTGGCCATGGCCATTACCTTGACGATGACGCCCGGATCGCGCTTGGCAATTTGCGCGATGTCGGCCAGTTCGGCATCCTTGCGCAGTTGGTTGAGCATCTCGATGAGAACCAGCTGGCTCTGGCCGATTTCCCGGATCTTTTGCTCCTCGTCCGGCTCGGTGGTGAATGTGCCGAGGCAATAGGCAATACCGTGCGAAACGCAGTAACGATGCTCCGGCCAGCGCCCGACCTTGTCGGCAATCAGTTCGAGGCCCGGCTTTTCCTGACGCAGGGTGCGCAACAAAGCCTCGAGGCTGGACAAGGAAAGCGACGGAAAATCGAGGAGCAGATAATCGGCGTGCTCGAGGATCGTTTTCCGATGCGTCACAATATCGCCTGCCGCCAGCGCGATCCTCGCTCCGGCACCATGAATGGCGGCGGCAACCGCGTTCCAGTCGTCAGACACCTTGGCGCCATCGGGCAGGGTGAGCAGAAACGTCGTCAGCGGACCGATCAGCGGCGTGCAGTCCAGCCGCATCCAGTCTTCGTGAGTCAACGGGATCAGCGCCAGGCGCCGCTCGGCAAAGGCCGCAACCTTGTTGGCCGAGAGGATTTCCAGCGTAGTCGCGGTGTCGGCGAGCAGTTCGGAATCCGGCCGGCGAGCCGAAAAACGGTAGCCGGCAATACGGGTTTTGGCATCGATGATCTCGTCGCGCTGCAGAACCGCGGGAGGCGCCTTGCGGACAGCTGCAACCGGCGCCGAAATAACCGGAACATCCGGCGACGAAGCGCTGCCCTTGGTGGGTGCCGCGCCCCCATCACCCATGCCGAAAACGCGTTTGATGAAACCGAACATGATGCCAAGCCTCGAGATAAACGTATCGGCAGCCGCATGTTGCTGCCCGAAAATTGCCAATTTAATAGAGACATTATATTCATCAATTCGACTGGCAAACGGCGGTACGGCAATCAAGCATTTTGCCCGCACTTTCGGCTATCGCTACGCCAGCCTAGGACTATGACATGCGGCAATTTGACACATTCCGAAGGTATTAGATTTTCCTTATGATCGCCCGGCCTGCCCCCCTGCCGGGTCCTTCCGACATGCTGTGCCGGGGTATTGAGGCGCCATTTCAACAGCCAATCCATTGGGGGTAACACATTGAACGCGTTCAGGATTCTCATTTCCGCGCTGGTCATTCACATGGCCGGCACCGCGGTCGCGCAGGCCCAGAACTATTCGCCCGAGGCCATCGACAGCCTGCGCTACATGATCGAGGAAGAAAAGCTGGCCGGCGATGTGTACCGCTCATTCGGCACCCTCTACCCGACCATCATGCCGTTCAGGAACATTCCCAGATCGGAAGACACCCACGTCGCCGCCCTGGTCGGCCAGGCCAACCTCATCGGCCTCGACATCAGCGACCTGACCTCGCTCGCCGCCGGCCAGTTCCACGACCCAAGCCTGCAATCGCTCTACCAGAGCCTGGTAGCGCAAGGCAGTACCTCGAGCTTCGCGGCGCTGACTGTCGGCAAGAATATCGAACTGCTCGACATCGCCGACCTGACGGCAGCCAGGGCCCTGATCCCGGTAGACTCAAGTCTCTACACGGTCTATGGCAACCTGATGAACGCCTCCAACAAGCACCTCACTGCGTTCAATACCTGGCTGGCCGTAACGCCGGTGCCGGCCGTTCCCGAACCGGAAACCTACGCCATGCTGCTGGCCGGCCTGGCCATCATCGGCGGCATGGCACGCCGCAGCCAGCCACGGTAGTCGCCAAAGCTGAACGGGGGCGAGCAGCCCCCCCCCGGCTTCACCCCGGGGAGACTTCGGGCTGGCGAGCCGGCAACCAGACGGTGAAGGTGGTGCCCTGCCCCGGCTGGCTGGCGACGTCGATCTTGCCGCCATGTTTTTCGATGATGCCGTAGGAAACGGACAGGCCGAGGCCGGTGCCCTTGCCGACCGGCTTGGTCGTAAAGAAGGGGTCGAAAATGCGGGCCAGGATTTCCGGCGGGATGCCGCTGCCGGTATCGCTGACCGACACCCACACCTTGTCGTCGGCACAGCCGCTTTTCAGGGTGATCCGGCCTTTCTGGGGAATCGCCTGGGCCGCGTTGACCAGCAGGTTCATGAAAACCTGGTTGATCTGCGATGGCCGGCACTCGACCTGGGGCAACGCACCGTAGTCGCGGACGACCTCGGCCTTGTACTTGATCTCGTTGGCCACGACGTTGAGGGTACTCTCCAGGCCGGCGTGGAGATCGACCCATTCCATGCCGACTTCGCCGGTCCGCGAAAAATCGCGCAGGTCCTGGACGATCCGGCGAACCCGCGTCGTGCCATCGATGGAATCGGCGATGAGCGCGCCGATGTCTTCGCGCAGGAAATCGAGGTCGGCCTGGCGCTTCAAGGCATCGAGTTCTTTCCCAATCTCCGGATTGCCGGCCAGTAGCGGGGCAACCGTGGTCGACATGGCCTCGATCAAGTTCATCAATTGATTGACGTAATTCTTCAGCGTGCCCAAGTTGGAATTGACGAAGCCGATCGGGTTGTTGATCTCGTGGGCGACACCCGCCGCCAACTGGCCGATGGAGGCAAGTTTTTCCGACTGGTGCAACTGGTCGTGGGCTTCCTCGAGCTTCGCGATCAGGACGCGCTGTTCTTCCTTTTCGCTCTGCAGGGCCTGGTTGACCCGCTCATTCTCGCGCAATGCCGCTTCCAGCTGCTGAGTGCGTTCGCGGACCTGGCTTTCGAGTGCCACGCCCGACTGGAAGGCGCTGAAATCGGAGACTTTCGCACTCATGTCGCGCTCCGCCCGATTCATCAGGGCGGTCACCATCTTGTTGAGGCGAACGATTTCGCGCTGCAGCGCCGCTTCCTGCGGCGAAGCGCTGGCGGCGACCGGATCAGTCATGTTTCTCCTCTGGAGCAAAGCCAATGGCAATACCAGTGAAGGTCTGGTTGATGTGGACGCCGCCAAACTGCTCGCCGTATGTACTGAAGCCAACCGTGTTGTGGCGCTGGAAGAGCTCGCCTATCTTGCCCTTGAGCTGTTTCTGGGTGATTTCCAGATTGCGCAGGATGCAGTCGCAACCCAGGGTCAGCGCCGGCTGACCGATTTCCTCACGGAGATTGTCGAAGGTCTGCTCCAGGTTGGCATAGATATCGCCGCAGCGCGCCACACGCAGGACGATTCCGTCCTCGATGGCACAGAAGAAAGTCAGGGTGCCATCCGGGTTCACTTTCTGGATCGAACGCACGTAATCGGTACCATCAAGCACGACAACCACCGGCGTCGCGGCAAAATGGTCGGGGGTCAGATCCTCGACAGAGACGCCGAGCACCCGCGCATACTCCTCGGCCGCCGGCAACCCGTTGATTTCCTTGACGATCCGGTGTTCGGCATCGGCATCGGTAACAACCAGCCGTTCGTTTTCGCTGATGAAGTGCTGAGTCTTGAAAATGCGGATCGGCAACGGCGTGCTGACCAGCAGCAAGACGGCGCTGTTGTCGCGGAAGGCGCCATCATGGAAAACTTGGGTACTGGCAAACTTCAGGTCGTCGCCGGCCGAACCGCCACACAGATGGATACTCCCGAGCGCTCCCTGAAGCACCCGGACAACCGGCTCTTCGCGCACCGACAGGCCATCGATGAGGAGCAGGGCGAAGGCTCGCGAATCCTTGGTCACATGCTTGTCCAGTTGCTGCAACAACCCTTGCACAAACGCCTGGCCCCGCTCAGCTTCGAAATGCTGCAGATCGGGGAGGCTGCCGGCAACGACCGCCCCCGCATCAGCCGAAAAACTGACGCCGGACAGGCTCTGGTTGCGATAGCCGGCAGAGCCGATTTCACCCGCCGTGGTGCAGCCGATCAACGGTACGCTGCCAAAAAGCCGGTTCAGCTCGTCGGCCAGGGCGTCGAGATCGTAGTCGCTGGAACAGAAAAATATGACCACGGACATGCCGGGCTGGTCGACCCCGGCGTGGAATTCCCGGGCAGCCTGGCGCGCCTCGCTGGCGCTGGAATGGCTGATGCGAAAGGGAGAATCGGTAGTCATGTTGTCTCCATGCTCCTCATATAGTTGTATTTGCCGCTACAAGTTGTAGCCGCGCGTCCGATTATCCGCACCCGGGCAAAGCTGTCCAGCCATTGTCAATTTTTACGAAAAGTTTCCGGAAACGGCAAAATCATCAGCCATCGAAATTCATGAGGCAACACCTGCCTGACCGAGCGCCATCCGGGGCGTCGGAAATGGACTAACTCCGGGCGTGGTAGCATTCGCCGCCATGAACTCACCCCGCCTGCCGCCTGCCATCCTGATCATGGGCCCGACCGCGTCGGGCAAGACGGCGGTTGCCATGGCGCTGGCCGACCGTTTTCCGGTCGAGCTGATCAGCGTCGACTCGGCCCAGGTTTTCCGCGACATGGATGTCGGCACGGCCAAGCCCGACCGTGCCACGCTGGCTCGCTATCCGCACCACCTGATCGACATCATTTCGCCGGAAGAAAGCTATTCCGCCGCCCGTTTTCGCGCCGATGCGCTGGCCGCGATGGATGAAATCACGAAAGCCGGCAAGGTGCCCGTGCTGGTCGGCGGCACAATGCTTTACTTCCGCGCACTGCTGCACGGGCTGGCCGATCTGCCGCAGGCCGATGCCGTGCTGCGCGCCGAAATCGATGCCGAAGCCGCGGCCGAAGGCTGGCCAGCGATGCACGCCAAACTGGCGCTCTTGGACCCGGCGACCGCCGCCCGGCTGCACACGACTGACAGCCAGCGCCTGCAACGCGCCCTGGAAATCTGCCGGCTGACCGGCCGGCCGATGTCCGAATTGCTGGCCGAGAGCGAGAAGCAGAAACCGCCCTACGATTTTCTGCCGATCGCCCTGCTACCCTCCGACCGCGCCAAGCTGCACCAACGCATTGCCCGCCGTTTCGACGAAATGCTGCTGGCCGGGCTGGATGACGAAGTGCGGATGTTGCGCCAGAAATATGCGCTGAGCCTCAACTTGCCATCGATGCGCTGCGTTGGCTACCGCCAGACCTGGGAGGCGCAGGATGGAACGCTGCCGCGCAGCGAACTGCGCGATCGCGGCATCTTCGCGACGCGCCAACTGGCCAAACGCCAGATCACCTGGCTCTCCAACTCTTTCGAATCTGAAAATTTCGACTGCCTTGACCCGGCGCTAACTGAAAATATCTGCGCCCGGACCGCCTCCTTCCTCAGTGCTTGAGCAGTACCTTGAGGTCTTCGGCCAGCATTTCGAGCTGGCCGACAATTTCCAGCGAGGCATCCTGCGTCCCGACCACTCGTAGCATGAACTCGTTGGCCATATTGCTGAGCAGCTCTTCCTGCTTTTCCATGAGCCCGAGATGGATGAACGCCTTGGTCAACGCCTCCTGAAAATCGATCATTACCTGCGTCAGCTCGAAACAGTTGCGCCGGTAGTTGTTCTGCACGCCATCCAGCGTTGAATACAGCCGAGGCAACGCCAGCTCGATGCCGGCGCGTCGCCGTGCCGCAAGCATTTCGGCCTCGATTGCCTTGAGCCGGGCATCGGCGCCTTCGGCCAACAGGGCGCCGTTGTCACGGATGCGGCCGCAACGCTCGGCATCATCCACCGGCATGTTGTTGACCATCAGCGTGACACGGCCATAGTTGAAGACACAGCGCGTCTTGAACTGAAAGATCCGGCCACTGTCGCGCACATGGTTGAGCACCGAAACTTCGAGCGGCACGTTCCGTCCGTTCTGGCTCAACGACAGAACATCGTTGCCCAGACGCATCTGGATGGCGGCCTGCAGGTCATACTGCCCCATGGCATCGATCATGGCCCCGGCAAGGTCTTCGATACTATCGCAGGCGAAGGACTTGCTCATGAACTGCAGGACGACACCCAGTTCGCCCATGCTGACCATGGCCGCCATGGCTGTTTTCTGGGCGTAACCAGCCTGTTCGCGAAGCGCTTTTTTTTCGTCGAGGATGCGGCCGGCCACCTTCAGTTTGCCTGCCAGTTCGACCGGCGAAAACGGCTTCTGGATAAAATCGTCGCCCCCCGCTTCATAGCAGAGCAGCCGCGTTTCGCTGTCGTCTCTCGCCGAAGCGAAGAGCACCGGTATATCCTGCGTCTCCCAATCGTCCTTCAGATGCCGGCACAAGGCGTAGCCATCCATGACCGGCATCGAGACATCGAGCAGGAAGAGATCAGGTTTGACTGCAGCCAAACGGTCCAGGCAGGCTTTCCCGGAAACGAAAGTTTCAAGATCGCAACCACCGCCAAGCGTTTCAGCCAGCACATCCAGAATGACCTGATCGTCGTCGACGACAAAAACACGCAGGTTTGCGTCCATACCTTACCCCCGGATTCGATTTTCTACATTTTGTAGTTTTTGCCGAAATCGAGCAAACATTCAATCAAGCGGATTCTGCCTTCTTGGTCGCGGCGAGCAGCGAATACACCGTCGGCACCACGAACAGCGTGAAGAAGGTACCAAGCAGCAGACCGCCGACGATGACCCAGCCGATCTGCTGCCTCGATTCTGCCCCCGCCCCGGTACTGAAAGCCAGCGGCACGGCGCCGAGGACCATGGCGCCGGTCGTCATGAGAATCGGCCGGAGGCGCAGGAAGGCCGATTCGATGACCGCCTCCTTGATTGCCATGCCCTTTTCCTGCAACTGGTTGGCGAACTCGACGATCAGGATGCCGTGCTTGGTAATCAGGCCGACCAGGGTGACCAGGCCGATCTGGCTATAGACGTTGAGCGTGCCGCCGGACAGCCAGAGGGCGAGCAGTGCGCCGGCCATCGACAGCGGCACGGTGAGCATGATGATGAAGGGGTCGCGGAAACTCTCGAACTGGGCGGCCAGCACGAGGTAGATGAAGGCCAGCGCGAGGCCGAAGGTAAAGGCCAGCGATGACGACGATTGGCGGAATTCACGCGACTGGCCGTTGTAGTCGGCGGCATAGCCCGGCTTGAGCACCCGTTCGGCGACGCCGTCCATGAACGTCAGCGCCTCGCCGAGCGTGTAGCCCGGCGCCAGGTTGGCGGTGATCGCCACGGCGCGGCGCTGGCCGAAGTGGTTGAGTTCGCGCGGGCTGATCGTTTCTTTCACATCGACCAGATTTTCCAGCGAAATCATGCTCCCGTCGCGGCCGCGCACGTAGATGTCGCGAATGTCGTCGGGATTGCGCCGCTCGGCTTCAGCGACCTGGACGATCACGTCATACTGCTCGCCATCGCGCTTGAAGCGCGTGACCTGCCGGCCGCCGAGGAAGGTTTCCAGCGTCCGGCCGATGGTTTCGACCGGCACGCCGAGGTCGGCCGCCTTGTCGCGCCTGACGTTGACCGACAGCTCCGGCTTGTTGAGCCTGAGGTCGGTATCGACATTGATCAGCAACGGGTTCTTGGCGACTTCAGCCAGTATCTGCCCGGTCACCTTCTGCAACTCGTCGTAGGAGGCGGAGGTGACGACGACAAAATTGACCGGCCGCTCGCGCGCGCTCTGGCCAAGCGAGGGCGGCGTGATCGGGAAAGCCATGACGCCGGGAATGGCAGCGAATTTCGGGAACAATTCCTTGGCGATTTCCGGCGAACGGCGGCTGCGCTCATTCCAGTCGGTCAGGCCGAGGATGGAGATGCCCTGGCTGACCGTCGGGTTGCCGGCGACGACGAAATAGCGCTCGGAATCCTTGGTCTGGCTGTAGATGCCTTCGATCTGGCGGGCGTACTTTTCGGTGTAATCGAGCGTTGCGCCTTCCGGCCCGAGGAACATGCCGAAAATGATGCCGCGATCCTCGACCGGGGCCAGTTCGGACTTGAGTGCCTTGAGCAGAACGCCGCAAGAGGCGGCAACCAGAACGAAACCGACGAGGACGATCCAGCGACGGTTCAATGCTACGGTCAACGCCCGTTTATAGCCAAAATTCAACCAGTTCAGGAAGCCTTCGACGATCAGGAAGACCTTGCCGTGCTTTTCCTCATGCTTGAGCAGGACCGAACACATCATCGGCGACAGGGTCAGCGCGACGAAGCCGGAGACGAGCACGGCGCCGGCCAGGGTCAGGGCGAATTCGATGAACAGCTTGCCGGTGCGTCCGGTCATGAAGGCGACCGGCGCATACACCGCGGCCAGTGTCAGCGTCATCGCAACCACCGCAAAGCCGATTTCCTTGGCCCCCAGCAAGGCCGCCTGCAGGCGCGGCACGCCCTCCTCAATGTGACGGAAGATGTTTTCGAGCATGACGATGGCGTCGTCGACGACGAGGCCAATGGCCAGCACCAGCGCCAGCAGGGTCAGCGTGTTGATCGTGAAGCCGAGGGCGAACATGATGCCGAAGGCACCGACCAGCGACACCGGAATGGTGACCAGCGGGATCAGCGTCGCCCGAACATTGCGCAGGAAGAAGAAAATGATCGCCAGGACGAGCAGGATGGCTTCGCCGATGGTCGTGAATACCGACTCGATCGAGCGCTCTATGAACACCGAAGAGTCGTAGGAGAGATTGGCGCTCATGCCCTCCGGCAGCTCGCTGGTGATCTTCGGCACCTCGGCGCGCAGTGCTTTCGACAATTCGAGCGGATTGGCCGTGGCCTGCTTGATGACGCCGAGCGCCACGGCCGAACGGCCCTTGAAGCGGACGGTACTGCGCTCGGAAGCGGCGCCGATCTCGACCCGGCCCAGGTCGCCGATGCGCACCGGATAGCCATTGACCGTCCGGACGACGACGGCAGCGAACTCCTCGGGCGTTCTCAGATCGGTGTTGGCGACCACGGAAAACTCGCGTTCGCGGCTTTCGATGCGCCCGGCCGGCACCTCGACATTCTGCTTGCGCAAGGCATCCTCGACGTCGGCCGGGGTCAGCTGGTAAGCGGCCAGTCGCTGCTTGTCGAGCCAGATGCGCATGGCGAACTTGCGGTCGCCGAAAACGCGCACATCGGCGGCGCCGGGCAAGGTCTGCAGACGCGGCTTGACGATGCGTGTGGCGACGTCGGTGACTTCCAGCGCCGAGTGCCGGTCTGACGAAAAGGCGATCCAGATCACCGGATTGGCATCGGCCTCGACCTTGGCAATGACCGGTTCGTCGACCTCATCCGGTAACTTGCTACGGACACGGGATACCCGGTCGCGGACATCGGAAGCCGCCGAATCAGGCGCTCGCTCGAGCTTGAAGCGCACCGAAATCTGGCTGCGTTCGGCCCGCGAAATGGAAGTGATCACTTCCACTCCTTCGATCCCGGCCAGCGAATCCTCGAGCGGCTTGGTCACCTGCGACTCGATGATGTCGGCCGAGGCGCCCCGGTAATCGGTCGTCACCGTCACCACCGGCTCGTCGATCTTCGGATACTCGCGCACCGGCAGCCGGTCATAGGAGACGATGCCGAGCAGCATGATGACGAGCGACAACACGGTCGCGAAGACCGGGCGCTTGATGCAGACCTCGGAAATCTTCATTTGCCGGCCGCCGTCCCTTGGCCGGTCGTCGGCGCGCCGTCACCAACCGGCCGCACCGCCGCACCTTCGCGCAGCTTCAACTGGCCAGCCGTGACCACGACGTCGCCGGCCGCCAGCCCGTCAACGACCTCGACCTGGGCCGCCCGGCGCACACCGAGCCGAACCTTGACCTGGCTGGCCTTGCCGTCGACCACCTTGAATACCGCCGGCTGACCACCCGGCACGATGGCCTGCTCGGGCACCATGAGCACGCCCTTGCGCTCGCCGAACAGCAGGCGGACGCGAACGAACATGCCGGGCCGCAGCTTGCCCTTGGCGTTGTCGAGCCGGGCGCGGGCGGAAATCGCGCGACCGTTCTCGTCGACCAGCGGGTCGATGGCATCGAGCACGGCCGTGAAGCGCTCACCGGGCAAAGCATCGGACTGGACCTCGACAACCTGCCCCTTGCGGACGCGGCCGAGATAGTTTTCCGGCAGCTTGAAATCGACGCGCAAGGTGGCGACATCCTCGATGTTGATCAGATCCTGGCCATCCTTGAGGTAATCGCCGACGCTCACGTTGCGCAGCCCGACCATACCGGTGAATGGCGCCTTGATGCGCATTTTCGCGGCCTTGGCTTCGGCCAGCTGGACGGCGGCTTCCTGCACCTTGAGCGTTGCCGCCGAGCTGTCGAGCGCCTGCTGGCTCAGGAACTTCTTGCCGACCAGCTCGACATTGCGCTCATAGCTGCTTTTGGCCAGCGCCAGGTTGGCCCGGGCCTGCTGCACTTCGGCATCCTGAATCGCGGCGTCGAAAACGACGAGCACCGTTCCCTTGGCCACGATGGCCCCATCCTTGAAGCCAATCGACGCCACACGCCCCGCCGTTTCCGGGCGCAGGACAACGGATTCGTTCGACTTGAGCGTACCGACGGCCGCCACGTCGTCGGCAAAATCGCTGGCCGCCACACGCGCCACTTCGACCGCCGTCGGTGGGCTGGCCGGTGCCGCACCACCGCCCGACTTGCCCGGCGCACCGGCCGAGGTGACTGGCTCGGCGGCAGGCGCCCGGTTAGCGGTGTAGGCGTAGTAACCGAGGCCCGCCAAGCCGGCGAGTGCGATGGCGATGATTCCGAAACGGGTATTTTTATTCATGGGATTCGGCAAAAGTTCGAACTGACCGGACAGTCAGCAATAGCCGGAATTGTAACGAAGCGACCGGGTTTTCCGATAACAATCAGTTTTCGATCGGGGGGAGGAATTCCGGCATTTTTTGCGGTTGACCGCAGGATTCGCACTCCGGCTCGGGCGCGAAGGCGGCGAGACACACGGCGGAGCCAGCAGCCGGCCGGCCATTTTTCACCGGCGCCACGCTGACGAAGACAACGCCGGCCCGGACCATGCCGAGGTATTCGGCGACGCTGCGCGAGACGTCGATGATGCGTTTGCGGTGTTTCCGGTGCATCCGGTCATTGACCTTGACGATGGCGCACCGGTCGTTGTCGGCGCGCCGAACGGCGAGCAGGGTGCCAAGGGGAAAGCGATTGCTGGCCGCAGTAAATTGCCGGGCGTCGAAACGTTCGCCGGTGGCCGTCTGGCGGCCATCAAATTTCTTGCCGTAAAAACTGGCCAGGCCGCGCAGGCCTGGGGTGCCATCCTCAATCAGGTCAGCCGGCCCGAAGGCTGGCGCCGGCTCGGCATGGCTAGCTTTGGATGCCACCGGGTGCGGCGGCTTGTTGCTCGCCGCCCGGACGGACGACCAGCCATTGAGCAGTAGCAGGCCGCCGACGATGATCGCCGCGGCCCGCCACGCGTCCTTAGACGACGACGGTCTGCGCTTCGTCACCCGCACGCGCCCGGATCTTGCCGATGCGATAAACGGCTTCGCCCTGCGCCTTGAGTTCAGCCATGGCGGCATCCGCGTCGGCCGCGGCAACGACGACGACCAGGCCGATACCGCAATTGAAGACGCGGTGCATTTCGTTTTCGGCGACATTGCCTTCGGCCTGCATCCAGTCGAACAGCTTGGGACGCGGCCAGGCGGCCTTTTCCAGCTCGGCCACGGTGTTATCCGGCAACACGCGCGGCACGTTTTCGAGCAGGCCACCGCCGGTGATGTGGGCCATGCCCTTGATCGCAACCTTTTCCATGGTCGCCAGCACCTGCTTGACGTAGATGCGGGTCGGCGCCATGACGACGTCGGCCAGCGTGCGCTCGCCGTCGAACTTGGCGTTCATGTCCGGGTTGGAGCGTTCGATGATCTTGCGCACCAGCGAGTAACCGTTGGAGTGGGCGCCCGAGGAAGCCAGACCGAGCACCACATCGCCCGGAGCAATCGAAGCCTTGCCGTCGATGGCCTTGGATTTTTCAACGACGCCAACGGCAAAACCGGCCAGGTCGTATTCGCCAGCCGGGTACATGCCCGGCATTTCGGCCGTTTCGCCACCGATCAGCGCGCAGCCGGCCAGTTCGCAACCCTTGGCGATGCCGCCGACAACCGCCGCAGCGGTATCGACATCGAGCTTGCCGCAGGCGAAGTAGTCGAGGAAGAACAGCGATTCGGCGCCGAGCACCAGGATGTCATTGACGCTCATGGCAACCAGATCCTGACCGACGGTGTCGTGGCGATTCAGATCGAAAGCCAGGCGCAGCTTGGTGCCGACACCATCGGTCCCGGACACCAGCACCGGCTCCTTGTAACGCTTCGGCACTTCGAACAGCGCGCCGAAACCGCCGATGCCACCGAGCACGCCGTCGCGCAGGGTCTTGCGGGCCAACGGCTTGATACGTTCGACGAGGGCATCACCGGCATCGATATCGACGCCGGCATCACGGTAGGAGAGGGAAGTGTTCTGGGTCATGGTCTTTAGGCGCCAAGGGGCAGCAAACGCTGCTGGAAAAAACGGCGATTTTACCCGAAACCGCCAAGCTCCCCTAACCGGCCGAGCGGCCTCGCCATTCCGGCCATTTGGCGAAAAAAACGCATTACCACGGTCAACCGGAAAAAACGGCCAAATTTCAAATCGCGCGCGGCACCCGAAAAGACCGCCGGCCGCTCTGCTAAAATCGCGGGTTCGAATTTCTGGCGCCGGCGGCGCTGTTCCGTGGAGAAAACGCAATGTACCAGTCCCCCCTCATCCAGGATCTGCAAGATCGCGGCCTGATCGCCCAGCTCACCGACGCTGCGGCGCTCGACAAGCTGCTGACTGAGGAATCGGTAACGCTCTATTGCGGCTTCGACCCGACGGCGGACAGCCTGCACCTCGGCCATCTGGTCCCCGTGCTGATTTTGAAGCGCTTCCAGGAAGCAGGCCACAAGCCCATCGCGCTCGTCGGCGGCGCCACCGGCATGATCGGCGACCCGAGCTTCAAGGCCACCGAGCGCAAGCTCAACACGCCGGACGTCATCGCCACCTGGGTGGACAAGATCCGCGGCCAGGTTGAACCCTTCCTCAAGTTCGACGGCGCCAACCCGGCCATCATGGCCAACAACTACGACTGGTTCGGCGGCATGAACTGCCTCGAATTCATGCGCGACATCGGCAAGCATTTCTCGGTCAACGCCATGATCAAGAAGGAATCCGTCCAGCAGCGCCTGCAGCGCGAAGATCAGGGCATTTCCTACACCGAGTTTTCCTACAGCCTGCTCCAGGGCTACGACTTCGCCGAACTCAACAAGCGCTACGGCTGCGTGCTGCAGATTGGCGGCTCCGACCAGTGGGGCAACATCGTCGCCGGCACCGACCTGACGCGCCGCCTGCATCAAAAGCACGTCTTCGGCCTGACCCTGCCGCTGATCACCAAGGCCGACGGCACCAAGTTCGGCAAGACCGAATCCGGCGCCATCTGGCTCGACCCGAAAAAGACCTCGCCCTACGCTTTCTACCAGTTCTGGCTGAACACCAGCGACGCCGACGTCTACAAGTTCATGAACTTCTTCACCTTCCTGCCGGTCGCCCGCATCGCCGAAATCGAAGCGGCCGACAAGGCCAGCGGCGGCAAGCCGGAAGCCCAGCGCATCCTGGCCGAGGAAGCGACCCGTCTGGTGCATGGTGAAGTCGCCCTGATGGCCGCCCGCCGCATCACCGACAGCCTGTTCCACGGTCAACTGGAAAATCTGACCGAAAACGACCTCGAACAACTGGCCCAGGATGGCATGCCCGGCGTTCAGCTGGAAAAAGCCAACGGCAGCCTGATCGACGCCTTGGCCGCTGCCGGCCTGGCCAAGTCCAAATCCGAAGCGCGCACCTTCATCCAGGGCGGCAGCGTCGCCATCAACGGCGCCAAGGCCGACGCCATCGACCACCAGATCGCCGACACCGAGCGCCTCTACGGCCGTTTCACCATCCTGCGTCGCGGCAAGAAGAATTACGGGCTGGTCAGCTGGCAGTAAGCAGCGTTTGTACGCGCGCTGCAGCAAAGTGTTACAGCGCGTAAATGCACTAAACGTGAAGCATTTCCTGTCGTTAATGAACTTGCCGGGCTAGTTTTCCGGTAGAGCTTTACCGAAGGAGATGCGCCATGTCCTACCTCACCCCAGCTCAGATCAGCTCCCTTGCCGTATCGGCCACTTCCGCCGCGGCCTATCTGGACACCTGTGACAGCGGCGCCCAGTTTGCCCGGCTCGACCCGGCCTACTACCTGGCCTGCGCCCGCCTGCTGACCACCATCTTTTCGGTCCTCGATGCACGCGAAGCCTTTCCCGACCTGCTGAGCCAGTCGCCAGCCGCCCGCAACACGCTCGAATGCCTGCAAATGGAACGCCAGATGCGCAACAGCTGTACCGGCTACTACCCCCAACTGGCCGTCATCCTCCAGCGCGCAGCGGTGTAAACAACGCAGCGCCGGCTGAAATCGGCGCCGCGGTCGGGAGCAATGCTAGAATTTCGCCCCCTTTCCCATTCGCCATCCCGATGCGCCAGCTGATTCTCGATTTGCTGCCCGAAAGTTCGCCGACGCTGGACAACTTCGTCGCCGGCGGCAACGTCGAAACCCTGGCCCTGTTCACCGAATGGCTGGCCGGAACACGCACCGACACCTCTTTCTGCCTGTGGGGCGAAGCCGGCTCGGGATGCTCGCATTTGCTCCAGGCCAGCGGCTTTGCCTACGTCGATGCAGCCCTCGACCCGGCCCTGAAAAGCGCACCGACGACGGAGCAACTGGCCGTCGATCACGTTGAATACCTCGACGAAGCCGGCCAGATCGCCCTCTTCAACCATTTCAACCGCCTGAAAATGGCTTCCGGCATGCTGTTGACCGCAGCCGCCCAGCCGCCGGCCCACCTCACGCTGCGCGAAGACCTGCGCACCCGCCTCGGCTCCGGCCTGATCTGCCGCCTGCAGCCGCTGTCCGATGCCGAAAAGGCCGAAGCCCTGGCCACCCAGGCCAAAGAGCGCGCCCTCAAGCTGTCACCGGAAGCTATCGACTACCTGCTCCGCCACGCCCCGCGCGACATGCGTACATTGTCGGCCATCATCGTCGCGCTCGACCAGTACACCCTCGAACAAAAGCGCGCCGTCACCCTGCCGCTGCTGCGCGAAATCCTGCGCGCCTCCTAAGGCAAGGAAAAGCTGGCCAATCAGCGACTGGCCGCATCCCTGAAAAACGCCCAGATAGTATCGTTTGCATCGAGCGCCGTTGACGCAGGCGCTTTCCCCCGGCGCACCCGCTGCGCCCCCGGCCAGCTATGACCGCCGTCGTCCGTCACGCAGAGCTGTAACGCCACCCCGTCGGCGCAACCGGAATAGGTTTCGCAGTGCGCCCCGGGCCAGGCCCGGACGGCAGGCGGCGCGGCACTGCAACGATTGCGCCGCACCCAGCGCGCCATCGTTTCCGGCACCGAAACAAAATCCATGATCTTGCTCGCATCCCGAAACGCCCCCTCGCCCGCCCCACCGTTGAACAGGACATGGGTGTCGTCGCGGGCATGGATATGAAGGACGGAAACCGCACGGGAAGGTGAGCAACTTGTCGTCGCATCGGTCCCCGCCACGGAGGCGACGGCACGAAACAGATCGCCGGCTTCGCAAGCCAGGCGATGACTCATCATGCCGCCGTTCGACATCCCCGTCGCAAAGATGCGCTCCGGGTCGATCGGCAACTGCGCGCGGACGGCCGCGACAACGGCACGCGCAAAGCCGACGTCGTCGATATTTCCATCGCGGGCAGCGCCGCAGCAGCCACCAGCATTCCACGTGGCAAAGCGGCCGCCCGGCAGGCGGCTGTAGCCATTGGGAAAGACCACGACAAAGCCCTCCTTGTCCGCCTTGCCGATCAAGCCGTAACGCGCGTCGTCGGCCATGAATTCGGCGTGTCCGCCACCGCCGTGAAAGGCCAGCACCAAGGGGAGCGGTTTGAGCGGATCATCCCGGCGCGGCACATGAACCAGATAGCGTCGGTTCAAGCCCTGATGGGTCACATGGCGCTCGTAATCGCCGGGCGCCAGCCGCACGCCATCGGTCAGCACCTCGCCCGCCACGCCGTGCAGCGATGAGCACAGCAGAATCACGCCGAGAATAAATTGCATGGAAATCTCCGTAGCCAACATCGTGACCCCCGATCCCGAGGCAAGAGCCGCCCCAAGGCCCATGTCGATATAATGGCGCATCTTTCGCCGTAGCCACCACTCCCGGATGAACCACCACCCCATGAAACTCGCCCTCTTCGACCTCGACAACACCCTGCTCACCGGCGACTCCGACTTTGAATGGGCGCAATTCCTGATCAGCAAGGGCGTCGTCGACCGCGAGTTGCAGGAAGCCAAAAACATTCAGTTCTACGAGCAATACAAGTCCGGCACGCTCGACATCTACGAATTTCTGAATTTCCAGCTCGCCCCGCTGACCCGCCATTCGCGTGAAGAACTCGACGCCTGGCACCGTGAATACATGACCCGCCACATCCTGCCGATCATCGGCCAGCCGGCCCGGGCCTTGGTCAAGCAACATCTCGACGCCGGCGACCTGTGCGCCATCGTCACCGCCACCAACAGCTTCGTCACCGGCGCCATCGGCCGCGAATTCGGCATTCCGCATCTGATCGGCACGATTCCCACGGTCAACCCGGAAAATGGCCGATTTTCAGGGTCGCCGAGCGGCACGCCGTCCTTCCGCGAAGGCAAGATCGCCCGCGTCGAAGCCTGGCTCGAATCGCTCGGCCTGTGGTGGGGCAGCTTCGCCGACAGTTATTTCTACAGCGACTCGCACAACGACCTGCCGCTGATGACCAAGGTCAAGACGCCGGTAGCCGTCGATCCGGACGAAAAGCTGCATGCGCATGCCAGTGAAATGGGCTGGAAAATCATCACTTTGCGGTAGAATCCGCCTTTTCCCGCAGCGTCCAGAACGCTCATTGAACGGTAATTCGTGATCCGCAAACTCATCTCCCGCGTCTTCAGCGGCAAGAAACCCAAAGCCAGCCGCCACGAGCCGGCCGTCATCCCCGTCTCCAGCCACGGCATCACCCGCGACCGCATCAGCTCCGGCAGCCGGCGCGTTTGCGAAACCCTGCAGGGCCACGGCTTCAAGGCCTACGTCGTCGGCGGCGCCGTGCGCGACCTGCTGATCGGCGCCGATCCCAAGGATTTCGACATCGCCACCGACGCGACGCCGGAAGAAGTCCGCCGCGCCTTCCGGCGCTCGCGCATCATCGGCCGCCGCTTCCAGATCGTGCACGTCATGATGGGCCAGGAAACGCTGGAAGTGACCACCTTCCGCGGCATGCTCGACGAAAAGACGAAAACCGACGAACACGGCCGCGTCCTCCACGACAACGTTTTCGGCAGCCATGCCGACGATGCCGCCCGCCGCGACTTCACGGCCAACGCGCTGTATTACGACCCGGCCACCGAAGCCGTCATCGACTACCACCACGGCGTCGGCGACCTCAAGCAAAAAACCCTGCGCATGATCGGCGAGCCGCGCGCCCGCTACCGCGAAGACCCGGTGCGCATGCTGCGCGCCGTCCGCCTCGCCGCCAAGCTCGGCCTGATGATCGATCCGGAAGCCAAGAAGCCGATCCGCGAAATGGCCAGCCTGCTCGAAAACGTGCCGGCCGCCCGCCTTTTCGACGAAATGCTCAAGTTGCTGACCTCCGGGCATTCGGTCAAATGCATCACCCAGCTGCGCAACGAAGGCCTGCACCACGGCCTGCTGCCGCTGCTTGACGTCATTCTCGAACAGCCGATGGGCGAGAAATTCGTCATGCTCTCGCTCAAGAACACCGACGACCGCATCCGTCAGGAAAAAGGCGTCTCGCCCGGTTTCCTGTTCGCCACCCTGCTCTGGCACGAAGTGCTGGCTCACTGGGAAAAGCTCAAGGCCAAGGGCGAATCGAAGATTCCGGCGCTCTATCAGGCGATGGATACGGTCATCGACGTGCAGGGCGAAAAGCTCGCCATCACGCGCCGCATCGCCGGCGACATCAAGGACATCTGGGCCCTCCAGCCGCGTTTCGAAGCGCGTGCCGGCAAGCGCCCCTACGCCCTGCTCGAACAGCCGCGCTTCCGGGCCGGCTACGACTTCCTTCTGCTGCGCGCCGAATCGGGCGAAATCGACATGGAACTGGCCGACTGGTGGACCCGCTTCCAGAAGGTCGAGGGCGACGAGCGCGCCGAAATGCTCCAGCCGGAACAAGCCGGCGACAAGAAGCGCCGCCGGCGCAAGAAAAAGCCGGCCACGTCAGGTAGCGCCCCCAGCCCCAACGAATGAACACCGCCTACGTCGCGCTCGGCGCCAATCTCGGCGACCCGGCGGCTACCGTGCGCGCCGCCTTCGGCGCCCTGGCCAATCTACCGGAAAGCCGCGTCAGCCGTAGTTCCTCTCTCTACCGGACGGCCCCTGTCGGCCTTACCGACCAGCCCGATTTCATCAACGCGGTTGCCGAGCTGCAAACCACGCTGGCACCGGAAGCGCTGCTCGAAGCGCTGTTCGACATCGAGCAGCGCTTCGGCCGCATCCGGGCCGACAAGAACGGCCCGCGCACGCTGGACCTCGACCTGCTGCTCTACGACGACCAGGTCATCGACCTGCCGCACCTGACCTTGCCCCACCCGCGCCTGCACCTGCGCGCCTTCGTCCTCCAGCCGCTGGCCGAAATCGCGCCACAACTGGTCATTCCCGGCCGCGGCGCCGTTGCGGCCTGGCTGCCAGCCGTCGCCAACCAGGGCATCGTCAAATTGTGAACGTTCTCGGCCTGCACATCCCCGTGCTTTGGCAGACGGTGACGCTGCTGGCCCTGTCCAACGTCTTCATGACTTTCGCCTGGTACTCGCACCTCAAGCATCTGAACGACAAGCCGTGGTGGATCGCCGCCCTGCTTTCGTGGGGCATCGCCTTGTTCGAATACCTGCTGCAGGTGCCGGCCAACCGCATCGGCAACACCGAGCTCAGCCTCGTCCAGCTCAAGATCCTGCAGGAAGTCATCACCCTGGTCGTCTTCGTGCCCTTCGTCGTCTTCTACATGCAGCAGCCGCTCAAGCTCGATTACCTGTGGGCGGCGCTGTGCATACTCGGCGCCGTCTACTTCGTTTTCCGGGCCTGAAAAACAAAACGGCCGCTTTCGCGGCCATTGCAGCACGGGCAGGACTACCTCAATCGAGCGTGGCAACGTACTCCGCCACCGCATTTCGCTCAAAATCGGTCAGCTTCGACGCAACGGTATGCATGACGGCGTTGTCATTGTTCCGTTCGCGGCTGTTGAACTGTTTCAGCTGATCTTCCGTATAGCGTGGATGCTGACCGGCCAGGCGGGGCAGTTGCGGCGTTCCCAGCCCTCGGGGGCCGTGGCAGGTAGCGCAGGCCGGCACGCCTGAGAACGGGTTGCCCCGGCTGAAGATGAATTTGCCGACGGCGAGCAGTTCCGGATCCCGGGCCGGGCGCGATGCCGGCGTCTTGGCTTCGAAGAAGGCACCGAGCGCCTTCATTTCATCCGGTGTCAGATCCTCGGCCTGCGGCTTCATAGTGTCGCTCTTGCGCTTGCCGGACTTGAATTCGCTGAGCTGCTTGGCGATGTATTCCGAGTGTTGCCCGGCCAGACGCGGGAAGATCGGGCTGGCCGATTCGCCCTCCATGCCATGGCAAAGAAAGCAGCGCCCGCCGACGATTTCTTCGGCCCGCGCCAGGTCGGCGGGCTCCGCCGCCAGGCCATGGCCGGACACGAGCAGCGACACCAGACCGGCCACTATCAGATAAGTTTGCTTGACGCTCACGGCACTCCCCTTTTCACACGAAACACAGGTACATTATTAAATACTAATTCGCTTACGCTGAGCTTTCAATCGAGGCGAACAAGTGCCAACCGGGAGCATGTCAGATCCCTCATAAAAAGGAGACACGATGAATCGACGCCAGTTTCTGCATAGCGCGGCCACCTTCGGCGCCTTGACCGCCGCCGAATTTGCCCCGTGGCAATCAATCAGCGCCGCGACAATGGAAATAAGCGATTTCGTGCGCGGCCCGACCGTCAAGGATCACCCCCTGCGCCAGATTTCCAGTCACGTCTGGATGATCTTCTCCCCGGATGGTTTTCCGACCCCCGAAAACCAGGGAATGATGTGCAATATCACCTTTGTCGACACCGCCAAGGGGCTCGTCGTGGTCGACTCCGGGGCCTCCGTGCAAATCGGCGAAATGGCCATCCGGCAGCTGAAAAAGGCCTTCAAAAAGCCGGTCATCGCGATCATCAACACCCATTATCACGGCGACCACTGGCTGGGCAATCACGCCTACGTCGATGCCTACGGCGACAAGCTGCCGCGCTATTCGCACCCGGGAACCATCAAGGCCATCCAGGGCATACAGGGCAACATGTGGCGCACCCTCATGGAGCAATGGACCAACCAGGCGACGATGGGCACCCGGGTCGTTCCGCCGGACCAGCCGCTGGAAAACGGCGCCGAACTCAAGTTTGGCGACGTCACCCTGCGCATGCATCATTTCGGCACGGTTCACACCCCCTTCGACCTGTGCGTCGAGGTCGTCGAAGACAAGGTGATGCTGATCGGCGACGTCGCCATGGATCGGCGTATCGCCAACATGGACGACGGCTCCTATCTCGGCACCCTGAAAGCCTACGACGCCCTGGAAAAGACCGGCTGCACGATCTGGCTGCCCGGCCATGGCGAACCCGGCGCCGACGTCCTGAAATGGAACCGCGAGTTGTTCGAGGGCATCTACCGCCCCTGTGAGCAGGCCATCAAGAATGGCACCGCACTTGAGGAAGCCAAGGCCCAGGTGCTCAAGGATCCGCGTGTCGCGAGCCGGGCCCGCGACACCAAGGGCTTCGACACCAATATTGGCAAATACGTCAGCCTGGCCTACCTTGAAGCAGAAGCGGCCGGGTTTTGAGCGCTGATCGACCATCGGGAGACATCATGCATCGACTCACACTGACAGGCCTCGCCCTGCTAAGCACAGCTGCCTATGCTGAAGCCCCCTGGGGCAAGGTGGACTTGAGTATTGCGCCGGCCCTTCATGAGAAGGCCTGCATCGGTTGCCACGCGCGCATGTACGGCAGCGATGGCAGCAAAATGTACACCCGCGACGGGCGCATGCTCTCCAACAAGCTGGAGTTGCTGCAGCGCGTATCCTCCTGCAACGCCACCGTCGGGGCCGGCTGGTTCCCCGAGGAAGAAGGGAGCGTTGCTGCCTGGCTGAATGAGCGTTACTACCATTTTGAAAACTGAACCCCGCCACTGGCCGGCGATCTTTCTCGCCCTCGCCCTTTCTGCCGCACCATTCCTGGCGACACCGCAGGCCCGCGCCGGCACAACCGATCTGCCCGCGGCCAGCGACCTGCGCGCGGCGGCGGCACCGCCAGCCAAGGCGGGCGCGCCGCTGATCGTGATCTACAGCCGCCATGACTGCAACTACTGCGAAGCCGTCAAGCGCGACTACCTCAAACCGCTGGCCAACAATCCCGCCTATCGCGACAAATTGGCCATTGTCCAGGTCAACCAGGACAGCGCGGCGCCGCTCACCGATTTCCACGGCAAGCGGACGACCCATGCCGGCTTTGCTGCCGACGAGAAAATCACGCTGGTCCCCGTCGTTGCCTTCTACGGCCCGAACGGCCAGCGCCTTGCCGCCCCCATCGTCGGCGCCCGCCTGCCCGATTTTTACCAAAGCTACCTGGAGGCGGCGATCGAACAATCGATGGCCGCCCTGAAGCCCCGCTAGCCTACGGTCGACACTGGCAAAACCCATAAAACCAGCACTTTTCAAGCCTCAAGTATGGAACTGAACCAATTCATCGAAACCTTCGGCGACACCACGGCGCTCAGCATCACCGGCCTGCTGATCGGCATCGGCTTCGGATTTTTTGCCCAACGCTCCCGCTTCTGCCTGCGCTCGGCCGTCGTCGAATTCTGGAACCGCCACGGAACGGCCAAGCTGGCGATCTGGCTACTGGCCTTTTCGACGGCCCTGATTGCCACCCAGGCCTTTATCCTGGCCGGCTGGCTCGACGTCTCGCAAGCCAGGCAACTAGCCAGCAGCGGCAGCATGTCCGGCGCACTGATCGGCGGCCTGTTGTTCGGCTGCGGCATGATCCTGGCCCGTGGCTGCTCGTCGCGGATGCTGGTGCTGGCCGCCAACGGCAACCTGCGCGCCCTGCTCACCGGGCTGATCTTTGCCGTAACGGCCCAGGCCTCGCTGAACGGCGCCCTCTCTCCGTTGCGCCAATGGCTATCCGGCCTGTGGACCATCTCCAGCGGCCAGCGCGACCTGCTCGTCAGCCTCCATTTCGGGCACCTCGGCGGTCTCGTCTTCGGGCTGATCTGGCTGGTCGCCGGCATGGCCTTCATGGTGCGCAGCCGTTTGCACCATCTCGAATGGCTGAGCGGCATCGGCGTCGGTCTCACGGTAGCCGCCGCCTGGCTCGCCACCTACCAGTTCAGCACCCAGTCCTTCGAGGTCGTCACGGTGCAAAGCCTGAGCTTCACCGGCCCGTCCGCCGACATCCTCATGCTGGTCCTGTCGCCCCCGGGCCAGCCGTGGAATTTCAACATCGGACTGGTTCCCGGCGTCGTCCTCGGATCATTCATCGCAGCGCTGATCGGCCGCGAACTGAAACTGGAAGGGTTCAAGGATGGCCACAGCATGCGCCGCTATATCGCCGGCGCCATCTGCATGGGCTTCGGCGGCATGCTGGCCGGCGGCTGCGCAGTTGGCGCCGGGGTTTCCGGCGCGGCGATCTTTGCCCTGACCGCCTGGATTTCGCTGATCGGCATGTGGGCCGGCGCCGGACTGTCCAACTACCTTGTCGACCGACCGAAGAATCAGACGGCGACTGCCGAGCACGCCGGCAGCATGCCGGTAACCTCGCCGTAATCCAACATTTTCGGCCAGCCGCCCGCCCCGGCTGCCCCGAACCCCGGCAACGGTCATCTGGAACGTTTCTCGCTACCAGCGCAGATACCCTCCCGATTTGTGCCGAAGATGTCAGAAAACTCACAAGCCTTGCTCGATTCACTGTCGCTCGACCCGCGGCTATCCCTGTTCGCCGTGGCGGCCGGGGCAACCATGGCCGGCGGCGAACTCGGCGATGACACGCTTGACGACATGGCCGCGCAGGTCGCCAGCGGTGCGCTCAATGACCTCGACGCGCGACTCGTCTGGCCGCTGCTCGCCCAGGGCCTGATGGGCGCCCGGCCCTCGCGCATGCTGGCGGCGCTGACCGCCTGTGGTGCGCTGGAACGCCTGCTGCCGGAATTCACCGCGCTGTTCGGCCGCTTCCAAACCGGCTTCGATGGCGAGCCGGTCGATATCGGGCTACACCAGGGTCGGGTACTCGACACGGCTGCCGTCGCCAATGCTCCCTTACGCGTCCGGCTGGCCGCGCTGCTCAGCAATCTCGGCAAGGCTGATTCGCCGCCGCAGCATCTGCCTTCACACTACCGCCATATCGACCGCTGCCTGCCACGCATCCGCAACGTCTGCGCCCGCTTCGGCATCGCCGCCGAGCTTGAGGACTTCGCCATTCTGGTCGCCATGGAACTGGAGCGCGTCCATCGTGCGACACGCATGCGCGCCGGCTCGATGACCGCGCTGCTCGAACGCGTCGGTGCCTTTGCCGACCCGGCGCGCTTCGAGGATCTGCTGACCCTCTGCGCCTGCGACTACTTCGCCTATCCCGGCAACACCACCCAGTCTTATCCGAAAGGCTTGCTGCTCAAGCAGGCGCTGGCCGCCTGCCTGTCGCTTCCCGAATCCGACGAGGCCACCGCGCTGCACGAACTGCGCGCCATGGCCGTCGCCCGCGCCCTGCGCTCCGGCACCGACCACGAACTGTGAAAGGAACAACGATGACGACCGCCCCCCTCGCCCCGGACTGCCTGATCGCCGTGGCCACCAAGACTGGCCAGCAGATCGACATGCACTTCGGCCACGCCGACGACTTCGCCATCTACGCCGTGCGCAACGGCACGGTGGCTTTCCTCGAAAAGCGCGAGGTCGAACATTATTGCCAGGGCGGCCATGGCGACGAGGACAAGCGCGAAGTCATCCTGCGCGCCCTCGCCGACTGCCGGGTGCTGTTCGTCGCCCGGATCGGCGGCGGCCCCGCCACTCGGCTGCGCGAAGCGGGCATCGAGCCGGTGGACGACTACCCCTACGGCGCGCCGGAAGCCTCGATTGTCGCCTGGCTGGCCAGCCAAAACGGGTGAAATAGCAGTCAGATGGATGGTTTTCCAGCGCGCAGCCGGATTCCACGGTCAACCGAAAAAAACGGCAAAAATTGAAATCATCCGGAAAACCGTAGTTGGGTGGGCCCAAAGTGCGTAGGGTGCTTGGCAGGCGCGAAGCGACGACGCCGCAGATTCACGCCCTGCCCGGCTCATTGGCCGAACTCTTTGCAGCTTCATCTCGTGCGTAGGTGCTGTTTCTGGCTCTCACGGTTGCCAAAAGTCGATAGCCCCTGTCCTCCAACTCGCCAGCAAGAAGGGTGTTGGCAAACTTTCCAATGAGAATCCAGATCACCAAATAGAAGAGATACATCCCGAGAAACAGGAGTGACTCCATTTCAGTTTCTGGACGATGGTGACGGAAATAAAGGTTGCCACCAATAAACAGCCCGGCAACGATCATGAAATTCAGCCACATGTAATTGACCAGGAACCACAGTGGCCCAAATATGAATGCTGCCCACGAAAAACCGACTTTTACAACGATGGGAACAGTTCTACCGGGACAGGCATAAACCCGGTAAGTTTTCAGGCGGAAATCCTTGGTTACCGATTCAGTTGTGCCAATCTCGCCGCTTTGCTCATTCGCTGCCCGAACCTCCCCCTTGTGGAACTTGGCGAGGAGATCAAGTGCTTCGGGAACAAACTCCGCCGGGACACGCAGGCTGGTACCGCCAATTGCGCCACCAAAAAATGGATTTACCTGAACGAGATTGGCGTCCGCCACAAATGCGGGAATGCTGCAGCTTTCGAGATAAGACTTCAGGAGATGAGCCTCAGTCGGCTCAAGAAATCGAGCGACGTTGGTTAAATCCCCGTGGTATTCGGCATAAAGCTCCCCCTCAGCCACCGACTCAGCAATTTCCGGCCGGGGCAGACCGCGGGACACGAGTTCGGCCTCAGCAATCGATTGAGCAATCTCGGTCAGCCTTCCTGGCAAGCATTGGCGAATTAATTCGTCATTGCTCAGATTGCGGAAGTGGGCCTGCAATTCATCTTGATTTAGCATTGTCGGAGAAGCATGCAACATTAATGACGGCGGCAATAATACATTACCCCCCACCCTGCAACAGCACATATCCGTCCTTCGGGACTACAGTGTCCTCCAGCAAAATGATTGACAAAAATCCCCGCCGCAGCGGGGATTTCTCCGGATGCCGATTGACGATCAGCGTTGGAAATACATCTTCGCCTTGTCCAGCTTGTAGGTCCAGGGCAGGCCGGCGTTCTTCCAGCCGTTGACCACGCGCTGGCCGGCTTGCGGACCGTCCTTGGCCTTGTCGCCCTCAACCCCTTCGGCGATGCCGTAGACCTTGGTGTAACCGGCCGTTTGCAGACGATCCTGCACCTTCGAGCTACAGTCGCCGGAGCGGCAGACGAGGATGATCGTGGCGTCCTTGCCAAGACTCATGTCTTTTAACCGACGTTCGATTTCAGGCACGAAGTCCTGATTCGGCGCCAGCTTGTACATGTGCCGCTTGTCGTCCCAGTCTGTCATCAGCTCGGGATGCTCGACGTAGGGCACCAGCGCGTCGGCGTCGCTCGGCCAGCCGACGTACATGGCTTCGGCCCGGGGCCTGATGTCGAAGAAAGCGACGCCTTTCGGGTTGGCTTTCTTCATGTCAGGTGTGCCTGGCAACGGCCAGCGCGGCCATGGCAAAAAGTTTCGTCAGGCAATCCCCGGATTGTTGGCCGCTGACTTGAGCGTCGGCAGGTTGAGATTGACCGGCTTGACCGTCTTGATGTCACGCATGTACTGAGCAACGACCTCCCAGATCGGTTCGCCGGCATTCTTGGCCTCTTCCGAAACAGGCGCCCAGCCCGCTACCTTGTAGGTTTTTGCCGGATCGATGAGCTTGCCCTTGAGCATCATGTTCTGGATGCGGCTGCCCATCTTGGCGGTCGGATCGCAGGTCCATTGCAGGCCGCCGACGCGCACCATGTCGCCGCCCTGCTGGTAGTACGGGTCGGGGTTGAACAGGTTGTCGCAGACGTCTTCGAGCACCGTCTTGATCATTTCGCCGCTCATGTTGGTCACCGTGGTCCATGGATAGGTAATCGCCGTCTGGTCGAGCACGTGTTCCATGAGGATGGGCTGGCCGGGCAGTAGCGAGGTGCCCCAGCGGAAGCCGGGCGAGAAGGCGATTTCGGCGTCTTTCACTTTCATCAGTGAATCGAGAATGACCTGATCGAAGGTGCCGTTGAAGTTGCCGCGGCGATAGAGCAGGCCCTCGCTGACCGCCAGCTTTTCGTTGAGCTTGGAGAGGTACGGGGCGCGCGCCTTGTCGATCAGCGCCTGCATGTCCTTGTCGGCCGGCAGCAGGTTGGCGAAGACGGGCAGCAGCTTGTAGCGGAAGTCGGCGATCTTGCCGTTCCTGACGTCGAAATCGAGCACGCCGAGGTACTTGCCGTTCGAACCGGCATTGGTGACCAGCGTCTGGCCACCTGCATTCTTGACGACGACCGGCGCCGGCATGCCGTCATGGGTGTGACCGCCGAGGATGGCGTCGATGCCTTTGACCCGCGAAGCCATCTTGAGGTCGACGTCCATGCCGTTGTGCGAGAGGACGACAACGACCTGCGCGCCAGCGGCGCGGGCTTCGTCGACGGTCTTCTGCATGTTCTCTTCCTGGATGCCGAAGCTCCAGTTCGGCGTCTGCCAGCGCGGGTTGGCGATCGGCGTGTAGGGGAAAGCCTGGCCGATGATGGCAACCGGCACGCCGTTCATTTTCTTCATGACGAAGGGTTTGAAGACCGGATCGCCGAAGTCGGTGGTCTTGACGTTCTGGGCGACGATGTCGATCTGACCGGCGAAATCCTTTTCTTCGATTTCCTTGACCCGGGCCTCGCCGTAGGTCGATTCCCAGTGCAGGGTCATGACATTGACGCCGAGCGCCTTGCAGGCATCGACCATGTCCTGGGCATTGGTCCACAGCGCCGTGCCGGAACCCTGCCAGGTGTCGCCGCCGTCAAGCAGCAAGGCGCCCGGACGGTTAGCCTTCATGCGCTTGACCAGCGTCGCCAGATGCGCGAAGCCGCCGACCTTGCCGTAGGTCTCGGCGGCTTTTTCGAAATTCAGGTAAGTGTAGGCGTGCGCCTCGATGCTGTTCGGCTTGAAGCCGAAATGCTTGAGCAGGTTGGCACCAACGAGGTGCGGCACCTTGCCGAACTGGTCGCCAAAGCCGAGATTGACGTTCGGCTCGCGGAAATAGATGGGCAGCAACTGGGCATGACAGTCGGTGATGTGCAGCAGGCTGACGTTGCCGAATTTCGGCAGATCGTAGAGTTTGGCGGCGCCTTTTTCGGCCAGCGCGAACTCGCTGTGCAGGGACATGCCGCCGGCTGCGGCGACAGCCATGACCTGAAGAAACTCACGACGATTCATGCTCATGTTTATTCCTTGAAAACGAAGTTTCGGCCAACCCGACATCGATGTCGGCTCGACCATTCATACAGAATCCTGCGAAAACCGGACGATGAATCCGGCAGGCAGCCTGTGCGCCCAAAAAAAGGCCCGGCGGGTTTCCCACGCCGGGTCAAGTCACGCAAGTTACTTTTTGTTGACCGGCGAGTTCGGATCGAACAGATAAGCCATCAAGTGCTTCATCTGCTGCTCGGTCAGGATTTCGGCATCGCCATTCCGGGGCATGCGGCTGCAAGCGTTGAAAGCCTTGGCGTTATAGATCTTGCCCCAGGTGTACTTGACGACTTCGTCGCTATTTCCGCGCTGCTTGCCGTACTCGAGCAGGCTCGTGCCGATGGTTCCGTAGGCAATTTCATGGTGGCTCAACTGGTGGCAGTTATAACAACCACCGCCGTTGTTGTGCGGCGTCTTGTCTTTCCAGGTCAGCCCCTTGCCACTGGTGGCAATCTTTTCGCCTTGTTTCCAGTCACCAAAATACTGGCCATCAGCCGGATAACGAATGGTTTTCAGTTGCTCGGCCTCGATCGCCTGCATCACCTTGGCGGACGGATCCTTGTCCTGCGAACAGGCTTTCTGGAAGTCCAGTTGATACATGCGGTACTTGTCGACGATGCCTTTCGAGCGGAAGGAGGCATCCATCATCGCCTTGAAATCCGCGTAAAGCGCGTCGTCGGCAGCCCAAGCCAGCGGGGTAACTGCCAGGATGGCAGCAATCGTGATCATCTTTTTCATGCTCGCCTCCTTAGCGCTTCAAGCCCGGCGTCAAGACCGGACCGCCATTGCCATTCGCTGCCAGATAAACCGACAACGCAATCGTCACATCGGAACCGTAAATGGGCTCCGGGAACCGTTGCTGGCGATAGCAATCGTTGAGGCGGTGCTGCATGGTCCAGAACTGCCCGTTCGAAACGCGGTAGGCCGGCCAGCTTCCCCAACCAGCCGCGGCACCCTTGTGCTCGCGCAGATCGGGCAGGTCCTGCAAACGGATCCGTTTATCGGGTTGACCGTGGCAGGTGGCACAGGAGAAATCCATGGCGCCGCCGCGATAGAAAAAGGCCATCTTGCCCAGTTCGTACATCTTCTTCATCTGGGCCGGGCGCATATCGACATTGATCTTGTGGCCGTTGGATTCGGTCACGACGTAAGCCACCAGGGCTTCCATCTTTTCCATTTCCCCCTTGCCCCACTTCGTCTTGTTGAGCTCTTTGGTGTCGATTCCCTGCAGGGTTTCCATGCAGGTCATCAGGCGGGTTTCGAGGTCCTGTACGCGACCGGTGTCCTTGAAATAACGTGGCAACTGGGCAGAAGCCCCCTTGATCACGCCAGGGCCAAGGCCGAGGTCACATTGCTCCAGCGTGGCATTCTTCGTGCCGCGTTTGACCTTCCACAATTCCTCGCCTTGTGCGGCAACCAGTTCCGATGGATTGCCATCGGCCAGCATTTCGCGGTACTTGGCAATTTCGTCGGTCGCCGCATCAGCCAGCGCCGATGGAGACCAGGTCGTGACGTTCAGGGCAATCATGCCCGCCGCCATGACGAATTGAGCGGTTCTATTTCTCATTACTCCTCCGTGGGATTCATTTGAAACCGTGAACATGAGCGACACGCATGCCGGCCGCTCATGTTCGAGAACTGACGCATTGCCGCGGCGATCAGTTGATCGTCGCTTCGTCGGTGCGGGTGTCGCCCTTGTTGTCTTTCCAACTCAGGGAAATCTTGTCGCCCTTGGCGCCGCCATTGAACTTGAACGCAAGATACGGATTCTTCGAAATCGCCGTACCGAACTCGGACGACAAAACCACCTTGTCGTTGTGCTTGGCGACCAGTTCGATAATGAAGTGCGCCGGGATGACCGCGCCATTCGAGTCCTTGCGCTGCCCGGTTTCCATTTCGTGGCTGATCAGTGCTTTAACTTCGGTAACGCCGTCCTTGTTGGCGGCACGGATTTTCATTGGATTGCCCATGTTTCTATCTCCTAAACTCAATATGTATGAAAACGGGAGGAAAGGCGTAGCGAGCGATGGCCGAACAAGGCGCGTCTGCGAGACAGTGCAATTTGCACGGCGAGCAGGCGCAACGCAGTTCGGGCGAGCGCAGTAGCCTTGGCCCCGTTTTAGCCACCGCAGCCGCCCAAGGTGACCTTGATTTCCTTGGTCGCCATGAAGAACTTGCCATCCGACTTGACCAGCGCGTAGACGTTGGAGGTCTGGCCCATCTTGACCCGGGTCTGGACGTTCGGCTGGGTACCAGCCGGCAGCGTAAAGGCCGCAGCCAGGGCATTCGGATTCTTCTCGATGAGAATGGCGACCATGGTCACGTTGGGCAAGGTGGTGCCCACACCGACCGGCACGACGGCACCGTTTTCAGCGATGTCCGGGCCGGTGACCTGGACGTCCTTGCTGTCGGCCGGGCCTTCGGCGCCAAGCGCCTTGAGCGTATCGGCCATGCTCTTGGCGTCAAAGGCAGCCTTGTTCCAGTCGGCCAGGGCCATGCCCGGGGTGATGATGCCGGCGGCGGCGAGAAGGCCCATCAGGGCTGCGCCCGACCCGGCCTTCAGTACATTGCGACGTTGATTGTTCATGACTTCTCCTCTGTAGAAATGGGTGTTACTTGGAACCGGACAGAATCCACTGCACCAGCGTTTTCAGGTCTTCATCCTTGACATGCGCATTCGGCGGCATCGGGATCGAGCCCCAGACGCCCTGCCCGCCAGCCTTGACCTTGGCGATCAGACGCGACTCAGCATCGGTCTGATCCTTGTAGCGGGCCACCACTTCGTTGTAGCCGGGGCCGACGATCTTGCTCTTGATGCCGTGACAGGCCATGCAGCCACTCTTCGTCGCCAGTTCCAGCGTGCCGGCATCGGCCGCCTTCTTGGCGGCTTCCGGGCCAAGCGTCTGGGTGCCGCGAACCGGACCGAACGAACGGTTCTGATCGCGCAGTTCGCCGTGCGCCGTCCGGGCGTATTCGGGCAGGGTCGAGCCGATTAGCACGTCCGGCTTGCAGTTCTTCATGCACGCCTTGTTCGCCGTATCCGGCTTGCCGCCGTTGCCGATGCCACCCTTCTTGGCCGGAGCGCCTGGCCACAAGCCGTGGTCGGTCGTCATGCCGTTGCGGTTGGGCAGCAGTTTCTGGACTTCGCCGATGTTCTGGTCGGACAGCACGAAGTCGGCCGGGACAATTTCCTGCAGGTTGAGCAGGTAGGCCAGGATGGCGAAAACATCGTCCGGCTTGAGCGATTTCGGCGCCGTCCACGGCATGGCGCGCTGGATGTAGTCGAAGACCGTCGAAATCGTTGCCACCTTGGTGAAGGTCGTGCGCTGCGGCAACTCGCCGGAGGACAGCCCCCTGACGCGGCCGGCCTTGATGTCGTCCTTGGTCGTACCACCGGCCAGCGGCGTGAACACTTCGTTCGATTCGCCGAAGGAACCGTGGCAGGAAGCGCACTTTTCCTCGAACAATTCATTGCCGCGCTCGACATTGCCCGATCCCTTGGGCAGGCCCTTGAAGTCGGGGCGAACGTCGATGTCCCATGCCTTGACTTCGGCCGGGGTGGCCGGCCGGCCGACGCCGCTGTAGTTCTCGAAGGCGATTGCTACGGTCGACGCGGAAAAAAGGGCAAAAACGAAAAGCGGTTTAGAGAACCTGAACATTGCTGACCTCCCCGCTTTCAACCACTTTCCAGGACTGGATGGCGTTGTTGTGATAAATCGACTTGGTACCGCGCACGGCACGCAGTTGGCCGTAGGTCGGCTGGACAAAACCGGTTTCGTCGATGGCCCGCGACTGCAGGATGGCCGGCGAGCCGTCCCACACCCAGTTGGTGTTGAAACGGGTCAGCGCCTTGTTCTGGATCGGCCCTTCGAGACGCGCCGTCTGCCAGTTGACGCCGCCGTCGAAGGAAACATCGACCTGCTTGATCTTGCCGCGTCCCGACCAGGCCAGGCCGGAAACGTTGTAGAAACCCTTGTCGAGCAGCGTCTGGCCGCCAGACGGGGTGGTGATCACCGATTTGGCCTCCTGGATCGAGCTGTACTGGCGATGCAGACCGCTCGGCAGGAGGTCGATGTAATGCACCGCCTCGTCCTTGGTGGCGTAAGGCTTGTCGCCGACTTCGATGCGACGCAGCCATTTGACCCACGACACGCCCTGGACGCCCGGCACGACGAGGCGCAGCGGATAACCGTTTTCCGGCCGCAGCATTTCGCCGTTCTGGCCATAAGCGACGAAAACTTCGCCCGACTCGACCATTTCCATCGGAATGGTGCGCGTCATCGACGAGCCATCGGCGCCTTCGGCCAGCACGTAGCGGGCCTTCTTGTAATCGACGCCGCAATCCTCGAGCAGCAGCTTGAGCGGCACGCCGGTGAATTCGGAACAGGAGAGCATGCCATGCGTGTATTGCACGGTCGGCACGGCGACGTTGCCCCACTCCAGACCGGTGTTGGCACCGCATTCGATGAAGTGAATGCGCGACACCGAGGGCAGGCGCATCAGCTCGTCCAGCGTATAAACCTTGGCCTTCTTGAGCAGCGAATCATCCGAGCCATTGACCATCAGGCGATGCTTGGACGGATCGATGTCATGCCAGCCCTGGTGATGACGCTCGAAATGCAGACCGGATGGCGTGATGATGCCGAACAGGCCCTGCAGCGGCGCAAACGACACCGAGGCGCCGCCGACGCGGGCCAGACCCGGCGACTCACGGCGCAGCAACTGGCTTTCGTACTTCGACGGCATGCCATACGGGTTGGTCGCCACCGGCAGGCCGAGCGAGGTCGTCCATGGCGGGTTTTGCAGGATGTTGCTGTCGCCCTCGCTGGCCCGGGCCGCGATCGGCGTCGCCAGCGCAGCCCCGGCGGCCAGGAAGCTCTTGCGCAGAAAATCGCGCCGACCGCTACCAACCGCCTTGACCTGCTCTTCCGACAGGAAGTTTTCCGGCGCGGGACGCAGACGCCCCGGCTGTTTGTCGATATCACTCATTTGGATGAATCCCCTCCGCTCATTTGATGTCATTACTGCAATTCACCGGCGCCACCCCCAGTTCATCGCCCAGATCGCGGCTTGCCACCGAGATGCTGACCGTCCGGCAGATGTCGACGAAATTCGGATCGATGACCCGATAGAAAACGGTGTTGCCCTCCCGCCGCCGCTCGACCACCCCGGCCCGGTAGAGAATGTTGAGATGCCGCGAAATATTGGCCTGGGTCAGCCCGATTTTCTCGACCACCTCATGGACCGGTCGCTCTTCGGAACACAAACAGGAGAGAATGCGCAAACGCGTCGGATCGGCGAGCAATCCGAAGTAATGGGCAACCTGTTCGAAGACCTGCAATGTCTCGTCCATAGCGTTCTTTTGATTTAGATCAACACTCACTGTATAACTGCATACTTATATAGTCAACTTCTAATATTGGTGCGGCGCAACATGCAATTTATCCAAAAGGCCTATACCCTTTGCCCTACGCCGACACTGAAATAACCCTATAAATTCGGCTATATAACGTGCATCAACAACACTAGAGGAGATGTCTCGATGAAACCGTTTGCACCTATCGCAGCCCTGTGCCTGCTGGCTTTTGCCAGCACCTCGCAGGCGGCCGATCCCAGCCTCGGCCGCAATCTCGCCGCCACCTGTTCCAACTGCCACGGCACCAACGGCAATGCCGTCAAAGGTTCCGGCATGGATGCCCTGGCCGGCATGGAAAAAACCAAGATCCTGCAGAAACTGGCCGATTTCAGGAGCGGCGACAAGCCCGCTTCGATCATGCATCAGATCTCCAAGGGCTATACCGAAGCCCAGCTAGACCTGATCGCCGGCTACTTCGCCGCACAAAAATAAGGGGAGATGAGCATGATGCTGATGAAAAGACGTGATTTCCTGAAAGTCGGCGCCGCAGCGGGCGCCATGGCTTCCCTCTACGGCTGTGCCGGCGGCGGCAAGGCCGGCGGCCATGTCGTCGTCGTGGGCGGCGGCTACGGTGGCGCGACGGTCGCCAAGTACCTGCGCATGTGGAGCGAAGGCGGCGTCCAGGTGACGCTCATCGAACGCAATCCGACCTTCATTTCCTGCCCGATTTCCAACCTGGTCATCGGCGGCATGAAGACCATGGAAGACATCACCGTCAGCTACGACGGCCTCAAGAACACCTGGGGGGTCCGCGTTGTCCAGGACGAGGTTACTGCGGTCAACCCGGAAAAACGCTCAATTTCGCTGAAGTCCGGCGGCAGCATGAGCTACGACCGCCTGGTCCTGTCACCGGGCGTCGATTTCATGTTCGACCAGATCCCCGGCCTGAACAACGCTGCCGCCCAGTCGAAGATCCTCCACGCCTGGAAGGCCGGCGCCCAGACCGTCGCCCTGCGCCAGCAACTGGTCGCGATGAAGGACGGCGGCACCTACGCCATCGCCATCCCCAAGGCGCCCTACCGCTGCCCGCCCGGCCCCTACGAGCGGGCCAGCCTGGTGGCCGACTATTTCAAGCACAACAAGCCGAAATCGAAGGTCGTCATCCTCGACGCCAACGAGGATGTGACGTCGAAGAAAGGCCTGTTCAAGAAGGCCTGGAAGGATCTCTACGGCGGCATTCTCGAATACCGCAACAACAGCGAGGTCAAGGATGTCGACGTCGCCAGCAACACCGCCATCCTCGAATTCGACAAGTTCAAGGCCGACGTGCTCAACGTCATTCCGCCGCAACGGGCCGGTGCCATTGCCGCCCAATCGGGCCTCAAGCTGATCAACGGCCGTTGGGTGGACGTCAACTGGTTGTCGATGGAATCAAACAGCACGCCGGGCATCCATGTGCTGGGCGACGCCGTCTTCCCGGCGCCGACCATGCCCAAGTCCGGCCACATGGCCAACCAGCACGGCAAACTGGCCGCCGCCGCGATTCTCAACCTGCTCGCCGGCGAGGCGCCAAACCCGCAACCGGTGGTCATGAACACCTGCTACAGCTTCGTCGATGCCAAGAACGTCATCCACGTCGCCTCGGTGCACCAGTACGACCCGGCAACCAAGGCCCCGCAACCGGTCAAGGGTGCCGGCGGCATTTCGGCGGCGCGCAACGAACTCGAAGCCAAGGCGGCGATGGGTTGGGCCAAAAACATCTGGGCCGACATGCTGGCCTGATCGGCAAGGCTCCCCAAAAAGGTCGCTCCGGCGGCCTTTTTTCGTTTTTTGGCAAAGAAACCCGCGATCAGTCGTCGCGGCGCTTGACGACCCGTGGGCGGCTCTGTGTATCCTTGGCGTCGTCTATTTCGCATCGGGACCTGAATGTCTGCCCAAACCATTACGCGCCGCCTGACCCAGGCCGACCTCGCCAAGCTTTACCAAGCCGGCGAGAAGGTCGTCATGTTTACCTGTTACGACGCCAGCTTTGCCCGCCTGCTTGATGGCGCCGGCGTCGATTCGATCCTGATCGGCGACTCGCTGGGCAACGTCATCCAGGGCCACGACACGACGCTGCCGGTGACCGTCGCCGACATCGCCTACCACACCGCCTGCGTCAAGCGCGGCTCGGACCGCCCGTTCATCATCGCCGACATGCCTTTCGGCAGCTACCAGGAATCGCCGGAACAGGCTTTCCGCAACGCCGTCACGCTGATGGCCGCCGGCGCCCAGATGGTCAAGCTCGAAGGCGGCGAGGAAATGGCAAAAACGGTCAAATTTCTCGTTGACCGTGGGATTCCGGTCTGCGGCCACGTCGGCCTGACGCCGCAATCGGTCCACGCCCTGGGCGGCTACAAGGTACAAGGCAAGGGCGAAGCCGCTGCGCAAAAACTCAAGGACGACGCACTGGCCCTGCAAAGCGCCGGGGCGACGATGGTCGTTCTCGAAGCCATTCCGGCCGTACTGGCCGCCGAAGTCACCGCCCTGCTCAGCATGATCACCATCGGTATCGGGGCCGGCAAGGACTGCTCGGGCCAGGTCATGGTCCTGCACGACGCCTTCGACATCCCGCCCGGCAAGAAAGCCAAGTTCGTCAAGAATTTCATGGATGGCGCCAGCAGCATCCACGATGCCGCCTGCCGCGCCGTAGCCGCCGTCAGGGATGGCAGCTATCCCGGCCCCGAACACACTTACTCCGCTTAAATCACCATGCAAATCCATTCTGCCATCGCCGACCTGCGCGCGGCGCTGAAGAACCGTGGCCGCGTCGTTTTCGTGCCGACCATGGGCAACCTCCACGCCGGCCACATCAGCCTCATGGAACAGGCCCGGGCGCACGGCAATACCGTCGTCGCCTCGATTTTCGTCAATCGCCTGCAGTTCGGGCCGAACGAGGATTTTGACAAATACCCGCGCACCTTTGCCGACGACTGCGCCAAGCTCGCCGCCGCCGGTGTCGATGTCCTGTTCGCCCCGACCGAAGCCGATCTTTACCCGGAACCGCAGGAATACACGGTCGAGCCGCCGGCCATCCAGAACATCCTCGACGGCGAATTCCGCCCCGGCCATTTCCGTGGCGTCGCCACCGTCGTCCTCAAACTGTTCAACATCGTCCAGCCGCAGGCCGCCGTGTTTGGCAAGAAGGATTACCAGCAGCTCATGGTCATCCGCAACATGACCCGCCAGCTGGCCTTGCCGATCGCCATCGTCGGCGGTGAAACAGTGCGCGCCGAGGACGGCCTGGCGCTCTCCTCGCGCAACGGCTACCTGAGCGCAGCCGAGCGGGCCGAAGCGCCGCACCTCTACCGCCTGCTCAACGACATCCGCGCCGCCATCCGCAGTGGCAGAACCGACTATGCTGTTTTGGAAAATGAGGCAATTTCCGGGTTGACCGTAGCAGGCTGGAAAACTGACTATGTTGCGGTGCGACAACAGTCCGACCTGGCTATGCCGAAAGGCGTAAACGCCCCGCTGGTGGTGCTTGCCGCCAGCCGCCTCGGAAACACGCGGCTCATCGACAACATCGAGATTTGACGCGGCAAAAGTATCCATAATTATGGCCGTTGACAGAGGTTCTATTGTCGTTACAATGCGCTTCCCCCAACTATCTGGATGAGTGAAACCATGCAGAGAACTATGCTGAAATCCAAGTTGCACCGCGTGACAGCAACCCACGCCGACCTGCACTACGAGGGTTCCTGCGCCATCGATGAAGACCTGCTTGAAGCGGCAAACATCAAGGAATACGAACAGATCGACATCTGGAACGTAAACAACGGCGAACGTTTCACCACCTATGCCATCCGCGCCGAACGCGGATCGGGCGTCATCTCCGTCAATGGTTCGGCGGCCCGTCGCGCTGCCCCCGGCGATATCCTGATCATCGCCACCTTCGCCGTCTATAACGAAGTCGAGCTGGCTCGTCACGAACCCGAACTGATCTACGTCGATTCGCAGAACCGCATCACGCGGCGCGGTCACAAGATTCCGGTACAAGCTGCCGCCTGATCGCAAAGAAATCCGCTTTCATTCAAAACCCGCCACTCGGCGGGTTTTTCTTTTGTGTACAATGCCCTACAAAAATTCACACAAATAATGGAGACGGAACATGGGCGTAGTTTTCGCCAAGACACCAAAGGGGCATGACGAAATCACCACGAAGGCCGGCGGGCTGACCCCGCGGGTCAGGCGGGTACTGATCTTCGTTGATGGAAAACGGACCGTCGAAGAGCTGCGTGGCATGCTGCAGTCGGACGACCTGCAGCACACGCTGGGCATGCTCGAAGAAGAGGGCTACATCGAAGTCGGGGCCGTGGTCGACGAAAAAGGCCAGGCAGCAGCGCCACCAGACGGCCCGCTGCCGTCGATTACCGCCTTCCGGCCGGTGCCGGAACCGGCCAATCCGAAGGAACTCGAGATGGCCAAGAATTACATGATGAATTCCCTGAAAGCCTTCGTTGGCCCCTATTCGCACCTGAGCATCGTCGAAGCCGTTTTTGCCGCCCGCAATCACGCCGAACTGCGCGAGCAATACGGCCCGTGGTTTGCCGCCGTCACCGAAACGACCCAGGGCAAGCGCCGGGCCGAACACCTGCGGGCTGAACTGCTGAAAGTGATTTAAGCCCCGGTCGCCGACCGGGGTTGCCCGGGGTTGCCGACGCCAGCTCAGCTTTCTTCGGCCACCTTTGCCGGCTTGCGGCTGCGCGGCTTGCGGGCTTTGGGTTCGGCTGAGGCTGGCGATTCGACGACCGGCTGTTCGGCCACGGCCGGCTGAACAGGCTCCTGGCGCGCCGTCCTGCCGCCACGGCGCCGGGGCGATTTGCCTGGCGTTGCGGCCTCGGCCGGAGCCGCAGGCGCCTCAACGACGACTGGCTCGGGCGATGAACGCTCGGCGACCACCGCTTCGCTTGCCGGCTCGGCAACATCCTTGCGTGCACGGCGAGCCCCACGGCGCGGCTTGCTCTCGGCCTTTTCAGCCGGTGCCGCTTCGCTCACAGCCGCCGGAGACGGACTGCTCGGCGCCGCACTGACCGGCACGACATCGGCAACCGCCACGGCCGGCTCGCTGGCCGGACGCTCGCGACCGTTGCGCGAGCGACGCCCGCCCCGACGACGCGCATTGCCGGAGGTTTCCGACTCGGCCGGCGATTCCGTTTTTGGCCCATTTTCCGGGTTGACCGTAGCAATGACCTCGGCCGCCACTTCGCCGGCGGTTTCCGCCTCCACCGTTACCTGCCGGGCCGGGGCGCGGAAGACGAAGGCGCCCTTGTCGTCGCGACCAAAGCCGAGCAGGCCGCGGCTGGCGGCTTCTTCGAGCAGATTGCCGAAGGTCCGGAAGCCGTAATAGCTTTCATTGAAGCCAGGGTTGCGGCGCTTGACCACCTCCTTGAGGACCGAGGCCCAGATGCGCTCGCTTTCGCCACGGTCGGCCATGAGGTCGACAAAGGTGGCGGTGACGAGGTCGACGGCCTTGGTCTTGCGCTCTTCCTGCTTCTGCTTGCGATTGGCTTCTTCTTCCGGCGAGCGCTTCGGCGCTTCGCGGTCGCGCCGTGCGTTGCCCCGGCCTTCGCGGTCGCGGACGAGGTCGTCGTAGTAGATGAACTCGTCACAATTGGTGACGAGCAGGTCGGAACACGATTGCTTGACGCCGACGCCAATAACTTTCTTGGCGTTTTCACGCAGCTTGGAGACGAGCGGCGAGAAGTCGGAATCGCCGGAGATGATCACGAAGGTGTCGACGTGGGCCTTGGTGTAACAGAGGTCGAGGGCATCGACGACCATGCGGATGTCGGCCGAATTCTTGCCGGACTGGCGGACGTGCGGGATTTCGATGAGCTCGAAATTGGCCTCGTGCATGGCCGACTTGAAGGCCTTGTAGCGATCCCAGTCGCAATAGGCTTTCTTGACGACGATGCTGCCCTTGGCGAGCAGGCGCTCGAGGATCGGCTTGATATCGAATTTTTCGTAATTGGCATCGCGGACGCCGAGGGCGACGTTTTCGAAGTCACAAAAGAGCGCCATGCTGGCGTTGTCGTTGGCTGCGGCCATGGAATGCTTTCAACTTGAGGAGGCGTGAGTATACCGCCGACGCGCCCGACTCCGACGCCGCAAGTAATTCCGCATTTTTAGCGGGCATCAAAGATTGCGCCTGCCCCCGCGCCCTACCATCCGTCGGCCAAACAATTTCCGAAAGGGGGAAAACAATGAGTGGCGCTTTCACCAAATCGATGGCGCGGAACATATTTTACGGGGGGACCGTCTTCTTCTTCCTGTTGTTCCTTGCGCTGTCCTTCGACACCCATTCGCAACTGCCTAAACGCGACATGCGGGCCAATATCACGCCGCAAATCGCCGAGGGCAAGAAGCTATGGGAAGTCAATAACTGTATCGGTTGCCACACCTTGATGGGTGAAGGTGCCTACTTTGCCCCTGAACTGGGCAACGTCATCGTTCGCTACGGCGACGAAGGCGTCAAGGCATTCATCCAGAGCCGTCCCAAAGAGGGCATTCCAGGTCGCCGCAGCATGCCGCAGTTCAACTTCACCGACGAGCAGCTGAATGCCATCGTGGCTTTCCTGAAGCACGTCAATTCGATCAATGACAACAATTGGCCGCCCAACGACCAAGGCTGATCGAGAGGAGATACTGAACATGCAATATAAATCTCAAGCGGTTGCGAAACCCTACTTCATTGCGGCAATCGGCCTGTTTGTCGGTCAGATCCTGTTCGGCCTGATTCTCGGCCTGCAGTATGTGCTCGGCGACTTCCTGTTCCCCGCCATTCCGTTCAACGTGGCCCGCATGGTCCACACCAACCTGCTCATCGTCTGGTTGCTCATGGGCTTCATGGGCGGCGCCTACTACATGATCCCGGAAGAATCCGAGACCGAACTGTTCAGCCCGAAACTGGCGCTGATCCTGTTCTGGACCTTCCTGGTCGCCGGGGCGCTGACCATCGTCGGCTACCTGGCCGTGCCGTATGCCACACTGGCCGAGCTGACCGGCAATAACATCCTCGAAACCATGGGCCGCGAGTTCCTCGAACAGCCGCTACCGACCAAACTCGGTATCGTCGTCGTTGCCCTGGGCTTCCTGTTCAACCTGACCATGACCATGCTGAAAGGCAAGAAGACTGCCATTTCCATGGTGTTGCTGATCGGTTTGTGGGGCCTCGCTGTCTTCTTCCTGTTCTCCTTCTACAACCCGGTGAACGTCGTTCTCGACAAGTTCTTCTGGTGGTGGACGGTGCACCTCTGGGTGGAAGGCGTATGGGAACTCATCCTCGGTTCGTTCCTGGCCTTCGTGCTGATCAAGACGACTGGTGTTGACCGTGAAGTGATCGAAAAGTGGCTGTACGTCATCGTCACCCTGACACTGATCACCGGCATCATCGGTACCGGTCACCACTACTTCTGGATCGGTACGCCGGAATACTGGCAGTGGTGGGGTTCGATCTTCTCCGCGCTGGAGCCGATCCCGTTCTTCGCGATGACCGTGTTTGCCTTCAACATGGTGAACCGGCGCCGTCGCGAACACCCGAACAAGGCGGCCGTACTCTGGGCGCTGGGCTGCGGCGTGATGGCTTTCCTCGGCGCTGGCGTCTGGGGCTTCCTGCACACCCTCGCTCCGGTCAACTACTACACGCACGGTTCGCAGATCACCGCCGCCCACGGCCACATGGCTTTCTATGGCGCCTACGCCATGGTCAACCTGATGATGATCTCGTATGCCATGCCCATCCTGCGCGGCCGTGCTGCCAACAGCAACAAGTCGCAAGTGCTGGAAATGTGGTCGTTCTGGTTGATGACCGTGGCCATGGTCTTCATCACGCTGTTCCTGACCGCCGCCGGCATCCTGCAAGTCTGGCTGCAACGCGTCTCCGACGCTCCGCTGCCGTTCATGGTCGTCCAGGACAAGATCTCACTGTTCTACTGGATGCGTGAGTGGGCCGGTGTGGTCTTCCTGATCGGTCTGATCCTCTACATCGCCAGCTTCTTTGTCGGTGGCAAGGAAGAGAAGGCAGCCTGACCCAGTAAGTTGCTGCAATGAAAAGAAAAGGCGCGGTTCTTGCGAACCGCGCCTTTTTTTATTGCCCGCCGGATTTACGCCAGATCGAAACGGTCGGCGTTCATGACCTTGGTCCAGGCGGCGACGAAGTCCCGAACGAACCTCTCCTTGTTGTCATCCTGGGCATAAACCTCGGCGTATGCGCGCAGGATGGCGTTTGACCCAAACACGAGATCGACCCGGGTCGCCGTCCATTTGACCGTATCCGTCTTGCGGTCGCGGATTTCGTACAGGTTCCGCCCCGCCGGCTTCCAGGTGTAGGCCATATCGGTCAGGTTGACGAAGAAGTCGTTGGTCAGCGCCCCGACGCGATCAGTCAGCACCCCGTGCCGGGTGCCGCCGTGGTTGGTGCCGAGGACGCGCAGGCCGCCAACCAGCACGGTCATTTCATGAGCGGTCAGGCCGAGCAACTGGGTGCGGTCGAGCATCAACTCCTCGGCGCTGACGACGTAGTCCTTCTTGAGCCAGTTACGGAAGCCATCGGCCACCGGTTCGAGGAACTCGAAAGACTCGACGTCGGTCATTGCCTGGCTGGCGTCGCCACGGCCCGGGGCGAAGGGGACAACGACGGCGAAACCAGCCGCCTTGGCCGCCTGCTCGACGCCTAGATTACCAGCAAGCACGATCACATCGGCAACGCTGACACCCGTCTGCGCCGCGATGCCTTCTAGAACCGACAGCACTCTGGCCAGCCGGGCCGGCTCATTGCCCTCCCAGTCCTTTTGCGGCGCCAGACGGATACGCGCGCCATTGGCCCCGCCGCGCATGTCCGAACCACGGAAAGTCCGCGCACTGTCCCAGGCCGTCGCCACCATGTCGCCGATGCTCAGGCCGCTGGCGGCGATTTCGGCCTTGACCGTGGCCACGTCGTAACCGGCACGGCCGACCGGCACCGGATCCTGCCAGATCAGGTCTTCCTGCGGCACTTCGGGGCCGATGTAGCGGGCCTTCGGCCCCATGTCGCGGTGCGTCAGCTTGAACCAGGAGCGAGCGAAGACTTCCGAGAAGTAGGCCGGATCCTTGTGGAAGCGTTCGGCGATCTTGCGGTACTCGGGGTCGAACTTCAGCGCCATGTCGGCGTCGGTCATCATCGGCTTGCAGCGGATCGACGGATCCTCGACATCAACCGGCATGTCTTCTTCCCTGATGTTGACCGGCGCCCACTGCCAGGCGCCAGCCGGGGATTTCTCCAGCCACCAGTCGTAGCCGAGGAGCAGGTCGAAATAGCCGTTGTCCCATTGCGTCGGGTGGGTCGTCCAGGCGCCTTCGATACCGCTGGTCACGGTGTCGCGGCCGATGCCGCGGGTGGTGTGGTTGTTCCAGCCCAGGCCCTGTTCTTCGACGTCGGCCGCCTCGGGGGCCGGCCCCAGCCGCTTGGCGTCGCCGTTGCCATGCGCCTTGCCGACGGTGTGACCGCCGGCAGTCAGGGCGACGGTTTCCTCGTCATTCATGGCCATGCGGGCAAAGGTGACGCGCACATCGTGGGCGGTCTTGAGCGGGTCGGGCTTGCCATCGACGCCTTCGGGATTGACGTAGATCAGCCCCATCATGACGGCGGCCAGCGGGTTTTCCAGATCGCGCTCGCCGGAATAACGGCTGTTCGGATTGTCGGTTGGAGCCAGCCATTCCTTCTCGGAGCCCCAGTAGGTGTCCTTTTCCGGATGCCAGATGTCCTCCCGGCCGAAGGCGAAGCCGAAGGTCTTGAGGCCCATGGATTCATAGGCGACGTTGCCGGCGAGAATGATGAGGTCGGCCCAGCTCAGCTTGTTGCCGTATTTTTTCTTGATCGGCCACAACAGGCGGCGCGCCTTGTCCAGGTTGGCGTTGTCGGGCCAGGAGTTGAGCGGGGCAAAACGCTGGTTGCCGGTGCCGGCACCGCCGCGACCATCGGCCACCCGGTACGAACCGGCCGAGTGCCAGGCCATGCGGATCATCAGGCCGCCATAGTGGCCCCAGTCGGCCGGCCACCAGTCCTGGCTGTCGGTCATCAGGGCAACCAGGTCTTTCTTGAGGGCGGCGACGTCGAGCTTTTTGACTTCCTCGCGGTAGTTGAAGCCGGTGCCCAGCGGATTGGTCTTGCTGTCGTGCTGATGCAGGATGTCGAGGTTCAGCGCATTCGGCCACCACGCCATGTTCGAGTTGCCGCTGGCCGTGTTGCCGCCATGCATGACCGGGCATTTGCCGGCGCTCTTCGTTTGATTGCTATCCATTTCTCTACTCTCCTCGTTGAATGACGTTCTTGAAAACGGTCAAACTGATATTAGGAGAGCATGTCCTGCATTGCTAATTGATTGCCCGGATACGCTTGATAGGCTATTGCTATCCGCCTAACGCGTCTCGTCGACGATCTGGATGAGCTTTTCTTCCAGCTCCTGCGCCAACCGGGCCAGCCCGGCATCGGACGACAGGGCGGTGAGCACGGGCAGCGGCCGGGGCAGGGCGATCTTCGTGTTGCCGTTCTCGGTATAGACCGAAATCCGCCAGGGCAGCGCCGCGCTGAGGCGCATGTCGATGGCCAGCATTTTCTCGACAAGGCGGGGATTGCCGACTTCGAAGACCTGACATTCGTCGTCGAATTCGATCTCCTTGCTGTCGAGCATGGCGCCGAGGTCGTGTACGTGGAGCACACTGAGGCCGAGGCGCTGGATGACCGGGACGAGATCGGTGCTGGCTTCGTAAAACGATTTGTCGCTATCGACGATGTAGTACATGGAATTTCCTGATCTGAAAACCCGGCGTCCCGGGCGGCCGGCGGGGATTTCAATTTTCGCCGAAATTTCCGGTTGACCGTAGCAATCGCATTCCAAGCCCGCAATTTGCCGCTCGCTGGGCCGATGGCGGGGAACCGATGGCCACTCCGGCTGTCCGCTTGAAGCCGCCACAGAAAATGCCCCGATGCCAGCCCTGACGCTCTCTTCCGTTGATTCTGCCGATGCCATCGCGGGCGAGGCGTGGGATCGCCTGTGCCCGCCCGGCGACCCTTTTCTCAATGCCGATTTTCTCGCCATCATCGAACGCCACGGTGCCGCCGGGCCGGACTGGGGCTGGGTGCCCTGTCATCTCACGGCGGCCGATGAGCTGGGCCGCATCGTCGGCATCCTGCCGCTCTACGTCCGCTTCAACTCGCATGGCGATTTCATCCATGACTGGTCGTGGGCTTCCGCCTACCAGCAGCTCGGCCGCAGCTATTATCCGAAGCTGCTGAGCGGCCTGCCGCATACCCCGGCAACCGGGCCGCGCCTGCTGGTGGAGGAAGGTCCGCAGGCGTCGACAATTCGTCGCGCCCTGATCGACGGCGCGCAGTCGGTGGCCAGCGGGCACGACATGTCGTCGTGGCACGTCGCCTTTCCGAACGAGAACGACTGCAGTGAGCTACGGGCAGCCGGCATGCTGATCAGCCATAACGTCCAGTTCCAGTGGCTCGACAGCGGTTGCGGCGACTTCGACGGTTATCTGGCCACCTTTGCCGCCGACAAGCGGCGCAAGGTCCGGGCCGAGCGCCGCAAGGTGGCCGAGAGCGGCCTGAGCATCGAGGTCTGCCACGGCAACGAAATCGACCCGGCCGAATGGCCGGCCCTGCACGCCCTCTACGCCGCAACCTTCGACAAATTCAACAACCACGCCGTGTTCACCGCCGCCTGTTTTGCCGATCTGGCGCTCGCACTGGGCCGGCGCATGGTCGTTTTCATCGCCCGCGATGGCGGCCAAGCGGTCGCCGTTTCGCTCTGTTTCCGCAGCGATGAAACGCTATACGGCCGTTACTGGGGCTGCAGCGGCCAATATCACAGCCTGCATTTCGAACTCTGTTTCTATCAGGGCATCGCCTACTGCCTGCGCCACGGCCTGCAACGCTTCGAACCCGGCGCCGGCGGCGAACACAAGATCGCCCGCGGTTTCACGCCCACCGTCGTCCATTCTGCCCACTGGATCGCCGACCCGGCCATGCGCAAGCTGATCGGCCGCCACCTGGAAGTACAGGGCGACGCGGTGGCCAGCTATCGGGACCAGGCTGCGGCGCATCTGCCCTTCCGTTGTGAGAACTAGTCTCATTTTTGGGGCATATCAATTTGTGCTGATCAAGGCCCCGCTACCATGCAGGCCATGAGCACCATTACCCTTCCCGCGCCAGACCCCGTCGACAAACGCCTGCCCGGCGACCTCGCGATCTGGTTCTTCATCCTGGCCGAACTGCTCGCCTTCGCGGTGTTCTTTTCCGCCTACGCCTTCGCCCGGGCCAGCCATGTCGAGGAATTCAACCTCTATCAGCAGACGTTGGACCGCAACCTCGGCGCGCTCAACACGCTGCTCCTCATCACCGGCTCGTGGTTCATCGTCCGCGCCGTGCAGGCGGCGCATCGCGATGACATCAAGGCCGTGCCGCCCAACATCCTGCTCGGCTGGTTGTGCGGCGGCGGCTTCCTGGTCGTCAAGGTCATTGAATACAGCGCCAAATTCGGCGCCGGCATTTCGATGTCGACCAACACTTTTTACATGTTCTACATCTCGTTGACCTTCTTCCACTTCATGCACGTCATCCTCGGCATGGTCATCCTGACTGTGCTCTGGTTCCAGGCCAGAAATGGCGCCTACGGCGGCCACAACGCGCATGGTCTGGAAAGCGGCGCCGCCTACTGGCACATGGTCGACCTGCTGTGGATTGTCCTTTTTCCGCTCGTTTATGTGATGCGCTGATGATCGCCGCCCTCAAGAATTCCGCCCACCGCGCCTGGCTCGTCCTCATGGTCGCTACAGGCATCACCTGGTATCTCGGTGAAGTCGGCGCCGCCGGCACCTGGGCCATCGTCGCCATGCTGGCCATTGCCTTCGTCAAGGGCCGGCTGGTCATCCTCGATTTCATGGAGTTACGCGAGGCGCCGAGGATGTGGCGCGTCCTGCTCGAAGGCTGGCTGATCGTCGTCGCCAGCCTGATTCTGCTTGCCTACTGGATCTCTCTCAAATGACCGAACTGCCCTTCTACGAACCTTCCGGCAACGAAATTTCGCTGTTCGAGCACGCCTTCCAGCAACGCCTGCCGCTGCTCATCAAGGGCCCGACCGGCTGCGGCAAGACGCGTTTCGTCGCCCACATGGCGGCAAGGTTGAAACTGCCGCTGTACACCGTTGCCTGCCACGACGACCTGACCGCCGCCGACCTTGTCGGCCGCCACCTCATTTCCGACAAGGGCACCTACTGGTCCGACGGCCCGCTGACCCGCGCCGTGCGCGAAGGCGGCATCTGCTACCTCGACGAAGTGGTCGAGGCGCGCAAGGACACCACCGTCGTCCTCCACCCGCTGGCCGACGACCGCCGCATCCTGCCCATCGACCGCACCGGCGAAATCCTCCAGGCGCCGGCCAATTTCATGCTCGTCGTCTCCTACAACCCGGGCTATCAGAACCTGCTCAAGGGCCTCAAGCCGTCGACCCGCCAGCGTTTCGTCTCGATGCGTTTCGACTTCCCCGGCGCCGAGCGCGAAATTTCCATCCTGATCGGCGAAACCGGCTGCGACGCCGATCTGGCCAAGCGTCTGGTCGGCATTGCGAAAGCATTCCGGGCGTTGAAAGACCGCGACCTCGAGGAAGTCGCCAGCACCCGCCTGCTCGTCTATGCCGCGACGCTGATCAAGTCCGGCTTCGATGTTTCCGCCGCCTGCCGCGCCGCGCTGGTCGAGAGCCTGACCGACGACGAGGAAACCGTCGAGGCGCTCATGGAAATCGTCAATGCCACTTTCGGACGATGACTTTGGGTTCGAGGAAGAAAAGGCCGGGCAAAACCTGGCCGTCCTCGCCGAAGCGCTCTATCTGATCAACCTGCTGCTGTTGCCCGGGCTGGCCTTCCTGATCCTCGCCGGCCTCTGGTTCGCCTACAAGGACAGCGCCCCGCCGCTGGCCCGCCAGCACCTCAAGCAAACAACCGTCGTCAGCCTGATCGGCGGCCTGCTCATCATCACCCTGTCCGGCCTCATCCTCGGCCTCGGCGGCCTCGACTGGGAATGGACCTGGGTCGCCTTGATCCTCTATTTCACCTGCATCCACTCGACGCTCGTGCTCTTCGGCATGTACGCGCTGATCAAGGCCATGAACGGGCAAATGTGGCGCTTTCCGCTCATCGGACCGGCAATCCCACGGTCAACCGGAAATAATGGCCAAAACTGAAATGCTGCAGCGCACCCGTCTGCTGGCACAGATGGGCTTTTTCACGCTGTTCACCGTGACGCCCATCTTCGACCTGTTCCGCTACGACCTCATCGAGCGCCACGCCTATTTCCTGACCTTTCCCTGGCACCTCGGCATCGACGACCTGATCGCCGGTACCGGCGAGGCGAGCACGGCGGTCATCAACATCATCCTTTACCTCTTCCTGCCCATCCTCGGCGCCGGGGCGCTGATCATCGGCATCGCCTGGAAATGGGGCCGTCTCTACTGCGGCTGGCTTTGCCCGCATTTTTCCGTAGTCGAAACGATCAATCGACTGATGCGCATCGCCAGCGGCAAGCACTCGGTCTGGGACAAGAAACAAACCCCGCCGTGGGAACCGGACGGCACGCCGGCCAAGCGCGACAAGCGTTACTGGCTGCTCGTCGTCCCCGCCGCCATCGGCTTCGCCTTTGCCTGGGCGACGGTCGGCCTGACCTACCTGATGCCGCCGTTTCAGGTTTACCACGGCCTGTTCACCTTCACGCTCTACCAGAAAGAAGTCATTTTCCTGGCCGCCGCGACGACGGTGCTGAGCCTCGAATTTCTCTTCGCCCGTCACCTGTTCTGCCGCTACGGCTGCGCCGTCGGCATCTTCCAGAGCTTCGCCTGGATCGTGAACAAGAAAGCCATGGTCGTCGGCTTCGACCGCAAGCGCCTGACCGATTGCGCCAGTTGCCTCCCCGAGCGCAATTCGGCCTGCGACGCCGTCTGCCCGATGCGCCTCAAGCCCCGTAACGTCAAACGCTGGATGTTCGCCTGCACCCAATGCGGCCAGTGCATTTCAGCCTGCTCGACGGTCAACCGCAGCAACCCGAACGGCCAGCTGCTGCGCTGGGTCAGCAACGATGACGCCAAACGCAACGAAGCCGGTTTTTCGGCTTTATCAAATACAGACGAAGACGCGGGAGCCAAACTGTAGCCATGGAAGAATTCATCGGCAAAATCTGGCACAACTGGGTGACCAAGGCCGCCGCCGGCCATTATCCGGAGGCCGCCGTCAAACTGCCCGAAGTTGAAAAGATGGCCGGCATCCTGTTTCGTGCCTTCGGCGGCGATCCTGGCCTCAAGGTGGCTGCCGCCACCTCTGAAGAACACGGCGCCCGGCGCACCTGGCTGCAGCGTGTCGCCGGCAGCAACGAGCGCGTCGCCCAGGGCCGGCGCGATGCCGAAACCCTGCGCCTGCCGCCGGAAATCGCCGCCTTTCCCGAAAAGTCGCTGAACCGCGACCTCTACCTGTGGCTGGCCGCCCTGGCCGCCAGCGACGTGGCGCCCGGGCAACCGTGGTTCATCCGCAACCAGACCGCCAGCCGCACGGCGCTCGAACGCTACCCGGGCCTCAACGAGCGTTACCGGCGCCTGGTCGCCGCCCATCTTGCCGGCCGCATCGCGCCCGGCGCCATGCAGGCCGACGAAGCGGCGCAGGAAAACGCCATTCGCCAGGCGCTGGCAGAACCCGGCTCGGTCGCCGGCCTGCCGCCGCTGACCTCGATGAAATCCCGGCCGCCGCAGCCTGTCCTGCTCTGGCTCATCGGTTCCGACAAGCCCACCGCCGCCACGAAGCTCGCCGACCCGGACGACAACCTGCCGCCCGAAGGCAGCGGCGGCAATGCCGAAACGGCCAAGGAAGCGCACAAGGCCGAGCAGGTCGAGACACCGGACAACAAGAACCCGATGCTCGCCATGTTCCGTGCCGAAAGTCTGCCAACCTGGGCCGAATACGTCCGGGTCAATCGCGCCTTCGACGAGGACGAGAACCCGAACGCCAGCGATGCCGCCAACGACCTCGACAAACTGTCGCTGACCCGCGACGGCGAAACGGCCAAGTCGCGGGTCAAATTCGACCTCGACCTGCCCTCGGCCGCCGAAGACGACACGCCGATCGGCCCCGGCATTGCCCTGCCCGAGTGGGATTACCGCAAGAACGCAATGCAGCCGGCGCATTGCCTGCTGCAGCCGATGGTCGCCCACGATGCCGTGCCCGCCGCCCTGCCGCAGGAACTGGCCGCCACCGCCAGGAAACTGCGCGGCCAGTTCGCCGCCCTCGCCCCGCAACGCCGCTGGCTCAAGGGCCAGCCGGACGGCCCGGAACTCGACGTCGACGCCTGCGTGCGCAACCACGCCGACCGCGCCTCGGGCCACACGCCGGAAAGCGGCGGCTATCTTGCTCAGGAACGCTGCGAGCGCGACCTCGCCTGCCTGCTGCTAGCCGATCTCTCGATGTCCACCGATGCCTTCATTTCCGACTCGCACCGCATCGTCGATGTCATCCGCGATTCGCTGCTGCTGTTTTCCGAAGCGCTGACCGCGACCGGCGACCATTTCGGCATCTACGGCTTTTCCTCGCTGCGCCGCCAGAACATCCGTTTCCATCTGCTCAAGGACTTTGGCGGCAAGTACGATGCCGTCGCCCGCGGCCGCATCCTGGCCATCAAGCCCGGCTACTACACGCGGATGGGTGCCGCCATCCGCCAGGCCGCCAGCATCCTGGCCGAACAGCCGGCCAGTCGCCGCCTGTTGCTGATCATCACCGACGGCAAGCCGAACGATCTCGACATCTACGACTCGCGCTACGGCATCGAGGACACCCGGATGGCCGTGCACGAAGCCCGCCGCCTCGGCCTGACACCCTTCTGCGTGACCATCGACCGCGAAGCGGGCGCCTACCTGCCCTATCTTTTTGGCCCGGCCGGCTTCTGCGTCATCCGCAAACCGGAGGAGCTGCCCAGCCGCCTCCCCCTCCTTTATGTGCAACTAACCCGTCAGTAGGTAGTCACAAAGTCGTATTGCTTTGGCATCGGCCGGGTGCCAACATCGGAGACCACTGTTATTGCTGCGAAGATCATGCACGGAAGCCATCCAATCAACATCGAAGCTCTACTGACGCACGTTCCGCTATTTCAGGGACTGGCCCCGGAAGAGCTCAGCCGCATTGCCCGTGGCACCCGCGAAATCCACGCCAGCAAGGGCGAAATCCTCTTCCACAAGGGCGACCCCTGCAACGGCTTTCATCTGCTCGTATACGGGCAGATCAAGCTGGCTTTCACATCGTCGCAAGGCAGCGAGAAGGTTGTCGAGATCATCAGCCAGGGCCAGAGTTTCGGTGAAGCCATCATGTTCATGGAAAAGCCCTACATCGTCTTCGCCCAGGCGCTGACCGACTGCCTGCTGCTGCATATCTCGAAAGGTGTCGTCTTCGAGGAACTGCAACGCGACCACAACCTGTGCCGCAAGATGCTGGCCGGCATGGCCATGCGCCTGCATCAGCTCATGAATGACGTCGAATCGTATTCGTTGCACTCCGGCAAGCAACGCATCATCGGTTACCTGTTGCGCGAGCTGCCCGAAGCCGAGCACGACGGCATCAACGTGGCCATCACGCTACCGACCAACAAGGGCGTCATCGCCTCCCGCCTCAACCTGACCCAGGAACATTTCTCGCGCATCCTGCACGAACTGACCGAACTCGGCCTGATCGTCGTCGAAGGCCGGAAAATCCATATCCCGAACGCCACCAAGCTGCGTCAGCACGAGTAAGAGCGCCTCCGGCTGATTGCTACGGTCAACCGGAAAAAACGGCAAAAAATGAAAAGGGGCGATGAAAATCGCCCCTTTTTGTCGTCGACCGTAGCAGCTTAGTCGGTGATCAGCTTGCCCTTGGTCAGCAAGTCCTGAATGATCGTCTGATCATTCAGGGTGCCGTTGGCCGTCAAATCCACGCCGCTGATGACGATCGTCTGGGTGACCTGACCGGCGGCGCCGTCCGGCTTCACGTCTATGACCGTATCGTTGCCGGACTGTGTGAAATGCAGATAGGCATCGAGCGTGGCCGGGGTCGTCGCGCTATCCGCGATAAGGTCACGCAGATCCAGCACATCGCCACCCGCCATCTTCGCTGCAACATCGAAGTCGGCGATCGTATCGATGGCCGGCTGGGCAGCCGTTCCCGCATCAGCCAAGGTCCAGGCGAAGGTATCCGAACCTGCGCCACCGATCAGCTTGTCGTCGCCAGCACCACCGTAGATGATGTCGGAACCGCCACCACCCTGCACTACGTCGTTACCGGCGCCGGCGTGGATGGTGTCCTTGCCGTCGCTGCCGACAATCTTCTCGGCCACATCGCTGCCCGTGAAGTCCTCGCCTGTACGCACCGCCCAGACGCCGTTGGTCGATGTCTCGACGATATCCTGATTGGCCCCCAGGGTCGGCACATCGGTCGGCGAGAACAGGGCGAACTCGTCGTTGCCGATGATCTTGTAGGCTGTGTCGGCAGCGCCGGTCGCCTTAACCTCGATGCGCAGACTGGCGTGGCCTGCCTGGTCCCAGTACAGAATTTCGATCGACTGCAATCCCTCACCAAGCACCTGACCGGTATAGACATTGGTCGCAGTCGATTGAATGAAGTCGAGCTGGGCCACATTCTGTCCGCCGATCAGCACACGGTAGCCATCGTCGGCCGTAATCCGCAGATCGTAGGTGCCGCCTTCCGGGATGTTGATGTAGCCAACCATCCGGATAATCGCATCGGTCGTGTCGCCCAGGCCACTGGTGGCCACCAGTGTATCGACGTTGCCGGAACCAACCTTGAGGAAGGTGTAGAGATTATTGGTGTTGCCGCCGGCCGAGGCGCCGATCGTTCCACTCGTCACCTTGCCGTTCTGTCCCAGGTCGTTGCTGAACAAGGGCGTATTTGATCCGGACGGCAAACCAAACTCGAGCTTGTTGGCCGAGAAGGTAGCGTCGGCAGCCCCCGGAGCAGACAGCACGGCATTGTTGATCAGATCGGTGTTGCCGTTGCGGCCTTCGATGATGGTCTCGACATCGGCCAGACGATCGACGTTGTTCGCCACCCCGGCATCGGCCGACCCATCGTCCGAGTGCAGACGAACAGTCGTGCTGCCTTGGTATAGAGGATCGGCTGCCGTGCCATCGCGATATTCGTTATAGCCGAAGTACTCGCCAGCCAGACCCGGATTGGTGCCGGTCAGTACACTCGTCGTGCTGACCAGGGTATGCAACTGCGGCGGCTCGACATTGATGGTCAGTGTAGACGAAGCGAGATCACCATCGTTGTCGCGCAGCGTGTAACCGACACTCTCGGCAAAGGCCGTGCTGGTCGAAACCGGCGGCGTGTAGGTGTACAAGGTAGTGTCCATATCGACCACAAATTTACCACCCGCCGTGGTCGTCACTGTCCAGCTGTTTGTTCCGGCGTCATAAGTACCGCGACTCGTGCCGGAGAAGGCGCCTCCGCTGCTATAGGTCGTACCGTTCAAGGCAAAGCTGTCCAGATAGCCTCCGTCAGCCCCGATGCCAGAGCCTGCACCCAGCGAGCCGCTGATCAGATCGCCGCTTGTCGGTGTAACGATCGAATCGCGCAGGATAGGTGGCAGATCAGCCACATTGGCGACAACAACGGCCTGGGTATCCGTCCCGGTAATACCGTTATAAGCAACCGGGTCCATATTGGCCTGCGAGGCACCAGTACCCATGCCATAAGCAAACGAATTGATATGGTTGGTCGCCAGGAAGGACTGCCAAAGCGCCTCCTCACCCGGCTGAATACCATTCTGGCTGGTCAGCGGCCCGCTGCCATCCCAATCAGAGGCCCGCGTCGGGGCTCCATCGGTCAGGAAATACGAGACATTGGTCGCCCCGACGATCTTGCCACTTGAGGCGAATGCCGACTGCGCAGTGATCAGCGCGGCATCGTAGTTGGTGTTGTTACCCGAACCCAAACTGTTAACGTAAGACTTGGCAGCATCCACCGTAATCCACGTCGTGCCATAAGCGCTGGCCGAACTGTTGAAAGTGACCACCCGGACCATGACGTCGCCCAGATTTGCGTACTGGTCGAGCATCAGGCTGACTGAGTCCTTCATGATCTGCAGCTTGCTGCCGGCTCCGGACCCCATGCTGCCGGACGTATCCAGGATCAACATGATATTGGTGTCCTGCGCCGGCAAAACCACGGATTGAGTACCCGGAATTGCACTCGGGGCATCATCCTCGATATTCACCGTCAAGCTGCCCTGGGCTGGTGCCGCAATGCCATCGCTGACCGAAACACCGAACGACACCGCCTCAATGTTTTCGCCATTGCCCGCCGCGTGGTCAATTGCCTTGGAAAGCGTAACTGTGTAATTCCCGGCGTTATCGATCGTTGCGCGTAGCACCTCAACACCACCAGCCGAACCGACCATCGTTTGCGTACCGGCTCCGCTCCAGGTAACCGCAACGCCGCCCGCCGTCAATGCTGTCAGCGGCGCCTGGAAGGAAACCGAAACCGCGCTATCGACATCAACCACACTCAAGGTGCCCGAGCGCACGGTCAGGTTGGTGCTATCGGATGGATTGCCTGTGCTATCTGCAAGGCCCCAGACCAAGCCTTCCTCGGAAACTGAAATTGTCGCGTTACCAACTACCGGGGCATCATTGACGGGAGTAACAGTAATAACCTGATTAGCCGTTGCCGACCCACCTTGACCATCGCTGATCGTGTAAGGGAAGCTGACGCTGCCGCTGAAATCAGGATTTGGCGTAAAGGTAACGACGCCGGTAGCGCTAACATTGACCGTACCATTATTGACGGCGATGCTCTGGGCAAAGCCAGGTGTCAGCGCAGTACCGTTGATCCCAGTCAAGCTTACCGTTCCGCCATCCGGATCGCTGTCGCCAGCAAGAGGGTTCAGCGTGATTGTGCCGCCGTCCTCTGCCATCGTGTAATTGTCCGATACAGCAGTCGGCGCAACATTTACATCCACAATGGTGCCGACGCCCTGGCCGTCGATGATGACGGCGCCAACCGGGTTGCTGAGGTTGATGTTGAAGGTTTCCGGACCTTCGAAGGTGCCGTCGTTGGCGATGGCCACCGTGATGGTCTGGCTGGCAACGCCGG
>JAHJVE010000008.1 GCA_018828385.1 Gammaproteobacteria bacterium | reverse complement strand
CTGCAGCAGAGAGGCAAGATTATGAAGAACTCCTCTCACCCCGTCAAGCTTTTTTGCAAAATTCCTTGCTTCACCTGACTCCCCTACATCCGCCGAAAACCCCGGCACCGCAGGAGAGGTGCGCATTCTACGGATTAATCCTACACCGTCAACTTAAATCTGAAAATTTCTGAAAAGAACTTCAATTACCCCTCGAAATCGAGTCCTTGGAGTGCCGTGACGGATGCTAGCCGCGGGTGCAATGGATGTGTTTTACCGGGAGGTTATCTATCTGTGACACTGGCAACCGGCCAAGCGCCTGGTGCGGCGTATTGAGCACGACAATTTCAGGCAAACAGCCTCGCCAACTCGACACCCGGGTTTTGTGCGCGCATGAAAGCTTCCCCGACGAGAAAGGCTTCAACCTTGTTCTGGCGCATCTGCGCAACATCCTCCGGGGCGAGGATGCCGCTTTCGGTGACGACGATCTTGCCATCGGGAATGCGCGAGAGCAGTCCGAGGGTGGTTGCCAGAGTGACATCGAAGGTGCGCAGGTTGCGATTGTTGATACCGAGCAACGGGCTCTTGAGTTGCAGGGCAGCATCTAGCTCTTCACCGTTGTGCACTTCGACGAGGACAGCCATGCCGTAGTCGATGGCTTGGGCCTCGAGGGACTGCATTTCGGACAGGGTCAGCGCAGCGGCGATGAGCAGGATGGCGTCGGCGCCCATGGCGCGAGCTTCGGCAACCTGATAGGCGTCGACCATGAAATCCTTGCGCAACACCGGCAGGGTGCAGGCGGCACGGGCGGCTTGCAGGTATTCCGGGCAGCCCTGGAAATATTGGCGGTCGGTCAGCACCGACAGGCAGGCGGCTCCGTGTTGTTCATAGCTGCGAGCGATGTCGGCCGGGTGGAAGTCGGGGCGGATGATGCCTTTGGAGGGGCTGGCCTTTTTGATTTCGGCGATTATTCCCGGTTGACCGTGGGAGATCTTGTTGCGGATGGCGCCGACGAAATCGCGGGGCGCTGGCTGGGCGGCAGCTTCGGCTTCGACAGCGGCAAGCGGTTTGACGGTCAGCGCGGCGGTGATTTCTTCGCGCTTGGTGGCGATGATCTTGTTGAGGATGTCGCTCATTTTGTCGCCAGTTTTTGAGTGCATTCGACGAACTGCGCGAGCTTGGCCCGGGCGGCGCCGCTGGCGATGGCTTCGCGTGCCCTGGCGATACCGTCGCCGATGCTGTCGGCAACATTGGCGACGTAGAGCGCGGCACCGGCATTCAAGCAGACGATTTCACGGGCAGCGCCCGGCTTGTTGTCGAGGGCGCCGAGCATCACGGCTTTGGATTCTTCGGCGCTGTCGACGCGCAGGTTGCGCAGCGACATCATCTGCAGGCCGAAGTCTTCGGGGTGCACTTCGTATTCGGTGACTTCGCCGTTCCTCAACTCGCCGACCAAAGTGGCGGCACCGAGCGAGATTTCGTCGAGGTTGTCGCGGCCGTGCACGACCAGCACGCGCTCGGCACCGAGGCGCTGCATGACGCGCACCTGAATGCCGACGAGGTCGGGATGGAAGACGCCCATCAGGGTGTTCGGGGCGCCGGCCGGGTTAGTTAGCGGGCCGAGAATATTGAACAGCGTGCGGATGCCCATTTCACGGCGCACCGGTGCAACGTGCTTCATGGCGCTGTGGTGATTGGGCGCGAACATGAAGCCAATGCCGGTCTGCTCCACGCAGGCGGCGACCTGCTCGGGCGACAGCATGATGTTGGCGCCGAGCGCTTCGAGCACGTCGGCGCTACCCGAGCTGGACGAAACGCTGCGTCCGCCGTGCTTGACAACCTTGGCGCCGGCCGCGGCGGCAACAAAGATCGAGGTCGTGGAAATATTGAAACTGTGCGCTGAATCGCCACCGGTGCCGACGATGTCAACAAAGCGGTTGTCGTAGGGCACCTTGACCGGCGTGGCCAGTTCGCGCATGACGCTGGCGGCGGCAGCGATTTCGCCGATGGTTTCCTTCTTGACGCGGAGGCCGGTGATGATGGCGGCGATCATGACCGGCGTGACTTCGCCGCCCATGATCTGGCGCATCAAGGAGACCATTTCGTCGTGAAAAATTTCGCGATGTTCGATGACACGCTGGAGAGCGGCTTGTGGGGTCATTGCTTGAATTCGTCCAGAAAGTTCTTGAGCAGGTCGTGACCGCGTTCGGTCAGGATGGATTCGGGGTGAAACTGGACGCCTTCGACAGCCAGCGTCTTGTGGCGAACGCCCATGATCTCGCCGTCGTCGGTCCAGGCGGTGACGTCCAGACAGTCGGGCAGCGATTCGCGCTCGATGGCCAGCGAGTGGTAGCGCGTGCAGGTCAGCGGGTTGGGCAAGCCTTTGAACACGCCGACGTCCTTGTGATGAACCGGTGACACCTTGCCGTGCATGAGTTGCTTGGCATGCACGATCTTGCCGCCAAAGGCTTCGCCGATGGATTGGTGACCGAGGCAGACGCCGAGCAGCGGGATCTTGCCTGAGAACTCGCGAATCGCCGCCAGCGAGATGCCGGCCTGGGCCGGGGCGCAGGGGCCGGGGGAAATTACCAGGTATTCGGGCTTGAGACGGGCGATTTCGTCGACCGTGATGGCATCGTTGCGGTAAACCTTCACGTCCTGCCCTAGCTCGCCGAAGTACTGGACGATGTTGTAGGTGAAGCTATCGTAGTTGTCTATCATCAGCAGCATAAGTTGCCTATCCTATTGATTTATATACTGCCATTCAGATTTAAACCGATTCGAGACCCGTTTTGGCAAGCGCCATTTTTGTTGCGCGGGCACGAAGACGACTGATCTCGGCCAAAGGGCTCATTATCAGACAGCACCGAGAAGCATTCAAGCCGCTGTTTGGCTTTCGTGAAGGCATGGCTTCGGCCCCCGGCCTCTGTTCCTGCGCCCCGGACATACCGCGCGGGTATCGAGCTACATATATATATGTATTGGACAGTCGGACGCGCAGACACGATATTGATCCGTTCCGCATGATCGCCTTGCCGGAGGAGCGGGCCAAACCAGTCCTCCCCCTGAGCGAATGGCACCTGGACAACACGAGAACACGGAACGCTATCCCGCCATGGACATCCCACGTAACGACTTCAAGGCCGATCTGCGCAATGGGGAAACCTTGCTTGGCCTGTGGCTCGGCCTGAGCGAAACCTTCAGCGCAGAGATCTGCGCCGGGGCCGGTTTCGACTGGCTGCTGATCGACGGCGAGCATGGCCCCAATGACCTGCGCAGCATTCTGGCCCAACTCCAGGCCATCGAGCCTTATCCCTCGCACGCCATCGTCCGCCCGCCGCAGGGCGACCATGTATTGATCAAGCAGTTGCTGGAAACCGGCGTCCAGACGCTGCTCATTCCGATGGTTGAAACAGCCGAGCAAGCGGCCGGTCTGGTTCGCGCCATGCGCTACCCGCCGGAAGGTATCCGTGGCGTTGGTGCCGCGCTGGCGCGCGCCTCGCGCTGGGGTCGAATCCAGGATTACAGCGCCCAGGCCAACGACCAGATGTGCCTGTTGCTGCAAGTCGAGACCAAGCTCGGTTACGACAATCTCGACGAGATTCTTGCGGTCGACGGCGTGGACGGCATCTTTTTCGGCGCCGCCGACCTCGCCGCTTCGTATGGCCTGCTCGGTCAGTCGAATCACCCGAGCATCGTCCAGGCCATCGAAACCGGCTTGCAAAAAGCCTCCGCCGCCGGAAAAAGCGGCGGCGTCCTGTGTGGAGACAAGGCCATCGTCCAACGCTACTTCGAGGCTGGCGCCCGTTTCATTGCCGTCGGCGTCGACGCCCTGCTGTTGGCTGCTGCCACGACCAATCTACGTCAGGAATACCGGCCGGAACCCGGTGGCAAAAGCGCCGCCAATTATTGATCCACGCGCGCGATAATCAGCGCTTCGAATCCCGCCACTTACCGCTGGCAGACGACAAGCGTAGCGAAGGAACCCGCATGGACAACGGCCAAAAATCGACGCAAGACAAGGGCATTCGCCTGCTGCGCCCGACCGCCCACGACAAACATCGCCTGCCGGACATCGACGATCTTGCCGCGCGCCTGTGTTTTGCTCCGGCCAAGGGCGAAGTCTGGTTCGACGACCGGCGCATGGTTCTGGTCCACAACTCTTCGCTCGGCGCCATCCGGCGCGAGCTGATCGAAACAGTCGGCATCGAGAAGGCACGCGGACTGATCACCCGCATGGGCTACCAGTCGGGCACGCGCGATGCCGAAATGGTCCGCCGCATCCGCCCGGACAGCAACGATTTCGATGCCTTTGCCGTCGGCCCGCAAATGCATGCATTGGAAGGCTTCGTCTCGGTCGAAACCCTGGCCCTCGATGTCGATGTCGAAACCGGCCATTTCTACGGCGAGTTCATCTGGCGCAACTCGGCCGAGGCCGAGCAGCACATCGCCACCTTCGGCACCAGCAGCGCGCCGGTGTGCTGGCTGCAGCAAGGCTACGCCAACGGCTATCTGAGCAGTTTCCTCGGCCGCCAGATGCTGGTCCGCGAAGTCGAATGCAAGGCCATGGGCTTTCCAAGCTGCAAGATTGTCGGCAAGGCACTCGACCAGTGGGATGACCCGGACGCCGATTTTCGCTATCTGCAGGCGCAGGATTTCGTGCAGAGCCCGAGCAGCAAGAAATTCTCCTTCCCGCGCAGCGACGCCGACGCCAGCGAAATCAGCGACAAGATCGATCTGGTCGGCGTTTCATCGGGCTTCAATACTGTCTGCCACATGATCCAGCGCGTCGCGCCGACCCGGGCGACGGTGCTCTTTCTTGGCGAAAGCGGCGTCGGCAAGGAACAGTTCGCGCGCACCCTGCACAACATCAGCGACCGCGCCGAACAGCCTTTCATCGCAATCAACTGCGCGGCCATTCCCGAGCAGCTCATCGAATCGGAGCTTTTCGGCGTCGAAAAAGGCGGCTTCAGCGGCGCCAGCCAGTCACGCCCCGGCCGCTTCGAACGGGCCGATGGTGGCACCCTGTTCCTCGACGAAATCGGCACGCTGAGCCTGGTCGCCCAGGGCAAGCTGCTACGGGCGCTGCAAGAAGGCGAAATCGAGCGTATCGGCGACACGCGGGTGCGCCAGGTCGATGTCCGCGTCGTGGCTGCGACCAACGAAAACCTGCGCGATCTCGTCGAGGCCGGCAAATTCCGCGACGACCTGTTCTATCGGCTCAATGTCTTCCCGGTCAATATCCCGCCGCTGCGCGAGCGCAAGGAAGACATCCTGCTGCTCGTTGAACACTTCCTCAATCGCTACTGCGCCCTGCACAAGCGCAAGGTGACTGGCTTCACCGAGGCGGCGCTCGAAGCACTGCTGTTTTATTCGTGGCCGGGCAATATCCGCGAGCTGGAAAACCTCATCGAACGCGGCGTCATTCTGGCGCCGGAAGATGGGGGTATCGACATCTCGCACCTGTTTACCAGCGGTGAAAATATCCGGCGCGAGCCGGGCCGGACGGAAGCTGCGGCGAGCCTACCGGAACAACCAGCCGAGGCCCCGAACCTGTCCGCTCTGCTCCGGGAAGCGCTCGCCTCGGGGAAGCTTTCACTGGATGCTCTGGAGGAAGACGCCATCGGGCAGGCCCTGCATCTGACGCAGGGGAATGTTTCCGGGGCGGCCAAGATACTGGGTACGACGCGGGCGCGGGTGGCTTATCGGCTTTCCGGGAGGAAGGTGGCGCATCCGGCGGGGAAAACGGGATAGCTGCTGCTATCAGTTGTCCGTTTATTTGGCTTGGGGTTCCGCCTTGCTGGCGGGCGTACTTTCTTCTTGCTTCGCCAAGAAGAAAGTAGCCAAAGAAGAAGGCGACCCTGGGTCGGTGCCGGCTACGCCGGTTCCCTGCGCTACTCGGGGCTGGCGGGGGCTGCGAAACTCGGGCTTCGCCCTCAGACAGTCCTCGCCCTTTTCACGCCAGCCCCTGCGTTGCTCGGCACCTCTCAAGGGGCCCGGTAAGGCGTCCGTGGCCAGGCTTGGGATTTCATTTTTAGGCTTTTTTCCGGTTGACAGTGGGAATCTGTTTTTTGCGCTACATCGGTCGAACATGGACGCCTTTGGGGCCCCCGTGGAAGGCGCTGAGCAACGCAGGCGGGCCGGGGGCAGTCGGCTTGCGTTGTCTGAGCCGAAGGCGAGTTTAGCAAGCCGCCCGGCCTGCCGAGTAGCGCAAGGAACCCGAAGGGCGCCGCCCCCGGGGTCGCCTTTTCTTTGGCTACTTTCTTTTGGCGAAGCAAAAGAAAGTACGCCCGCCAGCAAGGCGGAACCCCAAGCCTATTCAAAAAAACCTAAATCAGCCCCTCCTCCCGCAATGCCTTCTGCACCGCCGCCCGCGCCATAACCCGCTGATGAAAAGCCGCCAGCGTAGGCCAAGGCGCCAGATCGATTTTGACGAATTTGGTCCAGTTAACCACCGTAAAAAGGTAGGCATCTGCCACACAGAACGAGCCCCCGGTCAGATAGTCGCGACCGGCCAGCGCCTTTTCGACAAAACCAAACCGCCGCTCGATATTGGCCGTCGCCGCAGCTTTCCAGTCAGCCGAAGCCTTCGGATTGAACAGCGGGGTGAAATTCCTGTGCAGCTCGGTGCCGATGAAGGTCAGCCATTCCTGCACCCGCGCCCGCTCGAGCGTTCCTGCCGGCGGTAGCAGCCCGGCAGCCGGTTTCTGGTCGGCCAGGTACTGGACGATGGCCGGACCTTCGGTGAGCAGTTGGCCGTCATCAAGTTCGACGGCCGGCACGTAGCCTTTGGGATTGATCGCAGTGTAGTCCCGACCATCGGCAGTCAGGTGGGTGGACAGTTCGACCCGGACCAATTCGTAAGGCAGACCGAGTTCGCTCAACACGATGTGCGGGGAAAGGGAGCAGGCTCCCGTGGCGTAATAGAGCTTCATGTCTTCTCCTGAATTGAACTGCGCTCGTTGTTCTTGGGGGTAAAGCTAAAGTCAATCAGATCGTCAAGATGGCGCAGTTGTTCCCGCCTGCCGCCGGGCTTCGATTTCGGCCTGCCGCAACTCGCTGGCCAGTTCACCGCCGATGCTCCAGTCCGATGGCGCCACCGGCACGATACCGCCGCGTACATTGGCGCGCGGCGCGCCAAGAATGTCGACGACGAGATCGGTGAAACCGGCAAGCAGGCGCTGGCGGTCGGCCTGAGAACGGCCCTCGAGGACGATGAAGGAAAAGTACGGCGCAACCTGCGCGTGCCGGTTGACCAGTTGGCCACCGATGCAGGCGTGCTGCGGCGGATGTTCGGTAGCGAACACGCGGACGCGTTCAATCGGACAGGCCAGCACTTCGGCAAACAAGGCGCTGGCTTTGAGCAGCAGGGTTTCGACCTGAGCCGGCGCATGCTGCCCCTGGACGAGATGGAAGTTGAGAATGGGCATTTCGATTTTGGCCCTTTTTTACGGTAGACCGTGGCGACGGCCGGAATCGAGCATCAGGGAAGAACCGGTCATCGCCGAGGCTTCTGGTGCCAGCAACATTTCGAGCGCCCAGGCAATCTGGCCCGGTTCGGTAAAGGCACCAAGCGACGACTCGGCCCGCATGCTGTCCATGACCGCTTCAACCGTCGTGCCCAGCATTTTTGCGCGATCCGCCGCCACCCGGCGCAGGCGTTCGGTATCGGCCGGGCCGGGCGCGACGAGGTGGGCGGTGATGCCACGCGCCCCGTAGGCCAGACTCATCTGGCGCACGACATTGACCAGCGCGGCATTGCCGACACCGGCTGCGGCGGCATAGGCCGTCGGCTCGAAACCGTAGTGACCGCCGATGGCGACCAATCTGGAATTTGGCAATAAATTCCGGTCGACCGCACGAACCAGGCGCAGGAAGCCACCGACCTTGATATTGACCGCGTCGATCATCGCCTGCGTGGCGATGGTCAGCACGCCGCCACCGACGGCCACGCCGGGGCCATGGACGACCATGCGCACAGGACCGGGCAATGCGGCCTTGATCACCTCGATGGAAGCGTCATCCGAAATGTCGGCCGCACAAGGCACCAGCCCGGGATTTTTCGCGGCCAGTTCGGCTAGCGATGACGCACTGCGCGCCACGGCCAGCACACCCAAACCGCGGGCAAGAAAGCGTTCGACCATGACCGAGCCGAAGGCGCCAGTGGCACCGACGACGACAACCCATTCCCTGGCTTCTGTCACTATTTTTCTCCTGTCACCGGCGCCAATCAGGCGGCGGCGTCCTTGAGCAGCCCGCGTTCCTTGGCCATGGTCATTGCCGTATCGACAATCATGTCCTCCTGACCGCCGATCATTTTCTTGCGCCCCAGCTCGACCAGGATGTCACGCGACGGCACGCCGAAACGCTCGGCCGCCCGCTTGGCGTGAAGCAGGAAAGTCGAGTAAACGCCGGCAAAACCCAGCGTCAGCGACGAGCGGTCGACACGAACCATGTGGTCCATGAGCGGGACGATGATGTCTTCGGCCATGTCCATCAGCTTGAACAAGTCGCAACCAGTTACGATGCCCATGCGCTCGCAGACAGCAGCAAAGACTTCGAGCGGCGTATTGCCCGCGCCGGCGCCGAGGCCCGCTACCGAGGCATCGATCCGGCTGGCGCCCTCTTCAATGGCGGCGATGGAATTGGCGATGCCCATGCCCATGTTGTGGTGGCCGTGGAAGCCGATTTCGGTTTCCGGCTTGAGGACAGCGCGCAATGCCGCGACCCGCGCCTTGACGTCGGCCGGCAGCATGTAGCCGGCCGAGTCGGTGATGTACACCGTCTGCGCGCCGTAGGATTCCATCAGTTTGCCCTGCTGCGCCAGCCCTTCCGGCGTATTGAGGTGGGCCATCATCAGAAAGCCCGTGGTATCCATGCCCAACTTGCGGGCGAAAGCGATGTGCTGCGGCGAGGTGTCGGCTTCGGTGCAGTGGGTGGCGACGTGCACGCTGCGCGCGCCACAGTCGTAGGCCGACTTGAGTTCCTTCATCGTGCCCAGGCCGGGAATGAGCAGGACCGACACGACTGCCTGCTTCATCCGCGACGCCACCGCCGTGATGTATTCCTCGTTGCTGTGCGGTGCGAAGCCATGCTGCAACGAATTGCCGCCCATGCCGGCGCCGTGCGTGACCTGGATCAGCGGCACGCCGGCCTCGTCGAGCGCCGTGGCGATGGTTATCATTTGCTCGATGCTCATCTGCTCCCGCTTGGCGTGCATGCCGTCGCGCAGGGACATGTCGTGGATGATGATCTTGCGACCCTTGAGACTTTGATCGGCGCTCATGATGCGACCTCCGGTGACTTGAGCTGGATGGTGCCAGCGATGATTTCCTGGGCGAACATTTCGGCCGTGCGCGTTGCGGCGGCGGTCATGATGTCGAGATTGCCGGCGTACTTGGGCAGGTAATCGCCGAGACCGGCGACTTCCATGAAAACCGTGACACGCTTGCCATCGAACAACGGGCCGTTCACCAGCCGGTAGCCCGGCACGTACTTCTGCACTTCCTTGATCATCTCGAGCACCGACTCGGTGATTTTCGCTTGTTCCGGTTCATCGTCGGTCAGGCAGGAAATGGTGTTGCGCATCATCATTGGCGGCTCGGCCGGGTTGATGATGGCCAGCGCCTTGCCCTTGCGGGCGCCGCCGACGACTTCAATGGCGTTCGAGGTGGTGTAGGTGAATTCATCGAGATTGGCGCGGGTGCCCGGGCCAATCGACTTCGAGGCCAGGCTGGCGACGATTTCGCCATAGCCGACAGCCTGAATGCGCGAGACGGCAAACACGATGGGAATCGTCGCCTGGCCGGCGCACGAGATCATGTTCACGTTCATCTCGACCTTTTCAGCATGTGCTTTGAGGTTGACCGGCGGCACGCACAGGGGGCCGATGGCAGCCGGCGTCAGGTCGATCATCATGACGCCCAGCTCGTTGAGCTTGCGCGAATTCTCGGCATGAACGTAGGCGCTGGTCGCATCGAAGGCGATCTGGATGTTGTCTTCCAGTACATGCGGCAACAGGCCATCGACGCCGGCCGCCGTGGTTTTCAGACCCATGTCGCGGGCGCGGGCGAGACCTTCGGATTCGGGGTCGATACCGACCATCCACACCGGTTCAAGGAAGGGGCTGCGCTGGATCTTGTAGATCAGGTCGGTGCCGATATTGCCGGAACCGATCAGCGCGCATCTGATTTTTTTCATGGTGTTGCTCTCCAAAAACTACGATTTTTTGGCCGATGTTGCGGCCTGCATTACAGCCAGTTCCTGCTTGCGCCCGGCCGTCACCCCGCCGACCGAAAATTCTTCGCTGCCGTGCTCGGTAATGAGCAGGCGAACCTGCTCCGGCCCGACGCCCAGCGTGCGTGTCACGGCCTCTGCCACAGCTTCGGCCACGGCGCGTTTTTGTTCGACGCTACGGCCTTCCATGAGGTGCATTTCTATGATTGGCATCCTTCGTCTCCTCCGTTGTTTTTATTCAATGAAGCGCATCGATACGCTGCCCAGCTCCTGGAAGCGCGCCACGATGCTGTCGCCCGGCTTGACCGGAATGGCTTCGGTAATGCCGCCGCTCATCACGAAACTGCCGGCCGGCAATTCCTCGCCCAGTTCGGCCAGGATATTGACCAGCATGGCAATGGCTTCAGCCGGATGGCCGAGGACGGCGGCCGAAGCGCCGAGGGTGACGATCTCGCCGTTCTTCTCCATGACGACGCCGAGGGTGCGCAGGTCGATATCGGCCGGATAACGGGCCCGACCACCGCCAACGAAGCGCGCCGAAGAACCGTTGTCGGCGACGACGCTGGGCAGATCGAACTTGAAGCCGGAGAAGCGCGAGTCGATGATTTCGACCGCCGGCAGCACGTAGTCGGTGGCATCGAGCACATCCTGCCGCGTGCAGTTCGGACCTTTCAGCGTCTTCTTCATAACGAAGGCGACTTCGCACTCGACGCGCGGGTGCACGAGATCGGAGGTCTTGATCGCCGAGTTTTCCGGGCGCGCCATGCGGTCGGTCAGGAAGCCGATGGACGGCACATTGACGCCCATCTGGATCATCTTTGCCTTCGAGGTCAGGCCAGCCTTCCAGCCAACCTGCCGGTGCCCCTGGGCGAGGAAGCGGCGACGCAGCTCAAGCTGCACGGCGTAGCCATCGCCGATGGTCATGTTCGGGTATTCGTCGGTCAGCTTGGGAATGGCGTAAGCACGGGTCTGGGCGCCTTCGACGCGCTCGCACAGGCGCACGATGTCCTCGCGGCCGAGGGTGACATTCATGCTCATGCTTTGCTCCTTCCGGAAAACTTGACCGAGCAGGTGCCGAGACCGCCCACCGTGCACACCAGCTCGTCGCCATCGACGACCGGCACGAGGGCCGATTGCGAACCGGAAAGGATCACTTCGCCTGCCTTGAACGGAATGCCCAGTTCACCGAGCGTATTGGCCAGCCAGGCGACGGCATTGGCCGGCGAGCCTTGCACGGCAGCGCCGACGCCGGTCGAGAACAGTTCGCCGTTCTTCTCCAGCACCATGCCGGCCAGCGTGATGTCCAGCTTGCGTGGATCGCCTCTGGTCTTGCCCAGCACATAGACGCCGCAGGAAGCGTTGTCGGCGACAGTGTCCTGAATCTTGATCTTCCAGTCGGTGATGCGCGAATCGACAATCTCGAAGCACGGCAGCACGTAGTCGGTGGCGCGGATCACGTCCATCGCCGTGATGCCCGGGCCTTTCAGGTCTGCCTTGAGGACAAAGGCCAGCTCGGCCTCGGCCTTGGGCTGGATCAGCGTGGCGAGGTCGATGGTGTCGCCTTCCTGATAGACCATGCCGGAGAGCAGCATGCCGAAGTCGGGCTGATAGACGCCGAGAAAATCCTGTACCGGCTTGCTGGTCGCGCCGATCTTCTTGCCGATGATCGTCTCGCCAGCCTGCACGCGGCGGGCGACGAAACGTTCCTGAATTTGGTAGGCGTCTTCGATGGTGATATCCGGCTCGCGTTCGAGCAGCGGACGCACCGGGCGGCAGGCGAGCCAGGCTTCATAAAGCTCATCGCCATAGGCGGTGATTTTTTGTTGGTCCATTTTTGGCCTCAAAGTTTCACGCAAATATTGCGGGTTTCGGTGTAGAACTCGAGGGAATGCACGCCGCCTTCGCGGCCGATACCGGATTGCTTGGAGCCACCGAAAGCCGTGCGCAGATCGCGCAGGAACCAGCTGTTGATCCAGGTGATGCCAACCTCAATACGCGCCGCAACGCGGTGGGCGCGGGCCAGATTGGTCGTCCAGATCGTCGTCGCCAGACCGTAGTCGTTGTTGTTGGCCTTGTTGATCACTTCGTCTTCGCTGTCGAAGGGGCTGATGTGGCAGCACGGGCCGAAAACTTCCTCACGAACGACCGATGCCGTTTCCGGCAGGCCGGTCCAGATGGTTGGCTGCACCCAATGGCCTTCGGACAGATCGGCCGGCATGGTCGGCACGCCGCCACCGGTCACCACATTGGCGCCTTCAGCCGCTGCCTTGGCGTAGTAGGACATGACCTTCTGCTTGTGCTCGGCGCTGATCAGCGGTCCGTAGTTGGCATTCTTGTCGTCCGGACGGCCGAACTTGACGGCTTCGGCCTTGGCTTTAAGGGCCTGGACGAACTTGTCGAAAATCGGACGCTCGACATAGACACGCTCGGTACCGAGGCAGACCTGCCCGGAATTGAGGAAAGCCGAGCGGAAAATGCCGTCGACCGCCGCATCGAAGTCGGTATCGGCGAAAACGATGCCGGCGTTCTTGCCGCCCAGCTCAAAGGACACATCGCGCATGCCTTCGGCAGCGGCTTTCATGATGGCGGTGCCGGTGCGCGTTTCGCCGGTGAAGGTGATGGCATCGACAAGCGGATGCTGGGTCAGGAATTCCCCGGCCGAATTCGGCCCAAAGCCCTGAATCACGTTGAAGACGCCCTTCGGGATGCCAACGCTGTTCATTACTTCGCCGAGCAAGGTGGTGGTCAACGGTGTTTCTTCGGACGGCTTGACGACCACGGTGTTGCCGCAGGCCAGCGCTGGGCCGACTTTCCAGGTCATGAGCAGGAAAGGCGCATTCCACGGCGAAATGACACCGACCACGCCTTTCGGGACGCGAATGGCGTAGTTCAGGGCACCGGCGCCATCCGGCGTCGCCATCTGGAAGGACTCGCACGGCACGTTCTTGACGACATCGGCGAAGACCTTGAAATTGGCTGCGCCGCGCGGAATGAAGACATGGCGCATGACATGGTTGGGCTGACCGGTATCGGCCATTTCGGCGGCGACGAAATCCTCGAAACGGCGGGTGATTTCGTCGGCCACGCCGTAAAGCAGATCGACGCGTTGATCGGTGGTCAGTCCGCCCCACACACCATGGCGGGCGGCATGGGCGGCACGCACAGCGGCGTCGACGTCGGCCTTGCCGGCCTCGGAAACGTGCGCAATGACTTTATTGTCGAGCGGCGAACGCTTCTCGAAAGTCTTGCCTTCGGAACCTTCAACAAACTCACCGTTGATGAAATTCTTGATCAATTGCACGGCATCTCCTTGCTGGGCGGCCCGTCTTCTCGGCGAGCCGGAATAGTGTTTGGTCATCGGACATGGCCGAATGGAAATGAGTCTAGGGGTGGGGTGCTGATACCGTCCAATACCTTGTTTCTGATTGATTGATACCGGCTAGGTATCTTTTGAAATTTGGTCGAAATTTCCGGTTGGCGGTCGGATCGGGTTTGGTTTGATCGAGGGTTATTCTTAATTGGCTTGGGGTTCCGCCCTTGCGGGGCGTCTCACTTTTTCTTGCTTCGCCAAGAAAAAGTAAGCAAAAAGAAGGCGACCCTAGGTCGGTGCCCTACGGGTTCCCTGCGCTACTCGTCTGGCGCGGGGGCTGCGCAACTCGGGCTACGCCCTCAAACAGTGCTCGCCCTTTTCCCGCGCCAGCCTGCGTTGCTCGGCACCTCTCAAGGGGCCCGGTAAGGCGTCCACGAACGACCGACAGATTTCATTTTTGGGCTTTTTTTCCGGTTGACCGTAGGAATCATTTTTCCCGGCAAACCGGTTGCCCGTGGACGCCTTTCGGGTCCCCATGAGAGGCGCTGAGCAACGCAGGCGGGCCGGGGGCCTTCGGCGAGGACTGTTTGAGGGCGTAGCCCGAGTTCCGCAGCCGCCCGGACCGCCGAGTAGCGCAAGGTACCCGCAGGGCGCCGACCTTGGGGTCGCCTTCTTTTTGGCTACTTTTTCTTGGCGAAGCAAGAAAAAGTACGCCCGCCAGCAGGGCGGAACCCCAAGCCCATTAACCAGGAAAGCTCTTAAGCCGCAGCCAGCAGCGAATTCACCCCCGGCGTACTGAACCGCAATTGCTCCTTATGAACAATCCCATTCACCGCCAGAGAGGCCCCAAAATCCGGCGCCCACGAACGCCCCGATTTCAGCCACTCGACCTTGGTCAGGTCGACTACCGCCGCATCCGGATCAGCCCCGATCAGCGGCTTGACAACATTCTCCAGCAGATCGCCGAAGCTCATCTCGGGCTCAACAACGAGCATCAGCGGCGTAGCGAACAACATGTGGTGATCCCAGCAAACATAAACAATCTGCTTGCCATTGAAGTTTTGCACCAGGTCGCGCGGAACGCCGACATAGGGCTTGGTTGAGGTCAATGCCATTTATCTCTCCCGATATTCACTGATTGCTCGTCGCCTGCTGGCGCCAGGCTGCGAAGTTGCGCTCGTCCTCGGAACCGTCGAAGTCGCCGTTGTCCTTGCCCGGTATCAGGCTGACCCAGTTCATCCACGCGCCCAGATCGCCGTTGATCGGCGCCTGGAAGAGCTGCTGCATGGGCAGCCAGGCCTGGATGTATTTTTCCGGCTCGTTCTCGAAGATGTGCTGGCAACCGTCCGAGCAGAAGTGGTACTTCTCACCCTTGTATTCGGTTTCACGCTGGCACAGCGAGGTCGGATCGTCCGGCTCGGTGAACACGGTCGGGATCTGGCAGGTCTGGCACAGCTTGGCCAGGCCCATGTTGGCGAACGGCGTGCCGGCTGCCTTGAGCTTGCTCAGGTGTGCCCAGCGCGGCCGGTAGTACTTGTCGAAGGTGTCCGGGTATTTTTTTGACAGCCAGACCATTTCGTCCTCGGACGGTATCCAGCTATGGAAAGCCGTGCCGAAGTTGTATTGATAGAGCGCCAGCATGAACTGGTGCGACATGTGATCGATGCCCTTCTCGGCGTCGTCCCAGCCCTTGGGCGGACGAATGCCGTAGCGCGCCAGGTCGCGGAACAGGGCACCGCCGTTCTCAACGCCGTAGATGTTCCATGCCTCGCGCCAGGACATGACGCGCTTCGGCAGCATGTAGTCCATCATCGTGCCGACCACGCCGAGCAGGCGGAAGCCGCGCCAGAACCATTTGTCGATCCAGCCCTGGACAATCGGCAGATTGGCCGGGTCCTGCTCGAGCATGAACTTGATGCACTCGAGGCCGAGCGTCATGTGCCGCGCTTCGTCGGACTGCGCCGAGAAACCGAAGGTCACTGTCGCCATGTCGCCGTTGTAGGCGGCACCGGACATGAAGGGCACGAAGAGCAGGTTGGTCAGCACGTATTCGAAGCTGAAACCGATGGCAATCATGAACTCGAACGGCCCCGACGACAGCGCATCGTCGAAGAAGGAGCGCGGCAGCGTGCAGTACCACATGCGGTCGCGGGCATCGGCGAAGGCATGGAAGCCGTTGTAGAACTTGTTGTAGTTCGACAGCGCGTGGATCTGCGTCTGGGCGTGGCGAATCTCGTCGATCGACTGCATCTGGCAGGCGACCTGCGTGCCGACGCCGGGAAACTCCCGGCCCATGCGGGCAAAGCCTTTGCCGGCGGCGTATTCGCCCGGGCTGATGGCCTGCAGGAAAATCTTCAGGGCGCTCAGGTAGCGGGCATCGGTAATGTGCAGGTGACCGTTGTTCTGGGCGTGGGCGTCGATAATCGCGTAGAACTTGCGCTCCTTCTCGGCCTGGTATTTCCAGTACGAATCCATGGTCAGGCGGAAGGGGTCTTCCCACTTGTCCCAATCGTGAATCTTGATGCCTTCGTACTGGACGTAGGGAAAGACTTCATCCTTGGTGTGATAGGTCGTGTCCCAGCCGAGGTCACGGGTCAGCAGCTTGTATTTTTCCTTCAGGCTGAGTTTCTTCTTGGCAACTTGCATGTCCATTTCGGTCTCCTTCTAGCTGTTCCAGCGCAGGGTGAAGCTGTCTTCGTCCTCATCGACATTGCCGGAGAGGGTGATCAGGTTGATCTGCAGTTCCTGCAGGTCGTAGGCGCGGCCGATGTGTTCCTCGATGGTTTCGCGCTTGATGGTCATCGATCCGGGAACGTCTATCTTGACCATGGCCGGCTGGCGATTGACGATGGCAGTCGGGTTGTCTTGCACGATGGCGTCGATGATCGGACGCGTGTCTTCGTTGGCTTGCAGGGCAATGAATACGGTCGACATGGCTTTTCCTCAGATTTCCACGCCGACTTTTTTCAGGCGCGCCTTGAAGGCGGCCACTTCTTCGCCGACCACCTCTTCGGCATCCGCCCCGAGGGCTTTCCCGACAACCGGCAGCATGGCGGCAGCGGCGCGGGCGCTCCACTTTTCCGTCCACTCCTGCAGGATGGCGCGGTTGTGCTCCGACTCGGCAGCGGCCACTTTCATGACGGCATCGACCCACTTGCGTGTTTCATCGAACCAGTCATTCATGAACTGGCAGAGCATGGCCACGGCCGACGCGCCCTTGGCCGACAGGTAACCATCGACGATGCGCTCATAGACCAGCGGATAAAGCAGGCCGTCTAGTGCGACGTTCTGGGCGACGAACAGCTCGAAGGGGTCGCGCACGACCAGGCAGTCCTCGATGTAGCGGCGCATCGGCTGCCAGGCTTCATCATCCAGCCAGGCCGTCTTGCCTTCGGTCAGTGCCTCCTGATCGCCGAGCAGCAAACCAAGGCGCGACAGATACTGGGCGATGCCCAGGTTATCCATGGCGTGGAACATGCACGCCTGGGTAAAGATGGCGGCGTAGCCATAGCCCGAGATGAAGGAATTGTTCATGTTGGCGCCCCAGGCGGCATGGCGCAGGGGAACCAGCACCTCAAGGGCAACGCGCTTGAGGTCTTCCGGCAACATGTCGGCCAGACCGCGACTTTCGACAAACGAGAAATTCGCTTCGGCCGTTTCCTGCTGGCGGGCGCGGGCCAGCGTGTAGTTGTTGTAAAAGTACTGACGCGGATCCTTCAGCGCATACCAGTCGGCCATCACGATGCGGGTGATCGAGGCATCGTAGATGAGCTGATCGGGGTCCCAGGTCGGGCGGTAGTGCAGGTTTTCGGTCGCCTGGATGTCGTAGCTGCCCTCCTGGTAGCGCGAGGCCGGCTTGTCGCCGAAGCGGCGCGCCAGATGATCGAAGGTGTTGCGCTGCTGCTTGATGCTGACAGTGCGAAGATCAATTTGCATGTGTTTTTCCTTACCGGATAGTCGAAGCGAGGGTGGACTTCCACCACCCCCGCCTTATGCCGGGGTGGCGAATTGAAGCGACAGCCTCAGGTCACGACGCTCAGGAAAGTTTCATGCAGCTTGCGTTGCGGGTAATCAAGCCCGCCGCCACTACCCAGCCCATCAAAGCTCCAGGTGGTCATTTCGTAATCCGGATACGGCTGATAGCCACCCATGAAGGTTTCAAAGCGATTGCCAGACGGATCCCAGGCGTAAATGGTGCAGCCGCGGGTAATGCCGTGGCGGGTCGGTCCAATATCGATTGGCACATTGTTCATGGACATGATGTCGGCCGCACGCAGCACTTCATCCCAGCTCTCCAGCAGGAAGGAAAGATGATGCAGCTTGCCCGGCTCAGCATGCTCGACGAAAGCGATGTCGTGCACCTTGTGCGAACAGGACAGCCAGATAGCCACGTTGCCGGCGCCATCCGGCGTCAGGACGCGCTCGACGAGATAGAAGCCAAGCACTTCGGTGAACAACTTCTGGACAGCCGCGATATTCGGACCGTAGAGCAGGCAGTGATCGAGACGGACCGGCGCGATGCCGTTTTCGGAAGCCTTGGTCCACGGCGCCGGATTCAGCACCTGCAAACCGTTACCCACCGCCTTCTTCTCGGCATACAGCTCGATCTTGTGGCCGGACGGAATTTCGAAGCGGACCCGTTCGCCGGTTTCCAGCAACTCTCCGGCCGGAATGCGTTCGGTACTCACGCCATAAGCCTGCAGGTCGGCTTCGAGCTTATCGAGCGTCGCCTTGTCGAGCACCTTGAAGGCGAAGAAATCGATACCCGCGCGATCGGCTTCGCGCAGGATGACGCTGCTGTGATCGCGCTCATCCCAGCACTTCAGATACACCCGCCCCTGCGCATCGCGGCCGGTTTCGACCAGCCCCAGCACGTCACGGTAGTGACGGACACCTTCCTCAAGATCCAGTACGCGAATCTGCGCATGACCCGGACGCAAAACACCTGTCATTGCCATAGTCTTGTCTCCTCTTTCTCGTTAATGACTTGAAAAAACGGCTTTCAACGACATTCATTTTTTGCCGAATGCCTTTCGTCGAGAAGCTAATCGCAGGATGCGTGCCAAATTGGCAAAACCTTGTTTTTATTCACCAATATAAAATTCATTCATTAACACGAAACTGCGTTGCAGATTTTCGAGCAAGCACATTTGAGGATTTGAATAAATTTATCAACCGGCCAGGCCCGCGATTGCCTCGTCGCTGAGTGCAGATTAGAAAGGCTCAGCTATACTGTCCAATACCGGTTTTGGCGCCTTGCCATACCTTTTTTGACAAGACCCGGGCGCACATTGCTACGGTCGACGCCGTTTCTGGAGCAAAAATGGATCTTCGCCATCTCAAATATTTCATCGCTGTCGCCGAAGAGCTCAACATCGGCCGCGCCGCGCTGCGCCTGTGCATCTCGCAGCCGCCGCTGACCCGGCAGATCCAGCAACTCGAAGAGGAACTCGGCGTGCAGCTGTTCATCCGCACGCCGCGCGGCGTCGAGCTGACGCAAGCCGGGGAAATGTTTTACGAGGAGGCGACCAATATCCGTGGCCTCGTCGAGCAGGCCATTGAACGCACCAAGCGGGCCGGGCAAGGCAAGCTCGGGCGGCTCGACATCGGCATTTTCGGCACCGGCATCCTGGGCACCATCCCCCGGCTACTGCAGCTATTCAAGGACACCAACCCCGATGTCGTCGTCTCGCTGCACACCATGTCCAAGTCGGAACAGATCGAAGCGCTGCGCCAGCGCCGTATCACCATCGGCTTCAACCGCATGCTGGCGCCGCTGCCCGACATCACGACCGAGCTGATCATGCGCGAGCCGCTCTACCTCGTGATCAACGAAGATCATCCGCTGGCCGGACTCGAGTCGGTGCCGTTCATGGAAGTATCGAGGTACCCGCTGGTCCTCTTCCCGTCCGGCGCCCGGCCCAACTTCGTCGACCGCATCGTCCAGCTGTGCGGAAACATGGGCGTCACACCGCAGATTTCCCAGGTCGTCGGCGATGCCGTCACCGGCATGGCGCTGGTTGCCGGCGGCTTTGGCATCACCATCGTGCCCAAGTCAGCCACCACCATCAGCCTGCCCGGCGTCGTCTGCCGGCCATTTCGTGATGCGATTTCAGCCACGGTGGACCTTAGCTGCATCTACCGGACCGACGATCATTCGCCCATCCTGCAGGCCTTCCTGGCCAGCGTGCAGAAATTCCGGGAAGTCCCCAGCGACTAGCGGGCTGGCAGGCCACCGGATTGAGGAATCCCACGGTCAACCGGAAAAAACGGCCAAAATTGAAATCCGGATGCGGCCGCTCAGGCAACCTTGAAACGCCCGGCCAAACCGGCCATTTCCTCGGATAACACAGCCAGTTGCCTGGCGGCATCGGCGGTCTGGGTAATCGAACGGGAGTTTTCCTCGATACCCCGGGCAATCATCTCGACCTTCTGCGCGGCATCCCGGGAAGACTCGTTTTGCGCAATGATCACCTGGGTAATCTCCGCCACGACACTGGCTGCCCGTTGGGCCGAATCGCGAATTTCAACGATGGAGTTTCCCGCACTGTTAGCCAGCTGCACGCCGTTACTTACCCGCATCACGCCGTTGTCCATCTCCCGAACAGCACCTTCCGTTCCTTGCTGGGTACGAATGATCATTTCACCGATTTGATGCGTCGATGCCGTCGTCCGCTCGGCCAATTTACGGACTTCATCGGCCACAACAGCAAAGCCTCGCCCTTGCTCACCGGCCCGGGCCGCTTCGATCGCGGCGTTCAGCGCCAGCAGATTGGTCTGATCGGCAATTTCCTTGATCACCTGGACGATGCTTGAAATATGGCGCGACAACCCTTCCAGATCCCGAATCGTTCCGGCCACCACGTTGACCGCCTCGGCGATCCCCTGCATCTCGCTGGCCGTCCGCTGGATGATCTGGCCGCCCTTGTCGGCATGCTCGCTCGACATTTCGCTGATCTGATGCGCCTCCCTGGCATTGACGCCGATACATTCCATGGAACGGGACAAGTCGACAATCGATGACGACATTGCCGAAGCCGCACTGCTCTGCGTTTCAACCGTCAGCGCACTGCGCTCAGCGGCCAGAGACAGATTACGGGCGTTCTGATTCAGACCATCGGCGTTCTGGCGAATGGCGGCAATCAACTCGAGCAGATTGCTGCGCATGACAGAGAGTTGGTCGGACAGCTCACCAATTTCGTCATTCCGGGAAATTGAAATCTCGCCGGTCAGGTCGCCCCCGGCAATCGCCGATGCGGTTTTACCCGCCGCCTTCAGACCGTTGCTGATATAGCGAATGGTCAGAATCGCCGGCCCGCCGACAAATACCGCGCCAAGCACAAGAAAAGCCAGGAGCAAGGTCTGGCTCAGGCGATAACGCGATTCGGCAACTTCATACTCGTCCTTCGCCACTCTCGCCTGATAAGCGATCAATTCGCGCAAGGCTTCGAGAGCCGCCTGCCGCTCTTCCTTGACCGCATAAAGAAATTCACCAAGCACCCCGGCATCGTTGAGTTTGCGGTCATCGATTTCGTTGACGGTACGTAATATCTTGTCCATCCAGGCCTTGTGTTTTTCGGTAAACGCCGCGACCAGCACGTTCTCTTCTTCGGTATGCCGGGTCTCTTCGTAACGCTTCCATTGCGCTTCAAAATTCTGCACATTGGCGCGCACCGCCATGGTCAAGGAGCTCGCGGTCTCATCCATCAAGCCCGATGCCGGCCGGCCCGGAGCACCTTCAAAAGCGAACAGCAGCTTCAGGGCATCCTCGCGAATATCGGCATCGATGGTCGACAACAGCTGCATCGGAATTGCCCGGTCTTCGTAGACCGACTTCAGGGATTTGCTTGCCGCATCCAGCCCCCACCAGCCAATGCCAGCGGCAACGACATAGAGGGCAATGGACATGAAAGTGATGTAAATCAGGCGATGGGATATGCGTACCCGATTCGCCATGCTGCGCATAAACGATGTCATTGTTTGTGTCTCCTTAATTTGCGTTACGAGCAGGTCAACGAACAGCCGTAGTTGCTGCCTACTCTTTTTTTTCTTGATTATTTATTTCTGCCGCCAACTCCCTGCTCAGCCTGGCAATGATCAGCAATCGCTCGTCAATCAAACCTGCCAGATGATTGAGCGAACGCATTGGCGTGCCACTCAGCGCAATCGTCTGATCTATCGTCTGCTGCATATCGGCCAGCAATTCCGTTGAGCCGTCAGTGCGCCGCATGAAATCGCTCAGCAAGCGGCGACGTTCGTGGACGAAGGCAGCGGGGTCACGCACCGCCAGTTGCTCCAAAGCGCCTTCAGACAACATCCCGCTCATACCGGCAAACAGGCAGGCAAAGCCTCGATGACGCGACAGCCCGTTCGCAGGCAAGCTCGCCCCCGACGCCATCGCCGGAAATGACACATAGCTTCATGACAAAACACCCATTCAAAAAAATGGGAGGCCCAAAGGCCCCCCGAAAGAGGGAGAGACAGGCTCCCCAAAGGGAAGCCCCCGCCCGCAGAGACAGTGAAGTATCTAAAGCGTGATTAATCCCCGCCGCGCAGGTTCTGCACCTGGAAGAGACGCGGTGGCGCCTTCTTCGGATCGACCTGGCCCTTGAACTGGGCCGTCGTGCAGTGCTTGGCCTGAACGTCGACCATGATCACGCCATCGTCGATACCGATACCGGACCCCTTGTTCACCGGCAGGTGATGATCAGGATGCGACTTGCCGACGCTGAACGCCTTCCACAGTTCGCCCTTGCGGTCGTAAATGTCGATGGCGCCGTTCAGGTTCTGCAACTGGGCATCCATGTAGAAAGTCCGCTTGCTGATCGGATGGTTCGGATTGACCGGCACGGCTTCCAGCACATAGACCTTGCGCAGTTGCCAGGTACCGTCCGGGAAGCAACCGCCCTGGCCGCTGTAGTTCACAAACTTGTAGCCGTCGGCTTCCTTGAACTCGTCGGAAAGCTTGAGTTCATTGTGGTTCCACATCGGCAACAGCATGTTCTTGGTGCCCTTGTAGGTCCACTTCATGTCGGAAACGCGGCCGTTGTAGCCTTCGAAGTCTTCGATCATCAGATCGGAGCCGAGGAAGGAGTCAGTCACCTGGCCCTGAGCCAGACGGCGCACGCGACGCTGGAAGCCGAGATACAGATAGGCGTCGTCTAGCTTGCTGTCGTCTTCGAAACGCTGGATCAGCAACTGGGTGTTCTTCAGATCCTGCGGCTCGTTGGCCTTGACGTAGATGGCGCGGTACAGGCCGGACGGATTCGGGGTGAATTCGGGAATCGGCGCGTCCTTGGTCCGGTGCATGAAGTTCAGGAAGTGGAAGTCATACTTGATGGTCTTCTCGATCTGCCCTGACGTCATGTTGCGGTAACGCCAGTAGAACGGCGAAATGACCGCACCGTCGCCCCAGTTAACACCGTACTTGTAGTTCCAGGCCAGCTTTTCGCCAGCCCGCGGATCCTTGGCATCCGGCTCTTCCGGGAAGGGGCGGCCGGCCACGTAACCGGTCAGATTCTCGCCGGCCTTGGCGCCCAGCTTGGTCTTGTTCAGATTGGCCTTGGTGGCGTTGATGTAGCTGCTGTTGATCATGAACTGGGTGGTCGGCCCGACCTTCATTTCGAAGGCGCCATCCTTGAGCAGCTTGTACAGGCCAACCGACAGGACATCCTTGTACTTGTCGGCATTGTCCTTGGTGATCACCGTGCCGGGCGTCACGCCCGGTGCGCTGGGCATGCCGGCCTTGTACGGGTTGAAGGAGTTTTCGACGTCGGCTTCCGTGGCAGCAAATGCCGAGCCAACCAAACCTGCCGCCACCAGGGGCAACAGGGAAATCATGGTTTTTTTCATGTGTAGGTCTCCGGGTTTAAATTAGAACTTGTAGTTAACACGAACGAAAATGTCGTTTTCCTTGAACGCGGCACCAATCGGGCCGGCGCGGAAGCGGCCGAGGGGTTCCATGCCACCGAGGCCACGCGAATAAGAGGTAAACGGATCGGCATCACCGTTAGGCGCGGTATAAGGCGCAAACGGATTACAGGCACGGCAATCATCGAAATTCCAGCGAGTGCGCCCTTCAGCCAGCTTGTAGTTGGCACCGAAGGTCACCTTCAGGTCGTTCGTGACGTTCCATTCCACCTGCGGCGCAACCGCGGTCGCCCGTGCCTGGAAGTCATGCGCGAAGATGATTTGTGGGCTGAGCGTCCCATTGTTCAAGAACGCCTTGATCAACAAGGTACCGATGAAGTTGTCTTCCCAATCCGGCATACCAACAGGCCCCAGAGATCCCTGCTTCCATTCGTGATCAAAAATGTGTTGATAGAACAACTGCCCGGAAATCAGGGTTGCCGATGTTTCGCTGATGAACGGGATGAAAGTTGGCCGATCAATACCGATCACACTGCGGAATACATTGTTCTTCGAGTACAGCTCCTCACGTGCTGTATTGGAAAACTCTTCCCCATCGGTAAAGGCCGCCTCGAAACGTACTGCCGCTCCTGCCGCAGGCAGTTGGAAGTCCATCGAGCCGCCAATCAGGTTAACCCGCGGAAATTCCATGTCGAAAGAAATCAGGTAAGGCCAGGCATTTTGATACGCCCCGGTAAAGGAGTTAGTCGCCCGCTTTCCACCATGCAGGGACGGCAACTGGGAGCGATAGGTCAAGGCGTTCAGCGAGAAAGACAAGCCATCTGCCGTCACGCCCTCGTATTTCGCCCCTAATTGAGTATTCGACAGCGACCAGCTGGGCAGATGAACATCCTTGATACCAATCTGGCCAGGACCAAAATTGGTTGCCAGCAAGGTGCCAGGCGCGACATTGGCAAAGTTGGCCACGGTGCCACCGTTATCCCAGAGATTGGCCATGCCGCGGAAGAAACAACCGGCGTCGAGAATCACGTTTGGCGTGCCGCACTGACCCAGATTATTGGCGCGGAACTGATCGACGTTCCAGACGATCTGGAAGTTGCGATCCTGCATCGTTTCGCTGGCCCCCATGCGGTATTCCGCCTGAGCGATCCACATCGGAATGCGGATGTCGGACAGTTCGTCATAAATATTGTTACGCGAATAATCGACCGGGTTAATGACGTCCAAAACACGGAAGAGGTCGGTACGACCCCAAACAACCTGTTGCTTGCCCAGCTTCAGGAATAATCCCTTGCCGTCACCCAGATCGAATGTCTTCTTGACATACAGTTCTCGAATGAAATCCAGTCGATTATTGAACTCTGGCGCTTCCAGTTCCGATAAGGTCTTGTCGCCATAACCGCCAAAATCGCGGCAGCCCCGACTATCAACGTCGCAGGGGCGCACAGGAACGCCAAAAGCAACGCCGCCATCAATGCCGTGCCAGCGATCACCGAGAACGCGCATTCCCTCATTCGGATTATTTGCTCCGTAGGTATCGATAAAAGCATTGCCGGCCGCCCCCGGATAACCCAGGCCAGCGACTAGAGAGTAAGTTACCGGTCCGGTACCCCAAGGCGTCGTCAAATAGCCACCAGGCGTCGTCGACTGCATGTTGATCGCCCCACCGGCATCCTTGCCGTACTCACTGCTGTTCATGCGATAAACGCCATCCCAACTGCCACGCAGGATGCTGTGCAGTTTCCAGCCATCGCCGAATTTCTTGTCGATTTCCGCCTGCAAGGTATTGCGGAACTTGGCCAGGCCGGCATGCTCACGATGTGCCGTGTGGTTCTCATAGGTCACGTCTACCTGCCAGGGCGAATAGTCCTCGCCCATCGAAGGAAGCTCGTTACCCCAAGCCTGTGTTGCGAAAGAGGCGGAGAGCGCTGCCGCGATGAGCGTCAGGCGCCTTCCAGTGTTCAGTTTTGTCTCCATGGATCAAACCCCCAATGGTTTTGTTGAAAGAATGTTTTGCTGTTCCCCCGGTCTTCCGGAGTGTTGTTAGTCGTTTTCCAGTACACCGTCTTCGTCGTAATGCACTGCCGTCACAAACTTGGGTTTGAAGACGACGCACCATGACGGCACGATCAGTACGGCGGCGATCGCGTTGACGATGAGCATGAAAGAAAGAAGGATCGCGGCGTCGGACTGGAAGCGCAGATCGGACATGAAGATCCACATGACGACGCCGGCGATTAGCGTGACGGCCGTAAAGCTCACGGCGTAGCCGGTGGTGGCAACGGCGGTGATGACGGCCTTTTTCATGTCACGCATCACGGCATACTCTTCGCGGATGCGGTCCATGAAATAGACGGCGTAATCGATACCCACACCAACGCCGACGGCAATGACCGGCACGGTATTGACGCTGATCCCGATGTTGAGCGCGCCCATGTAGGCGTAGGTCATCAGGGTCGAGAACAGCATCGGCAGGACCATCAGCCAGCCGGCGTGGAGCGAGCTGTAATAGATCATGACGATGAAGAAGGCGAGCAGCATGACGGCCGGGATGATGATCATGTGGTCGGTATGCAGTGCCTGGTTGCCGGCTGCCGTGACGCCGATGATGCCGCCGCCGAGTTCGATGTGCAGTCCGGGTACTTCGGCCTCGATCTTCTTGATGCCGTCTTCGGCCAGCGCGACGATGCGGTTGATCGTTTCCGCCTGATGGTCCTTGTAGTAGAAGACCATGTTGGCTTCGTTTTCGTCGGAGGTGACGAACTCTTTCAAGGCGCCGGGAATCGGGCTGGAAGCCATGTAGGCGAACATCAGGCCGCCGATGTCCCCCGCGTTATCCGGCAACTGCATCCAGCGCGGGTCATCGTTATGGGTCAGTTTATTGACCACGCGCAGAACACCCGGCATGGCCTTGGTGCCGCCCAGGGAAGGGTCGGACAGCATGTGCGCCTGGAAGCGCTCGATGGCCGCCATCACTTCAGGACGCTTGATGCCGCCCTTCTCGTCGGTGCGTGCCGCGACATGCAGTTCCTCGGAACCCGGGAAGCGCGTGTTGATGGCCTTGGTCGACACGTTGTAGTCATGGTCGAGGTGGAGCAGCGGCGAGCCTGGCTCGGATTCGCCGAGCTGGACCTTGCTCACGAAATACATGCCACCGATGGCGCCGATCAGGGTCAGGATCAGGATCGACCGGGCACCACCTTCGGTACCACCGGTCATGGCCATGGCCTTGCCGAGGAAGGCACGGATGCCTTCGTTGCCGTTCTTGTGATTCTTCGGGGCAGGCAGGATGGTCAGAGCCAGCGGGACCATGAAGTGCACCGTGAAGATCACCGAGAAGCCCCAGAAGCCGGCGGCCAGACCCAGTTTGTGGTTGAACGGCGCGGCACCGAGCATGAGCACGGCAATCCCCACCGCATCGACGATGATGGCCAGCGAACCGGGGCGGAACAGTGCATCCAGTGCGTTGCGGGCCGCCTTCTTGCCATCATGAACGATGGCCAGTTCCTCGTAGTAGCGCACCACCAGTTGCACACCGTGCGAAGTCGCGCGGGCGGCAATCAGGAAGGGAATCGGCAACGACAAAGGTTCGAGGTTGATGCCCATCGCCGCCATGAAGCCGAGGCCCCAGATCGACGACAAGGCGATACCAAGCAATGGCAGGGCAATGCCGTAGAAGCGCCGGAAATAGAGAATCAACAATGCAGACAGCAGGAGCAGTGTCCACACCATGATCTCGACGATCTGGTTGAGATAGGTATAGACCCAGCCGGTGAGCACCGGATTGCCCGTCACATAAATTTCATGACCGGGCCGGGCCAGGCTTTCACGGACTTTTTGCAGCGCCGCGAAGGTGGTCGGGTAATCGATGTCGCCCTCGTTCATCTGGGCCTTGATCAGCGCCGCCTTCATGTCCGGCGAGACAAGCAGACCGTAAATGGTCGGGTTGGCGATGACGTCGTTGCGCAACTGCTCGAGTTCGGCCACGGTGCGCTTCGGCTTGAGCGGATCGTAGTAGGACTCGGAGGCAAAGCCGCCTTGGTCGTCGAGGAAAACCTTGCGGGCCGTGCGGTGCGTCAGGCTGCTGACGAGGTTGTGGTTGACGCTCGGCAGGTTGTCGACGCCTTGCGTGGCCTCGTGAATGAGCTTCAGGGTTTCGTCGTTGAAGATCGTGCCCTTGTCGACTTCCACCGACATGACGATCATGTTGGCGCCGCCGAAGTTCTCCTTCAGGCGGTTGTAAACCTTGATGTAGCTGTGGTTCTGCGGCAGCAGATCGGCGAAGTCGGTGAAGACGCGCAGGCTGGGCAGAGCCATGCCGAAGACGATGGTGACGGCCAGGACCAGCGACAGCACGATCTTCGGATTGCGGAATATCCATTCCTCGCCCTGGTGCAGGGCATGGGTAATGGCGTGACGTGTTTTTGCAACCATGGTGTTGATGTCTCCCTGGCTTATTGTTTGGCGTGCGTGCTGACAGCACGGAGCAGCCCGCCGGGGCCGCCGATCACGATGGCCGATTGGCCCGGCAGGGAAGCGCCACCGCCCAGGAAGACCGGCACGGGGTCGGTATACGGCACGGCGCGCCAGCTATCGCCTTCGAGACGAGCGATGACGCCACTGGCGCCGACGCCGAAAGGCTGGCCTTCGTGCATGAACAGACGATTGAGCGAGGCCTGCGTGGTATTGACCTGTTTGGTCCAGGACCTGCCGCCGTCGGTGGTGTGCAATACCTGTCCGGCCACCCCGCTGACCCAGCCCTCGCCACCGTTGGCGAACAACGCCGCGTAGGCGTAGAACTCGCCCGGCATCGGCGGGCCTTTTTTCCAGGTCGTGCCGCCGTCTTCAGTCGTCACCGTCAGGCCGAACTCGCCAAGGGCGATGCCGTTTTTCTCATCGAGAAACTGAATGGTGGTGATCTGCGTGTCTTCACCCAGATCGGTAATTTTCCAGGTCTTGCCCTGATCGGCGCTGCCGGCAATGACCGCATTGACACCAACGACCCACCAGCCACCCTGCTTGTCGCAGGTGACGGCCAAGGGCGTGCGCGGCATGTCGAGGGGAACCGATTTCCAGTTCTTGCCCTGGGCATCGGCCGACCACACCTTGTGGTAATGATCGATGGCGACGAAGCCCTGGTCGCCGCAAACGGTCATGTCGACGAGGGAAGTATTGCCGAGCGGCGTCCGCTTCCAGCGCTTGCCCTGATCGTCCGAGCTCAGAACGACACCGCTTTGCGTACCGACGACGACCACCTTGCCATTGCTGGCCATCGCCTGGCTGATGTCATAGCGATGCACCGAACGCTCGCGCTCGGCGGCAATCCCGGACATGTCGGGGCCTTGCGAGCAAGCGGAAAGCGTTCCGCAGGCAATGGCGGCGCCGAATGGCAACCACGAAACTTTCTTCACCCAGCCCATCTACTCCTCCAGTTATCCGTGCCTTTTGCTGGCACTTTTCTAATTCGTGCTTCGTTGAAACAGCCATTAAAAATTCGGCTCATTCAGACTATGCATTGCCCTGACCAATACCGTCCAATACCAATTAACACGATGTTAAATACCGTTAAGGTATTGAAATATCCGTATCGGAATAGGGACTGGCAACTATTGAATTCGCTGTGTCATTCGGTGCGGAGAGCGAATCTCCGCACCGCAGGCGCGGCGTCTACCGCCCCAAATCCTTGGCTGTCTTGCCGCCGATTCCCCACTGCGCATTGGGCACGTCGTGGATCCAGACACGGACGTTTTCAATCGGCGCACCGAGCGCTTCGACCAGGGCGGCACTGACTTTTTCGATGACCGCTCGCTTCTGCTCCTCGGTGCGGCCTTCGATCAAATAGATTTGTGCGAATGGCATGGTGTCTCCTTAAGCGAAACGGCAGCTGACGCCGCCCAGCGACTGGATACGCAGATTGACGTGATCGCCAGCCTGGACGGCAACCGCCTCGGTTACACCGCCGGACAGGATCATCGTGCCGGCCGGAATTTCTTCGCCACGGGCGCCAAGATGGTTGGCCAGCATGGCAATCGCCGCCGCCGGATGGCCAAGGACGGCCGCGCCGGCACCGATGGCAACGGGTTCGCCGTTCTTTTCCATGACCACGCCCAGGGTGCGCAGATCAAGACCAGCGACCGGCGTCATCTGGCCGCCGAGTACGAAGCGTGACGACGAACAGTTGTCGGCGATCACGCTCTTCAGGTCGAACTTGAAATCGCGGTAACGCGAATCGATGATCTCGATCCCCGGCATGATGAAATCGGTCGCGGCCAGCACGGCGCCGATATGGCAGCCGGGGCCTTTGAGGGCCTTTTTCAGGACAAAGACGATTTCCGGCTCGACCTTCGGGTGGATCAATTGTTCGATCTTGATTTCGCCGCCATCGGCGACGCTGAAGTAATCGACGAGGAAGCCGAAACACGGGGTTTCAACGCCCATCTGCTTCATCTTGGCGTGCGAGGTCAGGCCGGCTTTCAGGCCGACGACGCGATTTCCACGGGCCAGCTTGCGGCGGAGGATTTCGTTCTGGATGGCGTAGGCGTCGTCCCAATCCATTTCCGGATGGGCATCGGTGATCTTGACGACGTCGTGCGCCTGCAGCTCGGCGTTTTCGAGATGCTCGGCGAGTTGTTGGATAACCTGCTGTGTCAGCTTCATGCCATCAGTCCTCGTGCGCGTGCCATGCTCATGGCAGTGTCTTCAATCATGTCTTCCTGCCCGCCGACCATGCCGCGACGGCCCAGTTCGACGAGGATTTCGCGGGCTGGCACGCCGTACTTGACGGAGGCGCGCTTGGCGAAGAGCAGGAAGGAGCCATAGACGCCGGCATAACCGAGGGTCAGTGCATCGCGGTCGATGCGGATCGGGAAGTCCATCATCGGCACGACGAGGTCTTCGGCGACGTCGGTGATCTTGGCGACATCGACGCCCGTCTCGATGCCCATCAGGCTGCACACGGCGATCAGTACTTCCATCGGCGTGTTGCCAGCGCCGGCACCGAGGCCAGCAGCAGCTGCATCGACGCGACTGGCCCCGACTTCGATGGCAGCAATGGAGTTGGCGACGCCCATGGCCAGGTTGTGGTGGCCGTGGAAGCCGAGTTCGGTTTCCGGCTTCAATGCCGCACGCACGGCAGACAGGCGTTCCTTGACGCCTTCCGGCAGCAGATGACCGGCCGAGTCGGTGACGTAGATGCAGTTGGCGCCGTAGCCTTCCATGAGCTTGGCTTGCTTGACCAGGCCTTCGGCGCTGTTCATGTGGGCCATCATGAGGAAGCCGACGGTGTCCATCTCCAGCTTGCGGGCCATGGTGATGTGCTGTTCGGAAACGTCGGCTTCGGTACAGTGGGTGGCGACGCGGATGGTGTTGACGCCGAGGTCACGCGCCATCTTGAGGTGATCGACGGTGCCGATGCCGGGCAACAGCAGGGCCGAGACCTTGGCCTTCTTCATCCTGGGGATGACGGCGCCGAGGTATTCCTCATCCGTGTGGGCCGGGAAGCCGTAGTTGACCGAGGAACCACCGAGGCCGTCGCCGTGGGTGACTTCGATCAGCGGCACGCCGGCTTCGTCGAGGCCGGTGGCGATGCTGACCATCTGGTCGAGGGTCATCAGGTGACGCTTGGGATGCATGCCATCCCGCAGGGTCATGTCGTGGACGGTGACTTTTTTGCCGCGTAGGGTCATTTAATTCTCCTTATTCCTTAGGCCACGACAGGCTCAAGCTTGAGCGTGCCCTTGATCATTTCTTCGGCGAACATTTCGGCGGTGCGGGCACCGGCGGCGGTCATGATGTCGAGGTTGCCGGCGTAGGTCGGCAGGAAGTCGCCGAGGCCGGTGACTTCCATGTAGACGGAGACGCGGTTGCCGTCGAAGACCGGGCCGTTAACCAGGCGGTAGCCCGGAACGTACTTCTGGACTTCCTTGATCATGGCGTGGATGGATTCGGTGATCGCGGCCTGGTCCGGGGCGGTTTCGGTCAGGCAGTGAACCGTGTCGCGCATGACGAGCGGCGGTTCGGCCGGGTTGATGATGATGATGGCCTTGCCCTTCTTGGCGCCGCCGACCTTTTCGACGGCCCCGGCGGTGGTGCGGGTGAATTCGTCGATGTTCTTGCGGGTGCCGGGACCGGCTGACTTGGAAGAAACCGTTGCGACAATTTCGCCGTAGGCGACCGGCTGGACGCGGGAGACGGCAGCGACCATGGGGATGGTGGCCTGGCCACCGCAGGTGACCATGTTGACGTTCATTTCGCGGCGACCGACGTGCTCCTTGAGGTTGACCGGCGGGACGCAGAACGGGCCGATAGCGGCGGGTGTCAGGTCGATCATCAGGACGCCGAGGGCGTTGAGCTTGCGGCTGTTCTCGGCGTGCACGTAGGCGGAAGTCGCATCGAAGGCGATCTGGACGTTGTCGGGGAGGACGTGGGGCAGGAAGCCATCGACGCCAGTTGAGCAGGTCTTCAGGCCCATCTCGGCGGCACGCTTGAGACCTTCGGATTCCGGGTCGATCCCGATCATCCAGACGGGGTCGAGGTAGGGACTGCGCTTGAGTTTGTAGAGCAGGTCGGTCCCGATGTTGCCCGGGCCGATCAGGGCGCATTTGATTTTTTGGGTCATCAATATTTCCTTATTGATCGTGGTTCAGCAAATGGTGGAAACGATCCCGCCTTCGACGCGCAGCGCGGCACCCGTCGTCGCCGCGGCTCTCGCGCTGCACACGTAGGCGACCAGTGCGGCGACTTCGGCCGGATCGATCATGCGTTTGATAATTGAGGTCGGACGGCCTTCGGCGAAGAAGCGGCGCTCCATTTCGTCGAGGCCGATACCCGCCTCGGCGGCCAGCTTGCCGAAGAACTCGCCGACACCTTCGGAGCGCGTTGGCCCGGGCAGCACGGCATTGACCGTAACGCCCGTACCGGCGCAGCTCTGGGCCAGACCGCGCGATACCGCCAGTTGGGCCGACTTGGTCATGCCGTAATGGACCATCTCGCCCGGCGTGTTGATGCCGGATTCGCTCGAGATGAAAACGATGCGCCCCCAGTTGGCCGCCTTCATGGCCGGCAGATAATGGCGGGCCAGACGCACGCCGCTCATCACATTGACGTCGAAGAAGCGTTGCCATTCGCTGTCGGGGATGGCATCGAAGGGCGCCGGATCGAAGATACCGAGGTTGTTGACCAGTATGTCGGCATGCGGGCAGGCGTCGAACAGGAACTGACAACCTTCCGCCGAGGACAGATCCGCCGCCACGCCCTGCACGTCGGCGCCGGCAACCAGCGAACGCAGGCGGGACACCGCCGCATCGACGCTTTTCCGGCTGCGGCCGTTGATCACCACCTTGGCGCCTTCGCGGGCCAGTTCGGTGGCGATGGCAAAGCCGATTCCTACGGTCGACCCGGAAATTACGGCAATTTTGGAATCGATCTGGAAGTCCATGACGGCCTGCCGACTTAGACGAAACGAACCGAGCAGCCGCCAAGGCCGCCGATGGTCATGCGCAGGTTGTCGCCCTTGACCACGGGAACCATGGCGCCCATCGCACCGGATAGCACGATGTCGCCGGCCTTGAGGGTGATACCCAGCTTGCCGAGGGTATTGGCCAGCCAGACCATGGCATTGACCGGGTGGCCCATGGTCGCGGCGCCAGCGCCGGTGACGACGATTTCGCCGTTCTTCTCGAGGACCATGCCGCACAGACCGAGGTCGATGTTGCTGATATCGACGAGCTGGTCACCGAGTACAAAGACGCCGCACGAGGCGTTGTCGGCGACGGTGTCCTGGATCTTGATCTTCCAGTCGGTGATGCGCGAATCGACAATCTCGAAGCAGGCCATGACGCCTTCGGTGGCGGCCAGCACATCGGCGGCCGTGACGCCCGGGCCTTGCAGATCCTTCTTGAGCAGGAAGGCGATTTCACCTTCGGCCTTGGGCTGGATCAGCGAGCTCATCTCGATGGATTCGCCTTCGTTGTAAACCATGCCGTCGAGCAGGTAGCCGAAGTCGGGCTGATGCACGCCGAGCAGGTTCATGACTGGCTTGCTGGTGACGCCGATCTTCTTGCCGATGACCTTCTCGCCATTTTCCAGCCGGCGCGACAGCATGCGTTGCTGGATGTAGTAGGCGTCCTCGATGCTGATCTCGAAGCCGCGCGAGGTCAGCGGGCTGACCGTCTTGCCTGCGATCAGGGCGGCGTAGAGTTCATCGCCGAGGTCGTTGATTTGCGATTGTTCCATGATGTTTTCTCTTTATTCGGCCAGGAAATTGCTGACCAGCTGGTTGAATTCGCGGTTGTGTTCGATCTGCACCCAATGCCCGCAGCGCCCGAAGACATGCAGTTGCGAGTCGTCGATCCAGCGGTTCAGGGTCAGGGAATTGCTCAGCGGAATGACCTTGTCGTCACGACCATGGATGACCAGCGTCTTGTGCCTGATCGCCCGGATGTCCGCCTCGGCACTGGCCATGGCATCGACCCAACGCTGACGCGGGGCCGGGAACATGGCCGAAAAGGATTCCTGAAAGCCGGGGCGGATGCTGGCTTGATAGCGCAGTTCGGCCAGCTCGTCGGTCACCAGGCTGCGGTCGTGAGCAAAGATATCGAGCAGACCGCGCATGGCTTGCAGCGACGGCGCGTAGCCCCATACCGCATCGAGTTCCGGCGTAATTTCAAACGGCACGCCGACGCTACCCATCAGCACCAGCCGACGCACGCGCTGCGGATGGCGAATGGCCAACGCCAGCGCGATGGCGCCGCCGAAGGAATTGCCTATCAGATCGGTCTGCTCGATACCCAACGCATCGAGCAGGCCGATGGCGTGATCGACCCAGCGGTCGGTGCTGTACTCGATACCGGCCGGCCGCTCGGTATAGCCGAAGCCGACCATGTCCGGGGCAATCGCCCGGCAGGTCTTGCCCACTTCCGGCAAGACCAGACGCCAGTTGGCCCAGGCCGTCACTCCCGGCCCGGAACCGTGGATGAGCAGCACCGGCGCCCCGCTACCGACATCGTGGTAGTTGGTCTCGATGCCGCCCGCCATTATCCGGCGGCCGATTTCAGGGGAGTTTGCCGACATGACCAGATCGCCTTACAGCTTGATGCAGACGTTCTTGAGTTCGGTGTAGAACTCAAGCGAATGCACACCGCCTTCGCGGCCGATACCGGACTGCTTGGCGCCGCCGAACGGCGTGCGCAGGTCACGCAGGAACCAGCTGTTGACCCAGACCAGGCCGGCTTCGATACGACCGGCGACGCGGTGGGCACGATTGACGTCCTGGGTGAACACCGAAGCGGCCAGGCCGTAGCTCGTGCCATTGGCGCGCTTGACGACCTCGTCTTCGCTGTCGAAAGGCATGACCAGCGTGCATGGCCCGAAGATTTCCTCGCGGGCCACCGTCGACTCGTCGCCCAGGCCGGTCCAGATGGTCGGCTGCACCCAGGCGCCGTTGGCCAGTTCGCCCGGCATGTCGGGAACACCGCCGCCGGTAACGACCGTGGCGCCCTCCTCGACCGCTTTCTTGTAATACGACAGGACCTTGTTGCGATGTTCCTGGCTGACCAGCGGCCCCATATTGCTGCTCGGGTCGCTCGGCACGCCGAGCTTGAGCTTTTCGGCCCCGGCCTTCAGCGCGGCGACGAAGGTCTCGAAGAACGGCCGCTCGACATAGACGCGCTCGGTACCGAGGCAAACCTGGCCGCAGTTGGAGAAGCAGGAACGAATGGTCGCCTCGATGGCAACATCGAGATTGGCATCGGCGAAAACAATGGCCGGATTCTTGCCGCCCATTTCCAGCGATACCGGACGGGCGCCATCGGCTGCCGCTTTCATGATCGCCGCACCGGTCCGCGTTTCGCCGGTGAAGGTGATGGCATTGACGCCCTGGTTGGTGGTCAGGAACTCACCGGCCGAATTGGGGCCGAAGCCATGCACGACGTTATAAACGCCCTTGGGCACGCCGCAGGCATTCATGACTTCGCCGAGCAGCGTGGCGGTCGACGGCGTTTCTTCGGACGGCTTGACGACGACGGTGTTGCCGCAGGCCAGGGCCGGACCAACCTTCCAGGTCATGAGCAGCAGCGGCAGATTCCACGGGCAGACGACGCCGACAACGCCCACCGGGCGGCGAATCGCGTAGTTCAGCGCCCCCTTGCCGTCCGGCGTCGCCATTTCGAAGAACTCGGTCGGCGCATTCTTGATGACGTCGGCGAAGATCTTGAAATTGGCCGCGCCGCGCGGGATGTCGATGTGCGACGCGAGGCTTTTCGGCTTGCCGGTATCGGCGCATTCAGCTTCGAGGAATTCGTCGAAGCGGCGGGTGATCTCGTCGGCCACCTTGTTCAGGATGTCGGTGCGCTCGACCACGGTCATCTTGCCCCACGGCCCTTCGAGGGCATTGCGGGCAGCCTGGACGGCGGCATCAACCTCGGCCTTGCCGGCTTCGTGCACCATGCCGATCATCGAGTTATCGAGCGGCGTGCGCTTTTCGAACTGCTTGTCTGTTGAGACAAATTCGCCGTTGATGAAATTCAGGATTTGCTTCATTCCCTTGTTTTCCTTTTTTGTTTGCTGTTCTTAAGCCAGACCGATGGCCGCCAGGCCGGCCCGGGCACATTCTTCGTCCTGGGCTTCGGAAGCACCGGAGACGCCGATGCCGCCGAGCCAGTCGCCGGAACCCACCGGCAGGCCGCCGCCAAAAACGATCAGCCGTGGCTGGGCCGAGAAGCCCAGCTTCATCCCTTCGTCGTGACCTATCACCCCCATCCACGCCTTGGTCGGAAAGCCGAAGCTGGCCGACGTAAAGGCCTTGTCGATGGCGATGTCGATCGAATGGATGAAGGCGCCCGGCATGCGCAGGAAGGCCATCAAATTGCCGCCACGGTCGACCACGGCGACGTTGATCTTCCAGCCGTTAGCCGTGGCATGGGCCACCGCCGCCGCGCAGGCGGCCGCAGCTGCCTCGGCCGAAATCCCCGGGATCGTGGCGGCAACTTGCATCAGGTCACCACGGTCAGGAAGCGGTCGTTCAGTTTGCGGTCGTGATAGAACACGGCGGCACCGACTTCGTCCATGGTCCACTTCGTCGCTTTCTGATCGGGGTAGGCATAGTTGCCGCCGCAGAAGGTTTCGAAACGGTTGCCGTTGGGGTCGAAGGCGTAGATCGTCGTGCCACGGGTGACGCCGTGACGCGTCGGGCCGATGTCGATGGAGACGCGGTTCATCGACATCAGGTCGGCGGCGCGCAGGACCTGTTCCCAGGTTTCGAGCAGGAAGGAAACATGGTGCAGCTTGCCCGGCTCCGGATGGCGGACGAAAGCGATGTCATGGGCCTTGGTCGAGCACGACAGCCAGATTGCCAGATCCTGGTTGTCGTCGAGGGCGATGTGTTCGACCAGATAGAAGCCGAGGACGTCCTGGAAAATAGCCTGGGCCTTTTCGATATCCGGACCGTAGAGCAGGCAGTGGTCGAGGCGGATCGGGGCGATGCCCTTTTCGGCGCCGGCACACCAGGCTTCCGGATTGAGTTCGCCCATCTCGTTGCCGATGGCCGTCTTTTGTGAATAGAGCTCGATGTCGTGGCCAGTCGGCAGCGTGAAGCGCACACGCTCGCCGGTTTCCAGCAACTCGCCAGCCGGGATGCGCTTGGTGGCGACACCGTAGGCGTTCAGATCTTTCTCGAGCTTGGCCAGCGTCGCATCGCTATCGACCTTGAAGGCAAAGAAGTCAATGCCGGCCGTCTCGGCCTGGCGCAGGATCACGCTGTTGTGATCGCGCTCTTCCCAGGTCTTGAAATATACACGGCCCTGGGCATCGCGACCGGTTTCGACCAAGCCCAGCACCTTCGAATAGAAATCAACACTCTCTTCAATGTCGAGTACGCGCATCTGAGCGTGTCCGGGACGTAAAACACCAGTCATTGCCATTTGTCTTCTCCTGTTATTTGAGTATTTCAATCACAAAAAAATCTGCGCAATCGATTTACCATTACGATATTTACAACGAATCTCGATGTCAACGTTTTTTCTCGAGATTTTTAAAAACCCTGAAAATTATCTCTGTCAGGGTAGAATTTCGCCATCTGGTCAAACCAATGAACCGAACCCAAAAACATGGCTAACAACACCTCTTCCGGCAACAGCCCGACGGCCGAGCCAAAAACTCTGGTCGAAACCGCCTACCGCGCCCTGCGCCGTGACATCATCGAAGGCCACCTCGCCCCCGGCGAAAAGCTCCGGGTCGAGCACCTCAAGGATGACTACGGGGTGGGCGCCGGCACGCTGCGCGAAGCGCTCTCCCTGCTCATCTCCGATGCCCTCGTCGTCAGCCAGGGGCAACGCGGCTTTCGCGTCGCCCCGGTGTCGCTCGAAGACTTCGGCGATATCACCCAAACCCGCGTCATGCTCGAATGCGAGGCCCTGCGCCAGTCGATCACCATGGGCGACGATGCCTGGGAAGGCGACTTGCTGGCCGCCTTCCACCGTCTCACCAAGGCCGAGGAAAAACGCATCGGCACCGACGACCGCGAGGAATGGGAAGAACGCAACCGGATCTTCCACGAGGTGCTGATTTCGGCTTGTCCTTCGCGCTGGCTCAAGCATTTCCTCTCCATCCTCTATCAGCAGGCCGAACGCTATCGGCGCCTGTCGCTTTACCTGCAGCCGATCCCGCGCGACATCCACGCTGAACACGAAGCCCTCATGCAGGCGGCGATGGCCCGCGATGCCGACAAGGCGACCGCGATCCTCGGCGAACACATCCGGCTCACCTTCCGTTCCATCGAGCAAATTCCGAAAGACCAGCTCAACGAAAAACTGGCGGCCTGAACGCCGCCGGCCAGTTTTCAAAATTGGCCATTTTTTCCGGTTGACCGTAGCACTCCCGGTCAACCGCGAAACCTTCCGGGCGCCTAGGCCGCGAGCGTCGCCGAAGCCGCCGCCGACGTCCGACAGACGTTCTTGGCCATCTTGCCGAGTACCTTCAAGGTAATGTCGCTGGTCGGCCTGACCCGGCAAGCCAGCACACGGTCCGCCGCCTCGTCTTCGACACTGACGTACTCGCGGCTCATCACTCGCTTGACGTAACTGCCGGCCGTGATCTCGACCTTACAGACGCCGCAGCCGCCGCCCCGGCAACCGACCGGAATACCCTTCTTGCCGAGGCGTTCCATCCCGACCAGCAGCGACTCGGCCGGCGAGCAGCGAAAGGTCTCGCCGGTTTCCTCGATCAGCACGTTGAAATAGATCATGGGCTTCTCCTGCACTGGCTCAGATGTTCTTGAACAACGGACTCTTCAGCTGCTGCGAGGCATCCGCCGCGGAGAAGAATTTCTCCATGTAGATGTCGCGCTCGAACAGCCGACCCTGCATCAGCGTGCCGATACAGGCTTCGATCATCGCCGGCGGGCCGCACAGGTAAGCCTTGTGGCCGCGGAAGTCGTTGTTGAAGTGAGCCTTGGCCGCCTCGTGCACGAAGCCGCGGGCACCCGTCCAGTCGGAACCTTCCGGTTCGCTGGACAAGGCCGGGACGTAGGTGAAGTTGGCATGCTTGTCGGCCAATGCCCGAAATTCGGCGTCGTAATACAGCTCTTCACGACTGCGCTGACCGTACACCAGCGTCATCGGCTTATCGAAGCCTTCGGCCAGCAAGTCCTCGATCATCGATTTCGGGCTGGACAAACCGGAACCGCCGGCCATGAAAACCACCGGCACATTGGCCGACTTCTTGACGAAGAAACGGCCGTAAGGGCCAGTCAGCTTGAGCTTTTCGCCGACTTCCAGCTTCTCGTGCAGCCAGGTCGTGACCTGGCCTCCCGGCACGATGCGCACGTTCAACTCGACGATATCGCCGCTCTGCGGCGAATTGGCCAGCGAAAATGCCCGTGATTGGCCGTCAAGCGAAGGCACCTCGAGATTGATGTACTGCCCGGCCTGAAAGTCCATCGGACGGTCGAGCTTGAGCCAGATGCCGCGGATGGTCGGCGTCAGGGCTTCGATCCTGACCACTTCGCCTTCATAGTCCTGAACCGGCAGGTTGCGCGAATCGGGATCTTCCTCGATCTCGGCTTCGATCACCGTATCGGACTCCAGCCGGCAGCAGCAGGCCAGGGTCTTGCCTTCTTCGCGCTCGAAATCCATCAGGGCAAAGGTCGAGGCTTCACCGTGATCGATCTCGCCGTCCAGCACCTGCACCTTGCAGGTGGCACAGAGGCCATGACAGCAGGCGTGGGGCAGGTAAATGCCAGCGCGCAGGGCGGCATCGAGAATGGTTTGGCCGTCTTCGACTTCGATGGTCTGGCCGAGCGGCTCTATGGTCAGTTCGTAGCTCATATTTTTAGGATCCGGTTGTTAGGATTTGGGATCGAGCAAAAACCGTTGGGGGGGCTGAATCCGCCACGTTGGCGCAGCGGATTCGACTCGATCCTAATAACTAGCAGCTAACAGCTAGCCTCACGAACAGCTGCCGTCGATGCCCTTGAGGCCCGGCGTCTGGAAGCGCAGCATGTCCTTGTGCTTGAGCCCCAGCTCGGCCAGCGTCTTGCTCATGTCCGGCTGCCACGGCTGACCGGATTTGAGCCAGGTCACCTTGCTGAAATCGACGCTCTTCCAGTCCGGGTGATAGCCGAAGGAATGCGGCATGAACTTCTGGCACAGCTCGCTGAACGGGGTGTTCGGCGGCAGGCAATAGGCGAATGGGGCGCAGAACATCAGGTGGTCGTCCCAGCCAACGTAAAGCAACTGGGCGCCATGGAATTTCTCCTGGGCATCGGCGGGGGGAAATTTGTATTCCTTGAGAGCTTGTACAGCCATGTTTGTCTCCTTTTTATCGGTGGGGGCGACGGTCATTGCCGCCCTCACTTCATCTAGAACGATCAGGTGTTTTTGGTCGCCATGCCGCGCCAGGCGGCGAAATTGGCCTGGTCACGCGAACCCTCGAAATCGAGGTTGTCGTGGCCATTGTTGAAGTGGTACCAGTCAAGCACGGCAGCCAGCGGATCGAATCCCTCCACCGTCGGGTCGGTGCCTTCCGGGAAGCAGTTGCCCTGATAAATCTGGTGCACCGGCAACCACGCCTGGGCGTACTTCTCCGGCTCGTTGTCGAAGATGTGCTGACAGCCGTCCGAACAGGTGTGGTACTTCTCGCCCTCGTACTCCGATTCGCGGTAGCAGAGCGTGGTCGGGTCGCCCGGCTCGGTGAAGATCATCGGGATCTGGCAGACCTGGCAGAGCATGGGCAGCGTGTTGCTGTAGAAACGGTTACCCTTCTCGGCCTCGTCGCGCCAGTAGGTGAAGCGGGCGCGGTAGTACTTGTCGAAGGTGTTCGGGTACTTGGCCGACAGCCAGTCCATTTCCTCGTCGTTCGGCATCCAGGTGTGGAAGGCTGCAGCACCGCCATACTGGTAGAAGGTTGCCCAAGCCTGGTGGGAGATGTGCTCCTTGTCTTCCGAACACTGGGTCAGGCATTCCGGCACCTTGATGCCGTAGCGAGCCAGGTCGGCGAACAGGGCGCCACCGTTCTGCTCGAAATAGATTTCCCAGGCTTCTTTCCAGCTCATGACGCGCTTCGGCAGCATGTAGTCCATCATCATGCCGACCAGCGACAACACGCGAATGCCGCGCCAAGCCCACTTGTCGATCCACTTCTGAACGATGGGCAGGTTGTCCGGATCCTGCTCGAGCATGAACTTGATGCACTCAAGGCCGAGCGTCATGTGACGGGCTTCGTCGGACTGGGCCGAGAAGCCGAAGGTCACCGTCGCCATGTCGCCGTTGTAGGCGGCACCGGACATGAAGGGCACGAAGAGCAGGTTGGTCAGGACGTATTCGAAGCTGAAGCCGATGGCGATCATCCACTCGAACGGACCGGCACTGAAAGCGTCGTCGAAGAAGGACTTGGGCACCGAGAGATACCAGACGCGCTCAAGCATGTGCTTGAAGTCATGGAAACCGTCGTAGTGCTTGTTGTAGTTCGAAATGGCGTGAATCTGCGTCTGGGCATGGCGGATTTCATCGACCGACTGCATCAGGCAGGCGACGCGCGGGCCGACACCCGGGAAGTTGCGGCCGGCGGCGGCGAAGCCACGGTGGGCAACATATTCAAGCGGCGAAATGCCGGTCAGGAAGAGCTTGACCGCATTGAGGTAGCGCGCGTCGGTGATGCCGAGGTGGCCATTGTTCTGGGCAAAGGCGTCGAGCACGGCGTACAGCTTGCGCTCCTTCTCGGCCTGATATTTCCAGTAGGCATCCATGGTCAGGCGGAACGGATCTTCCCACTTGTCCCAGTCGTGAATCTTGATGCCTTCGAACTTGGCCTGCGGAAAGACCTTGTCCATCGGCTGGTAGGAGGTTTCCCAATCCAGGCCGCGGGTCATGTGGGCATATTTTTCCTTGAGGCCCAGCTTCTTCTTTTTAACGTTCATATCCATGTTTGTCTCCTGAATCAGTTCAGCCAGGACAACTTGAATTCGTCGTCGTCTTCGTCAAGGTGGCCAGAAATGGTGATGAGGTTGATCTGCAGTTCCTGCAGGTCGAAATCGCGGCCGATCAGCTCTTCGATGCTGGCGCGCTTGATGACCAGCTCGCCTTCGGCGTCGATCTTGACCATGGCCGGCGATTCGTTGGCCACGGCATGCGGGTTGTCGGCGAGCACCGCCTCGATGATCGGGCGGGTGTCTTCATTCGTTTGAAAAGCGATAAATACTTTGGACATGGGGGATTCCTAGACGGCGAGGCCGGATTTGGTGCAGCGGGCGTTGAACTGGGCGGTCACTTCGGCGAGCACCGTTTCGGCCTGATCGCCGAAGGCGCGCTGGGCAATCGGGGCCAGTGCGGCGAGGACGAGCGGCCGATACTGTTTGACCCAGTCGCTGATCAGGGCCTTGTTCTCGGCCGACTCGGCTGCCGCCACCTTGATCTGGGCATCGACCCACTTGCCGGTTTCGGTAGACCACTCGCCCATGAAGCGGGTCATCATCGAAATGACCGTGCCGCCATTGGCCGAGAAATCGCCGTCGAGGTAGTCGTAAACCAGCGGATAGGTCAGGCCTTCGAGCACGAGGTTCTGGGCGACGAATATTTCGAACCAGTCCTGAACGACCAGGACGTTTTCGACGTGCTGGCGCATCGGCTGCCACATGGCGCCGGTCATCCAGGCGTCCTTGGCGGAATCCAGCGCCTCCGGGCCTTCGAGCACGAGACCGATACGGGTCAGGTACTGGGCCACGGCGAGGTGATCCATGGCGTGGTAGAGGCAGGGCTGGGTAATGGCGGTGCCGTAGCCGTAGGCGGAAATGTAGGAGTTGCCCATGTTGCCGCCCCACTCGACGTGGCGCAGCGGGACCAGAACGGCCAGGGCGGTTTGCTTGATTTCTTCCGGCACGATGTCGGCCAGGCCGCGCTCTTCGATCATGTCAAAGCTGGATTCGGCGGCGTCCTGCTGCCGTGAGCGGGCAATCGTCCAGGCGCCGTAGTAGAACTGGCGCGGGTCTTTGAGCGCGTACCAGTCCTTCATCTGAACCTGAGTGCGGCGCTTGTCGAACAACTGCAGCTCCGGCCCCCACATCGGGCGGTAGTGGAAAATATCCGTTTGCTGGATATCGTAGGTGCCTTCCTGATAGCGGCTGGCCGGCTTGTCGCCAAAGCGTCGCGCGATGTGATCGAAGGTGTGTCGCAACGGCTTGATGGCGACTGTACGCAGATCAATTTCCATAGATGTCTCCTCTTATATTCCCGCTGACGGGATAGTTAGCCGGCGTCGGATATTTGCTGCTGCGACGCCGAATTCAGGCGTGCCGCCCAGTCGCCCTGACCCGGAACGGCCGGGTCAAGAACGATGACGGCATTGGCCAGGCAGAACTCGTGAAAAGCGGCTTCCGGCAACATCAGTTCGACGCACATGGCGGGATCGCCAATGGCGAATTCGAATTCGATGAAACCGTCCGGCCGCTGTTCGCAAACACGAACGTAGCGACGTGTCGGATCGAAGTTGACGCCCGGTTGAACAATGTCCTCTTGCCCCATGCTGCTTTCTCCTGGTGACGACGCGATCAATGATGCGTCGAGGCAATCTCTTACTCAAGGAGCGTGCCAGTACGGCAAGACACTGTTTTCGTTGATAAAACAAAATCACAAGGCCAACCCGGCACCAATCGAAATTACGTTTTGATCAATTGATTCACCTCCAGTTAATCAAATGATCAATTGCATCAAACGGAAAAAAGACCGAATTCGCAGCAGAACTTTCGCCGCCCGCCAAACTGACGAGACACACCGCCTATACTTGACCAAGGTAATAGTCAGAAAGCGGATTGCCACCGAATCTCAAAATCATGAAATAATCTCGAGAATTCTTCGTTGTGCAATTCGTTGAAAATTCAGTACGCAGCCGATGCCACCAAACGGCGTTGCTGACACAAAAAATAATGCCGAGCAAAGCCCTCCGGCATTGAACGGCAGAGAGACAAGATGACGACGATTCAGTACCCGGAATCCAACGACCTGAGAAATCTGGTCAAGTTTTGCGAAAACGACGGCACGATCTGGCTCGGTGAAAACCGGATGATCCTCATGCATACGGCTGCCCTCGGCACGCTGCGCAAGGAGTTGGTCGATTCGGTCGGCAAGGAACATACGAGGCGCATCCTGACCCGCATGGGCTACGCCTCGGGTGTCCGTGATGCCGAGCTGGCCAAACGGATTCGCGCCCACCAGTCGTTGCAGGACGCCTTCTTCACAGGTCCCCAGTTGCACATGCTCGAAGGCATCGTCCGGGTGACGCCGGTCAACCTCAAAATGGACATCGAAACCGGCCATTTCGAGGGCGAGTTCCTTTGGGAAAACTCTTGGGAGCAGGACGTTCACATGAAGGAGTTCGGCCGCTCCAACGAACCGGTCTGCTGGTCGCAAATCGGCTACGCCTCCGGCTACACCTCGGCCTTCGTCGGCAAGTTCATCCTGTTCAAGGAAGTCGAGTGCGTTGCCTGCGGCGACAACCATTGCCGCATTGTCGGCAAGCCGCTTGAAGAATGGGACGATGCGGAAGAACACGCCGCTTACTTCCAGTCCGACCCCATGCTCAATCACTTGCTGGAGTTGCGCACCCAGGTCGAGTATCTCCGGACGACGATCACGCAGAACGTGCAAACGCCGCAACTGGTGGGCATTTCGAACGGTTTCAAGCAGGCCCAGGAACTCGTTTCCAAGGCCTCGCGCACCTCGGTCACCGTCCTCCTTCTCGGCGAAACCGGTGTCGGCAAGGAACGCTTTGCCCGCGCCCTGCATCAGGAAAGCTCGCGCCGGCAAGGCCCTTTCGTCGCCATCAACTGCGCCGCCCTGCCCCACGACCTCATCGAATCGGAACTCTTCGGCGTCGAAAAAGGCGCCTACACCGGCGCCCAAAGTTCGCGCATGGGCAAGTTCGAACGGGCCGATGGCGGCACGCTGTTTCTCGACGAAATCGGCGAATTGCCGCTGGCCGCCCAGGCCAAGCTGCTGCGCGTGCTGCAGGAAGGTGAAATCGAACGCCTCGGCGACGACCGGACACGCAAGGTCAATATCCGCCTCGTCGCCGCGACCAATGTCGATCTGGCCAATGCCGTCAAGGAAGGTCGTTTCCGCTCCGATCTCTACTATCGCCTGAACGTCTACCCGGTAACCATTCCACCGCTGCGCGAACGCGTCGCCGACATTCCGCCGCTGGTCGAAGCGATGCTCGGCCGCTTTTCGACGCTGCACGAAAAGCGCCTGCTCGGCGTCACCGACAAGACGCTGCAGGCCATGAAGGGTTACCCGTGGCCCGGCAATGTGCGCGAGCTGGAAAACATGATCGAGCGCGGCGTCATCCTCGCCCCGCAAGGCGGCTGGATCGAGCTGGAACACCTGTTCACGCATGTCAGCGAAGCAAAATCGTGGGAATCCGCGATTTCGGCATCTGGCTCACTGGAGCAGGAAAACACCCCAAAATGCAGCTCCGGGCTGCTCGATTCGATCATTGCGAGCGGGCTGTCGCTGGAGCAGCTCGAAGAGGCGCTGCTCACTGAAGCAGTCAAACGCGCCGACGGCAATCTGGCCGGCGCTGCCCGCGTTCTCGGCATCACCCGGCCCCAACTGCAATACCGGCTGAAGCGCAATACACCATGAGCGAACCGCTGGTTCGCGTCGTCCGCCGCAAGGCCAAAGCCGGCTGCGAAGAAGCCTACGAGGCGCTGATCCGCGCCATGTTCGCCGATGCCAGCCGCTTTCCCGGCTATCTTGCCGCCCAGTTGATCCCGCCGGAAAGTGCCGGCGGCGAATATCAGATCATCCAGCGCTTCGCAACCGAAGCCGACCTCGAACGCTGGAACGCCTCGCGCCAGCGCGCCCTCTGGCACGAGCGCCTGCGCGCCGTCGCCGATGGCGATCCCGAATACCGCCTGCTCACCGGCCTTGACGCCTGGTTCGCGCCGACCGCCATTCCAGCCAGCCGCCCGCCGGCGAAATGGCGAATGACCTTCGTCAGCTGGCTGGGCATCTTTCCGACCGTTGCCCTCCTCCTCTGGCTGGTCGCCCCCCTCCTCGCCAGTTGGCCCTTCCTGCTCAGGACTGCGGCATTTACGGCGCTGGTCGCGCTGATCATGTCCTACCTCGTGATGCCACGACTGTCGCGCTGGATGTCGTGGTGGCTGATCAAGAAATAGGCTGTTTTCGAAGATTCATCTTTGGCCGCGCTCTCCGGAATGAGCGCATGGGCATACCCGTGGCACAATCCCCTGGCATGGCTTATTCGGCGTTCCCGGGCGACTTTCACGTTAAAATGCGCGCTTATTTAGCCACTTGCCGCCGGATTCATTCATGAGCGAAGTCATCGCCGCCGCTGCCACCGAAGTTGCCAGCATTCCCCCGCACAGCCTTTCCATCGTCGTCCCGTTCTATAACGAGGAAGACAACATCGCGCCGCTGGTCAAGCGCGTGCATGAGGCGCTGGTCGGTTACGACTACCCGTGGGAACTGGTGCTGGTTGATGACGGCAGCAGCGACGCGACCGTCGATCGGGCGATTCAGTGTTCGCGCGAATACGGGCCGCACGTTCGGGTTGTCGAACTGACGCGCAATTTCAAGCAGACCGCGGCCATGCAGGCGGGCATCGATGCGGCGCGTGGCGACGTCATCGTGACCATGGACGGCGATTTGCAGAACGATCCGATTGATATTCCGCGCATGGTTGCCCGGCTCATCAACGAAGACCTCGACCTCGTCGCCGGCTGGCGCCAGAACCGCCAGGATGGCCTGTTCCTGCGCAAGATTCCGTCGAAGATCGCCAACAAGCTGATCGCCCGCATGACCGGCGTGCATCTGCGCGACTATGGCTGCAGCCTCAAGGCTTTCCGCGGCAGCGTGATCAAGAGCGTGCGCCTGTACGGCGAAATGCACCGCTTCATCCCGGCCTGGCTGGCGACGGTGACGACGCCGCGCCGCATCGCCCAGGAGCCGACGACGCACCACGCGCGCACGGCTGGCGTTTCCAAGTACGGCATTTCGCGCACCTTCCGCGTCATTCTCGACCTCATCGCGGTGTATTTCTTCATGCGCTTCCGCGCCCGCCCCGGCCACTTCTTCGGCGGCATCGGCCTTGGCCTGACCGCGATGTCAGGTCTGATCATGACCTGGCTGGCCTGGGTCAAATTCGGCCTCGGCGAGAATATCGGCGGCCGTCCTCTGCTCATCGTCGGCATCGGCATGCTGATTGCCGGCATCCACTTCATCACAACCGGCGTACTGTCTGAGCTGATGGCCCGCATCTATTTCGAATCCGGCACCAACCGCTCGTATTCGGCGCGTCCGGAACGCAATCTGGCGGCTGACGAAGGCTGGCACAAGTCGGCGTGAATCCTATCCCCCAAGGGGACTTCCTTCGGGGCGCGCCCAACGGCAAAAACAGCGTCAAATGGCTGTTTGGCCTGACGGCCGCCCTGCTCGCCTGGCGTTTCTGGCTGCTGCCCAATCTGGGCATCACGCTCTACGTCGATGAGGCGCAATACTGGACCTGGGCGCAGCACCTCGACTGGGGCTACTTCTCCAAGCCGCCCGGCGTCGCCGCGCTGATCTGGCTGTCCACCGCGCTGTTCGGCGACGGGCTGGTCGGCGTCAAGGCGCTGTCCATGCTCTGTTATCCGCTGGCCGCTGCGGCCTGCTGGGCGATTGCCCGCCGGCTTTACGACGGGCGCGTTGCTTTCTGGTCGGCCGCCTGCGTGCTGACCCTGCCGATCTTTTCCTGGCTCGGCCTGTTCGTGTCGACCGACGCGCTGCTCACGCTGTTCTGGGCGCTGGCGTTGTGGGCCTTGCTGCGCGCACTCGACAGCGACGCCTGGGCCGACTGGCTGCTGCTCGGGCTGGTCTGCGGTCTCGGCCTGCTCTCCAAATACACCATGGCGGCCTGGCTCGGCGCTGCCTTCCTGTTTCTGCTGGCCTTTCACCGCACTCGGCTGGCCTCGGCCAAACCGTGGCTGGCGGTAGCGCTGGCACTGGCGATCCTGGCGCCGAACATCGTCTGGAATGTCACCCACGATTTCCCGACCCTCAAGCACACCGCCGACATCACCTTGAACCGCGCCGCCGGCGGCGGACTGGCCTCACTCGGCGAATTCTGGACGGCTCAGTGGATCGCCTTCGGCCCGGTGCTCGGCAGCGTTTTCGTGCTGCTCCTCGTCCGCGTTCGCGAAAGCTGGCGCGACGACCGGACCCGGCTCCTGCTGTGGTTTGCTCTGCCGCTGTGGATCGTCGTTTCGGCGCAAGCCATGAAGAGCAGTGCCAACGCCAACTGGGCGGCGCCCGCCTTTGCGCCGGCCGTCATCGCCGCCGTCGCCTGGCTGTTGCAGCGCGAGAAGAAAAAGTGGCTGATCGGCGGCCTGGCGATCAATCTATTGCTCGTCGGGCTGGTCTATCACTGGCCGCAGGTGATTGCTACGGTCAACCCGGAAAAACAGGCAAAATTGAACCCATTCAAGCGCGCCATGGGCTGGGATGAACTGGGCCGGCAACTGAAGCCGATCATGCAGGGCCACCCCGAAGCCGTTCTGGTCGCCGACAACCGCACCCTGCTCGCCCACATGCTGTACGAACTGCGTGACCTCAAGCCGGCCGCCGCGAGCTGGAACCCTTCAGGCATCGCCAGCGACCATTACAAACTGACCACCGACCTGCGCCCCTACGTCGGCAAGGATGCGCTCCTGATCACCGACACCGCGCCGGGCGCCGATTTCGCGCCGCGCTTTGCCCGCATCGAAAAACTCGCCACGCTGAAAGCACCGCTCGACGCGACGATCAGCCGCGACATGGATGTTTACCTGCTGCATGACTTCAAGGGTTATTGAGCTGCGCCTCGCCGGCGTCGTCTTTGCGCTGCTGGCGGTGCTCTTCGTCGCGTTTCCTGAAATCGACCTGGCCGCCAGCCGGGCTTTCTACGACGACGGCCGCTGGGCGTTTTCCGGCGGCAACTGGCCGCTGTTCGAACTGATCTACCGCGGCACGCCGCGGGTCGGACAGGCGCTGCTCGTCATCCTCCTCGGCGGCCTGCTGCTCGGCGGCATCAAGCGCCTGGGCTGGCTGCACGCCCGGCGGACGACCTTCGGTTTCCTGCTCGCCGCCGCGCTGCTCGGACCGGTGCTGCTCGTCGACGCCACGCTCAAGGATGGCTGGCACCGCGCCCGCCCGGCGACGGTGACGGAATTCGGCGGGCCGCTCGCCTTCACGCCGGCCTTCGTGGTCAGCGACCAGTGCCCGAAGAACTGCTCCTTCGTCAGCGGCCACGTCGCCACCGCCGCGTTCGTCATGGCCTTCGGCTGGCTTGCGGCGCCGGCAACCCGTCGGCGCTGGCTGCTGGCCAGCCTGGCCATGGCCACCCTGCTCGCCGTGGTGCGCATGACGGCCGGCGGACATTTCCTGTCCGACACAATTTTCGCGTGGTTCGCGACCTATTTCAGCCTGTGGCTGACAGAATGGGCGTTCCGGCGGCTGAAGTGGCTGCCGCCGAACGAAAAATGAGCATTCCTACGGTCAACCGGAAATAAAGCCAAAAAACGAAAACCGCCGAAGCAGGCGGTTTTTTGTTTTTTGGATCGCGCGCCGACGCCTCGGAAATCCGAACGCCGGCCCGGCCGAAACCTCGGGAATCCGGCGCCTGCGCAGCGCCACCCCAAAAAAACCATTAAAAATCAGTACCCGGAAAAACCATTGCCGCTGGCATGGCACGTGCGATGAAAGGACAACCGAACGGCACCCCGACCGCCAACAACACTGCACAGGAGACAACATGACCCAACAACCAAGCCATCGCCTCGAACACGATCTGCTCGGCGACCGCCAAGTCCCGACCGAGGCCTACTACGGCGTGCACACCTTGCGTGCCCTGGAGAATTTCAACATCACCGGCATTTCCATCGCCGTCTATCCCGACCTCATTCGCGCCCTGGCCCAGATCAAGAAGGCCGCCGCCCAGGCCAATCGCCAGCTCGGCCTGCTTGACGCCAAACGCGCCGATGCCATCGCCGCCGCCTGCCGCGAAGTCATCGACGGCCAGTGGCACGACCAGTTCGTCGTCGACGTGATCCAGGGCGGCGCCGGCACCTCGACCAACATGAACGCCAACGAGGTGATCGCCAACCGGGCACTCGAAATCCTCGGCCACGCGCGCGGCGAGTACCAGTTCCTGCATCCGAACGAACACGTCAACATGAGCCAGTCGACCAACGACGTCTATCCGACAGCGCTCAAGCTCGCCACCTACGTCGGCATCTTCCGCCTCGTCGAGGCCATGGCTTACCTGCGCCGCGCCTTCGAGCGCAAGGCCGAGGAATTCGCCGATGTGCTCAAGATGGGCCGCACCCAGTTGCAGGATGCCGTGCCGATGACCCTCGGCCAGGAATTCTCGACCTACGCCGTGATGCTTGGCGAAGATGAAGAGCGCCTCCGCGAAGCCGCCCTGCTCATCCGCGAAATGAACCTTGGCGCCACCGCCATCGGCACCGGCATCAACGCCCATCCGGACTACGCCGCCATCGTCTGCCGCAAGCTGGTCGAGATCAGCGGCATCCCGGTCCTCACCGCCCCCAATCTGATCGAGGCGACGCAGGACTGCGGCAGCTTCGTGCAGCTGTCCGGCGTTCTCAAACGCGTTGCCGTCAAGCTGTCCAAGGTCTGCAACGACCTGCGTCTGCTCTCCTCCGGCCCACGCGCCGGCTTCGGCGAGATCAACCTGCCGCCCCGCCAGGCCGGCTCGTCGATCATGCCGGGCAAGGTCAATCCGGTGATCCCGGAGGTGGTCAACCAGATCGCCTTCGAAGTCATCGGCAACGACAGCACCGTCACCTTCGCCGCCGAAGCCGGCCAGCTCCAGCTCAACGCCTTCGAGCCGATCATCGCCCACAGCCTGTTCAAGAGCGTGCTGCATCTCACCAGAGGCTGCAAGACGCTGGCCGACCATTGCGTCGACGACATCACCGCCAACCGCGACGCACTACGCGCCAGCGTCGAACGCTCAATCGGCATCGTCACCGCATTGAACCCGTACATCGGCTACGCCAACGCCACCGAAATCGCCGCCGAAGCCCACCTTAGCGGCCGTGGCGTCGCCGAGATCGTCCTCGAACGCAAGCTCATGAGTCCCGAGCAACTGGCCGCCGTGCTGCGTCCGGAAGTCCTGACCAAGCCGCAAATGATCCTGCCCCGGGCGGCGTAAGCAAACCCTTCATTCAATGCACACAACAAGGAAACCATCATGAAAATGAACCGGTTAACCACCCTGATCATGATCGCCATGGTGCTCGGCGTCATCGTCGGCTACGCCTGCAACACGCTGGCTGGCGGCCCGGCCGAAGCCAAGGAAATCGCCGGCTACTTCGGCATCCTGACCAACATCTTCCTGCGCCTGATCAAGATGATCATCGCCCCGCTCGTCTTCGCCACTCTGGTCGTCGGCCTGGCCGGCATGGGCGATTCGAAGACGGTCGGCCGGATCGGCGCCAGGGCGCTCGGCTGGTTCGTCGCCGCCTCGCTGTGTTCGCTGGCGCTCGGCCTGATCTTCGCCAACCTGCTGCAACCCGGCGCCAATCTGGGCGTTCCGCTGCCCGAGGTGGGCGCTGCCGTCGGCCTGAAAACCGGCGCGCTGAATCTCAAGGATTTCATCACCCACGTCTTCCCGAAGAATTTCTTCGAGGCGATGGCGACCAATGAAATCCTGCAGATCCTCGTCTTCGCCGTCTTCTTCGGCCTGGCCCTCGGCCACCTGCACAACCAGGCGGCGCGCAGCCTGGTGAACACGATGGAAGAAATCGTCCACGTCATGCTCAAGGTCACCGACTACGTCATGCGCTTCGCCCCGATTGGCGTTTTCGGCGCCGTCGCCGGCATCATCACGACCCAGGGCCTGGGCATGCTGGTCGTCTTCGGCAAGCTGCTGGCCAGCTTCTACATCGCCCTCGCCGTGTTGTGGTTGCTGATCATCGCCGCCGGCTACTTCGTGCTCGGCAAGGAAGTTTTCCGCCTGCTCAAGCTGGTGCGCAGCCCGATGCTGCTCGGTTTCTCGACGGCGAGCAGCGAATCGGCCTATCCCAAGCTCATGGAACAACTCGAGAAATTCGGCGTCAAGGACCGCATCACCGGCTTCGTCCTGCCGCTCGGCTATTCGTTCAACCTCGACGGATCGATGCTCTATTGCGCCTTTGCTGCACTGTTCATCAGCCAGGCCTACGGCATCGAACTGAGCCTGGGAACGCAGATCACCATGCTGCTGGTCCTCATGATCTCGAGCAAGGGGGTCGCCGGCGTGCCGCGTTCCGCGCTCGTCGTCGTCGCCGCCGTGCTGCCGATGTTCGGGCTGCCCGAGGCCGGCCTGCTGCTCATCCTCGGCATCGACCATTTCCTCGACATGGGGCGCACGGCGACCAACGTACTCGGCAATGCCATCGCCACCGCCGTCGTCGCCAAGTGGGAAAAGGCCATCGACCCGGTCGACGAATCCCTCGCCGACGTCGATTCTGCGCTGCCGGTTGCCGGCGAGAACACCGTGCCGGTCGCCGTCTGAGACATCGCTCCTCTGAGGTTCGGCCGCCCCTCGGTCTGAACCTTTTTTTACGGCCCGGTGCTCAGCACCGGGTCTTTTTTTGAGTTCGCCATGACTATCGACTGGTTCATCCTCGCTCCCGCCGCCTTCTTCGCCGGCATGGTCGACGCCGTGGTCGGCGGTGGCGGTCTGATCCAGATTCCGGTCCTGCTCTCCGCCTTCCCGCAAACCGCCATCCCGACGCTGTTCGGCACCAACAAGGTGGCGAGCATCGCCGGCACCGGCGCGTCATTGTGGAGTTACGCCCGCGCCGTGCGCATTCCATGGCGGTTGGTGCTGCCGGCCACGGCCGCCGCGCTGCTCGGCGCCTGGCTCGGCGCCGCCGTGGTCGCCTGGATTCCGCGCGAAGCGATGCGGCCGCTGGTCGTCGTCATGATGCTCGCCGTCGCCATCTACACCTTCCTGCGCAAGAACCTCGGCCAGGAGGAAACCCACGAAGCGCGCCCCGGCGACATCTGGCGCGGCGCCCTGTTCGGGCTGGTCATCGGCTTCTACGACGGCTTCTTCGGGCCGGGCACCGGCAGCTTCCTGATTTTCGGCTTTGTCCGCGTCTTCGGCCTCGACTTCATCCGCGCCTCGGCCAGCGCCAAGGTCGTCAATTTCGCCACCAACCTTTCGGCCATCGGCTTCTTCGCCAGCCACGGCCCCATCCTGTGGGCGGTCGGCCTAACCATGGCGGCCTGCAATCTGGCCGGCGCCTACGTCGGTACCCACCTCGCGCTGAAACACGGCGCCGGCTTCATCCGCAAGGCTTTCCTCGGCGTCGTCAGCGTGCTGATCGTCAAGCAACTGGTTGAAATTTTCTGAAACGGCGGCTTGCCTATCGAAAATCCGATGCCCCGCATCAGCCAAGCCTCGACATTCCGTCAAACGCACCGGGCACCAGAAATCTGATCCCCAATAAATCAATCACTTAAAAAACCCGCCATCGCCCAAATATCTGGCACGCCCCGTGCTGATTAACCATTGCGAAACTAATCCCCGGTTTCCTCAATGCACACACAAGGAGATTCAATGAACCGCTTCCTCGCCCGCTGCGCGCTGATCGCCGTAGCCTTCTGCCAGGCGCTGCCCGCCTTCGCCGACAAGCCCAATGTCGTCATCCTTGCGACCGGCGGCACCATCGCCGGAGCCGGTGCCGATGTGGCCAAGAGTGCCACCTATCAAGCCGCCAAGGTGCCGGTCGACAAATTGATCGCCGGCATTCCGACCCTTGCCGATGTCGCCCAGGTCCGTGGCGAGCAGGTCTTCCAGATCGCCTCCGAAAGCTTCACCAACGAGCACCTGCTCACCCTCGGCAAGCGCGTCGCCGTACTGGCCAAGCAGGCCGACGTCGACGGCATCGTGATCACCCACGGCACCGACACCCTCGAAGAAACCGCCTACTTCCTGAACCTCGTCATCCATACCGACAAGCCCATCGTCGTCGTTGGCTCGATGCGGCCGGGCACCGCCATGTCGGCCGACGGCATGCTCAATCTATCGAACGCAGTCAGCGTCGCGGCCAGCCAGGATGCGCGCGGCAAGGGCGTGCTGGTGACGATGAACGACGAGCTGAACAGCGGTCGCGACGTCTCCAAGATGATCAACATCAAGACCGAAGCCTTCAAGAGCCCGTGGGGCGCGCTCGGCATGGTCGTCGAGGGCAAGAACTACTGGTTCCGCCTGCCGGCCAAGCGTCATACGGTCAACTCGGAATTCGACATCGAAACCATCGACACCCTGCCCGCCGTCGAAATCGCCTACGGCCACGGCAATGTCAGCGACACCGCCTATCGTGCGCTGGCCGCCAAGGGTGCCAAGGCCATCATCCACACCGGCACCGGCAACGGTTCGGTTGCCGCCCGCGTCGTCCCCGCCCTGCGCGAACTGCGGGCCAGCGGCGTGCACATCATCCGCTCCTCGCACGTCAATGCCGGCGGCTTCGTGCTGCGCAATGCCGAGCAGCCGGACGACAAGTACGACTGGGTCGTCGCCCACGACCTCAACCCGCAGAAGGCCCGCGTCCTGGCCGCCGTCGCCCTGACCAAGACCAGCGACAGCAAGGAACTGCAGCGCATTTTCTGGGAATACTGAGCCAGCGCAGTTTGACTAGCTAAGCCAGCGGCGGGCCGAGCGGCCCGCCCGGCTCCCCCCGTTTCAGACAAGACACCGATGCCGCATCGCCGATGCCGGCAGGGACCCACTTTTTCTCGAATCAAGGAACGCACCATGAAAAAACTCGTACTCGCCATGACCGCCGCCGGCCTCTGCTCGGCCTTCGCCCCCGCCCAGGCCGGCGAACTGGACGACATGAAGGCCGCCATGCAAAAAATGCAGCAGCGCATCGCCCAGCTTGAAGCCCAGGCCAAGGAAGCGCCGCGCGCCGCAGCGGCCAGCAAGGCGCCGGTTATCTCCAACTCGTCGCTCGGCGCCAACGCCGACGTCACCGTTTACGGCAAGCTCGACGTATTTACCGAATACAACAGCGGCGGCGGCAAGGGCGACCGTCTGTCGCTCGAATCCGGCGGCATGAACGGCACCCGCCTCGGCGTCAAGGGCGGCGCCGACGTCAGCGAAGGCGTGCGTGGCATCTTCCAACTGGAAGCCGGCATCTTCCTCAATAAAGGCACGCTGGCCCAGGGCGGCCGCCTGCTCGGTCGCCAGGCCTACGCCGGCATCGAAGGCAAGTTCGGACGCCTGACCGCCGGCCGCCAGTACTCGCCGGCCTACAACACCATCATCAGTTACGACGCCTACGAACAGGGTTACGGCTCGCCGACGACCGACGGCAACGTCAGCACCGGCGCCACCCGTTTCGACAACTCGCTGGTCTATGCCAGCCCGAAATTCTTCGGCCTGAGCGCCAATGCCATGGTCGCCCTGGGCGGCGAAACAGGGAAGTCCTCGGATGCCGTCGCCCTCGCCGTCAAATATGAAAACGGCCCGTTCGATGTCAGCGTCGCCTACCAGAACGACGACCACGCCAGCAGCGCGACCACCCTCACCGAAAACGCCTTCATCGGCGTCGGCTACCAGATCATGAAAACCAAGCTGCTGGCCGGCTACGGCCATGCCGTCACGACGCCGGATGCCGGCCTCAAGACAACGCGCCATGAATGGATGGTCGGTAGCCGCACGGCCGTGACCGGCACCGGCAAGCTGCTGCTCTCCTACGGCGAAGGCAAGACCGAGAACAGCAACCCCGACAACAAGGGCAGCGTCGCCACCATCGGCTGGGTCGAAACCATCGGCGCCCAATCCGCCATCTACGGCGTCTTCTCCGCCCACGACAACAGCGCCGGCTCGGCCCTGGTCCCGATGGGCACCAGCGCGGCCGCCAACTACACGGTCAATCCGGGTGACTCGGCCTACGGCCTGGCGCTGGGTTACCAGTACTGGTTCTAAGCACCAAACCCCGGGACGGTTAGCCCCGTCCCGGGCGTACCGGCCACGTTGGAGATCTCCACTCCCGCTCGGCTATACTGCGCCATCTACGAATAATCGGTTATTCAGACTGGCGACAGACACGTGACTGACGAAGACCTCTATCGCGAACGTTTGCACCTGGCGCTAGAAGCCGGCGGGTTGGACCTTTGGGAAAACAACCTGACGACCGGCGAGGTGACACACCGAGTCACCCGGATTTTTTCCGATCTGGGGTACGACAAGCAGGAATCCCTGGCCTACATCGACGACCTCTTTGCCCTGGTCCACCCGGATGACCAGCCGCTGGTCAAACAGGCGATTGCCGCCCACCTGGCCGGAGAAACCCGGCAGTACCGCTGCGAATTTCGCCTGCGCACCCACAACGGCGATTGGGTCTGGCATGCCAACTACGGCAAGATCATGGACGTCGGCGGACGGCTCGGCACACGCTTCATCGGCGTCACCTTCAACATCGATGACCGCAAGCGCCGCGAAGAAGAACTCGCCGCCGCCAACCAACAACTCGCCCGGCAGAACGCCGAACTGGATCGCATGAATGCGGCCCTGCAAGTGCTCGCCACCACCGACGCCCTGACCGGCCTGGCCAATCGCCGCCTGCTCATCGAGACCGGCGAAAAGGAATGCCGGCGCGGCCCGCGCTTCGCCCAACCGCTCTCCCTCCTGATCCTCGACATCGACCATTTCAAGAACGTCAACGACCAGTGGGGACACCCCGTCGGCGACCGCGTCCTGATCGCCATTGCCGACCTTTGCCGCAGCCGCTTCCGCCAAGGCACGGACGTCGTGGCACGCATTGGCGGAGAGGAATTCGCCATTCTCATGCCGGCCACTCCCTACGAAGAAGGCAAGCGCGTCGCCGAGTGGCTACGCGAGGCCATCGCCAATCTGCGGATCGACGTTGCCGAAGACATCACCGCCACCTGTACCGCCAGTATCGGCGTCGCCAGCCTGCCGGCGAAGGATGCTCAGGCTACGGACGCCGCATGGAATTTCGACCAGCTGTTCATCGCAGCCGATCGCGCCCTCTACCAGGCCAAAGCAGCCGGCCGCAATTCGGTGTGCGGCGCCGAAGGTTGAGGCAATGCCTCGGCGGTCGGCGATGACGCCGGGCGCAAACCAAAAGCACTCACCAGATCGCCCAAAGGCCTATCAAGCACCCGAACAGAGAATCCCACGGTCAACCCGAAAAAATGGCCAAAATCGAAATCCGGTCGCCGTCGACAAATTCAATCTCGCCTCTTCAGCTCTTCTTTCCCTTGGCCGAGGGGAGCGCGTTCACCATCTTGTCAAAATCAGACTCAAAGCGCGCATCGTCCAGAACGCGAAACTTCGAGAACTCGTCTTCGGCATGCGTCTTTGCCAACTGTGCCGAGACTGACCCTGCATCCTGAAGGATTTCGCGGTCGTTCAAGGTCAGGAAACCTTCCAGCTTGGTGATCCAGTCCCGCATCGTCATGGCGACACGGCGTGCAGCCTGCCCCTCGGCAAAGACCAGATACTGTTCCGCCAAGTTATTCAGGGCACGCAACTCGTCTTCCGTCAGATAGTTTTTTGCCACGCTCGCATCGCTCTTGCGGATGCGCGCACCATCCCAAGTGTTCAAGCCCATGTTGGGCAAACTGCTGTCGGCGCGCTTGACGATCAGCTCCGCCGCCGTATGCCCATGAATGGCGTAATGCACCTTGTTCTGCACCGTCGCAAAAAAGTCCTGGGTCAGTGAGGCAGCCGGGTCGTAATCGACGCTCGTCGCGTAAATATCAGTGATCTTCTGGTAGAAGCGCCGCTCGCTGGTGCGAATATCTTGCAGTCGGCGGGTCAGTTCGTCGAAGTAATCGCGGCCCTTGCCGGGGTTCTTCAGGCGCTCGTCGTCGAGCGCGAAACCCTTGATGATGAATTCCTTGAGCCGGGCACTGGCCCATTGGCGAAAGCGTACCCCGGCCTGACTGCGCACGCGGTAGCCGACGGCCAGCACCATGTCGAGGTTGTAGTGCGCAACCTCGTAGCTCTTGCCGTCGGCGGCAGTTGTTCGGAAAAACCGAACAACTGAATCTTCCACCAGTTCGTCATCTTCAAAGATGTGCTTGATGTGCTCGCTGATCGTACCCTTGGCCTTGCCGAAGAGGTCAGTCAGCTGCTTCTGGCTCAGCCAGAGGTTCTCGTTTTCCAGCACCACGGAAAGCCGGGTCTTGCCGTCTTCGCTCCGGTAGATGAGAAATTCGCTCATTATTTCAGGCTCCGCACTTGATCGATCAACAGCGGGATAGGGGGCTGAGCCCTATTACTTTTTTCAATAAGTTCCTCTACTTCACCCGGGATATATTCAATATCTTGTTGAATTGTTTCGATATATAACTCGTTACAATCTCCGTATGCCATTTGCACCTGCTCACGCACCATTTGCAGATAGAGCTTTGCTCGATCCATTTTTCTCCGGATTTCCCCAACAGCATCCCAAGATAATCCTTGATGGTTTAAAGTAATTTTCGGCACCTTGGAATATATCGAGAGGTCTTTTTTTGCTTCAAAGTCTCCGGTTTTGGAAAAGCCCCAATTTCTTACGCAGTAATCAAGTACCTTGCTTTCCTCGAATGTAACTCGTTGTTTTTTTCTTCCCGATTGGTACAACCAAGGAAGAACCCCTTCGTGCATTGCTTTGGTAAGGTACCCTTTACCTCGGTGATCGTTTTTTACAAATACGTGTAGATCATTGACCATGTCCAGAACGGCTGCGACATACAACGGTGATCCGTTGGTGATAAAAAAGAACTCATAAGATCCCTCGCCAGCAATCCCACCTTTTGGCTCTTCCATCCAAACTTTCGCAAAGTGGACGACTTCAGTTAAGGCCGCCACGAATACGCGATCGCTCAACTCTCCTTTGTTGAGCAAGTCAATCAGTTGCTCTATCGAATCGTGCGTCACTGTGTATGCCTAATAGAAATGGGTTCAGACCACGCTTACATTTGTTTCTGAGGCCGGACAGTACCAGTCAAGCCCCAAAAAACCTGCGGGCCAGCGCTGACTGCATGTCGCGACGGCCATCGATGATCAGGTAGATGACGACCTGTCCGCCGACCACGCGGTAGATAACCCGGTACGGCTTGAAGGCGGTCTGGCGGTATTCCGTGATGCCTAGTGCCGCCAACTCCTTGGGATAGCTGCCGCGCTCGGGGAAATGGGCCAGGCTTTCGACGACTTCCATCAACTCGTCGAGAACGTGGTTGGCGTTGGCCAGACAGTCGAACTCGGCGATGTAGTCATGGATGGACTCGAGGTCCAGTTCCGCCGCCCGAGTCAGCAGAACCTCGTAGCGTTGCGGCTTGCCGGGCATCAGGCAGTTGCCCGCTTGTTGCGCAGGCGGGCCACCACGTCAGCGACCGGCTTTAACCGGCCGGCTTCGACGTCTTGATTGCCGAGCGCCAGAATCTTGAGCAGGGCAAGCGTTTCCTGGGTTTCTTCGTAAGAGGCGACATCCTGCAGCACGGCCTTGGCTTCGCCGTTTTGGGTGATGACCAAAGGCTCGCGCTGTTCGGACAAATGCGCCAGGACCTCGGCGGCGTTGGCCTTGAGGTAGCTGATCGGCTTGACTTGAGATGAGTAGCGCATGGGTTTTACCTTGGGTGACAGAGGACTTAATATAGTCTTTTTACGGTCCTTGAACAACATTGTGATCAATCCAGAATGCCACGGTCAACCGGAAAAAAGGGCCAAAATTGAAATGGGATTGCGCTCGTTTATCGGGTCTGACTTCGCACCACTTTCCCTTCCCGCACCGAATGCGATGTGAGGCTTCAACGAAAGAGGAGGCCAAAGGCACTTCCGATCTTTACCTGGTTTTACCCTCTGCGCCCTACGCATCGCACTGCTTCAAGCCGATAACTGGTTTACCAAACCAAACGGCATGAGGCCTTGAAATGACATCGATTGCTAGTGTTTCGAATACAACCGGCATCTCAGCTTCCACCAGCTCGGGGAGCGGAAACAGCGCGCAGATTGCGGCGCTTGAAAAGCAGCTGCAGGCTTTGCAGAAGCAGTTGAAGACTGCCCAGAAGGATACGTCCGGCGACAGCGCGGAAAAGATCAAGCTGTTGCAGGCGCAAATCGCTCAAATACAGGCGCAGATTGCGCAGCTCAGAGCTCAGGAAAAACAGGCCGCTCAGGCGAGCAGCACAACGGCTGCTCAGCCGGCGGCCAAGGCGGAAAACGGCACGCTTGGGGTGAATGTGGATGAGTTTGTTTAGGCAAACGGGGATGCCACGGTCAACCGGGTTTACTACGTGAAACGTAAAAAACGGCCAAAATTGAAATCTTGCGACCGGTCCGTTTCGGCGGCATTCGCCGCTCAGATCAACCCGTATTTCTTCAGCTTGTCGTGCAGCGTCGTCCGGGCGATTTTGAGGGCTTCGCTGGTGCGGGCGATGTTGCCTTCCTGGCGGGTGAATTCGTCGGCGACGAGGCCGCGTTCGTAGTTTTCGACGGCTTCGGTCAGCGATTGGGCGGCGCCGCTGGCGGAGGCCATGGCGTCGCGGCCGATGCCGAGGGCGTGGCAGTCGGCGGCGTTGCGCAGTTCGCGGATGTTGCCCGGCCAGTCTTGCGCCATGAGGCGGCGCAGGTATTCGGAGGTGAGCGGCGGTGGCGGACGGTTGTAGCGTTTGGCGGCGTGAAGCAGGAATTCGTCGTAGAGGGCCGGGATGTCTTCGCGCCGTTCGCGCAGCGGGGGGAGTTCTATGCGCACGACGTTGAGGCGGTAGTAGAGGTCGGCGCGGAATTTGCCGTGGTCGGAGAGCAGCTTGAGGTCTTCCTTGCTGGCGGCGATGACGCGGCAGGAAACGGGAATCTGCTGGTTGGAGCCGAGCCGTTCGATGACCCTTTCCTGCAATACCCGCAGCAGTTTGATCTGCATGTTCATCGGCATCGATTCGACTTCGTCGAGGAAGAGCGTGCCGCCGCTGGCGTACTCGATCTTGCCGATGCGGCGCTTCTGGGCACCGGTGAAGGCGCCGGGCTCGTGGCCGAAGAGTTCGCTGTCGAGCAGGTTGTCGGACATGCCACCGCAATTGAGCGCGACGTAGTTCTGCTGGCCGGGATGACTGAGGTCGTGCAGGCAGCGGGCGACCATTTCCTTGCCGGTGCCGGTTTCGCCGAAGATCAGCACGTCGACCGCAGCATTCGCCACATCGAGGATCAACTGGCGGACCTTGGCCATTTGCGGCGAGCGGCCGATCAGGCGGGATTCGAGGTTGTCACGATGGTCGAGCCGGCGGCGCAGGGCGTCGACTTCGAGGACGAGTTCGCGCTTTTCCAGCGCCCGACGGACGACGTCGACCAGATCACTGGTCGAGAACGGCTTCTGCATAAAGTCGTAGGCACCGCTGCGCATGGCTTCGACGGCCAGGGTGACGTCGCCGTGGCCGGTGATGATGATGACCGGCAGGTCGGCGTCGAGTTCGACGACCCAGCGCAGCAGTGCCATGCCGTCGATGCCGGGCAGGCGCATGTCGGTGATGACGATGCCGGGGTAGCCGGCGCGCAGGCGGCGCTGCGCCTCTTCGGCCGAGCCGACGGCATCGACCTTGATGCCGGCCAGTTGCATGGCCTGCTCGCAACCGAGGCGGACATTGGCGTCGTCTTCGACGAGCAGGACGGAGAGTTCGGGCTTCATGGTTGCCCCTTTTCAGGCGATGAGGCAGCCGGCGGGACGGCCGGCAGCAGGATGACGAAACGGGCGCCGCCGCCGGGCGCCGGGCCGGCCAGCAGATCGCCGCCGAAATCGCGCAGGATGTCACGCGAAATGGTCAGGCCAAGGCCGAGGCCTTCGCCCGGCTGCTTGGTGGTGAAGAAGGGTTCGAAGAGGTGTTCGAGCGCTTCTTCGGTGAAGCCGAAGCCGCTGTCGCTGACGGCGAGGGCAAGCTGGCCGGAACTGGCGCGGTCGGCGCTGAAGCACAGGCGGCGTTCCGGCTCGTCGGCCATGGCGTCGATGGCATTGCCGATCAGATTGACCAGCACCTGTTGCAGGCGGTTCTGGTCGCACCAGGCGACTTTTGATTTTGGCCCAAAATTCCGGTTGACCGTGACATTGAGCTTTTTCAGCCGGGCGTCGAACAGGAACAGCGCGGCATCGACCGCCTGCGCCACATCGACCGCCACCGAGACGGCCGGCGACTTGCGGGCAAAGGTCTTGAGCGGGGTGATGATGCTGCCGGCCTGATCGGCCAGCTGGCCGACGATGCCGAGATTCTTCTCGGCCGTGGCGAGGTCGCCGCGATGCATGAATTCGACGGCGTTGGCCGACAGCGTGCGGATGGCGCCGAGCGGTTGCGACAGTTCGTGGGTGATGCCGGTCGCCATCTGGCCGAGCACGGCAAGCTTGGCGGCCTGGACCAGTTCGTCCTGGGCGGCGCGCAGGGTCTGCTCGGCGCGCTGGCGTTCGGCGACTTCGCGCTGCAGGCCGGTGACGGCTTCGGAGAGGTCGGCGGTGCGTGCCTCGACCTTGCGTTCCAGTTCCTGGTTGGCCTGTTCGAGCATGGCGCGGGCTTCCTCGCGACCGCGGGCGAGACGCCGGCGCTGACTCAGGAAGGCCAGCCAGAGCAGGAAACAGCCGATGGCCGCGGCGGCCAGCGCGGCATGCGTCGAGGCCTGGACAAAAACCGGGCGCAGGTGGGAAAAGACGACGATGCGCCAGGCCGTGCCGGGCAGGTGGCGGCTCAGGGCGAGGTAGGACTTGGCGCCCTGCAGCGGGCCGGGGTCGGTCGTCATTTGCCGCGACAGGCGGACGACCGTGCCTTCCTGCGCGGCGTCGATGGCGATGTCGAGCGAGGTGACGCCGAGCGGCTGGCCGGCGAACTGCTCCCGGCTGATGCGCGCCAGCACTTCCGGGCTTTGCGGCTGCAGCGTGGCGTAGCGCCATTCGGGCGGCGAGGCGAGGAGCACGATGCCGTTGGCGTCGACGATGAGGGCCGGCGCCTCCTGGCCAAGCCAGCGCCGCTCGAGTTCGTGCAGGCTGGATTTGACGACGGCGACGCCGATCACTTTCCAGTCCTGCAGTTCGTCGCGGATGGGCAGCGCAAAGAAATAGCCCGGCTCCTGGCGCACGTTGTCGACGGCGTAGTGCCGGCCCGGCGTGCCGGCGACGGCGCCGCGAAACAGCGGCATATAGGAGAGATCGGCGCCGAGCAGGTTGTCGGAGAAGATCCAGTCGCTCGAAGCGACCACCCGGCCGCTGGTGTCGAGCACGAAAATGGCCGGCCCGCCGAGGTGATCGTTGAGCTTTTGCAGGAAACGGTTGGCCGGCGGCTGCAGCACGTCCTGGCGCTCGGCCGGGGCGCGCAGCAGAGCGAGCACATCCGGATTGAGTTCGACGGCGCTGGGAATCGAGGCGTGCCGCGTCACTTCGCTGTCGATGGCGGCGGCCAGAATGTCGAGCTGGTGGCTGGCCGCCTCACGCATCTGGCTAAAACCCAGCCGCTCGGAAACCCGGTAAGCGATGAAGGCCGTCGCCAGGATCAGGACCATCACAGCCGCCACCCCGAGCACGCGGTGCGGCTTGGTCAGGGCGATCGGGATGGGCTGGTGGGCGTCGGGCATGGTCAGAAAAGGGTTGAGTACGTCATTGTAAGTTGCCCGCCTGGCGCCGCAGTCGACCGCGGCGCAACCGCCAGCCGGTCAATCAATGATGCAGGATCTTGGCGAGGAACTGCTGCGCCCGTTCAGAACGCGGATTGGAGAAGAAGGCGTCCTTGCTGTCGTCCTCGACGATGGCGCCCTGATCCATGAAAATCACCCGGTTGGCGACGCGCTTGGCGAAGCCCATTTCATGCGTCACGCACATCATGGTCATGCCTTCCTGGGCCAGTTCGGTCATCACGTCGAGCACTTCGTTGACCATTTCCGGGTCGAGCGCCGAGGTCGGCTCGTCGAACAGCATGCAGATCGGGTCCATGGCCAGCGCCCGGGCAATCGCCACGCGCTGCTGCTGGCCGCCGGACAACTGGCCGGGGAACTTGTCGGCCTGTGCCTTGAGGCCGACGCGGTCGAGCAGCTTGAGGCCCTTGTCCATCGCCTCGTCCTGGCTGCGCTTCAAGACCTTGACCTGGGCGATGGCCAGGTTCTGGGTGATGCTCATGTGCGGGAATAGTTCGAAGTTCTGGAAGACCATGCCGACCTGGGCGCGCAGCTTGGACAGGTTGGTCTTCGGGTCGCCGACCGAAATGCCGTTGACGACGATGTCGCCGGCCTGAAAGGGCTCAAGGCCATTGACGCACTTGATCAGCGTCGACTTGCCCGAGCCGGACGGGCCGCAGACAACGATGACCTCGCCCTTGCTGACCGAGGTGGTGCAATCCTTGAGCACCTGGAAGCTGCCGTAATGCTTGCTGACGTTGGCAATCTTGATCATGGGAATCTCCTGGCGGCCATCAGGCCGGGTGGTATTTTTTCTGGAGGCGCTTCACGATCTGCGAAGCGGAGAAGCAGATGACGAAATAGACGGCACCTGCAAAGAGCAGCAGTTCGACCAGCCGGCCGTCACGGTCGCCGACCTTGTAGGCGGCGCCGAAGAAGTCGGCCAGGGCAGAGACATAGACCAGCGAGGTATCCTGGAAGAGGATGATGGCCTGCGTCAGGAGCAGCGGCACCATGTTGCGGAAGGCCTGCGGCAGCACGACGAGACGCATGGCCTGGGCGTAGTTCATGCCGAGCGCCGAGGCGGCGGCGATCTGTCCCTTTGGCACGCTCTGGATGCCGGCGCGGATGATCTCCGAGTAATAGGCCGACTCGAACAGCGCGAAGCCCATCATCGCCGAACTCAGGCGCAGGTCGGTGCCCGGCGGGAAGTCGAGCAGGGTTTCGATGAAGCTGGGCACGATCAGGAAGAACCAGAGCAGCACCATGACCAGCGGCACGGCGCGGAACAGGTTGACGTAGCCGGCGGCAAACCACGACAGCGGCTTGATCGACGACAGGCGCATCATGGCCAGCAGGGTGCCCCAGACGATGCCGATGACCACCGCCTGGGCGGTGATGACCAGCGAAATCTTCATGCCGTCCCAGAGGAAGGGCAAGGCGCCGGGGATGGAGGACCAGTCGAATTCGTAAGTCATTATTTGCCTCCGATGTAGCCAGGGACGGCGATGCGCTTTTCAAACTTGTGCATCAGGGTCATCACGATGACGTTGATGATGATGTAGGACAGCGTCACGGCAATGAAGGACTCGTAGGGCTGGGCCGTGTAATCGACCAGCTGGCGGCCCTGGGCGGCAAGTTCAAGGAGGCCGATGGTGGAGCAGACGGCGGAGTTCTTGAAGATGTTGAGGAATTCGGAGGTCAGCGGCGGGACAACCAGGCGGAAGGCCATCGGCAACATCACGAAGCGGTAGGTCTGGGCCAGCGTGAAACCGAGGGCCAGACCGGCGTTCTTCTGCCCCTTGGGCAGCGAGTTGATGCCGGCGCGCACCTGTTCGGCGACGCGGGCGCTGGTGAACAGGCCGAGGCAGACCATCGAGGCGAGGAACTGCTGGAACACCGGATCGGACTGCTTGTAGGCATTGCCGATACTGGCCGGCAACAGTTCGGGCAGCACGAAATACCAGATGAAGAGCTGGACGAGCAGCGGCACGTTGCGGAACAGCTCGACATAAGCACCAGCGATGCCGGCCAGCGTCTTGTTCGGCACCGTGCGCAGAACGCCGATCAGCGCCCCGAGCAGCAGCGCGAGGACCCAGGCGGTCAAGGACAGCGCGATGGTCATTTTGAAGCCGGTGAACATCCAGCCCAGATAGGTGTCGTCGCCGCTCGCGCTCGGCTGCAGAAATACACCCCAGTTCCATTGGTAACCCATGATGGTCTCCTCAAGGATATTTTTGTTGCCCCTCCCCCGCAGACGGGAGAGGGCTAGGGCGACTTATTCGAAAGCCTTGTCGTTCGGTGCCTTGAAGGCGGCCTTCATTTCATCCGAGAGCGGCATGTTGAGGTTCAGCCCCTTGGGCCGAATCGGGTTCATGAACCACTTGGCGTAGATTTTTTCGGCATCGCCCGAGGTCAGCGCCTTGGTCAGTGCGGCATCGACCACCTTCTTGAAGGCCGGGTCATCCTTGCGCACCATGCAGCCGTAGGCTTCCTTGGACTGGGCGGCGCCGGTGACGATCCAGTCGCCCGGCTTCCTGGCCTTGGCCATTTCGCCGTAGAGCAGCGCGTCGTCCATCATGAAGGCAACGGCGCGGCCGGTTTCGAGGGTCAGGAAGGCTTCGCCGTGATCCTTGGCGGAAATGACTTTCATGCCCATCTTCTTGTCTTCGTTCATCTTGCGGATCAGGCGCTCGGAGGTGGTGCCGGCGGTGGTCACCACGTTCTTGCCGGCGAGATCGGCGAAGTCCTTGATGCCGGAATCCTTTTTCGCCATCAGGCGGGTGCCGATGACGAAAATGGTGGTTGAGAAACCGACCTGCTTCTGGCGCTCGAGGTTGTTGGTCGTCGAGCCGCATTCGATGTCGACCGTGCCGTTCTGGATCAGCGTGATGCGGTTGGCCGAGGTGACCGGCATCAGGCGGGTATCGACCTTGGCCAGCTTGAGTTCGCTCTTGATGCTGTCGACAACCTTGAGCATCAGTTCATGCGAGTAGCCGATGACCTGTTGCTTGTCGTCGTAATAGGAAAACGGAATCGACGATTCGCGATGACCGAGCGTGATGCTGCCGGTTTCCTTGATCTTTTTCAGGGTGGCAGACTCCTGGGCGTGAGCCGGGAAAGTGGCAACAGCGCTCAGGGCAGTGGCGAGTGCGGCAGCAATGGCAAGTCGTTTCATGTCGTCTCCTAGTGTGGAAGAAGCCGTTGCCCGGCTCCGGTGGCATCTACTACGCAGCTAGCGTGCCAGAAAAAAGAGACGAGCACAAAAATACAGACGCCTGATTTATCAAGTATTTTTTAGCGCGCAGCCGAACAGAGCGGCGGATTTCCGTCACCCGTCGGCAACCACCATCGGAATTCCGACACCCCAAGCGCCTCCTACGGTCGACGCAAAAAAGCCGCCTGTTTTGAGGCGGCTCTTTTGGCACGGCGGACAATCTGGAATCAATCGACCCGCGTATCCAGCCCCTGCTCGGCCAGTTCGGCGGCGCGCAGAACGGCGCGGGCCTTGTTGCGGGTTTCTTCCCATTCCGAATGCGGGTCGGAATCGGCAACGATGCCGGCACCGGCCTGGACATAAAGCTGCTTGTTCTTGACGACGGCGGTGCGAATGGCGATGGCGATGTCCATGTCGCCATGGAAGCCGAGATAGCCGACGGCACCGGCGTAGATGCCGCGCTTGACCGGTTCCAGCTCGTCGATGATTTCCATGGCCCGCACTTTCGGCGCGCCGGAAACGGTGCCGGCCGGGAAGGTGGCGCGCAGCACGTCGAGCGCATCGAGCCCCGGTTGCAGGCGGCCTTCAACGTTGGAAACGATGTGCATGACGTGCGAGTAGCGCTCGACGATCATGTTTTCGGTGAGCTTGACCGAGCCGACCTTGGCGACGCGACCGCAGTCGTTGCGGCCGAGATCAAGCAGTTGGGTGTGTTCGGCGCGTTCCTTTTCGTCAGCCAGCAGTTCGGCGGCCAGTGCGGCATCCTCTTCCGGCGAGGCGCCGCGTTTGCGGGTGCCGGCAATCGGGCGGACGGTGACGCGGTCGCCTTCGAGGCGGACGAGAATTTCCGGCGAGGCGCCGACGACATGGAAGTCTTCGAAATCGAAGTAGAACATGTAGGGCGACGGGTTGAGGCTGCGCAGCGCCCGGTAGAGCGCCATCGGGCTGGCCGCGAAAGGCTTGGTCATGCGCTGCGACAGCACGACCTGCATGACGTCGCCTTCGGTGATGTAGTCCTTGGCCTTGAGCACGGCCTGCTTGAAGGCCGCTTCGCCGAAGGTGGAGACGGCCGCCTCCGAGTGCACCGGTTTTTCGCCCGGGATGGTGACCGGGGTGCGCAGCTTGGCGAGCAGTTCCATCAAGCGCGCCCGCGCCTTCTGGTAGGCGCCGGGAAAGCCGGGTTCGGCGTAGACAATCAGCGTGAGCTTGCCGGACAGGTTGTCGACGACGGCAATTTCTTCGGACAACAACAGGCCGATGTCCGGCGTGCCGATGTCGTCCGGCTTGTGGGTGCGCGTCAGCTTGGTTTCGACGTAGCGGATGGTGTCGTAGCCGAAGCAGCCGACCAGGCCGCCGCAGAAACGCGGCAGGCCGGTGCTGGGCGGAGCGCGGAAACGCGCCATGAACTTGCCGATGAAGTCGAGCGGATTGGTGTCGTCCTCGCGCTCGGCGACGCGGTTGCCGGTCAGCACCATGACTTGGTGGCCATTGACGACAATGCGCGTCGAGGCGGCCAGGCCGATGATCGAGTAGCGGCCGAAACGCTCGCCGCCCTGCACCGATTCGAGCAGGTAGGTGTAAGGCGCATTGGCCAGCTTGAGGTAGATCGACAGCGGCGTGTCGAGGTCGGCAAACGTTTCCAGCGTAACGGGAATACGGTTGTAGCCTTGCGCGGCAAGCGCGTTGAATTCGGTTTCAGTCATGGGGAAGCCTCGAAAATGACAGGGTGTTGCGGTCTGGAGCGGTGCGCCGCGAGGGCGCGCGAAAGGAGATCAGGGGCGCCAGCGACGCCAACCTTGCCATTCGTTCCAGATTCGCAGAGTCGTCATTTGTGTTTGAGGTCTTGAAAAGTGAGGGCTTGTTGGTAGGCAACAAGGAGGCTCGATACTAGCGCATCGCAATCGGCGCTGTCCACGGGCTTGCCTTCGTTGTAACCGTAGGGCACGCAGAAGGTCGGCGACCCGGCAGCACGGGCCGACAGGATGTCGTTTTCCGAGTCGCCGATGTGCAGATTGCGGTCGGGCCGGACGTTGAACAGGCGGCAGGCGTGCAGGATGGGTTCGGGGTGCGGCTTCTTATGGGCGGTCGTATCGCCCGAAACCACCACGTCGAAATAGTCGGCCAGTCCCATGCGGTCGAGCAGTTGCTCGGTGAACATGCCGGGCTTGTTGGTGACGACACCCATCTTGAGGCCGCTGGCCTTCCACGCATCCAGGCCGGGGATAACACCTTCGTAAATTTGGCAAAATTTCCCGTTGACCGTGGAATAGTGCCGCTTGAAGGACTCGATGGCGGCGTGCAGCGTCTCGTCCGTCGGCGGCTGCTCGTGGGTCAGGCAACGCTCGACGAGGACCGCCATGCCCTTGCCGACAAAGCTGTGCACTTCGGCCTGCGTGCGTGGCGGGGCGCCGACTTCGGCTAGCATCAGGCGGCAAGCTTCGGACAGGTCGGCAATGGTGTCGAGCAGCGTACCGTCTAGATCAAAAGTGACAGAGTGGAAGTGCATCAGACTTTGGCCAGTTCGCTGCGCAGCGCGCCGATGATCGTATCGTAACGATGCGGGTCGCTGTCCTTGCCGGCGCCGTAAACAGCTGAACCGGCGACGAAGGCATCGACACCGGCACGGGCGATTTCGGCGATGTTGGCGGTGTTTACGCCGCCGTCGATTTCGAGGCGAATGCGCCGGCCGCTCTCCTTTTCATAGGCGTCGAGCTTGGCCCGTGCCTGTTTCGCCTTGGCCAGCGTACCGGGAATGAACTTTTGGCCGCCGAAGCCGGGGTTCACGCTCATGAGCAGGATGACGTCGATCTTGTCGAGGACGTAATCCATGTAATCCAGCGGCGTCGCCGGGTTGAAGACCAGCCCGCCCTGACAGCCGGCATCGCGGATAAGCGACAGGCTGCGATCGACGTGTTCCGAGGCTTCCGGATGGAAGGTGATGATATTGGCCCCGGCTTTGGCAAAATCGGGGATGATGCGATCTACCGGCTTGACCATGAGATGCACATCGATCGGCGCCATGGTGCACGGGCGAATCGCCTCGCACACCAGCGGCCCGATGGTCAGGTTGGGAACATAGTGGTTGTCCATCACGTCGAAGTGAATCCAGTCGGCGCCCGAGGCAATGACGTTGGCCACTTCTTCGCCCAACTTGGCAAAATTGGCAGACAGAATGCTCGGCGCAATGACGTAATCTTTAGCTGACATGATGTTTCCCTGAACAAAAACAGATAGACGAAATTATCACATGCCCGACACCGACAAGTACCAAATCGAAATTCGTCCCATGCCGCAGTTCATCCCGGAACAGTCCGACCCGGAAAATCACCGCTACATCTTTGCCTACACGATCACCATCAAGAATATCGGCAAGGTAGCGGCCCAACTGGTTTCCCGGCACTGGATCATCACCGATGGCAACAACGAAGTGCAGGAAGTGCGCGGCCTCGGCGTCGTCGGCAAGCAACCACTGCTGCACCCGGGCGAAAGTTTTCAATACACCAGCGGCTCGTCGCTGACGACGGCAATCGGCACGATGAAGGGCACTTACCAGATGGTGGCCGAGGACGGCACGCATTTCGAGGCGGTGATTCCCGAATTCGTCCTGGCCAGCCCGCGCGCCCTGCATTGAGCCTGTTTTGAGTCTGAAACACAGCTACACGCTGATCGCGCCGTTCTACGACGCGGCGATTGCCCGGGCCACGCATGCCGCCCGGGCGCGCAGCCTGTCGGCGCTGCCGAAGGAGGCCGGAAAGGTTCTGCTGGCCGGCGTCGGCACCGGACTCGACTTGCCGCATCTGCCGCCGCAACACCATTACGTCGGCCTCGACCTGAACCAGGCCATGCTCCGTCGCGCCCTGCCCCGGGCCGGCCACGTCAATTTCGTGCCGGTGCAGGGCGATGCCCAGCGCCTGCCGTTTGCCGATGCCTCGTTCGACAGCGCCGTGCTACACCTGATCCTGGCCGTTGTGCCGCAACCGGCCCATTGCTTCGCGGAAATCGAGCGGGTACTGAAACCCGGCGGACAGGTCCTCGTGTTCGACAAGTTTTTGCGCCGGGGACAACCGGCCGTTCTGCGCCGGCTGATCAACCCGCTGGTACGCCGGGTGGCGACGCGGCTTGATGTGGTTTTTGAAGAATTGCTCAGTGAAGCGCCCAGCCTGATGCTGGAGCACGACCAGTCAGCCCTGGCTGGCGGCTGGTTCCGGATGATCCGGCTCAGGAAGCTCTGACGGCTGCGGCTCGGGCGGAAGTTCAGGCTCGTCCTTGCCGAGCGCATCCTCGATCCAGGCCAGGGTCAACGTGTAGGTCACGGCCAGCACGACCGGGCCGACAAAGATGCCGATCAGGCCGAAACTCAGCATGCCGCCGATGACGCCGGCAAAAATCAGCAGCAACGGCAGATCGGCGCCCCGCTTGATCAACATCGGCCGGAGAAAGTTGTCGAGGCTGCCGACGATCACGCTCCACACCAGCAAGGCCGTCGCCCAGCCGGTATCGCCCATCCAATACATCCAGCCGACTGCCGGCAGCATGATCAGCATCGGCCCGATCTGGGCGATGCACAGCATGAGCATGACGGCCGAAAGCAGCGAAGCAAACGGCACCCCGGCGACGGCCAGGCCAAGACCGCCGAGTACGGTCTGGACGATGGCGGTAACCCCAACACCGAGCGCCACGCCACGAATCGCCTGACCGGCCAGGATGATCGAATTCTCGCCACGCTCGCCGGCCAGCCGGCGGCCAAAACGCCGCGCCAGGCGCGCCCCGGCTTCGCCGCCGGAGTAGAGAATGGCGGCTATCGTCACGACCAGCAGAAACTGGATCAGCATGCCTCCGACATCGCCCACCTGAGCGAGTACCCACTTACCCGTATCGGCGGCATAGGGCGTAATTTTGGCAACAATCCCCGTCGTTCCCGCCGCATCGAGCTGCGCCCACCCTGCAGCAATGCGCTCACCAACCAGCGGGACCGTTTTGACCCAGGTTGGCGGCTGAGGAAGACCATTGGCAGCAAACGATTTGCCTGCTACGGTCAACTGCTCGGAATGGTCAAAAATGGTGTCGATAGCCAACCATAACGGCAGCACCAGGAGCAGCAACATGGCCAGCGACATGATCGCCACCGCCGGGCCGCGCCGATTGCCCAACCGCACTTCCAGCGACCTGAACAGCGGCCAGGTGGCGACCACGATCATCACCGCCCAGACCGTCGCCGCCAGGAACGGCAGCAAGACCCAGAGCGACAGGCCAATGAGCCCGAGGATGCAGAGAATGGCCAGCGTATTGCGGGCCAGGTCGCGGCGGATTTCGGTCATTTTGTTTCGATTCCGAAAAGGAATCAGCTGCGGTAGTCAGCGTTGATTTTCACGTAATCGTAGGAGAAATCGCAGGTATAAACATTGGCCTTCGCTGCGCCGCGACCGAGGTCGACACGCACCGTGATTTCAGCCTGCTCCATGACGCGGGCGCCGTCCTCTTCCTTGTAGGCCGCCGCCCGGCCACCCTGTTCGGCAACCAGAACGTCATCAAGCCAGACCTTGACGCCATCGACGTCGAGGTCGGCGATGCCGGCGTAGCCGACGGCCGCCAGAATGCGGCCGAGATTGGGGTCGGAGGCGAAGAAGGCCGTCTTGACCAGCGGCGAGTGGCCGATGGCGTAGCCGACCTTGCGACATTCTTCGATATCCTTGCCACCCTGCACGGCCACGGTGATGAACTTGGTCGCGCCCTCGCCGTCACGCACGATGGCCTGGGCCAGTTCGACCGAGACGGCGATGATCGCCGCCTTGACCTCGGCCCAGCCGGCATCGCTTTCAGCCGCGAAGCTGGCGCCGGACTGGCCGGTGGCGACCATCACGTAGGAATCGTTGGTCGACGTATCGCCATCGACGGTGATGCAGTTGAACGAGGCATCGGCCGCTTCCTTGACCAGCTTGTCGAGCAGGGGCTGGGCGATGCCGGCGTCGGTGGCGAGGAAGCCCAGCATGGTCGCCATGTTCGGCTTGATCATGCCGGCGCCCTTGGAGACGCCCGAAATTGTCACTTTTTTCCCGTTGACCGTAACAATCCGCGACGCGGCCTTGGCGACCGTATCGGTGGTCATGATGCCATGCGCCGCAGCATGCCAGTTGTCGGCCTTGAGGTCGGCGAACACCGCCGGCAAGCCGGCCCTGATCCGGTCCACCGGCAAAAGCTCGAGAATGACACCGGTCGAGAAAGGCAGCACCTGCCCGGCCGAAATACCGAGCAATTCGCCGACTGCTTCGCAGGTTTCCTGCGCCGCCAGACGCCCCGGCTCGCCGGTCCCGGCGTTAGCGATGCCAGTATTGACGACCAAGGCGCGGATTTCATTACCGGCCGCCAGGTGCTTGCGGCAAATCTGCACCGGTGCGGCGCAGAAACGGTTTTGCGTAAAGACGCCGGCGACGCTGCAACCGGCATCAAGCGCCACGAGCATCAGGTCACGGCGATTTTTCTTGCGGATTTCGGCCTCGGCGACACCGAGACGAACCCCGGCAACCGGAAAGAGTTGATCCGCGGCGGGGGTAGCGTAATTGACTGGCATGAAAGGATCCAGGATCAAGTTGATAGGATAGAGGCCAGCGAATGGCTGGCCTCCTTATGGTGCTAACTGCTAACGACCAATAACTAACGACTAGCTCAGTTTTCCGTGGCAGTGCTTGTATTTCTTGCCTGAACCGCAGGGGCAGGGATCGTTTCGCCCAACCTTCGGCCCGCTATCGGCCGGCTGTTGTGGCGGCGCCTCATCGCCGTCGCCAAGCGCCTCGTCAAAGCCGGCATGCTGGTACTGGACGTTCTGCACATCGGTGTGCGGGGCGGTTTCCTCGACATCTTCCGGCGAACGAATCTGCACGGTGAACACAATGCGGGTCACTTCCTTGCGCACCTGGTCGAGCAGACCTTCGAACAGTTCGAAGGCTTCGCGCTTGTATTCCTGCTTCGGGTTCTTCTGGGCATAGCCGCGCAAATGGATGCCCTGACGCAGGTGGTCGAGTGCCGCCAGATGTTCCCGCCAGTGCGAATCCAGGCTCTGCAGCATGACGTTGCGTTCGAACTGCTGGAAATTCTCGGCACCGACCAGGTCGACCTTGGCCCGATAGACCTCGTCAGCCTCCTTGGTGATGCGCTCGAGGATTTCGTCGTCGGACAGCGTCGGCTCGTCCTTGAACCACTGGGCAACCGGTGCATTGATCAGCAAATCGGTGGCCAGGGCGCGCTCGAGGCCTTCCATGTCCCACTGCTCTTCGACCGACTCGGCCGGCACATAGGTGCGGAAGACATCGGCGATGACGCTCTGGCGCATGGCGGTGATGGTTTCGGAAATATCGTCCGTTTCCAGCAGTTCGTTGCGCTGCTGGTAGATCACCTTGCGTTGGTCGTTGGAGACGTCGTCGTATTCGAGCAATTGCTTGCGGATATCGAAATTGCGGGCCTCAACCTTGCGCTGGGCGGATTCAAGCGAGCGGGTGACGAGCGGATGCTCGATCGCTTCGCCTTCCGGCATTTTCAGCTTGTCCATAATGGCGCGCAGGCGCTCGCCGGCAAAGATGCGCAACAACGGGTCATCCAGCGACAGATAGAAACGCGAAGAACCGGCGTCGCCTTGACGACCGGCGCGGCCGCGCAACTGGTTGTCGATACGACGCGACTCGTGACGCTCGGAGCCGATGATGTGCAGACCACCGGCGGCCAGCACGGCATTGTGCACCTCCTGCCACTCGGCCTTCATCGCGGCAGCCTTCTGTTCGCGTTCGGCCACGGGCAGCGACTCGTCGTCGCGAATGGCAGCCAGTTGCTTCTCGACATTGCCGCCGAGCACGATGTCGGTACCGCGACCGGCCATGTTGGTAGCGATGGTCACCATCCCCGGCCGACCGGCCTGAACGACGATTTCGGCTTCGCGGGCGTGCTGCTTGGCATTGAGGACCTGATGCGCCAGCTTTTCCTTGTCGAGCAAGCCGGAGAGCAGTTCCGAAGCCTCGATCGAGGTCGTACCGACCAGCACCGGCTGGCCGCGCTTCGAGCAATCCTTGATGTCGGCGATGATCGCGGCGTGCTTTTCGTCGGCGGTCTTGTAGACCAGGTCGTTCATGTCCTTGCGGACCATCGGACGATGGGTCGGGATAACGACCGTTTCCAGGCCGTAGATCTGGTGGAATTCGTAAGCTTCGGTATCGGCCGTGCCGGTCATGCCGGCCAGCTTTTCGTACATCCGGAAGTAGTTCTGGAAGGTAATCGAGGCCAACGTCTGGTTCTCGGCCTGGATCTTCACGCCTTCCTTGGCTTCAACGGCCTGATGCAGACCATCGGACCAGCGACGCCCAACCATCAGACGACCGGTAAATTCGTCAACGATGATGACTTCGCCGTTCTGCACAACGTAATGCTGGTCCTTGTGGAACAGCGTCATGCCGCGCAGCGCGGCATTCAGATGGTGCATCAGCGTGATGTTGGCGGCATCGTAAAGGCTGGTGCCCTCGGCCAGCAGCCCATGCTCGGCGAGCAACTGCTCGGCATGCTCGTAACCGGTTTCGGAGAGGTGAACCTGATGCCCCTTCTCGTCCACCCAGTAATCGCCCTCGTCCGTCTCTTCCATCGCCCGCGTCAGATTGGGAACGACGTCCTTCATGCGCAGGTAGAGATCGGTGTGGTCTTCGGCCTGGCCGGAAATGATCAACGGAGTGCGCGCTTCGTCGATCAGGATCGAGTCCACTTCGTCGACGATGGCGAAGTTCAAGGTCCTCTGCACGCGCTCACCGGCCGTGTAGACCATGTTGTCACGCAGGTAGTCGAAGCCGAATTCGTTATTCGTGCCGTAGGTAATGTCGGCGGCGTAGGCTGCCTGCTTGGCCTCGTGATCCATCTGCGACAGATTGACGCCGACGGTCAACCCGAGAAAACGGTGCAAACGCCCCATCCAGTCGGAGTCGCGCGTGGCCAGATAATCGTTGACCGTGATGACATGAACCCCTTTGCCGGAAATGGCATTGAGATAGGCCGGCAATGTACCGACCAACGTCTTGCCTTCGCCGGTCCGCATTTCGGCGATCTTGCCGTCGTGCAGAACCATGCCGCCGATCATCTGGACATCGAAGTGACGCATGCCCAGTGCCCGCACACCGGCTTCGCGAACTACTGCAAAAGCCTCGGGCAAGAGCGCGTCGAGCGATTCGCCATTGGCGTGGCGCTGACGGAATTCATCCGTTTTGGCACGCAAAGCCTCGTCACTAAGAGCCTGCAAGGCAGGCTCAAGCGCATTGATGCGCTTGACCGTCTGGGCGTATTGTTTGATCAGCCGATCGTTGCGGCTGCCGAAAATTTTTTTGAGTAGTCCGGATATCATCGCGAAGGGATAGGGTTTGCGCAGTGCGGCAAAGCAGCGATTCTAACACGCCCCCATGACCCGACGATGACGACCTAAATCAAGTGGAATCGTCGCAGCTTAACGGCGCTTGACCAGCGCGTACTCATCGCCCTGCTTGAGGAAATGGGCCGGATTCTGGGCAATGCCCAGCATACGTACCTCAAAATGCAGATGCGGCCCGGTCGACCGGCCGGTCGAACCAACCGCCCCGATGTTGTCGCCTCGCCTGACCAGCATGCCAGGCAGAACGTCAAGACGCGACAGGTGGGCATAACGCGAGATCAGCCCATCGCCATGATCGATATCGATCATGTTGCCGAATTCCGGATGTGTGGCGGCGACGAGCACCACGCCGTCAGCAGCAGCGACCACGGGCGCCCCTGCTTCGGCAGCAAAATCGAGGCCATCATGCCGGGCGCGCAGACCGGCGATCGGGTCAATGCGAGGACCGAAAGGAGAGCCCAGCACGGCATCCTTGACCGGCAAAGTGGTTGGCAACAGACGATCCTTGACCCGTTTCTCGAGCAACTTGAACTCGAGGAAAGCAAGATCGTCGTTGTGCTGCTCGACATCACCAGCCAGGCGATCGATCTCCTGCTGCAATTCGTCGGAGGATAGGGGGGCCGCCAGGTAAGGGCCGCCTTGCCCGGGCTTTGCAGCCTCCGGCGCCTTCTCGCGTTTGACCCCGGCCAGGCCGGAGACCCGCTCGCCCAGCGAGTCGAGCTGAAGCACCCGGCCCTGCAACTCGCCAAGACGTGTTGCCATGAGCTGTAGATTGTTTTCCAGATAAGCCCGCGTCTTCCTGGTCTCTTGTTGCTGCAGGGAGAGCATCAGATCTTCAACCAACGGCAGGCGCAGGTGAACCGACAGCCAGGAGAACAATGCCGAGGTCGAAAACACCAGCACCAGGAAGGCAAACAACGCCACGGCCAGATGCCGAGGCATAATAGTGATCGTTCGCGCGGCCTTCAGGTGGCGTGAAACCAGAATAATCTGCACGGAAACTCCCATGTATAACGGGCCTGAGCACTACCTCGACAAAGACGCCGCCGCCGGCCGGGTGATGGCCCATGCACGGCTGTTGCTCAAGCTTTCACGACGCTTCGAAGCGGTCGCCCCGACCGGGCTACGCCACTCCGCTCACGTTGCCAATTACAAGTTGGGGACAATCATTATCCACGCCGATAACGGCGCAGTCGCAGCCAAGATTCGCCAGTTAAGTCAGCGCCTTAGCAACGAATTATCAAAAGGAGGCACGGAGTGTAGCGGCATCGAGGTGAAAGTTCAACCCCGCCAAATTCCTTCTCAAACAATCAGTTCGACGCAAAAACCGCTGTCCGCCAACGCTTTTTGCACACTGCAGACAACGGCTGAAAGCCTGCCCGAGGGACCGCTCCGGAATGCCCTCGACAACCTGCTGAAGCGCGCCGCTAAACGGGAAGAATCGCCAGACGCTCAATGAACATGAGGGCGAACACGAGCAGCGCGAAAAGAATCCCGTATTTGAGCAGGCGGCCACTCAAGCCCAGGTAATAGCGATTGCCGGTGAATGTGTAGATCAGCAGGCTGACGCCAATGCCGATTACCAGGATGGCCGCCAGCAGGCGCAGCAGCCACATTTCAGCTTACGCCGCCTGGGCGAGCCAGCGCGTTACACCACTCGGTGCGTACTCCGCTTGCTCGAAGGTCGCAATTTCCCAACAGTCCTGCTGTTCGAGCAGCGTGCGGGCCAGTTGGTTGTTCATGGCGTGGCCGCCCTTGTGCGACGAATAGGCGGCAAGTAGCGGATGACCAAGCAGATAGAGATCGCCGATGGCGTCGAGAATCTTGTGTTTGACGAACTCGTCGCCGTAACGCAGGCCATCCTGGTTGAGGACGCGGAATTCGTCGAGCACGATGGCGTTTTCCAGGCCGCCGCCGAGGGCGAGGCCGTTTTCACGCAGGTATTCGACTTCCTGCATGAAACCGAAGGTCCGGGCGCGCGAGACTTCGCGGGTATAGGATTGTTCGGCAAAATCGATCTCGGCCTTCTGGGCCGACTTGTCGATGGCCGGATGATTGAAAACGATGGAGAAAGTCAGACGATAACCGTCGTAAGGCTCGAAACGCGCCCACTTGTCACCATCGCGAACTTCGATGGGTTTGGTGACGCGAATGAATTTCTTGGCAGCATTCTGTTCCTCGATACCAGCCGACTGGATCAGGAAAACGAAGGGAGCAGCCGACCCGTCGAGGATGGGCACTTCGGGCGCATCCAGGTCAATCCAGGCATTGTCGATGCCGAGGCCGGCCAGAGCCGACATGAGGTGTTCGATGGTTCCAACCTTGACCCCGTCCTTTTCGAGACAGGAGCACATGCGCGTATCGCCGACCATGAAAGCCTTGGCGGGAATATCGAGCGGCTCGGGAAGGTCGACGCGACGGAAAACGATGCCGGTATCCGGGGCAGCCGGGCGTAGGGTCATGTTGACCTTGACTCCGCCGTGGAGGCCGACGCCGGAGGCGCGGATGACAGTCTTCAACGTGCGTTGCTTGAGCATGCTAAGTGCTTGAATGATTGGGGAAGGTGACGGATTGTAGCACAAGCCGTCACCACCCTTTTTTCAGAGAGAGTTGGTGTTACATCAATCCGCCTGCTTGCGCAGGAAAGCCGGAATGTCGTAACGATCAACGCCGCTGTTGGCCAGAGCCTCGACGGTGACGTTACTGCCGCCGCGCTGACCGCGTCCGCGCAAGACCGCCGGCACGTCCAGATGCGAATAATCCGGGGTGGAGCCGAAAGCCACTGCATCGCTGGTCCCTGTAGCCTGAACCAGGACCGGCTGGGTAAACACTTCCGGCTGGCGGGCGCGGACGGCGGCCGCCTGGCCGAGGCCGGTGGCGACGACGGTGACGCGCAGGGCGTCGCCCATCAGCTCGTCATAGACGGCGCCGAAAATGATGTGAGCGTCTTCGGCCGCAAAGGCCTTGACGGTATTCATCACTTCGTTGACTTCCTTCATCTTGAGGCCGCCCTTCGAGGCGGTGATGTTGACCAGCACGCCACGGGCGCCGGACAGATTGATGCCTTCGAGCAGCGGCGAAGCAACGGCCTGCTCGGCGGCGATGCGAGCGCGATCGACGCCGGCAGCAGCCGAGGAGCCCATCATGGCGCGGCCCATTTCACCCATGACGGTGCGGACGTCTTCGAAGTCGACGTTGACCAGACCCGGATAGGTAATGATTTCGGCGATACCGCCAACGGCATTTTTCAGCACGTCGTCAGCCGCGCGGAAGCAATCGTCGACATCGGCGTCGTCGCCCATGACTTCCATGAGCTTGTCGTTGAGGATGACGATCAGCGAATCGACATGCTTGGAGAATTCGGCGATGCCGGCTTCGGCCGACTTCATCCGCTTGTTGCCTTCGAAGCTGAACGGCTTGGTGACCACGCCAACGGTCAGGATACCCATTTCGCGGGCAATTTCGGCGACGACCGGCGCCGCACCGGTGCCGGTGCCACCGCCCATGCCGGCCGTGATGAAGGCCATGTGAGCGCCTTCCAGCGAAGCGCGAATTTCGTCGCGGTGTGCATCGGCGGCGGCCTGGCCGGCTTCCGGCTTGGCACCGGCACCGAGGCCGGTCTTGCCGAGCGACAGTTTGCTCGATGCGGCATTGCGGCTGAGCGCCTGGGCATCGGTGTTGGCGGCGATGAATTCAACGCCGCTGACGCCTTCGCGAATCATGTGCTCGATGGCATTGCCACCGGCACCACCCACGCCGAATACCTTGATGATGGTACCGGCATCTTCGTCTTTCTCGATAATTTCAAACATGACTACCTCCTCTGAAAAAACTGTTCAGTAACAAATCAAAAATTCTTGGCAAACCATGACTTCATGCCGTCAAAGACGTCCTTGAAGCCCTGCTTTTCCTGGATCTTCTGGCCGCGCTTGCGCTGGGCCTGGGCTTCGAGCAGCAGACCGAAAGCCGTCGAGAAACGCGGGCTTTGCACGACGTCGGCCAGGCTGCCGGTGTATTTCGGGTTGCCGAGGCGTACCGGCATGTGGAAGATTTCCTCGCCCAGTTCGACCATGCCGGGCATGACGCTGGCGCCACCAGTCAGGACGATGCCGGAAGACAGCACTTCCTCGAAACCGGCCCGACGCAACTCGTTCTGGATAAGCTCGTAGAGCTCCTCGACACGCGGCTGGATGACGTCGGCCAGGGCGCGACGGCTCAGCTTGCGGCTCGGCCTGTCATCGACGCCGGCGACTTCCATGTTCTCGGCGGCATCTGCCAGTTGCGACAGGGCGCAACCGTACTTGCACTTGATGTCTTCGGCTTCCCGGGTCGGCGTGCGCAGCGCCATGGCGATGTCGTTGGTAACCTGGTCGCCGGCGATGGGGATGACCGAGGTGTGACGGATGGCGCCCTGCGTCCACACGGCGATGTCGGTCGTACCGCCGCCGATGTCGATCAGGCAGACGCCGAGATCCTTCTCGTCCTCGGAGAGCACGGCGTAGCTCGAAGCCAGCGGCTGCAGCACGAGGTCATTGACCTCCAGGCCGCAGCGCCGAACGCATTTGACGATGTTCTGGGCGGCCGAAACGGCGCCGGTGACGATGTGCGTCTTCACTTCCAGGCGCATGCCGCTCATGCCTATGGGCTCGCGGATGCCGTCCTGGCCATCGATGACGAATTCCTGCGTGAGAATGTGCAGGATTTCCTGATCGGCCGGGATCGGCATGGCCTTGGCGGTTTCGATGACGCGCTCGACGTCCGCCTGGGTGACTTCCTTGTCCTTGATCGCCACCATACCGTTCGAGTTGAAGCTCTTGATGTGGCTGCCGGCGATGCCGGTGTACACGTTGCTCACCTTGCAGTCGGCCATCAGTTCGACTTCCTGCACCACCCGGCTGATGGTGTGCACGGTGTCCTCGATGTTGACCACGACCCCCTTCTTGAGGCCGCGCGAATCCTGCGAACCCATGCCGATGACGTTGAGATTGCCTTCCTGGTTGATCTCGGCGACCAGCGCGACGATCTTCGACGTCCCGATGTCCAGCCCCACCACCAGATCCTTGTTGTCCCTGCTCATAGTCTTACTTTCCCTTCCCCTCGCCAGCAACGCGCATGGCGAAACCATTCGGATACCGCAAATCCACCACCGTCGGCCGGATCGCCTGCCGGGCGACCGTTTCTGGATAAATTTCCAGGAACCGCTGCAGGCGAACGCCGACCGGCGCTTTCTGCTGTTCCCGACCGATATCGACCAACATGCCGTTGTCCAGCTTGAGCTGCCAGGCCAGACGCGGCGACAGCGTGAGCTGCACCGGCTTCTCGCCGACCGCTGCAAAGGAGCCGACAAACTCGCTGTAATGCTTGAGCACATCCTGCGCCGTACCCTGCGGCCCGACCAGCAAGGGCAGGCTGCTCGCCTCGCTGTCCGGCAGGGCGGCGATGAACACTTCGCCGTAGCTGTTGACCAATTCGCCGCGCCCCTCGCCCCAGCGCGCCACGGGCTTGTGTTCCTCGATCCTGATCTCCAGACGATCCGGCCACTGGCGACGCACTTCGACCTTGCGCGCCCAGGGCAGTTTCTCCAGCGCGCCGCGCACTTGCTGCAGATTGAGGCTGAAGAAATTGCCGGTCAGCGAACCCGGCAAGACCTGCTCCACTTCGCCGCGCTTGGTGTGCGCCAAGGCTTCGGCAAAGACCACCTGCCTGACCGGCAACGACGGCACACGCACCAGCCAGACCGCGCCGGCGGCCAGCAACGCCGCAGCCGCAACCAGCGTGAGCAGATCGGCGATGGCGTTGAGCAGGTGCGGTTTGTTCCACATTCATTGGCTCAGTCGTTTGTCGCAAGTTCAAGGACACGGCGCACCAGTGCCGGATATTCGAGGCCGGAAACGCGGGCGGCCATCGGCACCAGCGAATGGTCGGTCATGCCGGGTGCGGTATTAACTTCGAGGAAGTAATGCTTGCCGTCCTCGTCCATCAGGAAATCGACGCGGCCCCAACCACGGCCGCCAAGGACGCGGAAAGCTTCGAGCGCGCCCTTGCGGATTTCCATTTCCTTGGCTTCCGGCAGGCCGCACGGGCAGAGGTACTTGGTGTCGTCGCGGTTGTACTTGGCTTCGTAGTCGTACCACTCGGTGGCCGGCTCGATCTTGATGATCGGCATCGCTTCGTCGCCGATGATGCCGACCGTGTATTCACCGCCCATGACGCCCTTTTCGGCGATGACCAGCGGGTCGAGTTTGGCCGCTGCTTCGTAGGCCGCCTTGAGCGCGCCGCGCTCCTTGACCTTGGTGATGCCGATCGACGAACCTTCATGCGCCGGCTTGACGAAGAGCGGCAAGCCGAGCTCTTCCTCGACCTCGGCGAAGTCGGAATCGGCATTGAGCAGCGCGTATTCGGGAATGGCCAAGCCGGCCGCCTGCCACATCAGTTTGGTGCGGAACTTGTCCATGGCCAGCGCCGAGGCGAGCACGCCGGAGCCGGTGTAGGGAATGTGCATGACTTCCAGCGCGCCCTGAATCGTGCCGTCTTCGCCGTGCCGGCCATGCAGCGCGATGAAGGCGCGGTCGTAGCCTTTCAGCGCGTCGAGCGGTTGCGACGCCGGGTCAAAGGCGTGGGCGTCAATGCCCTGCCCTTGCAACGCGGCCAGCACGCGCGAACCGCTGTTCAACGAAACTTCACGTTCGGCGGAGGTTCCACCAAACAGGACGGCGACTTTGCCGAATTCAGACATGCTTTGCTCCAGACTGCATTTCAATTTTGGGCATTTTTTCCGGTTGACCGTAGGAGTTCATTGCTGCCCCGCCACTTTGCCGGGAACGGCACCAATCGAGCCGGCGCCCATGCACAACACCACGTCGCCAGCGCGGGCGACATCCATGATCGTTTGCGGCATGGCCGCGATGTCTTCGACAAAAACCGGCTCGACCTTGCCGCCGACGCGCAGGGCACGGGCCAGCGAACGGCCGTCGGCAGCGACGATGGGCGCTTCGCCGGCGGCGTAGATTTCAGCCAGCAACAGCGCGTCGACCGTGCTCAGCACCTTGACGAAGTCCTCGAAGCAATCGCGCGTCCGCGTGTAACGGTGCGGCTGGAAAGCCAGCACCAGACGGCGGCCGGGGAAGGCGCCACGGGCGGCGGCCAGCGTCGCGGCCATTTCGACCGGGTGGTGGCCGTAGTCGTCGACCAGCGTGAAACTGCCACCAGCCGGCAAGGCCACTTCGCCATAACGCTGGAAACGCCGGCCGACGCCCTTGAACTCGGCCAGAGCCTTGACGATGGCAGCATCGGAAACCTGCACTTCGGTGGCCACGGCAATGGCCGCCAGGGCATTCAGCACATTGTGCATGCCCGGCGTGTTGAGCGTGATGGCCAGACGCGAGGTGGTGCCATTGACGCGCACGCAATCGAAGCGCATCCGGCCATCCTCGGCGACGATGTTCTCGGCGTAGAAATTGTTCTCCGGCGACAGACCGTAGGTGATGATCTGCTTCGGCACGCGCGGCATGATGTCGCGAACATTGGCATCGTCGCCGCAAAGCACGGCCACGCCGTAGAACGGCAGGCGATTGAGAAACTCGACGAAGGCCGACTTCAGACGCTCGAAGTCATGGCCGTAGGTTTCCATGTGGTCGGCGTCGATGTTGGTGACGACCGAAATGACTGGCGACAGGAAGAGGAAGGAGGCATCCGACTCGTCGGCCTCGGCGACGAGGAAATCGCCGCTCCCGAGGCGGGCATTGGCCCCCGCCGCATTGAGCCGACCGCCGATGACGAAGGTCGGATCGACGCCGCCTTCGGCCAGGATGCTGGCAACCAGGCTGGTCGTCGTCGTCTTGCCATGCGTCCCGGCGATGGCGATGCCATGCTTGAGGCGCATCAGTTCGGCCAGCATCTGGGCACGCGGCACGACCGGAATCTTCTTTTCGCGGGCGGCAACGACTTCCGGGTTGTCGGCCTTGACGGCAGTCGAGGTGACGACGGCATCGGCCCCGGTAATGTTTTCGGCGGCGTGGCCGAGCATGACCTTGACGCCTTCGCCTTCGAGGCGGCGCGTCGTCGCGCTGGCCGCCAGATCGGAACCGCTCACGGTGTAGTCGAGGTGGACCAGCACTTCGGCGATGCCGCTCATGCCCGAACCGCCGACGCCGACGAAGTGGATGTGTTTGACTTTATGTTTCATTTCGCGCTCTCTGCACAGATAGTCGCCACTTCTTCGGTGGCATCGGGCTTGGCCAGACTGCGGGCTTTTTCGGCCATTTCCAGCAGTTGACCGCGGGAATAGTTGCGGATCAGCGCAATCGATTCCGGCGTCAATTCGTCTTGCGGCAACAGGAAGGCGCCACCGGCATGGACCAGGAACTTGGCGTTGCCGGTCTGGTGGTCGTCAACCGCATGCGGGAAAGGCACGAGAATGCTCGCCACGCCGGTCGCCGCCAGCTCGGCCACGGTCAAGGCACCAGCCCGGCAGATGACCAGATCGGCCCATTCGTAGGCGCCCGCCATGTCTTCGATGAAGGGCACGCAATGGGCCTGGACGCCGACCGCAGCGTAATTGGCCTTGAGCCCCTCGATATGCTTCTCGCCGGCCTGATGGACGATCTGCGGCTGATCGCTGGCGCCGAGCAGGGCCATGCCCTTGGGCACCATCTCGTTGAGCGCCTGGGCGCCGAGGCTGCCACCGATGACCAGCAGGCGCAAGGCGCCGCTGCGTTCGGCAAAACGTTCGGCCGGCGGGGCGATTTTGGCGATTTCCGGACGTACCGGATTGCCGGCCCAGACGCCTTTGTTCAACACGTTGGGAAAGCCGGTCACGATGCGGTCTGCCACCCTGGCCAGCACCCGATTGGCCAGCCCGGCCACCGAATTCTGTTCATGGACAACCAGCGGCTTGCCGAGCAGAGCGGCCATCATGCCGCCCGGGAAGGTGATGTAACCGCCCATGCCGAGCACGACGTTGGGCTGAATCTGGCGAATGGCCTTCTGCGCCTGCCAGAAGCCCTTGAGCAGATTGACCGGCAGCAGCAGCTTGCGCAGGATGCCCTTGCCGCGCAGGGCGGCGAATTTCAGATTGACCATCTCGAAACCGTGCTGCGGCACGAGGCGTGCTTCCATGCCATCCGGATTGCCGAGCCAGACAACCCGCCAGCCGGCATCGCGCATCGAATGGGCGACGGCCAGGGCCGGGAAGATGTGGCCGCCGGTACCGCCGGCCATGATCATGATGGTCTTGCTCATAGCTTGCCTCCGCGCGAAAGGAGGATGTTTTGTCTACGGCCGCGCTGCGCGCTTAACACCGGCTTCGCCGGGTTAGCCTGCGACGAAATCGCCAATTGATGCGAACGCATAAACGGCTTCGTCATAGCTTGCCTCCGCGCATCAATTGGCGATTTTCCCAGTCAACCCGCAAGAGAATCGCCAGCGCCACGCAGTTGGCGAGCACCCCCGAGCCGCCAAAACTCATGAGCGGCAAGGTAAGGCCCTTGGTCGGCAGCAGGCCCATGTTCACGCCCATGTTGATGAAGGACTGGACGCCGAACCAGATGCCCATGCCCATGGCGACGAGCGCCGGGTAGAGGCGGTCGAGCTGGACTGCCTGACGGCCGATGGCGAAGGCGCGCTGCACGAGCAGGGCGAACAGGGCGATGATCGCCACGACGCCGAAGAAACCCAACTCTTCGGCGATCACGGCGAGCAGGAAGTCGGTGTGCGCTTCCGGCAGGTAGAACAGTTTTTCGACGCTGGCACCAAGACCGACACCGAACAGTTCGCCGCGACCGAAGGCGATCAGCGAATGCGAGAGCTGGTAGCCCCGGCCGTAGGCATCGGCCCACGGGTCCATGAAGCCGAACACCCGGTCGCGCCGGTAGGGCGAGACGATGATCATGATCGCGAAAGCGATGAGCAGGCCGACGATGAGCAGGGCGAACAGCCGCGCCTTGAGGCCGCCGAGGAAGAGGATGCCCATGGCGATGGAGATGATGACGACGAGAGCGCCAAAATCCGGCTCCTTCAACAGCAACATGCCGACGATGGCCATGGCGCCGAACATCGGCAGGAAAGCCTGCTTGAGGTCATGCATGACGTTGATCTTGCGCACCGTGTAGTCGGCGGCGTAGAGCACGGCGAACATCTTCATGAGTTCGGACGGCTGCAGATTGGCGAAACCAAGCGACAGCCAGCGGCGGGCGCCATTGACGTCGCGGCCGATGCCGGGGATCAGCACGAGCGCCAGCAGGGCGACGCCGATCATGAACAGGTAGGGTGCATTTTTCTGCCACAGCGACAGCGGCACCTGGAACGTGACAGCGGCAGCGACCAGCCCGATGCACAGGAAAATACCGTGGCGCACCAGGTAATAGGCCGGCTGATGACCGGTGAATCGGCCACCCTCGGCGATGGCGATGGAGGCCGAATAGACCATGACCAGGCCGGAAAAGAGCAGGATCAAGACGCTCCACAGCAGCGCGTAGTCGATCTCGGCAACTTGCCGGCGGGGCGAATCGAGGGCGCCGATCATCATGCTGACAGCCCCTTCACGGCATCGATGAAAGCTTGGGCGCGATGGGCGTAATTCTTGTACATGTCGAGGCTGGCGCAGGCCGGTGAAAGCAGCACGCAATCGCCGGCTTGAGCGTGGCCGGCCAGCCATTGGACGGCCGCTTCCATGTCGCCGAGGATACGGGTCGGCACGCCGCTGCCGTCGAGGGCCATGCCGATGGCGGCGGCATCGCGGCCGATCAACGCCACGGCGCGGCCGTGTTTTTCGAGAGCGGGCTTGAGAGGCAAGAAGTCCTGCCCCTTGCCATCGCCGCCCAGGACGATGGCGACCTTGCGGCCCATGCCTTCGATTGCTGCCAGGGTGGCACCAACATTGGTACCCTTGGAGTCATCGACGTAGAGCACGCCGCCGATTTCAGCCACCGTTTCGACCCGGTGCGGCAGGCCGGCGAAAGACTTGAGCACTTCGATCAGACCAGCCGGCGCGACGCCGATGGCCTCGCACAGGGCCAGCGCAGCCATCGCATTGGCGGCATTATGCAAGCCGGACAGCTTGAGGTCGGCCAGTGCGACGAGCTTTTCCTTGCCGCGCCAGATGGCGTCGTCGGCAAAGCCGTAATCGACGCCCCGCGGCGCGGCGTTCAGGCCGAAAGTTACCATCGTCCGGCCGCAACGGCCGTTGGCCATCGACCAGTCGTCGTCTCGGTTGAGGACCATGACGCCCTTGCCCTGGAAGACGCGCGACTTGGCGGCGGCGTAATTGGCCAGGCTGCCGTCATAACGGTCGAGGTGATCTTCCGAAACGTTGAGCACGGTAGCGGCTTCAGCGTTCAGATGATGGGTCGTTTCGAGTTGGAAGCTGGACAGTTCGACGACCCAGACCTTCGGCAAAGCGCCGGCGTCCTGCGCATCCATGAGCGCATCGAGGGCCGATGGCGAGATGTTGCCGCAGGCGATGGCCGGCACGCCGGCACCGTTGAGCAGATGGGCAGTCAGCGCCGTGGTGGTGGTCTTGCCGTTGCTGCCGGTGATGGCGATGATCTGCGAGCCCGGCGCCTGCTCGCGCAACCCGGCGGCGAACAATTCGATTTCTGACACTATTTTCCGGTTGACCGTAGCAATCACCGGTGTGGCCTTCGGAACCCCCGGCGACAGCGCGACGAGGTCAGCGGCGGCAAACGGCGCCTCGGCAAACGGCCCGGCGATCAGTTCGGCGCCCGGCGCAACGCGTTGCAGGGCTTCGACGTTCGGCGGGTTGTCGCGCGAATCGGCGACGCGGACCAACGCGCCCTGGCGATGCAGCCATTTGGCCATCGCCAGTCCGGACTCACCGAGCCCGACAACCAGAACGCGTTTGCCGCGAAGTTCCATGTTCTAGCGCAACTTCAACGAAGACAGCCCGACCAGCACGAGCATGATGGTGATGATCCAGAAGCGGACGACAACCTGCGTCTCCTTCCAGCCCGATTGTTCAAAGTGGTGGTGCAGCGGTGCCATGCGCAGGATGCGGCGGCCCTCGCCGAATTTTTTCTTGGTGTATTTGAAGTAGCTGACCTGGAGCATGACCGACAGGGTTTCGACGACGAACACGCCACCCATGATGAGCAGGACGATTTCCTGACGCAGGATGACGGCGACGGTACCGAGCGCCGCGCCGAGCGACAGGGCGCCAACGTCGCCCATGAAGACTTCGGCCGGATAGGCGTTGAACCACAGAAAGCCAAGCCCGGCCCCGGCGATGGCGCCGAGCAGGATGCACAACTCGCCCGCCCCCGGCACGTAGGGGATGAGCAGGTACTTGGAAAGCCCGGCGTGGCCGGTGACGTAAGCGAAGATGGCGAAGGCGCCGGCGATCATGACGGTCGGCATGATGGCGAGGCCGTCGAGGCCGTCGGTCAGATTGACCGCGTTGCTGGTGCCGACAATCACGAAATAGGTCAGCGTGATGAAACCGACGATGCCGAGCGGATAGGCAATGGTCTTGAAGAAGGGGACGATCAATTGCGTCTGGGCGCCGGACTTGGCCGAGTAGGCGAGGAACAGCGCGGCGCCGAGGCCGAGCACCGATTGCCAGAAATATTTCCAGCCGGCCGACAGCCCCTTCGGGTCGCGGTAAACCACCTTCTTCCAGTCGTCGTACCAGCCGACGATGCCGAAGCCGAGCGTGACGATGAGCACGGTCCACACATACTTGTTGCTGAGGTCGCCCCAGAGCAGTGTGGTGAGGCCAATGGAAATGAGGATCAGGACGCCGCCCATGGTCGGCGTGCCGGATTTGACGAGGTGGGTTTGCGGCCCGTCATTGCGCACCGCCTGACCGATCTTCTTGGCGGCCAGCCAGCGGATAACGGCGGGGCCGGCGGCGAAGGAAATGAGCAGCGCAGTCATCGCCGCCAGCACGGTACGCAGCGTGATGTAGTTGAAGACGTTGAAAAAACGAACGTCCTGGGCGAGCCATTGGGTCAGGGCCAGCAGCATCAGTGTTTCTCCTCGGGGGCAGCCAGCGCGTCGGCCACCCTTTCCATTTTCATGAAGCGCGACCCCTTCACCAGCACCGTGGTTTCCGGGCCCAATTCCTTGTCGACCGCAGCAATCAGCTTGTCGACATTGCAGAAATGGCGGGCGCCTTCGCCAAAATTGCGGACGGCCAGTTGCGCCACATCGCCGAGCGCGAACAGCCGGTCGATGCCCTGGCTCTTGGCGTAGCCGCCGATCTCGTCGTGGTACTGGCCGCTGGCCTCGCCGATTTCGCCCATGTCGCCGAGGACCAGGAGCTTGCGGCCGATGGTCGCGGCGAGCACGTCGATACCGGCGCGCACCGAATCCGGGTTGGCGTTGTAGGTGTCGTCGAGGATCTCGGCGCCGTTTTTACCGGTCCGCCGTTGCAGACGGCCCTTGACGCCGGAAAAGGCCTCCAGTCCGGCAGCCACGGCCGCCATCGGCACGCCGGCTGCCAGGCAGGCAGCGGCGGCGGCAACGGCGTTGCGGGCGTTGTGACGACCGGGGATGCGCAAGGTGATCGCGGCCTGACCTTCCGGCGCGCTTAGTTCGATGGTGATCTCGAGGCCATGCTGACGGACAGCGCCACGCACATCGGCGGCGTGGTCGATGGCGAAAGTACGCACCGTGTGCTGACCGGCCATGCCGCGCCAGACTTCGGCGTAGGTGTCGTCGGCGTTGATCACGGCGACACCGTTGGGGCGCAGCCCAGCGAAGATGCTGCCCTTTTCGCGCGCCACTTCATCCATGTCACCCATGCCTTCAAGGTGGGCGCGCTGGGCGTTGGTGACGAGGGCCACGGTCGGCGCGCCGATCGGGGCCAGGTAGGCGATTTCGCCGGGATGGTTCATGCCCATCTCGATCACCGCGGCGCGGTGCGAGAGGCGCAGGCCGAGCAGGGTCAACGGCAGGCCGATGTCGTTGTTGAGGTTGCCGCGCGTGGACAGTACGGCAGCGCCGAAGGCGGCCTTGAGAATCGAGGCGACCATTTCCTTGGTCGTCGTCTTGCCGTTGGAGCCGGTCACGGCAATCACCGGCAGCGTAAACTGGGCGCGCCAGGCGGCGGCGAAACGGCCGAGGGCGAGGCGGGTGTCGTCGACGACAACGGCCGAAACGCCGGCCGGCACCTTGCTTTCATTCGAAACCAGCAGGGCGACGGCGCCAGCCGCGACGGCCTGGTCGAGAAAATCATGGGCGTCGAAACGTTCGCCGCTCAGGGCGATGAACAACTGGCCGTCGGCGACGGTACGCGTATCGGTCGACACGCCGGTCACGTCTACGTCAGGGCCGATCAGACGGCCAGCGGTCGCCTCTGCGACTTGTGAGAGCAGCCACTTCATGCCGCTACCTCCTTGGTTTCAGGACGGCGCAAGGCGAGCGCTGCGCTGGCCTGTTCGACATCGGAAAAGTGATGGCGGACGCCGGAAATTTCCTGATAGGTTTCATGCCCCTTGCCGGCCAGCAGGACGACGTCGCTGACCTCGGCTTCGAGGATGGCGCGGCGGATGGCGACGGCACGGTCGGCTTCGACCTCGACCTCGCCTTCGGCCCGAGTCATGCCGGCGACGATGGCGTCGATGATGGCCTGCGTCTGCTCGCTGCGCGGATTGTCGCTGGTAACCAGGATGCGGTCGGCCAGGCGCTGGGCGACTTCGCCCATCAGCGGGCGCTTACCGGGATCGCGATCACCGCCGCAACCGAAGACGACGGACAACTTGCCGCCGCGCGACGTGGCCACCGGGCGCAGCGCCGCCAGGGCATTTTCCAGCGCATCCGGGGTGTGCGAGTAATCGACGACAACTAGCGGTTCGCCATGGCCGCCGACGCGCTCCATGCGCCCCGGCGGCGGGGTCAGTTCGGACAGGCGACGCGCCACTTCGGCGACCTGCACGCCGGCATCGTGCAGCACGGCGGCAATGGCGAGCAGGTTGGAGATGTTGTAGCGACCGACCAGACCGGTATCGACGATGGCCCGGCCGTTTGGCAGGACCAGGCTGAAACGCTGGCCGAAGGGCGTATCGACGAGATTTTCGGCGCGCACCAGCGCGAGATAGTCGCGCCGCGGCTCGCCGATGGCGTAGCCGAGGACACGCATGGCCGTCGTTTCTCGCGACAAAAGGCGACCGAAATCGTCGTCGAGATTGATGATCGCGGTGCGCAGGCGCGGCCAATGGAAGAGCTTTTTCTTGGCCTCGGCGTAGGCTTCCATCGTGCCGTGGTAGTCGAGGTGATCGCGCGTCATGTTGGTGAACACGGCAACATCGACGCGGGCGCCATTCATGCGACCCTCTTCGATGCCGATCGAACTGGCCTCCAGCGCACAGGCGGCCGCGCCGTCGGCCCGGAAACTGGCCAGATAACGCATGAGCGTCGTTGCTTCCGGCGTCGTGAAACCGGTTTCCGTCATCGCCTCGGGGAAGCCGGCGCCGAGCGTGCCGATGATCGCGCAGGGCTTGGCAAAGGCCCGGGCCAGGCACTGGCTGATCGTCGTCTTGCCGTTGGTGCCGGTGATGGCGATCAGCGACAGCCCTTCGCTAGGATGGCCATAAACGGCGTGGGCGAGCGGGCCGGCCAGCGGACGCAGGGCATCGACCGGCAGGTTTGCTACGGTCGACCGGAAATTTTGGCCAAAAACGAAATCGCCGCCGGGCTGCCAGAAGACGGCGACGGCCCCGCGCTCCAGTGCGTCGGCGATGTAGCGGCGGCCATCGGCCTGATCGCCCGGATAGGCCAGGAAGAGATCGCCCGGCCGGACCTGACGGCTGTCGTCAGCCACGCCGGTCGGCACCACGCCCATGGCTTCCAGACGGTCGAGGAGTTGGCGCGGGGTGCTCACAATTTGCCCTTCCCGCTCGCCGCATCGGCCACCTGGATCGGCGCATCGGGCGGCACGCCTAGGGTGCGCAAGGCACCGCCGACGATCTGCGAGAAAGCCGGACCGGCCACGTCACCACCATAGTGAGCACCACCGGTCGGCTCGTCGATCATCACCGCCACGACCAGGCGTGGATCGCTGATCGGCGCGATGCCGACGAAGGAGCCGACATATTTGCGGGCATAAACGCCGCCCTCGATTTTGTAGGCGGTGCCTGTCTTGCCGCCGACCCGATAGCCGGCAACGCGCGCCTTGGGTGCAGTGCCTTCGGGCTGGACGGCCATTTCGAGCATGATGCGCAACTCGCGCATGGTCTGCGGCGAGAAGACGCGAACGCCATGCGGCGGCGCGTCCTCTATCCTGGTCAGCGACAGCGGCATGAGCTCGCCGTCGTGGGCAAATACCGTATAGGCGCGGGCCAACTGGACCAGACTGACGGCGATACCGTGGCCGTAGGACATCGTCGCCTGCTCGATTGGCCGCCAGTTCTTCCACGGCCGCAGGCGGCCATTTACCTCGCCCGGGAAGCCCAGATTCGGCGCCTGGCCGAAGCCGAGGCTATCGAACATCTCCCACATTTCCTTCGGCGCAAAGCCCAGGGCAATCTTGGTTGTTCCGACATTCGAGGATTTCTGGATGACCTCGGCGACGGTCAAGGCGCCATGCTCATGGGCATCGGAAATGGTCGCGCCACCGATGGTGATGCGCCCCGGTGCGCAATTGATGACTGTATCGAAACGAACCTTGCCTTTTTCCAGCGCCAGCGCCGCCGTAAACGGCTTCATCACCGACCCCGGCTCGAACGTGTCGGTAATCGCCCGATTGCGCAATTGCGCCCCGGACAATCGCTCGCGGTTGTTCGGGTTGTAGGTCGGCCAATTGGCCAGCGCCAGGATCTCGCCGGTCCGCGCATCGACGACGATGGCGCCGCCGGCCTTGGCCTTGTTGGCCTCGACTGCCGCCTTGAGCTGACTGAAAGCGAGGTACTGAATCTTCGAATCGAGGGCCAGGCGGACATCCTTGCCGTCGCGCGGCGGCTTGGTCGCACCGACGTCCTCGACGATGGCGCCGCGCCGGTCACGAATCACCGTGCGACTACCCGGACGACCGAGCAAACTGTTCTGGAACGCCAGCTCGACGCCTTCCAGCCCCTTGTCATCCACCCCGGTGAAACCGACGACGTGCGCCGTCATGTCCCCAGTCGGATAAAAGCGGCGGTACTCTCGCTCCTGATGCACACCGGGAAACTTAAGGGCGGCAATACGATCCGCCGTCTCCGGCGAAACCTGGCGCTTGACGAAGGCGAAGGTCTTTTCCGAGGCGATCTTGCCGTCCAGCTCCCGGACCTTCATGTCGAGCAGGCCGGCCAACTGGCGTTTCTGTTCGCCACTCATCGTCCGCGCATCGGCCGGAATCGCCCAGATCGTCTGCATCGGGGTGGATACCGCCAGCATGTCGCCGTTGCGATCGACGATCTTGCCGCGCGAAGCGGAAATCTGGATATCGCGCAGGTAGCGCGAATCGCCCTTCTGCTGCAAAAAGTCGTTGTTGATGACCTGCAGGTAAAAACCGCGCGCCACCAAAGCCAAAAAGGCTGCCATCAAAAGCAGCCCGACCGTGCGTGAGCGCCAGCCCTGTAAGGCCAGCTGCAAGACAGGACTTTCGGTAAAGCGGTGACCGCGTTGCGGACGTCGACGCACGACCATCAGGGCGTCCCTTTCGGCACAGCCGAACTCGGCGTCACCATGCGCAGGCGCTCACGGGCAATCTTCTCGATACGCGGATGATTGGCCCAGGTCGACATTTCCAGTTGCAACTGTCCGTATTCGACATCGAGCTGGCGCGCCCGTTCCTGCTCGCTCTCGAGCGACTGGAACAGCTTGCGTGCGCGGTGCTGGGAGGTCACCACACCGAGCGCGCAAATGACGACGACCATGAGAAGGATCATGTTGAGACGCAGCATTAGAGCTTCTCAGCCACCCGCATGACGGCACTGCGCGCCCGCGGATTCGCCCCGATTTCCGCCACCGACGGCTTCACCGGCTTGCCGATCAGGCGCAGCTTCGGCTTCGGCAGCTGATCGGCGCGCAGCGGCAAGCCCTTCGGCAAGTCGTCGGCAATCGATTCATTGCGCATGAAGTTCTTGACGATACGGTCTTCCAGCGAGTGGAAGGAAATCACCACCAGTCGGCCACCCGGCCTCAACAAGCCGAGCGCCTGCGGCAGTGCTACCTCCAGCTGGCGGAGCTCTTGATTGATATGAATCCGTAAAGCTTGAAAGCTGCGCGTCGCCGGGTCCTGCCCTGGCTCACGGGTGCGCACGGTCTCGCGTACGAGGGCCGCGAACTGACCTGTTGTGACAATAGGTTGTTCGACCCGAGCAGCCACAACCTTCTTTGCAATCTGGAAAGCAAACCGTTCTTCGCCATAATTTCTAATGACCTCCGTTATGTCTCGTATCTCGGCCCGCGCCAGCCACTCGGCTGCCGTCTCGCCCTGCGTCGTATCCATACGCATGTCGAGCGGCGCGTCGTAGCGAAAGCTGAAGCCGCGCTCCCCGTCGTCGATTTGCGGCGACGACACCCCCACATCAAACAAAACCCCATCAACCTCACTTACCCCCGCCTCGTCCGCCGCCTCAGCCAGTTCGCCGAAAGCACGGTGCACGAGCAAAAACCGCGGATCGTCAATAGCCGCACCCGCCGCAATCGCCTGCGGGTCACGGTCAACCGCCACCAGGCGGCCTTTTTCATTCAGCTCGGAAAGAATTCGGCGGCTATGACCACCGCGCCCGAAGGTTGCGTCAACGTAGATGCCGTCGGCTTTGATCGCCAGCGCATCCACCGCCTCTTCGAGCAGTACCGTCACATGGGCGGCACCGCCGGTCACAGGACAAGGTCTCCGAAGCCCGGCGGCAAATCACCGGACAGCGCATCGGCCGCCAGATCGTTTTGCTGCTTCCACCCGGCCTCGCTCCAGATTTCGAAATGGGAACCCATACCAACCAGATAGACCGTCTTCTGAAACTGGGCGTATTCGCGCAGTTCCGGAGCAATGAGGATGCGGCCGGCAGAGTCCGGCTCCTCGGTACGCGCATTGCCGACCAGTACGCGCTTGATGGATGCCGAACGTGGATCGAGGCTGGATGCCTTGAGGATCTGTTCGCGGATCGGCTGCCAGGCCGGAGACGGGTAAAGCAACAGGCAACGATGCGGATGCGCCGTCAGGACCAGCGAACCCTCGCTGGCCGCGAGCAGGGCGTCACGGTGCCTTGCCGGTATGGCAAGCCGTCCCTTCGCATCCAGACTGAGTGCTGCAGCGCCTTCAAACATCCCTCGTCTCGCTCCCCGTTTACCCACTTTTCAACACGTTTTCCCACTTTAGAACAACACCACCACACAGTCAAGCGAGAAATTGGGAATTTTTTCTTATGCAACAAGGACTTACGAAGGATTTCAAAGACAGATTTTTGGAAAATTTTTCCTTAAAAATCAATACAAGAAGATTGACTCTTAAAGTGACTTATAAGGAGTTGATACGAATCAAAAACACCCCCGGGGCACGGCATGCCAGAGTGGTAAAAAGTGGAATGCTTGGGACGGCTCCAGCCGTCATCCCAGCCTGAAGCCAGGCGCCGTCAGATCAGGCGGAAAACACGCAAATCTGGTTGCGGCCTCCGTGCTTGGCGCGATAAAGCGCCTGATCGACGCAACGCGTCAGGTCGTCCGGCGTCTTCCCATGCTCGGGATAGGCGGCCACCCCAAGGGAAATGGTAAAGGTGATAGGAAAATTCCCGAGGGTGACGGACAGCCCTTCAATCGCCTCCCGCCAAGCCTCGGCCCGCTGCATGGCGGTCTCTAGCGGCATGTTGGGCAACAGGATAAGGAACTCCTCCCCACCGTAGCGGCAGGCCACATCTTCCGTTCGAATATCGGCCAGCAAGGTATTGGCCAGCATGCGCAAAGCCTCGTCGCCGACCTGATGACCATAGGTGTCGTTAACCCGTTTGAAATGGTCGATATCAAGCATGACCAGCGACAGCGGATTACCTTCGCGGCGCGCCCGGGAGACCTCGCGCTCCAATGTCTCATCGAGATACCGCCGGTTGTACATCCCAGTCAGGCTGTCGCGCACAGCAAGCTCCTGCAAAGCCGCCTGTAGGCGGCCGATTTCCTCGATCCGCGCATGCAACTGCCGATTCGTTTCGCGCAGCGCCAGTTCCACTGCCTTGCGCTCGCTGACGTTACGAGTAATCCCGAGAATGGTGTGCGCCACGCCATCGGCATCCTGCAGATAGCTGGAAACCACCTCAGTCGATATCACCTCACCATCCTTGCACACCTGCTCCAGTTCGCTTACCACGACACCAGCAGTCTTGTCGCCGGCCGCAATCCGCCGCAAGCGCTGGTCAATCTCTCGTGCCAGACGCGCCGCGGATTCCGGAGTGAGGCGCGCCTCAATGGACTGGCCAACAAGCTCCTCCGGCAAATAGCCGGACATATCGGTGACAGAAGCGCTGACGTAGGTATAGCGGCGCGACGGAATATCAAGCGTCCAGATGACGTCGTGGCTATTTTCAGCCAGCAGACGGTAGCGAGCCTCACTCTCGGCCAACTTCCTGGCAGTATGCTCTTCCTCGTATTCTGCCCGCAGCAAACGAATCAGGACCAGCGACAGGGACAAAAAAAGCAGCAGCGCGGAAATAGCCGCAACACCCGCCGTCCGACGCCATTCAGCCAGGTAATCAACAACCGCCAGACCACTTGCAACATAGAGGGGATATTCCGAGATACGCTGGAATGCGTAGAAGCGCTCGACGCCATCCAGCATGCCTGGCAAACGCATGGTGCCCTGCATTTCGCCGGACTGCACCCTGCGTTGCAACGGATTGTTCTCCAGCACGTGATTGACCAGCGCCGGTTGGGCAGGCCGCTGTAGAACGACGCGGCCATCATCGGCCCGCCAAATGGCGACAACGCCCTGCGAACCCAGATTGATCGTCTCGAATATCCTGGACAGCACATCCAGATCAAGTTGTGCCACAACGAATCCAAGTCGGCCGCCCTGAGCATTGCTTACCGACTGAATAACAAACAGGAACGAACGCCCGGACTGTTTCTCGACGATGACCTCGGAAAAATAGAGGGAATTGCGTTTTTCCCCTGACTGGACATTGAGATCAGAAAACACGATGGGCGGCTGGGCGAGGCCAAAGGCATAGAGCAGGCCTCCCGCGGAGTCCATGACCCGAAAACCGCTTACTTCAGGAAACTGACCTGAAAAAAGGCCCAATTCACCAACTATGGCATCACGATAGGTGCCGACCGCAGCCAAATTGAATGAGTCCTTCGGCAACGAAGCCGCCAGATGCTCAAGGTTGCCTTGAAGGCGCCGCATGGTCGCCGCCAGGCGCGCCTCAAGCAACGAGGAAACAGCCAAGGCGTCGGCCGGCGCCTTGCGCTCGGCCTCGTAGCGCCCCTCATTAAGCAAAAAAACCAACAGAAGTGCTATACCGAGCCAGGTGAAAACAAAAAACAACACCAGCCGGACACGCGGTCCGAACGCACGGCCAATCATCTGCCCGGAGGTGGTTATGCCCATCCGGGAATCATGCCTTCTGAATGGACTAACCACAATAGGCGCCGTGTGTGCGCCTGAATATCAAGAAAATGGCTACTTTGCCTGATTGAGCTTCTGCTCAATGCGAGCCAGCGGAATTGCCCCGGGAATCCGCTCGCCATTGGCAAAGAACATGGTTGGCGTACCGCTGATATTGAGTTTGCGGCCAAATTCCTGATTTTTGGCAACGGCAGATGTGTCGCAATCTTCGCGCCCGGAGGGAGCCTTGCCATCCAACATCCAATCGTTCCATGTCCCGGCACGATCAGCTGAACACCAGATCTGTTTGGATTTCCTGACTGAATCTTCGGAAAGAATGGGAAGCAGGAATGTGTAGATTGTGATGTTGTCGAGCTTCTGCAACTCCTTGGCCAGGCGCTTGCAGTAGCCGCAGTTAGGATCCTCGAAAGTTGCCAGAACACGCTTGCCATCGCCACGCACCTGCTTGATGGCTCGATCGAGCGGCAAATCGCCAAACCGGATTGCCGTCAGCTTCTTCATGCGCTCTTCTGTAACATTCTTCATTGTCTTGCCATCGATCAACGGACCGACGATGAAGGCCGTTCCTTTCTCATCCGTATAAACGATATTTCCATCCGCAAAGACTTCGTACAGTCCCAGGTAACCCGACTTTGTGACGCTCTCCACCTTGGTACCGAGCTTGGCTTCCATCATCTTGCGGATATCCGCCTCGTCGGCAGCGACATTCAGGCAGCAAGCCATTAAAAAGGCCATCGGCAGCATTTTTTTCAACATGTAATCTCCTAAAGAGCGCCGAGAGCGTACCGCACCAAGGCATTTTTAATTAACGGCAGTCCATTCGCCATATTCATGCCGAAATTGCGCAAAGGACGCAAAGCGGGTGACGACTCCTTGAACAAGCGACGCAAACTATCGGTCGTCGCCTGCATCAACACGGTTTCCTCTCGCCGCGCACGCTGATAGCGCTGCAGGAAACGCACCTGGCCGATATCGTGCCACGGTTGTGTTTCCGCCAGTTGACTGGCCAGCACCATGGCATCCTGGAAGCCAAGATTAATGCCATGGCCAGACAAAGGGTGAATGCCATGCGCTGCATCTCCAACCAGCGCCAGGCGTGGCGCTACCGTTTGGGGTACGCGCATCAGCCGCAAAGGGAAAGCCGCCGGCGCAGTAAGCAGGCCCAAGTCGCCGAGCACACAATGCCCCGCATCGGCAACACGCTCGCAAAGGCTATTGCCCGGCAACGAACAGAGTTCATCGGCATGGTCGTCCGGCGTTGACCAGACGATGGAAATTCGGTTTCCAGGCAACGGCAGATAGGCAAGCACGCCATCATCACGAAACCACTGGAATGCCGTGTTGTTGTGCGGGTTTTCGGTGGAAAAATTGGCCACCAGGCCTTTTTCTCCATACGGCGTATTGGTCGCGACCAACCCCGCAGCCTGACGCACCCACGAATCTCGGCCATCCGCACCGACGACGAGGCGAGCCGACAACACGGTGCCGTCAGCCAGCCGAAGAACAGCTGCATCCTGACGAATGTCCAGACCGTCCGGCCGGGCCGGGCAGAAGAGCGTCAGATTGGCTTGCCGCTTGGCGCTTTCCCAGAACTCGCAAGCCATCCGAGATGACTCAAGTATCCAGCCCAATTCAGGGACACCGGTTTCGTAAGCCGAAAAATCCATTCGCCCGGCGCCGTCGCCGTATATTTCCATGGCGCGTATCGGCGCCATTCTTGCGGAATCGAGATGGCGCCAGGCGCCAATAGACTCGAGGAACCTCACATTGGCGGGGCTGATCGCGTATATGCGCGCATCCCACCCCTCGGGAAGTTGTGGCGCCTTGGTCTCGACAAGGGCAATGCGCAGACGCGTGTCGCGTAGCGCCAAAGCAAGGCTGGCGCCAGCCAAGCCTCCACCAACAATGATCAGATCAAACTGCTGCATGACGGCGATTATGCCGTTTCAGGAGAATGAAACAAGCAGTTCAGGTGGGAGTCCCGCCACCACCGCCACCTTGCGGCTTGTTCTGGCGCGGACGGCGATTGTTGTTGGTGCGCGGGCGATGCTTCTTTTGCTGCTGGCCTGGGCCACCACCTGCATTTCCACCGGGCTTGCCATGCTGCATATTGTTGCGACCAGGATTTCCGCCAAGCGGCTCGTTGCCGGAAATGCGGTTACCGGGAGCAAGCTGGATTTCCAGCTCGATGATTTCGTCCCACTGCTCATCGGTTCGATCGCGCTCGGGGATCGAAAGAAGGTCACGCAAGCGACGACGCGTATCGGGCGGCGGGGCTACGGCAACAGGAGCTTCGGGGGGATTTTCTGGATTCGGATTATTCATTGCAACTTAAAAAAAGCGGAGCCCGTCAACGACGAACCCCGCATTCGATAACACCGGATTACTTCTTCTTGGCGGCGGTCTTCTTTGCAGCGACCGAGGCCTTGAAAGCCGTACCAGCGGTAAATTTCGGAACCGTGGTAGCGGGAATTTTCAGCGTGGCACCGGTTTTTGGATTCTTGCCGGTACGCGCTGCGCGCTTGGCGGACTTGAACGTCCCGAACCCAACGAGTGTAACAGACTCCCCTGCGGTCACGGTCTTGACCACCGCGCCGATGATGGCCGACAGCGCCTTGTCGGCAGCAGCCTTGGTTATACCAGCTTCTTTTGCAGCAACTTCGACCAGCTCGGATTTATTCATCTAAGTGCCTCCTAGTTACCTATTAATGTTTAAGAAAACTGGCCGTCGGAACGGCAGCACGACAAAAGTAGCATACCTTTTTGAATAAGTGTTGCCCCAAGAGGGCCTATTTGCAGGCGATCGCGTGAATATTTGTAATATTCATACGCCGAACGGGCTTTTCGAGACGCAAACAACAACCCCGGTACGCGACCGGGGTTGTCTGGGACCATCGGCGAGCGGACTATTTGGCCGCTGAAGCAGCCTCTTCCCTGGCCGGCTCGGGCGGCTTTTCGCCATGCGAGATAGCCACCGCACCATCGTTTTGCATGCCAATATGCTGGTCGATTGCCGGCAATTGGTGGGCGATCCCCTTGTGGCAGTCGATACAGGTCTTGCCGTCGATGAAAGCCTGCGGATGCATGCGGGCCGCCCGGTTACCCTGCTCGGTATAGTCCATGTAGTCGTAGCGATGGCAGTTGCGGCACTCCTGTGAGTCATTCGCCTTCATGCGCCGCCACTCGTTCTGGGCGAGTTGGGCGCGTTTGGCGTTGAATTTCTCGGGCGTATCGATGGTGCCCAGAAGCTTGTGCAGCACTTCGTTGGAAGCCTGAATCTTGCGGATCATCTTCGGCCCCCATTCCTTGGGCACGTGGCAATCCGGACAGGTGGCCCGCACCCCGGTGCGGTTCGTGTAGTGAACCGTGTTCTGATACTCGCGGAAGACGTTTTCCTCCATTTCGTGGCAGGAGATACAGAACGATTCCTTGTTGGTCGATTCGAGCGCCCAGTTGAAGCCGCCCCAGAAAACGATACCGGCAGCAAACAGGCCGAATACGGTGACCAGCCCGATGCGCTTGACCCATGCAGGCGTGAATTTATCGAGACTCATCATTCTCCCCTCTTGGCAGCCGGCTTATAGGTATTGGCGACGAGCGGCTTGGCGTCGAATTGCGGCACGTGGCACTGCATGCAGAAATAGCGGCGCGGCGAAATATTGGCCTGCTTCTTGTCTTCACGGTCGAGATAGTGCGACTTGGCGACCCTGGTTGCCCCGGTTTCCTCGGCCCGCTCTTTCGAGTGGCAGTCCATGCACTTGTTGAAATTCTGGGTGATGTTGTAGCCCTTGATGCTGTGCGGAATCAGCGGCGGCTGCTTCTGAAAGTTGCGGGGAATGGCGGTCTGGTCTTTCTCCGGCCGGAACATATCGACCTTGGCGTTCCCGTTGATCGACTCGATGCCGATCTCATTCACTCGCAATTCCTGCGCGCTGACGCCGCCAACTCCCCCCAGGAGCATGCCGGCGGCCAGGGCCAGTGCAGTGATCAATCTCATATTCGTTACCTCCGATGAGCGAATGGAGACGAGGCCCCATTCGCTTTTTGGCTCATTTTTCCGGTTGACCGTAGGATCAGCCGTTTCTTTGCTGGGCGCTTCAGGCCCGGGTCACCTTGACGGCGCACTTCTTGTAGTCCGTTTCCTTGGAAATCGGGCAGGTCGCGTCGAGGGTCAGTTTGTTGACCAGGCGACCGGCGTCGAAGAACGGAATGAAGACGAGGCCACGCGGCGGCTTGTTGCGGCCGCGGGTTTCGACGCGCAGCTGGATTTCGCCGCGCCGCGAGGCCACCTTGACCACCATGCCGCGCTGCATGCCGCGCGCCTTGGCATCGTCCGGGTGCATGAAGACGACGGCATCCGGGAAGGCCTTGTACAGCTCGGGAACGCGACGCGTCATGGTGCCGGTGTGCCAGTGTTCGAGGACCCGACCGGTGGATAGCCAGAGGTCGAATTCCTTGTCCGGCGACTCGGCAGGCGGCTGGTAAGGCAGCGCGAAGATGACCGCCTTGCCGTCCTTGTGACCGTAGAACTTAACGCCCTCGCCCTTCTTGACGTAGGAATCGTAGCCTTCACGGAAGCGCCACAGGGTTTCCTTGCCGCCGACGACCGGCCAGCGCAGGCCGCGGGCCTGATGGTAGGCATCGAACGTAGCCAGGTCGTGGCCGTGGCCGCGACCGAAGGAGGCATATTCTTCAAACAGGCCCTTCTGAACGTAGAAACCAAAGTGTTTGGACTCGTCGTTGTCGAAGCCATCGGCGGTTTCATTCAGCTTGTACTTGTTGACCACGCCATTGGCGTAAAGCACGTCGTACAGCGTCTTGCCTTTCAGCTTCGGCGCCTTGGCGACGAGGTCGGCCGGCCAGACTTCCTCAACCTTGAAACGCTTGGCGAACTCCATGACCTGCCAGAGATCGGAGCGAGCCTCGCCCGGCGCCTTGACCTGCTGGCGCCAGAACTGGGTACGCCGTTCGGCATTGCCGTAGGCGCCTTCCTTCTCGACCCACATGGCGGTCGGCAGGATGAGGTCGGCGGCCATCGCCGACACCGTCGGGTAGGGATCGGAAACGACGATGAAGTTTTCCGGCCGGCGCCAGCCCGGGTAAAGCTCTTCGTTGATGTTCGGCCCGGCCTGCATGTTGTTGTTGCACTGCTGCCAGTAGAAATTGACCTTGCCGTCCTTCAGCGCCCGGGCCATGGCTACCGCATGGTAGCCCGGCTTGGGAGGAATGGTGCCGTCGGGCAGTTGCCAGAGTTCCTCGGCGTGCTTGCGGTGTTCCGGATTCATCACGACCATGTCGGCCGGCAGGCGGTGGGCAAAAGTGCCGACTTCGCGCGCCGTACCACAGGCGGACGGTTGGCCGGTCAGCGAGAACGGGCTGTTGCCCGGCTCGGAAATCTTGCCGGTCAGCAGGTGGATGTTGTAGACGAGGTTGTTGGCCCAGGTGCCACGCGTATGCTGGTTGAAACCCATGGTCCAGAACGAGGTCACCTTGATCTTCGGGTCGGCATACAGCGCGGCCAGCTCGTTGAGCTGAGCGACCGGCACTCCGGACAACTTGGAAACCTTCTCGGCGGTGTATTCCGAAACGAACTTCTTGTACTCGTCGAAAGTAATTGGATCGGACTTGCCGGTATTGCCTTTCGGCTTGCCATCGGCACCGGGATAACCGTTGCTCGTCGCATCCTTTTCCAGGGCATGGGTCGGACGCAGGCCGTAGCCGATGTCGGTGGCGCTCTTCTTGAAGTTGATGTTCTTGTCGATGAAGGCCTGGTTTACCTTGCCGTTCTGGATAATGTAGTTGGCGATGAAATTCAGGATCGCCAGGTCGGTCTGCGGCGTGAAGATCATCGGGATGTCGGCCAGCTCGTAGGAGCGGTGCTCGAAGGTCGATAGCACGGCGACCTTGACGCCCTTGTTCGACAACTTGCGGTCGGTGATGCGCGTCCACAGGATCGGGTGCATCTCGGCCATGTTCGATCCCCACAGCACGAAGGCATCGGCATGCTCGATGTCGTCGTAGCAGCCCATCGGCTCGTCGATGCCGAAGGTACGCATGAAGCCGGCAACAGCCGAGGCCATGCAGTGACGGGCGTTAGGGTCGATGTTGTTGGTGCGGAAACCGGCTTTCATGAGCTTGGCGGCGGCGTACCCTTCCCACACCGTCCACTGGCCCGAGCCAAACATGGCCAGACCGTCCGGTCCCTTGGCCTTGAGCGTCGCCCGGACCTTCTCTTCCATGATATCGAAGGCCTGCTTCCACGAAATCGGCGCAAACTCGCCGTTCTTGTCGTACTTGCCGTCGGTCATGCGCAGCAGCGGCGTCTTCAGACGATCGGCTCCGTACATGATCTTGGACAGGAAATAGCCCTTGATGCAGTTCAGGCCACGATTGACCGGTGCATCCGGGTCGCCCTGTGTAGCCACGACGCGGCCCTCCTGCGTCCCAACCAGCACCCCGCAACCAGTGCCGCAGAAACGGCAGGCCGCCTTGTCCCAGCGGATCTTTTCGGCCCCCTGGGCGACGGCCGCACCGGGCGCCGACAACCCTGCCGCTGACATGGCCGCCGCTGCTGCGTTGGCCTTGATGAAATCGCGTCGATTAAGCTTCACGCCTTTACCTCCTCGGTATCTACAGATTCTTCGTCGCTGTATTGATAGACCATGGCCACCGATGCGACGCCGGGTACACCATGCAGGGCCACATATTTATCGGCAGCCGAATTGGTGTTGTCATCCTCCAGAGTGACGACCACCTTACCCTCCGGACTCCGGGCGTGAATTTCCACCCCGGGCATCAGGAGCAAGGCTTCGCACGCCTCATAAAGGCACTCCGGAGCGACGTACACAATTGCGCTGGAAATATTCATCCGGCCGGTCTCCTCAAGCTTCGACGGCCCAATGCCGCCTCGGAATGCACTGTTCCCGATACGGCTGAGTATTTAATTGATGTGTATCAATTTCATTCGGTCGGAGGGTCGTCACTAGTTCCAATGGCAAGCGTCGACTAGTACCTTTTAACTAGTAATTGCCGCATCAACTGGGAATAGCGGCAGCCTATCGTCAACATTTGACCAATCAATTGGCTTGATCAATGAAGCGTCCCTAACATGGCGTTGTGTTCAATTTCACACACCCACTCAGGAGAAAACAAATGTCGCTTATCAACACCCAGGTTCAACCGTTCAAGGCCCAGGCTTTCCACAATGGCAAGTTCATCGAAGTCACCGAAGCCAGCCTCAAGGGCAAGTGGTCAGTCGTGATCTTCATGCCAGCCGCCTTCACCTTCAACTGCCCGACCGAAATCGAAGATGCCGCCAATAACTACGGCGAGTTCCAGAAGGCCGGCGCCGAAGTGTACATCGTCACCACCGACACCCATTTCTCGCACAAGGTCTGGCACGAAACCTCGCCGGCCGTCGGCAAGGCCCAGTTCCCGCTGATCGGCGACCCGACCCACCAACTGACCCGCGCCTTCGACGTGCATATCGACTCTGAAGGTCTGGCCCTGCGCGGCACTTTCGTCATCAATCCGGATGGCGTCATCAAGACCGTTGAAATCCACTCCAACGAAATCGCCCGTGATGTTTCGGAAACGCTGCGCAAGCTGAAGGCCGCTCAATACACCGCCGCCCACCCGGGTGAAGTCTGCCCGGCCAAGTGGAAGGAAGGCGAGAAGACCTTGGCGCCGTCGCTCGACCTGGTTGGCAAGATCTAATTAGTCGCTAGTCGTTGGTTGCTGGTTGTGAGCGAATTCCTGCTCGCAACCAGCCGCCCACCACATTTGGATTTCAGCGTTTTTTTCCGGTTGACCGTAGCAATCGCAAAAAACCAGTGAAATTCAGCACAAGGGAGAACAATATGCTCGACAGCAACATCAAAGCCCAACTCGCCGCCTACCTCGAAAAACTGCAACGTCCGATTGAACTCGTCGCCTCGCTCGACGACAGCGCCAAAGCCGAGGAAATGCGCGGCCTGCTCATCGACATCGCCGAACTCTCGGCCAAGGTCAGCCTGCGCGAAAACGGCAGCGCCGCCTTGCGCCCGTCCTTCGCCATCGGCCTGCCCGGCGAAACGCCGCGCATCACTTTCGCCGGCATCCCGATGGGCCACGAATTCACCTCGCTGGTCCTCGCCCTGCTGCAGACCGGCGGCCATCCGCCCAAGGTCGAACAAGCGGTCATTGACCAGATCAAGGCCCTGCCCGGCACCTTCAATTTCGAGACTTACATCTCGCTGTCCTGCCACAACTGCCCGGACGTCGTGCAGGCGCTCAACCTCATGGCCGTCCTCAACCCCGGTGTAAGCAGCACCATGATCGACGGCGCCATGTTCCAGGACGTAGTTAACGAACGTCAGATCATGGCCGTGCCGACCACCTACCTGAACGGTGCCGAATTCGGCGCCGGCCGCATGCTAATCGAGGAAATCCTCGCCAAAGTCGACACCGGCGCCGCCGCCCGTGCCGCCGAGGCGCTCGGCCAGAAGGAAGCATTCGACGTCCTCGTCGTCGGCGGAGGCCCGGCCGGCGCTGCGGCTGCCGTCTACGCCGCCCGCAAGGGCATCCGCACCGGCATCCTGGCCGAGCGTTTCGGCGGGCAGGTCATGGACACCCTGGGCATCGAGAACTTCATCTCGGTCAGCCACACCGAAGGACCGAAGCTGGTCGCCGCGCTGGAACAGCACGTCAAGGACTACGAAGTCGATGTAATGAACCTGCAACGCGCCAACAAACTCATTCCGGCCAGCGAAAATGGCGGCCTGGTCGGGCTCGAACTTGAAAACGGGGCAAAGCTGCAGGCCAGGACGGTCATCCTCTCGACCGGCGCCCGCTGGCGCGAAATGGGCGTACCCGGCGAGCAGGAATACAAGGCCAAGGGCGTCTGCTTCTGCCCGCACTGCGACGGCCCCCTGTTTAAGGGCAAGCGCGTTGCGGTCATCGGCGGCGGCAACTCCGGCGTCGAAGCCGCCATCGACCTGGCCGGCATCGTCGCCCATGTCACGCTGCTCGAATTCGCCGACACCCTGCGCGCCGACGCCGTCCTGCAGAACAAGCTCTACAGCCTGCCTAACGTCACCGTCATCAAGTCAGCCCAAACCACCGAAGTCACCGGCGACGGCCAGAAGGTGGGCGGCATCACCTACAAGGATCGCGTCAGCGAAGAAATCAGGCACGTCGAACTCGAAGGCATCTTCGTCCAGATCGGCCTGCTGCCCAACACCGACTGGCTCAAGGGCACGCTCAACCTGAGCCGCTTCGGCGAAATCGAAATTGACGCCAAGGGCCAGACCTCGGCTCCCGGCGTCTTCGCCGCTGGCGACTGCACGACCGTGCCCTACAAGCAGATCATCATCGCCATGGGCGCCGGCGCCACCGCTTCGCTCAGCGCCTTCGACCATCTGATCCGCAGTTCGGCGCCAGCCTGATCGATTCGATCAGCCGCCCTTTTCACGAGCCAATGCACCACAACCGTGCATTGGCTCGTGCAGCGCTGTCGACAACCCGACACGCCCAGGTACCGTCAAATCAGAATGCGTGGATTCGCCGCCCCACCCGAAAGACTGGCATAACGCGACGGCAAATCGCCCGGCAGGCAAAAGCCGAACAGCCACTCCTCCGCATCCTGCAACGAAGCGCCCGTTGACAGCACATATTCCGAAACACCGGCAAAGGCGGCCAGCCGCATCCAGAACATGGCCTCTTCGGTCAGATTGGCGCTGGCATTAAATGAGTTCGGGAAATCATGCATGATGCACCTCGCTCTGGAAAAAACGACACCACGAGGTAGCTCTAGCAATATTCGACCCAGAATCGCCGGCCGAAAAAAGAAAAACCCGCTGATGAATCAGCGGGTTTTTGCATTTCTGGTGGTGATGGGCAGAATCGAACTGCCGACCTATGGGTTATGAATCTGACGGTGTAGGCATTTATCGGCGTTGATAGAGATTCCACAAACCCAAACAAACCGCCTATTTAAGGCAATCTACAGCAAACCACCATACCAAACAGATTCCCCACAATTCCCGCATGTTGATATAATTTGCCTACACAGTGCCTACATGAAGGCGAGCGCCATGAGCAAACGGGAAAACTTCACTGCCGAACGAGTCGCTACTTTCAAGTGCGAAGAAGGCAAGCAGCAGTCCATTTACTGGGACGGCAAAACGCCAAGCCTCGGATTGCGTGTCACCGTTAGCGGGGCCAAGGCATACATCTTTGAATCCCGCCTACACGGCAAAACGATTCGCCTAACCATTGGCAACCCGGATGCGTGGCCGCTAGAAACCCAATGGCGCACCGACAGTGCCACCGGAGAGCGCATCGAGTTTCAGCGTGGAGCAAGGCAAGAAGCAGCCCGCCTCAGAACGCTAACCGACCAAGGGATTGACCCTCGCGACGAAAAAGCAGAGAAGCGCGCCAAGGCAGAAACAGCCGCAGCCGCTGCAAAGCTGAAAGCTGTTCTGGCTCTCGACATCTGGAGCGACTACATCAAGGCCCGAAAGGCGCACTGGGGGGAGAAGCATGCCGAAACGCACGATGAAGTAGTGAAGGCTGGGGGCGAGAAGCGCAAACGGGGCCGGCGCCCTGGCGACCCTGAGCTAACTCAGCCCGGCGCACTTCGTAGCCTTCTGAACCAGCCATTAAATGCCATTGATAGCCAAGAGGTAAAGTCATGGCTCAAGACTGAAGTGCAGACACGCCCAACCCATGCCCGGCTTTGCTATGGAATGCTTCGCGCCTTTATGAACTGGTGCAGCGACCAGCCGGAACATAAGCGCCATGTACATCCTGACGCCTGTTCTGCTCGCGTAGCAAAGGACTCACTCCCAAAGAAAGCGGCCAAGTCAGACTGCCTACAAAGGGAGCAGCTTGAGGTTTGGTTTGCTGAGGTAAAGAAACTCAACCCGGTGCAATCTGCCTATCTGCAAACCGTATTGATTACCGGCCCCCGCCGAAATGAACTGACCGGGCTGCAATGGGATGACGTCGATTTCAAGTGGGGAAGCATGACCATTCGCGACAAGGTAGAAGGGGAGCGCACCATTCCACTAACTCCGTATGTTGCAAGCCTTCTACAAGGACTCAAGGCGAAGAACGAAACTCCGCCCCCAAAAGACCGACTCCTGAACGGCAAGAGAATCGAAAACGATTTGGCGAACTGGAAGCCATCACCGTGGGTGTTTTTCAGCAGCACATCGGAGTCAGGCCACATTGAGGAACCGCGCACAGCCCATGACCGCGCAATCAAGGCTGCCGGATTGCCACACCTGAGCATTCACGGCCTGCGCCGCTCCTTTGGAACGCTTGCCGAGTGGGTTGAATGCCCTGCTGGTATCAGCGCCCAAATCATGGGCCACAAGCCAAGCGCCACCGCTGAAAAGCATTATCGTGTCCGCCCCCTAGACCTGCTCCGCCTCTGGCATACCAAGATTGAAGGGTGGATTCTGGAACAGGCAGGTATCGAGCAGCCGAAGCCAAAAGCCAAGCCGGAACTGAAAGAAGTAACCGCCGCCTGACGCACTCAGGCAAAGCGGGCCGGAGGGTGTTACAGCACCGACCGACCCTAACCACCAACGCAAATAGGAGTTACGAAGATGGCTGAAATTGATTCTAGCAACAATACTGGAAAGTCTGAGATTGCCGAGATTTCCGACCAGTTACACGTTATCGCATCAAGGCTGGCAGGATTTGAGCCGATTCTAAAGATGATTTCCGGCAGCAATGGGGTGGGCGCTGATGCGGGCAACGCTTTGGAAATGGTTGCCGGGATGTCTGACTACATCAATGGCGAAATATGTAATGTTGCTGACCGATTGAGCGATTTGGATAAGAAGGCAGCATAACGAGTTTGCCGCCCCCTAGTCCGGCCAGACGAACAGCGGAATCCTTCACCGCTTGGGGGCGGTATCTAATCGAAGGTGTGCCAGAAGGGGCGCATGATGATTAAGACCATTGCCGAGGCAGCAGAGCATCTATCTGCTTATCTATTAATCGACGAAATTCCTGACGGAGATTCATCTCCTGAGTTTCGAGTCTCAATGTTGCGCAATTTCCAAATTAAGCCACTTGTGGCGAAGCTGATTTCGTTGGTTGCAGATGGACAATTGACAGCGCGCACATCTACCGGCACATCATGCACAAGCGAAGTTGAGCCAACCGAATCAACGCTCATTGACGTTGCCGAAGCAAAAGCAGCGCTGGATGCCGACGCTCCATTCGGCAAGTTGTTTGAAGACGATAGGGCCGCTCTTCCTGGTGCTGACAGCCCAATATCCTTGTCCGAGCGCATTGAAAACAGCGAGTCCGTGTGGCCGACTAATGCTGAGTTTGCGGAATACGTGTCAAACGGGGCGTTCATCAACTGGCCGTATTGGGTTGGGAAGATGCCAATCCTCACCCCTCAACAAGCAGCGCGCCTGATGGCGGGACTAGACCCCGATATATTCGAATCGCTCGATGCACAACCAAACAGAAATGACGCCACCCAACGATGTACCCACGCGAAATACATCGAGCGCCTAGCGATAGCTGAGCAGATAACGAACCTCCCCCCTAGCGAATGGCTTCAATGGGCAGACAAGCGCGAATTTGAGGTACATGACGCATTCAGGGATGCCGTGCTGCTATTTGACGGCACAGGCGGCCAAGCGAAAGCAGCAGTACAAATTTACAGTTGGCCGGGCATCGCAGCGGAGCAAGAAAAAGCAAGGCGCAATGCAGGCCGCTACCAAATTGGCGAAGCAGCCGAACAGCTAGAGCTTCACGCAGGAGAGCGAGCGGACACGATGATAGATAAATTGTCGAAAGCCGCATTTGAAGGAAATCTGCCCGTTCATCTTCCAGGCGAGAAAGCGCGCCATGCTTACCCACAAAATGGCATGGTCCGCAGCAACGTGAGCACTTTGCCGGGAGGTATCTCCTACTTCGCAGGGACCGACTGGCGGCAGCACGTTCGTGATTTCTACGAGGAAGCCTATTGGGACGACCTGAACGCATGGCTTGCCGAGAACGAGCCGCGCATTGATTGGAAATTTCCAGCCCCTCCACGCTCTGTCGATAGCGAGCGCAAGGATGATGTCCCAGGGCCGACAGACAGCAAAACTCAAGCTCCCGCACTGGCTGTATTAGTTCACTCAATTCATGAACGACGCGACATTCTTGACCCTGCATTAGATAAGGCAATCGGAATTGCTGGTAGCCATGACACTGCCGCTGTCTTTTTAGCACTGCGGAGCTTGGCCCTCGAAGAAGAGCAACCATTTACCGGAAGCCTGGAGAAGGACGCCCTTTGCTACACGGATTCAAACAACAATCCCAAGCTATTAAGCAAAGACGCACTTTCTAAACGCTTAAAGCGACGGGGCACGAAACGCCATTAATCGCCGCCATCCGCCGCCAAGGGACGGCAACCGCCGTATCTATCGGGAAATATCAACGCACTGCATAACTTAGGCATCGTCATAAACAAGCGGGAAGCCGCTAAAGGAAAAGACGATGCAAGCAATCAATGCCCTCATGGCGCGCGCTGGACTACCCGAAGTCCTTCCCACGGATGAAGCCGCCGCCGCAATAAACCGCCGCCCACAAACCCTGCGCAAATGGGCTTGCCTAGAATGCGGCCCCATTCGCCCGGTGCGCATCAATGGGCGCTTAGCCTGGAAGGTCTCAGACCTGCAATCTCTGCTCTCTGGCGTGGTTGCATAAATGAAAACGCCCGCCCCCACCGAAGTGAAAGCGAGCGCCCTCGAACAGCGCCATTTTAACCCAATCGCAGACCTGTTTCCTGAGTCTCTGCCGCCCGTAACGCCGGCCCGTTGGCCGACCCGCGGCACCCGTGCAGATGAAGCCCTGCAAGCCTTGATTAGCGCCCCTCAAAACCAAGCCGACTACTGGCAAGGCTGGCGACTGGCCGCCTACGTCAAAGAGCTTGAATACGATGGATGGGCATTCATCAAACGCGACATTAGCCGCCCTGGTTGTCGCCGCTCGATAACCGAATACCGTATTGACTGGGCCGACCCCAGCACCTCTGCCGCCTTGAAATCGCGAGGTGCAGCATGATGCGCGACCAATTCAACGAACTGGAACGGGCACGCTCTGCCCTGTGGAGCCTAGACGCTGGCTGCGACCGTGACACATGGGTACGCATTGGCATGGGGGCGAAGGCTGCCGGCCTGGACTTTGACGACTTCCACAACTGGAGCGCAGGAGCCGGGAACTACAAGAACGAGAGCGAATGCCGCTCAGTCTGGAACAGCATCAAGGATGGCGGGGTTACTGCCGCCTCGCTGTTTCGTCTTGCTCTCGCTGAAGGCTGGACGGATGGTGCTGAACCAAGGCCAGAACGCACACAATCGCGCCAGAACGAACGCAAGCCACAACAGCCGAGCAAACCCCTGCTGCACAAACCAGAAACGCTGTGGAACGATTCCAAGCCAGCTAACGCCAGCCATGAATACGTCACCCGGAAAAAGGGCCTGCCGGATGGCCTACGCATATATAGCGGCTCTCTGTGCATCGCCGGCCAAGCCTGCGACGGTGCTCTAGTTCTACCGTGCTTCACTCTCTCGGGAGAACTAGCCAGCCTGCAATTCGTCACCAATAACGGCAAGCCATTCCTGCCCGGTGTGAAACTGCCTGCCGATGGCTGCCTGATTGTTGGCGGCCCGATTGCTGATAAGCCGGTTTATCTGGTGGAAGGCATCGGCCAAGCCTGGAGCGCGCATCAAGCGACAAGCTGCCCGGCTGTGGTGTGCTTTGGATGGGGGCGGGTTGCAAAGGTTGCAGAAGCGCTGCGAGCCAAATATCCAAGCGCCCGCCTGGTTGTCGTTCCTGACACTGGCAAGGAGCAGCAAGCCGAAGCGATAGCCCGGCATGTTCGGGGCGATTGGGTTGAAATGCCAGACGGCAGCCCGCGAAACTACGACCTGAACGACCATCACCAAGCACATGGACTGAGTGCAGTTGCGGAGATGCTGAAACAGGCTAAGGAGCCATCGCAGCGCTTCCGACTGCTGACGCCAGACGAACTTGCCGCCCTTCCGCCAATCGCATGGCGCATTCGTGGTGTGCTGCCCAAAACGGGGATTGCCGCACTGTTCGGCCCTTCTGGTTCCGGCAAATCGTTTCTCGCTCTTGATATGTTGGCAGCGATGGCCAGAGGGGCCGAGTGGTTCGGATGTAAGGCAATGCCCTGCCCAGTCCTTTACGCCGCCCTAGAAGGCGAAGCAGGCATATCTCAGCGCATCCGAGCGCACCAGATGAAGCACGGGCCATTGCCTGCTGGCTTCCGTTTCCTGCTGCAAGGGTTTGATATTCGTAAAGCAACTGACCGCGCCGACTTGGTTAGCGCTGCGCGTTCTGCCGGATATTCAGAAGGCGTGCTGACTATCGACACCCTCAACCGTGCCGCCCCCGGAGCAGATGAAAACGATAGCGCGGCAATGGGCGAAATCATCGCCGGGGCAAAGTTGCTCCAAGCCGAACTTGGCGGGCTGGTCCTTCTAGTACATCACACCGGCAAGGATGCCACCAAGGGCCTGCGAGGGCATTCCAGCCTGCACGCTGCGCTTGATGCGGCCATCGTCGTAATGCGCGAAGGCGACCGCCGCGAATGGGGCACTGCCAAAGCAAAGGATGGTGACGATGCGCAAGGGCATCCGTTCCGCCTGGAGGTTGTAGAAATCGACACCGACGATGACGGCGAGCCGATTACTAGCTGCGTGGTCACAGCCGAGGAACACGCTGGCGAGGTGATGCGCCGTGCCCTGCCGCCGAAGTCTGGCAACCAGCGAATCATTTGGGATGCACTGGGGGCGATGTTCCGCGATGCTGGCTCATTCACGCCAGAAGGTGCGCCAAAGGAATTGCCTGTTGGCCGGCCATGCCTTCGATTGGATGACGCCATTGCAGGCACCCGGACGCGTCTTGTATGCGACAGCAAGCGCCAGACAGAACGGACTAGCGCAGCAATCACGGGATTGATTAACCGTGGGCTGCTTGAGCTTCGGGAGGGCTGGCTATGGTGCGCATAAGCCCATTTCTCTACCGCCTTCCCACCCCCGCATTTTTTCCCGTTTCGTTCCCGCCCTCTTATAGGGGGCGCGGGAATCGCGGGAAAGTCCGGCAGTCCCGTTTCGGGAGTTTTCGGGAATCGCGGGAAAACGGGAAAGACATCGTATCTCTGGAACGAAAGGAACAAGCATGAGCGCCATTCAGGCAATGATTACTGGCACCCTAACAAAGGATGCCGAGGCGAAGGTAAGCGGGGGCGGCAAGGAATATACGGCCCTAGTTATTCGCACCGCAGGAGAGCCGGCGCAGTTCGTTCGTGCTGCTGTCTGGGGCGATGACGCCTCCGAGGTGTTGTCACTGGTCAAGGGCGATGCCGTATCAGCAGTTGGAGCGCTAACGGTTGGTGTCTGGGAATCCAACGGCAAAGCATCGCCTTCGCTCTCGATGATGGCGCACCGTGCCATTTCCCCAGCCCTCAAGAAGTCGCGCAAGTCAGTCCAGCACCGGAGCCACGCCAAGCCATCGCAAACCAGCCTAAAGGCAGCAACCGAAGCGCAATCAACCCGCACCGTTCCGAATGGTGACGGCTTGGCTGATGACCTTCCGTGGAACGAATAAGGAGAACAACGTAATGGCGAGAAAAGCGAAAGCAGTAGAACCCGAGAAGAAGGACAGAGGCTGCCTGACCATTGATAAGAGGTACCTGGAAAAAGATGACGTCGAGCGCATCAAGGGAATGAGTGATGCCGAAATTGCAGCTTTCAATGATGAGTTATCGGCAAGGGCATTGGGCAAACCAGAGGTGAGGGCAGCGAGAACTATTCAGCGATTTGAAGGCGACAACCTGGACATCAATGCTTGTGCCGATGAGTTGAGGCTACAGGTTGCGGCAGTGAATGATGGAAACATGCGGAGACCGGAAGCAATGCTAGTTGCCCAGGCTCATACGCTGGATGCGCTCTTCTCCTCGCTGGCGCTGCGCTCTCAGGCCAACACAACGGCTGGCTTCTTGGATGCTGCCGATAGGTATATGCGTCTGGCACTGAAGGCGCAATCGCAGTGCCGGACAACGGTTGAAGCACTGGCAGAAATCAAGAACCCACGCCCAATTGCCTTCGTAAAGCAAGCCAACATTTCCAACGGGCCCCAGCAAGTAAATAACGGCACACCTGCTCCCTCACACGCAGGGGAAATTATTAATCAATCAAACGAACTATCAGGGGAAGCGCATGAGCTATTGCCGGACACCAGAGCATCGCAGGCTGAGAGCCGAATTAATCAGGAAGTGGAAGCCGTGGGAGAAATCCACCGGGCCACAAACTAAGGAAGGCAAATCAGCCAGCGCGGGCAATTCCTTGAAACATGGGATGCGCTCACAGAAGCACAAAAAAGAAATCCGTAAGCTATTGGATTTCCTAGCCAAATGCGAACATGGTCAGTTTGGCTAATCAGACCTACCCCTGGGCGAGATTGCAAATCGCATACATCCAGAGCATTATTTGGAAGTCATTCGCTTGGGGGCGTCATGAAAGCACTGATTATCGCTGCCGTGGCAATTGCCACAACTTGCTATGCGGAAGAGGCTCCAAGCCCATCGTTTTCGTCAATGAGCCATCTCTGCCAAGCAGAAGGCCACAAGATGGCCACATATGGCAAATGCCTTGGCGAAAAACTCGACAAATATCGTCCAGGCTGGCGGGAAAGCGGCAAGGGCTATGAAGATGCACAATGGATAGTTAGTTTCCTTGAAACGCTTGGTAAGCGCGTAAAGAAAAAAGAAATATCCAACTCCGAGGCGGAGATTTTGGCTACTGCAGAAATGCAGGCTGTCGGGAGTCGGCGTTTAGCGCAGCAGCAAGCACTGGAGGCTAAGCAGCAAGCGTTGGTGGCAGAACAAGAAAGGCAGCGTCTCGCCGCTGAACAAAATCGCAAGGATATTGCAGAGCGCCAATATCAAGAGGAGCGGCGCGCCAGAGAACGCTCGGAACAACTAGCGGCCATAGCCCAAATCCAAGAAGAACAACGGCGCGCGCAAACGAATCAGATGCTCTTCGATGCCGGCATGCAACTAATGAATAACTCTCGCAGGTACAACCCGCCCCCGCCAATGCCTGTTACCTGCACATCAAACAGATGGAATGGGATGGTCACGACCACCTGCCAATAAATTTTATCGCCGCCGCCTCAAAGGCTTAACTAGCGAGATTCGCAGTCGCGTCCTAATAACTTCAGCGCCCGCCAAAACCTACACACAGCCTACATGAGAACGTAAACGACAAAGCCCGGCAATAAATACCGGGCTAAGTCTTTGAATTTACTGGTGGTGATGGGCAGAATCGAACTGCCGACCTATGGGTTATGAATCCATCGCTCTAACCGTCTGAGCTACATCACCACGCTTGAGGGCGCGGATTATAGTTTGCGGGGGCTTGGCGGGTCAACCGAATTTCCGGTCGGTTATAATGCCGAACTTTTGTGCCGCGCGATGACCTAAGCGGCACCCACCGATTTGCGAAGTGTTACCCATGCCCAAGAAATTATTCATCCGTACCTTCGGGTGCCAGATGAATGAGTACGATTCGGACAAGATGGCCGACGTGCTCAATGCCTCCGAACCGATTGTCCGAACCGACAACGTTGAAGAAGCCGACATCATCCTGTTCAACACCTGCTCGGTGCGCGAGAAGGCGCAGGAGAAGGTTTTCCACGACCTCGGCCGGGTCCGTCACCTGAAGAAGCTGAATCCCGATCTGGTGATCGGCGTTGGCGGTTGCGTGGCCAGCCAGGAGGGTGACGCGATCGTCGCCCGGGCGCCTTACGTCGATGTCGTCTTCGGGCCGCAGACCCTGCATCGTTTGCCGCAACTGATGGCCGAGCGCAAGGCCAAGGGCAAGGCGGCCGTCGACATTTCCTTCCCGGAAATCGAGAAATTCGATTCGATGCCGCCGGCTGAAGTGAAGGGCGCCTCGGCTTTCGTGTCGATCATGGAAGGTTGCTCGAAGTTCTGCACCTTCTGTATCGTGCCTTACACGCGCGGCGGCGAGGTGTCGCGACCGTTCGACGACGTGCTGACCGAAGTCGCCGGACTTGCCGCCAATGGCGTCGGCGAAGTGACGCTACTTGGCCAGAATGTGAATGCCTATCGCGGCGACATGGCCGAGACGGACGAGAAGGCAGATCTGGCAATGTTGATCGAGTACATCGCCGAAGTGCCGGGCATCGAGCGCATCCGCTACACGACCTCGCATCCGCGCGAAATGACGCAGCGCCTGTTCGACACCTACGCCACCGTGCCAAAACTCGTATCGCACCTGCACCTGCCCGTGCAGGCCGGCTCCGACCGTGTACTGGCGGCCATGAAGCGCGGCTACACGACGCTCGAATACAAATCGATCATCCGCAAGCTGCGCGCCGCAAGGCCCGACATTTCGCTGTCGTCGGACTTCATCGTCGGCTTCCCCGGCGAAACCGACGAGGATTTCGAGAAGACGATGAAGCTGATCGACGAAGTCGGCTTCGACAGTTCGTTCTCCTTTGTTTACAGCCCGCGCCCAGGCACCCCGGCGCTGGAGCTCGACGATGCTACACCGGCCGAGGTCAAGTCGGCCCGCCTGCTGCGTTTGCAGAAGCGTATCGACGAACAGGCCCAGGCAATCAGCCAGACGATGGTTGGCAGCATCCAGCGGGTACTGGTCGAAGGGACGTCGAAGAAGGACGTGCATGAACTGGCCGGCCGTACCGACAACAACCGCATCGTCAATTTCGCCGGCAATCCAAGACTGATCAACACCTTCGTCGATGTCCGCATCACCTCGTCGCTATCGCACACGCTGAGAGGCGAAATTGTCATCCGCGAAGACTGACAAGCCGGCGGCGCGGGCCAAGCCGGCCGCCAAGGCCAAGCCGGTGGAACTCGCCCTGGCGCCGGTCGATAACGTCCTGCTCGCCAATTTGTGCGGCCCGCTCGACGAAAACATCCGGCAGATCGAAACGGCCTTCGATGTCGTCATCCGTCGACGCAACGAACGCTTTTCCGTTTTTGGCGAAAAATCCCGGTTGACCGTGGAAGCCCTCCAGCATTTCTACGGCATGGCGCGCCAGGCGCTGACCGTCGATGAAATCCAGCTCGGCCTGATCGAATTGCTCAATGCGCCGGTGCGCCGCATTTCCCGCCGCGCCGAAGGCCCGGTCGACGGCCCGCAACTAATCACCCGCAAGACCGAACTGCACGGCCGCACGCCGCGCCAGGTCGAGTACCTCAAGCACATCCAGGAACACGACATCACCTTCGGCATCGGCCCGGCCGGCACCGGCAAGACCTATCTCGCCGTCGCATCGGCTGTCGATGCCTTCGAGCGCGACCTGGTCGAACGCATCATCCTGACCCGCCCGGCCGTCGAAGCCGGTGAGCGCCTCGGTTTCCTGCCCGGCGACCTGACACAGAAGATCGACCCGTATCTCAGGCCGCTCTACGACGCGCTCTACGACCTTATGGGCGCCGACCGCGTCAGCAAGCTCTACGAAAAGCGCGCCATCGAGATCGCCCCGCTCGCCTTCATGCGCGGTCGGACGCTCAACCACGCCTTCATCATCCTCGACGAGGCGCAGAACACGACGCCCGAGCAGATGAAAATGTTCCTGACCCGCATCGGCATTGGCGCCAAGGCCGTGGTGACCGGCGACGTCACCCAGATCGATCTGCCCAAGGGGCACAAGAGCGGCCTCAAGGAAGCGACGGATATTCTCAAGGGCGTGCGCGGCCTGGCCTTTACCCATTTCAAGAAGGAAGACGTGGTGCGCCATCCGTTGGTCGCCCGCATCGTCGAAGCCTATGAAAAAAACCAGCAACCGACTTAACCTGTCCGTGCAATACGCCTGTAATCGTGAGGGCCTACCCTTGCGGGCGGATTTCGTGAAATGGGCGCGCGCCGCGCTGCTTGGCGGTGGTGAGGTGACGATCCGCCTGGTCGATGCCGACGAAGGCCGGACGCTGAACAACGAGTACCGCGGCAAGGATTACGCGACCAATGTGCTGTCCTTTCCGTATGACACGGAGCCCGTCGTGACGGGCGACCTGGTCATCTGCCCGAGCGTCGTCGCCCGCGAGGCGGCCGAGCAGAACAAGCCTCAGACTGCTCATTACGCGCACCTGACGGTGCATGGTATGCTGCATTTACAGGGCTGGGATCACGAAAACGACGACGATGCCCAGGCCATGGAAGACGAAGAAAGGGAGATTCTCGCCGCAATGGGTTATCCAGACCCCTATGCGGTTTAAATATTATGGACAGTGACAGTAAACCGAGTTTCATTGAACGACTGACTTCCCTGCTGCTGCGCGAGCCTGAAGACCGCGAGCAGTTGCTAGAAATCCTGCATGGCGCCTACGAGCGCAACCTGATGGATGCCGATGCGCTGACCATCATCGAAGGCGCCCTCGCCGCCTCCGACACCCGCGTTACCGACGTCATGATTCCCCGGGCCCAGATGGATGTCATCGACATCGACGACCCGCTCAGCGAAATCGTCCCCGTCGTCATCGAAGCCGCCCACTCCCGTTTTCCGGTGGTCGACGGCGACCGCGACAAGGTGCTTGGCGTGCTGCTCGCCAAGGATCTGCTGCGCCTCCAGATCGAACCCGATTTTGACCTGCGCGACTGGCTGCGCCCGGCCGTCTTCATCCCCGAATCGAAGCGCCTCAACGTGCTGCTCCGCGAATTCCGCGTCTCGCGCAACCACATGGCCATCGTCGTCAATGAATACGGCGGCGTCGCCGGCCTGGTCACCATCGAAGACGTGCTCGAACAGATCGTCGGCGACATCGAGGACGAATACGACTTCGACGAAACCCACGACAACATCCGTCTCGATGCCTCCGGCCGCTACCGCGTCAAGGCGCGCACCGAGATCGAGGACTTCAACGAAGCCTTCAAGACCGCCTTCTCGGACGACGAGTTCGACACCGTCGGCGGCCTCGTCCTGCGCCATCTCGGCCGCGTGCCGAAGCGCAACGAAGTCATGGACATCGACGGCGTCCGCTTCCAGGTCCTGCGCGCCGACAGCCGCCGGCTGTACACCCTGCTGGTGACGCCGGCCCCCATGCCACTTGCCGGTGCTGAAGACTTTACTGGCTAGAAACCGGGCAGCACGCTATCTGATCGCCGCGACCATCGGCGTCGTCGGCGTCGGTTGCTTCGCGCCGTTCGGCCTATTCTGGCTGGCGCCGCTCGTCTGGCTCGGGTTCTTCTGGCTGCTGCTCGACGCCGCCAACCCGCGGCAAGGCTTGCTCACCGGCCTCGCCTTCGGCATGGGCTTTTTCCTGACCGGCGTTTCCTGGGTCTTCGTCAGTCTCTCGGTCTTTGGCGGCATGCCGTGGTGGCTGGCCGGGCCGGCCGCCTTCCTGTTCTGCACCGTGATGGCGCTGTTTCCGATGGTCGCCGGCTACTGCTTCAAGCGCCTTCAACCCGACGCCTTCTGGCGACAGGCGCTGCTTTTCGCCGCGCTGATTGCTACGGTCGACTGGCTAAAAGGCTGGATTTTCACGGGTTTCCCGTGGCTCACCGTCGGCTACTCGCAAACCGCGCCCAGCCCGCTGGCCAGCTTCGCGCCGCTGCTCGGCGTGCACGGGTTATCGCTGTTCGTCGCGCTGAGCGGCGCCCTGCTCGTCCGCTGGCGGGTCGGCATCCCCTTTGCCGCATTGCTCGCCATGGGCGGCCTCGGCCTGCAGCAGGTGGCGTGGACGACGCCGGTCGGCGAGCCGATCAGCGTCGCGCTGGTCCAGGGCAACGTGCCGCAGGAAATGAAATTCCGGCCGGAAGCCTTCTTCCGCACCCTCGACCTCTACCGCGAACTGATCACGGAGAACCCGGCGCAATTGACCGTGCTGCCGGAAACGGCCATCCCGGTTTTCATCGACCAGATTCCGGGCGAATACCTCGACGAACTCAAAGCCTTGGCCAAACGCCAGAACGGCGACATCATTTTCGGCACGCTGACCGGCAATGACCGCGGCTACTACAACAGCGCCGTGAGCATCGGCAGCTCGCCGCTGCAGGTTTACAGCAAGAACCACCTGGTCCCCTTCGGCGAATTCATCCCAGCCGGTTTCGCCTGGTTCATGGCCTACGCCAACATCCCCATGTCGTCCTTCACGCGCGGCCCGGAAGTCCAGACGCCGCTCGCCGTCGCCGGCCGACACGTGGCGGCCAACATCTGCTACGAAGACGTTTTCGGCGAGGAAATCATCCGCGCCCTGCCGCCGGCCGGCATTCTGGCCAACCTGTCGAACACCGCCTGGTTCGGCCATTCGCTGGCCCAGCCGCAGCATTTGCAGATTTCCCGGATGCGCGCCGCCGAAACCGGCCGCCCGATGCTGCGCGCGACGAACACCGGAATGACCGCCATCATCGACGCCCACGGCCGGGTCAGCGCCGCCCTGCCCGCCTTCACCACCGGCGTGCTGCACGGCAACGTGCGGGCCTACCAAGGCATGACGCCGTTTGCCCGCGTCGGAAACTGGCTGGCACTGGGGCTGATCGTGGCCCTGGCCATCCTTGGCCTGAGCGGCAAGCGCCGACGCACCGACTGATCCGGCCGGACAGCGGTCCGCAGATTTCAAAATTAGGCCTTTTTTCGGGTTGACCGTAGTAATGGCGCTATTCAAGGCCCATTGCGCCAACATTCGGCGAAAAGATTCACTCTATAATTGGGCGCAGAATTCCCGCTCGCTGGCGATTTGCCGCAATCTTTCGATCCCTTCACCACAGGCTGAATGAGCATGCAATTCCTTGAAAATCTGCCGCTGGGCAAATTTCTGCGCGTTATTTCCTTGATGGTTTTTGTGGTGCTGCTGGTCGTTGGCGGCGTTGGCATCGCCGCCCTGCAAAAAGTCTCGTCGGCGGCGACCTTGATGGGACAGGGCAAGGATGTCGTCGCCGACATTCTGCCGCCGCCGCTCTACGTCATCGAAGCCCAGTTGGTCGCCTACGATATCGCCAGCGCAACACTTGAGCAGCGCCCGCAACTGGTCGACAAAATCCATCGGCTGAAAAAGGAATACGACGAGCGCAACAAGTTCTGGACCGAGAGCGACCTTGACGCCGGCGTCAAACAGAAATTGCTCGGCGAGCAGCGCCGGCAGGCCGACCTGTTCTGGGCCGAACTCGACAACAAGTTCCTGCCGGCCGTCGCCGTGCAGGACACGGCGACGCTCGACGCTTCGCTCAGACAGATGCGCCAGTACTACGAGGCGCACCGGACCGGTGTCGAGGCGACGGTCAGCGTCGCCAGTCAGTTTGCCGAGGCATCGATGCAGCAGTTGACGGACACCAGCCGGACCGACAGTATCATCGCGATCATCGCCAGCGTTGTCGGCTGCGCCCTGGTCGTGTTCGGCATGAAATCGCTGGCGACCTCGCTCAATCGGCGAATCGGCGGCGAACCGGCGGAAGCCGTCGAGGTGGCCAATCGCATCGCCCGCGGCGACCTCGGTGGGACGATCGTCGTCCAGCCCGGAGACTCGGCAAGCATGCTGGCCGCCATGAAGCAGATGCAGGACAGCCTGGGCGGTCTCGTCGATGAAATTCGGCAAATGGTCCATGCAGCGGAAAAGGGCAATCTCGGCAAGCGGATCGACCCGGCCGGCAAACAGGGCTTCGGCAAGGAAATCGCGAGCGCCCTCAACCAGTTGATGGTCGTCACCGACACCAGCCTGCAGGACGTTTCGCGCGTCGCCTCGGCGCTGGCCGCCGGCGATCTTTCGCAAAAAGTGGATGCGGTTTACCCCGGCGCGTTCGGACAGACGGCCAACGCCATCAATGCCACGGTGAGCGCCCTGGTCCAGGTGGTCGACGAGGTTCGTTCCATCGTCGATGCCGCGGCGCAGGGGGACTTCGCGCAGCAGATCGACACCGTCCGCAAGCAGGGCTACCCGAAGACCCTGATCGACCTGCTCAACGGCCTGAGCACGACGGCCGAACAGGCGCTTTCCGACATTTCGTCCGTATCGCAAGCACTGGCCGAGGGCGACCTGACGCACAAGATCGACAGGCACTACCCAGGGCTGTTTGGCGAAACGGCCGAAGGCCTCAACGCTACGGTCACCAAGCTGCAGGAACTGATCGGCAACGTCGTCGGCGCCGTCGATACGATCTCGACCGCCGCCAAGGAAATTTCCGCCGGCAACAGCGACCTTTCGGTGCGTACCGAGGAACAAGCCTCCAGCCTCGAAGAAACGGCCGCGAGCATTGAGGAATTCACTGCCACCGCCCAGCAAAACACCGACAGCGCCAAACAGGCCAACCGCCTCGGCCAGTCAGCCTCCGAAATCGCCCAGCGCGGCGGCGAAATCGTCAATACCTCGGCCGCCACCATGCTCGAAATCCGCGACAGTTCGCGCAAGATCGGCGACATCATCAGCGTCATCGAAGGCATCGCCTTCCAGACCAACATCCTCGCCCTCAACGCCGCCGTCGAAGCCGCCCGCGCCGGCGAGCAGGGCAAGGGCTTTGCTGTCGTCGCCACCGAAGTCCGCGCCCTGTCTCATCGCACGGCGCAGGCCGCCAAGGAAATTTCCGCCCTGATCCGGGATTCAGCCGGCAAGGTCGAGCATGGCACCAGCCAGGCCGAGCAAGCCGGCCAGAGCATGAGCGAAATCATGACCGCCATCTCCAGCCTGTCCACCATTGTCTCCGGCATCAGCGCCGCCTCGGTCGAACAAACCACCGGCATTGAGCAGGTCAACAAGGCCATCGCCCAGATGGACGAAGTCACCCAGCAAAATGCCGCCCTGGTCGAACAAGCGGCAGCCGCCGCCGAATCGCTGGAAGAGCAGGCGCAACAATTGAAGCGGCAGGTTTCCGCTTTCAAGCTTGACCATGGCGCCTCAGCAAGCGTCCGAGGCACACCTGTTCGTCGCCTGCTGGCCGGCAGCACGCAAAAGCTGCACGCGCCAGCAAAGGAAGATGCGGAATGGTCCGTCGTCTGAAGCCAATGCACCGAGAGGCAGAGGCTTGATCGACAGCAAACAACGGCGCACCGATTTCAAATTCGCGCGTTTTTGGATTTCAGGCCAAAAATCCGGTTGACCGTGGGATTTCCCGGTCAGCCGACGCCGATCAGGCCCGGTGATCCAGCCACCAAGTCAGCCCCTGCACATTGAGTTCGATATCGGTTGCCAGGATGTCGAGGATAGTCGACTCCGATAGCGTACAGCCGTGGGCACGCAGTTCGGCCAGCAGGTAGGCAGTGAGCGCCTGCTTGGTCGCGGCGTGGCGGGTTTCGCCGTCATTCGCATGGGCTTCGGCGATGGCGACGTGGGCGTCGAGGCGGCGATGCAGGTTGGCGGCCTGGGCCGGCAGGTCGGTGACCTGGGCGTAGTGGGTCAGGTACATCGCTTGCGGCTGGTAGCTCATCAGGCGGTCGATGGAAGCACGCATTTCGGCCGGGTCGAACTGGGTCGGGCTGGTGGTCGGCTGGATGAACTGGCGGCCATCGACGTCGAATTCACGATAGGAAAGCCCGAACATGTCGCCGGTGAAGATGGCCTTGGCCTTCTCGTCGACGATGCAGATGTGGTGCTTGGCGTGGCCCGGGGTGTCGATCATGTGCAGTTGGCGGCGACCGAGCTGGATGGTCAGGCCTTCGTGGGCGTCGATGATGCGCTCGGCGGGAATGGGCAGGATGTCGCCGTAAACGTTCTCGACGTATTCCTTGCCGTAGACGGCGGTGACGCCGGCGACGAGCTTGGACGGTTCAGCCATGTGGCGCGAGCCGCGCGGATGGACAACCAGCTTGGCATTGGGGAATTCGCCCATGAGCGAACCGGCGCCGCCGGCGTGGTCGAGGTGGATGTGGGTGAGGATGACGTAATCGACGGCCTCGCGGCCCAGGCCGACCTTGCTCAGCGCTTCGAGCACGTTGGGCAGCGAGTCGTTGCTGCCGGTGTCGATGAAGGCGACGCGGCCGTCATCGACGATCATGTGGATGGCGGCCAGGATGGGGCGCACGTAGCCGGCGTCGAAGGCGATGATGCCGTTGCCGTAGTCTCTCCAGTCGAACATTTCCATACTCCTGCGTATTGATGGCGGCGATTATACTGGCGGCCTTCCGATTTCAAAGAGCGAGCCGATGACACATTTCGTGGCCGACGATGGCGAGAAGATCCATGTCAGGATTTCCGGCGAAGGTTCGCCGCTGATCCTGCTCCATGGCTGGACGTCGAGCAGCCAGGAATGGTTCCCGTTCATGGCCGAGCTGAACGCCCAGCACCGGGTCTTTCGCTGGGATGCGCGCGGCCACGGCGGCCATACGCTGAGCCAGCCCGGCTCGGCGACGGTCGAACGCATGGCGCGCGATCTCCGGAACCTGATCGACCATTTCGGCGTACACGACGCCACCGCCATCGGCCATTCGATGGGCGCGCTGACGCTTTGGCAATACCTGCGCGACCACGGCACGCACGGGCTGGGCAAGCTGTGCCTGATCGACCAGTCGCCCAAGCTGCTGACGGCCGATGACTGGGAACATGGAATTTACGGGAATTTTGGCGTCGACCGTAACAATGAGCTGGTTTCCTGGCTGCGCGACGATTTTGCCGAGGGCGTCCTCAAGCTGACGGCGCACGGCCTCAACAAGCGGGCCGAGGAAAAGTACCTGCAGAACGCCACCGGCTGGCAACGCTCGCGCGCCGCGCTGCAGGCCCAGGATCCCGAGCCGTTGATCAACTGCTGGCTGAGCCTGAGCGCCGCCGATTACCGCGACGTGCTGGCCAACATTCCGTTACCAACGCTGCTCGTTTATGGCGGCGAGAGCAATTTCTACCACGCGTCGACGGCCTATTACGTCGCCGACAACATCCCGAATGCCGTCCTGCACATTTACGAGGGCACCGACCATTCGCCGCACCAGTGGCAGCGCGAGCGTTTTGTCCGCGAGTTGCTGGCGTTCATCAACCTGCCGGACTAACGCGACATCAGGTCGTTCTGAACTTTTCGACGGCCTGTTCGAGACGCAGTTTTTCGGCCAGCACCTTGTTCGAATAGCGCCGCTCCGGATCGCCGATGGCCCCGGCAAATTGCTGCAGGCCGTTTTCCAGCCCGCCGTTGCGGCGTATCGATTCCTTGAGGATTCTGGCCCCGACCTGGACATTGATGACCGGATTGAGGAAGGCCGTCTGATCAGCGTCTTCCGGCAACTTGTCCTGATGGAAGCGCGGCATGACCTGCATCAGCCCCTTGGCGCCAACGACGCTTTCGGAGAACGGATTGAAGCGCGACTCGATGCCAATGACGGCGATGATGAGCAAGGGATCGAGATGCAACTGGCGGCCGGCGACCTGGGCCGTGGCAAAAATCGGTTGAAGGGCGTCCGGGGCGACGCGATAGCGGCGGGAGACGTAGTCCATGGCGACGAGCATGCGGGCGCTGAGCGCTTCGTTCGCCGGCTCGGCAACGACTGGGGCTTCCGGGCTGTCGGCATCGAGTTCGCTGTCGGGCTGCAGCGCCTTCAAGCTTTCAACCAGGGTTGGATTGCCGCTTTGCAGGCCAGCCAGTGCGAGAACGAAAAGCATGCCGGCGAGCATCAGGATTTTTTGAAACAGGGTGGATGCGACGGCGGAAATCCGCTGCATCGATGAGGGAAAAACGGTTGAGGTAGTCATGCGACCTCCTTCACTGTTGCCACTGCCGAAAGACGTCTTCGCCAGCGAACGGTTACAGGGGGTACGACATCGGCCAGGCCCCGCTATGGGGGGCGCTGGAGTTCGCCGCCAGACAAGCTGATCACGCCGCGAAACCGATGCTGCACCGCAGCACTGATCGCACTATATTGATTTATATGAATATTGTCAATTCGCATGGCAGCCAACCAGGGATTCAGTGTTGCATCGCCGCAACAAACACGACCAAAATGCCACCCCGGCGAACCGTCAAAAACGGACCGAATCAGGACATTTCAATTTTGGCCATTTTCCCCGGTTGACCGTGGGAATGGCTCAGCCGGCCTTGATCCGCCCGGCAAAAACCTGGCGCAGCTTGAGCGCCTTGGGCGCCACCACGGCGACGCAATATCCCTGATGCGGATTGCGCCGAAAATACTGGTGGTGATACTCCTCGGCAACGAAGAAGGTCGACGCCGGCGTGACCTCGGTAACGATGGGCGCCCCCCAGATGCCCTCGCCGTTGAGGCGGGCGATCATGGCTTCGGCGACGGCCTGCTGGCCGGCATCGTGGAAGAAGATGGCCGAACGGTATTGCGTGCCGGCGTCGTGGCCCTGACGGTTCAAGGTGGTCGGATCGTGGATCGTGAAGAAGGCCGTGAGCAGGGTCTCGAAGTCAATCTTGGCCGGATCGAACTCGATCTGCACGACCTCGGCGTGACCGCTGTCACCGCGGCATACCGCCTCGTAACTCGGCTGCGGGTCATGCCCGCCCATGTAGCCGGGCAGCACCGAAATGACCCCGTCGAGTTGTTCGAACGCCGCCTCCAGGCACCAGAAACAGCCACCGGCCAAGGTCGTTTTTTGCGTGATCGTCGTTTCCGCCATCTTCATTCCCGTTATTGATCCAGAGATCTGGCAGACAGTATGCCGCCGGCTTCGTTCCGCGCCATCCATGGCAAAAGCAAGTAAAATCGTGCGTCTCAGAACATCACCGATTGCATCCGATGAGCACCACCAAAAAACCGACGTTCCAGGAAATCATCCTGCGCCTGCAGCAATACTGGAGCGACAAGGGCTGCGCCCTGCTCCAGCCTTACGACATGGAAGTCGGCGCCGGCACCAGCCACACCGCCACCTTCCTGCGCGCCATCGGCCCGGAGCCGTGGAAGGCCGCCTACGTCCAGCCGTCGCGCCGCCCCAAGGATGGTCGTTACGGCGAGAATCCGAACCGCATGCAGCATTACTACCAGTTCCAGGTGGTGTTGAAGCCGGCGCCGGACAACATCCTTGAGCTCTACCTCGGCTCGCTCGAAGCGCTTGGTTTCGACCTCAAGAAGAACGACGTGCGCTTCGTCGAAGACGACTGGGAAAACCCGACGCTTGGCGCCTGGGGCCTCGGTTGGGAAGTCTGGATGAACGGCATGGAAGTGACGCAATTCACCTACTTCCAGCAGGTCGGCGGCATCGACTGCAAGCCGATCACCGGCGAAATCACCTACGGCATCGAACGCCTCGCCATGTATCTGCAAGGCGTTGAAAACGTCTTCGACCTGACGTGGACCGAGGGCCTGACCTACGGCGACGTCTATCACCAGAACGAAGTCGAACAATCGGCCTACAACTTCGAGCACAGCAACGTCGAATTCCTCTTCCACGCCTTCGGCAAGCATGAAGAAACCGCCGTGCACCTGATGGGCAACCAGTTGCCCCTGCCGGCTTACGAGCAAGTTCTCAAGGCCGCCCACACCTTCAACCTCCTCGACGCCCGCGGTGCCATCTCGGTCACCGAGCGTGCCGCCTACATTGGCCGCATCCGCAACCTCGCCCGCGCCGTCGCCCAGGCCTACCTCGATTCCCGCGCCCGCCTCGGCTTCCCGATGGCGCCGAAGGAATGGGCTGCCGAAGTGCTGGCCAAGCTGGAAGAACAGAACGCAAAGAAAGCTGCCTGATATGTCGTCGAAAAATCTGCTCGTTGAACTGTTTGTTGAAGAACTGCCGCCCAAGGCGCTCAAGAAGCTGGGCGAAGTGTTTGCCCAGACGCTCCACAACTCTCTTGGCGTCTCCCGTTTACTGCTAAATGAGGCAACAGTTACTGCTTTCGCGTCCCCTCGCCGGCTTGCTGCCCACATTACGAATGTTGAAGATGTAGCCCCGAACGCCGAGGTAAAACAAAAGTTAATGCCTGCCAGCGTTGGACTTGACGCCTCTGGAAATGCTACCCCAGCACTGCTCAAGAAACTCACTGCGCTCGGTGCTGACGCAACCATCGTCCCATCTCTACGTCGGGAAAACGATGTTCTTTGGTACGACAGCGAAGCCAAGGGCGCCACGCTGTCCGAAGGCCTGCAAAAAGCCCTCGAAGCCGCCCTCGCCGCACTGCCCATCCCCAAGGTCATGACCTACCAGCTGCAGGATGGCTGGAGCAGCGTCAATTTCGTCCGCCCGGCGCATGGCCTCGTCGCCCTGCACGGTTCAGACGTCGTGCCACTGGCCATTCTCGGCCTGAACTCGGGTCGCGAAACGCATGGTCACCGTTTTGAAGCCACCGTGGATCCCGTCGTCTTCGCCCATGCCGACGAATACGCCACCAAATTGGCGACCGACGGCGCCGTCATCGCCTCCTTCGCCGAACGCCGCGCCGAAATCGCCCGCCAGCTCGAAGCCGCTGCCGCCAAGGCCGGTGGCAAGCCGATTGACGACGATGCTCTACTGGATGAAGTCACAGCGCTGGTCGAGCGCCCGAATGTGTTGATCGGTCAGTTTGAAGAAGAATTCCTCGCCGTGCCGCAGGAATGCCTGATCCTCACGATGAAGGCCAACCAGAAGTATTTCCCGCTGCTCGACGCCGCCGGCAAGCTGACCAACAAGTTCCTCGTCGTCAGCAACATCAGCCCGGAAGACGCTTCCGCCGTAATCGGCGGCAATGAGCGCGTCGTGCGTCCACGGTTAGCGGACGCCAAGTTTTTCTTCGACCAGGATCGCAAGAAATCGCTGGAAAGCCGTGTCATCGGCTTGTCCAAGGTCGTCTATCACAACAAGCTGGGCACCCAGGGCGAGCGCGTCCAGCGCGTGGCGGCGATTGCCCGCGCCATCGGCGAACATCTCGGTGGCGGCGAACTGACGCATCACGCCGAACAGGCCGCCGTGCTGGCCAAGGCCGACCTGCTGACCGACATGGTCGGTGAGTTCCCCGAACTGCAGGGCATCATGGGCCGTTACTACGCGCTGCATGACGGCCTCAACGCCGATGTCGCCGACGCCATCGAAGACCACTACAAGCCGCGCTTTGCCGGCGACAGCCTGCCGCGCGGCCTGGTCGGCACGGTCGTCGCGCTGGCCGACAAGCTCGAAACGCTGGTCGGCATGTTCGGCATCGGCCAGATTCCGACCGGCGACCGCGATCCGTTCGCCCTGCGTCGCCATGCGCTGGGCACCATTCGCATGCTGGCCGAAGGCAATCTGGATTTACCGCTCAATTCCCTGTTGACCGTGGCAGGCAGCGCCTTCAAGAACATTGAAGGCGGCTTCCTCCATCACAGCGAAGCCCTCATTGACTTCATCTACGACCGCCTGGCCGGCAGCCTGCGCGAGCAGGGCTACACGGCGCAGGAAGTCGATGCCGTCGTCAGCCAGCGGCCGCAGCGCCTCGGCGACATTCCCAAGCGCCTGGCCGCCGTCCGCGCCTTCGCTGCGCTGCCGGAAGCCGCCGCGCTGGCGGCAGCAAACAAGCGGGTCGGCAACATCCTCAAGAAGGTCGAAAACCCGGTCGAACCGACGGTCGATAACGCCCTGCTCAAGGAAGCCCCGGAAATCGCCCTGCACGATGCGCTCGTCGATGTCGTGCCGCAGGCCGATGCCGCCTTCGTCACCGGCGACTACGCCGAATCGCTGCAGGCGCTGGCCGCGCTGCGCGCCCCGGTCGATGCCTTCTTCGACGGCGTCATGGTCAATGCCGACGATCCGGCCCTGCGCGCCAACCGTCTCGGCCTGCTCGCCAAGCTCCACGTGGCGATGAACAAGGTCGCCGACATTTCCAAGCTGTCTGCCTAGAGAGCCAGGAGGACGCCATGCCGACCAAACTCGTCATCCTCGACCGCGACGGGGTCATCAATTTCGATTCCGCTCAGTTCATCAAGAACCCCGCCGAGTGGAAGCCGATTCCGGGCAGCCTGGAAGCGATTGCCCGCCTCACCCAGTGCGGCTACAAGGTGGTCGTGGCAACCAACCAGTCGGGCGTCGGGCGCGGCTTGTTCGACATGGAAATGCTCAACCAGATCCACAGCAAGATGCATAAGGCCGTCGTTGCCTTCGGCGGGCGAATCGACGCCATTTTCTATTGCCCGCATGCGGCCGATTCGAAATGCGATTGCCGCAAGCCGAAGCCCGGCATGTTCAAGCGCATTTCCGAAACGCTCAACATTGACCTCAAGGGCGTCCCGGCCATCGGCGATTCGCTGCGCGACCTGCAGGCCTGCGCCGTCCTCGGCTGCCAGCCGATGCTGGTGATGACCGGCAAGGGCGAGAAAACCAAGGCCGACAACGAATTGCCGGAAGGCACGCTGGAATACAAGGACCTGTCGGCCGCGGTCGACGCCATCCTCAAGGAAACCACACTATGAGGGCGGTGCGCTCGACGCTGTTCATGGCCTACGCCATCGTCTGGTCCATTCTCTCCGCACCGCTCGTCGTCATTGCCGCCCTCGCCTTGCGGGGCCTGTGGGGCTACCGTTTCGGCAAGCTGTGGCGCCTCGGCATGCAGTTCGGCGTCGAAAACATCCTCGGCATCCGGCCCAAGGTCATCGGCCTGGAAAACATGCCGAAAGAGCCTTGCGTCATTCTTTCCAAGCACCAGTCGGCCTGGGAAACGATGACCATCCAGGATCTCGTGCCGGCCGGCGCCTACTGCGTCTTCGTGCTCAAGAAGGAATTGCTGCGCGTGCCGCTGGTGGGCTGGGGCCTGGCCGCCATGAAGATGATCTCGATCGACCGCACGGCCGGCAAGGATGCCCTCGACCAGGTTGTCATCCAGGGGCGCGAGCGCCTGCAACAGGGCTTCTACGTCGTCCTCTTTCCCGAAGGCACACGCGTCGCGCCGGGCCAGAAAAAGCGCTACAAGCCCGGCGGCGCCTATCTCGCCACCCATGTCGGCTGCAAGGTCGTGCCGGTCGCCCACGACGCCGGCGAACTCTGGCCGCGCCAGGCTTTCCTGAAAACGCCGGGCACCGTCACGATGAGCATCGGCCCGGCTTTCGACGCCACCGGCATGACCGAAGCTGAAGTCAATCAACGGGCCGAAGCCTGGATCGAAGACGAGATGCACCGCATTTCGCCCCATCGCTACGCGGATGCCTCGCACAACGCCACCTGAGCCGGCGCGCAGCATCGTCATTGCCGGCCAGGCCGTCGCCTACCAGCTGCGGCGCAGCCAGCGCCGGACCATCGGCCTGGCCATCGACCACCACGGCCTGCGCGTCGGCGCCCCGACCCGGGCGCGCATCGGCGACATCGAAAACCTGATCCACGAGCACGGCCAGTGGGTGCTCGACAAACTCGCCGCCTGGCGCGACCGGCCGGCCGCCAGCAAGCTGGAGATCAGCGATGGCACCGTGGTTTTTGCCCTTGGTGAGCCGTTGACCGTAGCATTCACCAATGTTGGCCGTAACCGCTGGCAGTTTGGCCCCGGCACGCTTTACCTGCGCCCCGATGCCACACACAGCGCCAGTGACCTGCTCGAAAAAGCCCTGCGCGAAAAAGCCCGCACCGTCTTCGCCGAACGCCTGGCCATCCACGCCCCACGCCTCGGCGTCGCCCCGCCGCCTCTGCGCCTGTCATCGGCCCGCACCCGCTGGGGCAGTTGCAGCCACCACGGCGGCATTGCGCTGAACTGGCGGCTCGTGCTCATGCCATTGGCCATCGTCGATTACGTCGTCTGCCACGAACTGGCCCACCTCAAGGAAATGAACCACAGCCCGCGCTTCTGGTCTGTGGTTGAGCAACTTTGCCCTGACTGGAAGGCGCGCCGCCTCGAACTGCGCCAGTTGGCACGGCAAATCCCCCATTTTTAAGGAAAAAGCATGCGCATTCTGCACACCATGATCCGCGTCGGCGATCTCGACAAATCCATCGCCTTCTACACCGAAATCCTCGGCATGCAGTTGATTCGCCGCACCGATTACCCGGAAGGCCGCTTCACGCTGGCTTTCGTCGGCTATGGTGACGAAGCCAGCGAAGCCGTCCTTGAACTGACCCACAACTGGGACACGCCAAGCTATGAGCTCGGCACCGGCTACGGCCACGTCGCGCTGGCCGTCCCTGATGCGGCCGCCGCCTGCGCCGCGATCAAGGCGCGTGGCGGCAAGGTCGTGCGCGAAGCCGGGCCGATGAAGCATGGCTCGACGATCATCGCTTTCGTTGAAGATCCGGATGGCTACAAGGTCGAGCTGATCCAGCGCGCCTGACCGATATCAAGGCCATGCTCCGGGCGGCTACGCATACTGCCAGCTCAAGGAGATCACCATGGCCTTTCCCGAATTCTTTTCCCGCGTCCCCACCATCATCCTGCGCGACCCGCTGGCCGAACTGCTCGGCGCGGCGGCGGGCGGGCTGATCGAATACGGCTTTGCCGATGCGGTCAAACTGGCCGGGCATTCCTGCCCGACGGTGGCCGGGGCCTGGCTGACCAGCGTGCGCGCCTTGCGGGCGCTTTATGGCGAAGAGATTCCCGTGCGCGGAGATATCGCTGTCGCCCTGCACGAGAGCATTGAAACTGGCGTCGCCGGGGTCATCGCCAGTGTCGCCACGCTACTCACCGGGGCGGCCGGTGATGGCGGGTTCAAGGGGCTGGGCGGGGGGCATGTCCGGCGAGGATTGCTGCGTTTCGACGTGAGCGGCAGCGTCGGCCTGACGTTTACCCGGCTCGACACGAATGCTACGGTCAACGGGAATTTTCGGCCAAATTTGATATCGGCTGACCCAAGCCTCGGCGAGTTGCTGCCCGCCGTCGTCCATGGCACGGCCAGTCCGGCCGAGAAAAAACTGTTTGGCGAACTCTGGCAGGATCGCGTCAAACGCATCCTCATCGACCACGGCGACGATCCGGCCGTGGTCGAACTTCGCGTGCTTCAGGGCTGAGTCGCCATCGCTTCGCGGGCGACATTCTCGAAGCTTTCGACGACGCCAGCCCAACTGCGCGGCAACATCGTCTGGCGGGCGGCTTCGGCCATTTCGCCGAGGCGCTCGGCCTCTTCAAGCATCCACAGCGCGCCATCGACGTAGCCGCGCTCGTCGCCGGGCGAGGCGACCATGCCGTTTTTCTGCTGGGCGATCAGTTCGGCCGCCGCGGCGCTGCGGTAGGCAATGACCGGCAGGCCGCTGGCCATCGCCTCGGCGACGACGTTGCCGTAGGTTTCAGTCAGGCTGGGAAAGAGAAAGAGGTCGGCGCTGGCGTAGTGGGCGGCCAGATCTTCACCGATGCGCATGCCGGCAAAGTGGTGATCGGGATGCTCGGCGGCCAGTTGTCTGGCCGACGGGCCGTCGCCGACCCAGACCATCTTGGCCTTGGGATGCCAGACCTGGATGGCGGCAAAGGTCTTTTTGACCAGGGCCAGATTCTTCTCGGCCGCCACCCGGCCAACGTACAGGCAGGCCGGGCCTTCGCCCTCGACGCCCCAGCTCTGGCGCAAGGCGTGGCTGCGCCGGGCCGGATCGTAAAGCTGCGTATCGACGCCACGGCCGACGACGCGCACGCCGCTCAACCCCTCGCCGGCCAGGTCGGCGGCCAGCGCCGCCGTCGGCACCATGGTCGCCAGCGTCCGCCGGTGCAGGGTACGCAGGTAGGCGGCGACGGCCGGGCGCATCCAGCCCATGCCGTAATGCACGCTGTAGCGGTCGAAATTGGTGTGAAAGCCCGAGGTCACGGGGATGCCGAGCTTGCGGGCAACGCTGACAGCCGACCAGCCGAGCGGCCCTTCAGTCACGACATGGACCAGATCGGGCCGCTGATGGCGCCATTGCCGGGCCAGCCGACGCCCGGCCGGCAGACCGAAGCGCAGGCCGGGATAGCCGGGCAGCGGCAAGCCGGGCAAGGCCAGTTCGTGTTCGCTGCCGGCATCGCCCTTGCCCTGGCGCGGCCGGATGACGCTGACCCGGTGGCCGCGCTCGCGCAGACCGCCGACCAGCCGGCCGACGGTCATCGCAACACCATTGACTTCGGGCGGGAAGGTTTCAGTCACAAACGCAATGACCAGCGACATCATGCAATCTCCATCAGCACGCAGCCCCAGACGACCATGACGATGATCAGCGAAACGAGCACCGCGGCGCTGCCGATGTCCTTGGCGCGTTTGGCCAGGCGATGGTTTTCCAGGCTGACGCGGTCGACCACGGCTTCGATGGCCGAATTGAGCAACTCGACGACCAGGACGAGCAGCACGCTGGCGATCATCAGGCCGCGGCCCAGCCACGGCACCGGCAGCAGGAAAGCGGCCGGAATGAGCAGGGCGGCGAGGATGACTTCCTGGCGGAAGGCGTCTTCGCACAGGTAGGCGGCCTTGAGGCCGGCCAGCGAGTAGGTCAGGGCGTTCCACACCCGGCGCAGACCGGTCTTGCCCTTGAAGGGCGATTCGTTGGCCGGATCGAGGCCGAGTTCGTTCGACGAGGGTTCCTGCATGAAATCTCCGCGAAAGGGCTCACCTTAATCAGCCGGCGCTAAGTTTTGATGACAGCTGGCGTCATCGCCCTGTCACAAATCAGCGCCGGCCGAGGTCGGCAAGCTTGCGCCAGATCAAGCGACATAAATCTGTAACCTTGCCGCAATAAAGCGGCAGCCTGTCTATGCTAAAAGGCGTAATCGCCCTCACCCGGAAATCCAAGCATGGTTTTTTTCGAACTGTTTACGCACAACCCCACCATCGTCAAAGTCCCGGCTGGTCACGTCCTGTTTTCCGAAGACGAAGATGGCCACATGATGTACGTGCTGACCACCGGCACAGCCGAAGTCATCGTCAACAACCGGGTTGTTGAAAGCCTCGGCCATGGCAGCATCGTTGGCGAGATGGGCCTCGTTTCGCCAGGCCCGCGCTCGGCCAGCGTGGTCGCCGTGAGCGATTGCGAATTCGTCGAAGTGGACGAAAAGCGCTTCCAGTTTCTCGTTCAGCAAACGCCGTTTTTCGCCACCCAGGTCATGCGCGTCATGGCCGAGCGCCTGCGCCGCGTCAACCAGCTCGTGACGCCGGTCGAGGACATCTGAGCGGCGGGCGATCAGATCGCTACGGTCAACCGGAAATTTTGGCCAATTTTGCAATCGGCCAGTTCGCCGTAAAGGCGCGCCAACCGCTCGGCCATCGCCACATCGGTCCATTCCTGGGCGTAGATCGGCGCCTCATCGTTGAGATGCCGCCATGACTCGGGATGTTTCAGGAACTGGCCGAGCACTTCGCCGAAAGCCCGCGGGTCGTCCGGCGGCGAGAAAGCACCCCGGGCCGGCGCCAGGATGTCGGTCGTCCCCATTTCGGACAGCGCAATGACCGGCACGCCGGCCGCCATCGCTTCGAGGAGGACGAGGCCCTGCGTTTCGGTGCGCGAGGCAAAGACGAAAACGTTGGCCGCGGCGTAGCAATCCGGCAAATCCTGCTGGCGGTCGAGATAGCCGATGAACTGCACGGCGTCGCGCAAACCCAGCGCCCCGGCCTGCGCCTTGAGATCGGCCATCGCCGGGCCTTCGCCGGCGATCACGAGGAGCGCGTCGGGGCGGATCTGGCGGGCCTGGACGAGGGCTTCGAGCAGGAAGCCGATATTCTTTTCATGGGCGACGCGGCCAACAAAGAGCGCCATCGGCCGCGATTCGCCGATGCCGAATTTCCGGCGAAAGCGCATGCCGTTGCCGCCGGCAAACTGGGCCATCGGGATGCCGGTGGGCAGGACCTGCATGGGCGACGTCACGCCGTAGGATTCAAGCCGCTGACGCATCGCCGTCGACGGCACGATCACCGCATCGAGCTGGTTGCATTGCCGCCGTGACAAGGCCCGCGCCTGGCCGCGCAGCCAGCTCGGCGGGATCGGCTTGGCGTAATGTTGCAGGTATTCCTCGAACAGCGTGTGGTAGGTCGCCACCACCGGCAGGCCAAGCTGGCGCCCGGCTTTCAGGCCGGCGTAATGGGCGACGAAGGGCGTCTGGACGTGGATCAGGTCGCAGTCCTGCGCCGCCTCGAGCACCGCCCGGTGCATCGCCCGCCAGCCGACCAGCCGGTCCTCGCGGTCGCCCGGCACGGGGCGGCCGGCGACGCGCACGATGCCCGGCGCGTCGGGCTCGTTGCCGTAGCGCGGGACGACCAGCCTGACCTCGACGCCATGCGCCGACAGGGTGCGGCGGAAGGTCTCGATGGAAGTCGAGACGCCATTGACGCGCGGGAAATACACGTCGGAAACCATCAAAACACGCATCTCAAGCCTCTACAGTTTCGCCAACGGATTGGACAACCGGCGCGGCCAGCATGGCGACCGGCTTTTGCTCGCCCCAAGTGACCAGTTCGAGCCGGCCGTCGAAGTGTTCGACGATGGCCGTGCACGAATCGACCCAGTCGCCGCAATTGACGTAAGTCAGGCCGTCGATCTCGCGGATCGTCGCCCAGTGGATGTGGCCGCAGATGACGCCGTCCAGGCCGCGCTCCTTGGCGTGGTGGATGGCTGATTCCTCGAAATCGAAAATGAAGGTCAGCGCCGTCTTGACCTTGCGCTTGGCGTAGCCGGCCAGCGACCAGTAGCCGGAAATACCGAGCTTGCGCCGCCCCCACGAGAGCAGGCTGTTGATCCGGACGAGCAGTTCGTAAGCCTTGTCGCCGAGCACGGCAACCCAGCGATGATGCCGCGTCACCTGGTCGAACTGGTCGCCGTGGATGAGCAGGAAACGCCGACCGTCGGCCGTTTCGTGCACCAGTTCGTCGATGACCTCGACCTCGCCGAAAACGATGCCGCAGTAATCGCGCAGGACTTCATCGTGATTGCCGGGGATGAACACCACGCGGTCGCCATGCCGCGCCCGGCGCAAGAGTTTCTGGACCACCGTGTTCTGGGCCTGCGACCAGTTGATGCTGCGGCTCATCGCCCAGAAATCGACGATGTCGCCGATCAGGAAAGTCTGTTCGGCCGGATGTTCGCGCAGGAAATCGAGGAGTCGGTCCGCCTGGCACGCCCGCGTGCCAAGGTGGATATCGGAGAGAAAAACGCTTCTGACCTTGGGCATGGCCGCACGATACGGCCGGCCCGTGACCCGAAAGTTACGTCTTCGTTAAGCTTTTGTTGCAAGCCCGACGCACCATTTCATTTTTGTGCCTTTTCCCCGGTTGACCGTAGCAATCACCGGAAACGGCTACGCCACGATCTGCGCTGGGCAAAGGCCGGGATTGCTGGCGAAAGTTCGCTATTTTGGACGGATGAGAGCCGCCGCCGGCTGGGTCGGCATGGACAATTCCAGCGCGACCTTGAGCGGCGCTTCGCCCATCGTCCGGACCAGCGCCTCACGTTCCAGTACGGCTTCAGTTTGCTTGGCAGCGGCGGCACGGCTGAGCCAGACGTAGGCACGAGCCGAATCCTGCGCCACCCCGACACCATCGCGATAAAACCTCCCCAGCTCGAGCATCGCCTCGGGATTTCCCGTCGCCGCGGCCAATTGCACCCATTTTGCCGCCTCCCCGACATCCTGCGGGCGCTTGTTGCCGGTCGCCAGGTCGCGGCCGAGTTGCAGCATCGCTGCGGCATCACCGCTGTCAGCCGCCTCCTGTTGTTTTTGGGCAGGCGTTGCCGGAACGGCCGCGTTGGCTGGCGAAAGAGCGCTCTTCGGTTGGTCGACGCTTGCCAGCCATAGATCGACGCCAAGCCAAATCCCGAAACACAGCATTGCAACGGCCGTGCAGTTGATCAGGATGCGCTCGAGGGACGCGCTGTTGCGGGCGAGAAAGCGATGCGCGCAGTCGTTGCAGCGATAGGGACGAAACCCCTCGGAGCCGAGCTTTTCTGCCTTCGAAAGCCATCTTGAGTGCCGACAGTCCGTGCCATTGCACACCGGACACTTCAATCCGGCACCGACAAGGCGGGCGATATCGACGTATTTCAGAATGGACGTTGGCATGATTTACGGTTCGCGCGATCTGCATGGAATTGCCGAAGACCAGTCGGCAGAGGGAAGGTTTCCTGAATTCCGAAGGCAAAACAATCAGGTGCCACGGCTCCGGCCGTCGACTGTTGACGGATCAGGAAGGAGAAAGCGGACAGTACAAATTATTGGCCAATTTTGCAAACGGCATACCGCTCGCTGTCGCCCCAACGGGAGCCGGAGCGCGCCGCAAAAACCGTGAATCAGCTCGCCTGACGTTCCGTGGCAAGGCCTTCCAGCGGCCGGTTCGCCGCCTGCCAGCCGCCGCTCAGCAGCGGCCGCAGATAGCACAGGACGAAGCCGCCCAACCCCCACAGGCAGGCGACGATGCGCCACGGGCGGGTATCCGGGTAGCCCTGGCCGTCAAAAGGCAGCGTCGCCACACCGATGACGGCAATGACGACCAACATCCAGTGGGCGCGAATGCCCAAGCCCCAGCGAAAACCACGCGTCAGGCGCAGGCCGAGCCAGCCGCCAGCCAGGCCGACCAGGGCGCCGGCCAGCACATCGACCGGCCAGTGGGCGCCGACTGCGATGCGCGAAAAGCCGGCCAGCCCGGCGATGACGACGATGGGCAGGGCGCGCCGCCAGCCGAGCAGGGCCAGCCAGGCGACGATGAAAGAGAAAGCCGAGACGGTGTGGCCGGAGGGGAAGCTGTGCGCCGTCAGGCGGGCGCCGATGATGGTGATCTGGCTGGCGTCGAGGACGGCGGCCGGGCGCGGCAGGTCGAACCAGATCTTGAGGCCGCGGCTCATGGCGCCGGCGAGCAGCGCGCCGACGACGAGCGCCCAGAAAACGCGCGGGTAACGCAGGCAGAAGGGCAGCATGAGGGCCAGCTGGACGCGCCCGTCGCCGAGCGTTGTCAGGCTTTCCCAGAGCCAGCCCGGCAGCACCCGGCTGGCCGCCTGGGCCGGGACGAAGCCGCTGTACCAGTCGCCGGTCAGGCCGATGGCGACGAGTCCGAGGGCGAAGGCCAGGCACAGGCCGGCGATGGATGCGTCGAAAACCGGGTTGCGGGCGTGCAAGCCCTGATCGTTCACTGCACTCCCTCGCGCTCGACGCGGGCCAGCGTGACGAAGCTGCGTTGATAGACGTCGCGCAGCACGAGGTTGGGCGCCAGCAGGGCCTGCACTTCATGCTTGCGGTCGGTACGGGTGAACACCAGCTGGCCGAGTTCGGGCACCCGCGTCGGCGTCGCCGCCTGACGGTAGACGCTAAAGCTCGGCATGATGATGCGCCAGGCCACGACATTGGTTTCACCGCTCTGCTTGACCAGCATGGCGGCTTCGCGCACAGGCCCCTGGGTGACGTCGATGGCACGCGGGGCGATGACGAGCACCACGGTGATGGTCTGCAGCAGGCCGGCGATGACCAGCCCCTGCCAGACCGGCAGCCGGCGCCAGAAGGCGAGACCGATGACGGCGACGGCGAGCAGGGGCAACAGCCAGCGCGCCTCGTCGGAGAATGCTACGGTCAACCCGGAAATCAGCGTCTTTTCGAAAGGCCGGGTCGCCTTGCCGGCGGCAAAGGCCAGCACTTCGGGCAGGGCAGCGAGAAGCAGCGCGAAGAGAATGATTGGCAGGAAAGCCAGCCAGCGTCGCTCGAAATCGAGGCGATGGCGGGCGAGCAGAATGAAGACCGGGGTGCAGCCGTAGAGCAGGTAATGCGGCAGTTGCGTGCCGGAGAACGAGAAGAAGGCGAAGACGACGACGAACCAGATGATCAGGAAGCGTTCGAGCAGGGCGCCGCTGTCGTTCTGCCGAAGCGCCCCGGCCAGTTTGCCGGTAATGGCAAGCAACCAGCCCGTGAACGGCAGCAGGATGAGCGGCGCGACAGCGAAGTAATACCACCAGCGACCGCCATGCCCCTCGAAGGTGTCGGCGTAGCGGTTGATGTTGTGCTTGAGGTAGAAGCCGCAGAAGAAGGCGTCGCCCTGGTCGAGATAAACCAGCACGTGCCAGGGCACGACGATGGCCAGGAAGAGCAGCCAGCCCGGCCAGAAGAAGACAGCCTTGAGCCAGTCGCGCCAGGCGCCGGCCGAGACGAAAAAGAGGCCGCTGATGAGCAGCGGAAAGAACACGGCGACCGGCCCCTTGGCCAGGAAACCGAGGCCGAGCGCGGCATAGACGCCGAACAGCAGGCGGCGCGTCTTGGCGGCCGGCTTGCCGTCCCGACAGGCGACGAAATAGTCGTAGATGCCGAACATGGCCAGCGCGATGAGCAGGTTGAGCAGCGCGTCGGCAATCGCCGCCTTGGCGATGAAGCCGACGACCAGCGTCAGCGCCATGACCAGCGAGGCGATCTGCGCCGTCATCTGGTTGCCGTGGCGAACGCAGAAACGGAACAGGGCGAAGACCCAGAGCAGCGCGAAAACGATCGACGGCAGGCGGAAGCCGATTTCGCTGACGCCGAGCACGGCGACCGAAGCGGCCTGGGCCCAGTAAATAAGGATGGGTTTGTCGTGACGCGGCGCGTCGTTGAGCGTTGGCGAGATCAGGTTACCGCGCGCCATCATTTCGCGCGTCGCCTCGGAAAAGGCCCCCTCGTCCACATCGGTGAGCGGCAGGTTGTAGGCGTTCAGGACGAAGGCGAGAAAGAGCGCCAGCAACAGGCTGAACGGCGACAGCAGAAAACGCTCGATGGTCAGCGGGAGGGATCGAAATTGCATCGCGGCATTATAAAGGAGCGCGGCGCCCGGGTCGGGCGCCGCGCATCATCTGGCTTTCGTCTCGAACGAGGGGGCTATCCCCCCTCCGTTCAGGCAAATAGCGCGTGTTGTGCCAGATACACGCCGGCACCGGCAAAATAGCCGACCAGGGCGAGGCCGCTGATCCGCTTCACGTACCAGAAGAAGTGGATCTTCTCGAGGCCCATGGCGGCAACGCCGGCGGCCGAACCGATGATCAGGATGGAGCCACCCGTACCGGCGCAGTAGGCCATGAACTCCCACAGGAAGTGATCTGGCGGGAACTCGGTCAGGCTGTACATGCCCATCGAGGCAGCGACCAGCGGTACGTTATCGACGATGGCGCTGACCATGCCGATGATCAACACGATGATGTCGAGGCGACCGACCGTCTGGTTGAGCCACTGGGCCAGCGAAGTCAGGATGTGCGTATGTTCGAGCGTGGCGACCGAAAGCAGGATGCCGATGAAGAAGACCAGCGAACTCATGTCGATCTTGCTCAGGGCATGGGCCAGGGTGAAGTGGAACTTGAACTCGTCTTCCTTGTGGCGATGAACGAGGTCACCGACCAGCCAGAGGATGCCGAGGCCGAACATGATGCCCATGAAAGGCGGCAGATGGGTGATGGTCTTGAAGGCAGGAACGGCAACGAGAATGCCCAGACCCATGAAGAACATGAGGTTGCGCTCGAACTCCGTGGTCCGCACGCCGTGGTCATCATCGACAGCCTCCGGGCTGACCACTTCGCGACCGCGCAGGACGTAAGCGGTAATGGCGAGCGGGACGATCATGCTGACCAGAGAAGGCAGGATCACGCCCTCGATGATGGCCAGCGAAGTGACCTGACCACCGATCCACAGCATCGTCGTCGTCACGTCACCGATCGGCGACCAGGCACCGCCGGAGTTGGCGGCAATGACGATGATCCCGGCGAAGAACAGGCGATCCTCGTGTTTCGCCAGCAGCTTGCGCATGAGGGAAATCATCACGATGGTGGTCGTCAGATTGTCGAGCATCGCGCTCAGGAAGAAGGTGACGAAGCCGACCAGCCACATCAGCGACGACAGCTTTTGCGTCTTGATTCGCTTGGTGATGACCTCGAAGCCGTTATGCGCGTCGACCACCTCGACGATGGTCATGGCACCCATCAGGAAGAAGACGATTTGCGCCGTGCCGGTCAGCGACTCGCCGAGTTGCTCGGTAAGCAAATGGGTATCGCTCAGCGACAGGGCATAGATGGTCCACAACAGGCCGGCGCCGATCAGCGCCGATGCCGATTTGTTGACCTTGAGCGGGTGCTCGAGTGCGATTGCCGCGTAGGCAATGACAAAAACAATGACTAGGGTGGAAAGCATTCAATACCTCAGCGGGATTGGATAAGGACAGTACTCGGAGCTCACGCGGGCTGGGCGGCAGCACTGGCTGCGCTTGGCTCGTCTTGTTGGGTCTGGCTTTTTGTTCTTTTGACAAGGCGAGCATAACGTCAAAAACGCGTTTCGGCGCCTTGACTGACCCTCCCCGGTCAAACAGGGCTAGTAAGGTAAACCAGCTGACGACTAAAATAAATTCGATTTATTTGTTTAAATAGATCGACTTTCTCGATGAATTGGCCAAACCCGTGAACCACAAGCATCTGTTTTATTTCTGGAAAGCCGCCAAGGCCGGCAGCATTGCCCGGGCCGCGGAGGCGATCAATGTCACGCCGCAAACCCTGAGCGGCCAGATCGGCCTGCTCGAAAGCAGCCTGGACACCAAGCTTTTTGCCCGCCAGGGCCGCTCCATCGTCCTCACCGAGGCCGGCAAAATGGCTCTTGAGTACGCCGACGAGCTATTTGCCCTGAGCGCCGAACTCGAGGGAATGATCAAGCATCACCCGAAGGGGCGCCCCGCCGAGTTCCGCGTCGGGGTCGCCGATGCCGTTCCCAAATTGCTGGCCTGCAGCCTGCTCCAGCCGGCCATTCATGGCGAACAGCCAACCCGCATCGTCTGCCGCGAGTGGCAGCTCGACCGCCTGCTCGCCCAGTTGGCGGTGCACGAACTCGACATGGTGATTTCAGACGCGCCGCTGCCGCCGGGTTTCAGCGTTCGCGCCTACAGCCATCGCCTGCTCGACTCGGGCATTTCTTTTTTGGCCACCCGCCAGCTGGCAAGCCAGACAAACGCGCCGTTTCCCTCCTGTCTGAGCACCCTGCCCCTGCTCCTGCCAGGTGAGGACTCGACGATCCAGACCAATCTTCGCCCCTGGCTGGAGCGCCAGCGCATTCGCGCGCAAGTGGTCGGTGAGTTCGACGACACGGCCCTGATGGCGGCGTTTGGCAAAGCGGGTGTCGGTGCCTTTCCGGTGCCCTCCATTGCCGAAGCGGAGTTCGTCACCTCGGGCGAACTGGCGGTCATCGGGCGAACCGAGGAGGTCCAGGTCAGCTATTTCGCCATTTCGGTCGAGCGACGGCTGACCCACCCGAGCGTGCTGGCCGTGATCGAGTCGGCCCAGCGCATGGCCTTGCCGGCCAGTCAGGACGCTTAGACGAGCGACCGCACAGGCGAAAAAAAACCCACCGAAGTGGGTTTGAAAATTGGTCTGTCTGGACCATGCAGCAATCCCTGCGAAAGTCACCCTCCGCTCGAGAAGCGTGAGCAGACTAACAACAGGCGAATTAATGCTCGATCACGAAAAGATCAACGCGAGGTAAACAGCCGTATTTTTCTCGCCCGGACCGAATTTTCAGCGCCTTCAATAAGGGCGCAGCCAGGATTCGGCGCTCTGGTTGCGGCGCAAGTCGGCCAGTGTCTCGATACCTGAATCCTCGGCGTAGGCGAGCAGCGCCTGCAGCAGCTGGGCCATGGCGAAAACGTCGTAGATTGCGTCGTGCTCATGCCGTCCGCCGCTGCGCATCCTGGCCTGCCATTGGCGCAGGGAGGTGGCGGCGTTGGCTTCCCCGCCGATAACGCTGGCCGCCGCCGACAAATCGAGCCAGTTGCCGACCGGCGGCGGCAGCTGGTGCTGGTCGGCGGCCAGCGTCAGCATGTGCCGGATAAAATTCGGATTGATGGTCACCACGACGCTTTGCGCCATGCGCTCCAGGCAGGCCTGATAGCCGGTGCCGACGTCGGCCGCATCGGCATCGACGAAGCTGACATAGCGCAGATCGCCGGGATGAAAGGCGCCATCGACGAGAGGCAGCGAGGCCAGACCGATGACCGTATCCTGGGTGGCATCGGTACCGGTCACTTCGATATCGAGCAACAGAAAATCCAGCCCGGCCAGCAGCTGCGCGCCCGGCGATTCGTCCGTTGCCGAATTCCCGAGTTTGCGCCAGATCCAGGAAGTGAGGCTCATCGCTTGTAGTCCAGCTTGAGCCGTTCCTGCAAGGAGTCGGCCTGACGGAAGGACTCGCGGAGGATGCGTTGCTGCAATTCGTCGAGGGCATACGGATCGAGGCTGTTGGCACTCTCGCCATCGCTCAGCGAAGCCAGTTGACGCTGCAGGCGCAGGGTCTGGACGTGGTGGAAGGCCGCGATGTCGCCCTGAATGGCGCTGACCGAGCGCTTGATGCGCTGCCCGACGAGGGCCAGCCGCTGCTCGGTATTGACCGCCTTGACGCCGCAAGCCAGAGCGTAGATGCGGGCGATATCGACAAACAGCCGGGTACCTTGCGTTTTTACGTCAATTTTCCCGTTGACCGTGGCAAAGCGGCTCAGGCGACCGACCGGCGGTGCCACCTCGAGGGCATTGATGGCCAGCAGGTGGATGAAAATGCTGTTGCCCTTGACCTCGTCGAGCAGGTGATCGCGCATTTCCTCGGCGAACTGCATTTCACCGTAGATCGGCCGGAAGTCGAAAAAGATCGTCGAGTTGAGAATCGCCGTCGGCGTCGTCGCCCGGATCCATGACGAGAAGCGGGCTTTCCACTCGGCCAGCGTCAGACACAGGTCCGGATTGCTGGCCATGATGTTCCCCTTGCAGCGCTCGAAGCCGCAACGGTCGAGGGCATCGTTCATTTCCCGAGCCAGCTCTAGGAATTCTTCGCGCATGACCGCCACATCGGCGCCGGCCGGCGGGACGAAGACCAGCCCATTATCCTGGTCGGTGACGAAACCCTGCTCCTCGCGCCCTTCCGATCCGAAGGCCAGCCAGCAGAAAGGTGCCGGCGGCGGGCGGCGCGCCGTGACCAGTTCGAGCAGGCGTTTGGCGATGCGATCATTGATCGACGAGGTCAGGCGCAGGAACTGGCTGACATCCATGCCCTGGCTGAACACCCGCTGGCCAAACTCGCGGGCAGTGGCGGCCAGCTCGACCAGGTCATCGACGCTTGCCGCCTCGTCGATCGGCCGGAAGACGTGGGACACGCCCTGTTGCTGGGCGCGAAAAAGGTCGCGCTCGGAAACCACGCCGACCACCGTGCCTTCGGAATTCTTGAGCAGCAGATGGCGATATTTTCCCTGGGCCATTTCGATGGCGGCACCGAAAACCGAAATGGAATCGTCAACCTCGACCGGGCTCCTCGTCATGACCTCGGAAACCGGAGTGGAGTCAGGCAGGCGCCGGGCAATGCCGCGGCGCACGAGGTCGGTGGCCGTGACGATACCCTCGACCGCTTCGTGCGTACCGACAAGAACCGAGCCGATACCCTGCTCGCTCATCACATTGGCCACTTCCTGCAAGGTCTGACCGGGCAGCACGCAAGTCACCTGCGTCGCTCCGATTGAGCGGGCCGGCAAGGCCAGGGCCTGATCGGCCAGCTGCCGGCTATGCACCAGTTCGACCATCGAATGCTGAATCGCCTGAAGCTGTGCCTGCAGGGCCTCGGCCAGCCAGCGCAGAAAGGGCAGTTCGCTGAGCCACGCGTCAATGGCCGCGCCCTCGACCCGCCAGAGATAGCAATCCTCCTCGGCAACATAAGCGTAACCGGCATCGTTGCCATCAAGAATCGACTCAACTGGGAATATGCCGGCGACGCCGAGCAGCGGCGATGCGGCGCCGGCCGTACCGCCGCTCCGGGCAACCCGGCCCTGGCGAATGATCCAGAACGAGCGCTCGCGCAAGGCGATCCCCGGATCGAAAATCCGGCTCCCCTGACGCTGAAAAACGATGCTGCAACCGGAGAGCAGCGTAGCCAGCCGACTGCGTTCCATGCCAGCGAAGGGCGAGACGGAAACGAGGGCGTCGAGTTCGCTGGCCAGAATGGGTTCAATGTTCGAATTCAAGTGTCACCTGCGCGTGATGGGCCCGACCGGATAGCGGCCAGGCATCTACTGGCAATAATCGGCACAACGCCTGCCACCAGTCCCCGACCATGAAACCGCCCCCCATACTACTTAAAAATCGCATTGAGGCTCAATTCCCACGTTATCAGGAGGGATTCAGGAAACCAGCACGGCCCGATCGATCAAGGTTGTGAAAATACCGCGGCCATGGCTGGAAAGTCCATGCATGGAATGAAAACAATCTTGAAAAATCAGCGATTTGTATCCCCAAGGTAAACGCCAGGTCAACAAACGATCAATACGGCAAATATGCCGTTGCCACCGGATTTTTTGTCAGCAACCTGTAAGCTTCAACATAAAAACTGCGCAGGTGGCTCAAACAGGTGTTTAACCGGGCCAACACAAAATACTTAGGAGGAGTTAATCATGGAAGACAACAGCAAGGGCTACTGGTCAGCCACGCTGGGATTGCTGGGCAAGATCCTAGTAATCTGGTTCCTGGTCTCGTTCGGCGCCGGCATTTTGTTTGCCCCGCTACTGAACGGAATCAGTTTGGGTGGCTACCCACTGGGCTTCTGGTTCGCCCATCAGGGTTCGATCTACGTGTTCATTGCCCTGATTTTTTACTACGGCCACGCAATGGGCAAAATTGACCGTCAATTCGACGTCCACGAAGACTAAGGGGCTGACCACATGGATCTGCAAACTACAATCTATCTTTTTGTCGGTGCAAGCTTCGCGCTTTACATCGGCATCGCCATCTGGGCACGTGCCGGCAGCACCAGCGAGTTCTACGCCGCTGGCGGTTCCGTTCCTCCCGTTCTGAACGGCATGGCGACCGCTGCTGACTGGATGTCCGCGGCTTCCTTCATCTCCATGGCTGGCCTCATCTCCAACATGGGTTACGGCGGTGGTCTATTCCTCATGGGCTGGACCGGCGGCTACGTTCTGCTGGCCATGCTGCTGGCACCGTACCTGCGCAAGTTCGGTAAATTCACCGTGCCGCAGTTCATCGGCGACCGTTTCTACTCGAAATCGGCGTCGACCGTGGCAGTCATCTGCTTGCTGACCGCGTCGCTGACCTACATCATCGGTCAGATGACCGGCGTCGGTGTGGCCTTCTCCCGCTTCCTGGGCGTTACCAGCGAAATGGGCATCTACATCGGTATGGCCATCGTCTTCGCCTACGCCGTGTTCGGTGGCATGAAGGGCATCACCTACACCCAGGTTGCCCAGTACTGTGTGCTGATCGCTGCCTACATCGTGCCGGCCATCTTCATCTCGCTGCAACTGACCGGCAACCCGATCCCGCAACTGGGCCTGGGTTCGACGATGTCGGGCACCGACGTCTCGCTGCTGGCCAAACTGGACCAGGTCGTCGTCGATCTCGGCTTCGGCAAGTACACGACCACGACGGCAGGCAGCACGCTGAACATGTTCGTCTACACGATGTCGCTGATGATCGGTACCGCCGGTCTGCCGCACGTCATCATGCGATTCTTCACGGTTCCGACGGTTGCTGCTGCACGTAGCTCGGCTGGTTGGGCTCTGGTCTTCATCGCCCTGCTGTACACGACCGCACCGGCCGTTGCCGCCATGGCTAAGATGAACCTGATCCGCACCATCACCCCGGGTGTCGTGATGCAGAACACCGATCCGTATGCCGCCGACTCGCAGATCAAGTACGACGAGCGTCCGGACTGGATGAAGCGTTGGGAAAAGACTGGCCTGCTCAAGTTCGCCGACAAGAATGGCGACGGCCGCATCCAGTACTACAACGACAAGTCCAAGGACGAAGCCTTCAAGGCCAAGGCCGAAGCGGCTGGCTGGAAGGGCAGCGAACTGACGGTCAACGCCGACATCATCGTGCTGGCCAATCCGGAAATCGCCCTGCTGCCGAACTGGGTTATCGCCCTGGTCGCTGCTGGTGGTCTAGCTGCCGCACTGTCGACCGCTGCCGGTCTGCTCATGGCCATTTCCTCCGCTGTTTCCCATGACCTGGTCAAGGGCGTGTTCGCACCGGACATCAGCGAGAAGAACGAGCTGCTTGCAGGCAAGGTCTCGATGGCCGTGGCCATCGTGGTCGCCGGTTACCTCGGTCTGAATCCTCCGGGCTTCGCGGCCGGTACCGTGGCTCTGGCCTTCGGTATCGCGGCTTCCTCGCTGTTCCCGGCAATCATGATGGGTATCTTCTCGAAGAAGATGAACAAGGAAGGCGCCATGGCAGGCATGCTGTCAGGCCTCTTCGTCACCCTGTTCTACGTGTTCGCTCACAAGGGTCTGTTCTTCATCAAGGGTACCGGCTTCGTCGACATGATCGGCGGCCCGAATGCCTTCTTCGGCATCACGCCGGAAGCCTTCGGTGCCATCGGCGCGCTGGTCAACTTCGCCGTTGCCTTCGCGGTCGACAAGGTCACCAAGGAACCGCCTGAGCACATCCAGCACATGGTCGAAGCAGTCCGCATCCCGCGTGGCTCCAAGGCTGTGGATGGTGCGCACTAAGCATTAGTCGGAGTATCATCGCCGCCACGAACCGCCCTGTGCGGTTCGTGACGGCCTGCCAAGCCCTGCCGGCTGCACTGGCGGGGCTTTTTATTTGTTGATCGGTTTTCTGCCTTCGCACAGGGCAACAGGAGCAGTAGATGGTCTTTGATGTCAGCGTGGCCTTGACGTGGATTCTTTTTCTCGCCCTCTTCCCCATCGCATTTTTCTGGTTTCGACGCGCCTGGCGCATCATCGTCAAACGTGATTTCTCGGAAGTTGCCCTCAAGCGCGGCGAGTCGCCGGCCAACCCGGAGAAATTCGCCCCTTACGCCGCAGCGATCAATTTCATCGCCGGCATCATCATCGTTTTTGTCGTCATCGGCATCCTTACCGCGACCTTGCAGTACGAAACCTGGAGCGCCATCGCCGGTTCGACGCTGTGGATGAAATTCATTTTTGACTTCATCCTGAGTCGCCAGGCGCATCCGATGACCCTGGGCAAAAAGAAAACGGATTCGGACTCGGTGCCGAACAAATAACAAGGATATTGAGCGCGATGGCCAGCCGCCTGCTTATCGTCGAAGATGACCGGGATCTCGCCGGCAACCTCATCGATTTTCTCGAAATCCAGGGCTACCTCACCGACTACGCGGCCGATGGTCACGCCGCGCTCGGCCTGCTGGCCAACAACGAGTACGACCTGGTGGTCCTCGACATCACGCTGCCCGGGGTAGACGGACTGACCATCTGCAGCCGGATTCGCCAGCAATTGCGCAGCAAGGTGCCGGTCGTCATGCTGACGGCCAAGGATGAGGTCGATACCAAGATCAGCGCCTTCGATATCGGGGCCGACGACTATGTCGTCAAGCCCGCTTCGCTGCGCGAGGTCGAGGCGCGGATCCGCGCCCTGATCCGCCGCGCCGGCCGCGAAAGCGACAGCGACCTGCTCGTCGTCGACGACCTGCGCATGGATGTCGGCACCATGAAAATCGAGCGTGCCGGCCAGCCCATCGTTCTCGCCCCGGTCCCCACGCGCATCCTCATGCTGCTCATGCGGCGCTCGCCCAATGTCGTGCACCGTCTCGCCATCCATCGTGAGATCTGGGGCGACGAGCCGGGCGACACGCATGCGCTGATCGTCCACATGCACACCCTGCGCAACGCGGTCGACAAACCCTTCGAGCGCCAGCTCATCCATACCGTGCGGGGTTTCGGCTATCGGATCGCTTATGAACAATCAGCCCTATGACAGCCTGCGCCGAAAGCTCGTCCTGCCGTTTGTCCTGCTCGGTTTCTCGGTCAGCGCGCTGCTCAGCCTGGTCACCTTCGGCCTCGTGGCCGAACTTGAAGAACACGCCGTCGTGCGCATCCTGCACGTCGAGATGGAAAACTTCCGTGGCCGCAAGGCGCGCAACCCGGCCGCGCTCTCCCCCGCCACCTCGGTACTGACCGGCGACTTCCTGCCGGTCGCCGAGTTTCCCCTGGTCACCCCGGTCAAACCGGGCAAAGACCAGATCGAGCGCTTCCTCAAGGACAACCGGGAATACTCCGTCCTCATCACCCACGTCGACGACCGGCCCTACGCGCTGTTCTACGACCGCAGCCACATTTCCTCGAACCTGGGCGGACTGGCCCTCTTCCTGCTGGTTGGCACGGCCCTGATGAGCCTTCTCTCCTTCCTGGTCGGCAATCATCTGGCGCGAAAGGTGGTTCGACCGATCGGTCGCCTGCTCGGCGAGATTTCCGAAAAGACGGCGAATGCCAGGGCACTGCCCCGTTCGCTGCAGAGCTTCGCGGTGGCCGACTACCCGCCCGACGAAATCGGGCATCTGGTCCGCGCCCTCGATGGTTTCGCCCTGCGCCTGCACGGCTTTCTCGAGCGCGAAAGCTGCTTTGCCAGCGACGTCAGCCATGAATTGCGCACGCCCGTCGCCGTCATTCGCGGCGCCGCCGAAGTCCTCGTCGAGCACCCCAACCTGCCCGAGGCCATCCGCCCGCGACTGCTCACCATCCATCGCCAGGCCCTGCGCATGGGGCAAACCCTCGAAGCGATGCTGCTCCTCGCCCGGGAGGACAGGGAGAACGGCGATCCAGCCTGCGCCATGGCGGAGATCATCGACGAAGCCATCGCCGATGCCAGCCCGGCGCTGGCCGGCCGCCCGGTGAATATCGTTTTCGAGGCCAGCGAACGCCCCATCCTGCCCGTCGAACGCTCGCTGGCCTACGTCCTGGTCAGCAACCTGCTCCGCAACGCCTGCGCCTACACGCGCCAGGGCACCATCACCGCCCGCCTCGACGGCCAGGGTCTGGAGATCGCCGACACCGGCATCGGCATCGCCGAGGAGCGCTTTCCATCGCTGTTCGAGCGCCACGCCAAGGGTGAGGAAAGCAGCGGCCACGGCCTCGGCCTGTCCATCGTGGCGCGCATCGCCCAGCAACTCGACTGGAAAATCGACATCCAGAGCCGCAGCGGCGAGGGCACGCGGGTGTCCATCCACTTCGCCCAAGCCAGCCCGGGCGCCGGCGAATAAGTCAGCCGCGGCGGCGAATTCCGGTTACTACGGTCAACCGGAAATTTTGGCCAAAATTGAAATCAACCAGGGATCGGTCGAACCCGGCTGGCCGCCAGCTTGGCGCGGGCGCGGGCCGTTTCAACGTCGTCGGCGGCTGCCACGGCGACGCCCATGCGACGTTTGACGAAACTTTCCGGCTTGCCGAACAACCGCAGGTCCGATTCGGGCACCGCCAGCGCCTCGGCCACGCCGGCGAAGGCGATGCCCTTTTCGGCCAGGCCGCCATAGACGACGGCCGAGGCCGACGGGCGGCGCAAGGCGGTATCGACCGGCAGGCCAAGAATGGCGCGGGCGTGCAGATCGAATTCGGAGAGGCGCTGCGAGGCGATGGTGACCAGCCCGGTATCGTGCGGCCGCGGGCTGACTTCCGAGAACCAGACCTGATCGCCCTTGACGAACAGTTCGACGCCGAACACGCCGCGCCCGCCCAGCGCCGCCGTGACCAGCCCGGCGACTTCCCTGGCCCGGGCCAGGGCGGCCGGCGACATCGCCTGCGGTTGCCAGGACTCGACGTAATCGCCGGAAACCTGGAGGTGACCGATTGGCTCGCAGAACGCCGTTTCCACCGCGCCACCGGCCCCGATGGCGCGCACCGTGAGCAGGGTAATTTCGTATTCGAAAGGCACGAAGGCCTCGACGATGACCCGGGCGCTCTTGACGCGCCCGGCCTGCAGCGCGGTATCCCAGGCACCGGCGACATCCTCCACCCGGCGCAGCAGCGACTGCCCCTTGCCGGACGACGACATGACCGGCTTGACCAGACAGGGGTAGCCGATGCCGGCATCGATGGCCGCCTGCAGCTCGTCCAGCGAATTGGCGAAGGCGTAGGCCGATGTGGGCAGGCCGAGCTCCTCGGCGGCCAGACGCCGGATGCCTTCGCGGTTCATGGTCAGTTGCGCCGCCCGCGCCGTCGGGATGACCTCGGCCAGCCCCTCGCGTTCGATGTCAACGAGCACCGCCGTGGCGATGGCCTCGATCTCGGGCACGATCAGATGCGGCCTTTCCTGCTCGATGACGGCGCGCAGGCTGGGCGCGTCGGTCATCGAGATGACGTGCGAACGATGCGCCACCTGCATGCCCGGCGCGTCGGCATAGCGATCGATGGCGATGACTTCGACACCGAGTCGCTGAAAGGCGATGACCACTTCCTTGCCGAGTTCGCCGGCGCCAAGCAGCATGACGCGGGTGGCCGAAGGGCTGAGCGGGGTTCCGATACGGTCGAGATGGGCAAGAGTCATGGCGGCAAAGATCGAGTGAAGGAAGTTTGGAATGGTAACGCGCCGGGGAGCGTTTGGCATACGGCCGGCGCGGCTGTCGGCAAGCGATCCGGACGCACTTCCACGGTCGACCGGAAATTTTGGCCAAAATCAAAGTTGAACCGTGAAATACCTCACGCACCGCCAGCCGCATCGTTGACGCATGTCAACCGAAACACCCCAAAACTGCTATTTACTCCCGATATTGAAAAAATGTCAGGAGAACCAACATGCCGATTATCTGGGATAGCAAGCTCGAAACCGGGATCGAAGTCATCGACGCCCAGCATCAACGCATCGTCGAATACATTAACGATCTCGAGATCGCCAAGATGAAGCTCGACAAGAAGATGGTCAATGACATCATCGAGCAGCTCATCGACTACACCCAGTCGCACTTCGGCTTCGAGGAAGAAATGCTCGAAGAGGCCGGCTACAAGTTCCTCAAGCCGCACAAGAAGGTGCATGAGCTGTTCATTCGCCGGGTCACCGACTTCACCATGCGCGCTGCCAAGGGCGAAGACATCGTCGACGAACTGCACTCGATGCTCTCGAAATGGCTGGTCAACCACATCGCCAACGAGGATCGCGACTACGCCGATGCCGTCAAGCACATGATGGGCGTCGATCACAACATCCCGGACACCCCCGCCATTGCGAAGGCGCCCAGCAGCGGATTCCTGAGCGGGCTGCTCGGCCGCTTCTTCCGCTAGGCCGGCTTTCCGGCAGATGAGTGGAGGCGGCTGAACGATCAGCCGCCGCCAACCTCACTGGACTTTCGCCACGCGCCCGGCCGGGAATTTCGCCGCAAAGCGGCTGCCGACACCGGGCGTACTCCTGATTTCAAGCTGGGCCTGATGGCGATTGAGCGAATGCTTGACGATCGCCAGACCCAGCCCGGTACCGCCGGCATCGCGTGAACGACCACGGTCGACCCGATAGAAACGCTCGGTCAGGCGCGGGATATGTTTGGCCTCGATGCCGATGCCGGTATCCTCGACGGCGAACTCCGCCCCCTGCGCCATCGCCTTCCACATGATGCGCACCGTGCCGCCGGCCGGTGTATAGCGCACGGCATTGGCGACCAGGTTGGCGAAGGCACTGACCAGCTCCGGCTCCGAACCGCGCAGATCGCACTGGGCATCGGCTTCGGCGACGATGTTGTGGCGACCGCCGGAGAGCGCCTCGGCATCGCGGCGCAGCTTGTCGACCAGGCTGCTCATATCGACGATATCGACGCTGGGTGGCGGCGCCGACTCGATGGACGACAGGGTCAGCAAATCCTGGACGATGGATTCCATGCGTTTCGACTGCTCGGCCATGAGGTCGAGATAGCGATGCTGATCGGCCCGGTCGAGATCGATTTCCTGCAGGGTTTCGAGAAAACCGGCGAGCACGGTGAGCGGCGTGCGCAATTCGTGCGAAACGTTGGCCACGAAATCGCGGCGCATGCGGTCGAGACGAACGGTTTGCGTGACATCCTTGATCTGCAGGAGACGACGGTCGCCGGCATAGGGCACGACGTGGATGGACAGGACGCGGTCGGTGCCGCGCTCGGAACGCAGGGTCAGCGGCCGCTCGAAGTCGCCGCCTTCGAGATAGGCGACGAACTCGGGCTGGCGGACGAGATTGACCACCGGCTGACCGCGATCGGTGACCAAGGCCAGGCCGAGTTGTTCTTCGGCCGTCGAGTTGCAATAAACGATCTGCTGGTTGAGATCGAGGGCGACGACGCCGTCGGTCAGTGCCTGCAGCGCCGCAAAAAGGCGCTCGATCTGATTGTCGCGGTCGGCAATGCCGGCGCGCAGGTCTTTTTCATGCCGGTAGAGGCGGCCGAAAATACCGTCCCAGGCCCCTTCGCCTTCGAGGCTGGCGTCGACCACCGGCCGATGCGACCAGCGATCGAGCCGGGCGAAATTGCGAAAATGAAAAATCATCTGCAGGGCGAGGCCGGCGCAAAAAACCGACCAGCCGGCCCAGTGGGCGACAAAAAAACCGACCGGCAGGGCAATGAGCGACGACAGCAGCGCCAGCAGCAGGGCGCGAATGACTTGCGACGACACGCCGCTCAGGCTCCGCGGAAACGGTAGCCGGTGCCGCGCACGGTTTCGACGCGTTCGTGATTGCCAGAGCCTTCGAGCGCCGCGCGTAGGCGACGGATGTGCACGTCAACCGTGCGTTCCTCAATGAAAACGTGGTCGCCCCACACTTCGTCGAGCAACTGGGCGCGGGTGTAGACGCGCTCGGCATGGGTCATGAAGAAGAAGAGCAGGCGGAATTCGGTCGGCCCGAGTTCGATCGGCTGGCCGCTGGCCAATACCCGATGGGTGGCCGGGTTGAGCGCCAGGGTGCCGATCTCGACTGCCTCGCCGGCCAGATGCGGGGCCCGGCGACGCAGCACGGCGCGAACGCGGGCGACCATTTCCTTGGGCGAAAAAGGCTTGGTGATGTAGTCGTCGGCGCCGGCTTCGAGACCCTGCACCTTGTCCTCTTCGTGGACGCGGGCGGTCAGCATGATGATCGGCAGTTCGCGCGTCCGTTCGTCGGCGCGGATCTTCTTGGCCAGCGCGACGCCGGACTGGCCGGGCAGCATCCAGTCGAGGATGACCAGATCGGGCAGCGCGGCACGGATGGCCGACTCGGCTTCCTCGGCGCTGCCGGCACGGACGACGAGAAAGCCGGCGTGCTTGAGGTTGATGGTAACGAGTTCCTGGATAGCCGGCTCGTCTTCGACAACCAGGATCGTCGGTGTCACTGCGCCTTCTCCTTGGTGTGCCGGATGTCGCGCCCTTCGACGATGTAGACAACCTGCTCGGAGACATTCTTGGCATGGTCACCGATGCGTTCGATGGCGCGGGCGATCGAGATGATGTCGATGGACGTCGTGATGGTGCGCGGGTCTTCCATCATGTGCGTGATGAGCTGGCGGATGATCGACTTGAATTCGACATCGACATCGGTGTCGGCCCGGATGACGTTGGTCGCCTGCGGCGTATCGAGCCGGGCAAAGGCGTCGAGCGCCTGGCGGATCATGGCCAGCGCGGCTTCGGCCAGATGGCGGACACCGACACCGTACTGGCCGGGCAGATGGCCGCCCTCGTAGATACGACGGACGCCCTTGGCGATCTTCTTGGCTTCGTCGCCGGCCCGCTCGAGATCGGTGACGATCTTGCTGATGCCGAGCACCAGACGCAGGTCGGAAGCGGTCGGCTGGCGCTTGGCGATGATGTGGGCGCAGTCGTCGTCGATGGCCTTTTCGAGTTCATTGACCTTGCGATCGGTCTCGACGATGGTCTTGACGCTGGCGATCTCGCCGGTCGCATAAGCCTCGATGGCGGCGGAAACCTGGGTTTCGACCAGCCCGCCCATCTGCAGCACATGGGTGCGCAGGCGGCTGAGGTCGTCGTCGAACTGGCTGGAAAGGTGTTGGCTCTCGTTCATGTCATGTACCCCTGTTAACCCATGCGGCCGGTGATGTAATCCTCGGTCCTTTTGTCCTGCGGCTTGATGAAGATTTCGTCGGTCTTGCCGAACTCGATCATTTCGCCGAGATACATGTAGGCCGTGTAGTCGGAAACGCGGGCGGCCTGCTGCATGTTGTGGGTGACGATGAGGATGGTGACGCGCTTCTTGAGCTCGTGCACCAGTTCCTCGATCGCACCGGTGGCGATCGGGTCAAGGGCCGAAGTCGGCTCGTCGAAGAGCAGCAGTTCGGGATCGGTGGCCAGGGCGCGGGCGATACACAGGCGCTGTTGCTGGCCGCCGGACAGGTTGGGCGCCAGATCCTGCAGGCGATCCTTGACCTCTTCCCAGATCGCCGCACCCTTCAAGGCATGCTCGACCTTGTCGTCGAGGACGCGCTTGTTGTTCTCGCCGCGCACACGCAGGCCGTAGGCGACGTTCTCGTAGATAGTCTTGGGGAAGGGGTTCGGCTTCTGGAAGACCATGCCGACGCGCATGCGGACTTCGATCGGATCGACTTCCGGCGACAGCAGGTTGGTGTTGTCCGGGAAGAAGCGGATCTCGCCCTCGTAGCGGTTGCCCGGGTAGAGGTCGTGCATGCGGTTGAAGCTGCGCAGGTAGGTCGATTTGCCGCAACCGGAAGGACCAATCAGGGCGGTGACCTTCTTGTCGTAGATCGGCATGTTGATGTTCTTCAGCGCCTTGGCCTCGCCATAATAAAAATTGAGGTTGCGGGCTTCGGCCTTGAGGGTCGGTGTGTCGTGAATCTGCATCGGAGACTCCATTTCGGATTTCATTTTTGGCTAATTTTTACGGTTGACCGTAGCAATTACCACTTGATGTTCTTGCGCATGCGGTAGCGCAGGTAGATGGCGATGGCGTTCATCGACAGCACCATGCCCATGAGCACGAAGCCGGCGGCAGCAGCATTGACTTCAAAGGCCGGATCGGGGCGCGAGGTCCAGTTGAAAATCTGGATCGGCATCACGGTGAAGGGCGACATGACCCAGTCGAACAGGCCGGCCGAGACGCCTTCGACACCGGTCGCCGAGAACGGCACGGGCGGCAGGAAGGCGATGAAGGTCAGCGCGCCGATGGTGATGATCGGCGCCGTTTCGCCGATGGCGCGGGCCAGGCCGATGATGACGCCGGTCAGGATGCCGGGCATGGCGTAGGGGATGATGTGGTAGCGGCAGGTCTGCCAGCGCGTCGCGCCGACGGCCATCGAGCCTTCGCGGATCATCGCCGGAATGGCGCGGATGGCTTCGCGGGTGGATACGATGACGATAGGCAGGATGAGCAGGGCCAGCGTCAGGCCGGCCGACAGGATGCTCTGGCCGAAACCGAAGGCATAGACAAAGATGCCGAGCGACAGCAAGCCATAGACGATGGACGGCACGGCAGCGAGATTGGTGATGTTGATCTCGATGATGTCGGTAATCCAGTTACGCTTGGCGTATTCCTCCAGGTAGATGCCGGCGGCAACGCCGAGCGGCACGGCAGCCAGCGCCGTGACGAACATCACCAGCACGGTACCGACCCAGGCCGACAGGATGCCGGACTGCGAAGCGCGACGCGAGGCAAACTCGGTGAAGAAGGCGAGGTTCAGACGATCCAGACCGCGCATCAGCATGTCGCTGACGAGCAGGAAGATGACCAGCAGGCCGACGGCCAGGCAAATGATGCCGATCGCCTGAAAAATGGTGTCCTTGAGTTTGCCGCGGGCGATCAGCACGCGGATTTGTTCGGTAGTCATCGGTTGCATGTCAGTAAGCCTCACGATAGCGACGGCGCAGCCACTGGCCGGCAATATTGAAGGCCAGCGTGACGAGCAGCAGGGTCAGGCCGGCGGCGAAAATGGTCTGGTAGCCGATCGAGCCATGCGGCAAATCGCCGAGGGCCACCTGGACGATGTAGGACGTGATGGTCGCCGCCGGCTCCATCGGGTTCCAGGTCAGGTTCGGCTGCATGCCGGCGGCCACCGCCAGAATCATGGTTTCACCAACCGCCCGGGAGATGCCCAGGATGTAGGAAGCGGCCAAGCCGGAGATGGCGGCCGGGACAACGACGTGGATGGCGGTATAGAGCTTGGTCGCACCCATCGCGTAGGAGCCCTCGCGCATGCTCATCGGCACGGCGCGCATGGCATCCTCGGACAGCGAAGCGATGTAGGGGACGATCATGATGCCCATCACGAGGCCGGCCGAAAGCAGCGAGAAGCCCGGCAATTCCGGGAGAACCTTCTGCAGCAGCGGGGTGACGATGAGCAGGGCAAAGTAGCCGAAAACGATGGTCGGAATGCCGCCGAGCAACTCGAGGACGGGCTTGGCGACCTCGCGAACCTTGCCATTGGCGAATTCGGAGAGGTAGATGGCGATGACGGTGCCCATCGGAATAGCGACGAGCAGGGCAACGCCCGAGGAAACGAGGGTGCCGGAAATGAGGACCATAATGCCGTAGTGGGCATCATCGAACAGCGGCGTCCATTGGGTATCGGTCAGGAAGTCGACGATGCTGACATGCTGAAAGAACTGGATCGACTCGGAAACGAGCACATAAACGATGCCGACGGTGGTCAGCACGGAAACCGCGGCGGCAGCGAACAGCAGGGCCTCGATGAGACGCTCGCTGAAATGGCGCATGGCATTGTGGGCCAGACGGTCGCTGACTTGGTGCAGGTCGGAAGCGTTATTTGCGGACATGGCGTGATTCACTTAAAGAATCCCTTTCGGAAACAAGGCCGGCCCTTTTCAGGACCGGCCTTTCTGGCAGCGGATGGCAAGCCGTCCGCTACGCGTAGTTTACATCTTTGCTTCGCGCTTCAGGATGTCTTCAACGGTAACGCCGATTTCATTGTGGCCGCCGAACACGGTGCCGATCTTCTTGCTCTTGGCGTGCTTGACGTTGCCTTCATAGGCAGCCTTCGGCAACGGCACGTACTTGACTTCACGGACCAGCTTGTCGGCGTTCTTCATGTAGAACTCGACGAATTCGCGAACTTCCGGCTTCTCCAGGGACTTGGCCTTGACATAGATGAAGATCGGACGCGACAGCGGAGCATAGGAACCGTTCTCGACATTGGCAGCAGACGGCTCGACGGCCTTGCCGGTCTTCGGATTGACGATCGGCAGCGCCTTCAGGCGAGCGGTGTTTTCAGCGTAGTAGGCGTAGCCGAAGTAGCCGATGGCATTGACGTCACGTGAGACGCCCTGAACCAGCACATTGTCGTCTTCGGAAGCGGTGTAGTCGCCGCGCGAGGACTTGGCCTTGCCGACCATGGCTTCGGTGAAGTATTCGAAGGTACCCGAATCGGCACCTGCGCCGAACAGCTTGACCGGGGCATCAGGCCAGGCCGGGTTGACCTGGTTCCACTTGGTGATCTTGCCCTGGGCAGCCGGTTCCCACAGGGTCTTCATTTCTTCGACAGTAGCCTGCTTGAGGAAGACATTCTTCGGGTTGATAACGACGGTCAGCGCATCGTAGGCAACCGGCATTTCGATGTATTCGACACCGGCAGCCTTGCAGTCAGCCATTTCCTTGGTGGTGATCGGACGCGACGCATCGGAGATGTCAGTCTCGTCGCGGCAGAACTTCTTGAAGCCGCCGCCCGTACCCGAGATGCCAACCGTCACCTTGACGGCGTTCTTCTTGGCCTTCTGGAAGTCTTCAGCAACGGCTTCGGTGATCGGGTAAACGGTGGAAGAACCGTCAATCTTGATAATTTGGGCCTGGGCAACCTGGGCGCCGAACAGGGCGACACCGGCCACAGCCATGGTGGAAACGAGCTTGGAATACTTGAACATTAGGTAACTCCTGAATGATGTTGGTGGGCAACAGAACTCAGGTTACCGGCCGATTGTTACAGCTAAATGACAAGCCGTAACAATCGGAAAAAACTATTACTTTTGACCTACTTGGCCGGACGCCCGGTCTTGATGCGCTCGACGCGCCCCATCACCGCTTTGAGCTCGGCATCGTTGAGTGCCGCCAGGACGGCGATGCCGCCGCGCAGCAATTCGCTCTTCTTGACGTCATTGCCGAGGCCGCTCAGGCGTTTCTTGAGCGCACCGATCTGGGCGTACTCGGTGTCGGGCATGGCGTAGCTGTCGCGAACCAGCTTCACTTTCTTTGCCTTGGCCGGTTTCGCGGCTTTCGCCGCCGCCTGCTTCATGACCTGGGGCTGGTCGTACTTGATCGCCTGGGCCTTGACCAAGGCATCAGCCAGGACCTTCTGGTGCTTGGCCACGGTCTCCTCGACCTTGGTCGGCTTGCGCGCCGCCCTGGCCTTGCTGGCGACAGGGGCCACCGGCGCGGGCTGTGCGGCGGGCGCCGCGGATGCAGTCTCGGTCGGCTTGGTGGCGGGCGCGACGACAGGCTTGGCGGCTGGCTTGGCAGTCGGCGCGACGACGGGCTCGGCAACGGCGGCCACCGGCTTTGCCTCGACCTTGGGGGCCGGGCGCGGCACGAGTTTTTTCGGCGGCTTGGCAGCAGCAGCCGGCTTGACGGCCGGTGCCTTCTTGTTCTTGGCAGCTTCGCTCATAAGTTCTCCCTCAAAAAAACAGTATGGCTAGTTTAGCCATTATGAGAGCACGCCAAGGTTAAGCTTTTATGACAGTTCCCGATTAAAGCGGCGGGGTAAAATGCGCTGAAGCCAATTCAGGAGCAAGCGCATGACCCAGGACGAACTCAAGCAAGCGGTAGCCCAGGCCGCCGCCGACTACGTGGCGCAGATCGCGCCGGCCGACAGCATCATCGGCGTCGGCACCGGCTCGACAGCCAACTTTTTCATCGATGCCCTGGCCCCGCTCAAGGACAAATACAAGGGCGCCGTAGCCAGTTCGGAAGCCACCCGCCAGCGCCTGGAAGGCCATGGCATCGCGGTCTTCGACCTCAACGACGTTGACGACATCCCGGTTTACGTCGATGGCGCCGACGAGATCGACGCCGGCCTCAACATGATCAAGGGCGGCGGCGGCGCGCTGACGCGTGAAAAGATCGTTGCCGCCGTGGCCCGCGAATTCGTCTGCATCTGCGATGCCTCCAAGCTCGTCGACACCATGGGCAAGTTCCCGCTGCCGGTCGAAGTCATCCCCATGTCGCGCGCCCACGTCGCCCGCGAACTGGCCAAACTGGGCGGCACCCCGGTGCTGCGCGAGGGTTTCGTCACCGACAACGGCAACCTGATCCTCGACGTCAAAGGGCTGAGCATCACCGACCCCAAGGGCCTCGAAGCGCAGATCAACCAGATCACCGGCGTCGTCACCAACGGCCTGTTCGCCGTCCGCCCGGCCAATCTGCTGCTGCTCGGCACGGCCGACGGCGTGCGCACCATTCGCTGATTCATCGGCCTGTCACACGGGGAGACTAGACTTTGCCCGCTTCTGTAGACATCGTTCAAACGAATGGCAGAAAGCAATCTCTCCCTTCCATCCCGGCTGCCCGCCGGGATTTTTTTCGTCTGCCGGCGGGGCCGGGCATTGACGCCCGGCCGCAGCATCGCCCAGACTCCGCCGGTTAATTCGAGAAAGCGGACACCCGGCCATGCCGACCCACAACTGGCACATTTACGATCACTACGGCTATGCCTTCCTTGCCGTCGCTGGCACTTTCGTCGCCGTCGCCACCGTCCAATGGGCACTGCACCGGCCGCGCTGGGCCGGCTGGCTGGCCTCGCTGCAGGGCGTAGCGCCGCCGTTCATCAACATCATCGGCGTGCTCTTCGGGCTGACCCTGGCCTTTCTCGCCAACGACACGTGGAGCGCCCACGACCGGGCGATGAATGCCGTGTTCAAGGAAGCCGATTCGCTGCGCAGCATTGCCGTGCTCGCCGCGCAACTGCCCGAACCGCTGCGTAGCGAAGTGCGTGGCGGCGTGGTGCGCTACGGCCGGGCCAGCGCTGGCGAATGGCCGATGCTGGCGGCCCGCCAGTCGAGCGCTGAAGTCACGGCCCTGGCCGACCAGTTGCTCACCCTGCTGGCCAGCCCGCAGATTGCCGCCGTGGCCGGCGACAACGTGCAGGCGCTGATGCTGCGCAAGGCGGTCGAAATCCGCGACGAGCGCGACCTGCGCATCGGCCTCAGCCAGACCCACGTCAATCCGCTCAAGTGGCTGGGCATGGCCTTTCTCGGCTTCCTGACCCTGCTCTCGGTTTCCGTCGTCCATGTCGACAAGCCACGGGCGGCGATGGTCGCGGTGATCCTTTTTGCCCTCGCCGCGGCGCCGACGGCGGCCATCGTCCTGATCCAGGGCAACCCCTTCCAGCAGCCGACCTCGGTGACACCATTGCCGATCGTCGAGGCGGTGGCCGACCGGCCATGAGTTCGGCGAGCGATTTCAATTTTGGGCATTTTTCCGGGTTGACCGTAGCAGGCCTGCCATGACCGCCAAGACCACCCCGCTCAACCTCGCCCTGCAGGGCGGTGGCGCCCACGGCGCGTTTACCTGGGGCGTCCTCGACGCCCTGCTTGAAGACGCCGATTTCGACTTCGACGGCGTCAGCGGCACCAGTGCTGGCGCCATGAACGCGCTATGCCTGGCCCACGGGCTGATGACCGGCGGCCGCGATGGCGCCCGCGAGGCGCTGGCCCGCTTCTGGACCAGCGTGGCAGCCAGCTCACCGTTTACCCCGTCCGGCGAAAAAGGCGCCGGCGTGAGTCCGGCGCTCAAGCTCATGCTGCAATGGACCAATCACCTCAGCCCCGAGCAACTCAACCCTTTCGACCTCAATCCCCTGCGCGACATCCTGAGCGAGCAATTCGATTTCACCCGCCTGCGCCGCGCCTCGCCGGTCAAGCTGTTCATCGCCGCGACCCACGCCAATTCGGGCAAGCTGCGCCTGTTCCGCAACCATGAACTGTCGGTCGACACCCTGCTCGCCTCGGCCTGCCTGCCGACCATTCACCGGACCATCGTCATCGACGGCGAGCCATACTGGGACGGCGGCTACAGCGCCAACCCGGCGGTCTTTCCGCTGGCCTGGCAGTGCGCTTCGCCGGACATCCTGCTCGTCCTGCTGACGCCGCTGCGCTACACGGAGACGCCGGTCTCGGCCGAAGACATCCGCCAGCGCCTGCTCGAACTGTCGTTCAATTCGACCTTCCTCCGCGAAATGCGCATGTTCGCCCACCTGCGCGAGGAAGCCGGCGCTTCGTGGCTGTCGAAGTGGCTGCCCGGCGGTCGCCTGGAGCGGCGCATCGGCCAGCTGCGCTTCCACGCCATCACGGCCGACGCCCTGCTCGGCGAGTTGCCTCCGGGCAGCAAGCTGGCCGTCAACCTGCCGTTCTTCGAGAGCCTGCGCGACAGCGGCCGCGAACACGCGCAAGCCTGGCTGGATGCCCATCGAAACCAGGTCGGCAGCAGCGCAACGCTCGATCTGGAACGGGTTTTCTACTGAGCCACAGCTACAGCGGATTGCCAGCGACAACGAAACGGGCAACCACATTCGCCGCACCCAGTTCTACGTTCGAGCGCTGGCCGAAAAGTTGCGTGACCATCCGCGTTTCGTCGCATTCCCGACCAAGCACGCGATCAAGCTGCTCTTCAAATCGGCGCCGCTGCACGACATCGGCAAAGTCGGCATTCCCGACCATGTTCTCCTTAAGCCAGGGCGGTTCACGCCAGAAGAGTTCGAGATCATGAATATGCACACGACACTGGGATCGACGAAAAATCCAGGCAGATCGAGCAGACACATGCGTAGCGTTAAGGCAGCCGACCGCCTTGCATTGTATTGACCACATAAATTGCTAAAATTCGTAAATACGATAATTTTTAATTTTGAGGGGGATCATCCTGTGCATCGCTTACTTCTCGCCTGTGTCGCCGCCCTTTCCCTGTCGGCCACAGCGCTGGCCAACGAAGCCCCCAGCTACCGCTTCTCCCCGGTCAACCAATGGGATATCAACAAAACGGCCGCTTACTGGAACCCGATCATCAACTACGTTTCGGAAAAAAGCGGCGTCAAATTGCAGCTCAAGATCGGCCGCACCTCGGCTGACACCACGAGTTACGTCCTGACCAGGGAAGTCGAATTTGTCTTTAGCAACCATCTCTTCAGCCCGGAACGGGAGAGGCTCGGCTGGAGCGTCTTCGGCCGGCGTCAGGCGCCGGCGCTACACGGCCAGATAGCCGTTCCGGCCGATTCGCCGATCACCCGACTGGAGCAGTTGAAAGGTGAAGAAGTCGCCTTCGCCGGCCCCGAGGCGTTCATCGGCTACAAGGTCACCTACGGCCATCTGCTGGCGAAGGGCATCGACGTCAAGGTCGTTTTTGGTGGCAACCAGAACGGCGCGTTTGCGCAGATGTTTGCCGGCAGGGTCAAGGCCGTGGGTAGCAATTCGCAGCTGATCGATGGCTACGCTCTGCGCGAGAACAAGGCGTTTCGCGTTCTGTGGTCGTCCGAGGGCTTTAACGACCTTGCCTTGATGGCCTCGGGCAAGGTTCCCGAAAAGGACTTGAAGGCGGTGGCAGCGGCCTTCTACGGCATGGTTCGAGACCCCAAGGGAAGGGACATCCTTCACCAGGCAAGCCAGAACGCCGGCCTCAAAGAGGATGTCTTTTTCATTCCGGCCAGCAACGCCGACTACGCCAGCTACCGCAAATTTTACCAGTCTGCCCCGGCTGTCCTGCGCTAAGGACCGGCGCCAGCCAACGTGAAATTGCTCCTCTCCCGCCTGCTGCCTGAGACACTGGTTGCCCGTGTCTATTTGCTTTACTCGGCGACCCTACTGCTCTTTATCGGCATCGGGCTCGCCTTGTTCTATCAGGCACAGATCAGAATAAGCGTTCAGGATGCGCAGGATTCCTCCACCATGCTGATCGAGGTGGTTGCCCAGGTGTTATCGGAGAGCGCCGTGATCGGCGATTACGACACGATCAACCGCACGCTGGAGCGCGCCATCGCCCGTTCGCAATTCGAGTCGGCCGCCTTTATCGATCTCAATGGCGGGGCCATCCGGATCAGCAACCCGCCCACTTCGCATGCCACGCCGCCGGCCTGGCTGCGAGAACGCATCGCCAGCCAGTTGTATGACGTGAACCGCAATATTTCTGCCGGCGGAATCGATTACGGCGTGGTGCGCCTGACCTTCGGGGTCGACGGCATTGCCGGCGCCATCTGGGAATTGCTGGTAACGGCAGCCTGGCTGGCCGTTGCCGGCTTTGCCGGTGGCCTGCTGCTCATCTGGTTTCCACTCAAACGCTGGCTCAGCGCCCTCGACCGCATCCGGCTGTTCGAACAGTATTCGGCGGAAAAAGGTGATGTCGAGGCGCTCTCGCCGGCCGATGTGCCGCTCGAATTTCGCCCCACCTTCGAGTTGCTGAGCCGGACTGCGGGCAGCCTGCGCGATGAACTCGCCTCGCGAGAAAAGGCACTGATCGCGCTGCGCGAACTACTCTCCGACATGGCCGATCTTCATGAGGGTGACGCGCCGGTCACCGATGGCGACATTGCCGAACTGTCGGCGACCATTTCTCGCCTGGTCAATGAGCGTGAGGTGATTCGCCTCGCCATGGCGCAGTCGCGGGACGCGGCTGAAGCGGCCAACCGGGCCAAGAGTGAGTTTCTGGCCAACATGAGCCACGAAATCAGGACGCCGATGAACGGCATCATCGGCATGACCGATCTGGCGCTCGACACTGAACTTTCCGCCGAACAGCGCGATTATCTGAGCATTGTCAAATCGTCGGCCAACGCCTTGCTCGGCATCATCAACGACATCCTCGATTTTTCGAAGATCGAGGCCGGAAAACTCGGCATCGAAGCCATCACGTTCAATCTTCCGGCTATGGTCGAGGAGACCTTGCGAACACTGCCCCTCCCACCGGAAGAAAAACAGTTGCAACTCAACTGCCGCATCGACAGCGAGGTGCCGACGCTGGTCAGCGGCGATCCGCTGCGCATCCGCCAGGTCTTGCTCAACCTGCTGGGCAATGCCATCAAGTTCACCGATCACGGCGAAATCGAGTTGAGCGTCCAATCGCAAAACCTGCCGGGCGATGTCGCGCGCCTGCACTTTGCCGTACGCGATTCCGGTGTCGGTATTTCGCTCGACAAGCAGGCGCATATCTTCGAAGCCTTCGCCCAGGAAGACAGCTCGACCAGCCGGCGCTTTGGCGGCACCGGACTTGGTCTCTCGATCTCCCGTCAGCTCGTGACACTCATGGGCGGGAGGATGTGGCTGGATAGCACGCCGGGCAAAGGCAGCACCTTCCAGTTTGCCATCGAGCTGCCGATCGCCGACGAACCGACCAAGATCGCCACCGACCCCGTGCCGGGCGAGTTGCCGGACAGCACCAGCGGCAATGCCGAAGTCCTGCTCGTAGAAGACAACCGGGTCAACCAGAAACTGGCCATCACCTTGCTCGAACGCCGCGGCTATCACGTCACCCTGGCCGACAATGGCGCCCAGGCGCTGGAAATGGTGAAAGCCGGTACTACCTCTTTTGGGATCATCCTGATGGACATGCAAATGCCGGTCATGGATGGTCTCGAAGCAACCCGGCAAATCAGACAATTCGAAGAAGGCCGCGGCGGCGGGCACCTGCCGATCATCGCCATGACAGCGAACGCCATGCAGGGCGACCGCGAAAACTGCGTCGCCGCAGGCATGGACGACTACATTTCGAAGCCGATCAAGGCTTCCGAACTGTACGCATTGATCGCCGGGCTAATCGGCAAATCGGGCTCCGATTAAAGGCCCTCCGCCGCCCACAGGGGCCGGGTTTCGTTTTTGGGCTTTTTTCCTGTTGACCGTAGGAATGGCGTTTACCGTCCGATTCGATGGCGCTCGCCCCCGCGAGTCAGTTTACGTAGCGCATTGGCTGCGCATCCTGACTGCCGATACGCCGGCGCTCGACAAAGAAGCTGCCGCCGAGCGGTTCGTTGGCGGCGTCCTTGGCTTTTTTCTTGGCCTGCTTTTTGGCCGCCGAGGCGGCCGCCGCGACTTCGCGGTGCGACTCGCAATCGCCCGGCCCGACGCGCACGGCGCCGATGGAGAGGGTCGGCAAGCTCTGGAAGCTCAGTTCGCCGCGGCGGTTTTCGGCCATGTAGCCGCCGCGCAGGCGTTCCTCGACGCCGAGCATGTTGCCCATGGCCTGAAAGAAGGTACTGATGATCTGCCAGCAACGGACTTCCCAGTCCTCGCTGCGGAAGACGACGAAAAAGTCGTCGCCGCCGATGTGGCCGACAAAATCCATTTGCTGATCGGTCGCCTCGCAAACCAGGCGGGCCAGCATCTGGATCACGTCGTCGCCGCGCCGGTAGCCGAAGGCATCGTTGTAGGGCTTGAAATTGTCGATGTCGATGTAGGCCGCGACAAAGGGATTATCGGCAGCCAGCATGCGGTCCACGTGTTCGTTGATCGGCACGTTGCCCGGTAGCTGGGTCAGCGGATTGGCGTAGCGGGCAGCGCTGATCTGCATTTCGGTGATCGTCCCCATGAGGTCGTGGCTGCTGCCGACGCCGATGTACTTTCCCTGGGCGGTGACGATGAAGCCGTCGAACAGATAGTGCTTGGGGGCCAGCGACAGCATCATCGCCAGTTCCTGGATGGTGGCGTGCTCATCGACGACGAGCGGCGCGTGATCCATGAACAGCTCGCAACTCTTGCGCCCGAACAGCTCCTTGCGGAAAGGCCGGGCAAAGCGGTCGATCATGCTGTGCCGGTTGATCATGCCGACCGGCAGGGTGCCATGGACGACGGGCAGCACATCAAGGTCGGCATCGGCCTCGAAGCGGGCGATGACGGTGACGTTGTTGGCGTCGATCGGCACCGGCTCGATGAGCCGCGCCAGGTTGCGCGCCGTCGGCAACTTGCCCGGGCCGCCGGTCATCGGCGACAAGGCCAGCGACTGCTGATCGAGCGCCGCCAGCGTCGGCGCCGACAACTGGAGAATCGGGTGACTTTCCGGCCGGGCGATGAAAAAGCCCTGGCTGCAGGCGATGCCCATGTCGCGCAGGCAGACCAGATCCTCGCTACGCTCGACGCCTTCGGCGACCAGCGAGGCGTTGCAGATCTCGGCCAGATCCTGCATGGCGCGGACGAAGTGGAACTTGATCCGGTCGTCGGCAATGCCGGTGATGAAATGCTTGTCGATCTTGACGAACTCGGGGCGCAGTTCCGACCACATGCGCAGATTGGCGAAGCCTTCGCCAAGGTCGTCGATGGCGATCTGGAAACCGCGCCCGCGGTAGTGCTGCAAGGCCTCCAGGATGCCCGGCATGTCGGTGATCTGCTGGTTCTCGGTGAGTTCGATGACGATGCGGTTCGGGGTGATGCCCAGTTCGTTGAGCAAGGCACGGGTATGACCGTTCATCAGGCGCTCGTCGAGCAGGCAGCCCGGCGTCACGTTAAGAAACAGGCGGCCGGGCAAACGCTGCGCGGCAAAGGCGCGCAGGCTGGCCTCGCGGCATGCGTGCTCGAGATCCTGCGTCAGGTCGTTGCGCGCCGCCACGCTGAACAGCCGATCCGGCCGATGCAGCGGGCTGTCCTCCGGCCCCCGGATCAGCGCCTCGTAGCCAAGAATGGCCCGCACGCGAAAATCGAGAATCGGTTGAAAGACCGGGTACAGCAGCCCCTCGGACATGATCCGCGACAACTCCGCGACGTCATCATCGACCAGGACAATCATCATTCTTTTTCCGAGGTAACCATCCATTCAGTTTAGGAATGCTGTGTTGCAGCGCTGTGACAGTCTTCCAAGCGCAGTCATCTTCCCGAAACATGGAGGGGACATGCTGGGCTTCATCTTCGATCCGGAGGCTGTGATGACTGAAACCGCTTTTTGCTACTGCTGCCGAGTTCACCACGACAAGACCCAGATGCGCCTTTTCCCGACCCGCCAGGGCTATCGCTGGCGCTGCCTGCGCAGCATCGAGGCGGCGGCGAGCAGTCGCCGGGAGCGCGACGCCTTCGGCCAGCAACAATCAGAGATCAATCGCCAAGCCGCCCGCCAGGCCGCCGAACTCGGCCGGCAGCTACGTCAGCTCCAGCCCTTCTCGCCCTGAGTCCGACGATGGGCAAAATTCGCATCGACACGCTGGACACCAGCAGCCCGCCACTCGTCGAAGCGAGCGTCACCCTGCTCTTCAACGCCTTCGCCGAACCCGAGCGTTACAGCGCCGAACGCCTGGGCAAGGCGCTGCGCGAGGACGATCCGGTGTTTTACCGACGTTTTTTCGTCGCCATGGATGCCAGCGAAATCATCGCCGTCGGCGGCGTCAAGGCTGCCGACTGGGCCTCGCGCACGCACATCCTCTACCTCTCGGCGGTCACCCCGGAACGTCGCGGCCAAGGCATCGGCCGCGCCCTGATCCAGGCGCGCATCGACTGGCTGGAAAAAACCTTCAAGTCCGGGCGCATCCTGGTCTCTGCCACCAGAAAAAAGCATTTCCGCGACCTCGGCTTTGTCGAAATCCGCAACAGCGCCATCGACGGCCGGCATTTGCTGCTTCGCAAGTTCTAGCCGGATTTCATTTTTGGCCATTTTCCCTGGTTGACCGTAGCAGTCCTCGCGAACCGCAACCAAGACACAAAAAATCCGTCACGCCCCTGCAATATTGGCTGGCGATAGTTGAGCCGTTAGTAGCCAAGCCGGCCAACGGCGCATCAAGGAATAACCATGGACAAGCAAAACCAAAGCGACATTGCTGCCTTTCCCGACATGTTCGACGGGCTGGAGCAATTTATCGAAGAACAGGCCAGCGGCCTCAAGCGGACCAGCGCCATCCTGGCCGTCACCGCCATGGGCGGCGGCATGCTGATTTTCTACGCGCTGAGCAAGATCGCCTGAAAAGAAAAATCCCGCCGTAGCGGGATTTTTCATGAACGTCCGGTCGCTCAGGCAGCCGGCGGAACGTAACCCTGAATCTTGTCGGCACCCTCGCCGAAGAAATGCTTCTCGAGCTGCTCGGTCAGGTACTTGCGATGCTTGGCATCGACCAGGTTCAGACGATTCTCGTTGATCAGCATGGTCTGCATCTTGATCCACTGCTGCCAGGCTTCCTTGGAAACATTTTCGAAAATACGCTGGCCGAGCGCACCCGGGTAAGGTGGCGTATCGAGGCCTTCAGCCTCGCGGCCGAGCTTGATGCAATTGACGGTACGTGCCATGTGAAACTCCGTGGGGGTTGATGCGGGGAATTATAAAGTCTTGAACAGCACCTTGGAACGCCGCTGATAGTTGTACATATCGCGCTTATTGGCCGGCAGGCTGTCAACCGAGCCAAGCTTGAAGCCGCGCTCGACAAACCAGTGTTCGGTGCGCGTCGTCAGCACGAAGAGCCGTTTGATGCCGGCCTTGCGGGCGCGTTGCTCGATGCGCAACATCAACTGTTCGCCGTAGCCCCATTCGCGGTGTTCCTGGCTGACGGCCAGACAGGCCAGCTCGGCCTCCTGCTCGGAATGCTGATAGAGCGCAGCGCATCCGACGATGATGCCGTCGTGAAGCATGATCGAGAAACGGTCGATTTCGCGTTCGAGCAATTCGCGCGGCCGATGGACAAGGATGCCTTCCTGCTCCATCGGCTCGATCAGCGCAATCAGCGCGGCGATGTCATCCGGCTTGGCTTCGCGGATGTTTTCCAGCGATTCGCGGGTCACCACGGTGCCGACGCCGTCGTGCGTAAACAGCTCGCGCAACAGCGCGCCATCCTGCTCGAAACCGATCAGATGCACGCGGCCGACGCCGGTCCGGCTGGCCCGCACGGCGCAGGGCAGGTAGCGCTTGATGTCGGCGGACAGCCAGTCGGCGTCGCGCAGCATTTGCGACGCTTCGTCGGCCGTCATCGCATCAAGCAACTCGCTATCCTTGTCGGTGACGCCGCGGCTGTCGGTCAGGTACACCAGCTTGTCCGCCTTGATGGCGATGGCCACGGCTTCGGCCGCTTCTTCCATCTGCAGGTTGAAAATCTCGCCGGTTGGCGATGGCCCCTCGCAGTTGAGCAGCACGATGTTGCCGAGGCCCAACTGGGCGTTGATGCCTTCGCTATCGACCTTGCGCACCTTGCCGGCGTACTGCATGTCGATGCCGTCGAGCACGCCGATCGGCTGGCCGGTAATGAAATTACCGCCGATGACCCGGATGCGGCTGTTGGCCATCGGCGTATTGGGCAAGCCCTGCGACAGCATTGCCTCGATTTCGAGATAAACGCTACCGACGGCATCAAGCACGCAGTCGAGCGCCTCGGCATCGGTCACCCGATAGCCGCGGTGATAGACCGATTCCAGATTCTTTTCGCGCAGCTCTTCCTCGATCTGCGGTCGCGCCCCATGCACGAGGACCAACCGGATGCCCAGGCTGACCAGCAGATTGACGTCGTAGGCCAGCGTCTTGGCGAACTCGCTGGCCACCGCCTTGCCGCCGAAGGCAATGACGAAAGTCTTGCCGCGAAAGGCGTTGATGTAGGGCGTTACCGCCCGGAACCAGGAGACGAAGTGCTCGTCGTAAGGGGTATCGCTCATTTGTCCGTGTATTTTCCGTCGTCGTCTTTGAGAGCTGTTTCAAGGCGCTCGCACAGGGTTTTCAAGACTTTAACCCGGGCGAAGTTCTTGTCGTTGGCCTCAACCAACGTCCAGGGCGCCAGCCCGGTTGACGTACGGTCCACCATGTCGCAAACGGCGGACACGTAGTCGTCCCATTTTTCGCGGTTGCGCCAGTCTTCGTCGGTGATCTTGAAGCGCTTGAACTCGGTGTCCTGACGTTCCTTGAAGCGGCGTAACTGCTCGTCGGCGCTGATCTGCAACCAGAATTTGACGACGATGGCCCCGGAATCGACCATCTGGTGCTCGAAATCGTTGATCTCAGCGTAGGCGCGCAACCAGTCGGCCTCGGTGCAAAACCCCTCGACCCGCTCGACCAGCACGCGGCCGTACCACGAACGGTCGAAAATGGCCGCCCGCCCGGTGCGCGGCAAATTCCGCCAGAATCGCCAGAGATAGGGCTGAGCACGCTCTTCCTCGGTCGGCGCAGCAATCGGCACAATCTGGTACTGGCGGGCATCCATCGAGGCGCCGATGCGACGGATGGTGCCACCCTTGCCAGCCGCATCCGAACCTTCAAAAACCAGGACCAGCGAACGCTTGCCGACAAAGCGCGGGTCGCGCACCAATTCGGAAAGGCGCGACTGGTACTTGGCCAACTGGCTTTCGTAATCCTTCTTGGCCAGGTTCTGCGTCAGATCCAGCTCGCTGAGCACGTTTTTCTGGTCGATGGAATGGACGATAGGCGGTGCCACCGGCACCTGCTGACGACCTTCCTGCAGCAGGCGACGCTTCATGGCGTCGAGCACGATGCGGCCGACGGTCAGCGAACGATATTCGTCGTCGGTACCTTCGACAATGATCCACGGCGCATGGGCCGTATTGCTGACGCGCAGCACATGACCAGCCACTTCCTGCAGCTTGTTGTAGGTCTTCAGGCGATCATAGCTTTCCTTGGTGACGCGCCAGGCCGTGTTGGGATTCTTCTCCAGCGCCTTGAGCCGCGTCTTCTGGCCATCCTTGGAAAGATGGAACCAGAACTTGAGGACCAGCGCGCCTTCATTGACCAGCATCGCCTCGAAGCGGTTGATGTCGTCAAGACGCTCATCCATTTCAGAACGGCGCATCTTGCCGGTAATCCGGTCGGTAATCGGCTGCGAATACCACGAGCCGGCAAAGATGCCGACCTTGCCCTTGGGCGGCAGGGCACGCCAGTAGCGCCACATGTAGGGGCGAGCCCGTTCTTCGTCAGAAGGCGCCGAGAAAGCCAGCGTCGAAATATGGCGTGGGTCCATCCAGGAATAAAGCAGGTTGATCGTCTCGCCCTTGCCGCTGCCATCGACCCCTGAAATCAGGATGACAACCGGGAATTCCTTCTTCTCCAGCATGTCGTACTGCACATCAAGCAAGGCCGCGCGCAGCAGCGGCACTTCCTTTTTGAAGGTTTCCTTGTCGATCTTGTGGCCAAGTTCTGCTGATTCGAACATTTTTATTCCCCCCTGAAGTCACCCCAAAGCACCTGCATCGCAGCCAGCGCAGCCAGGCCTGCCGTTTCTGTCCGCAAAATGCGCGGCCCCATACGGACAGCCTGAAAACCGGCCGATTGCGCTGCGATCATCTCCTGCGGATCAAGCCCCCCTTCGGCCCCGATCAGCAATTGAACCTCGCCAGCAGGCTGAATCGAAGCCAGCGTCTGCTCGGCATCCGGCGCCAGCATCAGGCGCATGGCACCCGGCGCCGGCCTGGCCAGCCAGTTTTCCAGCTTTTCCAGCGGCGCCACCACGGGGACCTGATTGCGGCCACATTGCTCGCAAGCCGATGCCACCACGCCTTGCCAGTGCGCCACACGCTTACCGGCCCGTTCGCCGGCTAGACGCAAAACGCTGCGCCGGCTCTCGACCGGCACGATGTGGCGAACGCCAAGCTCGACAGCTTTCTGAATGGTGAAATCCATCTTGTCGCCCGCCTGCAGGGCCTGAACCAGCGTAATGGCCAGCGGCGACTCGCGCTCGGTTTCTTTCCAGGCACCGAGCACGGCCATCACCCGGTCGCGCTCGATGCGTTCGATATGCGCCGGATACTCGCCACCGCGGCCATCGAAAAGGACCATCGGCGCCCCGGGTGGCAGGCGCAATACGCGCACCGCATGGCGCGCCACGGGTTCGGGAAGTTCGACATGAGCCCCCGGAGAGAGGGCTTCTCGGCAGTAAAAACGAGGCAAATTCATCGGTGCTATTATGGGCGAAATGCGTTTTGGAGTGGAGAAACATGGTCGCTTTGAACCCACCCGTCTGTGATTTTGGCCGACCGGCCGTCGATTTCGATCTGCCCGGCGTCGATGGCAAACGCCACACGCTGGCCAGTTGCCGCGGCCCGAACGGGCTGCTCGTGATGTTCATCTGCAACCACTGCCCCTACGTCAAGGCGATCATCGACCGCCTGATCCGCGATTGCCGCGACCTTGCCGCGGAAGGCATAGGCTGCGTCGCGATCATGAGCAACGATGTCACGGTCTACCCGGAAGATTCGCCAAAATCGATGGCGCACTGGGCAACCGAGTTGGCCTTTCCGTTTCCCTATCTCTACGACGAAACCCAGGCGGTCGCCCGGGCCTACGGCGCCGTGTGCACCCCGGACTTCTTCGGCTACAACGCCAGTCTCGAACTGCAATACCGCGGCCGCCTCGATGCCTCCGGCAGAAACCCCGCGCCAGCCGAGGCCCGACGCGAACTTTATGAAGCGATGTGCGAAATTGCCCGTAGCGGCAATGGCCCAGGCGAGCAGACGGCATCAATTGGCTGCTCGATAAAATGGCAGATATAGCAAAAAATTATCAAAATGGAAAAATCACCTGCATCAATGGCCATACCTTGAAGCCTGGGCTATGATTCGCAATCGTTTTTTTGTCTGCCACCTTCGTTGAATACATCGGACACCTCCTCGCAACCAACCGTCGCCATGCGACGCCAGCTGACCTACCTGCAGTCTGTCGTATCCCGCATGCCCCAAGGCATCAGCGTATTCGACGAGAGCCTGCACCTGCGCGTCTGGAACCGGGGCTTCATCGAGGCCCTTGCCCTGCCGCCGGACTCCGTCCACGACGGCATTCATTTCTCCGACATAATCCGTATCCCGGTCAAACGCGGCGATTACGGGCAAGGCGATTGCGAAGATCTGGTCAACCGAATTACCGCGCGGATCGGCAAATTCGAGGCCCAGCATTTCGAAGAAATCCGCCCCAACGGGCGCTCCTACCTGATCCAGAACGAACCCCTGTTCATTGACGGGCAGGCGGCCGGATTCATCACCACCTACACCGATATTTCGGAGCAGCGCGCCAGTGCCGAGCGCGAACAACTGGCGCAAAAGGTCTATACCCACACCCCGGCCGGCATCATCTTCACCGACGAGGCGCACCGCATCCTGTCGATCAATCCGGCCACCACCCAGATGACCGGCTACGAAACCTTCGAACTGGTGGGACAAACCGTCTACGGGCTGATTACCCTGGACGACGGACACCCTCAGGACGCCTTCGAGCGCGATCTCGTCCTGAGCGCATCGTGGCAGGGCGAACTCGAAGTCACGCGCAAAAATGGCGACAGTTTTCCTGCCGGAACCCGGGTCAACCGCGTCGATGACCCGCAAAGCGGCTTGCCGGCCCACTACGTCTGGATCCTCGCTGATATCACGGAGCGCAAGCAGTCCGAGGAGCGCATGCGGCACATCGCCCAGCACGATGCGCTGACCGGCCTGCCCAACCGCATGTCCCTGCTCACGCGCCTCGCCCAGTTGCTGCCCGAGGCCCGCCGCCATGGCTGGAAGATCGCCATGATGTTTCTCGACCTCGACCGCTTCAAGATCATCAATGACACCCTCGGCCACCAAATCGGCGACGAGTTGTTGCGCGAGGTGGCCTGCCGCTTGTCTGCTGTCGTCCGCGAAACCGATTTCGTGGCCCGCCTGGGCGGCGATGAATTCGTCATCATCCTGCCCGGCATCGCCTCTGCCGCCGACGCCGCCATCGTTGCCGGCAAAGCCATCAGTGCGCTGTCCTCGGCCATCGAGGCCAACGGCCACGAGCTGCATACCAGCCCGTCGATCGGCATCAGCGTCTTTCCCGACGACGGTCCGGATGGCGACACCATCCTGAAAAATGCCGACACGGCGATGTACCACGCCAAGGCAGCCGGCCGAAACAACTTCCAGTTTTTCGCCAGCGAGATGAACCTGATCACCTCGGAGCGCCTGAACATCGAGCACAAGTTGCGCCACGCCATCTCCCGCAACGAACTCGAACTCTGCTTCCAGCCACAGTTTCTCGCCGGCGACCGGCGCCCGACAGGCGTCGAAGCCCTGATCCGCTGGCATCATCCCACCGAAGGCATGATCTCCCCCGACCGCTTCATCCCGGTGGCGGAAGAAACCGGGATCATTATCGAGATCGGTGAGTGGGTACTCGCTACCGCCTGTCGTGAAATGAAAAGGTGGATCGATGCCGGACTCAAGCCCATGCGCATCGCCGTCAACGTCTCGGCGCGGCAGTTGCGCCGCCGCGATTTCTGCGAAACCGTCGCCAATGCGCTGACCTTGTCCGGCCTGCCGGCTGAGTTGCTCGAACTCGAAATCACCGAGAGTTCGGTCATGGAAAATCCGCAGGAAGCCATTCACATCCTCGAGCGTCTCGGTGGCATGGGCGTCACCCTGGCCATCGACGACTTCGGCACCGGCTACTCCTCGCTGGCCTACCTCAAGCTGTTTCCGATCGATCACCTCAAGATCGACCGCTCATTCGTCGCCGACATCGAGACTGACCTCAACGACCGGGCCATCGCCTTCGGCACCATCGCCCTGGCCCATTCGCTCGGCCTGAAGGTCATCGCCGAGGGGGTCGAAACCGAAGACCAGCTTGAACTCCTGCGCACCAACGGTTGCGACGAAGTTCAGGGTTACCTGTTCAGCAAGCCGCTGTATAGCGCTGCCGCCTTCAGCTTCCTGCACGCCATGAGCCCGGCAGAGTAAAATCGCGCTTTTGTCATTGAAGCAGGGGTTCTCATGGCACAGCGCACGCTGGCACGCTATCTCACCGAAGAGCAACGCAGCAAGGGCGTCATCACCGGCGACCTCAAGTTCCTGATCGAAATTGTTTCGCGCGCCTGCCAGGCCATTTCCATCGCCATTGGCAAGGGCGGGTTGGGCGGCGTGCTTGGCGAAGCCGGCAGCGACAATGTGCAGGGCGAAGCCCAGAAAAAGCTCGACGTGCTGTCCAACGACATCCTGCTCGATGCCAACGAATGGGGCGGCCACCTTGCCGCCATGGCCTCCGAGGAAATGGACCTGCCGCACCTGGTCCCCAACCGCTATCCGCAGGGCGAGTACCTGTTGACCTTCGACCCGCTCGACGGCTCGTCGAATATCGACGTCAATGTCTCGATCGGCACCATTTTCTCGGTACTCAAATGCCCCGAGGGCGCCGACCTGTCGACCCCCGAAGCGGCCGAAGCCGCCTTCCTGCAACCGGGAACGGCGCAGGTTGCGGCCGGCTATGCGGTTTACGGCCCGACCACATTGCTCGTCCTCACCGTCGGCGACGGCGTTGCCGTATTTACCCTTGATCGCGAGCAGGGGCAGTTCATCCTGACCCAGGAAAACGTGCAGATCCCGGCCGACACCAAGGAATTCGCCATCAACATGGCCAACCAGCGCTTCTGGGAAGCGCCGGTCCAGCGCTACGTCACCGAAATGCAATCAGGCAAGGAAGGCCCGCTGGGCAAGGACTACAACATGCGCTGGGTTGCCTCGATGGTGGCTGATGTGCACCGCATCATGACGCGCGGCGGCATTTTCATGTATCCGCTCGACAGCAAGCTCAAGGCGCAGGGCGGCAAACTGCGCCTGATGTACGAAGCCAACCCGATGGCCATGCTCATCGAGCAGGCTGGCGGAGCGGCAACCACCGGGCGCCAGCGCATACTCGACATCCAGCCGGAGAGACTTCACCAGCGGGTGCCGGTCATCCTCGGATCCAAAAATGAAGTAGACCGCGTCACTGGCTATCACGCCGACTGAACTGATACATTCACAAACCCGACACCGCCATAGGACTTAGCGATGAAAAAATTGAGCATTGCACTTCTCCTGGTAACCGGCGCCCTGCTGGCTGGTTGTAAGAGCAACGAGCCGAAACCGGCAGAGCCAGCGCCCGAGCCTCAGGCAACGGCAAGCACCCCTGCCGCCGCCCCGGTCGCTGCCAAGCCGGAGTGTCCGCCGGAACCTGTGGCCAAGAAGAAAGCCAGCAAAAAGACCAAGAAAACGAGCAAAAAAGCTTCCCAGAACGCAAAGCCGGTTCCCGTCGATTGCGAACCGGCCAAACCGCAGACCGCAGCCAAGCCAGCCGAACCGGCTGCCGCACCGGCTCCGGCGACAAAGGAAAATACCGCTGGCAAGACCTGCAATCCGTGCGTAGTGAAATCGAAGGACGGCACTTTCGACGGCGAGGTTTACGGCAGCATTCCTCCGGGCAGCAAGTGGGCAAAACTACAGATCGGCATGCATCAGTCCGAAGTCGAGCGCATCCTTGGTACGACGTCGAATATTCGAGGCTACGTCACAGCCAAGGCCTGGATTCCCTTCTACTTTGGCGGCGACAGCCATCGCTACGAAGCGGTCTATGCCGGCCAGGGTAGCGTTGCCTACACCGGCGGCAGCTTTGGCGGCGGCCAGGGCATCCTGATGATGATTAATTTTGACCCCAAGATTCAGTAAAAGTGATCAAAGGCAGGCCTGAAAAGCCTGCCTTATTGGCCTTCCACCCTACCCAAAAAGAGGGTTTTCCCGGATAATTTCACCTTTTCAGCAGGCTGGATTTCCGGATCATGAGCGTCAGCAATCTCCCCAAGTTTTCTCCCCTGACCGGCGCCATCCGCGCCCTCGCCATGGACGCAGTCCAGCAGGCCAATTCCGGGCACCCTGGTGCGCCGATGGGCATGGCCGAAATCGCCGAAGTCCTCTGGCGTCGCCACCTGCGTCACAACCCGGCCAACCCGCACTGGCCCGACCGCGACCGTTTTGTCATGTCGAACGGTCACGGCTCGATGTTGGTTTATGCGCTGCTCCACCTGACCGGCTACGATCTGTCGATCGATGACCTGAAGAATTTCCGCCAGTTGCACTCAAAAACACCCGGCCATCCGGAGTTCGGCTACACCGTGGGCATTGAAACGACGACCGGCCCGCTCGGCCAGGGCATCACCAACGCCGTCGGCTTCGCACTGGCCGAAAAGGTGCTGGCTGCCGAGTTCAACCGACCCGGCCATGAAATCGTCAATCACCACACCTACACCTTCCTCGGCGACGGTTGCCTGATGGAAGGCGTTTCGCACGAAGCCTGCTCACTGGCCGGCACGCTCGGCCTCGGCAAGCTGATCGCTTTCTGGGACGACAACGGCATTTCCATCGACGGCCATGTCGAAGGCTGGTTCAGCGACGACACCCCGAAGCGTTTTGAAGCCTATGGCTGGCACGTCATTGCCGGCGTCAACGGACACAACAGCGACGCCATTGAACGCGCCCTGCTCGAGGCCAAGTCGGTTACCGACAAGCCCAGCCTGATTTGCTGCAAGACGACGATCGGCGCCGGTTCGCCGAACAAGCAAGGCTCGCACGACTGCCATGGTGCACCACTCGGCAAGGATGAAATCGCTGCCGCCCGCGAATACATCGGTTGGCACCACCCGCCGTTTGAAATCCCGGGCGAGATTTACGCTGCCTGGAACAGCAAGCCGCGTGGCGCTGTCTATCAGGAAAACTGGGACAACCGGTTTGCCACCTACCGCGCTGCCTTCCCGGCTGAAGCCGCCGAGTTCGAACGGCGCGTCATCAAGGGCGAACTACCGGCCAACTGGGAAGCGACCAAGGCCGCCTACCTCGCCACCTGTCGCGACAAGGCCGAGAACATCGCCACCCGCAAGGCTTCGCAGAACGCCATCGCGGCGCTGGTCCCGGCCGTGCCGGAAATCTTCGGCGGCTCGGCCGACCTGGCTGGTTCCAACCTGACCTTCGTCAAGGGCAGCAAGGGCGTCACCCGCACCGAGGGCGGCAATTACTGCTACTACGGGGTGCGTGAATTCGGCATGACGGCCATTGCCAACGGCCTCGCCCTGCACGGCGGCCTGGTGCCCTACACAGCGACCTTCCTGGTCTTCTCGGATTACGCCCGCAACGGCATCCGCATGGCCGCGCTCATGAAGCAGCGCCAGATCATGGTTTATACCCATGACTCCATCGGCCTCGGCGAAGACGGCCCGACGCACCAGCCGGTCGAACACATCCCCAGCCTGCGCCTCATCCCCAATCTCGACGTCTGGCGCCCGGCCGATGCGACCGAAACGGCCATCGCCTGGACTGCTGCGGTCGACCGGAAAAATGGCCCAAGTTTGCTCGCCCTGTCGCGCCAGAATCTGCCGACCGTGACGCAGAACGTTGCCGACGCCGACATCGCCAAGGGCGGCTACGTGCTGTCCGAAGCCGATGGCGAAGCGCAGATCACCTTCATTGCCACCGGTTCCGAAATCAAGCTGGCGCTCGACGCCCAGGCTGCGCTGGCCGGCGAAGGCATCCAGACGCGCGTCGTCTCGATGCCCTGCACCAACGTTTTCGACCGCCAGAGCGCCGAATACAAGGCCTCCGTCCTCGGCGGCTGCAAGAAACGCGTCGCCATTGAAGCCGCTCACCCGGACTTCTGGCGCAAGTACGTCGGCCTGCATGGCGCCGTGATCGGCATCGACCGCTTCGGCGAGTCGGCACCGGCCGGCCAGCTGTTCGACATGTTCGGTTTCACGGTGGCCAACGTCGTCAAGACGGCCAAGGCGCTGTTGTCCTGATTTTTTAGAGAGGGAGTTAGTTTCATGGCTATCAAGGTTGCAATCAACGGTTTCGGTCGTATCGGTCGCTGCACGCTGCGCGCCATCTACGAGCAGGGTCTGCAAAACGAATTCGACGTCGTCGCCATCAATGCCGCCGGCGATCTGGCGACCAACTCGCACCTGCTCAAGTACGACACCACGCACGGCCGTTTCCGCACCAGCGTCGAAACCGAAGGTGAAAACTGCATCATCATCGATGGCAAGAAGATCGCCTTCTACTCGACCAAGAACCCGAAGGACATCAACTGGGCCGACCACGGCGTTGATATCGTGCTCGAGTGCACCGGCGCCTACACCTCCAAGGCCAAGGCCCAGCCGCTGCTCGAACAGGGTGCCAAGCGCGTGCTGATCTCCGCCCCGGGTGGTGACGACGTCGATGCCACCATCGTCTATGGCGTCAATGAAGGCCTCTTCAAGTCCGACATGACCGTTGTTTCCAACGCTTCGTGCACGACCAACTGCCTGGCTCCGGTCGCCAAGATCCTGTCCGACAGCATCGGCATCAAGCAGGGCCTGATGACCACCATCCACGCCTACACCAACGACCAGGTCACCGTCGACGTCCGTCACAAGGACCTGCGCCGCGCCCGCGCCGCTGCCGCCAACATCATCCCGACCAAGACCGGCGCCGCCAAGGCCGTCGGCCTGGTGCTGCCGGAACTCAAGGGCAAGGTCGACGGCTTCGCGCTGCGCGTGCCGACCATCAACGTCTCGCTGGTCGACCTGACCTTCACCGCCGGCCGCAACACCACCAAGGAAGAAATCAACGCCTTGATGACCGCCGCCGCCAACGGCCCGCTCAAGGGTGTGATGGACGTCAACAACGAGCCGCTGGTTTCTTCCGACTTCAACCACACCACCGTGTCCTCGACCTTCGATGCAACGCAGACACGTGTGATTCAGGGCGAAGACGGCAGCACGCTGGTCAAGGTTCTGGCCTGGTACGACAACGAGTGGGGTTACTCCTGCCGCATGCTCGACGCCGCCCGCGCCTGGATGGCCGCCAAGTAAGCTGTTTGTTTCATGAAAAGGGGCCGCAAGGCCCCTTTTGTTTCACTCGCCAAGAAAGCTGCCGGCTCCGAAAGTGTCCCAAAAACTCCCCTTGCGTCTTGCCATCAACGGCTATGGCCGTATCGGTCGCTGCTTTCTGCGGGCGCTCCAGGAATCCAGCGTCGCCCACGATCTCCAGGTGGTCGCCATCAATGAGCCGGCCAATCTGGAAAGCATGGCCTACCTGACCCGTTTCGATTCGACGCACGGCCGCTTTCCCGGCAGCGTCGACGTTGCCGATGGTCAACTGCTGATCGATGGCCGGGCCATCCGCATCAGCCACGCCCGCACGCCGGAGGCCGTTGACTGGCGCGACATCGACCTCGTCGTCGAATGTTCCGGTTCCTACGGTCAACGGGAAAATTTGGCCAAATTCATCAACGCCGGCTGCCCGCGCCTGTTGCTCTCGCACCCCGGCGCCAGCGCGGAGGATGTCGATGCAACCATCGTCGCCGGCATCAATCAGCACACGCTGACTGGCAACGAGCGCCTCGTCTCGGCCGCCTCGTGCACGACCAACGCCATCGTCCCGATCCTCGACCTGCTCGACCGCGAAGTCGGCGTCGACCAGACACTGCTCACGACGCTGCATTCGGTCATGAACGACCAGCCGCTGATCGACGGCTATCACCATGACGACCTGCGCCGGACGCGTTCGGCCATGCAGTCGATCATCCCGGTATCGACCGGGCTGGCCCGCGGCATCGAACGCCTGCTGCCGCAACTGACCGGCAAGGTGCAGGCCAAGGCCATCCGCGTGCCGACCCTCAACGTCTCGGCCATCGACCTGACGATCAGCACCCAGCGCCCGGTCTCGGCGCACAGCATCAACGCCTTGCTCGCCGACGCGGCGCGTGGCCCGCTCAAAAAGCTGGTGGCCTATTCCGAGGCAGCACATGCCTCGATCGATTTCAATCACGACCCCCATTCGGCCATTGTCGACGGTAGCCAGACACGGACCGCCGGGACACATCTGGTGAACCTCTTCGTCTGGTTCGACAACGAATGGGGCTTCGCCAACCGCATGCTCGAAGTGGCCGACTACTGGTCACAACACTGGACGCAAGAATCCATTACTTAAGCCAAATCAGGAGATATCCATGAACGTCATCAAACTCACCGACCTCGACGTATCGGGCAAGCGCGTTTTCATCCGCGCCGACTTGAACGTGCCGCAGGACGAAGCCGGCAACATCACCGAGGACACCCGCATCCGCGCCTCGCTGCCGTCGATCAAGTATTGCCTGGAAAAGGGCGCCGCCGTCATGGTCACCTCCCACCTCGGCCGTCCGACCGAAGGCGAGCTGACCCACGAAGACAGCCTGATGCCGGTTGCCGTGCGCCTCGGCCAGATGCTGCACACGTCAGTTCGCCTGATCCAGGACTGGGTCGATGGCGGTTTTGAAGTCAAGCCGGGCGAAGTCGTCCTGCTCGAAAACTGCCGCGTCAACAAGGGTGAGAAGAAGAACAACGACGAGCTGGCGCAAAAGATGGCCAAGCTCTGCGATGTCTACGTCAACGACGCCTTCGGCACCGCCCACCGCGCCGAAGCCACCACCCACGGCATCGCCAAGTACGCCCCGGTGGCCTGCGCCGGCATGCTCATGGGCGCCGAAATCGACGCTCTGACCAAGGCCCTGACCAACCCGAAACGTCCGCTCGTCGCCATCGTCGGCGGCTCCAAGGTTTCCTCCAAGCTGACCATCCTCAAATCGCTGGCCAGCAAGGTCGACCAACTCATCGTCGGCGGCGGCATCGCCAACACCTTCCTGCTCGCCTCCGGCAAGCGCATCGGCGACTCGCTGGCCGAAGCCGACCTGGTCAAGGAAGCCCACGCCATCATGGACATCATGAAGGAACGCGGCGCCGAAGTGCCGTTGCCGACCGACGTCGTCGTCGCCGACGAAGTCTCGGCGCTGGCCCGCGCCAACAAGATCTCGGTCGATGACGTTGCTGCGCACGACCGCATTCTCGACGTCGGCCCGAAAACCGCCGCAGCGCTGTCGCAGATCATCGCCAACGCCGGCACCATCGTCTGGAACGGCCCGGTCGGCGTCTTCGAACTGCCGCAATTCGCCGGCGGCACCAAGATGATGGCCTCGGCCATCGCCCACTCCGAGGCTTTCTCGATTGCCGGCGGCGGCGACACCCTGGCCGCCATCGCCAAGTTCCACATCCATGACGACGTCGGCTACATCTCGACCGGCGGCGGCGCCTTCCTGGAATTCCTTGAGGGCAAGACGCTGCCGGCCATCGCTGTTCTTGAAGAGCGCGCCGCAAAATAAGGCAAAACTCCGGCTGACCGTGGCAGTCTCACGGTCAACCGGAAAAAATGGCCAAAAACCAAATAACAAGAAGAGGTAGAGAAGACATGTCACGCCACACCAAGATCGTTGCCACGCTGGGCCCCGCCTCATCCTCCCCCGAAGTACTGGAGCGCATGGTGCAGGCAGGTATCGACGTCGTCCGGATGAATTTCTCGCACGGCACGGCCGAAGACCACAAGGCGCGCGCCGACGGCATTCGTGCGGCGGCCGCCAAGTTCGGCCGGACCATCGGCATCCTCGGCGACCTGCAGGGGCCGAAGATTCGCGTCGGCAAGTTCGAGAACAACAAGATCATGCTCGTCGTTGGCGAAGCCTTCATCCTCGACGCGCAATGCAAGCTCGGCAATCAGGAGCGTGTCGGCCTCGATTACAAGGATCTGCCGAAAGACGTTGTCTTCGGCGACATCCTGCTCCTCGACGACGGCCGGCTCAAACTCGAAGTCACCGGCGTGCGTGGCCAGGAGATTCATACCCGCGTGCTGGTCGGCGGCGAACTGTCAAACAACAAGGGCATCAACCGCCAGGGCGGCGGCCTGACCGCGCCGGCACTGACCGCCAAGGACATGGACGACATCAAGACGGCGGCGCAGATCGGCGTCGATTTCGTTGCCGTCTCCTTCCCGAAAAGCGCCGCCGACATGTACATGGCCCGCCAGTTGTTGCGGGCTGCCGGCAGCAGTGCCGTGCTCATCGCCAAGATCGAGCGCGTCGAAGCGATCACCAATCTGGCTGAAATCCTCGATGCCTCGGACGGCATCATGGTCGCCCGCGGCGATCTGGCCGTCGAAGTCGGTGATGCGACCGTTCCCGCCTTGCAGAAAAAAATGATCCGCATGGCGCGCGACAAGAACAAGCTGACCATCACTGCCACACAGATGATGGAATCGATGATCCAGTCGCCGGTGCCGACCCGGGCGGAAGTTTCCGACGTGGCCAATGCCGTGCTCGACGGCACCGATGCGGTCATGCTGTCGGCTGAAACGGCAGCCGGCAAATATCCGGTCGAAGTCGTCGAATCAATGGCCCGCATCTGCGTCGAAGCGGAACGTTCGGCCGAAATCACGCTCGACCGCGAATTCCTCGACCGCGTGTTCACCCGCATCGACCAGTCGATCGCCATGGCTGCCATCTGGACGGCGCACCACCTCAAGGTCAAGGCCATCGCCGCCCTGACTCAATCCGGCTCGACGGCCCTGTGGATGAGCCGCCTGAACTGTGGCGTGCCAATCTATGCGCTGACGCCCGACGCCGAATCGGTCGGCCGCATGGTCCTTTACCGCGGCGTCTGCCCGCTACTGATGAATCAGCAACACACCGACCGCGACCTGCTTTTGGCCGAAGCCGAGCAACTCCTGATCGATCGCGGTGTCGTAGAAAAAGGCGACCTCATCGCCCTGACCATCGGCGAGCCGATCGGCACCACCGGCGGCACCAACACACTCAAGATCGTCCGCGTCGGCGAACATCAAATCCTTTAAACTACTCAGATCAACTAAACACGAAATCGAACAGGAGTTCCCATGCCGCTCGTCTCCATGCGCCAATTGCTCGACCACGCCGCCGAAAACGGCTACGGTCTGCCCGCCTTCAACGTCAACAACATGGAACAGGTCTGGGCCATCTGCGAAGCAGCCAGCCAGATCGACGCTCCGGTCATCATGCAGGCCTCGGCCGGTGCCCGCAAATACGCCGGCGAACCCTTCCTGCGCCACCAGATCCTGGCCGCCCTCGAAGCCTACCCGCACCTGCCCATCGTCATGCACCAGGACCACGGCCAGAGCCCGGCAGTCTGCATGGGCGCCATCCGCTCCGGCTTCACCTCGGTGATGATGGACGGCTCGCTTGAAGCCGACGGCAAGACCGTCGCCTCCTACGACTACAACGTCGCCGTCTCCAAGGAAACGGTCAAGTTCGCCCACGCCATCGGCGTCTCGGTTGAAGCCGAACTTGGTGTCCTCGGCTCGCTCGAAACCATGAAGGGCGACAAGGAAGACGGCCATGGCGCCGACGGCCACATGACGCGCGAACAACTGCTCACCGACGTTAACCAGGCCGCCGACTTCGTCAAGCAGACCAACTGCGACGCGCTGGCCATTGCCATCGGCACCAGCCACGGCGCCTACAAATTCACCAAGAAACCGACCGGCGACATCCTTGCCATTGACCGCATCAAGGAAATCCACGCCCGCATCCCGAATACCCACCTCGTCATGCACGGCTCGTCCAGCGTGCCGCAGGAACTGCTCGCCGAAATCCGCGAATTCGGCGGCGACATGAAGGAAACCTACGGCGTGCCGGTCGAGGAAATTGTCAAGGGCATCGCCCACGGCGTGCGCAAGGTCAATATCGACACCGACATCCGTCTCGCCATGACCGGCGCCATCCGCCGCTACCTGTTTGAAAACCCGTCGAAGTTCGACCCGCGCGACTACCTCAAGCCGGCCCGCGAAGCCGCCAAGAAAATCTGCCTGGCCCGCTTCGAGGCTTTCGGCTGCGCCGGCCGCGCCAGCCAGATCAAGGCCATGCCGCTGGAAAAGATGGCCGAGCGTTACGCCAAGGGCGAGCTGAACCAGATTGTGAAATAAGCCGAAATTTTCGGTTGACCGTAGAAGCCGCCTGCGGGCGGCTTTTTTGCGTGTGAAAAGTGCCTTTGCTCGACCAGACAAAGGCCTCAGGAACCAACCGTCCTGTCCTCAACTCAATAGACAAACGATCGGCAAAAACGGCTTTGATGACAGGCGTTTAAGCCATTTTGAATAAGGTGCATCGCGCTGGCCTTACCCGGCAAATCCGGATTGGCGCATTTTTCCATTTGCTTGCTAACATGCTCGAATCAGCACGTTTCCACAGGCAGACCAATGAACAACACGGCTCGAGACAGATTCATCCTGGTCGCCACTGCGGCTTACGCCGTTCTCGCTACAGCCTGGATATTTCTCTCTGACCAGCTGCTCTCGTTATTTGCCGACATCGAGTCTATCGTCTGGCTGTCGACCGCCAAAGGCGTGCTGTTTGTCATTGTCACCGCGACCTTTCTTTTCTTCGCCCTGCGCGCCGTACCAGCGGCGCGGGCAATCGGCACCGACTCGCTGCTGGAGACTTTCGCCAGCGGGGTAACACCCGGCCGGCGGCCGCGCTGGCTGACCTACGCCTTTGCGATCGTGATCACGCTGGCCATGCTGGTGCTGCGTGGCAGCCTGGTGCAAGCCCTCGGCGATCGGCCGATGATGGTCCTGTTCATGCTTCCGATCATCCTCAGCGCCCTGCTCGGCGGCCTTGGCCCTGGCCTGCTGGCGACCGGCCTCGGTGCGCTGAGCGTTAACCACCAGGGCATCCCGCCGATCGGCAGTTTTGCCATCGAGAGCGAGCAGTATCTGGTTCAATGGATCTTCCTGATCATCAATGGTGTTGCTGTCAGCCTGCTCAGCGAAGCCTTGCGCCGCTCGCTGGCAACCGGCGAGGTCGATCGTCGCCTGCTCGGAGCGGTCGTTTCCGGAACCTCGGATGCGATTTTCGTCAAGAACACGAAGGGGCGATACCAGCTGATCAATGGCTCGGCGGCAGCATTCGTCGGCCGGTCAATCAAGGAAATCATCGGCCGCGACGACCACTTCCTTTTCCCGGAAAGCTCGGCCCGCGCCATTATCGAAGTCGACCAGGCGATCCTCGCCGCAGGCCGCACGCAAACCCATGAGGAATGCGTGACGACGCACGAAGGCAGGAATCTGGTCTTCGAGGTAACCAAGGGGCCGGTATTCGACAGCTCGGGGAAAATCGTCGGATTGTTCGGAATATCAAGGGATGTCACAGCACGAGCGCAGGCCGAAGCCACCCTGCAGGAAAGCGAGGCGGCGCTCAGGGAAGCGCAGGGTCTGGCCAAGATCGGTTCCTGGAACTGGGATCTGCAAACGGGCATCCACTGGTGGTCGGAAGAAATCTATTCGATCTACGGCCGCGATTGCAGCTTGCCACCGGCCAGCTACCCGGAAGTCCAGATGTACTTCACCCCGGATAGCTGGGCACTGCTTTCGGCCAGCGTCGAGAAAGGCCTGGCTGAGGGAGATTCCTACGAATGCGATGCAGAAGTCGTCCGTCCGGACGGAAGTCACCGCTGGATCACCGCCCGCGGCAAGGCCCTGCGCGACACTGACGGCAACATCATCAACCTGCACGGTACGGTCCAGGACATTACCGAGCGCAAACTCACGGAGGAAAGGCTGCGCCTTAGCGAGCAGCGTTTCCGAACCTTGTTCCAACACGCCCCGGTGCCCATGGCGCTGGTCGACGCCGAGGGCACGGTGCTCGATATCAACGAGCACTTCAGCCAACTTTTCGGCTATACCATAGCCAACATCCCGACGCTGGATGCCTGGTGGCAACTGGCTTATCCGGATCCCGCCTATGCGGCCTGGGTTCGTTCGAACTGGGGTGCGGCGCTCGACCACGCCCGCAATGAAGGCGCCGATATTCCGGCCGCCGAATATGAAATCACCAGCAAGAGCGGCGAAATTCGCTCAGTCGTCATTTCCGGAATCATCTCCGATGGCGGATTTCTCGCCTCATTCTTCGACATCACCGAGCGCAAGGCCGCCGAATCGCAACGTTATCTCTTCAGCGAAGCCGTGCGTCAGTCGGCCCAACCGCTGTTGATCGCCGATACCGATACCTGCATCACCTATATCAACCCGGCCTTCAGCCAGCTCTTCGGTTACCAACTGGACGATCTGTTCGGCAAACCGATCAGTTGCCTGGTACCGCCGACAGAAGTCGAGAAACAAGTTCATGCCGAGGCCATCGAAAAGACGCGGACAACCGGGACATGGAGCGGCGAAGTCGAGCGACTCAGCCGCGATGGCCAGCGCATTCCCGTCATCGCCAATGTCGGAACGATCAAAGTAGGGCAGGGCTGGCTATCGGGCTACGTCGTCAGCTATCTCGATGTCCGCCCGCAACGGGAAAAGGACTTCATGCTGCGCAAGCTCTCGCTGGCACTCGAGCAGAGTCCGGAGACCATCATCATCACCAATCTCGATGCTGAAATCGAGTATGTAAACGCCGCCTTCGTGCAAAGAACCGGTTACAGCCGCGACGAAGCGCTGGGGCAAAAACCGAGTTTGCTGGGTTCCGGCAAAACCGCCCCCGAGGTTTATGCCAATCTGTGGGGAACACTCAAGCGCGGCGCCATCTGGCGGGGAGAACTCCTCAACCGGCGCAAGGACGGTAGCGAATACATCGAATTTTCGATCATTGCCCCGATTCGCCAGATCGATGGCTCGATCACCCATTACGTCGCGGTGCAACAGGACATTACCGAATTCAAACGCAATGCCGAGGAGTTGCAACTCCACCGCCAGCACCTCGAGCAGCTGGTCGAGGCCCAAACCCGGGAAGTGCGCTACCAGACGCAATCCTTGCAGGCGATGATCGACACCATTCCGCACATGGCCTGGCTCAAGGATGCCGAGGGAAATTTCATGGCGGTCAACGAGGCCTACGCCCAGGCGACCGGCCTGAGCAAAGAGCAGTTGCTGGGCAAATCCGATTTTGACGTGTGGCCGAGGGCGGCTGCCGAGCGCTATCGCGCGGAAGATCTGAAAGTGATCGAAAGTCGTGGCCAGAAGACGACCGAAGGCGCCCTCCAGAACGATCCCGACACCTGCTTCGAGACCTTCAGGGCACCGATTCTCGATGCCGACATGACCGTCATCGGTACCGTCGGATTCTCGCGGGACATCAAGCCCCAGCGCCAGATGGAAGCCGAACTGGCGCGCCGTGCCGATGATGCGGAGGCCGCCACGCAGGCCAAGAGCTCCTTCCTCGCCAACATGAGCCACGAGATCCGGACGCCCATGAACGCCATTATCGGGATGGCCGACCTGTGCTTCGAAACTGCCTTGAATGGACGTCAGCGGAACTATCTGGCCAAGATCAAGACGGCCTCGGATGCCCTGCTCCACATCATCGACGACATTCTCGACTTCTCGAAGATCGAGGCCGGCATGCTGCAGATGGAAAACGTTCCGTTTGTCCTGGAAACCGTTTTCGACCAGCTTTCCGCCGTCACCGCACTGCGCGCCGAGAACCAGGGCATTGAACTGAGTTACGACATCGACAATGACTCGCACCTGCTGGGAGGCGATGCGTTGCGACTGGGGCAGGTGCTCACCAATCTGGTCACCAATGCATTGAAGTTTTCTGCCGGCGGCAACGTCGTCGTATCGGTTGAAACGACCTTCCCGGACGAAAACCGGGCAGAACTGCACTTTGCCGTTCGCGACGAAGGCATAGGCATGTCGCCGGAACAAGTTAACAAGCTGTTCCAGCCGTTCACCCAGGCCGACATCTCGACCACGCGACGCTACGGCGGCACCGGGCTGGGCCTGGCCATTTCGCGGCACCTTGTCGAAAGGATGGGGGGCCGAATATGGGTGGTCAGCGCCCCCGGCGAAGGCAGCACTTTCCATTTCACCGCCAGATTTGCCAACCTCGGGCTGGACCGGCGCTCCGGGGTCGCCGCCCTGGCAGAAAGTCTGGCCGAAAATGCCGAGCGGCCGGTGATGGTGGTCGACGACAGCCCGATAGCGCGGCGACTTCTCGAGCAGATCATCGGAAGACTGGGCCTCAAGGTACGCATGGCCGATTCCGCTGAAGCTGCCCTCGCCCTGGCTGCCGACGATAGCCCCCGCTACCTGGCCTGCCTGGTCGACTGGCGGATGCCCGGCGTGGACGGGATAGAGACCATACGCCGCTTGCGTGATGCGCTCTCATTGCGTAATTCGGCGCCACCGCCAATGATCCTGGTGACCGCCTACAGCCATCAGGAAGAATTGCACGAGATCAGTCATGAGATCGACAGCCTGCTTGCCAAACCGGTCAGCGCGCGCCACGTCTATGTTGAACTGGCGCGTTGCCTGGGGGTAACCGCCCAGGAGGCGCCCAAACCCGACCGCCGCAAGGCAGCGGATCGGCAATGGTCGAGATTCCGCAACCTGGACATTTTGCTGGTCGAGGACATCGAGGTGAATCAGGAGGTCATCTGCGCCTTGCTGGCCGATGTCGGGATCACTTTGCGCCTGGCCTCGAATGGCGCGGAGGCGCTGGACGCGGTTTCGCGCCAGGTGCCGGACCTGATCCTGATGGACTGCCAGATGCCGGTAATGGATGGCTATACGGCGACCCGGAAACTTCGTGAAAACCCGGCCTGGGAGAATATCCCGGTGATTGCCCTGACTGCCAATGCGATGGTTGAAGACAAGGAGGCCTGCCGGGCTGCGGGCATGAATTCGCATGTACCCAAACCGGTGCGCATGGATGTCCTGTACGAACGGATTGCCCAGTGTTTTCCGGACATTCCGGCCACCACGACAAATCAAGCAAAGCGCCGCCACGCGCCGTCGGCAGAAAACGCCCTGCCGGCATTTCCCGGGATCAACGTGGCGATCGGGCTGGCCCATGTCGGCGGCCGACTGCCCTTGCTGTTGCGCATACTGAAACAGTTCCGCGACACCCAGGGGCTGAGTTTCGCAGGGCAGTTCCGGGCCGCGCAAGCGGCTGGCGACTGGCTGACGGCCTCGCGCCTGGCGCACTCGATCAAGGGCGTTGCGCACACCATCGGCGCCACCGATCTGGGTGAATCGGCCGAGGTCCTGGAACGGGCAGCAGCGGCCGGCGACGCGGAAAAATGCGATGCGCAACTCCCTATGCTTCTGGCGCTATTGACGCAGGTGACGAGCGGGCTGGCCGAACTGGATAGCCAGATTGACGCCGGCAATGCTTTATCGGAAGCTTCGGCCGACGATGCGGAAAACCTTTGTGCCTGGCTGACCAGGCTGGCTGAAATGCTGAAACAGCATGACACGGAGGCTGACGACCTGGCCGAAAAAATTTCGCCATCCTTTGCCAGCTCGGCTCATCGTAAGGCCTGGGATGGCGTCAGCCAGGCCATCGACCGCTATGACTACCCACTGGCGGAAAGCCGGCTGGCGAGTCTGCGTGAATTGTTGTCGTTACCGGGGCAAGGCAGTTGAGATGAGTGAAGCGATAAAGCAAAAGCCGATGGGGACCATTCTGGTCGTCGATGACGTACCGGAAAACATTGCGACGCTGGCCGGCATGCTGCGCGACAACTATCGGGTGCTGTTTGCCACCAGCGGGGCCGATGCGCTGGAAATTGTCCGGCAGCAGCAGTTCGACCTCATCCTGCTCGATGTGATGATGCCCGGCATGGACGGCTACGAAGTCTGTCGGCGGCTCAAGGCCGACATCGTGACGCGGGAGATTCCCGTCATCTTCGTCACCGCGCTGACCGAAGTGCAGGATGAAACCAGGGGCCTCGAACTGGGCGCTGTCGACTTTCTGCACAAGCCTTGCCATGCCGCCATCGTTCGTCTGCGCGTCCAGCTCCATATTGAACGCCATAACCGCAGCCACAGCCTGGAGCGACTGGTCCAGGAGCGCACCCGGGAATTGGATGAGACGCGGATCGAGATCGTTCGCCGCCTCGGACGAGCCGCCGAATACCGGGATAACGAGACCGGCATGCACGTCATTCGCATGAGCAAGTCATCGCGGCTGCTGGCTCGCGCCGCGGGCGTTTCCGAGCGGCAGGCCAACCTCTTGCTCAATGCCGCGCCGATGCACGACATCGGAAAAATCGGCATTCCCGACCGCGTCCTCATCAAGCCCGGCCCGCTCGACCAGGAAGAGTGGGCCTTGATGAAAACCCACCCGCTGATCGGCGCCGAAATCATCGGCGACCATCCGTCCGAACTTCTGCAAATGGCCCGCATCGTCGCCCTGACCCACCACGAGAAATGGGATGGCAGCGGCTATCCGCACGGGGTCGCCGGCGATGAAATCCCGCTCGAGGGACGCATCGTGACGATCGCCGATGTCTTCGACGCGCTGACCAGCGAGCGGCCCTACAAAAAAGCCTGGAGTACGGCCGAAGCGGTCGATTTCATGCGGGACCAAGCGGGAACCATGTTCGATCCGGGTTTGCTGCACCTGTTCCTGAACATGATTCCGCAGGTCGAAGACATCCGCCGGCGCTACGCCGATACGCCCTGAGGGCAGCCGGCTGCGTCAGTCACCGACTGACGCTGGCCACCTCAGGCCGCATGGGTCCGCTGCGCCCCTTCCCGGTTCACCTCATCGCCCGGTTTCAGCATCAACGCCACCAGTGCTGCGGTCAGGCCGGTCAGCGCCCAGAACATGAAGAAGCCGAGCGAGTAGACGACCATCGGGCTCCAGTACACCGGCTCGCCGAAAAGGTAGAGCAGTTTCGGGTCGATGAAGGTGAAGAAAAAGGCTTCGCCGGCAACGGCGGTAAAGAAGGAGAGAAACAGCAGGTTGATCCATTTCGGCATGGTGGGTCTCCGTGAAAAGTCGAAGGAGTGCAGCGCAAACAGGACCGGGGAATGAAATGCTCTCGGCGTACCTTAGACTGCAAATCGCCACAAAGTTCGGAAGAAAATCGGCGGCGCGACGACGTTGCCGGCACCTGGGCCGATTTCATTTTTAGCCATTTTTTCCGGTTGACCGTAGCAATCGCCGGCGCGGCCCGGCTGAGGCCTGACCGTCACCGGCAATGCGGCCGACACACAAATTCCTTAGAATACGCAGCGATGACTGCCGCCCTGAAATCCCCGCTCGCCGTTTGCCGCTCCGCCACGCTCGCCGTACTCGGCTGCCTCGTACTGAGCGCTTGCGTCACCACCAAAGGGCCGCGTCCGTATCAATCGGAAAGCTTTGCCAGCGAGACGCCTTTCCAGTACTACAGCAACCGCGACCAGGAGGCGGCCTGCGAAATCGGCAAGCGGGCCTTGCTCAGCCAGGGCTACCTGCTCGATGACAGCAAGCCGCTGAGCATACGCGCCGAGAAATTTTTTCGCCCCCGGCAGGACGAGGTCACGCGCCTGACGATCACCCTTGTCTGCCTGCCCAGTTCGCTCGGCGCCGTCATTTACGCCAACGCACTGGAAACCCAGTATGAAATGAAATCGAACGGCAGCAGTGCCGGGGTCAGCGTCGCCGCGCTCGGCTCGGTTTCGCTGCCGTGGTCGATCGACAAGGACACGCTGGTCAAGGTCGGCGAAGAAACGGTGACGACGCCGGGCTTCTATGAGCGGCTCTTCGCCCTGATCAAATCGCTGGACTTCTGAGCGGCTTTTTCGGGCATTGCCCGACGCCTGGGCTACAATCTTTTGCGCCGCAACAATGACGAATCGACATCGATCATGCACCCACGCCTGACCCTTTCCAAGCTCGAGGAGCATCCGCTCCGCCAGCGCCTCAACAACGAATTCCACGCCCGCCCGCCGGTGCCGCTGGAAGGCGCCGTGCTCATTTCGCACCTCGTCTTCAAGCACGCTGCGACCAAGGCGCAGGAGGCGCGCGACAACCTCGCCAAGCTCTGCCAGGGGCACGTCTGCAATTCGATTGAAAGCTCCGATTCCCACCTCATGCTCGACACCGGCGCCTTCCGCATGCGCTGGGAGCTGCACACCGAGTTTTCCAGCTACACCTTCTTCCGCCCGCTGACCAGCGGCGAGGAATTGCACCCGGACGTCACCGCTTTCGACGCCGTGCATCCCGAGTGGTTCACCGGCATCCCCGGCAAGCTCATGGTTGCCACCCACGTCGAACTGCGCTCGACCAGCGACATCACGCCCGACTCGGTACTCGCCACCCTGACGCCAAACGGCCGGACCATCGTTGCCGCCAGGGTGGCCGATGACGCCGCGTGGATTTTCACCGACTTCAAGATCGACAACGGCTTCTCCCGCTTTCTCGTCCTCAACGCCAGCATGACCCAACGCCAGACCGGCCGCACCGTGCAGCGCCTGGTCGAGATCGAAACCTACCGCATGATGGCCCTGCTCGGCCTGCCCGTCGCCAAGGAAACCGGCCGCTGGCTGTATGGCGGCGAAAAGGAACTGGCCGAACTCATGGAAAACATCGGCAAGACCAGTTCGCCGGCCGACGAACGCGTCGTCCTCGACAAGCTGTCGCGCCTCGCCGCCGACGTCGAAAACTCCGTCTCGCGCACCACCTTCCGTTTCGGCGCCGCCCGCGCCTATCACGGCCTGGTCATGCAGCGCATCGAGGAACTCCGCGAAAGCCGCATTTCCGGCCTGCCCACGTTCTACGAATTCATGCAGCGCCGCCTGCTGCCGGCCATGAACACCTGCGAAGCGATCAGCCGCCGGCAGGAAGAACTCTCCGGCCGCGTCGCCCGCACCAGCCAATTGCTGCGCACCCGCGTCGACATGGAACTCGAGCACCAGAACCAGGAAATCCTCGGCCAGATGAACCAGCGGGCACGCCTGCAACTTCGTCTGCAGGAAACGGTCGAAGGCCTCTCCGTCGTCGTCCTCACCTATTACGGCTCGCAGCTCGTGCAGTATCTGGCCAAGGGCACGAAGGAACTGCACCACCTGAACACCGACGTGATCACCGCGATTTCAATTCCGGTGATCGCCGGGCTGGTGTTCTGGGGCACCCGCCAGATGCGCAAGAAACTCGCTGCCGAAGCCGGCGAAACACCGCATTAATTTATAATCCTTCCCTTTTCGCCTTCAGGAAATCTGCCGTGACCACTCCGCTCTTCCAGTCCTCCATCACCAGCCTGCCCCTGCTCAACAAGGGCAAGGTCCGCGACATCTACGCCGTCGACGCCGACAAGCTGCTGATCGTTACGACCGACCGCCTCTCTGCCTTCGACGTCATCCTGCCGGACCCGATTCCGCGCAAGGGCGAAGTGCTCACCGCCGTCGCCGATTTCTGGTTTGAAAAGCTCGGCCACATTGTTCCGAACCAGCTGACCGGCATCGATCCGGAAACCGTCGTCGCCGAAAACGAGCGCGAGCAGGTCCGTGGCCGCGCTGTCGTCGTCAAGCGCCTCAAGCCGCTGCCCATCGAAGCCGTCGTTCGCGGCTACGTCATCGGTTCCGGCTGGAAGGACTATCAGGAAACCGGCGCCATCTGCGGCATCGCCCTGCCGGCCGGCCTCAAAATGGCCCAGAAGCTGCCGTCCCCGATCTTCACGCCAGCCACCAAGGCGGCCGTCGGCGATCATGACGAAAACGTCTCCTTCGCCGTCGCCCAGGCCAACTGCGCCGCCGACCTGGCAGAAGCGCTGGCCGGCACCGGCAAGAACGGCGCCCAACTGGCCGACGAAGCCCGCATCGCCGCCATCCGCCTCTACGAAGAAGCCTGCGCCTACGCCAAGGGCCGCGGCATCATCATCGCCGACACCAAGTTCGAATTCGGTATCGACGCCGCCGGCACCCTACACCTGATCGACGAAGCCCTGACCCCGGACTCCTCGCGCTTCTGGCCGGCCGACCAGTACGAAGAGGGCAAGAACCCGCCCTCTTACGACAAGCAGTTCGTCCGCGACTACCTCGAAACCCTGGACTGGGGCAAAGTCGCCCCCGGCCCGAAGCTGCCGGCCGACGTCATCGCCAAGACCAGCGCCAAGTACATTGAGGCTTACGAGAAGCTCACCGGCAAGACGCTGTAAACGACCGTCGCTTCAAGAAAAACGCCCGCGCAATGCGGGCGTTTTTGTTTTGCGACTCCGGACCGGGAAGAGAAAAGCTGCGGGGCGATGGGATATTTTTAGAGGCTGGGTTGTACCCGAAGGCGACGTTCGGTGCCAAGAAAGGCAAATTCAACATTTATTGCTAAATTAACCACAAACCTTGTGGTTTGGACCTACCTGCAAGTGCTTATTTCTGACGCCTACGTAGTTATTTCTGATGTGTTTATCTTTCAAACTGACGAACGCCGGCATTTCTTTGTGGCTTCCAAAAAGAAGGTTCGTTGTGCGCTGAGCAAATTGTTCGGGGAGCGGCTCTTCAATCCATCGACCATCCTGATGAACGTATTTTGAATAAACCTCACAACCAGGCGAGATAGCCACTATCGAAAGGATGACAGGCTTGCCGGATGCCATGTCAAGAACCAGGGGTATTTCAGGCCAAGTTTGCGGAGATTTTTTTATCGATCGCCACTCGATTTCCTTTCCCGATTGATCTGGATTTACGAATCTAATGACATATTCCTTTGGCTTTGTGCCTGAACGGTTGCTTGCCCATTCGTCCCCTCCTCCCTCCGAAATCAGCTCTCTTTCGACAACCAGAATCCGACCATCCTGTAACTGAACCTCCTCTTTCCAGCTTTCAGAACAGGCACTGAGACATAGCCCAATTATCACGATGCCCATGTATTTTGCTGAATGGGTCATTAACTGGCTAAGAAAATTTTTTCTGTCGTCCGACATGTGCGAAATCCTAAAAATAACCTTGATATTGAACGCAGCAATCATATCGCATAACGATTGACCGCTCCTGGCTGATCCCGGACCAGCCTTCGACTGAACCCAGCCCCCTCCTCCCCGGTCAAACCCCCGTGACCCTGACAGAGGAGGCTGCCATGAACCCGCTTTCCGATTTCCATGCGCAAGGGGTGCCTTTGCCCCACATCCGGCGCATTGCCGCCGACCGCCCCTTGCACTGGCTGCGCGCCGGATGGCAGGACGTCACGGCCAACCCGCTGCCTTCGCTGGCCTATGGTCTGCTCTTTGCGCTGGGCGGCGACCTGATCATCCTCGCCTTGCTCCAGAGTCCGCATCTGCTTTCGGTTTCCATCTCCGGCTTCTTCCTCGTCGCGCCGCTGCTTGCGGCCGGGCTTTACGAGTTGAGCCGGCGCACTGAAGCCGGCGAGAAAATCCTGTTCATCGACTCGCTCAAATGCTTCCAGCGCAATGGCCAGTCGCTGGCCTTTTTCGGTCTGATCCTGGCCCTCATCACGCTGCTCTGGGAGCGTTTTTCCGCCGTTGCCTTCGCCCTGATCGACGCCACCTCGGCGCCAATGGCCAGCGCCTACCTAAACGAAATCCTCTTCGACGGCCAGCACCTCGCGTTCACCGCCACCTGGTTCCTGCTCGGCGGCGTATTGGCGCTCTTCGTCTATGCGCTGAGCGTCGTTGCGGTGCCGCTCATGCTTGACCGCGACGCCGACGTGGCCACGGCCATGATGACCAGCCTGCGCGCCTTCGTGCGCAATGCTGCGCCCCTGCTGCTGTGGGCAGCCATGCTCGTCGGCCTGACCCTGCTCGGCTTCGCTTCGCTGCTCTTCGGCCTGGTCCTGATCATGCCGATTCTCGGCCATGCCTCGTGGCATGCCTACCGCGAGCTTGTAGAATAGGGGTTCTGCCCCCAGATTCAACGGGCGGCCTGACCGCCCGTTTTTCTTGTTTGGAATATAAAAATGACGACCGCCAACCCCCTCCTCGACTTCTCCGACCTGCCCCGTTTCGACACCGTTCAGCCCGAACACGTCAAACCGGCCATCGAATCGCTATTGACCGCCGGCCGCGAGCTGATCGAACGCCTGACCGCCGACACCACCCCGGCCACCTGGCAGGATTTCGCCGGCGCATTGTCCGATGGTCTGGAGCCTTTCGGCCGCGCCTGGGGCATCGTCGGCCATTTGCATTCGGTCAATGACATTCCCGCCTGGCGCGAGGCGTACAACGAGATGCTGCCGGAGGTCTCGCGCTTCTACGCCGAGCTCGGCCAGAACCTCAAGCTCTTCGAGAAGTACAAGGCGCTGCGCGACAGCGCCGAATACGCCACGCTGAGCATTGAGCAAAAGAAGGTCGTCAATAACGAAGTGCGCGATTTCCGCCTGTCCGGCGCCGAATTGCCGGATGACCAGAAGCCGCGCTTCCAGGCCATCATGGAAGAACTGTCGCAACTCTCGGCCAAGTTTGCCGAAAACCTGCTCGACGCGACCAACGCCTTTTCCGAAGTCGTCACCGACGAAGCCGTTCTCGCCGGCCTGCCCGACGATGCCAAGGAAGCGGCGAAAACCGCCGCCGAAAAGGCCGGCGTCGAGGGCTGGCGTTTCAGCCTGCAGGCCCCGTCCTACGGCCCAGTCATGCAGTATGCCGACAACCGCGAGCTGCGCGCCCGCATGTACCGCGCCTACGCGACGCGCGCTGCCGAATTCCACGATGGTTCGAGCAAGCCGGAATGGGACAACACGCCGATCATCCAGCGCATGCTGGAACTGCGCGTCGAAGACGCCAAAATGCTCGGCTTCAACAACTTCGCCGAAGTGTCGCTGGCCCCGAAAATGGCCGACACGCCGGCCCAGGTGCTCGCTTTCCTGCGCGAACTGGCCGCCAAGGCCAAGCCCTTCGCCGCCAAGGACATCGCCGAACTGCGCGCTTTCGCCAGGGATGAACTCGGCCTGACCGACTTCCAGCCCTGGGATGCGGCCTACGTTTCCGAAAAGCTGCTGCAGGCCCGCTACGCCTTCTCCGAGCAGGAGGTAAAGCAGTATTTCACCGAGCCTAAGGTGCTCGGCGGCCTGTTCAAGGTCATCGAGAGCCTGTTCAACGTCAAGGTCAAGCCGGACACGGCGCCGGTCTGGCACGAGGATGTCCGCTTCTACCGGCTGGAAACGCCGGCCGGCGATCTGGTCGGCCAGTTCTACCTCGACCTCTACGCCCGCGAAACCAAGCGCGGGGGGGCGTGGATGGACGAAGCCCGCTCGCGGCGCCGGGTGCTCAACGGCATCCAGAAACCGATTGCCTACCTCAACTGCAACTTCTCGCGCCCGAATGGCGGCAAGCCCGCCACCTTCACGCACGACGACGTCACGACGCTCTTCCACGAAACCGGCCACGGCCTGCACCACCTGCTGACGCGTGGCGAAGAGCTCGGCGTTTCGGGCATCCATGGCGTCGAATGGGATGCCGTCGAACTGCCGTCGCAGTTCATGGAAAACTATTGCTGGGAATGGGAAGTCGTCGAAGGCATGACGGCCCACGTCGATACCGGCGCCACGCTGCCGCGCGAGCTGTTCGACAAGATGCTGGCCGCCAAGAATTTCCAGAGCGGCATGATGGCCGTGCGCCAGATCGAGTTCTCGCTCTTCGACATGCTGATCCATTCCGATTTTGACCCGAAATCCGGGTTGACCGTAATGGACGTGCTCAAGGACGTGCGCAAGGAAGTCGCCGTGCTGCTGCCGCCCGAATGGCACCGTTTCCCGAACAGCTTCTCGCACATTTTCGGCGGCGGCTACGGTGCCGGCTACTTCAGCTACAAGTGGGCCGAAGTGCTGTCGGCCGACGCCTATGCGGCTTTCGAAGAAGCCGGCAACCCGTTCGATGCCACGGTTGGCAAACGCTTTCTCGACGAGATCCTGTCGGTCGGCGGCTCGCGCCCGGCCATCGAATCGTTCAAGGCTTTCCGCGGTCGGGAGCCGAGCGTCGATGCACTGCTTCGTCATAGCGGTATGATTGCCGCCTAAGTCGTTCAGGGAGAAAAACCATGCGTTATCTGCTGCCCTTGTGCCTGGTCCTGGCCGCCGCCGGCGTCCAGGCCGACACCTATCGGTGGACCGACTCGGCGGGCCGCACCGTCGTTTCCGATACCCCGCCGGTGGGCAAAGCAACAGGCGTCGTCAAACTTGGCGGCAAACCCGAAGCCAGCGACGGCCTTTCCTTTGCCACCAAGCGGGCAATGGAGTTGTTTCCGGTCACGCTGTACACCGCGGCCGACTGCGTCGCCGAGTGCAAGAATGCGCGCGACCTGCTGAACGGACGCGGCACGCCCTTCACCGAAAAAATGCTGCAGAAGCCGGAAGACTTCGAGGAACTGAAGCAACTGGTCGGCGACGTTTTCCTTCCATCGCTCAAGGTCGGCAAACAGAGCTTCCGGGGTTTTGAAGCGGGTGCCTACAACAACCTGCTCGACCTCGCCGGCTATCCGAAGAGCGCAGCCAGGATCACGGGCGGCGACAGCAAGTGAAGATTGCCAGCTGGTATCTTCACCAGCATTTCACGGCATTGCAGCAATCAAAGTACAGAACAAAAATTACTTAGTTTTCAACGAATTGAATCAACGCTTAGTTTGTTGATGTTGCACGGCATTGCGAATAAAATGTCCCACAGATGACCCACCAAACCGCAGTGGGCCACAGAAGGGGCAAGCAATGCTCAACGATCTGCAGATCAAAGCCCTCAAGGCAACGGGCAAACGATACGAAATCACCTGTGGCAATGGCCTGTATCTAGATGTCACACCGACCGGCTCCAAGATATGGCGCTTTCGGTACCGTCTGCACGGCCAACGGGAGAAGGTGACAATCGGCCCGTATCCAGCAATTGGGCTCAAGGACGCAAACGCCAGGCATCTTGACCTGGCAGCGATGGTCGCCAAGGGGAAGTCGCCGGCTAGGGAACAAGAGCGGGAAAAGCAACGCGCCGATGAAGCGCGCACCATTGAGGAACTGGCGAAGCTCTACCGTGCTGACCTCAGTCAACGATCTAAAAACACTGACGCTGGCCGCGGCTGGATATTTGACGCCTACATCATCCCGAAAATCGGCCGGTATCCACTGGTCGACATCACTCCCACCGACGTTCTGCGGTTCCTTGACGGCATAAAAGGAACCGCGCCGGCGTCAGCAATCGCAGTTCATGGAACACTGAAGCGGATGTTTGATTTCGCTATTGCGCGCCAGGTGATGATCATCAACCCTGCCGCTGCCATTCCATCACGGGCAGTGGGGGAGAAGAAGGCACGCACCAGGGCACTGGATCCCCGCGAGATTGGGCAGTTGCTCAGATCCTTGGACAGCGCCAAGGGTGAGGCCGAAACGATCAACGCTTTTCGGTTGCTGCTCCTGACCATGGTCCGGCGTGAAGAACTTCTCCAGGCCATCTGGGTTGAATTCAATCTTGATTCGGCGCTTTGGACGATCCCCGGCGAGCGCACCAAGAACGGCAAAGCGCACGTTGTCCCGCTGTCATCGCAGGCCGTCGAAATTCTTCTGGAGCAGAAGGAAAACACCGGCGGCATGGGCCTAGTCCTACCCGGCCGCACTTCAGGCAAGCCGCTTTCGACTGGGACGCTTCACGAATCCATGAAGCGTAACAGTAGCTTCGGCATCGCTGCCTTCACGCCCCACGATTTCCGGAGAACTGCGAGCACCATCCTTCACGAACAGGGATGGAATAGCGATGTGATCGAGAAGGCCCTCAATCACACAATGAGGGGTGTCCGTGGAATCTACAACAAAGCCGAATACCTTGATCAGCGCAGAGAAATGCTACAGGCGTGGGGCGGCTACGTTATGGCCTTGAAGGAAGGTGCGAAGATTGTGCCGATAGGCACAGCCAAGTCTTCCTAGCCCAAAAAGCAAAGGCCCCACCTCTCGGCAGGGCCTGAAATGTAGGTTGCTATTGGAAAGCAATCAAACCGCGGCAAGCCGATCTACCGTGTCCAGAAACTTCTCGACTAGGCGAATCAGTAGCGAGGCTTGGGTGTTCGGCTTGGCCCAGCCCCCAGTTCTCCAGCGTCCTCGGGTTTGTCCGCAGGTAGCCAGCAAACACCGGGTGCGACAGATGCAGGCGCTCACGCAATGTCACCGGTTCTTCCGCCGTAACCTCCGCCAATGGCTGAACCTCAACCTTGTGCGTGCGTAGCGTCTGCTTGCCGGCGCGCTCATTCGCCAATGCGTCGAAGCCACGTTTAGTTAGCAAGGCAATGGGGGCAATATCGCGAGCAAACTTGACTGACGATTGATAAATTCAACCAATTTTGGTTGAATTACATCTTTTGTTCTGGTACATTTCAAATCACCAAATAAACCTACATAACTGGAGAAACCCATGCTTACACCGTTTGGCCGCTTTCTGCGGAAGCTACGCATTGACCGTGGGGAAATAATGAAGGACATGGCTGAGAAGTTGCAAGTCACAGCATCTTTCCTTAGCGCAGTCGAAATTGGCAAGAAGGCTGTCCCTGATTCCTGGGTTCCGATTCTAGGCCGACAGTACAGCCTAGTTGACATCAGAGACCTTCAACATCTGGCCGATTTATCGAAGCCAGAATTTAAAGTCGAAGTCCCGAGGGATGCTGACGACTTACGCCGAGAAACCGCACTTATGTTCGCAAGAAAAGTGGGCGCCATGGACCATGAATCACTGACAAGAATATTGGATGTAATGATTTCCAAAGGAGAGTGTGAATGATTTTTCGAGGGGCAAAAGTGAAGCCTCGTACTTACTGGGAGATAGAAGCAATCGCCCAGGCATTGCGAAAGCAATGCCAAATTGACGATATGGAGTTTGTTCCAATTGTCAAAATGGTCGAGAGCATTGCGGGAGAAGGCTTCCAGGTTGTGTCGAGTGACGAAATCGGAAACAACGAAGGACTTACCTACCCGGACCGAGGAATAATCCAGGTCCGAGAAGACGTCTATTATGCTGCCTGCAAAGGGGAAGAACGCGCCAGGGACACGTTGGCGCACGAGTTGGGGCACTTCCTATTGCATCGAAGCACCAGCTTGGCACGCTCCAGCACCATTACGGTTACTGGCCCGTTGATGGACAGTGAATGGCAAGCAGACGAGTTTTCTGGGTTATTGCTTGCGCCAACACATATCATCATCGGGAAAACTGCTGCGGACGTAACCAAGAGGTGTGGTGTTTCGCTTCAAACGGCAATTAACCGCGTAAAGAAATCCAAATACCAACCGAAGGCCGAGCCCCAATCAATCGCGGGTTCGAAGGAGAATTCAAACAGCGACAACTCATAAAGAAAAAGCCCACGAAGTGCGCTAACACTTCGAGGGCTTGGAGTCGGTGAAGCGGGTTTGACCAACTCCCCCAGACAATGTCCTAGTCAGACAAGGCAAAATTATACGCCTGCTATTTCGTTTGGGTAGATAGCAACATCCCGGCAACCCTTCTACAGGAGTCAGAAAATGACCACTGAAAAGACGAAGGGCGGACATTGGGTGTTCGCGCGTTGCATTCGCAAGAATGGGCGCGTGATCTATCCGAAAAAAGCTCGTTTCTTCCGCTTCTGGGTCGAAGATTGATCCAGTAAGCAGAGCCATGGAATGTAGTAATGGCGCATTCCGGAAGCAAAAGGAGCCTCATTTAGTTGAGGCTCCTTTCTTTTGCAGAATATTTCCGCGAACATCTCCAGCTAATCATCACTTCAAGCGCTACGCACTACGCTGGTCTCATGGCGCAACCTGACCAACGGTTTCAGGCCCATAAGTTGACGTGACGCAACCGAAATCAGGCTCATAGCCTGGAATGTTGATTTGTTGATCAACCAGCTCGCGCAATTCCTTCCCTGCCTTGAAGTGCGGCACTCGTTTTGCCGGCACGCAGACACTCTCGCCGGTCTTCGGATTACGCCCGATCCTGGGCGGCCGGTAATTCACGCTGAAGCTCCCAAACCCACGGATCTCGACACGCCCACCCCTGCTGAGCGCGTTACCTACCGCACCAAGAATCTCGGCAACGGCAAGTTCTGCATCCTTCTGCACGAGTTGCGGGAAGCGCTGGGCAAGTAGGGCAATCAGTTCTGATCGGGTCATTTTGACTTCTTGCGGAATGCATCCATATTCAGCTTAGGTTCGGGCCTGACTGCCTCTTTCGTGGTCACGGGAAGTGAGAGCATTTCCTCAACATGTTTACGCAGAACAACCGGCCGGCCAATACGAGACACTTCAAACTTCCAGCCACGTTGTTTCAGCCATCGGCATTGATCGGCTGAGCGCACGTAACCCGTCAGTTCGTGAACCTCTTCCTTGGTCAGGAACATTACTTCAGCACGTCCCGATTGATCTTCTCGCCAGGCACCAGCGTGCCGCAGCAGGGGCAATTGGTAATCACGCCTTTTGCCTCCTCTCGCTTGATCGCAGCGTAAAGCGTGGTCGGCGTGATTCCCACCTCCTTCGCGGCGGCGTAGGGAGTCAGTCCTTTTTCCCGCATCAATCGCAGTGCGTCTTGTGTCTTGCTCATTTCCAGATCCATTTGTTTCCTCGCTTTAATATAGTGCTCTATACAGCGCTTGACAATACACTATAGCGCACTCTATATTGCACATCAATCCGATCCACTCCCGGACGGCGGCAACCTTGAGGAAACGACCATGGAAAACACGAACACCGACCAGATCACGTCAGAATTCACCGCCGCACCCGGCACCTATGCCATTGTCGGCGATCGCCTGGATCTCGAAGACCAGCTAAACGCACGCGTTCGCCAACTCAATGCCATGCTGAGCATGACGACCGGCGAACAAGGCGAGACATTCAGGATGCTCAACGACGAACTTCAGGACTCATTCATGGGTGCGTGCGACTCGTTTATTCAGGAGATCAAGCAACTCCGGAAAGTCATCCAAGTAATGAACGACGCAGAACAATCCGAAGGAGCGTCAGCATGAACACCTCCATAACCCGCTCTGGCAACACCCAGCGCCTGCGCTTGCAATCACTGCCCGAAGCGCACAAGGCCGGCAACCTAGAAGCAGTCGGCCTCCTGGTCGCAATCAGCAACTTGGAGGAAGGCGATAACCCGGCCGAACTGATGAGCGACTCCATGGGGGAGATCATCGCCCTGGCTGTCGAGAACCGTGTCGAGGAATGCGGCGCCCGCCTGGGTGGCTTCTGTGAAGTCATCGGACACGCCCTCGCCCGGGCCTGCGATGAAACGGGGCCACGCTTTAACTACAGCCTTGGCAGGCAGAATGCCGTAAATATCACCGATAGCGAAGGAGGTGAACTGTGAGCAAAGATTTCGACACCCTGACCATGCTTTGGGAGAAGGCCGCGGATCATCTGGACGAAGGCGAGCTGAAGGACATTGCCAATCTGGATGAACACGCCTCATTTTTGGCAGGCAATCTCTCGGATATTGTCGAAGATATCGGCTGCATGGTGATGGCAGATGATCGCCCCGGAAACAAGGCTGGCAATTTCACCAACGCTGACGACGTATCTACGCTGCTGTTCTCGATCTCGAAACAGATCGACTACATCAACGGCCTTTTTCGGCTGAGCGCCGAGGCCGGCTATCGCCTGCGTGAGTCCGAAACCAAGGCCGCCAACAAAGGGGCGAAGTCATGACCACCGAAACCACCACCCCCAGCCTGTCGGCCATCAATCCGTTGATCGCCTACGAAGACCAGCCGGAAGAGACGGCAGAGAACGTGCGCAACGTGCTGACCTTCATGGCCTTTGCTTTTCGCGATGGTCTTGATCTGGGCAGCAACACCAATGCGGCCGATGGCGCAAGCCTGATTCTTGACGCTTGCGCCAGCGCCCTTGATGTTCATCTCAACGGATCTCGAGCGAAGTCATGAATGTGACGATTAAACCGCTCATGGTCGATTCTGAGACAGCAGGAAAGATGCTCGGCAGCATCTCCAAATCGACCGTCGAAAAGCTCACCCGGGAGCGTGCGACCACCGGATTCCCGCCAATCCGGAAGATATCTGCTAAATGCACTGGCTACCTCGTATCGGAACTTGAAGCCTGGGCAGCAGCGCGCCCGGTTTCTGATCTGCTTCCGCCTGCAAACACAGGGCGCAGAAACCAAGGTGATGGTCAACCTTGAGTATCCGGAATCTCAGCCCCCCCCACCCCGCCCACGAGGCGGGTTTTTTACGCCTGGTCAAATATTCTGGGTGTAAGCCTCCCGCTTACATCTTCCAACCCTTTATTTGCAGGATGCCATCCATGAGACTGGTTGCATGCTTTGGCGATTCCAGATTTACCGCCGAAGCACTTCCCCCTGACGTTATCGGTGCTGCTGCTAGACCATGACGTCACTGCAACCACGAGGAGTATTCAAATGGAAATCACGCTTTCGGTAACCCAAATTCCAACCGAGGTTGTGTACTGGCTTCTTGGCATCCTGGTATTGGCCGCGAAGCCGTCACGATGATTGATCAATGGTTTATCAATAAGTGCGGCGAAGAAACTGCCTCAGAGCGGGGAACCCGTTCCCGCCTCTGCCCTCGGCGGACAGTCCGACTTTGCAAGTGCGCCCTCCAAGGCCGATGGGGCGCCTTCCATGGTTCGCGGCCAAAGCAGCGCAGTGACTGTAGCACGCATCGAGCAGTACAGCTTTATCGAAGACCAGGATTTCACGGTTCACAAATTTGTGAACGGTCGAGCCACGGCTTGAGTTTGCGATTTGGTGCAAGTCGGGGGTCGGTCAAGTTTTGGACCAACCCACTCTTTGCTGCGAACCTCGCTGCGAACCTCTTCTCTGCGAACCAACGTTTTGGGTGTAACTGGCCATGTAACCTGGCTGATGTAACCGTCAGCACCCATACCCAAACAGCCGATTCAGCGCGGCAAAATCAACCGGCGCCGCCTCTTCGCGGATCCTGTAGACGCTGGCCGAATACTTCTCGCCCTGCGTCTCGGTGTAGCGCACGCTGCGGACGCCGGGAACACGCTCGATCGCTTTGAACCTAGTCAGCCAACTGAACGCAATGCGGACATGGTATTCGTCGGCGCCCATGACTCGAGCGATCTCAACCGTGGTGAAATGCTCTTTTCCGGCGCTGTCGACGTGCTTCTTGATGGCCTGCAATGCGGTATCGGTGGTTACTCGAATAGTGGTCATCGGGGCGCTTGGCAGTCTGGACAGTCATCATTTTCCGAGACCAGCCATCATCCAGTTCGCCAGGCTTCCCGCGTGTGATGGACACGGAAAATTCTGCACGTCTCGAGCGAGCGTGATGGACTGAAGAAATTCCCCCGCGTGGTGGGGCTCAGAAATTCCGAAACCCTAGCCGAAACCTTACCGCTCCATGACTTAGGTTTTCCAGTGCTTGAAAGCCTGGCAATTTCGGGGCTCAGAGAGGACAGGACGGAATTCGCCACCGCCCTCGATCTCGCCACGCGCTGCGGCCTGGCAGATCCAGTTGGCCGACAGGTTTCGGCAGTCTGAGCAGCGATGCAAAGTACCGGACAAAGCATGGGCATCTTTGGACATTTCAGCTATTGGCTCCGGTTCGCCAATACCTGACATCTTTAAACAGTTCATGGACTTCGGTTTATCGGGAATGATTTCCCGCTGTTCATGCACTGCCGAAACATGGACATCTGTGGACATTTCGTGCCCTGGAACACTCCCCAATTCTTCCCCGGGGATTTGCTTGGAAACTATACTTTTCCAAGGCTCTATGATTTCGGTTTCTATTGCAGCTTCCGAAACTCGGACATCTTTCAACAGTCTCGCACCTTGCTGGGTCAATGCTTCAGCATCTACGCAAGAAGCCTTTCTCGGCCTCCCACCCTTTCTTCCGTTGATCCTCGCCTGCTCTTTGCCGGCCTCCGTGGTCGGGCCGGTTGCCATGCCACCATGGAACTTGCACCGACCATTTCTGTAGATAGACCTCTGCTTGCAAGGCGTTCCTGCCCTCGTCGTGCCGCCACAGGTCATCCCGACCAATTCCGGAGGCAATGGATCGCCGGTATATTGGTAGCCGTTGGCCTCCTGCTCCTGCCAGTAGGCCTTCCAGCGCTCCCGCAACTCCTTGGTGCTCATGGCGTCCGGCTACCGTCAGCGCTGTGCAGCCACCCGTTCTAGACGCAGACGATCCAACACATCGCGAATCTGATTCGAGATGGCCTGATGACGCTGGCCAGCCTCCTGCGATTCCTGCTCCAGTTCCTTGCGCATCTGACCGATGACCGGACTAGCAAGACGGTAGCGTTCTACCAGCAGCGCCAGTTCGCGGCGGCGTCGTTGCAGATTCGCGTCTTGGGTGAAGTCGCCACCTTCCAGGATCAGGCGCGCCAGCAGCTTGGGCCGGCCGCTGTCGATACGATCTATCTCGGCTTCGGCACTCCATACCGATTGATTCCGGGCGCCCTGCGTGTTGCCGAAGGCTGCCAAGTCATTATCAGCCTTGGCCCGTTGTGCCTTGGCTATGGCCTGCTTCTCTCGCAACTGGACGACCTCGGGTTCATCTTCTCCGAAATCGGCGGGCAGATACTTCTTGGCGCGAACTTCGTCACTTTCTCGTGAAAGGCTGATGCTGTTTCCTGTGCTCATGGTGTTCTCCTCGATGGGTTTGGTTATCGGTTGGCCTGCGCAGCCTTGGCGGCCAACACAGCATCCTTCAATAGTTGATTCCGCTCGACCGTCAGGCCATCCAGGCGCTGCCGCTTCTCTACCGGCGACAGATCAGCCGCCCGGCGAACGTCGCGCATTTCCGAATTGATGCCCTGCAGGTTCTTGGCGGCTCGCTCGAGCGGCTTGGCTTCACCGGCAAGAGGACTCAGTTCCTTCTGATCGGCGATATCGGGGCGGCCCTGGCGATCCAGTTCGCGGAGCGTGCCTTGCAATCGCTTGGCCTCACCCAGCATGTCGTAGAACTGCGTCTCGAACTTGGTGTGCTGGGGCGGTTCCTGACTGTAGAAACGGCGAACCACGGGCATCTGGTCAGTGCGCATCTCGGGCTGCTTGTCGCCAAAGAAAGCCTTGTCAGACAGCATCAAGCCATACATGCCCCAAGTGTTCAGGTAGCCACGCAGCAGCGCCTCAGCCCGCACTGGATTTACCTGCAGTGATTCCGGCAGATCGCGGGTTGCCATGCCGATCGCCCGCATGGTCTCGGAGGTGTTCGGCTTGGCCCGCAGGAACGGCTGCACGTTCTCCATGCCCGGCGTTTCCAGGGGTGCCTTGGTGAAACTATTTCGGTTGGTTGCCTGCTCGACCAGCGGCGCCACGATCTGCGGCATGTAATTCAGGCTGAAGGTGTTGCCGACGATGCGGGCGAAGTCTTTGCCCAGCCCTGCCGGGTCGGACTGCATCAGCTTCTCGGCAGTGCGCTCTGCGGTACTGGCCACGGCCCCAATTTCCCAGATCTTCGGATACCGGAAATGCTGATCACCAACGAAGAAATGCCAGTTCGCGTCCCGGTCCCAATCGTTCAAGTCCTGATAGCGCGGATCGTCCCGATTCAGCAGGTAGAGGCCGACCGATGCCAGTGCCAGCATGGCCGTCTTGGCGCCGATGGCTGCCTTGTTCGGATCGTGGGCAACGCCTCGGTACAGGCGGTCCATGGATTCAACTGCAGGGCGCAGGAACATCACCGTGTCGTACATGAAGCCCAGCGCCTTGGAATCACCGCGCATCGCGAAATCGGTCGACACTTCCCGGCCCTGATAGGCCGCATGGCGCGGATGCTCGCCGGCATCGATGGCCCGCTTGTACTCGCCTAGGCGCGTCGACATCTCGAACGCGTCAGCGATGGTCTCCACCGCATTCATCAGTTTCTTTGGTGTATCCAGCACCGTCCGATAATCGATCCCCTGCCGATCGTAAAAATGCTCAAGCTTGGCGCGCACCGCCTTTTCTTCCAGGTACAGGCTGGAAAGCCCTCCTCCGTTGGCGATGTAATCCTTGTACAGCGGATCCTCGGTCATGCGCAGGCGCATGCCCTGCAGCGAATCGATCACAGGCCGAAATCCTGATCGCGACATAACCGAACCCATGATGGTGTCGCGCGCAATATTCGCCAGCATAAAGTCAGGGGTCAGGGTGATGGCCATCTGCCCGATCCGCTTCGGATAACCCAGCCATTTGGTCAGCCACTGCATCGGCGGGCGGTCGATCGCCTGCAACGAACGGAACAGGATGGGATCCCCCACTTCGTACCAGGTCGGCTTGCCGCCCTTAAGCACCGCAACGACATTCCCCCCGGCCGGCGGCTGGTTGTGCAGCATGAACTGAAAGAAGGCCGGCGCATCGCCGTCGACCGCAATGCCGTAGCGCTTGAACATTTCGTCCAATACTTGGCTACCGCCAATCTTGACCGGCCGGCTGCCGGTATCGATCTTGGCCATGAACTTGCCTCCGCCCGGCTTGCTGGCCAGTTCGGCGATCTTCACTCGCGCCTCGTTCTTCACGGCGACATCGATCAACTGCGCGGCGTTGCCGATCATGTTGCCCAGGACATCGCGGATATTCTCGGTACCACCGGTCAATGCCTGGATGCCGGCCCAGTCCCCGGGCTTGCCCTTGAGTCCGCCCGGCTGCTCAACGCGGCTGAATGGCAGGTACTCCACCCGCTTCCACTTGAGGCGGGTCTCCGGGTTAAGGACACCTTGCGCCTCGGCAAAATCCAGAACGCCACGGTTCCACTGCTGATATTCGGCGAAGGCTTTCCGGGCCTCCGGAGTTTCCAGTTGCAGCATCCCGCGGATCTCGCCCTTGGTGAAAAGGTGCTCCCGGCCTTGCAGCATCAGTTCCTGAGCGCTGCGCCCAACGAAGTACAGCAGCGCATCATCCAGGCGCTCGGCGACGGGCTTCATGATGGATTCCAAACCCTTGCCGCGGTAGGTGAATGAGCCGTCCGCATTCTTGACCGGATAGCCGAAGCGCACGGCGCCGTCGGCGATGGATGCCGAGGCTCGGGACAAACGCGCGGACTCATAGGCGCCCACCGGTTCCAACTTGCCGCCCTGCAACTCGCGCTCCATGCGATAGATCCCATGCAGGTCATCGCTGACAGACTGACGGAAACGATCCATTGCGCCGTTCATGGCGTCGGACAATGGCCGGTGATCGCCGATCTTGGAGCGGGCCCGGTCAATGGAATCCTGCGCAAACCACTTGGTCATGCCTTCCTGAGCCTTGCGCAAGGTCGGTCCGTACTTCTTGTCGATCTGGGCAAAGTTCTCGAGCCAATCGAACACCATCGGCGCCTTAGCCTGCAATACGTCAGGCTGAGTCAAGTAAAGACGGATCCCCTCGGCGTAACCCTCGCTGACCTTCTGCTGGTCATAGGAGATGGATTTCAACTCCTTGCGCAGCGCCGTATTGTTCCGCCATTCCTTGGAGATGGCCGGCACGCGGCTATCGAGAAGATGGCCCATCTCGTGAGCGGTTGTTTCCAAGTCAGCATGCTTTTTGATCCTGATCTCTTCAGTGCCGCGCCGGAAGTAGCCCAAAGCGTTTTTCATATTCACCCGGCCGGTGTAGATCGAGGCGCCCAACTCCTTGGCAAACGGGATCAGGATGTCTTCCCGGCGGATCGGCTGGCCACGTCCCACGGCACTGGGCTGGGTTGTGACTGCGCCGGGCTGCGTAGCATCGTTGATGAAACCGGTGTAGCTGTTGCCAGGCGCGAAGGAATACTCGGTGCCCGGCCGGGCTGCGCGCTGGGTCTCGGCAAGCGGCGTGAATCCGCGGGCAGGTTCGGCACTTGCCCCCTTCGCCTTCTGCGAACTGGGGAAATCATGGGAGAGCTTGAACAGGTCAGCAATCGGCGCATCGAAGCGAATGACGTCGACCGTTTTTCCTTGTGCGCGCTTGGCCAGCCACTGGTGATGTCCGTCCAGGATGTAGCCATCGGATGAAACCAGAATCGAGCGCTCGCCGCCTTCGAATCCAAGTGCGCTCTTGACCTTGGCCGGCGAGAATTCGGCCTGCGTCGGCTTGAGCAAATCTGCGCGAACCTCTTCTGCCCGGTGCTTGACCCCACGGGCGTTCATGAACTGGGTCATGGCGCCGCGGTGCTCAGCTTTGATCTGTGGCATCTCGGCGCGTGGAACGCCAAGCGATCCGGAGTCATCGGCAAAGCCTACCCACGCCTTAGGTTCAGTCGGGAGCATCGCCTCTCTGACGGTACCGGAATCGGGTATCAGCTCGCCGAATGGACCGGCCGGCGTTGCCTCCTTGGCCCTGATCACGAGGTCCGGCCGTGCGATCGCAGCCGACCGGCTCAGCGGTCCGGCGCTGGGGTCGAGGATTGGAGCCGGTTGCGCAGCTGCTCGCAGGTGGTCAGTCCATTGTCCAGCATGATCAGAAGTGCCGACGGCCGCACTCCGAGAACCTTCCCGACCATCGAGACCAGTTGGGCGTCCTCCCTCGACCGTCCTGCGGGTAACGGCCTCTTCAGGGCGCCCCACGAATCCGCTGTCTCCCAGGCCACGTTGTCCGGGCAAAAGTCCTTGGTCAACTCCCTGCGTGATAGCCGGTGCTTCGGGCTGGGCTTCGGCCCTACGTCCTTCAGGAACGTCTCGAAGCTGTTCAGCCATTCCGGGCAAACCTTGATCCCCGCCCCGCCATAACGATTCCAGTGCCGGTGTTTTTGGTTGGAGCAAAGTGCCTTGATGTGCTCCCAGGCGTTGCACTCCACGGGGTGAAGTTGCCTCACTGATGCTGGCCGTTGCATTCGTTGAGGCGGCAATTGGGCTGTTGTGCTCATTCGTGAATCCTTCCGTCAAATTTACAGAGTCGCGCGCCAAGGCCCTATCAACAGGCCGGGCAGCCTCAGCCTCCGGCGCGATGGCTTCCGGCGTTACGTCAGACTTGCCGGCGATGCGATCCTTGACCGCTACCGCACCCTTCTTCGCCGGACCGATCAGCATCGGCAAGGAATTGATAGCGGTGTCGACCGCAGTTGCCACCAGCGGACTATCGGTCGCCGCCAAGGTCTTGTCTCCCACCCACTGGCCAGCCTCGGCGAGTTTCTGGAACGGGTACGTGGCAATCTCGGTAGCTGCCTGGCCCATTTCGGAGCGTGGCGCATAGGTAAGCGCCTCGCCCACCTGGTGCACGACATCGGCGCCCTTCTTCTCAGTCAGGCCCAGAGCGTTGCCGGCTTCAGTCGCCAGACCAGCAAGGCCGGCAACCGGAAGCGCCACCGCCTGCGATGCCAGGTTCAATCCGGTTTCAGCAATGGCAGTCAGCGGGTTTTCCAGAGCAATCGTTTTCAGGATCGACGGCTGTTTGTCTTCGGTCTGCAGCGGAACGAATCCGCGCTTGGGCTCGGCATCAGCCAAGGGTACGAAGCCACGGCGCGGCTGCTCTTCGGTTTGATCGAGGGAAACGAAGGGCATGGCTCAGTGATAATGCCCAATGACCTTGCCGGAAGCATCCAGCACCTCGACCCCATTCGGCGTCTGCTTGCCCAACTTGTGGCCCTGCATTGCCTGGTCAGCCTTGAAGCGGGTCATCGCATCGCCATCGGTGCCGGCCGGTTGCTGCTGCTGCAGGCGCTGATCGAAGGTCGGATCATCTCCAACACGGCGGCGATTGGCCAACGACGCAGCGCGCTCGAGCTGCGGGTCGTAGTCTGGATTTTCGCGGCCTGTATTTGTCGTCTTTGCCGTCTTGCGTCGAATGTCTTCCGGGGTCAGGCCTGCGATAGTTTGCCGTGCAGCGTCGATCTCTGTATTACCGCGCTGCTGGCTGAGAGTCGGACCGCTCCGAGTCGCTGCAATCGATTCGTTCGAAGCAATGCGCTTGTCGGTGCTCTCGGATCGAATGTCCTGCCCACGAATCAGGATGTCGTTCCGTTCCTGTGTCCGCTGCAAGCCGAGATCCTGACCGCGTGCTGTAATGCCTTGCTGTGCTATTCGCGCCCCGTAACTGAGGTCTTGGCCGCGGGCGATGCCCTCCTGTCGGGCAGCTTCGGTGGCCTGCTGGTTATGACCGGCAATCGTCTGGTTCAGCGCCTGGCCAAGCGCAGCACGCTCGGTGCGCGTACCAGCCGACTTGATCCCACTGCGCAGATCGTCAAGCGCCCAACGTTGCGTTTTCTCGGCATTGGCTTTGTCTGCCGCGTTCTCGTCGCCGAGGATGGCAATCCCGTTCCCACCGTTGGCCGCAATCGATAGATCGATCATTTCGCCGCGCGCCTTGTTTTCCCGGGCAAGGATGCCATTCACGCCAGCCATATCGATGCCGCCAGATATCCCGCCCGAGCGCTGCATATCGGCGCCGGCTGCTGCCTGCGCTGAATCTGCCGTGATGATCCCGGACGAGTCGCGGCCGGGCTTAACCGGTTGCTGCGCTTGTCCGGGAGCAAATGACGGGTCAATGCCAGACAAGCCAGATCCGAGCTTTTCCGGTTTGGGGCCGAATGGATCAATCGTCAAGCCAGCCGCAGACGGATTGCTCAGCGTCCCGGCCGGCTCAGTGCGTGCCACTGGAGCACCTCCAAGGGTTGGCGGTGCGGCGATTGCCGTGTCGACTCGCTGGTTTCCGGTGGAAGCACCACGATTTGCAAACGAATCGCCGTAGCCTGCGCTGTACTGGCGGCGTCCATCTGTATCGGGGTCCGTCTCCGGCGCCATCCCGGTAGCAGCCGCCCTCTTCCCGGCCTTGATCGTCGGGCCAACTGGCTTCCCCGTACCGTCCTCGAGCATCTGATCAAGGCTTTCGTATCCTGCAGACTGAGCAACTGACTCGAGGAATGCATCCTGCTCAGCGCTGACGATGCGCTCACCCGTCGAAACCTTGATCGGCTCGCCGCTCTCACGGATTTTCGCCGGGATGGAATCACTCTTCGCCGTTCCCGGACCAGCGATCTTGCCGCCGTTGGCGTAGCCTTCTGCCGCCTTGTCGATCTGCTGTTGCCGGCTCTTGATGATGCCGATAATCCCGCCAAGTACTTTCTGTTGCGGTAGCGGTTGTGCTTTCGGCTGGGGCTGGGGCTGGGGCTGGGGCTGGGGCTGGGGCTGGGGCTGGGGCTGGGGAACAGGCTGCTGGACTGGTGCCGCTTGCGCCTGACCTGTCACACCGTACTTGCCGGCAATTCTCGCCATCAGTTCGTCGGCGGTTTCAACCTTGCCTCCTTCAGCAAAAACCATGGTGCCGGGCGGTGGGCAGCTGAGGCGCGGGGTTGATTTTCTGGTTTGCTTTGCCATGGCGGGCTCCATCGAATAAGAGTTGTGAGCACTCCTGCGCTCTGGTGAATCAGATTCTCCGGACAGGTGGCTACGGAAAGCGGTTTCCGTTCTGCACTTCCAGCCAGATTTTTTTCCAGTACGCCCAACTGACTGTTGCCGGGCGATCATTCCCTTCCTCGTCGACCGTCTCGATTTCCGCTTCTTCTGCGGTTCGCTCGGTCAGTTGAAACGAATCGTCATCGATAGGCCGCTCGGTATTGGCTGCGATGTTGAATCCCTCACGGCGCCCCCAGCCTTCACGCTGCTTTTGCTTTACCTCCTTTCGAAGCCAGGCAGCTAGAGGCGAAGAGAACGAACCCTTCGGCCGCCCACCGCGCCGGCCAAGTGCCCGGGCAGCATCGGTCACGTCAGGTGCTGGCTGAGGCTTGAGGGCGACGGCGGTCATGCTGCCTTCTGCTTTAGCGTGCGGATCGCTTCTGCCTCAACATCGAAGAAGTCAGCCCAATGGCGATACCGCGCTTCGTGGTCATCAATCGTTGCTGGCACCTCAACGCCGGCCGCGATGATTACCGTCAGACCCTTACGCAACAGGTCAGGACCGGACGCCAAATCACGGCGCAGGAGATCCTTGAAGTCGGCCATGTCGGCCTCGGTGAATTCGCCACGAGCAAGGCGATCCGCTGCCCAGCAATCGAAGTCATCACGGAATTTTCGGGTTACGGTTGCCATCAGAATTCAACCTTGTCTTCATCGGCCAGCAATCGCATGGCCTTGGGTTGATCGTTGGGACCTTGCATGTAGCTCTGGCTGCTCCGGTTGAACCAGAGTTGAATACGCCCCTCCCAGTCGCCGTGCCTGTGTTTGCAGACGGTCAATAGGGCGTCCGCTTCGCTGTTCTTGCTGTGGTCGCCCTCTTCCTGCGCCAACTCCTTGCCTCGATTGCGCCAGACGCTGAAAACGTTGTCGGCCAAGTCGGTGATCGATGCGGACCCGCGCACATCGAATTTGCCCGGTGGCGTCAGTTCGTCTTTGCCCTTCCGGCTATGCGCCAGCAGATGAACCGCCTGGCCGGTATCATGGGCATGGGTGGCCAGTGCCAGCACGAACTGCTTCTGAGCGTCATAGCCATCCTCGGCAATGCCGCAGCTAAGAAGATTGTCGATTACGAAGTGAGTGATGCCGAGTTGCTCGTGGCAATACCGGCCAACTGCCAGCATGCGCTCGGGGCTGACCTGGCCTTGTTGGTCGTAAAGCCACAGCCGGTCATTCGTCCAAGTGTGCAGGTCGCGAATCTCCTGGCGGTTCGGTGCGTTACATCCGAAGGCCTGCCGGCACATGCGCTGCATCGTTGCCGCTGGCTTCATCTCCATTGAAGCAATGCAGATCTTTTCGCCTTGGGCCATCAGGTGCAACCCGACTTGGCCGACGATCATGGACTTACCGTGCCCACTCATACCCGGCCAAATCGAAAGTTCTCCATGGCGCAGCCGGACAATCTCGCTGGTCTTGTTCCACGGCAAGCCAGCGCCGGTCTGGGTGGCTGGGCGCTCGAATGCTGCGATTACCTCATCAGCCCACGATGCCGCTGGCCGGATACTGGCCGCTTCGTCGGGGCCCTGCAGGTAGGCATCGAAATCTATGGTGTCGTCGATCACGTTCATGATGCTGCCCCCCAGGCTGCGCCGAAGAGGCGACGAAAGCCGGCGGTAGCCATCTCGACCAGTACAGCGTCGAATCGGTCGGCGTTCTCCATGGCCCGGCGCTTCGCCTGGCCGGCAATCTGCTGCAGGCAACCACTTACCGAGTCGTTCGAACCCAGCCCTGCAAGTGCCACGCGCTGCGCTACACCCATGCGCCGGCCGGTCTTTGTCCGGTGGCGGTAACCATCGATCAGAACATTGACGCCATCCTGTTGATCAGAAAACCAGACCGAAAGGGTGGCCGGCTCTGCGCTGTCGATCGCATTGACGATGCCGGCGAGGTGCGGCGTGTCAGTCGTCGCCACAATCAGGACAGGCAGTGCGACCACGAAGCGCCAGTCGTAGCAGCGTGATGGCTGGGCAATGATTACCGGGTTGGTTTCGTATAGCGGCCCGACGAGTGAAATCAGCAGCAGATCGGCCGGCCGCTTGCCGGCGGTACGCAGGGCGACAATCTCGGCAGCGCCGTAGGGAAGTTGGATAGCCATGATCAGACGGCTCCCGCGAAGATCGGATTACGTGACGGTGCTGCCGTCTGGCCAGCAGCCGGCGCCTCATCTTCCCAGCGCCGGCCATTGAGCCAGGTTGCCGGGTGCGGAATGAACTGGCCGCCGTCCTTCTGCCAATCGCCGGAAGCCTTCTGCTGCTCAAGGCCTGCCATCAGGTCGGCGATGACTTGGCCGGCCGGCTTGATCTTCTTCCATGCCTTCATGGCTTGGGGCTTGGCTACCTTCTTCGGGTACTGCTCCCAGAAGCTGGCGAAGCCATCGTCTGCAGACTCGCTCGCCAAAGGTGAGCTATGTTCTGTCTCTCCTCTACTCTCCTCTGTCTCTTCGCCCGCGCGCTCTGGTGCATCAAGTTGATATCGATCTGATATCGCGTTGATATCAACACGCTCCAACCAATGGGACAGCTTGCTTACAGCGTGATCCAGAGCCTTATTGTCGATTCGCAGCCTGAAACAGAGTTTTCTATCGTCAGGCAACAATCCTTGCTTTGTCTCATCCTCACTGGCAAGGAGCCACAACATGACCAGAGTCTTTGCTGACTCTCCATCAAGTTCATGCCAATCAGGATCGTCCAGGATGTCCCGATAAAGCTTGACCCATGGCGGAGAGCGGTCTTTGAAGTGCTGGAATTTGCTGAAATCTTTTATCCTGATAGCCATGTCACACCCCAGCCTTCTTGGCGGCCAGCCGGCAGGCTTGTGCGTACTGCTCCGGCGTTAGGTTGGGATACTTGGCTTCGATCCATCGTTTTGCGTCGACGTAGGCTTGTTGGCCACGGCCGATGACCAGCGGGATAACGGCTTGATCTTGGGCGGTCATGTCAGTCGCCCTCAAAAAATCCGGGCGCCGGCCATTCCGGAGAGCCGAGAGAATACGCAGCGACGTTCCGGCGCTCAACGCCACGGAACACAACGATCGGGCGAATCACCGTCAGGATGTTCCAGCCGGCGGCCCGAAGGTCATGTACCCGGGCAGCTGTCTCTGGAATAGCATGATCGGCAGTCAGTACCAACGAGAGCAAAGGCTGATGCTGGCGGATCAATCCGAGCACCTGAGCGCATTGGCCGTTGATGGCTGGCAGGTTACGCTCAAGATGTACTGAGCTTGATTTACCCGACTCGCCCGCGGCCATGCGGGCGCTGTCATTTCTGGGGATGAGTGAGAGCTGTTCCATGATCAGCCTCCCCGAGCATCGCGAACCCGGCGTATTTCTTCGGCCGCCCAACTCTTGTACCGCGATCCACCTATTTTTTGACTGGGCGGCATCCGGCCGGATTTTTCCCAGCGCCACAGAGTGGACAGGCTGTCGACTCCAAGGATCACTAGGGCAACGGTGGACTTGATGCGTGCGCTATCTGGAAGGCTGTCGAAATGCTGTGCCGCCGTAGCGGCTTTGATGCGTGAGTTTTTCACGGACGTTCCCCATTAGCCGGCCCTTTGGCGAGGGGCGGAATGGCTCCCGTGCTTGCCCGGGGAAAATGCGGGCTTATTAGAATCAGATCAGTCGACGGCGAATATCATCGATATCCATTTCGGCTTCGGCCGCTTGCCAGCGTTACCCAGTCACCGAGTCATAAGACTTCGCCCGAAGGCGATCGAGATCAAATCAGCAAGTGCAGGATAAAACGCCAGTCATCATTTTTTAAATGCTGTGCAGCGTCGTGCAATTTATACTTAGCCTCGTTGAGCAGCGGACGAGATTTGACCCACAGATGACCCACAAAATGCGAACCAAAGAAGATATACAACCAAACTGCAAGGCACTTGAAGCGAAATGAAGATTGCCAGCTGGAACGTAAATTCACTCAAGGTTCGTCTGCCGCACCTGCTCGACTGGCTGGCTGCAGCCAAACCCGACGCGCTGTGCCTGCAGGAACTGAAGCTCGAAGACCACAATTTCCCGCGCGCCGAAATCGAGGCCGCCGGTTATCACGTCGCCTTCTCCGGCCAGAAGACCTATAACGGTGTCGCCCTGCTCGCCCGCGAACCGATTGCCGATGTCGTCTGCGGCAACCCGCATTTTCCGGATGAACAGAAGCGCCTGATCAGCGGCACGGTCGGCGATACCCGCGTCATCTGCGCCTACATGCCGAACGGCCAGGAAGTCGGCTGCGACAAGTACGAATACAAGCTGCGCTGGCTCGACGGGCTGGCCGTCTGGCTCGGCGAGGAAATGGCCAAATACCCGAAGCTGGCGCTGTGCGGCGACTACAACATCGCACCGGACGAGCGCGATGTGCACGACCCGAAACGCTGGGCCGACTGCATTCTCGTTTCGCCGCCCGAACGCGCCGCTTTCCAGCGTTTAATCAGCCTCGGCCTGAGCGACAGTTTCCGGCTCTTCGAGCAGCCGGAAAAGACCTTCTCGTGGTGGGATTACCGCATGCTCGGCTTCCAGAAAAACCAGGGGCTGCGCATCGATCACATCCTGCTCTCGAAGCCGCTGGCCGATAACTGCACGGCAGCCGGTGTTGACCGCGCGCCGCGCAAGCTCGAGCGGCCGTCCGATCACGCCCCGGTGTGGGCGGAAATAGGCGGTTGAGCATGAATCCTACGGTCGACCGGGAAAAAGTGCTGAATTTGTACCCGGCGCTGGGCGGCCTGCCGGCCGACCGGCTCGCCGCCCTGCTGCCGCCACAGGCCATCATGCAGCTGCCGGCCGGCACCCAGGTTTTTGCCGAAAACCAGCCCTGCCAGGGTTTCCCGCTACTGCTCGAAGGCAGCATCAAGGTCATCAAACTGGCGGCCAGCGGCCGCGAACTCATGCTCTACCGCGTCGCGCCCGGCGGCTCGTGCATCATTTCATCGAGTTGCCTGCTCGGTCACACCGACTACAACGCCCGCGGCATTGCCGAAACGCCGCTCACCCTGCTCGCCCTGCCGGTCGGCGCCTTCGCCACGCTGATGGTCGAGCATCCGCCCTTCCGCGATTTCGTCTTTCACCTGTTCGCCGACCGCATCGGTGAACTCATGCAGCTCGTCGAGGAAGTCGCCTTTGCCCGTCTCGATCAGCGGCTGGCCAAATTGATCCTGGCCCGCAATGAAACGGTGCTCGGCGTCACTCACCAGCAACTGGCCGACGAACTAGGCAGCGTCCGCGAAATCGTCAGCCGCCTGCTCAAGGGGTTTTCTGCCCAGGGGCTGGTCACGCTGGGCCGCGAGCAACTGACGGTCGTCGACCGGGATGGCCTGCAAAAACTTGCTTCTGTGTGACCGAGGTTACATACGCCGCCCGGCCGGAACGTTACATTGGCGGCGTACACCTAACTTAAACGGAGAACACCATGGCTGCAAATGTTGGCGGTATCGACAAAATCCTTCGCATCGTTGCTGGCGCCGGCCTGATCGGCGCAACTGCTGCCGGCCTGCTGCCGGTCTGGGGCTACATCGGCATCGTGCCGCTGGCCACCGGCCTGATGGGCTGGTGCCCGGCCTACACGCTGCTCGGCATCAAGACCTGCCCTATGAAGAAGGACTGAGTCAGAACAAGCCTTTCCAGGCTTTTTGCAAAAGGCGGACAGGGCAACCTGAGCCGCCTTTTTCATCTGTTTGAGCCTCATTTTGTTAGTCAAAAGGGACACTGGAGGGACAAGAAACCGCTCCAGACTCCCAACTTTGCTCCCCGTCGAAACGCGGACCAGAAGCCATTCTACGTCACCATCACTTGATATAACTGTGCGCTAACTTAGGGTGCCGAGCGGGTTGCAACCCTAAGTTAAGCAGACAGCGAAGTCATAACCGGTTCGGCTAGTTTCAAAGGTGCTGCAATCCTCAATCCGCCCCACCGGAACGCGATCTTACACGGCCAATTTTCATGCACTTCAAAAATTACTCATTAAAATCATGTAGATAATAGGGGTTGGCGAGCCAGCCTGGGGTTTGTATCGTAAAAGAACGATCAACCACCGAGGACAACCACCCATGACCATTCACGCTACTGCACTCGCCACCGCAATTCCGTCTGCCAAACTCCAACCCGTTGCTGTCGTCGATTGGGTTGCCTTCACCGTCAAGCTCAAGAACGCTTCGCATGGTGGCTACCTGAAACGCAAATACGAGGACATCGGCGTATCCCACGCCAAGCCGTTGGATGCCAGCCTGGGAAGCGCTGCCCATGCCTTCAGGATCGTTTTGCAGCACCCGGACAAGCACCGGGTCATCCAAGACCTTCTGACCGACCTGGAGCGCACCTATGGGCTTTCTGAAACCCCTACGCTCGAAGCCTTGGAAGTGGCCGTCGATTTCTGGCCGACCAGCAATGACTTTGGGGCCGCCGCCGACCTCACCAAGCGTCTGATGATGGAACTGGCGCCGCCGGTCTTGAACAACCCTCGTCTCGTGGATGACACTCCCCCGACCTACCTGCCGGCCGGAGCCAACATTGACACCAACCGGACGCTGTATATCGGCAATGACACTGACAACCTGATGTGGCGCGTGTATTGGAAGCGCACGGACGAGACGTTCATTGGTGACGATGGCAAGCGCATCCCCAAGCCGCTCCCGGAGTCTAAATGGCGAGCACGTGCGGAGGTGCGGCTGCAAGGCGACGCGCTTGGATTGCTGGGACTGACAACGCCGATGGACCTCGCAGGCTTCTCGTTCCAGCGCCTCTACAGCCTCGGCTACTTCAAATTCTGTCACCACGCCACCGGCAGCGGTGTCGTCGCCTCCAACCCCTTCGCGCTTTACGCCGCCCAGCAGCTTGGCGTCGATCAGAACGCTCCTGCCTGCATGCTCGGCAAGTTCGGGAGGAAGGATAGTCGGGGCAGGTCGCTGAAGGTCAGTCGCAATCTGCTGACCGATGTTGAACTCTCTGAGGCGGCCCGGTCGGCGCTACGGGGTCTCAGCCGGCGGTTCTGACTGGCCTGCCACGATGGCCGGGTTTTGCCAAAAATCCGGTCACTCAGTTTCAGCCCAAGCCGCACCAATGCTAGATGTGGGCGGACAATCCTTTTAACTCATTACTGAGTTATGTCTTGCCCTTTATCTACCTCTCTACAGAAGAATAAAGGAAACATCATCCCTCCACTCACTCCCTACACATACATCCATGTATTCAGTCATTGGTGATCCTTAATGAAAAATCGCCGCGCCGGCTCGTGGTGTCGTTCTTGTCGTTGGCCTCGCCGGGAGCGGTGCAACGCGCCGCACCTTCTGGCCTTACGGTCTCCCTGTCGGAATACGACCGGATTCCGGCACCTTTCTGTCTCTACGTTCAACCCTGTCGGAAATCTATCCTTGTGGACTTTATGGCGGCGTCCTATTCTTGGCCACGTTTTCTAACAGCCCCACAGGAGCAGATGATGGCCACCTTCGGTTACGGACGTGTATCAACCGGAACGCAGACGACAGACAACCAACGGCTTGAGCTTGAGCAAGCCGGCTACGGGATCGAGCCGGATTTTTGGTTTGCCGATGAAGGCATCAGCGGCAAGGTGCCTGCGTCTCAGCGTCCGGCATTCGAGAAGATGCTCGGACAGATTCGCAAGGGCGAGACGCTCGTCGTGTCGAAGCTGGACCGTCTCGGTCGTGATGCCATCGACGTGCTGCAGACCGTCCGGCAACTCGGGGAACGCGGCATCAAGGTCGTCGTCCTGCAACTCGGGAACACCGATCTGACGGCACCGGCAGGCAAGCTCATTCTGTCGATGCTGGCGGCGGTAGCAGAGATGGAGCGCGACCTGCTGGTCGAGCGCACCCAAGCCGGATTGGCTCGGGCGAAGGCCGAAGGAAAGACGCTCGGCAGACCGTCAAAAACAACGCAGGACGAACGATCAGAAATCCGACGTAGATTGGGTGCGGGAGAGTCCGTAAGCGCTCTGGCACGCGCCTACGGGGTTTCTCGGGCGAACATTATTGGCATCCGCAACAGTGCTTCGCATAGGATGAGCGCCTCCGTTGAGTGCCATGCCTCGCTAGGCTGATTGATCTTCCAAAACAGACGCACACCTATCAAATAAAACGCTGTTATTTATAAGAATAATATTCAACCGTTTTCTAGTGCGTGTAATATTTTGGAACAGCATTTTAACTGGGTCGTAAAACGCCTTTGCTGTATATATCAAATCACCGTCTGTGTCATAGTTAAAATAACTGTCTATAGTCACTGCTACGGAATCAAACTCCTGGCCGATAACTTTGTGCGAGTTCTCATTAAAAACATCGGAGTATTTTTGATGGTGTTCTTTGTTGTATTGCGACGGGGTGAATCTAAGAACATCCCAACCCTGGCTGCTCAATGATGAAAGATAATCTTTTGCATCTTCTTCGTTGTCGAAGAAGTTCAGTTCGATATTGTTGCTAGTTGATAACTTAGCGGCCGTCTTGTTGTTGAAAAGCAACTTTATAAACGTTGCTATTTCTTTGTTTGTTCGTATTTTTTCGGTCAATTTGTAAGTCAATATAGACGGGATTGAACTAATAATGCCGTCAATGTTACTATTCTCTTCCCACGCCGCTAAAGTTTGTAGCTTGTCATATGAAAAAATACATTTTCCATTAACAATATTAATCTTCTCTATTATTTTTAGAAGCTGAGATTTGTATATTCTTTGGGCCTCATCAATTATAACCAAGTCATAATCTGAAAATTCAAGGCCGCCAAAGTCTTTAATCTGGGTTATATGCCATTGGTAGGTGCCTTTCAATTTAAGTTGCCCATCATTCAAATAGCCGCAGTGTATGATTAGGGGCTTCTTTCCGGCCTCTCTAAGGCTCTTGGCAATATCATATACCAATAGCGTTTTTCCAGTCCCCGCACTACCTTTAATTGATATGTAGGTTGCCGAGGCGGAACTATCTATGGCGCTAATTATTTCGCGAACGATCGTTTCTTGTTGCACCGTCAGGAAATATTCGTTATTTACAAACTTCTGCGTTGAATTAAACGGGGAAACCAAGTAGTTCGAAGGATTAAACAGGCTGTCTATATTATCAATGGGTTTTACTTGCATGCCTTTCAGCGCGGATATTAACCGGGAAAAGTCAACGGCCTCCAGTTGATCTGAGCTGTTCAAGTAGAAAAGCTCGCTTGTTTTCGAGACAAAAGAAAAGAAATGCATTTCTTTCTCAAGAAAACTTAAATAGTATTTGTTCCGCTTTAGTTGCTTCTCAATTTTTTCTTTTGTCGCAGACCTCTTGAGCTCAATATTTACTACGCACCCCTCCCCAAACCGTAGCAAATCGAACTCCTTGCTAATTTGCGGTATTTTGTATCCAATATAAAATTGGTCAAAAATACGTTTATCGCTTTCGATTGTTCGCAGGGCTTTAGCTAAAGATTCCAAATCGTTAACTTCATCATCTTTGATGCCTATCCCGTAGTGCCTCAGAAAACACTTATAGCTATCCTGTTTCAATGAGGAAAATGCCTGAATAATGGATAGTATATTTACTCTTTTCAACTCGGTTCCTTAAATAAATATATGCAAATTAGGATCTGAATATTGTTGCCACTGATAAATTAAATCAGTTTTCCATTCCAAGCATTACAAGACACGGCCGGTGATATGCCCTTGGGTTGAGTGCCTGCAGGATATTGAAGACTCCGCCCTCTCCGGCGCCTCGTTTGTCATATATTAACTCATGATGAGTAGATCCAATTTCAACCCGACCTCCGCCGGAGCGAGTGTGTTAGCCGAGCTTCAAGGCAATCCTCTCCGCTCGCATGTGCGTGTAACGCTTCAGGCAACTGAGAGTCTTGTGGCCGGAAATGGAAGCGACCTCCATCACATCGAGACCGCGCTCGAAGAAGGCGCTCACAGCCTCGTGACGAGCGTCATGCAGCCGAAGGTCGCACAGATAATCAGGATCAGGCACTACACCATCACGGGCGCAATCTGCCTCGTAGGCGCACCTTGCCCTGACGACTGACTTCCGCATCGCCTTGGAGAACCCTCTCGGTTCCAGACTGAACAAGCGCCCGTCAATTCGTCGAGGCATGGCTTGTAGCACCGCCAGCGCTTCACTACTCAGCGGCACAATGCGGTCATTGCCGTTCTTGGTGTCGCTCAGGTAGGCAAGACGCCTGCCCAGATCAATGTCCTGCCAGCGCAGGCGAATGATCTCGCCGCGTCGCATCCCGGTAGCGACAGCAAGACACAGGAAGTCCGGTAGCTCTCGGGTCTTGCTGTGCTGGATGATGGCATCGATCTCCACCTGGCTGATGCGTCGCTTACGCTCCCGTCCAGCAGGAGGACGCTTGATCTGGCTAACCGGGTTGCTGACCGGAATCCCCCACTCACGCGCAGCCACCTTGTAGGCGGCACTGATGATGTTCATCTCATGCCTAGCCGTCGCGTCCGAAACCATCTGTAGCCGCCGGTCCCGGTAGTCGGCAACCAGCATTGGCGTTAAAGCCACCAAGCTGTATTTGGCTATCCGATCACGCAGGATGACGCCGATCTTCCAAAGCTCTTCCCGGTGGCCTTTGTGTTTCGGCGAGACCTCCTTACCGTATCGTTCCAAAAGCTCAGTAAGCGTCATGCGCTCTGCTTCTGTGCGATGGACATAGCAACCCATATCCAACTCACGCTCAATGGCTCTGGCCCACTTTTCACCGTCTTGCCGGAGCTTGAATGTTTTCACTACATCGGGGTAGCCCTGACGCCGAACCCGAACCTGCCAACCACCTGAACGCTGCCTGAATGTAGCCACTGAAACCTCCCGGAGGGACACAGGAGGGACAAACAGACAAATGCGCTAAAGCATGAAATTGGAAAACCTCGCCAGATCAGCTTCTCCGGGCGGCATCGTGCCGCTGGCCACCGGCCTGATGGGCTGGTGCCCGGCCTACACGCTGCTCGGCATCAAGACCTGCTCGACGAAGTAATCAACTTCGAGCCCGCAAAAAAACCCGCTTCGGCGGGTTTTTTCATGGGCCCGAACATTTCAATTTCGGGCATTTTTTACGGTTGACCGTGGGATTCTGGCTACGCCCCGGCTGACAGGTAATTGGCGATGCGCACGTAGTCCTCGACCGAAACATCCTCCGGACGCAGGGTCGGCGCTATGCCAAGTTCGGCGAATCCGGCGTCGCTGAGCATGCCCTTCATGGTATTGCGCAGCATCTTGCGGCGTTGCGAGAAGGCGGTCAGGACGACCTGCGACAGCTTTTCCTGGCTCTTGGCATTGAGTTCGGAAACCGGCTTCGGGATCAGGCGGACGACGGCTGATTGAACCTTGGGCGGCGGATCGAAGCTTTCCGGCGGCACGTCGATCAGCCATTCCAGATAAAAACGATATTGCAGCATGACCGACATGCGGCCGAAATCGGCATTGCCCGGCTCGGCGACCATGCGCTCGACGACCTCCTTCTGCAGCATGAAATGCATGTCGTGCAGGACATCGACGTAATCGGCGAGGTGGAAGAGCAGCGGTGTCGAGATGTTGTAGGGCAGGTTACCGACCAGGCGCAAATTCTTGCCAATGCTGGCGAAATCGAAGGCCAGTGCGTCGCCTTCGTGGATGGTCATGCGTTCCGGCGTGTGCTGTTTTTTCAGGCGGGCGATCAGGTCACGGTCGATTTCGACGACGTGCAGGTGATCGACGCGCTGCATGAGCGGCTCGGTAATCGCCCCCAGACCCGGGCCGATTTCGACGACGACATCGTCGCGTTTGGGGTTGATCGCCGAAACGATGGCGGCGATGACGCCGTGGTCGACCAGAAAATTCTGGCCGAAGCGCTTGCGGGCGACGTGACCCTTCATGATTGTTTCCTTGTGGCCATGCGGGCGGCTTCGGCGACGGCCTCGAACAGGCTGCCGGGATCGGCCTTGCCGGTGCCTGCCAGTTCGAGCGCCGTGCCGTGATCGACCGAGGTGCGGATGATCGGCAGGCCGAGCGTGACGTTGATGCCTTTGCCGAAGGTAGCGTACTTGAGGGCAGTCAGGCCCTGGTCGTGGTACATGGCGAGGACGGCGTCGCCCTGGGCGAGGATGGGCGGCGTGAACATCGTGTCGGCCGGATAGGGGCCGGACAGTTGCATGCCTTCGCCACGCAGTTTTTCGAGAACCGGCGTGATGACTTCGATTTCTTCCATGCCGAGGTAGCCGCCTTCGCCGGCGTGCGGGTTGAGCCCGGCGACGAGGATGCGCGGCTGGGCGATGCCGTACTTGCCGCGCAGGTCGGCGTGCAGGATGCGCAGCGTTTTTTCCAGCACATCGGCGGTGATCGCGGCCGAGACGTCCTTGAGCGGCAAATGCGTGGTAGCCAGCGCGACGCGCAGCGGACCGCGCTCGGTGTCGCCGGCCAGCATCATGACAACAAGCGGCGTATGGGTCTTGTCAGCGAGGTATTCGGTGTGGCCGGTGAAATGCACGCCGGCGTCGTTGATGACGCCCTTGTGCACCGGCGCCGTCGCCATCGCGGCGAATTCTCCGGACTGACAACCGGCCAGCGCCCGGTCGAGCAGTGCAAGCACGTAGGTGCCGTTGGCGGCGTCGAGCTGACCGGCTTGGGCGGGCACGGCGAGCGGAATGTGCACGACGTCGAGAATGCTACACCCCAGGAGTGCTTCCTTCGGGGCGCGGTCAACCGGAAATTCAGGGCAAAAATCACGAAATTTCACCGCCAGCCCGAGTTGCGCCGCCCGTGCCTCAAGCAAGCTACGGTCGCCGACAATGACCGGCCGGGCATCGCCTTGGTAGCCGGCCAGACGCAGGCAAAGCTCGGGGCCGATGCCGGCCGGCTCGCCGCTGGTCACGGCTATGACCGGGGGCATCACTTTTCGATGAGTCGGTTTTCGACGTAGGTACGGTCGCGCAACTGGCGCAGCCAGTCCTGGTAGGCGTCGTCGAGCTTGCGCTCGCGCAGGGCCTGACGGGCGGCGCCGCGCTTGCGCTCTTCGGAGACATCGCGCTCGCGACGCTCCTGGACCTGGATCAGGTGCAGGCCGAACGGCGACTGGACAACCTGGCTCAGTTCGTTGATCTTGAGCGCATTCATGGCCCGTTCGAATTCCGGCACGGTGTCGCCCGGGCTGAGCCAGCCGAGGTCGCCGCCCTTGGCGGCCGAACCATCCTGCGAATTGAGCCGGGCCTGCTCGGCAAAATCGACGCCATTCACGATGCGTTCACGAATGGTCTCCAGTCGATGCCGGGCCTCGGCTTCGGAGACAACTTCGTTGATGCGGACGAGTATATGGCGGGCATGGGTCTGTTGCACCGAGGCCGGGGCGCTGCCACCGCGCTTGTCGATCAGCTTGACAATGTGGAAGCCGGCCGACGAGCGGAGCAGCGGGCTGATCTGGCCGGGCTGCAGGCGGCTGGCGGCTTCGGCGTAGAGCGACGGCAGGCGGTCGAGCGCCCGCCAGCCGAGATCGCCCCCTTTGAGGGCGTCCGGCGCGTCGGAATAGGTGGCAGTCAACTGGGCGAAGTTTTCGCCTGACTCGGCCAGCTTGAGCGCCTGTTCGCCGCGCACACGCAGTTTCTGCAATTGCTCGGGGCTGGCCGATTCCGGCGCACGCAGGAGGATGTGCGCCAGCTGGTACTCCTCGCCACTCCCGGTCGCGGCCTGGTTGGCGAGGAAGTTGTCGATCTCGCCATCGGAAATGACGAGACGGCTGTCGACCTCGCGTTCGCGCAGGCGCACGGTGACGATCTCGTTGCGAATTTCCTCGCGGAACTGGGCGTACTCGACGCCGTCCTTTTCGAGCGCCGCGCGGAACTGCGCCAGGGTCATCTTGTTGCCGGCGGCAATGCGGCCGATCGCCTGTTCGAGCTGGGCATCGTCGACCCGCAAGCCGGAATCGCGGGCATATTGAAGCTGGACGCGCTCCATGATCAGGCGCTCGAGCATCTGGCCCTCGAGCACATCCTGCGACGGCAGCGGCGTGCCCTGCTTCTGCAACTGCTTGAGGGCAGCGGCGAGACGGGTGCGCAACTCGACGTAGGTGACGACCTCGTTGCCGACGACGGCGACGATACGATCTGCCGCGATGGGCTCGACCGAAGCGGCGGACACGGGATGCGCCAGCAGGCCGCCGAGGCAGGTGATCAGGACAAGCAGGTGACGAATAATTTTGGTCATGGCGTTCACTGGGGATTGAGCAGGGTGCTGCTATTGGGCAGCTCGTTGATCTTGCCATAGCCCGGGATGCTGCGCCGGAGCAGGCCTATCGGATTGGTACCGATACTACCGAAATCGTTGAGTTCGAGCTGGAAAAACAGCGTGTCGTTCGGTGTCCCGGAAATGGCCGCCAGCCGCTGGCCGACGATGCGCACAGCCCAGCAACCGGCGTTGTACTCGACCCCGGCAATCGTTTCAAGGGTCTTCTTGTCGCGCAAGGAGTAGTTGTAGCGACCGACGGCGTACCACTGCGCGGCAATCGGCCACTGGCCGGCGATGTCGATCTGGTCGACGGTCGAGTCGTTGGTCAGCTGATTGCGCGTGTAGCGATAGCTGCCCGACAGCACCTTGCCGAGTTCCGGCTGGAAACGAACGCCGGCCGAGAAACGCTCGCTGACGTTGTCGCGATAGTTGTATTCCCAGGCCACGTCGGTATAGGTTTTCGGTGCCACCAGGCCGTTGACCGCCGCAACGAGATTGGAGAAATCGGCGGTGCGGGCGGTTTCGCCGGTGATCGCGACACGCTGCTGGTTGAAGTAGTGGCGCTGGCCGATCATCGCCTTGAAGCGCTCGACACCGGTCGCGCCGTCAAGCAGGCGGGTCGTCACGGCGGCCGTCAGCTGGTTGGCGTCGTTGATCCGGTCATAGCCGCTGTAACGGTTCTCGGAAAACATCTGGGCGAAGTTGAAGTCGGACAGCGCCGTATCGAAGAGCGGAATCTGATCCTGGTCCTTGTACGGGATATTCACGTAGTAAAGACGCGGCTCCAGGGTCTGGATATAGCCGTTGCCGAACCAGTCGCCCTCGCGCTCGAAAATCATCGTCGAATCGACCGTGAAGGTCGGCAGCACGCGGTTGATGCTGCTTTCCTGGCCAACCAGCTGATTGCTCAGCGCGTAGTGGCTCATGTGCAGGCCGACCTTGGGCGTGATCTGGAAGGCCGGATGGACATAAGGCAACGAAACCTGCGGATAGAAGACGAGGCGGTCGCCCTGGATCTTCGTGCTATCGGCATGGGTGAAACGCGAGAACTGGCCGATCATGCTGAGGTCGGTGTGCAGCACATTCGGCTTGTAGCCCGTGATGTTGAGCTGCGGCTCGAGGAAATACGGTCGGGCCACGGGCACCGCCGGGTCAAGCTGCAGGGTCTGGTAGCGCAGGACCTGCATGCTGCTCTGCAGCCAGGGCGACGGCGCATAACTGAGCGAGACCTGCTTGGGCAACTGGGTGGCCGATGTCTGCAGCAGGCGGGATGACAGATCCTGCCAGTAGGTGTCGTCGGAAACGCCTTGCCAGTTGATGGCCGCCGACACGCCCCGCCCGAGATTGTGCTGGTGCTCGATCCGGTAGGCGTAACGACTGCGGTCCAGGGCCTCGTCGTTGGGCAGGTATTCGAGGCGCGTGACACCCTGGAAATTGTGATCGAGATAACGTGCTTCGGCACCGAGCTGGAAGCCGCGCTTGCTCATGTAACGCGGGAACAGCGTCAGGTCGTAATTGGGCGCGATGTTCCAGTAATAAGGCAGCGTGAAGTCGATGCCGCTGCGCGTCGAGGTCGAGAAATGCGGGTGCAGGATGCCGGAGCGCCGCTGGCCATTGAGCGAGAACGAGACAATCGGCGAGTAGAGCAGCGGCACGCCACCGAACCACAACGAGGCATGGCTGGCCGTGCCTTCGTTGTTGTCGTAATCGAGGTGCGTTTCCGAGGTTTGCAGATACCAGTCATCCCGCCCCGGCTTGCAGGTCGAGAAGGTATTGGCAAAGAAGGTGTACTGGTTTTCGCCCTCGAAATCGACGCGCTCGGCCCGGCCGTTGGCTTCGGTCGGGCGCTGCGGCGGCGATTGCGTCGGCAGGCCGTAGCTGTTCGCCACATTGAGCATCATCGGTGCGCCCGAGGTACTGGACGTCGTCGTCGCCACCGTCACGACAGTCTGCGTCGGCTCGTAGAAGCGGCTCGGGGTTTCCTTGAGGATGCGATAACTGATGTTTTCGGCCGAGCCGATCTGCTCGTCGAGCTTGATTTTGAGATGCGGCGTATCGATCTCGGCGCCATCCTGCAGCACGCGTACCGAGCCGAAGGCCTCCAGCTCGTCGTCGAGCATGCGATAGGTCAGGCGGTCGGCGAGGATGAGCGAACCCGTCTTGCGCAATTCGACATTGCCCTCGGCCACTGTCAGATCGTCGGTCTGGCCTTCGATCCGCTCGGCGCTGACGAACAGCGGGTAGGTATCGTCCTTCTTGAGAACCGACGGTAGTTCAATACCGACCGTAACCGGCGCCGTTCCCTGCCTTTTCTTGCCGAGCACATTGAAATGGCGTTCCTGACGGAGCCGCAACGGCACGTCGGCGGCTGCCAGTTGCATGACTGCGGGCGCTTCGGCCGATGCCTCGTCGGCGCTTTCGAGGCCCGACAATTGCAGGCGCAGGACGTCATCGGCAGCGTGGCTGGTCTGCGCCCCGACAAACAGGCAGTAGACGAAAACGGCAAGCGGACGGCGGGCAAAACCGGGCATCAAGGCAATCTATGGAAGTCCGGGACCGGAACGGCCGATGCCCGAGTGTTAAAATCGCGCCATTTTACAACGAAGCGAACCCTAGCCGCTTATGGAACCCATGCCGCGCGATCAACTTGTTACAGACTGGGTTGCCAGTCGCTTTCCCGAGCAGTCCGTCCGCATTACCCCGGCCTCGGCCGATGCCAGCTTCCGCCGCTATTTCCGGCTGACCTGGCCGGATGGCCAGACGCGCATCCTGATGGACGCGCCGCCGGAGAAAGAGGACTGCCAGCCCTTCATCCACGTCGCCGGCCTGCTCGCCAAGGCTGACCTCGCCGCCCCGCGCGTCCTCGACAAGGATCTCGACAACGGCTTCCTGGTCCTCACCGACCTCGGCCGCATCGGCTATCTCGATGCACTCAACGCCGACCTGTCGCTGGCTGACATGCTCATCCGCCCGGTTCTCGACGTGCTCGTCAAATGGCAATGCTCGTCGACCGCCGCCACGCTGCCGCCCTACGACGCCACCCTGTTGCGCCGCGAACTCGATCTTTTCCCCGAATGGTTCATCGGTCGCCACCTTGGCGTCGAGCTCGACGACAGCGAAAAGTCCATGCTCGACCGGACCTTCAAGTTCCTGATCAACAGCGCGCTGAACCAGCCCAAGGTTTTCGTGCACCGCGACTTCATGCCACGCAACCTGATGGTCGTCGAAAGCGCCGAACGCCTGACGCCGGGCATCATCGACTTCCAGGATGCCGTCTACGGTCCGATCACCTACGACGTCGTCTCGCTGTTCCGCGACGCCTTCATCTCGTGGGAAGAAGAGCAGGAAATCGACTGGGTCGTCCGCTACTGGGAAAAAGCCCGCGCCGCCGGCCTGCCGGTGCGCGAAGACTTCGGTGCATTCTGGCGCGACTACGAACTGATGGGCCTGCAGCGCCACCTCAAGGTGCTCGGCATCTTCTGTCGCCTGAAATACCGCGACGGCAAGGAAAAATACAGCGAAGACCTGCCGCGCTTCATGAACTACGCCCGCAAGACGGCCCACCGCTACGTCCAGCTCAAGCCACTGCTCAACCTGCTCGACAAGCTGGAAGGCAATACCGAGCAGATCGGCTATCGGCGTTAGATGAAGGCTTTCATCCTCGCCGCCGGTCGCGGCGAACGCATGCGGCCGCTGACTGACCACACGCCGAAACCGCTGCTGGTGGCCGGCGGCAAGCCGCTCATTGTCTGGCATCTGGAACGACTGGCGGCGGCAGGGTTCAGGGAAATCGTCATCAACCACGCCCACCTCGGTTCGCTCATTGAGCAAGCGCTGGGCGATGGCTCGCAATGGGGCCTGCACATCCAGTATTCGCCCGAACCGCCGGGCGCGCTGGAAACCGCCGGCGGCATCGCCACCGCCCTGCCGCTGCTGGGCGACGAGCCGTTTCTGGTGGTCAATGGCGACGTTTATTGCGATTTCGATTTTGGCCGTTTTTTCCGGTTGACCGTAGGAGGCTGGAAACCGGCCGCCCATCTCGTCATGGTCGCCAATCCGGCGCATCACACGGGCGGCGACTTCAGCCTGGACGGCGAACGCGTCGTCTACGCCAACGGCGAACAAACCTTCACCTACGCCGGCATCGGCGTCTTCTCGCCAGCCTTCTTTGCTGGCGTCCAACCCGGCACGATCATGAAACTCCGCCCGCTGCTCGATGCTGCCATAGCTCCCGGAACGCTTAGCGGGGAACGCTTTGCCGGCCGCTGGGTCGATGTAGGTACGCCACAACGTCTGGCCGAACTGGATGCCGAACTTCTAGCCTCTGATGTTGATTGACTTAATTCTGGGCTCCATTCTTGCGGCCATCTTTTACTGGCCGGGTTGGCTTGTGCTACGAATCCTTACCGTCGGCCGCTATCCGCCGGCAAAGGGGGTCGAGCACAACGCTGGATTTGTAATTACATTTGGGTTGGGCGTATTTATCGTTACGCTCGGACTCATCTACTCTTGAGATTCCATGACCCACGCCCACTTTCTCGCCCGCCGCAAGCGTCTACTGAAAACCATCGGCGATGGTGTCGCCATCGTGCCGACGGCACCGGAAGTCATCCGCAATCGCGACGCGCACCATCTCTATCGCTTCGACAGCTATTTCTGGTACCTGACCGGTTTCCCCGAACCGGAAGCGGTCGTCGTGCTGATTGGCGGCAAGAAGCCGAAATCCATCCTGTTCTGCCGCGAGAAGCATGAAGAGCGGGAAATCTGGGACGGCTATCGCCACGGCCCGAAAGCGGCCAAGGTGGCTTTCGGCTTCGATGCCGCCTACCCGATTGAGCAGCTCGACAAAAAACTGGCCGAATTCCTCGTCGACCGCGACACGCTGTGGCACGCCATCGGCCACGATGCCGAGTGGGACAGCCGCATCGCCAAAGCGCTCAACGAAGTCCGCGCCCAGACCCGGGCCGGCAAACGGGCGCCGCGCGCCATCCACGATCTGCGCGCCGAACTCGACAGCATGCGCCTCGTCAAGGACAGCGCTGAAGCCGGCATCCAGCAACGCTCGGCCGACATCGCCAGCGCCGGCCACGCCCGTGCCATGCGCGCCTGCCGCCCCGGCCTGGCCGAATACGAACTCGAAGCCGAGCTGACTTACGAATTCCGCAAGCGCGGCGCCGACGCCCACGCCTACACGCCCATCGTCGCCGGCGGCGCCAACGCCTGCGTGCTGCACTACGTCAGCAACGACAAGGTGCTCAACGACCACACGCTGGTGTTGATCGACGCCGGTTGCGAAGTAGAGGGCTATGCCGCCGACATCACCCGCACATTCCCGGTCAATGGCCGCTTCAACTCCGCTCAGAAGGACGTTTACCAGATCGTCCTCGCCGCCCAGGACGCCGCCTTTGCCGCCACCGCCCCCGGCCGCCATTTCATGGAAGGCCACGACGCCGCCGTGCGCGTCCTGACCCAGGGGATGATCGACCTCAAGCTGCTCAGCGGCGACCTCGACAACCTGATCGACAAGGGCGACTACAAACGCTTTTACATGCACCGCACCGGCCACTGGCTCGGCCTCGATGTGCACGACGCCGGCGAATACAAGGTCGGCGACGAATGGACGAAGCTGCAACCGGGCATGACGCTGACCGTCGAACCCGGCCTCTACATCCGTCCCGGCGCCGACATTCCACCGGCGCTGGCCGGCATCGGCATCCGCATCGAGGACGACGTGCGCGTCACCGAAACCGGTTGCGACGTTTTCACGACGGCGCCGAAAACGGTCGCCGAAATCGAGGAAGTGATGCGCCATGACTGAAGCAGTCGACATCCTGATCATCGGCGCCGGCCCGGTCGGCCTGACGCTGCATCTGGCGCTCGCCGCTGGTGGCCGGAAATCGCTGCTGCTAGATCGTCGCCCACTGCAAGACCAGCAAAGCGACCCGCGCGCCCTGGCCCTGTCGCACGGCGCCCGCCAGTTGCTCGAACAGATCAATAGCTGGCCGACGCGTGCCGCAACGCCGATTGAAACCATCCACGTCTCGCAAAAAGATGGCTTCGGCCGGACGTTGATCAACCATCAGGAATACGACTTGCCCGCCCTTGGCTACGTGGTTCGCTACCGTGATCTGGCCGGCGCGCTGGCAAAAAATCTGGCTACCGACGCCGTGCTCGCTGAAGCCGAAATCCTCGACATCACGCCCGACGACGACGGCGTCACGGTAGCGCTGCTCCATGCCGGCCAGTTGCGCACCATCCGGACCAAACTTCTCGTTCACGCCGAAGGCACGCCAGGCGACGACCCGGCCGTCAAGGTCAGCGACTACGCCCAGCACGCCGTGATCTGCGAAGTCACGCCAACACCCGGCCACGGCAAGCGCGCCTGGGAACGCTTCACCCCCGACGGCCCGCTCGCCCTGCTGCCGCTTGGCGACGAATACTCCATCGTCTTCACCCTGCCGCCCGCCAAGGCCGACGCCGTCATGGCGATGGACGACGAAACCTTCACCGCCGCCCTGCAAACCCAGTTCGGCCACCGCATGCACTTCGCCAAACCCGGCAAGCGCAGCCGCTTCCCGCTGTTTCTTCGTCTGCGCGATACCCTGGCCAAAGGCAACGAAGTGTGGATCGGCAACACGGCGCAGACCCTGCACCCGGTCTCCGGCCAGGGCTTCAACCTCGGCATCCGCGACGCCTGGCAGCTATCCGAAATTTTGCTCAAAAACGGCGTTGACCGTAGCAATCTGGCTACCTACGCCGCCAGCCGCCGCCTTGACCGCCGCGCCAGCGCCTTCTTCACCGACCAGATTGTCCGCACTTTCTCCAACGATTTCGCCCCGCTCAAACTGGCTCGCGGCCTTGGCCTGCTGGCGCTCGACATCTGCCCGCCGGCCCGCCACTTCGTCGCCAAGCGCATGATCTGGGGCGCCCGCGCCTGGCCTTGATCCAGCCTAAAGGCGGCAAGCCCGGGCATCGGTTACAGTGCCGGGCCGCCCACCCGCCCACTGACGCATGAAGACAAGCACCGCCTGGTTCCTCGCCTGCCGCCCGAAGACGCTGTCCGTATCGCTGTCGCCGGTGCTCGTCGGGACGGCCGTCGCCTGGCACGACAGTGCCACGCTGCTCTGGCTGCCGCTACTCGCCGCCGCGCTCGGCGCCGCCTTCATCCAGATTGGCACCAACCTGTTCAACGACGTCGGCGACTTCCTGCGCGGCACCGACACGCCGGACCGCCTCGGCCCCAAACGCGCCACCGCCGAAGGCTGGCTGACGCCGAACAAGGTCAAGGCCGGCGCCTGGCTCAGTTTCGCCCTGGCCTTCCTCTGCGGCATCTATCTGGTCGCCCACGGCGGCTGGCCCATCGTCGCCATCGGCCTCGCCTCACTGGCCGCCGGCTGGGCCTATACCGGCGGCCCGAAGCCGATTGCCTACAGCCCGCTCGGCGAAGTTTTCGTCTTCATTTTCTTCGGTCTGGTCGCCGTCGGCGGCAGCTACTACTTGCAAACCTTTAGCCTGACGCCCACCGCACTCCTGGCCGCGGCGCTGGTCGGCCTCCACGCCGCCGCCGTGATCACTGTCAACAATTACCGCGACCTCGACGGCGACGCCAAAAGCGGCAAAAACACGCTGGCCGTCCGCCTTGGCCGGCCGCTGACCCGCCGCCTCTACGCCGCCGAAATGCTCGCCCCCTATGCCCTGCTGCCGCTGCTCGCCGGCCTCGGCTGGCCATGCACCCTGCCTCTGCTCTCACTCCCGCTCGCCATCAAACTGATCCGCCGCTTCCACCATGAGGCACCGGGTCCGGTGTTCAACAACATCCTCGCCGCGACGGCCGGACTGCAACTCGCCTTCGCCCTGTTGTTAACCCTGAGCTTCATAATTTGACTATTTTTTAGGCGCCGACTCGGGTAAAATGCGCGGCTTCCCCCGACTTGCCCCGACCCTGCGCGCCCATGGAATTTGCCGGTTTCCAGCTCCGAAATAATTTGTTTGTCGCTCCCATGGCCGGCGTGACGGATCGTCCTTTCCGTCAGTTGTGCAAGAAAATGGGCGCCGGGCTGGCGGTCTCCGAAATGGTCACCTCAAACTCACTGCTTTACGGCAGCGCCAAGACATTGCGCCGGGCCAATCACGAGGGCGAAGTGGCGCCGATCTCGGTCCAGATCGCCGGCGCCGATCCGAAAATGATGGCGGAAGCGGCCAAGCACAACGTCGACAACGGCGCCCAGATCATCGACATCAACATGGGCTGCCCGGCCAAAAAAGTCTGCAACGTCATGTCGGGTTCGGCGCTGATGCAGAACGAAGAGTTGGTCGGCCGCATTCTCGACGCCGTCGTCGCCGCCGTGCCGAATACTCCGGTCACCCTCAAGTTCCGCACCGGCTGGAACATTGCCAACAAGAACGCGCCGACCATCGCGCGCATCGCCGAATCGGCCGGCATCCGCGCCGTCGCCATCCACGGCCGGACGCGCTGCCAGCAATACACCGGCGAAGCTGAATACGACACCATTTCGCTGGTCAAGACGCTGATCCGCATTCCCGTCATCGCCAACGGCGACATCACGACGCCGGAAAAAGCCAAGCACGTTCTCGACGTGACCGGCGCCGACGGCATCATGATCGGTCGCGCTGCCCAGGGCCGCCCCTGGCTGTTCCGCGAAATCGAACACTATCTGAAAACCGGCGAGCATCTGCCGCCGGCCAAGGTCACCGAGATCCACAGCATCCTGCTGGCGCATCTCGAAGACCTTTATGATTTCTACGGCCCGGAAACGGGGTTCAAGGTCGCCCGCAAGCACATCTCCTGGTACACCAAGGGATTGGTTGGCTCGGCGGCCTTCCGCAAGGAAATGAACGTCCTGCCCAGCATCGAACAACAGATGCAGGCAGTGAACGAGTTTTTCATCCGCCAGGCGGAAGAGAACGATTTTTTAAAATATGACAAAGAGGAGGCGTTGGCAGCATGAGCCAACATGATTTGGGGAAGTGCGTGATCAACGCACTGGAGCAGTACTTCCGCGATCTGGACGGGGAAAAGCCGGGCGCGATCTATGACATGGTTTTGCGCAGCGTCGAGAAGCCGATGCTCGAAGTGGTGCTCGCCAAGGCCGGCACCAACCAGACGCTGGCGGCGGAGATGCTCGGCATCAATCGCAACACCCTGCGTAAGAAACTCACCGAACACCAACTGCTGTAGTTGCGGCCTTTTTGTCGTTAGTCATTGGCTAACGGCCAAAGAAGCGCACACCTGCCAACAACCAATTACTCATTACCAACTACGACCATGTCCATCAAGCAAGCACTGATTTCCGTTTCCGACAAAACCGGCGTTCTCGAATTCGCCCAGGGCCTCGCCGCTCAAGGCGTCAAGCTGCTGTCTACCGGCGGCACCGCCAAAATGCTCCGTGACGCCGGGTTGACCGTGACCGAAATCGGCGACTACACCGGTTTTCCGGAAATGCTCGATGGTCGCGTCAAAACGCTGCACCCGAAGGTGCATGGCGGCATCCTGGCCCGTCGCGACCTGCCGGAACATCTGGCGACCATTGAAGCGCACGGCATTCCGACCATCGACCTGGTCTGCGTCAACCTTTACCCCTTCGCGGCGACCATTGCCAAGGCCGGCGTGACGCTGGAAGACGCCATCGAGAACATCGACATCGGCGGTCCGGCCATGGTCCGTTCCTCGGCCAAGAACTACGCCGGCGTCGCCATCGTTACCGATCCGGAAGACTACGCGCCGCTGCTCGCCGAAATGAAGGCCAACGCTGGCGCCCTGCAACTGGCGACCCGTTTCGGCCTGGCCAAGAAGGCCTTCACGCACACCGCCCGCTACGACAGCATGATCGCCAACTGGCTGACCGGCCTCGACGAAGGCGCTGAAGCCAAGCCGGCCGAAGCCGCCCCGGTTCCGGCCATCTTTCCGGCCAAGCTGCAACTGGCTTTCGACCGCACCGAGATCCTGCGTTACGGCGAGAACTCGCATCAGTCTGCTGCCTTCTACCGTGAACCGAATCCGGTTGCCGGCAGCATCGCCGCTTACACGCAATTGCAGGGCAAGGAACTGTCCTACAACAACATCGCCGACTCCGATGCCGCCTGGGAATGCGTCAAGTCCTTCGACGCCCCGGCCTGCGTCATCGTCAAGCACGCCAATCCGTGTGGCGTTGCCATCGATGGCACCTTGCTTTCTGCCTACGAGAAATCCTTCAAGACCGATTCGACCTCAGCCTTCGGCGGCATCATCGCCTTCAACGGCGAAGTCGGCCTCGACGTGGTCAACGCCATGAACGAGCGCAAGCACTTCGTCGAAGTACTGATCGCCCCGGCCTTCACGGCTGAAGCCACGGCTGCGCTGGCCTCGAAGCAGAACCTGCGCGTCCTCGTCGTGCCCATCTCGCGCCAGCTCAACGCGCTCGAATACAAGCGCGTCGGCGGCGGCCTGTTGGTTCAGACCCCGGACAACTTCACGGCCCAGGCCTCCGGCCTGAAGATCGTCACCAAGGTTCAGCCGACCGCCCAGCAGATCGAAGACCTGCTCTTCGCCGAGCGCGTCGCCAAGTTCGTCAAGTCCAACGCCATCGTCTTCTGCGGCAACGGCATGACGCTGGGCGTCGGCGCCGGTCAGATGAGCCGCGTCGATTCGACCAAGATCGCCAGCATCAAGGCCCAACACGCCGGCCTCGACCTCAACGGTTCGGTCGTTGCGTCGGATGCCTTCTTCCCGTTCCGTGACGGTGTCGACGTACTGGCCGAAGCCGGCGCCAAGGCCGTCATTCAGCCGGGCGGCTCGATGCGCGACGAGGAAGTCATCGCCGCAGCCGACGAGCATGGCATCGCGATGGTGTTCACGGGTGCGCGTCACTTCAGGCATTAAGAAGGAAAGTCCATGAAACTACTCGTCATCGGTTCCGGCGGCCGCGAGCACGCCATGGCCTGGCGCCTGGCGCAGACCCAGGGCATGCAGAAGGTGTACGTTGCCCCCGGCAATGCCGGCACGGCGCGTGAACACGAACTGGAAAACGTCAACATCACCGACCCGGAAGCGCTCGCTGATTTCGCCGAACAGAACAAGGTTCGCCTCACCGTCGTCGGCCCGGAAGCGCCGCTCGCCGCTGGCGTGGTCAACATTTTCCGCGCCCGCGGGCTGAAGATTTTTGGCCCGACCAAGGAAGCGGCCCAGCTCGAATCCTCCAAGGATTTCGCCAAGCGCTTCATGGCTCGCCACAACATTCCGACGGCCGGTTTTGAGACTTTTTCCGAGTCGACCGCAGCACACGCCTACATCGACAAGCAGGGCGCGCCGATTGTCATCAAGGCCGATGGCCTGGCCGCCGGCAAGGGCGTCGTCGTCGCGATGAGCCTTGAAGAAGCCCACGCGGCCATCGACGACATGCTGTCCGGCAACAAGCTCGGCGATGCCGGCGCCCGCGTCGTCATCGAGGATTTCCTCGACGGCGAGGAAGCCAGCTTCATCGTCATGGTCGACGGCAAGAATGTCCTTGCCCTGGCCTCCAGTCAGGACCACAAGCGCATCGGCGACGGCGACACCGGCCCGAACACCGGCGGCATGGGCGCCTACTCGCCCGCCCCCTGCGTGACGCCGGAAATCCACGCCCGGGCCATGCGCGAGATCATCCTGCCAACAGTCAAAGGCATGGCCGCCGACGGCATCCCGTTCACCGGCTTCCTCTATGCCGGCCTGATGATCGGCAAGGATGGCTCACTCAAGACACTCGAATTCAACTGCCGCATGGGCGACCCGGAAACCCAGCCCATCCTCATGCGCCTCAAGTCCGATTTCGTCGATCTGCTCGAACACGGCATCGCCGGCACGCTCGATCAGGTCGAAGCCGAGTGGGATCGCCGCATTGCGCTGGGCGTCGTGCTGGCTGCCGCCAACTACCCGGACACCCCGAAGAAGGGCGACGTCATCCAGGGCCTGCCGGCCGGCAACAGCTTCGGCGACGACTGCCACGTCTTCCACGCCGGCACGGCCGAGCAGGATGGCAAGGTAGTGACCAGCGGCGGTCGCGTGCTGTGTGTCACGGCATTGGGCGAGAACGTCAAGCTTGCCCAGAAACTCGCTTACGAATCGGCGGTCCAGATCAGCTGGGATGGCATGCAGTTCCGCAGGGATATTGGGCATCGGGCGGTTAATCGCTGAATTGGCATGGGGTTCCGCCTTGTTGGCGGGCGTACTTTCTTTTGCTTCGCCAAAAGAAAGTAGCCAAAGAAAAGGCGACCCCAAGGTCGGCGCCCTGCGGGTTCCTTCCGCTACTCGGCGAGCCGGGCGGCTTGCCTAAACTCGCCTGCGGCTCAAACAAGGCAAGCCGACTGCCCCCGGCCCGCCTGCGTTGCTCAGCGCCTCTCATGGGGACCCGAAAGGCGTCCACGGGCAACCAGAACGACCTGAATTGGCATTCCTACGGTCAACCGGAAAAAATGCCAAAAAATGAAATCCGCCGGTTGATAGTGGACGCTTCACCGGGCCCCTTGAGAGGTGCCGAGCAACGCAGGGGCTGGCGGAAAAGGGGCGAGGACTGTCTGAGGCGCAGCCCGAGTTCCGCAGCCCCCGCCAGAACCGAGTAGCGCAGGGAACCGGCGCAGCCGGCACCGACCCAGGGTCGCCTTCTTTTTGCTTACTTTTTCTTGGCGAAGCAAGAAAAAGTAAGACGCCCCGCAAGGGCGGAACCCCAAGCCAATCGAAGCCGCAAGCTTCCAGCCTCATCCCAGGATCGCCTTCTTCTTTGGCTACTTTCTTCTTGGCGAAACAAGAAGAAAGTACGCCCGCCAGCAAGGCGGAACCCCAAGCCAATTAAACGGAACCCTCCCCCCAAATCCCAACCAAAGCAATTCCCATAAAAAAACCGAGCCCCCCCCATGGACACCCAGCCCCTAAAAACCTTCTTCGCCACCCTGCAAGCCCGCATTGTCAGCGAACTCGAAGCCTTCGACGGCCAGCCCTTCCGCACCGATTCCTGGGAGCGCCCGGAAGGCGGCGGCGGCATTTCGCGGCTGATTGAGGAAGGCGACTTCTTCGAACGCGGCGGCGTCAATTTCTCGCACGTCACCGGTACCTCGCTGCCTGCCTCGGCTACCGCCGTCCGCCCGCAACTGGCCGGTCGCGCCTGGGAGGCGATGGGCGTTTCGCTCGTTTTGCATCCGCGCAATCCCTATTGCCCGACGGCCCACATGAACGTCCGCTGCTTTGTTGCCAGCAAGCCTGGCGAAGAAGACGTCTGGTGGTTTGGCGGTGGCATGGACATGACCCCTTACTACGGTCAACGGGACGATGTGGTCCACTTTCACCAGACCTGCAAGGATGCGTTGGCGCCGTTCGGCGACGAGGTTTATGCGAAATACAAGAAATGGTGCGACGAATACTTCTTCCTCAAGCACCGCAACGAGCCACGCGGCGTCGGCGGCATCTTTTTCGACGATCTCAACGAAGGCGGTTTCGAGCGCTGCTTCAATTTGACCCAGGCTGTCGGCAACGCCTTCACCAAAGCCTACCTGCCGGTCCTCGCCAAGTGCCGCGACGTGCCTTACGGCGAGCGCGAGCGCGACTTCCAGGCCTACCGCCGTGGGCGTTACGTCGAGTTCAATCTGGTCTGGGACCGCGGCACGCTGTTCGGCCTGCAATCAGGCGGCCGCACCGAGTCGATCCTGATGTCGCTGCCGCCGATCGTGAAATGGCGCTACGACTGGCAGCCGGAAGCCGGCACGCCGGAAGCCGAACTCTACGAAGTTTTTCTCAAACCGCAGGACTGGGCTGTCTAGGATCGAGGAGCGAGCTGTTAGCTACTAGCAACTCGATTCTCGCTCCTAACAACTAACGACCGTCGAGCAGGGCGCTGGCCCGGTAGTGCTTGTTGGCGTCATCCGGACGCTCGAGCAGATCGAACAGGCGAGCCAGTTCGAGGTGGCCTTGTTGCGACGGCGCGACCGACAGCGAAGCTTCGAGATAGCTTTGCGCCTTGCCCCACAGCCGCTGGCGCAGACACATCCGGCCCAGGGCCTTGAGCAGGCGGGCATCGTCGGGGTGCTGGCGCAGCCAGCCCTCGGCCTTGGCGATGCGGGCGGTTTGCTCGCTGTTGGTCAGGCGACCATAAATGGCGACCAGTTCAGGCTGCCATTCGTCGTCTTTTTCGAGAGCATCGAGGACCGCTTCGATCAGTTTCTGGGCCTCCGCCTCAGCTCCCAGCCCGACTAGCGCCCGAGCGGCGGCCAGAACGACGCGGCGGCCACGTTCCTCCTCGGGCAGGGCGCGCAAGTAGGCCGTCAGCTTGCCCTGGTCGGCGACCCGCTTGGCGATGTTGCCGAGATGCGCCTGGGTGCGGATTTCGCTGACCACTTCGAGCGGCAGCGCGTCGCGCTTGGCCAGTTGGCGGACCAGCTTGAGCACGCCGTCCCAGTCGCTCAGCCCTTGCCGGGCACGTAATTCAAGGCGCAGCGCGGCAATGTGGCGGCCCTGCTTGCCCTGGAGCTTTTCAAGGGCGGCCAGCGACTCGCCGAAACGTCGCGCCTCGTTGGCCATTTCGGCGTCGAGCATCAAGGTCGCCGCCTCGGTACGCGGGTCGTCGGTCTTGGCGTGCTCCAGCCAGTATTGCTGCTTTTCCGGTTCGCGCATGCGCTGGGCGGCGCGGGCGGCAATCAGGGCCGACAAGCCAGGAGCCGTGCCGGCGCCGTGCGCCTCGGTCGCCTTTTTCAGGGCCTGCCCGAAACGCCCTTCAAAGAGCAGGCGAACGGCATCCTGAAAGACCAGGCTGGCACTTTCGCGCTGGCGCTGGGCGCGATATTCGCGCACCCGCCTGGGCATGCCGAGGGTGACCGCCAGGGCGCGCGTGCCGACGTAAAGCACGAAGAAGATGGCCAACAGCGCGACGATGAAAAGGTTGAGCGAGACCTCGGCACGCCACGGCGGCAAGACCAGCAGCACGTAGCCTTCGTTCTCGCGGGCGCCGAGCGCGACGGCGACGGCCAGCCCGCACAGGGTGATGATCCAGAACAGCCCTCTCACTGCTTTTCCTTGCCCTGACGCAGGCTGCGCAGGGCGGCCTGGCTATCGGTCAGGGTTGGCAGGTCAATCTTGATCTCGCTCGCCATCATCTGGCGCAACGCAGCCCGGGCGGCCGTCACGGCCTTGTCATTCGGCACGAAATGGCGGGCCAGCATGTCCTGGGCGACTTTCAACTCATTCTGGAAAGTCCATTGGTCGCGGGCAAACAGGGCAAGCCGGGCGTTGAGCAGGCGCAGCTTGAGATTCTCGCGCAGCAGGTAGCTCTGGCCGGGGGCCAGCAACGGCGCTTCGTCATGGTCGAAACGCTGGATGCGGATCAGGCCCTTCACTTCCTGCCAGATCGCGCGGCCGGTGCGCTGCCACCAGGCCTGGTCCGCGGCGGGCATTTGATTTTCGGCCGTTTTTTCGGGTCGACCGTAGGAAGCAAGCGGCAGCTTGTCGATGCCGACCAGCACCTGTTCCAGACGCAGGCTGATGCCGGCCATGTCGACGAAAGGCAGGGCCTTGAGGCGGGCCAGATCCTTGGCCAGCGCCTTGCGCAAGGGCAGATGCGCCGGGCGGTCGAGACGGGCCAACTGGGCGTCGGCCGCTTGCAAGGCGAGCACGGCGACCGGCAGATTGCCGGCCAGTTGCAATTGCTGTCCGGCCAGCGTGATGGCCTGTTCGACCTCGATCAGGGCAAGCTCTTCACGGCTGCGCGCGACGTCCTGATAAAGCGCCTGCAGGTTGTCCGAGCGGGCTTGGAATTCGGCAATCTTGCCGTCGATGGTGCCGAGATGGGCCTGCAGGGCCTCGACCTGTTCGCGCGACTGCTTCTGGGCGCCGCGATCTTCCTTGTTGCCGGTGTCGAAATCGGCCAGCTTCTGGCTGACCTGTTGCTCGACGTCCTGCAATTTCTGGTGCGTGTCGAACCACTGCCAGCCGGCCAGGGCGAGCGCGGCAAGCGCCACGAACGGCCACGGGCTGGGCCGTTTGGCGCGCGGCAACGGCACGGGGGGAAGGTTCAAGGAGGAGGGATTTTCGTTTTCGGGCATCATGCCGGCCAATTATAAGCAACTAAGCCGGCGAGGATGCCGGCGTCGGCTGCTGCGGTGAGGATAATGTTGCTTAAACCCAATGCCCGGGCGTTTTCGGCAATGCGGGCATGGGGCACGAACAGCGGCGTTTTTTGCAGGAAGGCGCGACCTTCGGCGTCAAGCGCATCGACCAGGTAACGCAGACCCTCGCTGCTCGACACGGTCAGCGCGTCGAGCCGGCTGGCGCGCCACGCCGCGATGAGCGGCGCCACACCGGCCGACGGGCCGGAACGGTGGTAACAAGTGATGCAATCGATCGTCGCCCCGCGGGTGCGTAAGGTGTCGGCGAGCAGTTCACGGCCGCCGTCGCCACGGAAGATGGCAACGCGTTTGCCGACGACGCGCTCGGCGGCAAGCTCGGGCAATTCCAGCAGGGCTTCGGAATCGAAACGTTCGGTCGGCGCGATGCAACCGTCGATGCCGCGTTCGGCCAGAAATTTCACGGTGCCCTGGCCGACAGCGGCGGGGATCAGCGTGGCCGGCCACGGGCCTGGCGCCAGCAAGGCCGGCAGGGCGTGATCGGCGGCATTCGGGCTGATGAACACCGCCACGGCATAGTCGCCCAGCCGGGCTGCTGCTTCGGCCAGCGGCCGGGGATCGGCGGCCGGCGAGATTTCAAGCAGCGGAAAAATCAGCGGCGAGCCACCGGCCGCCATGATCGCCTCGGCCAGTGGCGCTGCCTGCGCCTGCGGCCGGGTGACGACGATGGTTCGGCCGGCCAGCGGGCCGCGTGACGTCATACGGTTTTAGGCGTGGCAGGCCAGCTTGGCGAGGATGGCATCGGCGCCCTTGGCGCGCAGCTCGGCTGCCAGTTGCAGGCCGAGCGCTTCGTCGGCTGCCGGATTGCCGCGTACTTCGCCGCTGACCACTTCCTTGCCGTCGGCCGTGGCGACGAAGCCGCGCAGCCAGAGCTCGCCGTTGTCGATGATCGCGTAGCCGCCCAGCGGCACCTGGCAACTGCCGCCAAGGGCACGCGAGAAGGCGCGTTCGGCCCTGACACAGTGGGCGGTGTCGGGATCGTTGAGCGGCGCGACCACGTCGGCCATGTCGGCGGCGCCATCGATCAGTTCGATGCCGAGCGCGCCCTGGCCGGGGGCCGGCAGCGACTGTTCTGCGGTCAACACCGATTTGATGCGATTTTCCAGACCGAGGCGGATGAGGCCGGCGGCGGCCAGGATGATCGCGTCGTATTCGCCGGCATCGAGCTTCTTCAGGCGGGTGTCGAGATTGCCGCGCAGGCTCTTGATGACGAGCTGCGGGTACTTGGCGCGCAGAATGGATTCGCGACGCAGGCTGGAGGTGCCGACGATGGCCCCGGCCGGCAGGTCGTCCAGACCGTTGTATTTGTTCGAAACGAAAGCATCGCGCGGATTTTCGCGGGCCGAGATGGCGGCCAGCACGAAGCCTTCCGGCATGACCATCGGCACGTCCTTCATCGAATGCACGGCAAGGTGGGCCTTGCCTTCTTGCATGGCGACTTCGAGCTCCTTGATGAACAGGCCCTTGCCGCCGATTTCGGCGAGCGGCCGGTCAAGAATCTGGTCGCCCTTGGTCGTCATGCCTAGAATGACGACCTCAGACCCCGGATTCAGGCTGGCCAGGCGGCCCTGGACATGCACGGCCTGCCACATGGCGAGGCGGGATTCGCGGGAAGCGATGATTATCTTGGAAGGAGCAGTCATGAAGCGGCACGCAGCAAGGATTTCGAAGGCGGCAATCTTAACATGAGCGACCAGCCGACCTCCCCGACCCAGATCAAAGCCCCCGATCAACGCCCGGAGCACCCCGATTTCTGGTGCAAACGCTTCGGCGAAGGCGTCACGCCCTGGGACGCCGGCAAGGTGCCGACCGCCTTTGCCGACTTCGTCGCCGGCCAGCCGGCGCCGCTCAATACGCTGATCCCCGGTTGCGGCAGCGCCTGGGAGGCGACCCACCTGGCCGACCTTGGCTGGCCGGTGACGGCGCTCGATTTTTCGCCGGTGGCGATCGAAACGGCGCGCAAGATTCTGGACGGCGCGGCGGTCGATCTCGTCTGCGCCGATTTCTTCACCTTTGTGCCGGCCCGCCCGGTCGACCTGATCTACGAGCGCGCCTTTCTTTGCGCCCTGCCGCGCAAGCTGTGGGCCGACTGGGCGCGGCACGTCGCCGAACTGCTGCCATCCGGCGGCCGGCTGGCCGGTTTCTTCTTTCTCTGCGAGCAGCCGAAAGGCCCGCCCTTCGGCATTCTGCCCGCCGAACTCGAGGCCCTGCTCGGCGCGCATTTCGAACGAACCGAGGATGCTGCGGTCGACGACTCGATTCCGGTCTTTTCCGGGCGCGAGCGCTGGCAGGTCTGGCAGCGGCGCTAATCCGCCGCCCTGCCGCCTTACAAATTGTTTCAACCGGGCTGTCATCAATCCCTGCCAAGCGGCGTTACTCTGGAACCACCACAGGAGGAAACCACGCCATGAAACGTTTTCTGATTGCCGCGGCCATCGCTGCCGCCACCCTCAGCACCCCTGCCTCCGCGCAGGTTTCGGTCAGCATCGGCCAGCCCGGCTTCTACGGCCGGATCGACATTGGCGGCTTCCCGCCGCCGCCCCTGCTTTTTCCCGAGCCGGTCGTCATCCAGCGCGTGCCGGTCAGCCGTCCGCCGCTCTATCTGCGCGTCCCACCCGGCCATGCCCGCGACTGGCGCAAGCATTGCAAGCGCTACCACGCCTGCGGCGAGCGCGTCTATTTCGTGCAGGACGACTGGTACCAGCACGAATACGCCCCGCGCTACCAGGAACGGCACAGCCACCGGAATGACTACCGTCGCGATGATCGCCGCGATTACCGCGACGAGCATCGCGGGCGGGACCGGGGCAACGAGCGCAAACATGATCGAGACGACGGCCGCGGTCGCGGACAAGGCCGCGATCACTAGCCGGAACGCGCCCCACAGCTTGCCCGGCAGGCTGTGGGCGCCGGTTTGACGTATCATCGACGGTCTCCCCAGCCGCCCGTCAAATAATGAAAACCGATACGCCCCAAACCGTCTATCTCAAGGACTACACCGCCCCCGCCTACCTGATCGACACCGTCGATCTCGATTTCGTCATCGAAACCGGCGGCACCACGGTCAGCGCCACCCTGGCCATGCGTCGCAACCCGGCCGTGGCGGCCCAGCCGCTGGTGCTCGACGGCGACGAGCTGAAAACCCTGAGTGTCACGGTCAACCGGAAAAAAGTGCCATTTTCGGAAACCGCCGGCACGCTGACCATCGCCGACCTGCCCGACGCTTTCACGCTGGAAACCGTCGTCCGCATCGATCCCGACAAGAACACCCGCCTCTCCGGCATGTACCGTTCGGCCGACGGCTATTTCACCCAGTGCGAAGCGCAGGGCTTCCGCCGCATCACCTGGTTTCTCGACCGGCCGGACGTCATGTCCACCTACACCGTCACGCTGCACGCCGACAAGACGACCTACCCGGTCCTCCTCGCCAACGGCAACCCGGTCGCCGCCGGCGATGAGCCCGACGGCCGCCACTGGGCCAAATGGGCCGACCCGTTCAAGAAGCCGGCCTACCTGTTCGCCGTCGTTGCCGGCAAGCTCGATGTGTTGCGCGACACTTTCCGCACCGCCTCCGGCCGCGATGTCCAGCTCGCCATCTACGTCGAGCCGGGCAAGCTCGACCAGTGCCCGCACGCCATGGCTGCGCTGCAAAAATCCATGAAGTGGGATGAAGAACGCTTCGGCCTCGAATGCGACCTCGACCACTACATGATCGTCGCCGTCGGCGACTTCAACATGGGCGCCATGGAGAACAAGGGCCTCAACATCTTCAACACCAAGTACGTGCTGGCGCGCAGCGATGTAGCGACTGACGTCGATTTCGAGAACATCGACCGCGTCGTCGCCCACGAATATTTCCACAACTGGACCGGCAACCGCGTCACCTGCCGCGACTGGTTCCAGCTCTCGCTCAAGGAAGGTTTGACCGTCTTCCGCGATCAGGAATTCGGCGCCGACCTGCACAACCGCCAGACCGCCCGCATCCGCGAAGTGCGCGGCCTGCGCGCCGCCCAGTTCCCCGAAGATGCCGGCCCGATGGCCCACCCGATTCGCCCGAGCAGCTTCGTCGAAATCAACAACTTCTACACCGCGACGGTCTACGAAAAGGGCGCCGAAGTCATCCGCATGATCCAGACCCTGATCGGCCGCGACGGCTTCCGCGCCGGCATGGACGAATACTTCCGCCGCCACGACGGCCAGGCCGTGACCTGCGAGGATTTCGTCGCCGCCATGGCCGCTGCCAGCGGTTTCGACTTCACGCAATTCATGCGCTGGTACAACCAGCCCGGCACGCCGCATGTCACGGTCGACGGCTTTTTCGATGCCGAAACCAAGACCTATACGCTGACCTGCACGCAGACCAACGCACGGGCCAGCGACGAACAGCCCTACCTCATTCCGATCCGCGTCGCCCTGTTTGCCGAAGACGGTGCACTGTTGCCGGGCAGCGAACGCCTGCTGCAGATGACGGCGACGACGCAATCCTTCGTCTTCAACGAGGTGAGCGAAGAACCCGTCCCCTCACTGCTGCGCGACTTCTCGGCCCCGGTCATCCTCGACTTCGACTACACGCCGGAACAGCTCACCCTGCTCCTCGCCCACGAAAGCGACCCGTTCAACGCCTGGGAAGCCGGCCAGCGTCTGGCCTCGACCCTCATCCTCGACGCCGCGGCAGCCATCGCTGCCGGCCGGCAACCTGTCTGGCCGGCCAGCTTCGTCGACGCCGCCCGCCGCCTGCTGCAAACCCAAGCCACCCGCGGTGCCGCCTTCGTCGCCGAAGCGCTCACCCTGCCTGGCGAAACGACGCTGGCCGAAGCCATGGCCGTGGTCGATCCCGATTCCCTGCACGCCGCCCGCAACGCCCTGCGCCGCCATCTGGCCGAACAGCTCGAAGGCGAGTTTTCCGGCCTCTACGCAGCCCTCGCCCCGCAGGCCCCCTACGCGCCGAGCAGCGAACAGGCCGGCCGCCGCGCCCTGCGCAGCCTCTGCCTGGGCTACCTGGCCGAACTCGACACAGCGGAAAGCCGCCGTCTGGCCGTCCACCATTTCGAGCAGGCCGACAACATGACCGACCAGTTCGCCGCCCTCTCGGTGCTGGCCAACATCGAAGGCGAGCATGCCGAACGCCAGGCCGCGCTCGACGCCTTTTATGCCCGCTGGCAACACGAAGCGCTGGTCGTCGACAAATGGCTGCAGGCGCAATCGACCAGCCGCCGCCGGGACACGCTGACCACCGTCGCCGCCCTCACCGCCCACCCGGCTTTCGACATCGGCAACCCGAACAAGGTCTATTCACTCATCCGCGCCTTCGGCGCCAACCTCGTCCGCTTCAACGCCGCCGACGGCAGCGGCTACGCCTTCATCGCCGACCGCATCCTCGACCTGCACGACCGCAACCCGCAAGTCGCCTCGCGCCTGGCCCGCTGCTTCGACCGCTGGAAAAAATTCGACGGCACTCGTCAGGCCCACGCCCGCCAGGCGCTCGAACGCCTGCGCGACCATGCCGGGTTATCGCGCGACGTGCTCGAGGTGGTCACCCGCGCCCTCGGCTAACAGCAAAATATTTCCCGAGCGGAGCCAAATAGGTGAGAACAAATGCATACGGCGCTCTAGAATAGCCGGCAAGAAAGCAGCCAGAAAAAATCAGGCAGCGAAACTGCCCACAAAAATATCTGGCGCCAGGCATTGCATTGAACCAGGGGGCTGTCGTGGGCATTCTCGAAAAAATCCTATCCTTGTTCCGGCGCGAACCGCCGGACACCCAGCCGGCGCCAGCGTCCGCACCAGCGGTAGAGGTCCGCCCGGTGGCCATCAACGAGCGGCGCAGCAAGGAGCGCATCAACGCCCGCGAAGGCACGCGCGTGCTGATCATCGACGACTCCAAAACCGTCGTCACCGTGCTCAAGAAGTTTCTCCGCTCGGCCGGCTACGAAACGCTCGAAGCCCTCGACGCCGAGAGCGGGTTGGCCCTGTTGCACGAGCAACCGGTCGAACTGGTCTTTCTCGACATCATGCTGCCCGGCATCAACGGCTTTGCCGCCCTGCGCGCCATTCGCCGCGACCCGGCGACACGCGACCTCCCGCTCATCATGATGAGCGGCAACGAACAGGCGATGGAGCAATTCTTCGGCACCCGGATCGGCGCCGACGATTTCATGAAAAAGCCCTTCTCGCGCTACGAGGTGTTTTTCCGCATCGAACGCCTGCTCGACGACGACCTCGTTCCCCGGCGCGCCAAGCCGCGCCCGGCCGAGCCGGCGCCGCCGCAAGTCGCTACGCTCGGCCGCTCAGCTCCGTAGCCACGGCCCGAGCAACTGGCGCAAGGCCTGCTCGTTCCAGCCCTTGACCACCTCGTCGCCGACGACGATGAGGGGCACCCCGTTGCCACCCAGCTTGCGGTGTTGCTGGAGCGCCGTCGAGCTTTGCTCGATGTCTTCTTCGGTATAGCGGATGCCGTTGCTGGCAAAGAACTCGCGCGTCATCTTGCAGTAGCCGCACCAGCTCGTCGCGTAGAGCACGACGGCCGGCTGTTCGCTGGAGGCAACCACCAGTCCGGCCGGGAGGCCGCGCTGTTGCCAGAGCGGCCGGCCGAACCAGAAGGCAGCGCCCAGGACGAGCAGAATCAGCAACCACTTGCCGAGGCCGCCGCGATTTGTCGGGACGGTCGCCGGACCATACTGGCGCAGACTTTCCGGCGGCAGTGAAGCGCCGGCCTTGAGGTAGGCCCGGGCGCAGGACGGGCACTGCCAGTCGGGCGCCTCATCGGCGGGCTGGCGGGCATAGTTGCAATGGGGGCAGATTCGGCTCATGGAAAACACGCTCGACGGATTGACGGAATGGCCGCCCGGCCGATCCGCGAAATCTCGGCCGGCCTCGGGCGTTCCGCATTGTAGCGAGAGTTCATGCTAGCGGGGTACGGCGCAGTCAACCGCACCGTGCCCCGATGGCCAGACGGCCTTGTGAAATTGGCCGTTTTTTCCGGTTGACCGCAGGAACCTACGCGGCTCTCGACGGCACCGCCGCCACCGCCTCGAGGAACTCGCGCCCCCAGCGATCGATGTCGTTGTGCTGGACGATGTCGTACAGGCCGCGCAATCGCGCCTCGCGCTCACCGCGCTCCATGTCCAGCGCCTGACGCAGGCGTTCGCGCAGATCGGCCGGGTCGTGCGGATTGGTCAGCACGGCACCGTGCAGCTCGGCAGCCGCACCGGCGAACTCGGACAAGACCAGTACGCCGTCGCCGTCGACCTGGCCCTGGGTGGCCACGTATTCCTTGCAGACCAGATTCAGCCCGTCGCGCAGCGGCGTGATCCAGCAGATGTCGGCCTCGGCGTACCAGGCGACGACCTCCTCGAAGGGGAGGGGACGGAAGAAGAAGCGGATCGGCGACCAGCCGACTTCGTTGAACTGGCCATTGACAGAGCCGACCGCCTGCTCGATCTGCCCCTGCAGCTCGTCGTAAATAGTCATTTCCTTGGCGGCCGGGACGCAGACGACGACCAGCGACACCTTGCCGCGCAGTTCCGGCGAAGTGGCCAGCAGATCGCCGAAGGCGCGGATTTTCTCCAGCGTGCCCTTGGTGTAATCCAGGCGCTCGATGGAGATGACCAGACGCTTGTCGGCAAACTCCTTGCGGATCGCCTCGCGCCGCCCCGGCGTCCGGTGATCGGCCAGGGCCCGGCGAATGCGCTCCAGATCGAGACCGACCGGGTGGGCGCCGAGCCCGATGCGGCGGCCATGCACCTCGATCTGGGTGGTCATCGTATCGAGCCCGACGGCGCAACCGAAACTCAGGAAGCGCGGCGCACACGCCTTGCGCTCGACAATGCTGAGCGAGGCGACGCCACCGGCCACATCGACAAAATTCTCGGCCTGGCGCGGAATGTGGAAGCCGATGTAATCGCACTGGAGCAGGCTGCCGACGATCTCGCGCCGCCACGGCAGCACGTTGAAGGCATCGGCCGACGGGAAATAGGTGTGGTGGAAAAAGGCGATCTTCAGGTCGGGGCGCAACTCGCGCAGGGCCGCCGGCACCATCCACAGGTTGTAGTCATGCAGCCAGACGGTGGCGCCCTCGGCGGCCTCGGCGGCGGTTCTTTCGGCAAATTTCCGGTTGACCGCAAGAAACACCTTCCAGTCCTCCTCGCGGAAAATCGCCCGCTCCCAGAAGGTATGCAGGGTTGGCCAGAACGCCTCCTTCGAGAAGCGCTTGTAGAAGATTTCCACCTCTTCCGCGCTGAGCGCCACCCGCGCTGCGACCAGCCCCGGATAGGCCTTGGCGTCAACCTTGGTGTGCACTTCGAAGGGCGGATCGTTGGCCTCGTCATGCACGCTCCAGGCCACCCAGGAGCCGCGCTTCCCGGCACTGAAAAAAGACAGCAACGAGGGGATGATGCCGTTCGGCGACTTCGGCCGGCGCTGCACGATACGCCCGTTGATGCGCTGCTCCTCGTAGGGCAGGCGGTGGTAGACCATGACCAGATCGGCGCGCCCGACGGCCGCAGCTTCCGCCGACCCCGTTACGTAATCCTGGGCGAGCAAGCCGAAATGCAGGATGGCCTGAAGGATGCCGCCACAGCCTGCATCTTCGGCCTGCAGGACATTCGGCATGTTGCGGGTGGCTTCAAGCAGGGCAGCTTCGGATTGACCGACACAGACGCCCTGGAAGCCGGCTTCGTACATTGACAGGTCGTTCAGGGTATCGCCGGCAACCAGGATACGGCTGTGATCGAGCCCGAGATGATCGGCCAGGCGCAGCAAGGTGCTGCCCTTGCTGATGCCCTTCGGCAGGATGTCGAGATAACGGCTGTCCGAGTACAGCACCTCGCAATTGAGCGCCTCTGCCACATCGGTCAGTTCGGGCGTCACGGCATCGCTGTGGCAGAAATAGGAGCAGCGTCGCTGTTGCGGCACCTCCTGGCGCTCAAGTTCGGCGAATCGCCGCATGGCTTCGGCCACCACATGTTCCCCCGGCCAGCGTTGATCGATCTCGGCCTGCAGCGGCTGCACCGGCTGCAAGGTGCCGCCCTCGACCACCGTGCCGCCGACGTCGCAAATGATGTAGTCGGGAATCGGCACGGCGGGGTCGGAGAGGATGGGCATCACCGCCTCCAGCCCGCGCCCGGTGACGAAGACCAGCTGCACGTCCTGACTGCCGGCGATGAGTTGATAAAGGCTCTGGCGATGCTCGGCCAGACCGCCCAGGAAAGTTCCATCGAGATCGGTTGCTAACAACATGCGGGTTACTCCTTGACATCGCTTACGGCCAACCGAAGGTCGGCAGGATGTCGATCTGCCGGGGGAGCAAAGCCCCCGGAAATTATATTGATTAACAATTCAGTTAATCAGCGAGTAACAAACCGTAACACATCATCGCATTGATTTACAATACAATTTTTCAATTCGTGAAATTTAACGTCTTGAAATTACGTTAAAAACAAATTTAATTTTCAGCCTTGGGAGCTCTGCATATCAACACCGAATCCGTCCCGGAAGCCCTGCTTCAATTCGCTACTCCCCTGCGCATTGCCCTGATCATCACCCTCGCCCTCATCGCCCAAAGTCTGATCGCCAGACTCGCCCCGCGACTGCGCGAAGCAATCGCCCGACAGCAGGAATCGCTCGAAGGCATGCAGCGGGTACGCACCCTGTCGCGCGTCCTGCGCTACGCATTGACAGTGGCCGTCAGCGTCGTCACCGTCCTGCTCATTCTCGGCGAATTCGGCATCTCGGTCGCACCCCTGCTCGGAGCCGCCGGTGTGGCCGGCATCGCCATCGGTTTCGGTGCGCAAAGTCTGGTCAAGGACTATTTCACCGGCTTTTTCCTGTTGCTGGAAAACCAGATCCGCATCGGCGATGTCGTCGAGGCCGGCGGCAAGACCGGCGCGGTCGAAGAACTGACCTTGCGCTATCTCCGCCTGCGCGACTACTCAGGGAACGTTCATTATGTACCGAACGGCCAGATCACCGTGGTCACCAACATGAGCCTGGGTTACGCCTACGCCGTCGTCGATCTGGGCGTTGCCTACGGCGAAGACATCGACCGGGTCATCGCCGAAATGCATGCCGTTGGTGAAAACCTGCGTCAGGATGCCGAGTTCGCGCCGCTGATTCTCGACCCACTGGAAATCGCCGGCGTTGAGCAGTGGGCCGACTCCTCGGTCATTATCCGTTGCCGCTTCCGCGTTGCCCCCAACGCCCAATGGGCGGTACGCCGGGAATATTTGCGCCGCGCCAAGCAACACTTCGACCGGGCCGGCATCGAGATTCCCTTCCCGCACATCAAGCTGGTCACGACCTAGCCCGGTGTTGCCCGCCGTTCGGGGCGATCAAGCCGCCAGCGCTGCCTTGGCCGGCACCCAAAGCCGGCGGCTGACCGGGAGCTTTTCCGGCACGCCGCGCAGCAAGGCCCAGCCGTAGGCTTCGGCATCGTCGCCGGCCGCCTTCTCGAAACCGGCCAGCGCCGATTTGGCGACGAGCACAGCACGGTGCAGGCGCAGGAAACGCTCAGCGAATTCGACCTCGAGATGGGCCAGCGTGTCGTCGAGCAGATATTCGCGCTCGACAGTCCGGGCCGTCACGTATTTGAGATCGGCCTTGAAATAGAGCACTTCGCCAACCGGCACGAGCAGCAAGCGACCGCGTTCGTGACAGGAAAGATGAGTGCGGCCGGTGCCGCGCATTTCGTGGCCGATGCCGGCGAGCAACGCGGCATCGGGTTGCTGCCCGGGGACCTTCTGCAGGGCGGCGAGCAGGCGCTGGGTACGCACCGGCTTGAGCAGGTAATCGACGGCGTTGAGGTCGAAGGCCTGCACGGCGTAGTTGTCGTAGGCCGTGGTGAAGATGACGGCCGGCGGCTTTTCGAGACGACCGAGGTGGGAGGCCAGTTCGATGCCGTCCATGCCCGGCATGCGGATGTCGGCAAGCACGACGTCGACCGGCTTGTCGCGCAGGATATCGAGCGCCGCCAGGCCGTTGCCGGCCTCGCCGACCACCTCGCTCGGCAGTTGCCCGGCAATGTCGGACAGCAGGGCGCGCAGCCGGTCGCGGGCCAGCGGCTCGTCATCGACGAGGAGAATCTTCAGCGGGGTGTGGTGGGCTGGCGGCGTTGGCATGGCAGGATGATGCGAACCTCGTAGGTGTGATCGCCGGTTTCGATTTCCAGACGGGCTTCGAGATCGTAATACAAGGCCAGCCGCTCGCGGATATTGGCCACGGCGATCTGGTTGCCAGCGGCATGCTGAACCAGACCGACGGTCGGGTTGGCCACCGAGACGCGCAGCTCCTGGCCGCGCTGTTCAATGGCGATGCGCACCGTGCCCCCCTCCGGCGCCGGCTCGATGCCGTGATAAACCGCATTTTCGAGCAGCGGCTGGAGCATGAGCGGCGGGATCGGCAGATCCAGCGAAATCGGGCCGATTTTCCAGTCGACCGTAAGACGTTCGCCCAGGCGCAGGGTTTCGAGCTCGAGATATTGCTTGCCGAGGGCGATTTCGTCGGCCAGGCTGACCATCTCGCCGGGGTCGCGCATGGCGGCGCGAAACAGGTCGGAGAGCGACTCGAGCGCCGCCTCGGCCTGCTGCGGCCGGGCGCGGATCAGCGACAGCACGGCATTGAGCGAATTGAACAGGAAATGCGGCCGGATGCGGGCGTTGAGGGCGGCCAGCCGCGCTTCGCTGAGCGCCGGCGAGAAGGCCCGCGAACGCAGGTCGAAATAGACCAGCAACAAGGCCGTGGCGGCCATGCTGAGCAGGACGAAACGCCATACGCTGCCGCCCTCGGCCAGCCCGAGCGAGGCGGTGTAGAAAAACAGCCCGGCCGAGATGGCCGCGACCAAGCCGAGCACGCAGCCTTGACCGAGACGCAGTGGCAGGCGCCACAAGGCATCGCGCAACAGCGACAAGAGCCCGAGACCGACCAGCAACAGCGGCTGCACCACCGCCGCCAGCTCAACGTAACGCCCGGCCCAACCGGCCAGATCAGGGGCCTGGACGAGCGCAGCAAGGCCGGCCAGCAGGTTGATGCCGAGCAGGACGCGGAGCATGACGCCGAAATTGCGCCAGTCGGGCAAGGGGTGGGTTGCGGGAAAGTGCCGTATACTTGTCATCTTTGTGCGGATTTGCTCCAAATTCGTCGCCGATTTGCCCCATTCTAGACCACAGTCATGACTTCCAACGCCAATCAATACACTTGGGCCGGACGCTTCTCCGAGCCGGTTTCCGATCTCGTCAAACGTTACACCGCCTCGGTCGATTTCGACCAGCGCATGTGGCGCCAGGACATCCGCGGCTCGCTGGCCCACGCCCGGATGCTGGCCAAACAGGGCATCATCGCCGCCACCGACCTGGCCGACATCGAACGCGGCATGGCCATCGTCAGCGAAGAAATCGAGTCGGGCCAGTTCGAATGGTCGCTCGACCTCGAAGACGTGCACCTCAACATCGAGAAGCGCCTGACCGCACTCGTCGGCGACGCCGGCAAGCGCCTGCACACCGGCCGCTCGCGCAACGACCAGGTAGCCACCGACATCCGCCTCTACCTGCGCGACTCGATCGACGACATCCTCGTCCTGATCAAGGCTTTCCGCAGCGCCCTGGTCGATCTGGCCGAGAAGGAAGCGGCGACGGCCATGCCCGGCTTCACCCACCTCCAGGTCGCCCAGCCGGTGACTTTCGGCCACCACATGCTGGCCTATTTCGAAATGTTCGGCCGCGATGCCGAGCGCTATGCCGACTGCCGCAAGCGCGTCGCCCGCCTGCCGCTCGGCGCCGCCGCGCTGGCCGGCACGACCTACCCGATCGACCGCGAATTCGTCGCCGAACAGCTCGGCTTCGAAGGCGTCTGCGAGAACTCGCTCGATGCCGTTTCCGACCGCGACTTCGCCATCGAATTCACTTCGGCCTGCGCCCTGCTCATGATGCACATCAGCCGCCTGTCCGAAGAACTGGTCATGTGGATGAGCCCGCGCGTCGGCTTCATCCAGATCGCCGACCGATTCTGCACCGGCTCGTCGATCATGCCGCAGAAGAAGAATCCAGACGTTCCGGAACTGGCCCGTGGCAAGACCGGCCGCGTCTATGGCCAGCTGATGAGCCTGCTGACCCTCATGAAGTCGCAACCGCTGGCCTACAACAAGGACAACCAGGAAGACAAGGAACCGCTGTTCGATGCCGTCGACACGGTGACCGACACCCTGCGCATCTTCGCCGACATGGCTGGCGGCATCACCGTCCGCGCCGACAACATGAAAGCCGCGCTGACCCAGGGCTTCGCCACCGCCACCGACCTCGCCGACTACCTGACCAAGAAGGGCCTGCCTTTCCGCGATGCCCACGAAGCCGTCGGCCACGCCGTCAAGGCGGCCGAATTCAAGGGCGTCGACCTGCCCGGCCTGACGCTGGAAGAACTCCGCCAATTCTCGCCGCTGATCGAAAACGACGTATTTTCCGTGTTGACCGTAGAAGGTTCGCTGGCCAGCCGCAACCACATGGGCGGCACCGCCCCGGCCCAGGTCAAGGCCGCCATCGCCCGCGCCCGTCAGCGTCTCGGCTGATTCGCCAAGGCCCAGCGAAAAGACCGCCGGCTTGTCCGGGCGGTCTTTTTTTTGCGCCGAACGACCGGGAGGTTTAACATATAAGCGAACGTTGATATTCCGTTTTCAACGCGACCCATAACGAAACCAAGGCAGATCAGCATGTACTCAACCGTCGTCGACAACTCCCCGCTCATCAAGGTGAGCAGCGCCAAACACGAAGCCAGCTATGCCGTGAATGGCTCGCTCATGAACCCACTCGAAGCCTTCTACGCCTCGCTCGCGGCGTGCGCCGCCGTCTATGCCAAGAAAGCCTGCAAGGAACTCGGCGTGCCGGCCGCCGGCATCGAAATCGGCTGCAAACCCTTCGCCGGCCCGAGCGGCCCGCTATCGCTGGCCAAGTTCAAGACCGACGTGCGTTTCCCCGAGCATTTCACGGCCGAACAAAAGGAAAAAATCCTCGCCAGCATCGCCCACTGCGCCGTCAAGGACATCGTCGCCAACGGCCCGGCCATCGATTTTCAGGTCGCCGAGGCCTGAAAACATCGATCCCACGGTCAACCGGAAATTTTGGCCAAAAATGAAAAAGCCGGGGCTTGCCCCGGCTTTTCAATTTCTGTGGCGAAAAATCAGGCCGCGATACCTTCCAGCATTTGCTGCAGTTCGCCGGTCTGGTACATCTCTTTCATGATGTCGCAGCCGCCGACGAATTCGCCCTTGATGTAGAGCTGCGGGATGGTCGGCCAGTTGGCGTATTCCTTGACGCCATTGCGGATTTCCTCGTCGGCCAGCACGTTGACCGTGACGAAGTCGTCAACGCCGCAGACCTTCAGGATCTGCACGGCCGTCGCCGAAAAGCCGCACTGCGGAAAACGGGCGTCGCCCTTCATGTAAAGGACGACCGGGTTGCCGGTCACGGTGGCGTGGATGCGTTGCTGAACGTCGGACATGAACTTCTCCTGATTTAAAGATGGGCGCCTGAAACGCGGTCGATGCCGGCCAGGTCGGGGAAAGTGGATGCGGCTTTGAACCCTGCCGCAGTCAATAAGTTCCGGCTCGCTGCGCCCTGGTCGTAACCGTGCTCGAACAGCAACCAGCCACCGGGCTTCAGGTGAGCCGGCGCCGCGGCGACGATGCGACGGATGCAATCGAGGCCATCGGCCCCGTCGGTCAGCGCCATTTGCGGCTCATGCGACAAGCCGTTGAGGGCCAGGTGCGGGTCGCCGGCAGCGACGTAGGGCGGATTGGAAACGATCAGGTCGAAACACCGGCCGGCCAGCGGGCCGAACCAGTCACCGACGTGGAACTCGACCCGGGCGCCGAGCCGGCCGGCGTTGTTGCGGGCGACGGAAATAGCCGTTTCTGACAGGTCGACCGTAGCAATCGTCGCCGCCGGACATTCGAGGGCCAGCGAAATGGCGACGATGCCCGAGCCGGTGCCGAGATCGACCACCGTCGGCGCGACCAGGCCGCGCAATTTTTCCAGCGCCAGATCGATCAGCACCTCAGTTTCCGGACGCGGAATCAGCACGGCCGGCGACACCTGGAATAGCCGCCCGCGAAACTCGGCCTCGCCGGTCAGATAAGCCAGCGGCTCGCCCGTCGCCCGCCGGGCCAGAAATTCGTCGAAAACCTGCTGCGCCGGGAGCGCCAGGGGGGTTTCGGGAGACATCAGCAGATCGGTGTAGCGGCAGCCGGAGACGTATTCCAGCAACAGTCGGGTGTCGAGCCGGGCTGACTCGATTCCCGACTCGGCGAGCAGTTTCTGCCCCCTGCGCCAATTTTCACCTAGTGACTGCACTGAAGATCTTTCGAAATAAATAAAAAAGCCGTCAACACGGCCGTTTTGATTATACCGGCGTCGCCGGCCCGGCAGACCGACCGTTGCCACAAACGGGGCGCGACAATATGCCACATTCATTGAACGCCCCACCCCTTCTACACTGGCCGCCGGAAAATTCCTTCGCGCGATCCGGCGCCGCCGATGACAACCTGTTTCGGCGCCGCTCACCAATTTTCAACAAAAGGGGGTATCAATGTTCAATCGCAAACTCAGAAACGCACTGCTTTCCGGGGTGTTTCTGGCCGTCGCCGGCGTTCACTCGGCACAGGCCGCCGTGACCAATTACAAGGTCACGCAGACCTACAACCAGGTGGTCTACGACAACAGCAACCCGACCTGGGACACCATTTTCAACGGCTCCTTCACCTTCGACTCGGCATCCAACACCGTATCGAATCTGACCGGCTCGCTGTCCGCCGCGATGACCGGCAACAGCATCTGGAACTCGCTGACACACCAGTTATCGGTGATCAATGACGGTACGAGCGGCTTGATCGTTACCGTATTCAAGGAAAACACCACCGATGTGTTCCAGCCTGCCGGCTTCGCCAGCACCGGAAAAATGGGGCCGGTACTGACCTACGGCAACTACAACGCCTTCGCCTCCATCTACATCCCGCTGGCCGACCCGACCATGACATTGAGCCTGGAGCAAACCGACAAGCTGGCCTACGGCGACTGCACTTCGGCCGGCCTGATGGGCGGCAACAAGTGCATGACTGGCTGGAACGCCTTTGACGCCAGCGGCAATCGAATTCCAGGCGGCACGATGCGGGGGACTTTCCCCAACACGCAAACCATCACCGCCGCCGTTCCGGAACCCGAAAGCTACGCCATGTTCATGGCCGGCCTCGGGCTGATCGGCCTGATCGCCCGGCGGCGCCGGATCAACTGATGTCAGCGGCCGGCGCATCCGACGGCGCGCCGGCCCCCCCCTCGGACTTACCCGGCCGGACACCGATTCTGTCGAAGCGCCGGGAGGCAACGCCAAAAAAGGAAATAGTCATGAAAAAATCTTTGTTGATCGGTTCGGCCCTCGCCCTGCTCGCCGGGGCACCGGTAGCGCAAGCCGCCACCGGCAGTTACAACGTGATCACCACCTGGTTCGAACCGGATACGCAACCGAACGACTCGATTTTCAAGGGGACATTCGATTACGACAGTGCGACGCACACCGTATCGAACCTTCAAGGTATCCTCAGCGAATCGATGACCGGCACCGCAGTGGGCTACCCGAACGACACCATGACCTGGCTGACGCTCAACAACCAGCTTGTCTCGTGGTACGACGGCAGCCTGGGCGGCACCTTCGCTGCCACCTTTCTGAATGCCAACACCAATACGTTCTGGACCGGGATGGGCGGTGACGGCTGGAGTCCGCAGGCCGGCGTCGATGCCGGTGGGGTCTACTACGGCTTTCCGCGGACGGGCAACAATCCGGGCAATGCCTATGCCCTGATCTTCGTTCCGGACAGCCCGACGGCCACCCTGACGCAAGCCCAGCTCGACAAGGTGGCCTATGCCGACTGCGCGCCAGGCGGCATGATGGGCGCGGTTTGCATGACCGGGACGAGCGTCGCCGGCTATGGCGCCATCGGAACCATGAGCGGTTATCCGCTGGCGCAGACGATTACCGTGGCCGCGCCCGTACCGGAACCGGAAAGCTACGCCATGCTGATGGCCGGCCTCGGCCTGATCGGCTTCATGGCCCGCAAACGGCGCAAGAACGCCTGATTTTTGACGGTCTGCGCGCCACCCGGGGCGCAGACCACCGCCCACAATCCCCAACGATGTCAGGCAATCTTGAGCCACTATCACTCGACCACAGCAGCCAGGACATTGCTGGCCAGTTCCATCGTCGCCCTGATTTCTACCACCTCACTTGATGCCAGGGCGCTGCCAACGGCGCCCGCACAAACAGCTGTCGCATCACCGGCAGCCCCCGCCCCGGACAATGCCGAAACGACCGCGGCAACCCTCACCCCGGTCGTCGTAACGGCAGGCCGGACAGGCGACTCGGCGCCGAGCACCGTCCGCCGCGGCGAACCTGAGCTGGCCCCGCAGCGCGCGGCGACCAGCGACAGCGCGCAACTTCTCCAGGACATTCCCGGTGTCAGCCTCTACGGCGCCGGCGGCATTTCCAGCCTGCCTGTCGTTCATGGCCTGGCCGACGACCGCTTGCGCACGCAGGTCGATGGCATGGACCTCATGACGGCCTGCCCGAACCACATGAACTCGGCGCTGTCCTTCATCGACCCGAGCAGCGTGACCAGCGTCGAAGTGTTTGCCGGCATCACGCCGGTCAGCCTTGGCGGCGACAGCATCGGCGGCACGATCCAGGTGAAATCGGCGCCACCGAAGTTCGCCAAGGCCGAGCAGAATTTCCTGGTCGAAGGGCAGGCCGGCACTTTTTCGCGCAGCAACGGCAACGCCCGCGGCTACAATTTTGGCGCCACGCTGGCCGGCCGCCATGTCAATCTGAGCTATGCCGAGTCGCACTCCGAAGCGGACAATTACCGGGCGGCAAAGGACTTCAAATTACCGGGTGCCTGGCAAGCCATGGGCGAACGCAGCCTGGCGGGCAACGAGGTCGGTTCGAGCGAGTACGGCGGTTCACGCAATCGGCGGCTAGGACTGGCGCTGGCTTACGCTGACCACTTGGTCGAACTGAGCGTGAGCGAACAGCGGCTCAATTACGAAGGCTTCCCCAACCAGCGCATGGACATGATCGCCAGTTCGCCCGACCCGGCCGATCCGGCCAACTACCTGGTGGACAAGGACCAGCCGTCGAACGTGAACAAGCTGGCGAACCTGGCCTACACCGGTCAGTACGCCTGGGGCCAGCTCGAAGCCCGGATCTTCCATCAGGACCTCAAGCACCACATGGACATGATCCAGGACCGCTTCTACGGCATGCTGATGCCGATGGACACCGAGGCGACGACCCTGGGCGGGATGCTCAAGGGCAGCATCGAACTGTCGCCGGCGGATACGCTGCGCGTTGGCAGCGATTTCCAGAATTACCGGCTGAACGACTGGTGGCCGCCGCTCGGCCCGGTGCCCGGATCGATGTCCGGCGACGATTTCTGGAATATCCGCGATGGCCGGCGCGACCGCCTCGGCTTGTTCGCCGAGTGGGAAGCGCAATGGACGCCGACTTGGCTGACCCTGGTCGGCCTGCGGAGCGACACCGTGACCTCGGATGCCGGCCAGGTGCAGGGCTACGCCCCGGGCTTTGGCAACTACGGCGCCGACGCGGCGCGCTTTAATGCGCGCGACCACCGGCGCCAGGACAACAACATCGACTGGACGCTGCTCTCGCGCTACACGGCCGATGCGACGCAGACCTACGAGGCCGGCTTTGCCCGCAAAACGCGCTCGCCCAATCTCTACGAACGCTACCCGTGGTCGGCCTTCTCGATGGCGGCACTGATGAACAATTTCGTCGGCGACGGCAATGCCTACATCGGCAACCTCGACCTCAAGCCGGAAGTCGCCCACAGTTTCAGCACCACTGCCGACTGGCATGCCGCCGACCAGACGAGCTGGGGCTTCAAGGCCACCGCCTACCTGACCTACGTTGACAACTTCATCGATGCCAAGCGCTGCGACCTCTCCGGCTGCGGCGGCGCCAGCAATCTGACGAAAACCAATGGCTATGTCTCGTTGCAGTACGTCAACCAGTCGGCCCAACTGTACGGTTTCGATTTGTCAGGACACAGCCTGCTCGGCCGCCGCGAGGGTTTCGGCAGCCTGACGCTGAGCGGCGCGCTCAATTACGTCAGGGGCAAGAACCGGACGACCGGCGACAACCTTTACCACATGATGCCGCTCAACCTGAAAATGGCCCTGGTGCACCGGCTGGCGGGCTGGACCAACACCGCCGAAATCCTGTGGGTGGATAACAAGGACATCATCTCCCAGGTCAGAAACGAAGTGCAGACTTCCGACTACTCGCTGCTCAACCTGCGCACGAGCTACGACTGGACATACGCCCGCATCGACATCGGCCTCGAAAATGCCCTCAACCAGTTTTACCTGATGCCGCTGGGTGGCGCTTATCTGGGCCAGGGCAATTCCATGACCACCAACGGAATTCCCTGGGGCATGTCGGTTCCCGGCAAGGGGCGTTCGTTCAACGTGGCGCTGAACCTGCGCTTCTGAGCGATGCGCCAGAATTTCAATTTTGGCCGTTTTTTCCGGTTGACCGTAGCAATCTGTCCTGACCGCCCGGCGCCCCGAAATTTCGCGGGTCGTGCCGCTCAGCCGTTCGTTTCGGCCAGCTCGGCGAGCAGATCGGCCTGATGTTCGGCGGCCAGCGCGCCGAGCAGTTCGTCCATGTCGCCGTCCATGATTGCGGCGATCTTGTACAGCGTCAGGTTGATGCGGTGATCGGTGATCCGCCCCTGCGGGAAGTTGTAGGTGCGGATGCGCTCCGAACGGTCGCCGGAACCGATCAGGCTCTTGCGGGTGCTCGAGATATGCGCCTGCTGCGCGCGCACCTGGACGTCCTTGATGCGCGCCGCCAGCACCTTCATCGCCGAGGCCTTGTTGGCGTGCTGCGAGCGGCCGTCCTGGCATTCGGCGACGATACCGGTCGGGATGTGCGTGATGCGCACCGCGGAATCGGTCTTGTTGATGTGTTGACCGCCGGCGCCCGAGGCGCGGAAGGTGTCGATGCGCAGGTCGGCCGGGTTGAGGTTCACGTCCTCGACTTCGTCGACTTCCGGCATCACCGCCACGGTACACGCCGAGGTGTGGATGCGGCCTTGCGTTTCGGTTTCCGGCACGCGCTGGACGCGATGGCCGCCCGACTCGAACTTCAGCCGCGAATAGGCGCCGTTGCCGGCCAGCCGGCAGATGATTTCGCGATAGCCGCCGAGTTCCGACTCGCTGGCCGACATGACTTCGACCTGCCAGCGCTGGCGTTCGGCGTAGCGCGAATACATGCGGAACAGATCGCCGGCGAACAGTGCCGACTCGTCGCCGCCGGTCCCGGCGCGAATTTCGAGCAGCACGCTGCGCTCGTCGTTGGGATCTTTTGGCAGCAACAGTTTCTGCAACTCGATTTCGAGTTCGGGTAAACGGGCCTTGGCGCTGGCGATTTCTTCCTCGGCGAAATCGCGCATTTCAGGATCGTCGCGCATCGCCTCGGCTTCGGCCAGATCGTTTTCGGCCTGGCGAAAGGCGTTGAACTGGACGATCACCGGCTCGATTTCGGAGCGTTCGCGCGACAGCTTGCGGAACTGATCCATGTCCCCCGCCGTGCTCGGCGCCGACAGCATGCGATCGATTTCATCGAGGCGATCGACCAGCAGTTCGAGTTTTTGGCGGATGCTCGATTTCATATCGCAAGCCGGTCAGCAAATGGTTCAAGGGGGCGTAATGGTACCCGAGAACACCGTTCGTCGGCGATGGAAGGAGATTGCCACGGGCGAATTCACCGAGCATAATTGTTCGATTGCGGATTTGACCAACAAATGCCCTACATTCCTCCCTCCATCATCGCGCTGGCAGCCACTCTGGAGTCGCGCTGGGAAAACTATCGCGCCGAGGGAGATGTCGATCTTTTCGTCGAATTCACGCTGTCGCTCAACGGCCTGACCGAGCAACTCACCCGCCTTCATCTGCCGGGACTGGTCCGCGCCTGCCAGGAATTGGAAAACACCGCCCTGACGCTCTTCGGCGACAGTTCCATGCACCCCATCCCGCACGATCAGGCAAACGCAATAAGTCGGCAGTTAATGATCATCCTGACCGAACTTCGCCGCCACGAAGCGCCGACTTCTCCTGCAAGGCGCCAGACCGACGACCTTGCCGAGCGCGAAATCGCCTGCGAGCAACCGCGTCAGATCGTGATCGTCTCCCGCCCTAACCATCCGGTAACGAAAACGCTGAGCCAGCAACTGAGCTTTTTTGGCTTCACTCCCCAACACGTCCGCTGGGGTGAGACGCCGAGTTCAAACGAGCCGCCACTGGCCATCCTTTTCATCCCGGAGCAGGAGGGGCGGGCTTATCCGCCCAATGCGATAGCCAGCATCATGGCCTTGCGCACCGAATTCCCGAGCAGCTATTTCTATTGCCTGTCCGTGCCCAGCAACCTGCAAAGCATCGTCCTCCTTCAGCGGGCTGGGGCCGACGCCTGTGTACCGCTTGGCGACACGGTCAGCGACGTCTTGTCGCGCATTCTCGACCTGGCCCAGACGCGCGAACAGGAAACGCATCGCGTGCTGATCGTCGAAGACTCGGCCACCGCCATCGCCCACGTTCGGCGCTCGCTATCCCAGCACGGTATCGACAGCCGCGCCATCAGCGATCCCCGGCTGCTGCTCGAAGCGGCCGCCGAATACAAGCCAGACGCCATCCTGATGGACATGTACATGCCCTTCTGCAATGGCGTCGAAGTCACCAGTGCCCTGCGCCAGATTCCCGAATACCACTCGCTGCCGGTCATCTACCTGTCGAGCGAAAGTGACATTGCACAGCAGGTCGAGGCCTTGCGCCTCGGTGGCGACCAGTTCCTGACCAAGCCGACCAATCCCATCATTCTGGCAGCGGTGGTCAAGACCAAGATCCAGCGCTACCGGGAAATGTTGCACTCGACCCGCCACGACAGCCTGACCGGCTTGCTCAACCACGCCACAGCCAAGGACCAGATCGAGCACCTGCTGCACGATGCCCTGCCGGGCGGTCGCCTGGTCGTTGCCATGATTGACATCGACCGTTTCAAATCGATCAACGACCGCTTCGGTCACCCGGTCGGCGACCAGGTCATCCGCAGCCTGTCCTGGCTGCTGCGCGGCCGCCTGCGCAACACCGACCTGATCGGGCGCTACGGCGGCGAGGAATTCATCGTTGCCCTGCCCGACACCGAACTGGAACGGGCCACCGTGTTGCTCGACCAGATACGTCAGGATTTTTCGGCGCTGCCCCACGCTCACGCCCACGGTTCGGTGCATGCCACCTTCAGCTGCGGCATCGCCGCCCTGCCCTATTTCATCACGGCATCCGGCCTCATTCAGGCGGCCGATGCCGCCCTGCTTCAGGCCAAGCGCAGCGGCCGAAACTGCCTGCTCCGGGCCGAACCGGAAAGCGGGCTTTCAGTCACCAGCGTGGAGATGGAACAATCGACTTACCGCGGACTGCAATTCAGTCCGTTCGCCGTGGTCGGCTGAATTCAGCGCCTGCGTCGGGGCGTGCAGGAACTTGTTGGTCAGCCGTTGCGACAGCTGTTCGAGCACCTTTTCCGGCGCCTCGCCCTTGGCCAGCAACTTCATTGCGTGTTCCATCTCGTGACGGCGCATGCGCTCGGCCGAGTCACGCAGCGAGCGAATAACCGGCACGGTGTCACGTGACGCCAGCCAGCCAAGGAAATCCTGCACCCGGGTGGCAATGATCGCTTCGGCATCGACCACGGCAGCCTGCCGTGATTCCAGGCCGCTTTCGACGACCTGCGCCAGATCGTCGACGGTGTAGAGAAACACGTCGTCAAGCTGACCGACTTCTTCTTCGATATCGCGCGGCACGGCAAGATCGACCATGAACATCGGACGGTGGCGGCGCGCCTTGATCGCCCGCTCGACCATCCCCAGACCGATGATGGGCAAGGGGCTGCCGGTGCAGGAAACGATAATGTCGTGAGCGGCCAGATGCTCGCCCAGTTCGTCCAGACGAATGGCCGTGCCGCCGTACTGCTCGGCCAGGAGGCGAGCCCGCTCTACCGTGCGATTGGCGATGGTGACCTGTTTCGGCCGGCCGGCGCAGAAATGGGCGGCGCACAGTTCAATCATTTCGCCGGCGCCGATGAACAGGATGCGCTGGCCGGCAATCGACTCGAAAATACGTTCGGCCAGATGCACGCCGGCAGCGGCCATCGAGACGATATTGGCGCCGATGGCCGTCGTCGAGCGCACTTCCTTGGCGACCGAAAACGAACGCTGAAAGAGCTTGTGCAGTTGCGTGCCGAGCGTGCCGTTTTCTTCGGCGGCACGCACGGCATCCTTCATCTGGCCGAGAATCTGCGGTTCGCCGATGACCATCGAGTCGAGACCACTGGCAACGCGGAAGGCGTGGCGGATGGCTTCGGGCTGGTTATGGGCATAAACATACGGCGCCAGTTCATCGCGACTGACCTGGTGATACTGGGCCAGCCAGTCGATGACGACTTCGGGCGATTCGGCGGAGCAGTAGATCTCGGTCCGGTTGCAGGTCGACAGGATCGCCGCTTCGCGCACCGGACGATCACGCGTCAGGTCGGCCAGGGCATGCGGCAACTTGTCGGCGCCAAACGCTACCCGCTCGCGAATGGCGAGCGGCGCTGAATGATGGTTGATGCCAAGGGTAAAAATCACCGGATCGGGCAGGCGCTAACGAAATGGGGCGCTGATTATAACACCCGCCCCCCGACAGCCCGATTTAGCCGGGATCGGAACAAGAAAGCCGGCATTCCCGCCGTTGACCGTAGCAATGCATCGCCAGCAAACACTGTTCCCCCGCGCTTCAAGCGGCTATGATTCGACCTTCCATACGCCGCCGAAAAATCAGAATGCGCGCCTCGCTGCCTATCGCTCTCCTGCTCTCCACGCTCCTCTCCGCCTGCGCCTTCAAAGGCGAGATCCCGGCCAGCAAGCACATTTCACAAAACGGCCCGCTCAAGGTTCATCCCGGCCTGCTCGGCAAACCCGTGCCGGCCGAACTGCAGCCGGGTTCCAGCCTGCCGGCCGCCAGCCCCGCGCCGCTCGCCGCCAGTGCAACACCCGAAGCGCCAATGAAAATGGACCCGGTCGGCCTGCGCACCCAGCGCAGCGTCTACTTCGACCTCAACAGCGCCGCCATCAAGGCCGATTACGACCCGGCGCTACGCGCCCACGCCCGCTACCTGGCCGAGCACCCGAAGGCGCGCGTGCGTATCGAAGGCAATGCCGACGAGCGCGGCAACCCGGAGTACAACCAACACCTCGGCCTGAAGCGCGCCGAAAACGTGCGCACTATCCTGGCCAGACACGGGGCCGGCAAAAACCAGATCAGCATCAAGACCCTGGGGGCCAGCAACCCGAAAAAGGCTGGTCACGACGAAGAATCCTGGGCCGAAAATCGCCGCTCGGACGTAGTGTACGAACGCGAAAGCTGACCGGTACAGCCACCAGCAAAAAGGCCTCGCAATCCAGCGAGGCCTTTTTTGTTCTGTGACCCGATTATTTTTGCGGCTCGGTTTCGGCATGCACCGGCCGCAAGGCCAACCATTCGGAAAACGGAATCTCGTCAACCTCAAGCTGCCGCCGCTCCACACGCTTGCGCCGCTCGAGCCAGCCGTCGGGCGGCCCGTACTCGCGTTGGCGACGATCATCACCCTTCCGCTTCTCGTTCTTCACGACCACCGCACACCTCGCTTCTACGTCACCAAGCGGCCATCTTCCCCGCTTCGGTTTTAGATTATGGCGAAGCAAAAAATCAGTCAGTGAAGAAAATCACAGCGAAGGATAAATAGGGGCCTCTCCCGACAGACTTAATTGTTTACTATCATGAAAGCGAACAATTAAGTCTGTCGAAACGCCAGTCACCAAGTCATTGATTTGACACAACCCCGGAATTAACAAATTTTGTGCAAAGTCTGTCGAGGCGCTTCTCAGTCGCGGGCCACACTCCACAAATTACGCTAAAGTCCGTCGGGCCCAGCAACGAAGGCGCATCAGACCTTTCTACCAGTGGATACGGTGGTTGACTGTCTCTGGCATCGGCGGCAACCGGCCAGTAGCGGCCGGTCGCTGTTACATCTGAATTCACATCTGGGGCCTACCCAGAAATGGACCTTGGCAATCAATCGTTCCCCCAGTATTGATTGACGAAACCCCTAGAGGCTAGTCCGTCGCGCCTGCTAACCTGATTGTCATCACAGCAATGCGAGCCAATCATGGAAATTCCGAATGTTACAGAGTCACTTCGCAGCCGCTTAATTAAGGCTGCGCTGGATTGTTTCCTCGCCGATGACTATCACAACGTCACCACCCGACGCATCGCGGAGTCCGCCGGCGCCAACGTCTCCATGATTCGCTACTACTTCGGAAGCAAGGAAGGACTTTACGAGGAGATGATACGTGAGACCTTGAGCCCACTACTGGATGTCCTCGATGGGCCGCTCCTGTCCTCGACAGCAGGTTTCGCCGAATTTCTGGTCTTGTACTATAAAACAATGTCGGCCCGCCCTGAGTTTCCCAAGCTAATCCTCAAAGTGTTGGCGCTCCATCATGGTCCGGGCCGACGCTTCATTCAGCAGTTGCTTGAACGCGGACGTACCCGTGGTGCGCGCAAGGTTGCCGACTTGAAGGCACAAGGGCAGATGGCGGCAGGAATCGACCCCGACATTCTGCGATTGGCATTCGTCAGTCTGGCCATGACCCCAATGCTGCTCAAGGACATTTTCGAAGAACAGATGGAGCGTCCCATGGACGATGCTTTCTTGGAACGTCTCGCAAACTTTAACGGCCACCTGTTTTCGGCTGGCTTGGCACCAGTCGTTCCAAGTAGCCAAGGAAATGCACTATGACGCTCCAGATGAATATCGGTTCGGTGCGCCGATTCGCCAAGGTAATGAAGTTCGGTTCCTGGCTTCAGTCAATTCCCAATAAGGTCACCCCAGCACCATTTCGGCTCGTGCAAATTGGCTCGGCATACTGGCAATCAAGGGCACTCTTCGTGGCAGCGCGACTGGATGTGGCCACGGTCTTAGGGAAGGAAAGCATGGATGCATCAGCACTTGCCGGCCGGGTCGGCGCCAATGCTGATGCTCTTGGCCGCCTAATGCGCTTGCTTGCGGCCATAGGGGTCTTCGAAGAATCGGCTCCCATGGTCTTCCGCAACAACAAGCTGTCTAACTGTCTTCGTAGTGACGACCCGCAAAGTGTCAGGGCCATGATTCTGATGCACAACTCAGAAGCCATCAGCCGTCCCTGGTTCGAGCAGTTGGAAGCCGGTATTCGCAGCGGCACACCACCATTCCGACTCAGTCATGGTGAGGATTTGTTTGATTACCTGGACCATCACGCTGACTTCGACCAACTTTTCTCAGAAGCCATGGACAGCGTTGAGGCCTTGGCTGGTAATGGTTTTGCCACTGACCTGGATTGGAGCCAATTTGAGCGAGTTATCGATATTGGCGGGTCACGTGGAGCCAAGGCACTTGCCATTCTGAAACGCCACCCTAAGCTAACTGCATTGATTGTGGACCGGCCTCAAGTCGTGGCAGAAGCCCAAAGGTACTGGGCTAACCAACATACGGAAGGTGTCGAACGCCTTCACTTTCAGGCAGGAGATTTGTTTGAGGCGATTCCTGTCTCGACTGGCCCGAGGGACATCTATCTTCTCTCGGCTGTCCTACACGGCTTTGACGACAGCAACTGCATACGTGCGTTGAAATTACTACGTGAAGCTATCGGAAACAGTGGCGCCCGCGTTGCGGTGCTGGAGATGGTCGTGCCGGAAACAGGCGCCGACATCGCAAGCGCTTCCTTTGACTTGCAGATGTTCGTCGGCTGTCGAGGTCGAGAGCGGACATTGTCCGAATGGAAGTCGGTCATTCAAGCCAGCGAATTGGTTCTCGATGAAGTCGTGCACCTTCAGTCACTCGGATGCATTTTGGTTTTGCGTTCTGAGTGAAGGCAACGACCGCTTTCGAGCGATGAATACTAAGAGATGACAGTCGCTTCGCGACCCAAAACGGTCATAGCGGTTTCCCGATAGCGGCCAGTCAGCCAAAGCCAGGTTTTTCGAACCTGACTGCCACAAAGCGGCCGATGGCGACCTCACACTACCGGCCATGAACCGCCGGTCGAGGTAGGCGTCCAATTTCAATACCGAAGGTTTCGGCAAGGCTCGGCCAATGTCCGCTGTTCGGCGAGCTAATTGCCCTCTGATTGCCTCGAACCGGCCATGAGCCGTCCCTCTGGATTTTTCTCCAATGCAACCTGTTCGCTTTGCGGTGCTTCTCCAGTGGCCTTTCAATAGAGCAACCAACTTTCGCCACCTTAGTTTCCAGCAATTGAGCAATTGAGCAGTTGACGCCATTAACGTCAATTGCACTTTATAAGAGCCATGATTCATTTGACGCAAGTCAATGCTGCGCTGCACCATATTTCGTATCATGGAACGCGGTTTTGCCAACTCGAAGAACGACATGATTGATTTGTCTGAATGGAAGCCCGAATACAGCGTAGGAAACACGACTCTGGATAATCAGCACCAGAAGCTATTGCAACTATGCAAGCATGTATCTCAATACCAATGTGATGGCACCAAAGCCAGCATTGAGACTTTCCACAGCATCCTTAGTGAACTGGCTTTTTACGCGGAAAGACATTTTGAATTGGAAGAAGATGTCCTCCGTCGTGTCTGGTACCCTCGTCTCCAAGAACAAATACAAGAACACGATGCATACCGAGAATGGCTCACAGAGTTTCTGTGTGTTGCAATGCATGGCAATATTGACAAGTCCACCCTGCAAAATTATCTCGAGCAGTGGTGGGTAGGCCATATCCTAGATTCTGATATGCAATACAGCTGTTATTTGAAGAAATAGAATTTCACTTCCGGGAAAATTCGGCGAATGACGGCTTCCATTTATCAGTAATGGCTGCTCAGGTTAGAGAGCGCTCAGTGGCGACTGGCCGCTTCCGGGAGTCGGAATTTCACTGGCCGCTTTCCGGCTGGCAATTTGAAGAGAGGCCTGTCGCAAGCCGACCCATTGCAGCCGGTTACAGTTCTCAGGCAGCACGGCTGCAATCAAGCACAGACCAGTCATTCAAGCTTGGCTAGACGGCTACAATTAGTGCGATGTATCGACGTAGCCTAATTCTCTTTTCGCTATCAATTGTCCTTGCGTTTAGGACGCTTGCTGCGTCTGCTTCACAAGAGCGCGCAGACTGGTCCAGTTTCTTTACTACAGCCGAGGCGCACGGCACCATCGTTGTCGTAGACAACCGCAATGGGAAGGAAGTGGCTTTCGTTTACGACTCGGAGCGCGCGGGGCGTCGCTACTCGCCGGCTTCAACCTTCAAAATTCCTCATAGCTTGTTTGCTCTTGACGCGGGAATTCTCCGTGATGAGTTCCAGGTAATTCCCTGGGATGGCATCAAGCGTTCGATAGAGGTGTGGAATGAGGACCAAAACCTACGCTCCGCGATGCGTAATTCGACTGTCTGGGTCTACGAACGATTTGCTCGGCAGCTTGGCGATGCGCGTGAGACTGAGTACATGCGAAAGATTGCGTATGGCAACGCAGTTGCGGGAGGCGGCAAACCTTTCTGGGTCGAAGGCGACCTAGCAATTTCGGCAAATGAACAAATATCGTTCCTGCGTCATCTCTATCGTAATGAACTGCCATTCCCGGTCGAGCATCAGCGGCTCATCAAGGACGTGATGGTGAATGAGGCAGGTCGTGATTGGATATTGCGGGCCAAGACCGGCTGGAGTGGAAAGGTTGGCTGGTGGGTAGGCTGGGTCGAGTGGCCAACCGGACCGGTATTTTTTGCGCTGAACATCGATACGCCCAACAGACTGAATGACCTCTCAAAGCGGCAAGAAATTACGCGCAACATACTTCGTTCTATCAGTGCTCTGCCACCGTATTAACTGTGAAGGACGATGTCCGTTGTTTGCTTAAGGCAGTCGGCCCACCGTACATAGCTCACCGGCAGTTCCTGGCCGGCTCCTAGCCGATACCAACTAGTTGCCGTAACGAAGGACAGCCCTCGACCCTGAACAGCCTTCAGTCGTTACTAGCGATGCTCTCACCGCTACGGGTTGTCTTGAGATTTGAGGAGTTTGGACACGCTCGGAATCCGAATTTTCTTGCCATGCACCTCAAGCAGCCCGCTATCCGACAGGTCGTGCAATACCCTGGAGAAGTGTTCCTGAGTGATGTTGAGGCGTGAGGCAATGACCCCTTTGCCTGCAGTGAGCTCAAACTCCAGTTTGTCTGTGTCTATTGCTGCCTGAGGCACATCAGTCATCAGATATCCGATAATTCGCTGCTTGGCCGACTGCAACGAGTAGGCTTCGACGTCCGTCATCAAGTCGTGTGTGCGTTTTGCCAACCCGGCTAGCATCTTCTTGGTAAAGCCGTAGTCGTGTTCCAACTCATTCAGTATGGCTTCCTTGGGGACATGAATCAGCATCGAATCCTGCAGCGCTTGAGCAAAGACAATATAGGTCCGGTCCAAAAACATAATGGCTTCGCCAAAACTTTGACCCTGCTGAATTATTTCCACAATCTTCTCGTTGCCCTGAGATGATGTGAATGCTAGTTTGACCTGGCCGAAAACCAGAAGATGAAAGCCCGTACAAGCATCTCCGGCACGAAAGAGTACATCGCCTTTTTGCGCGTGGATAAGCTTGGAGCAACTGGCAATGTGTTCGATATCGCTGGCAGCCATGCCAGCAAACAAGGGCAAGTGAGCCAGATGGCTTTCGAGGCTGATTAACTTGTGGTCGCGCATATTCGTCCCGAGGCAAATGACAATGCGCAAATCATAGTTTGATTTGAATCAAAACTCGAGCTAGCGCACGATTTTCTGGTAACACTTTGACGTGCACTCTTGAATTAGCTTGATGCGCTGGTGCCATGTCAACAAATTCAGGTAAGCGATAGGTCACCCTGGGTTGCACGCTACGTGAAGCATATTAGGAAAATATGAATTAGGCGCTTATACTAGTAAGTGATTTAATACTTACAAGCGCCCATGTCTATCAACCCTCGTCAAACCACCGAGTCACGCCAGGCAGAAATCATCGCCACCATGGTTCGGCTCTCGGCCGAGCGCAGCCCTGCCGAAATAACGACTACGGACATTGCCAAAGCCATGGGGGTTACTCAAGGGGCGCTTTTTCGGCACTTCGCCACCAAGGAGGCCATCCGCCTGGCCGTGGTCGAATGGATAGATGAGCATTTGATGTTCGAACTCCTAGCTGCCAAGGAGCGCTCCCCTGATGCGCTGACTGCCCTCAAGGCCATGTTCATGGCTCACGTCGGCTTTGCCAAAGCACACCCCGGAGCGCCTCGCCTCATTTTTGGCGAGCTTCAGCAACCTGCTTCATCCCCCGTCAAGCAGCGGGTTCAGCAAATCATGCAGCGCTATCGGCAAACCCTTTCCCAAACCCTGGCCGCGGCTATTGAGGCGAAGTTGATTCGCGCCGATGCCGATTGCGCAGCGGCCGCAGCCCTGTTCCTTGGTGCCATTCAGGGCTTGGTCATTCAATCCATGCTCAGCGGCCACACTGAGCAGATGGTGCAACAGGCGGTCGGCGTTCTGGACCTTTATCTTGCCGCCCTTGGGGTCAAGTCATGAAGCTCGATAGTCTTCTCAGTCGCAAGTTTGGCCTGGTGGCTTTTGCAGTGGTTCTTCTGGTTGGATTTGGCTTTGTGGTCGCCCGCTCAGGCCCCCTAGCGCCGACCAAAGTCACCATCACTCGGGTCGAAGCCGGCAGTCTGTCATCATCCCTGTTCGGCATTGGCACGGTCGAAGCGCGACGCAGCTATTTTATTGGACCCACCGCTGCTGGTCGCGTCAAAGCAGTTCATGTCGATGTGGGTGAACAGGTCAAGGCCGGGCAACTGCTGGCAGAAATCGACCCAGTCGACCTGGACGAACGACTACGTTCGCTTGAAGCCTCATACGCCCGGGCATCCAGCGCGGTTTTGGCGGCTGACGCTCAGCGCAAGGATGTTCTGGCCCGCCAGATGATTGCCGGCTTGAATGCGAAACGCTATCGCGACCTCGGCGATAAGCATTTCGTCAGCCCGAGTGCAGTTGAGAGCAAACAACAGGAACTGACCTCGGCTCAGGCAGCCGTCGATGCAAGTGATGCCAACCTGCAAAGTGCCCGGCAGGAAGTCATCCGCCTGAAGGCCGACCAGGATGCTTTACGGCAGCAACGGAATAACCTGCGCCTGGTCGCACCCGTTGACGGCGTGCTGACCAGCCGTGATGCTGAAGCTGGCTCGACAGTCGTTGCAGGGCAATCAGTGCTCAAGTTGATAGAGCCCAGCAGTCTCTGGGTCAAGGTCCGGCTGGACCAGGGGCGGTCCCGCGGCCTGGCTGCTGGACAAGCCGCAAGCATTGCCCTGCGCAGCAATCCGGGAATGCCATTAACCGGCAAGGTAATCAGGATTGAACCGGTCAGTGACAGCGTGACCGAGGAGCGCATCACCCTGATTACCTTCGACCAGATTCCTCCTGGCCTGAGCATTGGCGAGATGGCCGAGGTGACTGTTCAAACGGCAGCCAATCAATCTGGCCTGACACTGCCCAATGCAGCCATCAAACAAATGCCTGAGGGTTCTGGTGTCTGGAAACTACGCGATGGCAAGCCCGTCTTTGTCGCCATTAAACTCGGCACCAGCACCCTGGATGGTGCGGTGCAGGTACTGGAAGGACTTGGCGCAGGTGACGAAATCATCGTTTTCAGCGAGCGCGAGCTGTCTGAAGGTAGCCGTGTCAAAGTTGTCGAACAACTGGCAGGACAACGCCAGTGATAAGTCTGGCCGGGCGCGACATCCTGCATTCCTGGTCGAAGTTCGTGTTGACCGGAATCGGTCTTGGCTTGCTGATTGGCGTGACGCTGACCATGGCCGGAGTTTATCGAGGTATGGTCGATGATGCCAAGGCGCTGCTCAACAACAGTGGCGCTGACTTGTGGGTCGTTCAGCAGGACACGCAGGGGCCGTATGCGGAGTCCTCGAGCATCCATGATGACGTGTACCGTTCAATGCTGAGCCTGTCGGGCGTGGCTCGCGCCGCCAACGTGACTTATCTGACCATGCAGGTTCGTCTGGACAATACCGATGTGCGTGCGATGGTTGTAGGTTTCGAGCCAGGGCAGCCGGGAGAGCCCGGCTACCTGATTGCCGGACGTCACATTACCCGTAACCATTACGAGGCCGTCGCCGACGTCAAAACCGGGTTCCAACTGGGCGCTAGAATTCGGATTCGTCGGCACGACTACCGGGTCGTCGGCCTGACCAAACGCATGGTTTCGTCCGGCGGCGACCCCATGGTCTTCATTCCGCTGAAGGATGCACAGGAGGCACAGTTCCTGAAGGACAACGATGCCATCCTCAATGAGCGGGCAAGAACAACGGCCAATCCGACGTTGAATCGCCCAGGCGTGCCGGGTTTGCTCGAGGCCATCCAGGCATCGCAGAACGCGAATCGCAACGTCAATGCCGTGCTGGTCCAAGTGTCTCCAGGAAGTCACCCCGAGACCGTCGCAAATGAAGTCAGGCGCTGGAAGCACTTGCAGGCTTTCACCCGGCTTCAAATGGAAGAAATTCTGGTGTCCAAGCTGATTGCTACTTCTGCCAAACAAATCGCGATGTTTCTGGTCATTCTCGCGGTGGTCAGCGCGGCCATCGTCGCTTTCATCATTTACACGATGACCTTGGGCAAAATTCGTGAGATTGCCGTGTTGAAGTTGATAGGCACGCGTAACCGGACCATTGCCGGCATGATTCTTCAGCAGGCGCTGGGCCTGGGGCTTATCGGCTTTCTGGTTGGCAAGGTTTCGGCAACCGTATGGGCGCCATTCTTTCCCAAGTATGTTCTGCTGGAGCCCGGCGATGCTGCGCGCGGCTTTGTGGTGGTCATGGTTATTTGCGCGCTGGCCAGCACGCTGGCGATTCGGGCTGCCCTGCGTGTCGACCCTGCCACCGCCATTGGAGGATGAGATGGACGGTTTTGGTATTCGCATCGAAGGTTTGAGCAAGCGCTACGGTGAGGGCGATACCGCAGTTGACGCCTTGAAAGACGTCAATATGACCGTCGCTCCCGGGGAGGTGGTGGGATTGATTGGCCCCTCTGGTTCCGGAAAAAGCACCTTGCTCAAATGCCTGGGCGCGGTGATTGAGCCGACAACCGGCAAGATGACCCTGGGTGATGAGGTCATCTACGACAATGGCTGGAAGATTCCGGACCTGCGCGCCTTGCGCCGCGACCGAATCGGGTTCGTATTTCAGGCTCCCTATCTGATTCCATTCCTCGATGTCATCGACAATGTGGCCCTGTTACCCATGCTGGCAGGCAGACCGAATGGTGAATCGAGAAAGCGTGCGCTCGAGTTGCTTGAAGCGCTTGATGTCGGGCACCGCGCCAAGGCCCAGCCATCGCAACTGTCGGGCGGGGAGCAACAACGCGTGGCAATTGCCCGGGCCCTGGCGAATCAGCCGCCCGTCATCCTCGCCGATGAGCCGACCGCACCTTTGGACAGTGAACGCGCCTTGAGCGTCGTGCGCATCCTCAACCAGATGGCGCAGCAGTTCAATACGGCCATCATCGTGGTGACCCACGATGAGAAAATCATTCCTACCTTCAAGCGGATTTACCACATTCGCGATGGCAAAACCTTTGAAGAAAAAGGCCAGGCTCCGAGCTGAGTCTCAGATAGGCGGGCAGACAATGCCCTATTTCAAGCGAAATCAGATGCGGCGTCCGTTTTGCCCGCCTCTCCTGGCTGCAAGTATTGGTGGCTAACTATTTGCAGAAGTCTAGTCAATCAGAGTTCATCCCTGGTGCATCATGATTTTTCAGCCTTTGGCGGTTTTCCAACCCGTATGCTGGAAATATTTCCCATATGCCTTCAGAGCTTCAAGTGCTTGCACCGCGCCATCGTGTTGCGACTTTGAAGTTTTTCCTCTCATGGTCTCGGCGCCTTCCATCAGGTCTGCAATAACCAAGTGAAGCATCGCATCAGCCTGGGCTTCGAGTTTGCAATTCTGTATTGCATAAGCCACCTTTTCACTGATTGTCGTCGCTAATGCTTGATAGTCGTCGTTGCCATATTGATTCTTGTGAATCGCCGGTATTGCCTTCGCCATCGCTTGATTGATGTCGTTCATAGCCTGACGCAGCGGCTCATCAGTTGCCCATTTTTTTCCAGCGTTAAGGTGGAGCTTTGTCGGTTCGGCACTCCCATGGCTATGGTTGTGTGCGGAACTTTCAGCTGCGAGGATATTGGGCGAAGCTCCAAGCGCAATGGCAGTCAGAACTACAGCGAATATGGTTTTCATCGGTTCTCCTGTGGCATGGGTGAAATATCCAACTAATATAGTCAACTAATCTTAACGCAAGCTTAAAACCAAGACGGGTTTCCGTGGCTCGTTGAGTCCGCCAGCCGAAGATATTTTCAGCCCAAGTTCAATCGTTCTTGGAATGACCGATATTGGCTTTTTCTATTTTCATTATTCTCTGCGCAATTCTTAAAGAACTGATACACCGGAGTTTGGCGTAGGCTTCGCGGCGGGTATCAGAGCTAACCGGAAATTCAAGTGACTACTGATATTGACAGGAAACCGTCCGCTTCTGGCCGGGTGCTGAAATCCAAGTCGCCACCTTCAATGGCCGGACTTTAGCGGATACCTGCCGGTCAGGAGAAAAACCAGACTCGGGCCGGCGAAAGGCCGCTATTGCTTCCCTTGACCGACCGGCGAACGGCAGCTTCCATTTGTTGGCAATGACGGCAATGGGTCGAAACCTGCCGGAAGAGCTATACCTGCCAGTCTTTCATTTCGGACAGCTCAGCATTCTAGCCAGCACCCGTGCTAGGATATTTGCATTATTTGAAATTGGAGAAAACATGACAGATGAGGATGAAGTGGGTTGTATGGGGTCTTTCAGGTGTTATGTCTCCCACTAAGGACCTGTTACCAGTAATTGCTCGCATTGGTTCTCAAGTGCTAATTAAGTGCGAAAACTCTTATAAAGAGGGGATGGTCGTCGCCATAAAGTCGCCAACCGTGGCGCTAATTGTTTTCCGTGACGACGAGGCCGAGGAGCAGCACGAGGTTAAGCGAGAGCGTATGACACTCATGCACGGGGATTGAACTAGGATGAACCTTCTCGTAGCCATATGGCACTCCTATGAATTATCAAGAAGCCTCTGAAGTTGCCAAACGTAATCCCGGTTCCATTCTCAGCAGAGACGAGTCTGGTGAATTTTACGTACGAGGTCCAGATGGACAGCCTGTAGGTGGTAGCCCTCTGAAATCGCCAGGCTTGGCTCATGAATTGAAAGAAAAAGAAACGCGAATAGCGCAGTTGGAACAAGAACTATCAAAGCTGCGGCTGCATGTTGATGCAGAAGTTGAGTCAAGATTGAAGCCACGCCTAGAGTCCATTGAAGCAGAGTGGGCTCATGTTCAAAAAGTAAAAACTCAATTGCAGCAGCAAGTCGACCAAACCGAGACAAGTCTTCGGAAACTCAGATTGCTCGAAGCGGCATATGCAGAACGGTTTGGTGCAGCAGAAGTCAAAGAAGTTTCGGTGACGGTAGAATCTCGTGACGTTTGCTCTCGTTGCGGGGGCGACGGTGGAGTCAACGGTGGATGTGGCAAATGCGACGGCACCGGTTGGGCTATATCTCAACGCGAAACAGTTCGAGAAGAGGTGCAATTCAAGTAATACGCACCTTAGCCAGAGGACATGGCTCTTTAGCTGACGGGCGTGTCCGAATTTTTGTGTAACCAGGGATGAACTTAGTTCAGAGTAAGACGCTCCCCGAACTGAATGGTAAAGCGGGTCAGCGCAGCCTTCCAATCGCGGATGGGCAGCGTCCACTTCTCGCTGATGTTGTTGAGCGCCAGGTAGAACAGCTTCAACATCGCCTCATCGCTCGGAAACGAGCCCCGGTTCTTAGTCAGCTTGTGCAGGCTCATATTCACCGACTCAATAGCGTCGGTCGTCTAGATGACCTAGCGGATTTCCGGCGGGTAAGTTTCTAGCTTGAAGTTCGGCGTCGGGTAATTAGTAGTCCGATTAGTGTTGCCAGTATGAGAGAAATTGTCGCGGGTTCTGGAATTCCCATTGGCGCGTACTCGAAGTCTTGGAACGATAGGCCCGTGCCGGAGCCCATCAGGGTGCGGGTCCCAGACGCGAGGTCCACCGACCAGAACGACCCGTAGGCTCCAGTTGAATAGCCAACCAAAGTTCCGTCCGGCGCGTACTCGAAGTCCTGAAACGATAGGCCCGTGCCGGAGCCCATCAGGGTGCGGGTCCCAGACACGAGGTCCACCGACCAGAACGACCCGTAGGCTCCCGGCGAATAGCCAACCAATGTTCCGTCCGGCGCGTACTCGAAGCCTTGGAACGATAAGCCAGAGCCGGAGCCTAGCAGGGTGCGGGTCCCCGAGGCGAGGTCCACCGACCAGAACGACCCGTAGGCTCCCGGCGAATAGCCAACCAAAGTTCCGTCCGGCGCGTACTCGAAGTCCTGGAACGATAGGCCAGTGCCGGAGCCCATCAGGGTGCGGGTCCCCGAGGCGAGGTCCACCGACCAGAACGACCCGTGGGCTCCCGGCAAATAGCCAACCAATGTTCCGTCCGGCGCGTACTCGAAGCCTTGGAACGACAAGCCTGTGCCGGAACCTAGCAGGGTGCGGGTCCCTGAGGCGAGGTCCACCGTATAGAATGACCCGTAGGCTCCCGGTGAATAGCCGATAATTGATGCTGCGCCAACTGACCCGGAGGCAGCAACAATTGCCAACGGCATCCCAAGATTTCTAATTATTTTATTCATACAGATACCAAGAGTGGACTAGCTGATAGTAGTCCAAATGATGCTATATAAGTTACTTTGTACATAGCCTGGAGCCGTATTTCTTGCCCTATTCGCGTGCGCAGCGCTCAATAGTAGTCTCAACAATGTCGGCGAACCTCGCATCTTCGCTTGTTTCATGCTTACTCCCCCTCTGTTGCACATGGACTGGCCCCCAACCAGCCACCCAGTAGTCTAGGTGCACGGGCTGCTTAGAAGCACTAAGCCGTCGCTTAGCTTGTTTTTGTCATGAGGCAGCATTGGGTCGATTGCCGTCGGTGCTACCCTCTATTGGCTAGTCGCGCCCCTCGACAATTAGCGCTCTTAGTGCCTTAGTGGAGATGTCGACCGGCGGCGCGTTCTCCATCAGCGCACGCATCTGGTCAGCTGCAGATGGCTCACTGCAGCCGACAACTTCTTGGCCCATGGGTGTCAGGTTCTCCCAAGCCAAGTCCACAGGTGACCGCTCGGGCATCTCAGCCAATAACTGGGTTAGCGTCCCCATTTTATGTTTGTCGAGCCGCCGGTTCGACGCGCCAACGTAGCCCAACGCTGATTTTATGTTGCACGGCCCGCACGCCGAGTGCTGGCTGTGAGCCTAGCAAGGGTGGGAGAAGCGCGCTTCTTCGCTTGTTTCATGCTCACGCCTCAATTGCTAGCGCCCGATACTGTATCGCGCGGTTCTGGCCTGACGGCAGGAGGCTACGAGGGCGGCGCCAGATTTGGTTGAGTCTCACATGAAAAGTTATAACGGGTTTCAATAATTATATGAATTCAACTATTTTTTATAGCGCGGCGCTGCCCATGGCGGCGGCTGGCGGGCTTTGTTTCCCGGGTAGCTAACCAAATGCCGTCCGCGACCACCATGCCTGCCACAAGGCTCAGAACCAGAATTTCCATATCATCTCCTTTTGCTCCTTGGCCATGTGGTGTCCCCTGAGCTATCGTCCGCGCACCTGGCCCAACAGCGGGCTCAGAAGGGCGTTCAGCCGAGTTTTCAAAGTGGCTTGAACCGTGCGACTGCTCAATCCAGTTTCAGGCTTGCACACAATAAAGCGAATGTCCGTGCGACTCGCTTCGACCACCGTTGGGTGGTCATCCAGAGCCAACCAGTCTGTCAGACCACGTTGCGCAGCATCCATTAGAATCTCATTTGCCCGCGACTTTTCTGCTACCTCTACGATGCCAGCGAATCGATGGGATATGGCCGGGCCAAGTAGCCGTTTCAAGCTGTCGTCATCGAAGAGCCTTCGCCAATCCGACGAGATAACAATTCGGACTTCCGGATAGGGCTCCAGAATCTGCTCTAGGATTGGAAGCCATTTGAATAGATTGGGGTTGTCGAGCAGCTTGAAGTTGTCGTTGAGTGCAGGTTCACCCAGAGCGTGGACGACGCCGTCGAAATCCAAATACAGAATCATGGGGGGCCTTCCATCTCGAAGCTCATGTTGAAGTGTGGCACCAGAAATTCAGCAATTGAAACTCCCGTTTTAGGCAGAATTAAGGCCAAATAAGAGGTGTCGATGGCAATGTGGTGTGGTGCTTAGGCAGAAAATTCTTGGGTGAGCCTAAAAGTCCTCCTCAAACCAAGCAGCATCCTCTTTCAGTTGCTCTGCCAGTGATTTCTTCTTGTCTATAGGAACAACCTTTGGGGCTTTCGGCTTTTGCTTTGGCGATGAACGGGCTGCATGTGCCTTCAACGCATTTCGCTCCGCTGCATTCAGTGACGCCTCAATGGCAGCCTCACCCACGCGTTCCTGCCGTCTTACCGAAAATACTTCCTCGGAATCGAAGCGTGGTTTGATGTCGAATGGACACCAGAGGTCTTTGTGGGTCTTTTGCAATGCAGCGGAGATAGGCAGTTTCGACAGAATCTCAATATCCGTTCTGTAAACGGCATAATCCCGCGACTTGTATGCTATTTCGAGCTCACGCAGGCCAACGGCTCTGCCACTTTCCAGCGCACGACGAAAGGCGACTTCAAGTAGCTTGTTTTCGGCTCGATTGATGCCGCCTGTCAATTGATGGATTGCCTGAGCATCGGTCATCGCATCGAACACAAAAACATCAGGGGCAATGCGTTTATGCCACTCCAGCATGGTGACCCAATCCTTGCTTGTGGGCGCCTCAGGAAACAACCCCCAAACATTCCCCAAGAGCCGCTGCCTATCCTCCTGATTACGGCGAAGCAACTTGTGCAGCATGCTGAAATTTGCAGCGTAAGCGACTGGGATGCCGAGATAGCAAACTGACATCAAGACCTGCATCAGCTTTGTGTTGGCCTTATCGCTTTGTGTAATGAACTGAAATTCATCAATTCCAAGGAACGCCCAGCCATCTCGGTAAGCCTGCTTTCTGGCCACATTCGTCAGCTCAGATATTCCCCCATTCTGCCCTGTCAGAGATTCCAGAATAACCGTCGCAGACCCTTTAACCTTGACAGTCAAAACCCGATGGCTTTCCAGTACGAACTTTGTGTTGTCTATGCCTGTAATAGATGACCTCATGGGCATGAGGCGGCCCAACGCTTTAAGCAATTGACTCTTGCCGGCACCAGCCACGCCTGTCAGGCACATCGGGAAAGCAAATTCAGGCAGAGGCACTTCTTTGCTGTGGACTACGCCCGAGAATTCTTTCTGGTCGTGATAATGCTGCCGGCAGTGTTCAAGAGCGAGCCCAATCCACTCATACAAGATGTCAACACACTGGTTGCTGGCGAAAAATGCTTCCTTGAATCGATTCTCAAGCCCTTTAGTCGCCTCTACCAGCGACATTTGCTCATAATCGGCGAAAAGTCGAGGATGCACCTCGACTTTTCGCCGAATTTCATCCCTATTCAAAAGCGGAATAAAGCGCTCGGCCCAGGGATTTCCGGTTGGTGCTGTCACAGTGATTTACGCTGTGCAGTGTGTTGCCGCACATCCATGACCTCCTGGTGTGCCGCAGCGCCCTTTTTCGGGCTCCCATACTTTCGCTTCCCTTCTTGCCATTTGTCACCCGTTTGTGACTCAAAACGCTCAATAAAATCGCTGGTTGCCGCCAACTCATGGACCCTAAACGCAGAAGCCACTTGTGACCTAGCTTCATTCCACTGCTGGAGTTCCGTAAACGACATGTATAGCAATTCATCATCTTCGCGAATTTTCAATTGGGCATCGAGTAGCAATAGCTGGCGGTCAACCTCTACCCAGACATGCCGAATACAGAGGTCCATCATGTAACCTCCGAATACCTCTTCTCCATTCCCTGAACGAGCGATTCGGTCGAGCAATCCGCACTTTCGAAGCTCCTTCGAGTTGTAACGTCGTCCATCGAGGAATACTCCGTCCTTGCTTACTTTAAGCTTGACTGGCGTCAGAAAAGCCCGGACAGCATCGTCTATGCTGATTGGGATTGCAGAATTTCTGCACCTTTCATCGTAGTGGTTCCATAACGCATGTGCCATCGGTGGAATAAATGCCAACTCTCTATCAATCTCTATCCGCGCCGACATGTCTGCCGTGTGGTTATATTTGACCAGTCGTCCAATTTCGCGCCGGCACAGAGCAACCACCGTGTAATCGCTTTCAAAGTAAGTGGGCTGCCCCTCAAAGTTAACATCGCGAGGGTGCGACGACTCTACGGTAGCTTTTGACTGCCCTGACCACGATTCAACGAGGTTACGGACGACTGGCTTAACCTTCTCATCGACAAGATTCAGGCTTGAACCAGGCCCCCTGTCCACTTTGAAATGCGCTGGTAAGCCTTGATTCGCCCACTCTCCAGCCTTGAGCTTGATTCCCCAAAGACGACAGAAATAGTCCTTCGGAACAGCCATACAAAACAGCATCATTCGATATGCGGTTCCACGCTCTTCGCCGAATGAGAACCCAATTCCAAGTTTGGCCCCACTCAACAAGTCTCTGCTGGTTACCACACATAGCGGCTTGAGAACGCTGCCTTCCAAATACCCCTTGGGAAGCTCTGCCGGGAAATAGCCGTCCGACTCAGTTTTCTCCATGAGATTTGCGACATCCGCCGAATAATTACCTTTTGAGGGTACTAACCGGTTGCGGTGGCGAGCCGAGCCATAGCGGTTTTTCTGAACGGTTTCAATCCCAAAGGCTTTTCCAATTTCATAACGAAACTGCCGTAGCGTCGGAAATGGCAAACCCTGGGGGTGCATGTAAACCTTCATTCCAGAAGGCTGTTCCAGCGTTTTACAGCGAAATTCCTTGCGCATTGATTCTTCATAAATGGCCTTCATTGACTTGCCAATGGCAAGATATTTGGCATAGGCCTCTTTACAACGCTTGGCCATTTCCTCAGACATGCCAAAGCCGTAGCGCTTTCCGTGGGCTTTTGATGGCGCCCCCATTTTCTTAGGAGCGAATAGCTTCCGGTCCCAATGACCCGCATGGTGAAAAGGAGGGAGTAGTGACCAATAATTGCAGCCAAATGCGATATAAGTAAGAAGCCACAGACGAAATCTCGTTTCGTTTTGCGGCGGTATTGCCTGGCGTGCGTATTGATTTATTGCACCTTCCACGTCATCCGCCAATAAAATTTTTGGCATGTCTTCAAGCGCCCGAGCGATATAGAGTAAGCGCTGGTCAATACGGTCGGCATGCAGCCGCTTTCCCTTCGCACTTTCCGAACCTATCTTTCTCCCTCGCAAGCGGTTGGAGTCCCTAGCTCCCAGGTTTTCACCCTTCAGCGACTCAAGCCAAGGCGGAAGAGTTGGCTGGATTTCCGTTGGAACAATTTCTTTTCCGACAACCGCCGCCTCGAATTCGCTACGCACCAAAGAAATCAATTGCGCCGCTGGAGTTCCCTTCCCGGACCAGCTAAATCGAACCAACATTACCCTGTCAGAAGCTTGGTGGTTGCTCAGAAAATGGTACGCCACATCTTTGGGCAACGAGCCGAATCCTTCGGGTGCTACTAGACGGGTTCCGATTAGCATGGCGCCGCCTCCGAGAACCAATCCGCATATCGTTCAATGGCGTCTTGCGTTTCCGGATTTAATGGACGGTTAATCAAAATGGGGCGAAAAAGGTCGACCCTTAGTCTCCGGTTCCAAATAGCTTGGTAGAGAACATTCCGGCAGTCATCAAGAGAATATTTTCCGGCACCGGTCAACCGAACGATGAGGTCGAATGCAGGAACGCCACTCTCGAGGCAATTTCTGAAGCGTTCAGTCAGTGCTTCTTGCTCTGCCGACGGAAGGCAAACCTTGCGTTTATGATGCAGGAACAATTGCCGGAGGTTGGCGCTGACATGCGGGTCAATGGCGTCAGCCGCCAGGAAAACCGTTCGAATTGACGCATCCTGGTAATAAGTACGCTCGAGTTCATGTCGTACCAATATCCCATCTGCCACTTTCCCCGTGGGAGTGATAAAGCGCTTGCTCTCGAGTGGTCGTTTGAATGCGTCCTCGCTGTCCTTGACTGACCAATTTAGGCAATAGTAACGACCATCTTTCGCCCGCATTGCCCAGAGCAGGTCACCAATGAATGGAAAGACCACCCAACGACAGCCGCCGACAGCTTCAGCATCCTTGATTTTTACTTTTGGTAGCGCTTCGAGGTAACCGAGCCGGTCGGCGACATCAACGATACCTTTAAGTGGGCGCAGGCCTACGGGGGATGCTGGCTCGAAATTGTGCAAGGGATGAGGACACCCGCCGCGGGAGAAAGCTCTCTGCTCTTGGAGTCCAACAGAATCAGGATGGTATAAACCGAGAATGGCCGCAGAGCATTCGGCCAACGAAAGCAGATGGACCTCACGACCATCCAGTTTTTCGGGGGTAATTGTCAACGCATGGGAAACTGATGGCGCTTCACCGCGCACAGCCAGAATTGAGGGAATGTAGTCTTTTCCCCAGGTAGGGTTTTTCTGGCGCGTCGAGATACGCCTCAGTCGCTTTTCATTCGGGCTCCGCTGAGTTCTGGATATTGGTTCAGGGGGAGCTTCTTCAGCCTGTGGCCACTGACGTTGAGGAAGGGGTTGATGCTGAGGCAGCACATGGTCAACTTGCATGTTTGTTATCTCCAAATCAAATATTTTCTTGGGCTTAACGCATCCTTCCTTGCAAAGTTCGCATGAAAAAAGATGCAACAAAGCCTTGACTCGCCTGATTGGTTTGGAGATACTGAGAGCGCCAACAGTCAGTATTTCCTGCGCAAGCAGGCGAAGCCGGATAAGCCGAAAGGTGAGTCCGGTTTTTCGTTTCTACATTTCCAGTTTCCTCCTGACCTTGTTCTTGGTAACCTGGGTTCAACCCAGGCGGGCTATTAATTCCTGGATGCTAACGATGGAGCCTTGCTTAATGCCAAGCGCCACTGCAATTTGATGGCTTTGACCCCGAATGCACTTCCGGCGGCCTTCGAGGACCTGGTACACAAGCGATGTCGAGAACCCCTTGGCCCGCGCCCACTCGGCAACTGAAATCCCGCTATCCTCAAAAACGGCACGTACGCACTTGACAGAATGTATGCTTTGAGGTATATTAAACATGGATTTCACCATAATTGCATGTTAATACATGCACATTACCACACTAAGCCATAGCTGTGTCCACTCTTGGGCAGGGGGTCGCACATGTCCAAACTCATCTCTACAATTCCCGACGGTTTTGGCATACGTCTCACCGAAGAGCGTAAACGGCTGGGGCTAAGTCAGTCTCAGTTGGCTGAAATTGGCGGGATTAAACGCTTGGCACAAAGCCAGTACGAGCGTGAAACCAGTTCGCCAACCGTGCGCTACCTGGCCGCGATAGCCCACGCAGGCGTCAATCTCACCAAAGTCCTTTTCTGTGATTTACCGTCGATAGGACAACAGTCCAGTAGCGAGCAATACCGCATAGAACGGCAGGCATTTGAACTTGTAGAGGAGCATGTGCGTCAGCAGCCGGAAGGCTTTGTGGGAGCCGAAGCCCGCTTCGCATTGTTCCAGCTGTTTAAGTCACAGATGTCAAAACAAGCGGTGAACTGCGTAGCAGACCAAAGACTCAGCGCCAGCCAAAAAATCGCTGCCTGACTCCCCCAGAGCTCCAGCGTAAGTACCGTAGAATGGGGAGAGCTGCCGTTCGGCAATCCAACCATTCAATGTCCCGCTGAGTCTCTGAGCGCATCCCTCATGCGCCTCAAGCTGAGCGCAATCCTATGACTATCCTGCCCACCGTGATGCCGGATGAGTTCGTGCTTGGCTATTGGGGACGAGTTCATATCCTCAATTTCCTTGGCACGCCAACTCAGACGGTCGAAGCACTGATTGATTATTTCGAGCTACCACCCAGCCGCATTCAACGGATAGAAGCGCTGGCGCTCGCAGCAAAAACAAATGTCCAGGACTTCGTTCAGAGCCACACGCTCATTCCTGCGCACAGCGCCATCACATACGAGTTTGCAGGTCATGCTCACGGCGCCCAAAAACTCAATGCCCGCATCAAGCAGTGGTGGAAACTGACACAAAAACCCGGAGCCTATTTCTGCCCACAATGCGCAGCTAGTCAGCACGCTCGCTGGGGATACTCCTATTGGCAGAGGGGCCATCAATTACGGGGAGTAAATTGGTGCTTGGAACACGGCAATTCACTTCTATGTTGCCCCGAAACAGCATTCATAAACGACACCCCCAGCATCAATCTTGCCACCGGCGCTGTTCCTGAGGCGGAACCGGAAACCCCCTACTGGCCGGTGCTAACGCGCTACTCGGAAATCATGCATGCCTTTCTAAAGAGGACAGTCCGCACCAGGATGCGCGACGTCGCGAAAACCCTGCGTTCGGTAGCAGCCAACAAATCCATCAACACAGGCAACAACCTTAATTACCAATACCTCAGTGACCTTGCTTTGGGGCTGTTACCTGGCTGGTGGCTCGAAGAAACATTCCCTTCGATAAATGCGAAACAGCCCGGCACCCCTTTTCCAGCACTCGACAACACCGTGATGGTTCGGCATGCCCAACCTCATGCATTCGCACTCGCAATGGCACTCATCTACGAATCTAGCGACGAAGCACTTGCAACCCTCCCCCACTAAGCGAATTGACGTGCTACACCCTCAAAGACTTAGAGTATAGAATTTCATACATTAAGTCTGATTTCCAATACAGGAGGGCAAGTGGCTAACGAGGGAGGCGGCTCAGCCACATCTGACGACCTATTTCCCTCGACATACGATTGCTTACCGAAGCCATTTGCAGGGGAAACGCTCTACAGTTGGTGTGCGCGCTATCACCGACTGAACGGTAGCAACAACCCTCGGGCTACCAGCCGACAGCTATTTGGCCATCCCACCGCCGGCCTTCGGCCCGAGCTTCCTTTTCATCTCGGCAATTTCCAACACAACACCAATCACAACCTTGGTTGCCTGGATGACCTACTGGTGCAACGAACCATCCTCGGTTTTTACCGGCCATTTTTGTCATCACGTGGTATGGCGGAGATTGGCCAGCACCTTGCCAACGGCAACAGCGTCGCTGCCCGAGCTCTTTTGGGGTTATCAAAGGATGGACAGGCAACTCGGTCACTACTGCGTTTTTGTCCAGAGTGCACCAAAGAGCAACTTGCAGCATACGCAATATCTTGGTGGCGAACAGAACATCTCTGGCCATCGATAGCCATTTGCCAAAAGCACGGTTGCCTATTGGTTCAGACAAAGGACGAGTTACTTAACCGCGCATCAGCCGATTTTCATTTGGTGCATGAGCTCGACACTTCTTGTTTGGGGCCAGGCGTCGTTGCCACTACCCGTCAGCGCCAGCTTCTCGCTGGTATCGCAACCTGGACAATGGCTTTAGTGAACCAAACCGATAATCACCTGAATGAAACGGCCTTACGATTTACCTACCTCTTACAGGCGAAAAGCCGGGGTTGGCTTGCTCTGGACGGTTCCCTCCGCTTGAAAGCGCTGCAAGACTCATTTTTATCTCAATGTGCCAATCTGGAAAGCATTCCTGCATTTAACTTCGTGAGAAGCGCTGGCGGGGTGAACGGTGGATTCCTTGGGAGCCTTTTTCGACAGCATCCCGGGCGGCGCCATCCTTCAAAACATATCGTGCTGATGAACTTCCTTTTTGGTGAACCGGAAGAATTTTTCAGAACCTATGCAACAGTAGACGGGGCCATTTCAATGAATGGTCTCCAGAGTGCCCAAAAGCTGCTTACCGACTCCAGTCGAAAGCTTATCAACCTGATTGAGGAGGCCGGCCATTCAGTTAGTTCTGCCGCTGGCGTTCTCGACATTCCAGCAGACGAAGCGCTGGCGCATCTCAATCGCCGAAATGATGTAGTTCGCCCGCGGCGTCGGCATATTGTGGGCACCCCTCGCGAAAATCAACTTCGTGAAATGCTGCGAGAGGGCGGCACCAGAGCCGAAATTGCCGAAACACTATCGATACGCCCTGCCTTCATCAAGGACTATCTGGCACGACATCCGGAGCTCAAGGCCCAATGGGAGGCAGCATTTACGGCAAAAGAAACTGAAAGGCATCGCGCTCAATTGCTATCTGTACTGAATACCCACCCAGGGTTGCCAATCAAGGCCATTCGGCGATTGCCGAAGAATGGTTTTCAGTGGCTGTATAACAACGACCGAGAATGGCTGCAAAAAATACTACCGGCCATTTGGAAACGCTACAGCCAGCAGCAATGATTTCGAAGTCCGGTCCCAGTTCAAACGGTCAATGTACGCTAGGACAACCGCGTTTTGTTGCCTAGAGCGCAGCCACCTCGTACCATGACAGTGAACTAACCATTGAAGATGTGCGGACCATGGCAAAAAAGAAGATTTACACTCTACTGGTCTGCTTGGTGCTGTTTGCAATTGCTTCTTTGCTCATCCCGAAAAAAGCACTGTTTATCCTTATTTTGTTGGGAATCATTACCTTGGTCGTTTTCGCCTTCTTCAAGACGAAGCGGCCAGCTAAAGAACCTGTTGACCGGGTAAACGCCCAAGTTAGCCCGGGAGTGAAAGCCTGGGCCGCAAAATCCACAAAGACTGCAGTGCCTCAGCAGATGTCGCAGACGGACGGCAACGCCCCGTTTGCGGAACCTGTTCAGGAAGTAGCCGTGCCCACCGTGGCTCCAGCGTTGCCCCCAGAACCAATTTGGCACATCCCGGAAAAAGCTGACATCAACCGGGCCATAGCTGCCTCAAAGACGACACCTACAAGTAGCCCTAGCGCCCCGCACCCGGTTGTGCATGCTGATGGCTTGGTATCCGTCAGCATCTCAGTCAGCCCCGATACTGATTATCAAATTCCAACTGCCCCTCCAGGCGTATCAAAAGGAATCCGATGGATACCGCACGGCGAGTCACTCACCGTTGGTGGAGTTGAGATACCCGGTGGCCTGCTTTATTTCGGAACAGTACACCAACGCTACCCAGAGGCTGACCCCGCCCTAATCAACCCACGCCTGCCCGTCTCCTCCGTTTGCCCGGACCTTTCGTCAAGACTTATGGGCTACTGGCCCAGCTACTCCACCATCTCCCCTGAAGCCCGGAAAGCCTACCTGTCGTGGCTGGCCACAGGACGCAAGGACCCCTCTGCTGACGTCGGATATGTGTTCCTGTTTTTCTACGGGCTGGAGCGCCGAGTTTTGGAGGATTTGGCCGGAGAAAAGAAGGAAAGCCCCGAGCTTTTGCTCATTGAGGCCGAGGTACAACGGCTTTTAGGGATTTATGGGAGCAATCACTCGTTCAAGGGCTATGCCAGCCGCTTCCTTGAGTTTATCTCCACACCTGCCAACCCGGTCATCCCCGAGACACCTCCCGCACCCCCCGGGGAGAAAGTGTTCGAACTCCCGCTCGCTCTCCGAATCGGGCTGGGGCTGTTTGCTCGCGACCAAAAACCTGTGCCGGCGGATTGGGCTCTGGCCTGGGTGATGGCCGACCCCAACATATATCTCCGCACACCTGCTCTGAGGTGCCAGGAACAGTTCAACACGCTATTTAAGCAACATTACCCAGACGAGTTCCGTGGTGGCCTGCGACTGAAGGTTAATAGGACAAAACTCAAAATCGGTTATCAGCCGGCCTCCTCGGGGCTACGGAATAGGGAGTATTCCTGCACGCTGCCCGGATTGCCTGATGTTTCAGCTGTAACGGCGCCCGTTACCGAGTTGCGAGAGTTCGCGAACAAATGCAGCGATAAACTGGATGCCTACAGTCGATACCTTGGCCGAAATCCAGATTCGGCACAGGCCCTGGAGGGGCTACTCCTACTTCCTGTAGCCCTATGGCCAACTGAGGTCCGGGCAGAGCTGGAGGCACTCAAGGCCCGTGTTGGCGATGGAATGGTGTTAATGTCCTTTGGGGACCTCGCCGGCAAACTAAAGAGTTCAGGCCCCTTGTCTCGCGACAAAATGCTCGGCCTGGCTCATGCCCTCGAAAGCCTTAACCTTGGAATCGAGCCGGATGTTATTGCGGGCAGCAAGGTTCCAAAGACAGAAGACAAAATCGTGCTGTTTCCGACGTTACCGGAGGATGGGGCCATACGGGGCACCCCAACCTATGTAGCGGCAACTGTCACGCTAGATTTAAGCTGCGCGGCCGCCCGTGCTGACGGCGATGCGTCGTCGCATGAGATGCTCCACTTGAGTCGTCAAATCGAGTCTTGGGGACATCTCACTGAAGCCCACCGAAAGCGGCTCAAGGCACGGCTACGTTTAGGGCTCGAACAGCCACCGACGCTGGCCTCTCTGAAGAAGAAAATGGAGCCCCTGGTTCCTGAAGCCAAGCGAGCTATCGGCTTGTTCCTTGCGCACCTCTGCCAAGCTGACGGTCAGGTTTCCCCTGAAGAGGTCAAGTTTCTCGAACGGGTCTACAAGACCTTGGGATTGGATTCTCAACTCGTTTATTCGGACCTCCACGTGGCCCCCGGGACGCCGCAAAAGGTCGGGGCCTCGACCACAGTTGCCTCCGGGGTCGCACCGAAAAAGGCGGGGCTAGCCCGAAGCTTTACCCTCGACCATGAGCGCATCGCGCTGCTGCACAAGGAAACAGAAGCTGTATCGGCCTTGCTTGCACGCGTCTTCACCGATGACACACCAGAAGAAGCGGACGTCCCCGTGGCCGATGTACCCGCCGAAGAGTCAGCCAAGGTGGAAAACAACATACTCGGCCTGAGCGACGACTATTCGTCGTTTATTCGTCGCCTCGTGTCTCGCCCGCTCTGGACCCGGGAAGACCTGGGGGACATTGCCGCCGATATGGAACTGATGCTGGACGGTGCGCTCGAGCATATCAACGAGGCGATGCTAGACATGTTTGAAGCGCCCCTCACCGAAGGGGACGACCCCATCGAAATTAACCAAGAACTCCTGGAGCAGTTACCCCTATGAGCACCATTCGACCCAAGGACCGCGACGCACTCATCCAATCTCTCCGCGCTGGGGTGGTTCCGCGTACAGGCCAACACTTGGTCCAAGTTGGCCGCGTCAAAGAACTAGAGGCGCTTATGCGGGATGTAGAACGTATCGCTGACAGCGGCTCGGGCTTCCGTGTCGTTATCGGGGAATATGGCTCGGGCAAAACGTTCTTCTTGAATCTGGTTCGCGCGATTGCGCTCGAAAAGAAGTTGGTCACCATGCATGCGGACCTGAACCCTGATAGGCGGTTGCATGCGAGTGGCGGCCAGGCACGCTCCCTCTATGCTGAGCTGACGAAGAACATGGCAACCCGCACCAAACCAGAGGGTGGTGCCTTGGCGGGGGTTGTCGAAAAATTCGTGGCGCAAGCGAAGACCGATGCAAAAGCGGGAGGAACGACAACCGAGGAAGTCATTCGAGAACGCCTTGGGCAGCTTGCAGAGATGGTCAACGGCTACGACTTTGCGGAGGTTATTGCGGCATATTGCCGTGGCTTTGATGAGGGCAATGAGCAGCTCAAGGCCGATGCCATCCGATGGTTACGTGGCGAATTCTCGACCAAAACGGATGCGCGGGCCGCGCTCGGGGTTCGCACCATTGTTGATGACACTTCTGTCTATGACCAGTTGAAGTTGCTGGCCAGGTTCATCCGCTTGGCCGGCTACAGTGGCCTCATGGTCTGCCTGGATGAACTCGTCAATCTGTATAAGCTGGCAAATACTCAGGCTCGAAACTCGAATTACGAGCAGATTCTACGGATTTTGAACGATTCGCTACAGGGCTCTGCCGAAGGGCTGGGATTTGTTCTCGGAGGCACACCGGAATTCCTCCTGGACACTCGACGTGGTTTGTACAGCTACGCGGCTCTTCAGTCGCGGCTCGCTGAGAACACCTTTGCTCGCGCCGGAATGGTTGATTACTCTGGGCCGGTAATGCGTCTTGCCAGCCTGACGCCAGAAGATTTCTATGTGCTGCTTCATAAGCTGCGGCACGTCTACGCGTCAGGGGATGCCGCACGCTATCTAATGCCCGATGAGGCTATTCCTGCGTTCATGGAGCATTGCGCCTCCCGACTCGGTGAGGCATATTTCAGAACTCCACGCACGACCATTACTGCGTTTATCAATCTTCTGGCAGTTCTGGAGCAGAACCCTGACGTTGATTGGCAAGAGCTAATAGGCTCGACCGAAGTAGCCTCCGATGATGGCGGCGCGGAAGACCTCTCTGTTCAGGAAGATGACGAGCTTGCAAGCTTCCAACTCTAATTCCACGGGGTTCGCTCAGCTCGATGAGCGAATTCAACGATGGATATGGACTGAAGGCTGGACCGCACTCAGGGACGCTCAAGAACGGGCCATTCCCGCCCTTATCGATGCAGACCGCGATGTCATTATTGCCGCGGCAACGGCGGCCGGCAAAACAGAAGCTGCGTTCTTTCCCATTCTGACCCACATGCTTCAGGACTCATCGGGCATAGGTTCGGTTGTTTATATCAGTCCGCTCAAAGCGCTGATTAATGACCAATGGGGACGGCTGACAGTGCTTTGCGAGTCGTTGGACATCCCCGTTGTGGGTTGGCACGGGGACATCGCTGCGAGTAAGAAGCATCGCTTTCTCAAGTCGCCTCAAGGGGTCTTGTTGATTACACCTGAGTCGTTGGAGGCCCTGTTTGTCACACGAGGCACTTCGATGGCCGGCATCATGGCAAATCTTCGATATGTAGTCATCGATGAACTCCATGCATTCATCGGTTCTGAGCGGGGCAAGCAGCTCCAGTCCTTGCTTCACCGGTTGGAGCGAGTGGCTGGGCATAACATACCGCGAGTCGGGTTGTCCGCCACCCTTGGGGATATGCGATTGGCTGCCCATTTTCTGCGCAGCACCAACCCCGATAAGGTTGAACTCATCGAGTCGAAAAGTAGCGGCCAGGAGCTTAAGGTTCTGTTGAAGGGCTACGCTGCCAAGCCGCCCAAAATTGAAGCTGAGCCTGAGCTGAAAACTCCCGAACCAGAGGATATTGTCAGTGGAAGCGTCCTGGATGTGGCGGCGCATCTCTACAAGGTCCTGCGGGGAACAAACAATCTGGTGTTCCCGAATAGCCGGCAAAAAGTTGAGCTTTTTACGGACTTACTTCGAAGAAAGTGCGAGCGCGACTGTGTTCCAAACGAGTTCTGGGCGCACCACGGCAGTCTTTCGAAGGAATATCGAGAGGAAACTGAGCAAGCGCTGAAAGAAGGCAGCCGACCGGCGACAGCGATTTGCACGACAACACTGGAGCTCGGAATCGATATCGGTTCGGTCAAAAGCATTTGCCAAGTTGGTTCGCCTCCCTCTGTCGCGAGCCTTCGCCAGCGATTAGGTCGCTCTGGTCGCCGGAAAGGTGAGTCCGCAGTCCTCCGGGGGTACTGCATCGAACCCCAACTGGAGCAAAGCTCTTCTACGTCGGATTGCCTGCGTGAGGGACTTGTCCAGTCAATCGCGATGATTCGCCTGCTGGTAGCGGGATGGTTTGAACCACCGCGGGTTAGCGGGCTGCACGGCTCGACGCTGATTCAACAAATTTTGTCGATTATCGCCGAGCGCGGTGGCGCGACTGCAGCACAGCTGTGGTCCGCCTTGGTCGCTTCCGATGGCCCCTTCGCGGGCCTATCGAAAGACGACTTTGTTTCCTTGTTGCGGCACTTAGGTGAGTTGCGCATTCTCACCCAGGAAAGCTCCGGCCTACTCCTGCACGGTGAGATGGGGGAGCGACTCGTTAATCACTACACCTTCTACGCAGCGTTTGCCACCGAAGAGGAATTTCGCCTGGTATGCGAAGGAAAGGTGCTGGGTACGCTACCCATCAGTCGTCCGCTATTGCCACAGCAAGGTGTGATATTCGCGGGGCGACGTTGGAGGGTGATTGATGTCGATACCGAGAAAAAGCTGATTGTTGTCTCTCCCGATAAGGGAGGTGCTCCGCCTATGTTCGAGAGCGGGCACTCCATGGTACATGACCGAATTCGCCAAGAAATGCGTAGTGTGCTGGCCGAGAACGATGCCATCGTGTTTCTGGACCAAGAGGCACAACAACTTCTTCAGGACGGACGTGAGCATTACCGCCGTGCGGGACTCAAATCGAACCAGGTTATTCAGCGCGGCGCCGAGGTCGAACTACTGACTTGGCGAGGGGACTGGATAAACGATGCCTTGGCGCTTCTGCTCACCCAACGAGGGTGCGCCGCCAACAATGATGGGCTGGTAATCAGCGTTTCTGGCGGCTCAAGGGAGAAGGTAATTGAGGTGCTTCGGGATATCTCGCAGCTCATCAGCCTCGACCCCGTCGTGCTGTTAGCAAAAGCCGAAAACTTGCTTCGTGAGAAGTGGGACTGGGCGATGCCCCCTGAAATGGCGCGACGGTCATTTGCTTCGTTATGCCTGGACCTCGAGGGTGCGAGGGATACGGCTCGAGCCTTGTGCGGGAGCATTGAGTAGTTCTGTGGCCGCGTGACGGTCATCCCGAGGCTATTTCATTTTGCAGCAAAATCGGGTGAAACCCGCTGAATCAAAAAAGAATGGGGCAGCTGCGTAGTAACACCACTGCACTAGTGGAAAGGGGAGGCTAGCCCCCCTTAACCGGGCTGTCCGACAGACTTAATTGTCTCCCGACAGACTTAATTGTTTCCTATCAATCAGAATCACCAGTTCGGCTCACGCTCCGGCGTCGCCGTAATGCGGTGGATACTGAGGTCTGCCCCCTCGTATTCTTCTTCGGTATCGAGGCGCAAACCCATGGTCGCCTTGAGCGCGCCATAGACCAGCCCCCCACCGATCACAGCCACGGCGATGGCCATGGCGGTCATGATCAGTTGCGGCATGAAGGCAATGCCACCGGCTCCGCCCAGGATCTTGCTGCCGAAAATACCGGCGGCAATGCCGCCCCAGGCGCCGCACATGCCGTGTAGCGGCCAGACACCGAGCACGTCGTCAATCTTCCAGCGGTTCTGCACCAAAGTGAACATGACCACGAACAGTCCGCCGGCCACCCCACCGACAACCAGAGCACCAATTGGGTGCATCAGGTCGGAGCCGGCACAGACGGCGACCAGGCCGGCCAGCGGCCCATTGTGCAGGAAGCCCGGATCGTTCTTGCCGGCAACGAGCGCGACCAGCGTGCCACCAACCATGGCCATCAGCGAATTGAGGGCAACCAGGCCGGAGATTTTGTCGAGGGTCTGGGCGCTCATGACGTTGAAGCCGAACCAGCCGACGGTCAGGATCCATGCGCCGAGGGCAAGAAAAGGAATCGATGATGGCGGGTGCGCCGAGATCCGGCCGTCCTTGTTGTAGCGGCCGTGACGCGCGCCGAGCAGGAGCACCGCCGGCAGTGCGATCCAGCCGCCCATGGCATGGACGACGACAGAACCGGCGAAGTCGTGAAACTCCTCGCCAAACGTCGCCTTGAGCCAGGCCTGAACACCGAAGGCCTGGTTCCAGGCAATGCCTTCGAAGAAGGGATAGACGAAGCCGACGAGCATGAAGGTGGCGATCAGTTGCGGGTTGAACTTTGCACGCTCGGCAATGCCGCCGGAAATGATGGCCGGGATCGCCGCCGCGAAGGTCAGCAGGAAGAAGAACTTGGTCAGTTCGTAACCGTTTTTCGCCATCAGCGTTTCGACGCCGCTGAAGAAATTGACCCCGTAGGCGACGGTGTAGCCAATGAAGAAGTAGGCCACGGTCGACACGCCGAAATCGGTCAAAATCTTGACCAGCGCATTGACCTGGTTCTTTTTGCGAACCGTGCCGACCTCAAGGAAGGCAAAGCCTGCGTGCATGGCCAGCACCATGATGGCGCCGAGCAGGATAAACAATACGTTGCTGCTGGATTGAACCGTTTCCATGGATTACCCCATTCAAAGAATGGGGAGGCCAAAAGCAAGCACCATTCCAGTGCGCCAATATTGTTATAAATCAGTGCATTGCAAAATCCGATAACGAGCATATCGCACCGCCGCGGTGCAATATTTCAAGTCAGCGCTCAGCATTGGTGCGTCGACGCCTTAATTCGGGGCAAGCTCGGGCGGCAGCAAAATCCACATCCGGCCACTCTGCTTCATCCGCCCGGCCAGCTCGCCCGCCGCCTTGCCGAAGCCCCAGAAGAAGTCGGCGCGCACGGCGCCCTTGATGGCGCCGCCGGTGTCCTGGGCCATGACCAGACGGTTCATGGCAATGCCGGAATTCGGCCGGGTCGTGGCCAGAAAGACCGGTGAGCCGAGCGGCACGGAACGCGGATCGATGGCAATGCTGCGCTCGGCAGTCAGCGGAACGCCGAGGGCGCCGATCGGTCCATCCTGGCTGTTTGGAACTTCACGGAAGAAAACATAGCTCGGATTGCTGTTGAGCAGATTGTCGAGGCGCGACGGGTTGGCTCGCGCCCAGGCCTGGATGCCTTGCATCGACGCCTCTTCGAGCTTCAATTCGCCACGTTCGACCAGCGCCCGGCCGATCGATTGGTAGGGGTGGCCGTTCTGGTCGGCGTAGTTGAGACGAACCACGCTGCCGTCGGCCAGCCGGATGCGACCGGAGCCCTGGACTTGAAGGAAGAAAAGTTCAACAGCGTCGTCCACGTAGAGCAGGGTTTTGCCCGGCAGTTTTTCGCCGTGCGCCGTGATTTCGGCCCGCGACCAATAAGGCAGGACCTTGTTGCCTTCGAGGCGGCCGCGCACGCGTTTGCCTTTCAGTTCGGGAAAGACCGCCGACAGGTCGATGGTCAGCAGGTCGTCGGGCACGCCGCGCACGGGCTGTTCAAAACCCTTGGTGCGCGACCGGCTGCCGCGCAACAGCGGTTCGTAATAGCCGGTGACCATGCCGCTCGTGGCGCCATCGCCGTTGGCGATGGCATAGGGTTGCAGATGCTGTTCGAAGAAGCGGCGCGGGTCGTGGCCGGGCGTGCCATCCGCGGCCCGCGCCAGATCGCAGACGCGCTTCCAGCCCGGGCCGTTGGGCTTGCTGGCGACGCCGCGACAGGAGAGCAGGAAGGCCGGCCAGGCGGCGGTCACGTCGTCGGTAGACCAGCCAGGCAGATCGCTCCAGACGGCTGCTTGCAAGGTTCGCGAAAAAGCCGGCGGCGTTGTCGGAACGGGGGCCGGCAGTGGCGCCGGGCAGGCGGCATAGGCCGGGCAGGGGGCGCAAGCCAGGGGCGGGGCAACGCTGGGCGGCACGGTCGAACAGCCGGCGAGCAGGGTGAGAAATAAAAGGGCTGCAGCTTGGATTTTTCGCATGGCTTTCGCTAGAGTTCGCAATTTGCCGCGAAGTATACCTGCCACCATGTCCAACTCCCCCTCCCTGGAATGCCTGCTTGCCCGCGCCGAAGCCGTGCTGGCCCGCTTCGAAGCCTCCCTGCCGCCATTTCAGCAAGCGCCGGACTGGCAGTCAGCCGTCGCTTTCCGCTGGCGCAAGAGCAATGGCCGCGGCTGGCTGCAGGCGGTGCGCCATCCGCACCCGATCCGCCTGGCCGATCTCGAGAACATCGACGACCAGAAGGAGCGCATCACCGCCAACACGCGCCAGTTCGTCGCCGGCAAGACGGCCAACAACGTGCTGCTGACCGGCACGCGGGGCTCCGGCAAGTCGTCGCTGGTCAAGGCCGTGCTCAACGAGTATTCGGGCAAGGGGCTGCGCCTGGTCGAGGTAGACAAGGAAGATTTGGTCGACCTGGCCGACATCGTCGATATGCTCGACGGTCGACCGGAAAAATTCATCATTTTCTGCGACGACCTGTCGTTCGAGGCCGGCGAGACGGCATACAAGGCGCTCAAATCGGTACTCGACGGTTCGATCGCCGCACCGCCTGACAATGTGCTGATCTACGCCACGTCGAACCGCCGCCACCTGATGCCGGAATATTTTTCGGAAAATCTCGAAACGCATCGGGTCGATGACGAAATCCACCCCGGCGAAACGACCGAGGAAAAAATCTCGCTGTCCGAGCGCTTCGGCCTGTGGATCTCCTTCTACCCGTTCAGCCAGGACGACTACCTGGCCATTGCCAATCATTGGGCGCGGCAGCTTGGCGTCGCCGAGGAAGTCATCGCCGCCAGCGAGCGCGAGGCGCTGAACTGGGCGCTGAGCCGCGGTTCGCGCTCTGGGCGCGTCGCCTGGCAATTCGCCCGCGATCTGGCCGGGCGCCAGAAGACGTCGCGAAAGAAAGCCAAGTGACGAAGATCGTCGAAGTCGCGGCGGCCGTCATGCTACGCGCCGATGGCACCGAGTTTCTGCTCGCCCAGCGCCCGGAAGGCAAAGTTTACGCGGGCTACTGGGAATTCCCGGGCGGCAAGGTCGAGCCCGGCGAAAGCGTGCGCGAGGCGCTGATCCGCGAATTGCAGGAAGAACTCGGCATCACGGTTACTGCCTGCTCGCCCTGGCTGACCCGGCAATTCACCTACCCGCACGCCACGGTGCGCCTGAATTTCTGGCGGGTCACGGCGTGGGACGGCGAAATCGGCATCACGGCGCCGCTTGAACATGCTGCGGTCGACTGGCAAAAAACGGGAAAACCGGCCACCGTCGCTCCGATCCTGCCGGCCAACGATCCGATTCTGAAAGCCTTGTCGTTACCGACCACGATGGCGATCACCAACGCCGAGGCAGTAGGCACAGAACGCCAGCTTGAGCGTCTGGAGGAAGCACTGCAGGCCGGCCTGCGGCTCATCCAGGTGCGCGACAAGGGCTGGCCCCCGGCCCAGCGTCTGTGGTTCGCCGCAGCCGTTTGCCGACTGGCGCACAGCCATGGCGCGCTCGTTGTCATCAACGACGACGAAGACATCGCCCGCCAGGTCGGCGCCGACGGCATCCACCTTTCATCAGACAAACTGGCCGCCTGCACGCAGCGCCCGGACTTCGCATGGGTCGGCGCTGCCTGCCACACGGCGGCGGAAATCGCCCGCGCCGGCGAACTCGGCTTCGACTATGCGCTGCTCAGCCCGGTACTGCCGACGCCCAGCCATCCCGACGCCCCGGGCCTCGGCTGGCCGGAGTTCGCCCGGCGACTGGCCGGCAACACGCTCCCCGTGCTGGCGCTCGGCGGCATGAAGCCGGAGCTGCTGGCGGAAGCGGAAAGCCACGGCGCACATGGCATTGCGTTGATGCGCGGCTGGTAGGCCTCGCCGCCTGGGCAATTTCGATTTTGGGCATTTTTTCCGGTTGACCGTAGCAGTCGCCGGATGACCGAATTCAGCGCGTCGGCTGATCGGGGAAATCGAGGCCGGGCGTACCGGCCTCTTCATCGCTGACGGCGCCGCCGATGCGATAGGAATCGCTGGCCCAGCACCCCAGATCGATCTGCTTGCAACGTTCGGAACAGAACGGACGGTTCGGGTTTTCCGGGGCCCAGAGGGCGTCTTCGCCGCATTGCGGACAGCGGACCTTGCGAACGGCAGCCATCACAGGTTGCAGAAGGTCAGGTCGAAGGGAACGTCGCGCTCGCAGCCGCGGGCCTTGAGCTCGCCGGCCGGCGGCTTGGTGAAGCGGATGTTGAGAAAATACTTGTTGGCGCTGACTTCAGGAATCGCCTGCTCGTCGACACCGACCGTGATGCGCACCATCTGCGCCGCCGAACCGCCCAGATTGAGCTGGAACTGGCCATTGGTCGCCACGTAGTTTTTCGCCCGTCCGCTCGAGCGCAGCAAGCGCAGGACGATGGCAGCGGCGTCACGTAGCGGCAGCATCGGCTTGGTCCAGCCTTCCAGTGCGCTGCGCCGGACATCGGCCGGACGATGCAGCCACCAGTGGTAGGACGGCAGGTCGAATTCGCAGACGCCGCCGGGAATGGCGGCCCGGCTCTTGATGCTCATGAGCCAGTCGTTTTCGCGCAGGTATTGGCCGATCTTGCCGGTCATGCCGAGCAAGGCGGCCGACGACTGCTCGATTTCGTAGAGCGCGCCAGACAGCGCCTCTTCGGAAATTTCGGGGTTGTTGCGGAAGGCGAGCAGGGTTTGCCGCTGCCGTTCGAGTTCCTGGATGAGGTCCATCTTGAGGTCGGCGCGACCGGCCACCTCGAGGATTTCAAACAGGGAAAGGAGGGCCGTATGGTGCTCGGGGGCGCCTTCTTCCTGGGCGAAATAGGCCGTTTTTTCGAACAGGTCTTCCAGGCGCAATAGCGTGCGGATGCGCTCATTAAACGGGTATTCGTAGGTAATCACGCGGCCGGTGTCCGATAAAAACGGAAAATTTTGTTTATTCTGAGCCATTTGCATGCAAATCTCAACAGCATGCTTTAAGTTTTTCGGCCAAAAGTGCTAGATAGTTTGCATGCAAGGTTTTGACCTGGCCAACGAGTTTTACCTTGTCCGCATCGTTGACCACGACATCGTCGGCGGCAGCCAGGCGCTGCTGGCGTGTGGCCTGCGCCGCCATGATCGCTTTGACCTCTTCGGCGGACAAGCCGTTCCGCGCCATGACGCGTTCTATTTGCAGGCTTTCCGGGCAGTCAACGACGACAATCCGGTCGCAGCGGTCGCGGTAGGCGCCGGACTCGACGAGCAGCGGCACCGCCAGGATGACGTAGGGTTCGGTCGCCGCACGGCAACGTTCGGTCGACATCTTGCGAATGAGCGGATGGAGGATGCATTCGAGCCGATTTTTGATCGAGGGATCGGCGAAGGCCAACTGCCGCATGGCTGCCCTGTCGAGCGCGCCATTCGGTGAAAGGATTTTCCGGCCGAACTCGGCAATCAGCATGGGCATGGCGACGCCATCGACCACCGTCAGTTCGCGGGCAATCGCATCGGCATCGACCAGCCCGGCCCCATGCTCGACGAAGAGGTCGGCAACCGTGCTTTTGCCACTGCCGATTCCACCGGTCAGGCCGACGACGTACTGACTCATTTGCAGGCCAGCGTGACGAATTTCGGCAGGAGGCGGCCGACAGCACCGATCAACTCGACCTTGTCGGCAGCCGGCCCGCGCGCCTGCAGCGTGACCATGCTGTCCTTGCCCGGACGCTGCCCGAGCTGGGCCGAACGAACGCCCAGGGCTTTCAACTCGGCCAGTTTTTCCTGCCCTCCTTTTTCGGAAGAAAAGACGCCGAGCGAAATGGCGTTGCGGTTCGCCGCGTCCTGCACGACAAAGAACTCGGTGACACCGAGTTCGCGCAGTTCGGCCGATTTTTTCTCGGCGTCGGCCTTGCTGGGCTGGGGCGGAATGAACACCCACCAGCCGTTGCCTTCGGTGGCAACCACTCTCCGGGACACCTTGTAAGCGCCAAAACGTTCGGCCAGCAATGCCGCCAGGCGTTCCGCATCGGCCACCGGCAAGGGTCGCCAAGTCAGGCAGATTGCCGGCTGGTCGAGCCTGGTTTCCGGTGCCGGTTCCGGAGCTGCGGGCGCCTCCGCCTCGGGCTTCTCGGGCACGGGCATTTCCGCAACGGGCGCGCTTGGCGGAACGACCGGCTGGGGCTTGACGAGCGGCACCGCCGGTGCCTCGCCGCGCGAGACGATGCGCATGCGCTCGGGCTGTATCTGCTGCGCGACACGCCCGGCATCCGGATTGTCCGGTCGCCCGAAGTAGCCTTCGCTGAAGGCGTAGAACAGCAGGTTGGCGAGAACGAGCAGGAAGACGAGCGCTTTCACGGGCTCAGCCTACCTTGGGCAAGTGCTTGAGCGATTCGGCGATGGCCGCTTCCGGGTAATCGTAGTCTTCGAGTTTGCCGGAGAAGAATTTGTCGTAGGACGCCATGTCGAAGTGACCGTGGCCAGTCAGGCTGAACAGGATGGTCTTGGCTTCGCCGGTTGCCTTGCACTTAAGCGCTTCGTCGATGGCGGCGCGGATGGCGTGGCAGGATTCCGGTGCCGGGATGATGCCTTCGGCCCGGGCGAACTGCACACCGGCCTCGAAGGTCGCCACCTGCGGCACGGCCAGCGCCTCGACATGCCCTTCGTGGAGCAGTTGCGAAACGAGCGGCGAATCGCCGTGATAGCGCAGACCGCCAGCGTGGATGCCGGGCGGCATGAAGTCGTGGCCAAGCGTGTACATCTTCATGATCGGCGTGTAGCCGGAGACGTCGCCGTAGTCGTAGGCGTAGTGGCCCTTGGTCAGGGTCGGGCAGGAGGTCGGCTCGACGGCGACGCAGCGCAGATTGGTCGCCCGCTTGTCGCCGGCCGCCTTGTCGGCCAGGAAGGGGAAGGCGATGCCGCCGAAGCTGGAACCGCCACCGCAGGGCCCGAAGATCACGTCCGGATAGAGGCCGATCTTGTCGAACTGCTTCTTGGCTTCGAGACCGATGACCGACTGGTGCAGCAATACATGGTTGAGCACCGAGCCGAGCGTATAGCAGGTACCGGGATCGGCGGCGGCTTCCTCGACGGCTTCCGAAATAGCCAGGCCGAGCGAGCCCTGGTTGTCCGGATCGGCGGCCAGCGCGGCACGGCCGGCGTTGGTCAGCTTGCTCGGGCTGGCGAAGACTTCGGCGCCCCAGGTCTGCATCATCGAGCGGCGGAACGGCTTCTGTTCGTAGCTGACCTTGACCATGAAGACGCGCACCGGCAGGCCGAACATCTGGCCGGCGAAGGCGATCGACGAGCCCCACTGGCCGGCGCCGGTCTCCGTGGTCAGCCGCTTGGTGCCGGCGATCTTGTTGAAATAGGCTTGCGGCACAGCCGAGTTCGGCTTGTGCGAACCGGCCGGCGAAACGCCTTCGTACTTGTAGAAAATCTTGGCCGGCGTGCCGAGCATCTGCTCCAGACGCAAGGCGCGGCACAGCGGGGCGGGACGCCACAGGGCGTAGATCTGGCGGACTTCTTCGGGAATGGCGATCCAGCGCTCGGCCGACATTTCCTGCTCGAGAATCGGCCCGGGGAAAATGGCGCCCATCGCTTCCGGCGGCACCGGGTTGCCATCGGGACCGAGCGGCGGCGCTGGCGGGGTCGCCATGTCGGCAACCACGTTGTACCAGTGGGTCGGAATATCTTCTTGTTCTAGGTTTATACGCAGCGGCGTCACTTTTCTCTCCCGGAAAGTGTTTTCTGAAAGCCGGTAACTTACCCCAAAAGGATGCACCGACCAAGGGTGCGCCTTGATTTTGGCCGTTTTTTCCGGTTGACCGTAACAACCGCCGAAACAAGCAGTTAAAGTACCGGCTGCCGACCATTTTGACGCCCGCCCAGCCTTGTCCGCCCCCCAAACCGCCACCCTGACCTGCCACCCGGCGACCACCGGGGCGTTCGCATGCGGCATCGAGGTCAGCGCCGTCGCGACGGATGATGACGGGCTGATCCTCAGCTATCGCATCACCTGTCCGCCCGCCGACCTCTGCCTGCCGGCGCCGCAACCGGCCGGCCCGGCCGACGGCCTGTGGCAGCACACCTGCTGCGAAGCCTTCGTGATGGAAGACGGCGCCGCCTATCGCGAATTCAATTTCTCGCCCTCCGGCCAGTGGGCAGCCTACCGCTTCACCGATTACCGGAAACGCGACGAGACCTTCACCCCCGCGGCCGAGCCGCAACTCAGTTTCACCCCGCTGGCCGACGGTTGCGAATTGCGCGCCAGCCTCCCCGCCGCCCTGCTGCCGCCCGGCGACGCGCTGCACCTTGGCCTCACCGCCGTCATCGAAGCAGCCGACGGCAGCAAGCGTTACTGGGCGCTGGCCCACTGCGCCGCCCAGCCCGATTTCCACGTTCGTCAGAGCTTTGCCCTGACCCTCAAGCGAACCTCACCATGACCCAACCCGTCCTTTTCGGCATCGACCGCCTGATCGCCGACCCCGCCCTGCGCCGCCCTCTGGCCGGCCGGCGCGTCGCCCTGCTCGCCCACCCGGCCTCGGTGACCGCCGACCTGACCCATTCGCTCGACGCCCTGGCCGCCCTGCCCGATCTGCAACTGAGCGCCGCCTTCGGCCCGCAGCACGGCCTGCGCGGCGACAAGCAGGACAACATGGTCGAGTCGCCCGACTTTCTCGATCCACAACTCGGCATCCCGATCTTCAGCCTGTACGGTGAAGTGCGCCGGCCGACCGCCGCCATGATGGACACTTTCGACGTCCTGCTCGTCGATCTGCAGGACCTCGGCTGCCGCATCTACACCTTCATCACGACACTGCGCTACGTGCTTGAAGCCGCCGCCAAACACGGCAAGAGCGTCTGGGTGCTCGACCGCCCGAACCCGGCCGGCCGCCCCGTCGAAGGGCTGACCTTGCGCGAGGGCTGGGAAAGCTTCGTCGGCGCCGGCCCGATGCCGATGCGCCACGGCCTGACCATGGGCGAACTCGGCCACTGGTTCATCGCCACGCTCAAACTCGACGTCGACTATCACGTCATCGAAATGCACGGCTGGCAACCCGACGCCGCCCCCGGCTACGGCTGGCCGCTGGGCGAACGGACCTGGATCAACCCCAGCCCGAACGCCCCCAATTTATGGATGGCGCGCGCCTATGCCGGCACTGTCATGCTCGAAGGCGCCACCTTGAGCGAAGGGCGCGGCACGACGCGCCCGCTCGAACTATTCGGCGCGCCGGACATCGACGCCCGCGCCGTGCTCGCCGAGATGCAAGCCTTCGCTCCGCACTGGCTAAACGGCTGCAAGCTGCGCGAATGCTGGTTCGAACCGACTTTCCACAAGCACGCCGGGAAGCTCAATCACGGCATCCAGATCCATTGCGAAGGTCCTTACTACGACCACGCCGCCTTCAAGCCCTGGCGCACCCAGGCCCTGGCCTTCAAGGCCATCCGCCGCCTCTACCCCGACTACCCGCTGTGGCGCGACTTCGCCTACGAGTACGAACACGACCGCCTGGCCATCGACCTCATCAACGGCTCGCCGCTCCTGCGTGTCTGGGTTGACGATCCGGCGAGCCAGGCCGACGACCTCGACCGCCTGGCCAGCAGCGACGAAAATGCCTGGAAGCGAACCATTGAGGGGGTTTTTATTTATTGAAATGAAAAAATGTGAACCCCGCCAGCACGCGCTGAGACTCGGGTTCGGAATAGAATCGTGTGTATAATTTTCCCACACACTTGCCGCCTCACAAGAAAGTCAAATTGAGCAAAGTGCGGTTGCGCGATGACTGCTATCCAGCAATCAGCCATGGACTCACCAGGGCTGTGCTGGCTCTCTGCCTGCTGGTCGGACTGTCGGCCGCCAGCGCCGGTGAACCGGCCGTTGCCCCCGAAGCCTCCCTAGAGGCCAGCGTACCCCCGCAACAAGCGGCCCGCTTCGCCATCCTTTCCATCCGTCCCAAAGCGGACACCCTGGCCCGCTGGCAACCGCTCATCGATTACCTGAACGGCACCGGCCCATCCCGGCCCATCGTGCTGGTCGCCATGAACATCCAGGAGCTCGAAGCGGCCGTTCGCGAACGGCAGGTGGATTTCGTGCTGACCCAGCCCGCCCACTACATTCAACTCACCCAGCGCGAGGGCCTGCATTCACCGCTCGCCACGCTGGTCGGCATCGACGGCGGCAAGCCGCTGGCCAACTTTGGCGGCGTCATCGTCACCCGTCATGAACGACAGGACATCCAGACGCTCGCCGACCTGCGCGGCAAGCGCATCGTCAGCGCCAACCAGAAAGGCCTCGGCTCCTACCTCATGCAGGCTTTTGAACTAAGCCAAGAGGGCATCCACCTGCCCGGCGATGCCACGATAATCGACGTCGGCCTGCCCCAGGACAAGGCCATCAACGAACTGCTGGCCGGCCGGGCCGACGCCGCCTTCGTGCGCACCGGAATGCTCGAGGCCATGAGCCAGGAAAAAAAGCTCGATCTCAGCCAGATTCGCGTCATCAACGCCAAGGTCGATGACAGTTTCCCGTTTACCCGTTCGACCCGGCTTTACCCGGAATGGCCGGTCGCCGCGATGCCCTGGGCCGACGACGAACTGGCCCGGCAAGTCGCCGGCGCCATCCTGTCCCTGCCGCACGATGGCGGCACCGCTCGCGCCATTGGCATTCACGGCTTTGCCGTTCCGGCCGACTACCGTCCGATCGAAACGCTGATGCGCCGTCTGCGCGTTGCCCCCTTCGATGCCAGACCAAAGATTACCGTCGCCGATGTCATTGCCCAGCACGGTCCCGTCATCATGATCGGTACCGCCATTGGCATTGGCGGCCTGCTCCTGGTCGTGCTGGCCCTGTTCCGGGCCAACCGCCGGCTCACCACAGAACGTTCGCGAACAGCCGAAGCGATGGCCAGCCTGTCGGCGACCGAAGCCCGCTTTCGCGCCATTTTTGAAAATGTCGACGCGCTTTCCATCCAGGGTTACCTGGCTGACGGCACGGTTGCCTACTGGAACCACGCCTCGCAGACCCTGTACGGCTACACCCCCGACGAGGCGATTGGCCGGTCGCTGCTCGAGCTGATCATTCCGCCCGCCTTGCATGAAGGCGTCCAACACGCTGTCGACTGGATGTTCACCAACAAAACCGGCATCCCGGCCGGGCGCCTGACCCTGCGTCACAAGGACGGCCATCCGGTCGAGGTCTATTCGAGCCACACCGTGGTCGATACGGCCGACCTCGGCACGATGATGTTCTGCCTCGACGTCGACTTGCGCCAACTGGCCAGCGCCGAGCAGGCGCTCATGGAAAGTGAGGCGCGGCAACGCATGATCCTCGAGACGCTCGGCGAAGGCGTGTTCGGCACCGACGTCGATGGCATCTGCTCGTTCATCAACCCGGCCGGCCTGGCCCTCCTCGGCTTCAGCGAAGAAGAGGTGCTCGGGCGCAGCACTCATGGTCTTTTCCACCATCACCAAGCCGACGGCACGCCCTATCCGCGCGCCAACTGCCCGCTTCACCTGACCGCCCGTGATGGTCTGACGCGCCGTCTCGAGGATGTTTTCTGGCGCAAGAACGGGGACATGTTCCCGGTTCGCCTGACCATCACGCCGACCCTGCGCGAAGGCGTCATCAGCGGGACGGTCGTTTCTTTCTCGGACATCAGCGAAGCGCGCCGTATCGCGCTGGAGCTGGAGCAATACCGCGACCACCTCGAAGCCGAAGTCATGCAGCGCACCGCCCAACTGGACATTGCGCGCCAGGCAGCCGAGGCAGCCAGTCGCTCGAAAAGCGCTTTCCTGGCCAACATGAGCCATGAAATCCGCACACCGCTCAACGCCGTGCTCGGCATGGTCCACTTGCTGCGCCGCGACAAGCCGACGGCGATCCAGGTCGACCGGCTCGACAAAATCGACTCGGCTTCCCAGCATCTGCTCGCCGTCCTCAACGATATTCTCGACATCTCCAAGATCGAGGCCGGCAAGCTGCAGCTCGACGAAGCCACGGTCGACATTCGCAGCATCCTCAAGCGCGTCGTCTCCGTACTCGGTGAACGCGCCCGCGAAAAGGGACTGGTCCTGCAAACCGAGTCCGACGATTTCACACAAACGCTGATCGGCGACCCGACACGCATCACCCAGTGCCTGATCAACTACGCCGGTAACGCCATCAAGTTCACCGAGCAGGGTAGCGTCACGGTCAGGGTCCGCCAGATCTCAGCGAGCGACAGCGAAGTCAAGCTGCACTTCGAAGTCGTCGACACCGGCATCGGCATTTCGGAAGAGGCCATCGCCCGCCTGTTCGCCATCTTCGAGCAGGCCGACAGCTCGACCAGCCGCAAGTTCGGCGGCACCGGCCTGGGCCTAGCCATCACCCGTCGCCTGGCCGAACTAATGGGCGGCAGCGTCGGCGTCAGCAGCACGCCGGGCGAGGGCAGCCGGTTCTGGTTCTCCGCCGCTTTGAAACCCGGCAGCGATGCCATGGACGCCCTGACGCCAAGCTTCGCCGGCCTGACGCCGCAGGCCGTCCATGACACGCTGGCCGGCCGCCATCTGCTGGTCGTCGAAGACGAGGCCATCAACCGGGAAATCGCCCTCGAACTGCTCAGCGAATATGGCGTCACCGCCGATACGGCCGAAAACGGCGAACAGGCACTCGAACTGCTCGCCCGGCAGCACTACGACCTGGTCCTGATGGACATGCAGATGCCGAAGATGGACGGTCTGGAAGCCACCCGCCTGATTCGCGCGCAACCGCAGCACACCTTGCTGCCGATCATCGCGATGACCGCCAACGCCTTCGCCGAAGACCGCGAACGTTGCCTGGCGGCGGGCATGAACGATTTTCTCTCGAAACCGGTCGAGCCGGTCGATCTCAAGCTGCAGCTATTGCGCCATCTGGCCGGCTGACACAGGGCTTCCGGCCCCTCGCCGCGACCGGGAATGAAATCCTACGGTCAACGGCAAAAAACAGCGATTTTCACAAACCGGTAGCGCAGCCAGCTCACCCCCGGACACCGACCGCCAGGTTTTGCCTGATCACCCGGATCAATGCGTCGGCATCGATCGGCTTGGTCACGTGAGCGACCATGCCGGCCGCCAGGCAGCGGTCGAGTTCTTCGCGGAAGGCATGCGCAGTCTGGGCGATGACCGGGAGCTGCGGCGCCGCTTCGAGAATCCGGCGGGCGGCTTCGTAGCCGTCCATCCCGGGCATCTGGATGTCCATCAGCACGACATCGAAGGCGCCCGGCCCATCGCCGAGCACCCGCTCGACAGCCGCCCGGCCATCGCCGACGCTGACCACGCGCGCCCCGTATTCGACCAGTATTTCTTCGAGTATCAGCCGGTTGATGCTCTCGTCGTCGGCGACCAGAATGGACAGCCCGGCCAATGGCTTGCCGCCGGCTGCGCCGGCATCTTGCGGCGCAGCCGATGGCTCGACCGCCGACGGCGAGGTCACGCAGGGCAGCCGGAACTCGACGCAGGTGCCGACCCCGGGCTGGCTGTCGACGCGAATTTCGCCGTCCATCAAATCGAGAATGCGCTTGCTGATGGCCAGCCCGAGGCCGCTGCCACCGAATTTCCGGGTCGACGAGGCATCGGCCTGCTGGAAAGGATTGAACAGCAGGTCGAGTTGCTCCGCGTCCATGCCGATGCCGCTATCGGCCACCCGGAAGACCAGCATTCCGTCCCGGCAGGACAAGGACAGCGCGATACTGCCGGCCTCGGTGAATTTGACGGCATTGGTCAGGACGTTGAGCAGAACCTGCCCCATGCGCAGGGGGTCGCTGAGGCAGGTGCGCGGCAGGTCCGGCGCCAGGTCGACTTGCAGCGCCAACCCCTTGGCGCCGGCGCGATCACGGACCAGCTCGAGCGTACTGGCGACGACATGCTCAATGACCACCTCGGTTTGCTCGATGTTGAGCTTGCCGGCGTCGAGTTTGGAAAAGTCGAGGACGTCGTTGATGACGCCGAGCAAGCGCTGGCCGGAGGACTGGATCTTGGTGAAGGCATCGCGTGCCTTGTCGCTGTTCAGATAGTTGCGGGCGCCGATTTCGGCAAAGCCGAGGACGCCGTTGAGCGGCGTGCGGATTTCATGGCTCATGTTGGCCAGGAATTCGCGGCGGACCCGGGCCAGGTTTTCCGCCGCCGCCAGCGCCACCTCGCGGGCCTGCATCGCCGCCCGCTGGACGCTGACATCGACGAAGCTGGTCACCGCGCCGGTGATCTCGCCGTTCTGGAGCATCGGGTGGGTGGCGTACATGACCGGCACGGGATGACCGTCGGCATGCCAGTAAACCTCGTCGTCGACGCGAATCTTGTCGCCCTGGCGCAGGGACTTGTAACTGGGACATTCGGCCGACGGGTAGGGCGAGTTATCGGCCTTGCTGTGGTGGAACAGCGTATGCGCCAGACGCCCGACGACTTGCTCCGGGGTGTAGCCGAGAATGGCGCAACCGGCCGGGTTCATGAAGGTGATGATTCCGGCGCGGTCGATGCCGTACAGGCCGTCGGCGCTGGAGTCGAGAATGTGGCTGGCGCGCGCCTCAGTCTGGATCAGTTCGGAGGTGCGCTGCTGGACGAGTTCCTCCAGATTGCGCCGATGCCGTTCGAGTTCGGCCTCGATCCGCTTGCGCTCGCTGATGTCACGGAAGACGTTGACGGCGCCGCTGATCTGCCCGTCGCGCTCGATCGGCGAAACAGTAAATTCCACCGCGAACGAACTGCCGTCCCGACGCCAGTACAGGCTGTCCTCGACATGCCGGCGCTGGCCATCGCGCAGGGTCTGATAGACCGGGCAGTCACTTTCCTTGGAAACGCTGCCATCGGCCTGATGGTGATGCGTCTCGGCATGCAGGTCCTTGCCGACGCCTTCGTTGTCGGCCCAACCGAACATCCGGCGCGCCGCCGGGTTGACGAAGGTCACCTTGCCCGCCAGGTCGACGCCGCAGATGCCCTCGGCCGCCGAGGCGAGAATCAGCTCGCTTTGCTGCCATGCCGCCTCGGCCGCGCTGTTAGACGCTTCCAGTCGACTGGTGTAGTCGGCGGCCTGACGGGCCAGCGCCGCCTCGTCCACTTCCTGTCGCCGCAGGCTGCGCCCGATCAGCGTCGCCGAAACCAGCGTCGCCAGAGAGAACAGCCCGGCCAGCGCCAGGATGCCCAGCGTGTCGCGCCACCAGTTGCGCAGGTAATCATCGTCAGCCAGCCCGACCACCAAATAGAGGGGGTAGTTGCCGATCTGGCGGAAATGGTAGCCCCGGGAGATGCCATCGACCCCCGAAGGCGCATGGTAATTGGCCGCCCGCAGGCCGGAATCGAGCAAACCCCGCAGATTGGACGATGGCGTCATATTGCCGACCGTGGCGCCGTGGGTATCGTCCCTGGCGTAGCGAGCGAGCAGCGTGGTCTTGTCCCACAGGCCGATGTTGCCGTTGTTGCCCAGATCGAGCTTGGCAAACATGCTGATGAAATGGTCGACGGCGACGGCGACATGGACATCCCCGGCAAAGCGGCCGTCCGGATAATTGACCCGCCGGCCGAGGGTGATCAACCATTTGCCAGCCGCTCGGCCAACCACCGGTTTCGAGAAGACCAGCCCGGCCAGCGGGTCGTCGCGCAGACGAATGAACTGCGGACGGTCGGCAATGCTGACCTGGGGCACCTGCACGGCATTGACCGCGTTACGAATGGTGCCCTGGGCGTCGACCACGCGCAGGCCGAGCGCTTCGGGAATCAGGGCATCCTGCCGGGCGACCAGGGCGTCGAGCATCTTGTCGTCGATACCACCGTTGGCCAGTTGGCGCTCGACCTCGGCGCCGACGGTGTGCAGGGTAAGGTCGATCTTGCTGATGAAGCCGATCAGGGCCTCTTCAAGAATCTTGGCGTAGTTCTCGGTGAGCGAGACGGCCTGGGCGACTTCGCGCTGGTGATTGCGCTCGATGATCAGCCCGACGATCCCGAAGACAAACAAATTGACCAGCAAGGTGCCAAGCCAGAGCTTGCCAACAGAGTGGCCGCGACGCTTGCCGGGTGTGCCCGGATTCTCAGAATTTGCCAATTTCTCTCCCCCGACTCATTCCCGTCCGCATCAGGAATCAAGCGTGCCGATTCAACTTCATACCGGCCGTTCTTCAGCAAAGATTAACATGCGGCCAGCCCCATGCAACGGGCGAATCGGGCAATTGTCAAAACTTTCCGCCGACGATTCGCCGAGCCGCCATGACCCCGCGATACTGCGCCTCCTCGAACAAGGAAAACCCCGACAAATCGGCGTGCGCCAGCGTCATGCGCGGGCTTTCGAAATTGGCCATTTTTCCCCGTTGACCGTGGAACAGGCTGCCCGGCACCGGGCGGCGCATGGCGTGGCCGTTGCGGAAGACGTCGAGGCGCGTCGTCAGCTTGCGGATGTTCGGATGGACGCGCTCAAGTTCGGCCAGGATGCCTTCGGCCCAGGCGGCGCGTGGCGTTTCCATGAGCAAGCGGCGCCCCTCGGCCGGCGTCACGTCGTGCAGGGCGCGGTAATAAGTAAGCACCGTGCCACCCAGCCAGCGGCGGATCAGTTGATGCGTCGCGCTGACGTAGCCGAGGCCGGGGCTGTCGTAGAGCACGTTATCCCAGGCCGCCGGCGCGCCGTGCCGCTCTTCGGGAAAATCGGAGAGATGCAGGTTGGCGGTCAGCCATGGCGCGTAATCGCCGGCCAGCGCCGCCGCTTTGAGTTCGGCAGGCATCGCCGGCCAGACGCGCGGCAGCACGAAGGCCGGGGCCGCCCAGATCAGTTGCCGGGCCTCGAAGCGCACGGTTTTTGCCCCGAAAAGCACGTCGACCGTAACACTCGATTTTCCCTCCGCTATACGCCAGACCAGCGCCCCGGTCAGCACGCGATCACCGGCCTTGTCGGCCAGCCCGCGGGCCAGCCAGGCATTGCCTTCGGGCGCCGTTAGCACCGTATCGCCCGCCGCATTGGCCGCTTCGCCGTCACGGCAGGCGAAATAGTGCAGGCCGGCCCAGGCCGAAACCTGGTCGCTGGCCATGCCGTAATCGTCGCGACAGGCGTAGTTGGCCAGCCAGTGCACAGTCGGTGCCGTGAAGCCGTTGTCGGCCAGCCACTGGGCGAAGGAAATCCGGTCCAGCGCCAGCCATTCGGGATCGCGACTCGACAGCGCCATCGGGATGGCAAACAGCCGGCGCCCGTCGCGGCCCTTCGCGCGCTTGAGTTCGTCCATCCGTTCGTGAAAACGCCTTTGCTGCGCCAGCTCGCCGGCATCGATGCCGCGTTGCGGCAGCAAACCTTCGTCCCACAAGCCGTTGCGGAAAACCCGCTCCTGCGGCGTCGCGCACAGATAACGCTCGTCGTAGCTCGGCTTGAGCGCCGCCGGGTCGCCCCGCAGGACGCCGAGTTCGGCCAGCAGTTGGCGTACATGCACGGCTTCCGGCCCGGGCAAGGGCAAGTAATGCGCCCCCCACGGGTAGGCGACGAGCGGCGACTGGCCGGCCCGCGAATTGCCGCCGGCCTCGTTTTCCATTTCCAGCACGAGAAAGTCGTCGACCGCAGCATTGGCCAGAGTCCACGCCGCCGAAAGCCCGGAAATGCCGCCACCGACGATCAGCACGCCGGTTTTTCGCGTTTCGGAAGGTTCGGGAAAACCACCGTCGCGCAAGCGGTGGCCGAGCGCGTGATTCATGCCGAGCAGTTCGCCGGGTGGCAAAGGAATTTTTCCGGCCGGGGCGCAACCGGCGAGGGCTGCCGCCCCCACCGTGCACAAAAAGTCGCGCCGGCTAATCAAACTTCCGCAGCGACAGGCTGACCGACAACTGCGCGCCGAGCCAACCGAGGAAGGCGCCGAGCGCCGTCAGCCCGAGCATTTCAGCGACGCCCGGCGGGCGCAGGCTGAAGTTGCCGCCATAGAGTGCGGCCAGTTCGCCGACCGGCCCGGCCAGCAAGCGCAGCGCGGCAAGCACCAGGAGCGCCGCCAGCAAACCGCCGAGTGCCCCCTGCAAGGCACCGAAATAATAGAAGGGCCGGCGGATGAAACCGTCCGTTGCGCCGATCATGCGCGCCACTTCGATCTCGGCCGACTGGGCCATGACCTGCAGGCGGATGGTGTTGAAGGTGACGGCAACCAGCCCGGCCCCGAACAGCCCGGCCAGCATCCACAACGCCATCTTGCCGAGCCGCAGGAAGGCGTCGAAACGCTTGATCCAGGCCGAATCGAGCTGGACGTGGGCAACCTTGGGCCAGCCGGCAATTTCCTGGCGCAGGGCTTCCAGCGCCGCTGGCTCGGTGTCGGCCGGCTCGACGATGAAGGCGTCGGGCAGCGGATTGCGCGGCAGGCTGGCGACGATTTCCGCCATGCCTTCACTCGACTTCATGCGCTTCAGCGCGTCCTCCTTCGGCACGAACCGCCATTGGCTGCCGACCGCCTGACGCAGCCGGCTTTCGATTTCGCCGACGTCCTTCCGGCTCGCCTCCAGGCTCATGAACAGGCTGATCTGCTGCACGCCGGACGCATTGCGGCCGAGTTCGCGCAGATTGTCGAGCGCAACATAGCCGAAGGCCGGCAGGGTCAGCGCGATGCCGATGACGAGCAGCGACAGCAGGGTATTGAGCGGTGTCGCCCACAGCCGGCGGAAAGCCGCGGCGAGGGCCGCGCGGTGCTGAATCAACCAGGCGCTCATTCGACCACCCTCCCGTGCGCCAGACGCAGCACATTCGGGTGGTAACGTTCGATCCAGCTCTGGTCGTGCGTAGCGACGACGACGGTGACGCCAACGCGATGAAAGTCGGCAAAGATGTCGAGGATGGCCATGCCCGATTCGCTGTCGAGATTGCCGGTCGGCTCGTCGGCGATCAGGATGGTCGGCCGGTTGACCACGGCACGGGCGATGGCCAGCCGTTGCTGTTCGCCACCGGAGAGGGCAATCGGATTGGCCTTTTCACGGGCCAGCAGGCCGACCTTGTCGAGCGCAGCCTGGGCCCGGCGAATCGCCTCGCGGCGCGGCAGGCCGGCAATGTGCAACGGCAACATCACGTTTTCCAGAGCATTGCGGTCGAACAGCAGCTTCTGATCCTGGAAAACCAGGCCGAAATGCCGGCGCACATGCGGAATGGCACTGCGCCCGAGGGCCGACAGGTTCTGGCCATTGACCACGAGGCTGCCGGAAGTCGGCCGCTCAATGGTCGAGATGAGCTTGACCAGCGTCGTCTTGCCGGCGCCGGAATGGCCGGTAATGAGCACCATCTGCCCGGCAGAAATCGAAAAACTCGCATCCTTGACGGCCTCGAAGCCGCCCGGATAGCGTTTGGTCAAATTGCTCGCTTCGATCATTGCTCGAACATGGCGTCCACGAAATCACGAGCCAGGAAGGGACGCAGGTCGTCGATCTGCTCGCCGACGCCGATGAAGCGGATCGGCTTCGGGCATTGCCGGGCAATCGCCGTGACGACGCCGCCCTTGGCCGTGCCGTCGAGCTTGGTCAGGACCAGACCAGTGACGTTGATCGCCTTGTCGAAGGCCTTGACCTGCTGCAGCGCGTTCTGGCCGATATTGGCATCGAGCACGAGCAGGGTTTCGTGCGGGCCTTCCGGCTCGACCTTCTGGATGACGCGGCGGACCTTGGCGATTTCTTCCATGAGATGCAGCTGGGTCGGCAGGCGGCCGGCCGTATCGGCCAGCACGATGTCGATGCCGCGCGCCTTGGCGGCCGAAATGGCATCGAAGACGACGGCGGCCGGATCGCCGTTATCCTGGGCTATGACCGTCACGTTGTTGCGCTCGCCCCAGGTTTCGAGCTGTTCGCGGGCGGCAGCGCGGAAAGTGTCGCCGGCAGCGAGCAGCACGCTCTTGCCCTGCAGCTGGAAATACTTGGCCAGCTTGCCGATGGAGGTCGTCTTGCCGGCCCCGTTGACCCCGGCAATCATGATCACGAAGGGCTTGTGGGTCGACACATCGAGCGGCTTTTCAAGAGGCTGCAGGGTTTCCAGCAAGGCATCGTGCAGCGCCTGCTGAATGGCTTCCGGCGTCTCCAGCTTGTCACGCTTGGCCGCCTTCTTCAACTCGTCGAGCAGGTGGGTGGTCGCCTCGATGCCGCAGTCGCTGGTCAGCAACAGGGTTTCCAGCTCTTCCAGCAGTTCGTCGTCGACCTTGCCGCGCGAAAAAATGGTTTTGAGCTTGCCGCCCCACTGGGCGCGGGTCTTGGCCAGGCCCTTGAACAGGCGCTCGCGCCAGGAGGGGGCGGCGGCTTCGGCCGGCGTTTCGGCCTTCTTCTCGGGGCCGGATTTCTTCAGGAAACTGAACATGGGGATGGGGGTCTCAAGCCTTGCTGACAGGCGGGCGGCAAGCCGTTAAGATGCCGTCCGGTTCGATGCAAAATCAGCCCCGAATTCTAGCAGAAAGCCCAGTCCCCCCATGCGCCTCAAATACCTGCTCTCCGTTTTGCTTGCTGCCGGTTTGTCCACCGCAGCTTTCGCCAACCCCTACGAAACCACGCTGAAAAACGGCCTGCGCATCATCGTCAAGGAAGACCACCGGGCGCCAACCGCCGTGCAGATGGTCTGGTACCGGATCGGCAGCACCGATGAGGTCGATGGCGCTTCCGGCGTCGCCCACGTGCTTGAACACATGATGTTCAAGGGCACGCCGAAGGTCGGCCCGGGCGAATTCAACAAACGCGTCGCCGCCGCCGGCGGGCGCGACAACGCCTTTACGAGCCGCGACTACACGGCCTATTTCCAGCAGGTGCCCAAGGAAAAACTCGACGACGTGATGGCCCTCGAAGCCGACCGCATGCGCCACCTGAATGTCGATGCCAAGGAATTCGCGCAGGAAATCAAGGTCGTCATGGAGGAGCGCCGCATGCGCACCGACGACGAGCCGCAGTCCAAGCTGTTCGAACAGATGAACGCCGTCGCCTTCCAGGCCCACCCGTATCGCCGGCCGATCATCGGCTGGATGAACGACCTCGAAACGATGACCGCCGCCGATGCCAAGGCCTGGTACGACACCTGGTACGTGCCGAACAACGCTTACGTCGTGATCACCGGCGACGTCGACCACAAGGAAGTCTTCGCCCTGGCCGAGAAGTATTACGGCCCGCTCGAAGGGCGCGCCCTGCCGCCGCGCAAGCAGCAGATCGAGCCGGCACAGGAAGGCACGCGCCAGCTCACCGTCAAGGCGCCGGCCGAACTGCCCGTCCTGATCATGGGCTACAAGGCGCCCGTCCTGCGCGACATCGAGAAAGACAGCGATCCCTACGCGCTGGAAATGCTCGCCTCGATTCTCGACGGCCACGATGCCGCCCGCTTCAACAAGAAACTGGTCCGCGAGGACAAGGTCGCCCTGTCGGCCGGCGTCGATTACGACGCCACGGCGCGCGGCCCCGGAATGATTTACCTGCACGGCACGCCATCGGAGGGCAAGACAGTCGGCGACCTCGAAGCCGCCCTGCGCGCCGAAATTGCCCGCGTCCAGAAAGACGGCATCAGCGAACAGGAACTCAAGCGGGCCAAGGCGCAACTGATAGCCGGCCAGGTCTACAAGCTCGACTCGATGTTCGGCCAGGCCATGGAAATCGGCCAGATCGAAGCCGTCGGCCTGCCCTACCAGAAGCTTGACCGCATGATCGAGAAGTTGCAGAAGGTGACGGCCGACGACGTTCAGGCCGTGGCCCAAAAATATTTCAACGATGACACGCTGACCATCGGCCGGCTCGACCCGCAACCGCTCGACGGCAAGCCGCGCCGTCCGGCCGTTGCCACCCGCCACTGAGTCCGGGGACATCATGGCTTTACCGTGGATGACCATCCTGAGCAATGTGCCGTGGAGCGACGTGCTCGGCAAGGCGCCGATCATCGCCGATGGTGCGAAAAAACTGTGGAAGGGCATGGGCCGGAAGAACAGCGATGGATCCGTCGTCGACACCGACCCCGTTGTTGCCCCGGATGCCGATTTCGCGACGCGGCTGACTTCCCTGGAAACCGTGCAGCGCAAATTGCGCACCCAGATACTGGCCTCCGGCGAACTGATTCAGGCGCTGAGCGAACAGAATGCCCAGCTGGTTGCCCAGATCGATGCCAACCGCCGCCTCGTTCGCACTCTGGCCTGGAGCCTTGCCGCGACGGCGACCATCGCCGGCCTCGCCCTGCTGCTCGCCTGGCACCCGAAATTATTGGAGTTTTTGGCATGAAAAGACTGTTGACCGTAGCAATCGCCCTGCTCGTCTCGCAAGCCGCCCTGGCCGGCATCAAGATCGAACACTGGATGACCCCATCCGGAGCCCGCGTCCTGTTTGTCGAGAGCCGCGTCTTGCCGATGCTCGACCTGCGGGTCGATTTCGCCGCCGGCTCGATGTTCGACCCGGAAGGCAAGTCCGGCCTCGCTGCCCTGACTCGCGGCACGCTTGATCTTGGCGCCGGCAAGTTCGATGAAAACGCAATCGCCGAGCAACTGGCCGACATCGGCGCCAGCCTCGGCGGCGGCGCCGACACCGACCGCGCCGGAATTTCGCTGCGCACCCTGTCGGCACCGGACAAGCGCGAGCCGGCGCTCGCCATCCTCAACAGCGTGCTGCACGCCCCGCGCTTTGATGCGGCCATTTTCGCGCGGGAAAAGGCCCGCACCATCGCCAGTCTCAAGGAAGCGATGACCCGGCCCGACAGCATCGCCGGCAAGGCTTTTTGGGCCGCCATGTATCCGAACCATCCCTACGGCCACCAGGCCACGCCGGAAAGCATTGCCGCACTGAGCCGCAATGACCTCGTCGCCTTCCACGCCCGCTATTACAACGCGGCCAACGCCAACATCACGCTGGTTGGCGACCTTTCCCGCGCCGATGCCGAGAGAATCGCCGAAGCCATCGCCGCCGGCTTGCCCAAAGGGAAGGCCGCCACCCTGCCGGACGCTCCCCGGCTGCCCGACTGGAGCCATGTCAATATCCCCCACCCGGCCAGTCAGTCCCACATCTACATCGGCCTGCCGGCCATCGAACGCGGCAACCCGGACTACTTCCCGCTACTGGTCGGCAACTACACGCTGGGCGGTGGCGGCTTCGTCTCGCGCCTCATGAAGGAAGTCCGCGACAAACGCGGCTACGCCTACAGCGTCTACAGCTATTTCGCCCCGCTCAAGCAGACTGGCCCCTTCCAGATCGGCCTGCAGACCAAGCGTTCGCAAGCCAGGGACGCGCTCAAGGTGACGCGCGAAGTGCTTACCGGCTTTCTCAAGGACGGCCCGACCGAGGAAGAACTGGCGGCCGCCAAGGCCAACCTGACCGGCAGCTTCCCGCTGCGCCTGGACAGTAACAAGAAGATTCTCGAGAACGTCGCCAACATCGGCTTCTACGGCCTGCCGCTCGATTATCTCGACCAGTATCGGGCCAAGGTGGAAGCCGTGACGACCGACGACATCCGCCAGGCTTTTGCCCGCCGCGTGCGGCCGGAAAACCTGATCACGGTGACGGTGGCGGCCGATTGAATTCTGTCCGCATCATCGGCGGCGACTATCGCCGCCGTGTCCTCAAGTTTCCCGATAGTGAAGGCTTGCGCCCGACGCCGGATCGCGTCCGCGAAACGCTGTTCAACTGGCTCGGCCAGGAACTCGACGGCCGGCGCTGTCTCGACCTGTTTGCCGGCAGCGGCGCCCTCGGCTTCGAAGCCGCATCGCGCGGCGCGGCCGCTGTTGTGATGGTCGAACAGGCGCCAAAAGTGCTGGCGGCGTTGCACGAAAACCACGAAATGCTGCAAAAACCGGCCGCGATAACGATCATTCGTGCGGATGCGCTACAATATTTGGCCTCGACGAAAGCAAAATTCGACCTCATCTTCCTCGATCCGCCCTTCAAGAAAGGCTGGATTGCCCGCCTGGAGCCACTCCTTCCCGGCGCGCTGAACGAAGACGCTGCGCTCTACGTCGAAGCAGAACACGAAATCGAATCGCTCGGCGATTGGCACACGGTGCGCCATGGCCGGGCGGGCGAAGTCCACTATCACTTGTTGCGACGAGACACGGGCGGGAAAGCAGTTTGACCAAACTCAACCATCGTATTGCGATCTACCCGGGCACTTTCGACCCGATCACCCGGGGCCACGAAGATCTCGTCCGGCGTGCCGCAACGCTGTTCGACAAGCTGATCCTGGCCATCGCCGAAAGTCCCTCGAAGCAGCCGCGCTTCCCGCTCGCCGACCGCGTCGACATGGCCACTGAAATCCTCGGCGACCTCGAAAATGTCGAAATAGTCGGTTTCAATTCGCTGCTCATGAATTTCGTGCACGAAAAGGAAGCCAAGGTCGTCGTGCGCGGTCTGCGCGCCGTCTCCGACTTCGAATACGAATTCCAGATGGCCGGAATGAACCGCAGCGTCTATCCGGAGGTCGAAACTGTGTTTCTGACGCCGGGTGAGCAGTACATGTTTATCTCCGCTACCATGGTGCGTGAAATTGCGCGCCTGGGTGGCGATGTCAGCAAATTTGTGCAACCTTGTGTCGAAAAACGCCTGCGGGCGAAAACCACTGCTTAACCGAGAGAGGAACAACAGCTATGTCTCTGATTATTACCGACGAGTGCATCAACTGCGATGTGTGCGAACCGGAGTGCCCGAACGAGGCAATCTCCCAGGGCGAAGAAATTTATGTCATCGACCCGAACAAGTGCACCGAGTGCGTCGGCCATTACGATGAACCGCAGTGCGTGCAGGTCTGCCCGGTGGATTGCATCCCCAAGGATGAAAACCACGTGGAAACGGAAGAAATGCTGTGGGTCAAGTACGAAAAGCTGACCGGCAACAAGCGCGCCTGAGTTTTTCAGCCGCCCGACAAAAAACCCGCGAGATCCGCGGGTTTTTCATTTTTGGGCCAATTTTCCGGTTGACCGTGGGACTCTCGCCCGCCCGACACTTACGCCGCCTGCAATTGCCGAGCCGTGTCGAGCGGCACCAGCATGTCCTGAACGCGACCGACTATTTCCTCGAGCGCGTCGATCTGCTGCAGCAGGTTCTTCTCGACACCGTCGAGTTCGATGATGCGGTCTTCCAGCGTATCGGTCGCCTGATGGATGCGCTTGATGCTTTCCAGGCGGCGCTTGAGCTGGATCTGGTGCTCGCGAACCTGGGTTTCCATCGGCGCCATGATCGCGCGCAGCCAGATTTCGGCGTCGCGGTTGGCATGCTCGAAGGCACGCCGGACCTGGGTGGCGACCTCTTCGAAGAACTTCTGCGTGATGTTTTTCTTGTCGTGGGTGAGCAGGCTGACCATCGTGTTGAGATGATCGTCGCACCAAGCCTGCAGGCGATCGAGTTCCTTCTCGTAACGCAGTAGCGAGAAAGGTGTCGGCGAACCGAGCTTGAGGCCATGCTCGATGGCGAACTTCTTGTACACCGACTCCATCATGGCCAGGATTTCATTGATTTCGCCATTTGATTTGGCCAGCGCATCGCGCGAACCGGCGAAGAAACGGCCCATCGAGTCCGAAAGTGTCTTGGAAAATGCCGCTTCAAGCATGGTTTCGCGCGTTTCGTGCGTCAGTTGACGCAGGACGTCGAGACCAAGATGGCTGAACAGATTGTTGGTCAGCGTCGAAAACACGCTGCGCACGGCGTAGTAGCGCTGCAATCCGGACTCGAACTCTTCTTTCTCGGCCCGCACCTTGCCCATCATGTACTCGACGACGCCCTTGTTCTTGCCACGCAACTCGGTCAGCTCGGTCAGTTGCTCGCGCAAGCCGAGCAGGCGCGTGTCGAGCAGGCTGCGCACGCGCTGGCTGACGTCGCCGAACTCGCTTTCGGTGCTCTCGCAGACGATGTCGCGCTTGGCCGGGATCAGCTCGTTGGACAGCGCGGCTTCAAGCAGCGGCAGTCGGCTTCGTTCGAGCAGGGCATCGTCGCCATTGATCTTGGCGACCAGCCCTTTTTGCGCCGACACCGGGAAAATCTGGCCGACCGGCAATTCCAGAATGGCCGCGCTGGAATCGACCTGGCGCTGGATTTCGGCGTCGATTTCCTCGGCCGATTTCAGTTCGTCCCACTGGCCGTCGATCTTGTTGAGCACGACCATCCGCCCACGCTGAGCCATGCCGCCACCGCAGATGTGCTCGCGCCAGATGGCCAGATCGGATTGGGTAACGCCGGTATCGGCCGCCAGTATGAACAGCACGGCATGGGCGTTGGGGAGCAGCGAAAGCGTCAGTTCCGGCTCGGCGCCGATGGCATTGAGGCCCGGCGTATCGAGGATGACCAGGCCCTGCTTGAGCAAGGGGTGGGGGAAATTGATCATGGCGTGACGCCAGCGCGGCACTTCGACCAACCCGTCGGCGCCGATCACATAGAGATCGATCTGTCCTTCGCCGACCACGAAGCCCAGACGACCGGCCTCCTCGGGCGTCACCCGGGTCGTTTCGCTGACGTGACGCAAAGCGTCCTGCATCGCATCCGGCGATTCGATATCCAGCGAAATCCTCGTCCATTCGTCGGCAAAGCGCTTGTATTCGCTGACGCTCGAATTCGAGATCCGCGTCTGGATCGGCAACAGTTCAATGCACGGTAATTTATTGCCGTCGAACAGCAACTCGGTCGGACACATGGTCGTCCGGCCTGCCGATGAAGGCAGCATGCGGTTGCCGAAATCGGCAAAGAAAATGGCGTTGATCAGTTCCGACTTGCCGCGCGAGAACTCGGCGACAAAAGCCACGTTGAGCCGATCTTCGCGCAGGCGTTCAAGCAGCTGCGTCAGGCGCAGATCGGTCTGGGCATCGGACAGTTCGTTGTTGCTCAGCCAGCCCTGAAGCTCGGCAATGTAAGTGGCCAGGCGGGAACGCCAGGCGGTATAGGCAGCGAATTGATTGGCGAGCGACATAAAGCGACCTTCCTGAGCAGTCGGAAACTTCAATTTAGCATAAATACATAGACTTGCAGAGCCATTTTAATGCTGACAGCCAGCACAGTAATAGGTACTGCGCCCGGCCTGGCGAATTTGTCTGACCACGCCACCACAGCGCACGCAGGGCTGCCCGGCCCGGTCGTAAACACCCGCCTGGATCTGGAACCAGCCAGCACTGCCGTCGCTGTGCACGTAGTCGCGAATGCTGCTGCCGCCAGCCGCGATGGCATCCGACAAGGTTTCGCGAATGGCCGCGACGAGCAAGGCATAGCGCGCCCGGCTGATCCGGTTGGCGGCCCGCAGCGGCGAGATGCCGGCGCGAAAAAGACTCTCCGAGGCGTAAATGTTGCCGATGCCGACGACCAGATGACTATCCATCAAGGTCGGCTTGATCGGCCCGCTGCGTTTCGAAATTGACGAAAAAATCCAGTTGACCGTGAAATCGTCCGATAAAGGCTCGATCCCCTGTGTTGCCAGCAAGGGATGCAACGCCGCCGCCTCGGGTGGCCCCGGCTGCCAGAGGACGACACCGAAACGACGCGGATCGGCCAGGCGCAGGCACTGCCCGGCCAGCACCAGATCGAAATGATCGTGCTTGGCCGGCGGCTCGCCGCGCGGCACGAAGCGCAGGTGACCCGACATGCCGAGATGAATGATCAAGCTCCCTTCAACGCCCTCCCGCCGACAGTCGACCAACAGGTACTTGCCGCGCCGGCGAACAGCCCGAATGCGGCAGCCCGGCAACAGCTCGCTCAAGGCGCGCGGAATCTCGTGGCGCAACTTCGGCGCCCGAATGACCACGCCCTCGATCAGCGCCCCTTCCAGTTCCGGCTGCAAGCCGCGACGACAAACCTCTACCTCCGGCAATTCCGGCATTGCTTGTTCCTCCGGGCAAACCCAAATACCATCACAAACTTATCGGATTCTATGCGTTCCAATAAGCAATTCTCGCGCAAACCTCGATCGAAAGCCGTCCATGCAACTCAAGCGAATCGCTGCCGCCCTTACCCTCACCCTGGGCCTGACCCACGGCGGATACAGTCTGGCCGCCGGCGAAGCCACTGCCAAACCAGCCAGCCAGCGCCAGAACACCCAGGCCACGTCGGAAGACATGCTGGCGCGCACGGTATTTCAGGCACTGGTTGGCGAATTTGCCCTTCAGCGCGGCGACGCAAAACTCGGCTCCGATGCCTGGACCGACCTCGCCCAGCGGACACGCGACCCAAAAGTCATCGCCCGAGCCACCGAAGTTGCCGGCTTCGCCCGCCAGTTCGAGCGCGCCCTCGAACTTTCCAAGCTGTGGGTCGAAGTCGAACCCGAATCGAACAAAGCTCGGCAAACCCAATCCTCGCTTCTGATCCTGACCAATCGCCTCGACGAACTCGGCCCGCAACTAGCCACCCTGCTCGCCCGGGACAAACCCAATCTCGGCAACAACCTGCTCCACCTAAACCGCATGCTGGCCCGGCACACCGACAAAAAAGCCATCCAGACGCTGGTTGACCGCCTTGCCGAACCCTACGACAGCCTGCCCGAAGCCCATTTCGCCATGGCCCAGGCCGCCGCCAACGCCAACGACAACTTGCGCGCCCTGAACGAAGCCGAGAAATCCCTGCAGCTTCGTCCCGACTGGGAAAATGCCGCCCTTGCCCGCGCCCAGATTCAGGCCAGGGTATCGCCACAGACGGCCATCGACAGCCTGAACACTTTCGTCGACGCCAACCCGGCCGCACGCGATGCGCGCCTGGCCCTGGCCCGGCTCCTCATCGCCGAAAAACGCTACGACGATGCACGGCTTCATTTCGCCCGTCTGATCGCCGACAACCCCGACAATCCGGACGTCATCTATCCGGTTGCCATGCTCGCCCTGCAACAAGGCGACACCACCACCGGCCGCGCCCAACTCGAGCACCTGCTGACCACCGACTTTGCCGACAAGAGCACCATCCACTTCTTCCTCGGCCAACTCGACCAGGAACAGAAGAACACCGAAGGCGCGACCGAACATTTCCGCCAGGTTACCGCCGGCCATCAATACATCGCCGCCCGTGCCCGGCTGGCGCAAATACTCCTCCAGCAAGGCAAGACCGACGAGGCCCGCGAACTGCTACGCGACACACGCGGCGGCACGGAGGCCGAGCGGACCCAGCTGATCCTCACCGAATCCCAGATCCTGCGCGAAGCCGGCCGCCACAACGACGCCTATATCGTCCTCGACAGCGCCCTGACCGCGCAGCCGGACAATCCGGAAATCCTGTACGAAGCCGCGCTGACGGCGGAGCGCATCGGCAAGCCGGAAATCCTCGAAATCCACCTCAAGCATCTGCTCAGCCTCAAGCCGGACCACGCCCATGCGCTCAACGCCCTCGGCTACTCATGGACAGAACGCAACATCCGGCTGCCCGAAGCCCAGGAAATGATCAGCCGAGCACTCAGCCTGACACCGGAAGACCCCTTCATCATGGACAGCATGGGCTGGGTACTCTATCGCCAGGGCAAGCTGGCGGAATCCTTGAAGACGCTCGAGAACGCCTATCGCATCAAGGACGATCCGGAAATCGCCGCCCATCTCGGTGAAGTCCTGTGGACCCTTGATCGCAAGGATGACGCCCGCCGCATCCTGCAGGAAGCCAGCAAGGCCCATCCCGACAACGATGTCCTGAGTGGCGCCGTCAAGAAATTTCTCCCTTGAAGTTGCGCTTCGCCCTCCTGCTCGCTGCCAGCCTGCTGAGCGCCTGTGCCACTACGCCACCGGCGCCGCTCGTCAGCCGCGGTCAGATCCGCGACTTCTCGCTGGAAGGACGCTTTGCACTGCGCGTCACCCTGCCCGGCCAGGCCGTACAGAATTCCGGCGGCCGCCTGACCTGGACGCACCAGAACCGCAGCGATCGCGTCCTGCTCTCCAGCCCGCTCGGCTACGGCCTGGCCGAAATCGAAACGACGCCGGAAATCTCCAGCCTGCGCACCGCCGACGGCAAGACCCGCGAGTCCAGCGACCCCGCCACCCTGATCGAAGAAGTCACCGGCCAGCGCCTGCCAGTCAGCCAACTCCCCGCCTGGCTACTCGGCCGCTCGGACGGAAAGGCGCGGATCGAATCGGACCCCCAGGGTCGCCCGGCCCGACTGACCGAAGACGGCTGGCAAGTCGATTACAGCTTCGAGAGCGATAGCCCGGACGCCTTGCCGGCCCGCCTGACCCTGTCGCGCGACGGCGAAATCGAACTGCGCCTGCGCATCGAAGAGTGGAAGGACAAGCCGTGAGCAACTGGAACTGGGACAGCCTCTGGCCGGCGCCGGCCAAACTCAACCTGTTTCTGCACGTTGTCGGCCGGCGAGCCGACGGCTATCACCTGCTGCAAACCGTCTTCCGCTTCATCGACCGCGCCGACACGCTGCGTTTCGCGCCACGCCAGGACGGAAAAATCGTTCTCGCCACGCCGATCCCCGGCGTCCCGCCCGACAGCGACCTGACCGTCCGCGCCGCCCGCCTGCTCCAGGAAGCAAGCGGCTGCAGCCATGGCGCCACCATCCATCTCGACAAGCAGTTGCCGATGGGCGGCGGGCTGGGTGGCGGCTCTTCCGATGCGGCAACCGTCCTGCTCGCGCTCAACCATTTGTGGCAGACCGGACTGAGCCGCGCCCAACTGGAAAAGCTCGGCCTTGGCCTGGGCGCCGACGTCCCGGTCTTCATCCATGGCCGCAACACCTTCGCCGAAGGGGTGGGCGAAGCCTTTACCGATGTCGAACTGCCGGCAGAAAGCTATCTCGTCCTGCATCCTACGGTCCACGTGCCGACCGCAGCCATTTTCGGCGCCCCCGAACTGAAGCGCGACACGGCACCAATGTCGCCAGCCGATTGGCGACACGGGCAGGGCGGCAACGATCTCGAACCAGTAGCCTGCGCCAGCTTCCCGGCCGTCGCCGAACATCTCGCCTGGCTCAAAGCGCGCGCCCCGCAAGCCATGATGACCGGCTCCGGGGCCTGCGTCTTCGCCGGCTTCCCCCGGCGCAGCGAGGCCGAAGCCCTTCTCGCCTGCCTTCCGGCCGGCATGCAGGGCTGGGTCGCCGACGGCCTGAGCGAACATCCTCTGGCAAAAATTCGCTAAGGGGCTGGATTTCCAGAAAGAGCTACTGTATTATTCGCGCCTCGCTCGGACGCGAACCCGTTCGAGCAACCCGCTGGGGAGTCGCCAAGTTGGTCAAGGCACCGGATTTTGATTCCGGCATTCGAAGGTTCGAATCCTTCTTCCCCAGCCAAGTTTCCTTCGGGCAGGTCACAAGCCTGCCCGATTTTCATTGTGGCGGGCAAATGCACGTAAGCATGCAGAAGGTCCGGAGGAATGTGGGAATGGCCTACAACAGCTTGATGGTCTTCACCGGCAATGCCAATCCAAAACTGGCAGCCGATGTTGCAACGCAACTCAGTGTCGATCTCGGCCGTGCCAACGTCGGCCGTTTTTCCGATGGCGAAGTCAGCGTCGAGCTGCAGGAACACGTTCGCGGCCGCGACATCTTCGTGCTGCAATCCACTTGCGCTCCGTGCAACGACAATCTGATGGAGCTGCTGGTCATCGTCGATTCGCTCAAGCGCGCCTCGGCCGGCCGCATCACCGCGGCCATCCCGTATTTCGGCTACGCCCGGCAGGATCGTCGTTCGCGCTCCTCGCGCGTGCCCATCGCTGCAAAACTGGTCGCCAATATGCTCGCCGCCTCCGGCGTCGACCGCGTGCTGACCATGGACCTGCACGCCGAACAAATCCAGGGTTTCTTCGACATTCCGGTCGACAACATTTACGGCCTGCCCATCCTGCTCGACGACATCCGCAAGCAGCATTATGAGAACCCGCTGGTCGTTTCACCCGACCACGGCGGCGTCGTCCGGGCCCGTTCGCTGGCCAAGCGCCTCGAATGCGACCTGGCGATCATCGACAAGCGCCGCCCGAAAGCCAATGTTTCAGAAGTCATGAACATCATCGGCGAAGTCGACGGCCGCACCTGCATCATCATGGACGACATGGTCGACACCGCCGGCACGCTGTGCAAGGCCGCCACCGCGCTCAAGGCCAACGGCGCCAAGAAGGTCGTCGCCTACTGTACCCACCCGGTGCTGTCCGGCCCGGCTGTCGAGCGCGTGAATTCGTCCGACCTTGACGCCCTGGTCGTCACCGACACCATCCCGCTGCGTGACGATGCTGCCGCTTCCCCGCGCATCCGCCAGCTTTCCGTGGCCGAAATCATGGCCGAAACCATACGCCGCATCAGCAACGACGACTCCGTCTCGTCGCTGTTCATCGATTAGTCACTACTGACCAACAACCGCTTTTAAACCCTTCCCGATCTGGTCGCGGACCGGGAAACACTTTGGAGTATCACCATGACTTTTGAACTTATCGCCCAAGCGCGTACGCTGCAGGGAACGGGTGCGAGCCGCCGCCTGCGTCGCGCCGGCACCGTCCCGGGTATCGTTTACGGTGGCGAAGCCGCCCCGGTCGCCATCGAAACCAACCACAACGATCTGCTGCTCAAGCTCAAGAAGGAAGCTTTCCATTCTTCGATCATCAACATCGTTGTCGACGGCAAGAAGGAACAGGTCCTGCTGCGCGATTACCAGATGCACGCTTACCGTCCGCTGGTTCTGCACATCGACTTCCAGCGCGTTGATGCAACGCATGAGCTGCACGTCAAGGTGCCGCTGCACTTCGTGAACGAAGAAATCGCGCCGGGCGTCAAGCTCAATGGCGGCCTGGTCAACCACGTCACGACCGAAGTCGATATCCAGTGCCTGGCCAAGGACCTGCCCGAATTCATCGAAGTCGACCTGTCCGCCCTGAACGTTGGCGACAGCATCCACATCAACCAGCTCAAGCTGCCGAATGGCGTCAAGCTTGGCCACCATGTCGTGGCTGACAGCGTCGTCGTCGGCGTCGTCGGCAAGGGTGGCTCGAGCGAAGCTGCTGAAGGCGAAGCTGCTGCCGCCGAATAATTTTCGGCTCCATGCCATGATGGCCGCCGCTGGCTTTTTGCCGCCGGCGGCTTTTTCATTTCGCGCCCCATGAACCCACCCCGCCTGATCGTCGGCCTCGGCAACCCCGGGCCGGAATACGAAGCGACCCGACATAACGTCGGCTTCTGGTTTGTCGACCATCTGGCCGACAAGCTGAAGGTTTCGCTCGCCCCGCAAGCCAAGTTCTATGGCAAGGCAGGACGCATCGGCGAAACCTGGCTGCTGCAGCCGAGCACCTTCATGAACCGCTCCGGTCAGTCGGTAGCGGCGCTGGCCAATTTCTACAAAATCCCCCCCGCCGAGATCCTCGTCATCCACGACGAACTCGACCTGCCCCCGGGCGGCATCCGCCTCAAGCAAGGGGGCGGCAACGGCGGGCACAACGGATTGAAAGATATCCAGGCCAAACTCGGCACGCCGGATTTCTGGCGCCTGCGCCTTGGCATCGGCCACCCGCGCACGCTCGGCCTGTCCCAGCAAGTCGTTGATTTCGTGCTGCACCAACCGCGCAAGGAAGAGCTGCCGGACATCGAACACGCCCTCGCCCGCTGCCTGCTGGCCTGGCCCAAACTCGCCGCCGGAGATTTCGCCGGCGCTCAACAACAGTTGCACGGCAAAGCCGTTTAGTTGGCTAAATCTTAGGAAAATCCATGTCTCTCAAATGCGGCATCGTCGGCCTGCCCAACGTCGGCAAATCCACCCTCTTCAACGCCCTGACCAAGTCGGGCATCGCGGCGGAAAACTATCCGTTCTGCACCATCGAGCCGAACGTCGGCATCGTTGAAGTGCCGGACAAGCGCATGAACCAGCTGGCCGAGATCGTCAAGCCGCAGCGCATGCAGTACGCCATCGTCGAGTTCGTCGACATCGCCGGCCTGGTCGCCGGCGCCTCGAAGGGTGAAGGCCTGGGCAACCAGTTCCTCGCCAACATCCGCGAAACCGATGCCGTCGTCCATGTCGTGCGCTGTTTTTCCGACGACAACGTGATCCACGTTTCGGGTGGGGTCGATCCAATCCGCGATATCGAAGTCATCGATACCGAACTGGCGCTGGCCGACATGGCTACCGTCGAAAAGGCGCTCAACCGCTACCGCCGCCCGGCCAGTTCCGGCGACAAGGAAGCCAAGATCCTGGTTGCCGTTCTGGAAAAATGCTTTGCCCAGCTCGACCAGGCCAAGGCTGTTCGCGGCCTCGACTTTTCCAAGGAAGAGCTGGCGCTGCTCAAGCCGTTCTGCCTGATCACCGCCAAGCCGGTGCTCTATGTCGCCAACGTGGCCGAGAACGGCTTCGAGAACAATCCGCTGCTCGACGCGGTGCGCGCCCATGCCGCGGCCGAGAAGGCTGAAGTCGTTTCCGTCTGTGCCGCCATCGAAGCCGAGATCGCCGACCTCGACGACGAGGAAAAACAGATGTTCCTGGCCGATCTCGGCCTTGAGGAACCCGGCCTCGACCGCCTGATCCACGCCGGTTACAAGCTGCTCGGCCTGGCCACCTACTTCACTGCCGGCGTCAAGGAAGTGCGCGCCTGGACCATTCATCAGGGCGATACCGCACCGCAGGCGGCCGGCGTCATCCATACTGACTTCGAACGCGGCTTCATCCGCGCCCAGACCATCGCCTTCGACGACTTCATCGCCTACAAGGGCGAAGCCGGTGCAAAGGAAGCGGGCAAGATGCGCGCCGAAGGCAAGGAATACGTCGTCAAGGATGGCGATGTCCTGAATTTCCTGTTCAACGTCTAGAATAGGGTCATATCCAGCCAGACTGACGCCATGACCCGCGCGACCGCTGCCGGCAGCACCGCTCCCCTAGAAGACAAGGACACCCTTTCCCGAAAGGTCTTTCTGCGTGCCTTCGAACACAGCAATGAAGGCATGCTGATCACCGACAGCGAAAAGCTGATTGTCGCGGTCAATGACGCCCTGTGCCGGCTCAGCGGTTATTCGCCCGGGGAACTGATCGGACAGAATCCGCGCATTCTGTCTTCCGGGCGGGCGACGCCCGAGTTTTATGCAGCCCTGTGGCAAAGGCTGAACACCGAGGATTACTGGGAAGGCGAGATCTGGAACAAGCAGAAGGATGGCGCCAACTATCTGCGATGCGTGAAGATCTCAGTGGTCCGCCAGACGGATGGCAGCATTGGAAACTATGTTGCCAACTTCAGCGAGATTGAGGCCAATCATGAGGTCGCCGACCGCCTGGCCTACCTGGCCTATCACGATCCGTTGACCAATCTGCCCAACCGGCTCGCTTTCGAGTCGCAGCTCGCCCAATCGCTGCGCAGTTGCGAGCGGGACGGCAAGCAGCTGGCGCTGATGCTGATCGATCTCGATAATTTCAAGAATATCAACGACACGCTGGGCCATCAGGTTGGCGACCTGTTGTTGCAGAGTGTCGCCCAGCGCTTGCGCGAATGCGTGCGGGGGAGCGATCTCGTGGCGCGTATCGGCGGCGACGAATTCGTCGTCGTCCTGCCCGAAATCGAAGCGCCGCTGACCGCAGCCCGCGTTGCCAGCAAGATTCAAAGCAATCTGGCCGACAGTTACCGGATCGCCGACCACGTGCTGTATGCCACGCCGAGCATAGGCATCAGCCTGTACCCGATCGACGGCAGCGACCCCGGCACGCTGTTGCGCAATGCCGACACGGCGATGTACCACGCCAAAAATGCCGGCCGCAACAATCACCAGTTTTATACGGCGCGCATGAACGAGGCGTCGGGCGAGCGCCTGGCCATGGAAAACGAGCTGCGTCAGGCCATTGCCGCCATTTCACCAGCCAACGCCGAGTTTTCGCTGCACTTTCAGCCGCAGATCGAGACGGTCAGCGGTCGCGTCCTCGGCGTCGAAGCCTTGCTGCGCTGGAACAGTCCGAAATTCGGCCAGGTCTCGCCGCTGCGTTTCATTGCCATCGCCGAAGAAACCGGCCTGATCCAGCCACTCGGCGACTGGGTGATCTGGGAAACCTGCCGGCTGATCCGCCTCATGAAACAGCAGGGCATCGCCGGCATCCGCGTCGCCATCAACATCTCGGCCCAGCAGTTGCGCCACGAAAACCTGCTGCTCCTCGTCCGTGGCGCGCTGGCGTGCTACGACCTGCAACCCGAGGACATCGAGCTGGAAGTGACTGAGAGCACGGCCATGGAAAACCCGGAAATGACGCTGTCCATCCTTGACCAGCTGGCCGCCATGGGCATCGTGCTGGCCATCGACGATTTCGGCACGGGCTACTCCTCGCTGGCTTACCTCAAGCACCTGCCGATCAAGCGCCTCAAGCTCGACCGCTCGTTTGTCACCGACATCGAGACCGACGTCAACGACGCCGCCATCTGTACGGCGACGATTGCGCTGGGCCACAGCCTGGGTCTCGAACTGGTCGCCGAGGGTGTCGAAACCGAAGCGCAGCGCGACTTCCTTGCCGGGCTGGACTGCGATTTCCTGCAGGGTTACCTGTACAGCCGGCCGATGCCGTTTGACGACACGGTGGCCTACCTCAAGGCCCACCTCGCCACTGAGCGGCGCTAACGGATCACCTTGCGCCACTCGGCCTCGAAGGTGCGCACCAAGACCTGATTGTTCAACTGATTGACCTCGGACGGTACACGCGCCATGTCAGCCGGAAAATCGAACAGGCCGGGGAGGATTTCAGATGTCAGAAATCGCGTTTTTTTCCGGTCGACCGTAGGAATCGCGAAATCCTCGCGCCCGGCGATGATGTAGCCCCATTCGCCGAAGGACGGGACCAGCGCGTGATACGGCGCCGTCTTGAAGCCAACGCTCTCCAGCGTCGTCACGACGCACCAGTAGGATTGCCGGGCGTAGAGCGGCGAGGTCGACTGGACAACGATCAGGCCGCGCGCCGACAGACGTTTTTCGAGCAGGCGGTAGAAGGCCGAGGTGTAGAGCTTGCCCAGCGCGTAATTGTTCGGATCGGGGAAGTCGACGACGACGAAGTCGAAATAGTCGCGGCTTTCCTCCAGCCATTGCAGGGCGTCGGCGTTGACTACCGTGACCTTGGGCGAACTCAGCGCGCCTTCGTTGAGCGCGACGAGAGCTGGCGACTTGGCGAACAGATCGGTCATCGCCGGATCGAGATCGACCAGCGTCACTGATTCGACATTCGGGTATTTGAGGATTTCGCGCACGGCCAGCCCGTCGCCGCCGCCGAGCACCAAAACCCGCTTCGCCGCCGGCAAACTGGCCAGACCGGGATGAACCAGTGCCTCGTGGTAGCGATATTCGTCGTGCGATGAAAACTGCAAATTGTTGTTGATGAACAGCCGCAGATCGTCCCGCCAGCGCGTGACGACGAGGCGCTGATAGGGCGTCGTTTCGGCGTGGATGATGTCGTCGGCGTAGAGATGCGTTTCGGCGAAAGTCGTCAGTTGCCCGGCCCCGGCGAACCCGGCAGCGAGCAGGCCAAACACCGTCCAGCTCTGCACGGCAAGCCAGCGCCGCGACGGCAGTTGATCGCGGAACAGATGCAGCGCCCACAGCGCGACGGCGACATTGAGCACGCCGAACAGCAGCCCCGTGCGCACCATGCCGATCTGCGGCGCCAGCACGAGCGGAAAGAGGATGGAGACCGCCAGCGCGCCGAGATAATCGAAAGTGAGCACTTGCGACACGAGATCCTTGAAGGCCAGTTCGCGCTTCAAAATTCGCATGACCAGCGGGATTTCGAGGCCAACCAGGACGCCGACACCGAACACCGCCAAGTACAACACCAGCTTGAACGGCCCGCCCAGCCAGGTAAAAACGAGGAACAGCCCAATGGCCGAAAAGCCGCCAAGCAGCCCGACCATGAGTTCGATCTGGATGAAGCGCCCGACCAGGTCGCGCGTGATGTATTTCGACAGCCACGAGCCGGCGCCCATGGCGAACAGGTAGGTGCCGATCACCGTCGAGAATTGCGTCACCGAGTCGCCGAGCAGGTAGGACGACAGGGCGCCGGCGATCAGTTCGTAGGCCAGGCCACAGGAGGCGATGACGAAAACGGAGAAAAGGAGGGCATGCCGCATGGGCAGCGATCTTACTCGAAATGACGGGAACGGCTTGCCGGGGGAGAGGTCAGACCGGCGTCGCCATTTCATTTTTGGCCTTTTTCCCCGGTTGACCGTGAGAATCCTCCCCGCCCTGCTTTTTGCCGCCTGCCTGCCCCTGGCCAACGCCGCCGAATACACTATCGACCCGGCGCACACCTATGCCAGCTTCGAAGTCGACCACCTCGGCTTTTCGACGCAGCGCGGCCAGTTCAACCGGAGCACTGGCATCGTCGAATTTGACCCCGAGAAAAAAACCGGCCGCATCGACATCAGTATCGAAACCGCCTCGCTCGACACCGGCTTTGAATTGCGCGACGACGTGCTGCGCGGCGACGACTGGTTCAAGGCCCAGGACTTCCCCTACATTTTCTTCCGCAGCCAGAAGCTGATTTTCACCGACGAAAAACTCAGCGCCGTCGACGGCGTCCTCGTCATGCTCGGCGAAAGCCGCCCGATGCGCCTCGAAGTCAGCCGCTTCAAATGCGGCCTCAATCTGGCCAGCCGCAAGCGCGGCTGCGGCGCCGATGCGGTAGGCGTGCTGCACCGCTCGGAATTCGGCCTGAACAACGGCATCCCCTTCATCGGCGACGAAGTCCGCCTGCGCGTTCAGGTCGAAGCCTACCTGCCCTGAATTTCCTCGCCACCGGGGCGCCCGCCGATGCACTAAAGTCATGTGCTAACGGCCTGTTTCTGCGAAAATAGCACCCCCCTTTTGCTGTCCCGGACACCCCAATGCCACCCCATCCCGCCATTGCCAGCACCGCCGAGATCGTCGCCGAACTCAAGGCCGGTCGCATGGTCATCCTGGTCGATGAAGAAGACCGCGAAAACGAGGGCGACCTCGTCATGGCCGCCGAACACATCACGCCCGAGGCGATCAATTTCATGGCCAAATTCGGCCGTGGCCTGATCTGCCTGACGCTGACCGAAGCCCGCTGCCGGAAGCTCGGCCTGGCCCAGATGGCCAAGAACAACAAGACCCAGTACGGCACCGCCTTCACCGTTTCCATCGAAGCCGCCGAAGGCGTCACCACCGGCATTTCCGCCGCCGACCGGGCGCGCACCATCCAGGTCGCCGTCGCCAAGAACACCACCATCGACGACATCGTCCAGCCCGGCCACGTTTTCCCGATCACCGCCCGCGAAGGCGGCGTACTGGTCCGCGCCGGCCACACCGAAGCCGGTTGCGATCTGGCCGGCATGGCCGGTCTCGAAGCGTCCTCGGTGATCTGCGAAATCATGAACGACGATGGCACCATGGCCCGCCTGCCGGAACTCATGGAATTCGCCAAGGAACACGGCCTGAAGATCGGCACCATCGCCGACCTCATCCACTACCGCGCCGCCTCCGAAACCCTGGTCAAGCGCGTCACCAGCAAGACGATCAGCACCGCCCACGGCGATTTCACCATGCACGCCTATGTCGACCAGGCGAGCGGCGCCACCCATCTGGCGCTGGTCAAGGGTGACATTCCGGCCGGCGACGAAACCCTGGTCCGCGTCCACGAACCGCTGTCGGTACTCGATTTCCTTGACCCGTCGAGCAAGCGCCAGTCCTTCTCGATCGAGCAAGCCCAGGCCGCGATGGCCAAGTTCGGTCACGGCGTCATCGTCCTCATGCACCGCCCGGAAGACGGCGAAGCCATCCTCTCGCGCCTGACCGGCACCGCCCCCAGCGCCCCAGCCAAATGGGACCCGCGCACCTACGGCATCGGCGCCCAGATCCTGCGCGATGTCGGCGTTTCCAAGATGCGCCTGCTCTCCAGCCCGCGCAAGATGCCCTCCATGACCGGCTTTGGCCTCGAAGTCACCGGTTTCGTCACGACACCTGCGGAGCTATAAACGATGTCCCGTTTCGACAACATCTTTGAATACGACAACAACCTCGACGGCGCCGGCCTCAAGGTCGGCATCGTCATGAGCCGCTTCAACCTGCCGGTCTGCGAAGCCCTGCTCTCGTCCTGTGTCACCGAACTCAAGCGGCTCGGCGTGGCCGATGCCGACATGACCATCGCCAACGTCCCCGGCGCGCTGGAAATCCCGCTCGTCCTGCAAACCATGGCGCAAAGCGGCAGCTTCGACGCGCTGGTCGCACTGGGCGCCGTCATCCGTGGCGACACCTATCATTTCGAAGTCGTTTCCAACGATTCCTGCCGCGCCATCATGGAAGTCCAGCTCGACACCGGCGTCCCCATCGCCAATGGCATCCTGACCTGCGACACCGACGAACAGGCCGAAATCCGCACCCAGCCCAAGGGCAGCGACTGCGCCCAGGCTGCCGTCGAAATGGCCAACCTCCAGAAAGCCCTGCTCCAATGACCACTTTTCTCAGCGACAGCGAACATCCCCACGACGTCAAGGCACCGCCCAAGTCGGCCCGCCGGCGCTCGCGCGAACTTATCCTGCAGGGCCTTTACCAGTGGCGCGTCGGCGGTGCCGACGAGGCCTCGATTGAAGCCTACGCCCCGGAACAGGAAGGCTTCGCCAAGGCTGATCGCGAATTCTTCGTCGGCACCCTGCGCGGCATCATCGGCCAGCGCGAGGCGCTGGTTTCGCAAGTGACCGCTCACCTCGACCGCCCCTTCAGCGAACTCTCGCCGATCGAAGCCTGCGTCCTGATGCTCGGCGCCTTCGAGATGAACAACCATCCCGAAACCCCTTACCGCGTCATCATCAACGAGGCCATCGAACTGGCCAAGTCTTTCGGCGGCACCGATGGCCACAAGTACGTCAATGGCGTGCTCGACAAGATCGCCACCGTCGTTCGCGCCGACGAGGTTGCGGCACGCAAGCAGGGCGGCAAATAGTTCAATGCCGGGCGAGTTTGACCTCATCAACACCTATTTCGCCCGGCCCACCCCGTCGGCCGTCCTCGGCCCCGGCGACGACTGCGCGCTGATCGCGCCGACGCCCGGCAAGCAACTGGCGGTGACCACCGACATGCTGGTCGCCGGCACGCACTTCCTGCCCGACACCAACCCGAAAAACCTCGGCTGGAAAGCCCTGGCCGTCAATCTGTCAGACCTCGCCGCGATGGGTGCCCAGCCGCGCTGGGTGACGTTGGCCGGCGCCCTGCCGGCGGTCAACGAGCCATGGATCGCCGCCTTCGCCGAAGGCTTCTTCGCCTGCGCCGCCGAATACGGCGTCGATGTCATCGGTGGCGACACCACCAAAGGCCCGCTCAACGTCTGCGTCACAGCCATCGGCGAAGTCGAACCCGGCCACGCCCTGCGCCGTGACGGCGCCAAGATTGGCGACCAGATCTGGGTGTCCGGCCGCCCGGGACTGGCCAGCCTCGGCCTGGCCCATCTGCAGGACAAGGTCAAACTGCCCGAGCCGTGGCCGCGCCTGTGCATCGGCGCCCTGGAAAAACCCCGCCCGCGCGTCGCCCTCGGCCTGGCGCTGAATGGCATCGCCTCTTCCGCCATCGACGTTTCCGACGGTCTGCTCGCCGATCTCGGCCATATCGCCGAACGCTCGGGCTGCGCTGCCTCGGTAAAGCTCGTCCAGTTGCCGCATCTGCCCAAGGGCGAAAGCTACGACGCCGACCTCCGGCGCATCGCCCTCGAATGCCAGCTGACCGGCGGCGACGACTACGAACTGTGCTTCACCGCGCCGGGCACGCAAAGCCTGGCCATCGCGCAGATCGCCGCGACCCTCGAGCTGCCGTTGTGGAATATCGGCGAGATGGTGGCCGGGACAACCGGCGAAGTCACCGTCCTCGACCCCGACGGCAAGCCCGTCGAATTCGGCCAGAAGGGATACGACCATTTTGGCCAAGCGACCTGACCTCAATTTCCTGATTGCCCACCCGGCGCATTTCTTCGCGCTCGGCTGTGGCAGCGGGCTGGCCCCGAAGGCGCCAGGCACTTTCGGCACGCTGTTCGCATGGGCGATGTTCGTCCTGTTTCACCACCACTTTTCCGATTTTGGCCTTTTTTTCGTGTTGACCGTGGCATACCTCGCCGGCATCTGGTTCATCGACGTCACCGGCCGCGGCCTCGGCGATCCCGACCATGGCAGCATCGTCTGGGACGAGATCGTGCCGTTCTGGCTCATCCTCATGCTGACGCCAACCACTTTCCTCTGGCAACTGGCCGCCTTTGTGCTGTTCCGCTTTTTCGACATCACCAAGCCACAGCCGGCCCGCTATTTCGACGAGCACGTCAAGAACGGTTTCGGCGTCATGGCCGACGACCTGGTCGCGGCCGGCTACACCTTGCTCAGCCTGGCCCTGCTCAAGATCGTTCTGGCCTGACACGGCGACACAACACAGGCATAGAATAGGTGGCGTAACCTGCTCGGAGGTTCGCCATGAGTCACAAGCACGCTCACCTGATGCGCAGCATCTTTCAGGATCCGCCATCGGCCAACATTCACTGGCGCGAGATTGAATCGCTGCTCCACCACCTCGGCGCCGAAATCGAACCGGCCCACGGCGCCCGCTTCAAGATCACCCTCAACAAGGTCGAAGCCTACCTGCACCACCCGCACAACAGCAGCACCTGCAGCCGGATGGACATCAAGGCCATCCGCGAGATGCTGAGCCATGCCGGGGTGAGCTTATCCGCCTATGAGGCGGGAGACGCTTGAGCCTGTTGCCATGAGCGTCGCCGGCCCGGACGATGGGATGCGGCGGCGCGCCTACCGCCTGCAATGGATCTCGCTGACCATTGCGCTGGTTCTGCTCGGCGCGCAAATCCTGTTCGACCAGGGCCAGGCCCGTGACCGCCTCGAAGCCGAGGCCAGAAGCCGGCTGGAAAACCATAGCCTGATCGTCACCGAGGAACTCGAACGCCGACTGCAAGCAATGAACGAGGTCCTCGACAAGCTGCGCGACACGCTGCCCCGGCAGCTCTCGGCGCCGAACGGCCAGGCCGTCGTCAGCGACCAGTTGGAAACCCTGACGCAGGCCTTGGAAGGGGTGCGCACACTGGCCTATTTCGATGCCGGCGGCACCGTGCTGGCCAGCAACCGAAGCCAGCTGGTCGGCCAAAATTTCGGGCAGCGCGACTATTTCCGGACTGTCCTGAAAAATCCGGACCCCGACAAGCTCTATCTCAGCGACCCCTTCATCACTGCACTGGGCGCCTACACGATGATCCTGGCCCGCATGGTCAAGGGACCACATGGCGAGTTTGCCGGCCTCGTGACGGCGACCATCGACCAGGACAGCGTCGTCACCCTGCTCCACTCCATCCACGCCGGCCGCGAAACCACACTCTCCGTCGTACATGCGAGCGGCAAGATGCTGGCTCTCATACCGGAAAACGAAATAGCCGCCGCCGAACTTTCGGTGAACGTCCCCGGATCAATATTTCAGCGCCACATGGCGAGCGGCCAGCCGGCCAGCCTGCTGACCGGCATCTCCCACGCCTTGGGCAGCGAACATCTGATCTCGATGCGTACCCTGCAACCCGATAAGCTGCGGATGAGCTCATCACTGGCCATCGGCGCCTCGCGCGACCTCGATGAACTTTTCGCCCCCTGGAAAAAACAGGCCACCACGCGAATCCTGCTCTTTCTGCTCATCGCCACAGGCTCAACCCTGCTCCTGTTCCTGCACCAGCGCCGGCAAAAAGCCTTCGATCAGCAGATTCAGCAAAAAAAGGAAGAGAACCAGCGCGCCCTGCTCACCTTCCAGCGCTTCATCGACCACATCCCCGGGACAGCCTACCTGAAGGATGCCGAGTCCCGGACTCTGATGGCCAACCGGGGATTCCGGACCCTGTTCGGCATGGACCCGGACAGCATGATTGGCAAGACCAGCCTTGAACTTTTCCCCGGCGAATTCGGCCGGAAAATGACTGACGACGATCAACGGGTACTGGCCAGCGGCGGCACCGTCGTCATCGAGGAAAGCTTCAACGGCCGCGATTACGAATCGACCAAGTTTGTGGTCGATGACGGACACGGCAACCGCCAACTGGGCGGCATTACCCAGGACATCACGCCGCGCAAGCAAGCCGAGCGCAAACAGAAGGCGCAGCTCGCGCAGCTGCGCGAACTGAACGAGCAGCTCGCCACCGCCGAAGAGGGCATGCGGCGCCTTTCGGCTGCCGTCGAACAAAGCCCGGCGAGCATTGTCATCACCGATCTCAACGCCCGGATCATTTTCGTCAACGAGGCCTTTACGCAGGCCAGCGGCTACACGGCAGCCGAGGTTATCGGCCAGAACCCGCGCATCCTGCAATCAGGCGAGACGCCGTGGGAAACTTATCGCGACATGTGGCCAACACTGCTTGCCGGCAAGACATGGCGTGGCGAATTCATCAATCGGCGCAAGGACGGATCACACTACCTTGAACTGGCCACCATTTCGCCCGTGCGCGACAACGCCGGGGCGGTGACTCACTACGTTGCAGCCAAGGAAGACATTACCGAACGCCGGCACACCGAGGCCGAACTGCTCGCCCACCGCCGGCATCTGGAAAGCCTGGTCGAGCAGCGCACCGGAGAACTGGCCGCAGCCAAGGAAAAAGCCGATGCGGCCAACCGCGCCAAATCGGAATTCCTGGCCAACATGAGCCACGAAATCCGCACGCCGATGAATGCCATCATCGGCCTCAATTACCTGCTCAGGCAAAGCCCACTGCGAGCGGACCAACACGAAAAGCTGCTCAAGGTCTCGGCGGCGGCCGAACATCTCCTGCAAATCATCAACGACATTCTCGACCTCTCCAAAATCGAGGCAGGCAAGGTATTGCTCGAAAGCTATGCTTTTTCGCCAGCCGAAGTCCTGCAGAACGTCGGCGCGATGATCCGCGACCGGGTCACCAGCAAGGGCCTGGGCCTGAACATCGATGCGAGTCGTTTGCCGGAGCGCGCCCTGGGCGACGTCACGCGCCTGCGTCAGGTCCTCCTTAACTTCGCCGGCAATGCCGTCAAATTCACGAAAACCGGATCGATTTCACTCACCGGCGAGCTGCTGGCCAGCCAGGGCGAAACGATGACCTGCCGCTTCACGGTCACCGATACGGGGATCGGCATCCGGGCCGAAGATACCTCGCGCCTGTTCAACGCCTTTGAACAACTCGATAGCTCGACCACCCGGCGTTTTGGCGGCACCGGCCTGGGCCTGGCTATCGCCCGCCATCTCGCCGAACTGATGGGTGGCGAAGTCGGCGTCGACAGCACGCCGGGCGTCGGCAGTCGTTTCTGGATCACCGCGCGCCTCGGTACCGCCAAGGAGGACGACACGCCGGCCCCGGGAAACGGGCCGCCGAGTCAGTTGCAAGGGCGGGTACTTGTCGTCGAAGACGAGCGAATCAACCGCGACATCGCGGTCGAACTACTGACCGGCTTCGGACTCCAGGTGGTCACGGCAAAAAATGGGATTCTCGCGGTCAACCGGTACAAACAGTCAAAATTCGATCTCGTCCTCATGGACGTCCAGATGCCCGAACTCAACGGACTCGACGCAACCAGGCAAATCCGCGCCCTCGACAACGGGGCCTCGGTCCCCATCATCGCGCTGACGGCAAATGCCTTCAAGGCCGATCAGGAACGCTGCATCGAGGCCGGGATGACCGACTTTCTGGCCAAGCCGGTATTCCCCGACGCGCTCCATGTCATGCTCAAGAAATATCTGCCGGAGAAGGGTTCGAGCCCTCGCCTCGCCCCGCCACCAAAAGATGACGAGGCCGCGGGGAAGGCCGGCGCGCAGGCGCTGCTCGACAAGATCGATGCGCTAAGCCAGTTGCTGGGCACGGGAGACATCGAGGCAACTCACCTCTTCAGTCATCTGAAGGCCGACCTGAAGCATCTTTTTCCGACCGAGTACGAGCAGTTACGCCAGCACATCGCCACTTTCAATTTCGATGCGGCAACAGCACTGATCGAAAGAATCAAAAAACAGCTAGCCTGAAAATAATTTCTGTTGAGTGAGCTGAATGCCTTGTCTGAGCGAGCTCGACGAGGGAGACTAGCATTCGTGACTCAAATGCGTGGGGGGCATGTGGCATGACACAGCAGGACAACAAGAACCAGGGGCCGGGCAAGCCCATTGTGCTTATTGTCGACGACGTCCCCGACAACCTCTCCGCCATCTCGGAAATGATCAGCGACCTGGGCGTGGATGTCCGGGTTGCCAACAGCGGCCAGGTAGCCATTCGCTACGCCAGGCTCGCCCCGCACCCCGACCTTATCCTGCTCGACGTCATGATGCCCGAAATGGACGGTCATGCCGTCCTCCGCACCTTGCGGGCCGACGCCGAAACCCGCGACATTCCCGTGATATTCGTAACTGCCCTCAACGATCCCGAGAATGAGGAGCGCGGCATCGCGGAAGGCGCCGTTGACTACATCACCAAGCCGATCAATGCGGCGATTCTCGGCAGTCGCGTCAAGTCCCAGCTCGAACTGAAGCGGGCGCGGGACGTTGTGGCCGGACAAAAAGCCTGGCTCGAGCAGGAAGTTGCCCGGCGCATGGCCGAAAATATCCAGCTTGATACCCGCCTGCAAGTAGCGTTGGCCACCTCCGGCTTCGGCATCTGGGAACACGATCACCAACGCGGAACCAACCAGTGGAGTCCCAGCCTCGCCCGGATTCTCGGTCTGAGCGAAGGGCCGGCCACCATTGCCGCCTGCCTTGAACTGATCCACCCGGAAGATCTCGGCAAGATTCAGCAGGGCCAGGAGGCCTTACCCGGCCGGGGCGACGAACTACCCGTCGACGAATTGCGCATGCGCCATGCCGACGGTCACTGGGTATGGATGGAGGGGCGCGGCCGCATACTGCGCCGGGATGCCGATGGAAAGCCGGCGCTGGTCCTCGGCACCATGGCCGACATCAGCCGGCGCAAGGCGGCAGAAGCCGAGCACCGCCTGGCGTCGGTTGTCTTTACCGGCATCAGCGATGGCATCTGCATTACCGATGCCAACGCCGACATTCTGCTCACCAACCCGGCCTTTTCAAAAGTGACCGGTTACAGCAGCAGCGAAGCGCTCGGCAAGAATCCCCGCATCCTCCGTTCGGGGACGCACGGCCCCGAGTTTTATCGCGACATGTGGGATGCCATCAACCGGCATGGCAACTGGCAGGGCGAAATCACCAACCGGCGCAAGGATGGCGAACTGGTCAGCGAATGGCTCAACATTTCGGCCGTCAGCGACAAGAATGGCCGCCTGACCAATTACGTCGGCGTATTCAGCGACCTGTCGGAGCGCCACGCCGCGGCCGAGCGTATTCAATACCTGTCGAGCTACGACCCGCTGACCAACCTGCCCAACCGCAGCCTGTTTGCCGATCGCCTCAGCCAGGCCCTGATCAACGCGCACCGCTACAACCGGGAAACAGCAGTGATCCTGCTCGACCTCGACCGTTTCCGCTTTATCAACGACACCCTCGGCCCGCCGGTTGGCGATGAAATACTGATCGAGGTGGCGCGCCGCCTCAACTTGCAAGTACGCGACGGCGACACCATCGGCCGCCGCTCCGGCAACGAATTCGGCTTCGTGATGGCCAACCTGAGTCACGAGCGGGACACCATCGCCCTGGCCCAACGCATTCTCGACGCCATTGCCGTCCCCTTCGAGGTTGGTGGACACTCGATCAGCATGACGGCGAGCATCGGCGTCAGCCTGGCCCCGCGCAACGGCAACGATGTCGACACCCTCATGAAGGGGGCCGATGCAGCATTGCTCCGGGCCAAAAAGAGTGGCCAAAACGTCTTCCGTTTCTATTCACCGGAAATGGACACCGATGCCGCCCGTCGCCTTGGGCTCGAGGCCGCCCTTCGCCAAGCCTTGCAACGAAATGAGCTGGTACTTTATTACCAGCCACAGATCAGCCTGGACAGCGGCAACATGATCGGCATGGAGGCCCTCTTGCGGTGGAATACCCCGGAATTCGGTCCGGTATCGCCAGTCGAGTTCATCCCCATCGCCGAAGAAACCGGGCTTATCCTGCCGATCGGCGAATGGGTGTTGCGCACGGCCTGCCTGCAAGCCAGGAAATGGCTGGACCTCGGGCTCATTACCTTGCGCGTTGCGGTCAACCTCTCCGCACGCCAGTTTCGCCAGGCCAACCTGCCCGGACTGGTCAGCCAGTGCCTGGCTGAAAGCGGCCTGCCCGCCGGTGCGCTGGAGCTGGAAATCACCGAAAGCGCGTTGATCGACGACATCGACGAAGCGATCAACCAGTGCCGAAACCTCAAGGCCCTTGGCATCAAGATTTCGTTGGACGATTTCGGTACCGGTTATTCGTCGCTCTCCTACATTTCGCGCCTGCCCTTCGACAAGATCAAGATCGACCAAAGCTTTGTCCGCGACATTACGGAAAACCCGGTCAATGCGGCCATTGCCTCGGCCGCCATCGTCATGGCGCGTAGCCTCAACCTGTCGGTGCTCGCCGAAGGGGTCGAGACCGAAGCGCAAGCCAGCTTCCTGCGCAGTCGGCGCTGCGACGCGATGCAGGGCTACCTGTTCAGCCGGCCGGTGCCGGCAGAGGAATTCGAACAATTGCTGGCCGGCAAGAAGAGCCTGCAACTCGCCGACAAACAGCTGGAAAGCAGCCGCACGCTGCTGATCGTTGACGACGAGCCGAACATCCTGACCTCGCTTTCTCGTCTGCTGCGCCGGGAGGGCTACAACATCCTGACCGCCGGTTCGCCGGCCGAAGCCTTTGAGCATCTGGCCAGGAATCCAGTTCAGGTCATCCTCTCCGATCAGCGCATGCCGGAGATGTCAGGAACGGAGTTCTTCGCTCGGGTCCGCCAGCTTTATCCGGACACCATCCGCATCGTGCTGACCGGCTACACCGATATCGAATCGGTTACGGGGGCAATCAATCGCGGCGCCATCTACAAGTTCCTGACCAAGCCCTGGGATGACGACCTCTTGCGCGAGCAGATTCGCGAAGCCTTCCGGATCGCCAAAAGCTGACCATGGCGCCCAGCTGGCAAATCCCCTTCCTCCGGCGCTTCCTGCCGGTCGCTTTGGTGATCATCGTCGGCACCTGGCTCGCTGACCACAGCGACGGAGCACTTGCGAAATGGATTATTGCCGGCGCCCTGGTCCTTGTTGCCGCGCTGAGCATCTTCGCCTGGCTAGGCTTACAAACTCGAGAGATGGAGCACGAGGCAAGATTCCGCGCTATTTTCGACTATGCCATGGTCGGCATCGCGACGATTTCTCCCAACAAGGCCTGGCTCTCGGTCAACCCGGCGCTGTGTCGCATTTTGGGCTACGGCGCCGACGAATTGCAGCAAAAATCATGGTCCGAGCTGACTCACCCGGACGATACGGAGACGGGCATCAAAAAATTTGATGCTGCCTTGCGCGGCGAGTCCGATGGTTATGCGATGGAACAACGCTTTGTCGGCAAAGACGGGGCCATTGTTCACGCCGCAATTTCGGCGCGCGCGATCCGGAATGCTGCAGGAGAAATTGATTTTCTCGTCGTCATCGTTGAGGACATCACCAACTGGGTACTTGCCGAACACGAATGGAGTTCCTCGGTCAAAGCCCTGCAGCGCTTTATCGACCACCTGCCCGGGAGCGCCTACGTCAAGGCCGCCGATTCGCGCATCCTGATCGCCAACAGAGGCTTTCAGGATCATTTCGGGATCAATCCGGACGGCATGGTCGGCCGCCTCTCAATCGATGCCTTTCCGGCTCCGCTCGGCGAGAAAATTGGCGATGACGATGCCCGCATTCTGGCCACGGGCGTCACCGAACGAATCGAAGACGAATGGAACGGGCGCTTTTACGAAAGCATCAAGTTCGTCATTCCCCGTGATGACGGCAGCGCAGACTTGGGCAGCATCATGCTCGACGTCTCCGAGCGGCGTCAGGCTGAAATCAGACTTTTCCAGCAGGCCCGGCGTTCCGCCATCCTGCTGGAATTGCCGCAAAAAGCCGGGGAGCTGCCGGAAAAAGAATTCATGCAGCACGCCCTGGAACGTGCCGAAGAGCTGACGCAAAGCGCCATTGGCTTCATCCACCTCATCAATGACGATGGCTTGACCATCGAACTGGTCGCCTGGTCGACCAAAACTCTGGAAAATTACTGCACGGCAGCCTTCGACCGCCATTACCCGATTTCCGAGGCGGGCATCTGGGCCGATGCGGCCCGCAACAAACAGCCCGTCGTCATCAACGACTATGCCAGCGCCGAGAACAAACGCGGCCTGCCGGCCGGGCATTCAGCCCTGGTCCGGCTGCTCAGCGTGCCGGTCATGGAAGGCGGCAAGGTCCGCATGATGACCGGCGTCGGCAACAAGGCAGACGACTACAACGATTTCGACGTCGAAACCGTACAACTGATCGGCAGCGAGACTTGGCGCATCGTCTGCCGGCAACGCTCGGAAAATGCGCTACTGCTGGCCACCCAGGTAGTCAATGCAAGCCCGGTGGTTTGCTATCGCTGCGGCACCGGCGAGGGTTGGCCAGTGGTCTTTGTTTCGGACAACGTGCGGCAATGGGGCTACAACCCCGACCAACTCCTGACGGGAACGCCGGCCGTTAACGACTTGATTCACCCCGATGACCTGCCGCGGATAAGGGAGGAAACCAACCGCAACATCGCGGCCGGGCTGTCGCGCTTCGCTCAGGAATACCGTCTGGTCACCGCCGACGGTCAGGTGGTCTGGGTTCTCGGGCGCACCACGGTCCATTTCGACGCGGCAGGGAAGGCCGAGTTCTACGATGGCGTTTTGACCGACATTTCCGAGCGCAAAGCCCAGCAAGCCTTGATGAACGAGACCATCAGCCAGCAAAAAAAGCTCAACAAGCGCCTGGAAGAAGCCAACAACCAGCTCATGCAATCGGAAAAAATGGCATCCATCGGCCAGCTGGCGGCCGGGGTCGCCCACGAGCTGAACAACCCGATCGGCTTTGTCCATTCCAATCTGGGCACACTCGATGGCTACGTGCGCGACCTGATGTCCATCATTGCTTCTTTTGAAGCCATGCTCGCCAAACCCGGGGAAGCCAGTCAACATGAAGATGGCATCCGCAGAATCATGGAGCAACACGATTTCGCCTTTCTCAAGGAAGACATTTTCAGCCTTCTCGCCGAGTCCAAGGACGGCCTGGGCAGGGTGCGCAAGATTGTCCAGGATCTCAAGAATTTCTCGCGCGTCGGCGAACAGGAGTGGCAGGAGGCAGACTTGCACCAGGGCCTCGACTCAACCTTGAACATCGTCTGGAACGAGCTCAAGTACAAGGCCAAGGTGGTCAAGGAATACGGCGAAATCCCGCATGTGTTCTGCCTCATTTCGCAGCTCAACCAGGTGTTCATGAACCTGCTGGTCAACGCCGGCCATGCCATCGAAACCCAGGGCACAATCACGATCCGTACCCGTTGCCAGGACGACGACAAGGTTTGTGTCGAAATCAGCGACACCGGCAAGGGTATCGAACCGGAGCACATCAACCGGATTTTCGAGCCGTTCTTTACAACCAAGCCGGTGGGCAAGGGGACCGGCCTCGGACTTTCGCTATCCTATGGAATCATCAAGCGGCACGGTGGCCAGATCGAGGTTGAAAGCAGCGTAGGCCTGGGCACCACGTTTCGTTTGGTACTGCCCATCAATCCGAAGCACAACACTCAAATACAGGACCCGGAGACTTCATCATGAGCGAGGAAATCGCCCAACCCACCCTGCTCTTCGTCGATGACGAGCCGGGCATTCTTTCCGCACTGCGCCGCTTGTTCCGTCCGCACGGCTACCGCATCTTCATTGCCGAAGGCGGTGCCGCCGGGCTGGAGGTTCTGGCCAAGGAAGAAATCGACCTGGTCATTTCCGACATGCGCATGCCGGAGATGGACGGCGCCACCTTCCTCAAGGAGGTTCGCAGTCGCTGGCCCAATGTCATGCGTATCCTGCTCACCGGTTACGCCGACATCACTTCGACCGTTGCCGCGATCAATCAGGGCGAAATCTATCGCTACATATCCAAGCCCTGGGACGACAATGAAATCGTCACCATCGTTGCCGAAGCGATCGAGCACCAGAATCTCAAGCGGGAAAATCTCCGTCTGACGTCCTTGACCCAGGAGCAGAACGAGCAACTGAAGGAACTCAATGCCAGCCTTGAGCAGAAGGTCGCCGAGCGTACAGCGGAGTTGAGCCAGGCGCTGACTTTTGTCGAGCAAACCCACAGCGAATTAAAGAAGGCGTTTCTGACCAGTGTCCAGGTCTTTGCCGGCCTGGTCGAACTGCGCAGCGGTCCGGCCGGTAGCCAGATTTCCGGTCACGGTCGACGGGTCGCCGAGCATGCGCGCAGCGTTGCCCAACGCCTCGCTCTCCCCGACGTTGAGGTCCAGAACATCATGCTGGCCGGGTTGCTCCACGATATCGGCAAACTCGGCCTGCCCGACGAATTGCTCGGCAAGCCCTTCAATTCGCTGAGCGCTGAAAAACGGGCGCTTGTCATGAAACATCCGGTCATCGGCCAGAACATCCTGATGGGCATCGACAAGTTCAAGGAGGCCGCCATCCTCGTCCGCCATCATCACGAAAACTATGACGGTAGCGGCTATCCCGACCATCTGGCGGGCATTGCCATTCCGCAGGGCAGCCGCATCCTTCATGCGGTGAACGAATATGACTCGCTGATCATTGGCACGCTGGCCCAGCGTCCGCTGAAGCCCGTCGAGGCGCTCAATTTCCTGATCGAGAACCGCGGCAAGCGCTACGACCCGGCGGCCGTTGACGCCTTCGCTGCGCTGCTCGCCGAAACGGTGAAAACCGGATTCACGGAAGCCCCGCTGCGCACCATGCATTTGAAGTCCGGAATGGTGCTGAGCCGCGACCTCATGCACCGCGACGGCTACCTGCTGCTCGCCAAGGGAACGGCGCTGACTGCTGAAATCATCGGCCAACTGACCAGAATGGAACATTCGGAGCAACAAATGCTCACGGTCTACATTCGCCAGGAGGAAAAATGAGCCGCATCCTGATCGTCGACGATGAGGAATCCATCCTCAAGGCCCTCAAACGCGTCCTGCGTCTGGCACCCTGCGCTTATGGCAACAAGAACTACACGCTGGAGATAGTCGATTTCAATTCACCCCTGGCTGCGCTGGAAGCGGTGCAGAACGAAGAATTCGACCTGCTCATGAGCGACTACCGGATGCCGGGCATGGATGGCATTGAGTTCCTCAAGGCGGCCAAGGCCATCCAGCCCGATGCGGCCCGCCTGATTCTTTCGGGCTACGCCGATCTCAACGCCCTGGTTCGCGCCGTCAACGAAGTGGGCATCGACCGCTTCATCGGCAAGCCGTGGAACGACTACGACCTGATGTCGGCCATCGGCCAGGCGCTGGCTCACCGCGATCTGATGCTGGAAAACCGCCAGTTGGCCAATCTGGTTCGTCTTGAAATGGGCGACATCACGCCGCAGCAGGTCGAGGCTGAACGACTGGAGCGCATCGAACCCGGCATCACCGAAGTGAACTGGGGCCCGGACGGCTCCGTCGTGCTCGACCCCGAGTTCCAGAGCAAGGACTGACAGCAGTCATGCCCGAAAGCGATGCCCAGCACCTGACTTTCAAACTGGTCTATTACGGCCCGGCGCAGAGCGGCAAAACAACCAATCTGCTACGCCTGCACGACCTGCTCGCCCCGGAACTGAAGGGCGAGGTCATGACCATGGAGACCAAGGACGACCGCACGCTGTTCTTCGACCTGCTGCCGCTCGGCTTTCGCGCACCGTCGGGGCTGCTCATCAAGTTCCGGCTGTTCACCGTACCTGGGCAAGTGGCCCATGACGGCACGCGCAAGGCTGTGCTGTCGCGGGCCGATGGCGTCGTTTTCGTGGCCGATGCCGACCGCGCCCAGGAAACCAACAACGGCGAATCCTTCCAGAGCCTGGCCGCCAACTGCGCCCGCGTCGGCCTCGATTTCGAGCACCTGCCTATGGTCGTCCAGTTCAACAAGTGCGACCTGCCGAGCGCCGTGCCCGAAGCCGAAATCCGCGAACGCTGGTCGGCGGCACCCTGGCCGCTGGTCTTCGCCATCGCCCTGACCGGGCAAGGCGTCGAAACGAGCTTCGAATTGCTGATTCGCACGGTCTACCGGAATTTTTGCCAAAAATTGAAATTGCAATCCGAACACGGCCTCAGCGAAGACGCCTTCGTGGCCGGCGCCCTGGGGAAAAGCACATGACCCGGGGCTTCGACCGCGAGTGGCAACTCGACGAATTGCTCGATGCCGCCAGCCAGGAAAAAATCGGCCCGGCGCTCAGCGCATTGCTCGGCGGCGATTTTGCCCTGACCGACCAGGCGGGAAAAGCGCTTTGGGGGCAGCCCTCGCCCGAGGCGCGCCGCGAAGCGCTGATCCTTGAACTCGAACCAGTCGGCTACCTGCTCAGCAGCAGCGCCACGCCGGCTGCGCTGAGCGCCGCTCGCCAGCTCATGCAGAACCTGCTCCGCGCCCAGGTCCGCTTCAAGATGGCGTCGACCCTGCACCTCGAATCGGTAGCCGAAGACTTCGAATCGCTCAAGCGCGAACACGCCCGCCTGAGCGAATCCGAGGCGCGCTACAAAGCCCTTTCGGGCGAACTGGAAGCTCGCGTCAAGAAACAGGTCGGCGAACTCGAAGAGCGCCAGCAGATGCTCTACGAGGCGGAAAAACTCGCCTCGGTCGGCCAACTCGCAGCCGGCATGGCGCACGAGATCAATAACCCGCTCGGCTTCGTGCGCAGCAACCTGACGACCTTCGAAAAATATCTCGGCAAATTTGGCGAACTGAAAACGCACCCGGGTCCGCTTGCCGAGGGCTGGCAAGCGCTGGATCTCGACTTCATTCTCGAAGACGGCATCGATCTCCTCCACGACAGCGCCAAGGGGATGGAGCGCATTGCCCGCATCGTCGCCGACCTGAAGGCATTTTCGAATGTGGACCGGGCCAGCCAGGAATACGCCGACCTCAACAATTGCCTGCGCGAGGCGGTCAGCATGGTCGAAGCGCGAATACCACCCGGCATCCAGTTCCGCCTCGACTTGCTTCCGCTACCCGGCATCGTCTGCCTGCCCGGGCATATCAATCAGCTGTTTTTCAACGTCATCCGCAACGCCGTCCTGGCCATCGCCGACAGCGGCCGGCCGGGCGAGGTCAAGATCTCGTCCGAAGCCGACGAGACGGGCATCCACATCCGCATCCACGACACCGGGGTCGGCATGACTGCCGAGCAGATCGGACACGCCTTCGAGCCGTTCTATACGACGCGGCCGGTCGGCTCCGGCGTCGGACTCGGCCTGGCCACGGCCCGCAACGTCGTCCAGGCACACAGCGGACGCATCAGCCTCGACAGCCAGCCCGACGCGGGAACCACCGTCAGCCTGTTCTTCCCGACACCACCATGACCGATTATTCCGCGCTATTCACCGGCAAGACCGCCAGCCCTCAGGCCCCGGCGACGCACCTGACACCGCCGCGTTACCGCCTGCTCTTTGTCGACGACGAGCCGGGCATCGTCAAGGCGCTCAGTCGCGTGTTCCATCAGGAAAACTACGAAGTCATCACCGCCTGGAGCGCCAAGGAAGGGCTGGAAAAGTTCGCTTCCGGCACCATCCACCTCGTCATCAGCGATTTCATGATGCCCGGCATGAACGGTGCGCAGTTCCTGCAGGAAGTCAAAAAGCGCTCGCCCGACACCATCCGCATCATGCTCACCGGCCACGCCAACACCGATGCCGTGATGGGTGCCATCAACGAAGGCGCCGTTTACAAGTTCATTCTCAAACCGTGGAACGACGATGATCTGCGCGTCACCGTCGCCCTCGCCCTCGAACAGTTCGACCTGATCAGCCGCAACAAGAGTCTGCGCGCCGAAAACGATCTCAAATCCAAGGAAATCTCGGCGCTGTCGAGGCTCGCCGCGACCCACCGCAGCCGGCTGGGCATCATGCTGCACAAGAAAAACCTGCTGACCGATAGCCAGTTGCAGGAACTGACCCTGCAGCAGGAACGGCGCAAGGAGCCGCTGATCACCCTGCTCCTCGAAAAGGACTGGGTGCCTGAACGACGGATCCGTGAGTTGCTCAAGATCGACATGATGATCGAGGAAGTCCAGTTGCCGGAATTCCGCGTCGATGCCGCCCTGACCGACCTGATTCCGCGCAGCTTCTGCCTGCGCCAGGGCGTCGTCCCGCTCAAGCTCGACGGTCGCCGCCTGATGCTGGCCATGGCCGACCCGCTCGACGAAGGCCTGATCGACGAAGTCCGCTTCACGGCAGGCCTCGACATCAATGCGGTGACAGCCGACATCGCCGCTATCCGCAAGAAAGTCGATGAAATCTACGGCGGCGGCGAAGTCGACTTCAAGGAGCTGGAAACGCTGGTCAGTTCGCCCGACCCCTACGAAGGCATCGAGATCGTCATAGAGGAAGAAGATGCCGCCAAGCTCGAAGACCTGCTGCGCGACACCGAGGCGCCGCCGGCCATCCGGCTGGCCAACGCCATCATTCTCGAAGCCATCCGCCTGGGCGCTTCCGACATCCACATCCAGCCACGCACCAACAGCGTCGTCGTGCGCTACCGGATTGACGGTGTGCTCACCGACAAGATTCATATTCCGCACCACCTGCATCAGTCCCTCGTCTCGCGCCTGAAAATCATGTCGGAACTCGACATCTCCGAACGACGTCGCCCCCAGGATGGCCGCATCACCGTCAAGACGCCGATGCGCATGGTCGACCTGCGCATCTCCACGCTGCCGACAATCAATGGCGAAAAAGTCGTCATGCGCATCCTCGACCGGAATGCGGCAGTCCACACCATCGAGAAACTCGGTTTCTCGAGCAGTGATCTGCGGCGCGTCACCGACATGGTGGCCAAGCCGCAAGGCATCATCCTCGCCACCGGCCCGACCGGCAGCGGCAAGACGACGACACTCTATTCGCTGCTCCAGCACGACGCCACGCCCGACAAGAATTACGTCACCATCGAAGACCCGGTCGAGTACTACCTCGACATGGCCGGCCAGGTGCTCATTCGCGAAAAAATCGGGCTGACCTTTCCATCCGTCCTGCGCGCCCTGCTCCGGCAAGATCCGGACGTCATCCTGCTCGGTGAAATCCGCGATTTCGACACCGCTGAAGTCGCCTTTCACGCGGCGCTGACCGGGCACATGGTCTATTCGACCCTGCACACCAACTCGGCCGTTGCCACCATAGCCCGGCTGGTCGATCTCGGCCTCAAACCCTATGTCGTCGCCACCGCCCTCGAAGGCATCATCGCCCAGCGCCTGGTGCGCAGCGTCTGCCCGGACTGCAGCCAGCCGGCAGCGCCGGACCCGGCCATCCTGTCCCGCCTTGGGAGGGCCTTCGCCAATGTCGGCGAAATCCGCCGGGGCCAGGGTTGCAGCACCTGCCACGGCAGCGGCTACAAGGGCCGCCTCGGCATTTACGAAATCCTCACCCTCGACGACCCATTGCGGGACTGCATAGGCAGCGGCGCCAGCGTGCTCGAGATCAGCCGCCAGGCCCGAAAAAGAGGGCTGCGCAGCATCATTCATCACGCCGCAGAACGTGTTCTGGCCGGCGCCACCACACCAGATGAAATTCTTCGGGTACTCGGCCCGGTGACTGGAGAAGATTGAACATGGACATTTTTGTCTGGAACGACAGTTTTGTTACCGGCCAGCCGGTCGTCGATACCGAGCACCAGGGCCTGGTCAGCCTGATCAACCAGCTTATCGAGCACCAGTCGACCTCGACGTCGCCGGAAGAAATCGACAAGGTGCTGGTGCAGCTCATTGAGTACGCGGTTACGCACTTCCGGCATGAAGAAGAGTTGATGGCCAGCGCCGGCTGCGCCGCACGATTTGTCGAAATCCACCACAAAGTACATGCCGACTTCGAGCATCAGGTGGTCAGGATGCGCACCATGCATAGCGGCGACCTGGAATTCCTGTTGCGCTTCCTGAGTAGCTGGCTGGCCCATCACATCCTCGGCATCGATCAGTCGATGGCCCGCCAGATCAGGAAAATCCGCGCCGGCATGACGCCGGAGCAGGCTTTCGAAGAGGAAAAACATATGGTCGCCGACCCGGCGACGACGAGCCTGCTCAGCGGCATGAATGCGATGTTCCGGATGATCGCGGCGCGCAACGATGAACTGGAAAAAGCCAACACAACGCTGGAAGCCCAGGTCGCGGCACGCACCCGGGCTCTGACGCAGACCAACGAACAACTGCTGGTCGAACAGGGACGTATCAAACTGGCCATGCAACAGGTCGAGATGACCCAGAGAAAACTGCTCGAGTCGGAACACCGGCGAGCCGAAGCGAGCCGCCGCAACATGCAGCAATTGCTCGCCCAGATTATCGATGGCGACCCAGTCCCGACCTTCGTCATCGATGCCAACCATCAAATCACCCACTGGAACCAGGCGTGCGCGATGATCAGCGGTCTGCCGGCAGCCGACATGGTTGGCACAAATGAGCAATGGAAGGCTTTTTATCCGGCAAGTCGCCCGGTCATGGCCGACCTGATCGTCGATGGCAGTCTTGAGGAGCAGTTCGATACCTACTACCACGGCCATTTTCGGCGCTCGGCCAATATCGGCGGCGCCTTTGAGGGTGAGGCTTTCTTTCCCCACATGGGAGAGCAAGGGCGTTGGCTGTTCTTCACCGCGGCGCCGCTGTGCGATGCCGACGGGCAACGCATAGGCGCCATCGAAACCTTGCAGGACGTGACTGAACGCCACCGTGCCGAGGACGACCTGCGGCAATACCAGAATCGCCTGGAAGAAATCGTGGCCGAGCGCACCTCCCAGCTTGGCGAAGCCAATGTCAAACTGGAAAGCGACCGCAAGGAACTCGAGGTGCTGCTGCGCAAAGTGGAAGATTCGCAACAGCAACTGCTGCAATCCGAAAAAATGGCCTCCATCGGCCAGTTGGCGGCGGGCGTCGCGCATGAGATCAACAATCCGGTCGGCTTCGTCAATTCCAACCTGGGCACGCTGAAAACCTATGTTGCCCAACTGCTCAACGTCATCAGCGCCTACGAAGCCGGGGGGCCCGACGAAATTTCAGCCGCGCGCAAGAAAGCGGATATCGACTTTCTTCGCGAAGACCTTCCTTCATTGGTCGCCGAATCGCAGGAAGGCCTTAGTCGCGTCACCAAGATCGTGCAGGACCTCAAGGACTTCTCCCACGTCGATCAGGCCGAGCGCCAACACGCCGACCTCAACGCGGCGATTGAAAGCACCCTGAATGTGGTCTGGAACGAACTGAAGTACAAGGCCGAAGTCATTCGTGAACTGGGCGACATCCCCGCCGTCGACTGTGTTCCCGCCCAGATCAATCAGGTATTCATGAATTTGCTGGTCAACGCCGCCCATGCCATCGAGCAACAGGGCAAGATTTTTGTGCGTTCGGGCACCGAGAACCGGCAGGTCTGGTTCGAAATCGAGGACACCGGAAAAGGCATGACCGAAGAAGTCCGTAACCGCATATTCGAGCCGTTCTTCACGACCAAACCTGTCGGCAAGGGAACCGGGCTTGGGCTGTCGATCTCTTACGACATCATCGTCAAGAAACATGGCGGCAGCCTCGATGTCCGCAGCACGCCCGGCCAGGGCACCTGTTTCCGCATCTGGCTGCCTATTGACGCCAAGGAGCCATCGTCAATTGCGAACACCTGTGCGACATGAAAAAGGCCACTCGAAAGTGGCCTCAATCATTGAATGCTGGCGCGCCCGAGACGATTCGAACGTCCGACCCCTGCCTTCGGAGGGCAGTACTCTATCCAGCTGAGCTACGAGCGCTTTGGGAGGGAGGCATTCTACCCCCATGCGAAGGCTTGCGTCCATGCAAGGCTACCGATTAAGCTCTTCCGAATTAATAATTTTGCATAAAATGTCAAACGCTATGCCCTTAAACAGAAGTGAGCTCTCTCCAGAAAACCTGCAAAAGGTCATTGCCACCATTGATATTCCCAGTTGCCCGGCGATGGTTGGCGAGGTATTGCAGGAGGGCCAGAAGGATGACCCGGATCAGGGCCGGCTCGCCGAAATCATTTGCAACGATGTGGGGATGTCGGCCGCGGCGCTGAAGCTGGCCAACTCACCGCTGTTCGGGACGAGTAGTCCGGTCTCCAGCGTACGCAAGGCGGTCGAGCGCCTGGGTACGAAGAACGTGGTTTGCGTTGCCGTCGCATCGGCATTGCGCGCCAGCATCGCCGGGCTGCCGACGGCCTGGATCGAGCAGTTCTGGCAGAGGACGATGCTGCTGGCCTTGGCCTCAAGCCTGATTGCCCGCCGCCAGTTTGGCATTTCGGCGGATGCGGCCTACACCTATGCCCTGTTTCACGATGCTGCGATACCGCTGATGATGCGTCGCTTTCCGAATTACGGTGAGGTCCTGGAAAAATCCCGCACCGAGGGCATTGCGCTGAACCTGGCGGAAGAACAGTATTTTCCGTGCTCCCATCCGGTTGTCGGCGCCTTGCTCGTCCGCAATTGGGGGCTACCGCCGATTCTCGGCCAGGCCATTCGCTTTCACCACGAAACGGATGTCTACGATCTGCCAGATGGAACTTTGCCGGGCGGCGCACTTTCCCTGATTGCCGTCACTCAGGTTGCCGAACAGTTGGTTTGGGAGGTTCTCAATGAGGATTTCGAGATCCGCGACGCCCTGTTCGAGCGAGCGATTGGTTTTCTCGGCATTTCCGACGACGACCTTGATGAACTTCGGCACCGCGTCGCCGCGGCCATTGAATCGGCCGCCAACTGAGTTCAGTCGAAAAAGGCTCGGGCCGCCTCGAAACGCGAGGCGTAATAGCTGTCGCTGAGGCGGTCGATGCGGACCTTGCCGTTGGTTGATGGGGCATGGATGAAGCGTGCCTCGCCGATAAAGATGCCGACATGCGAAAACGAGCGATTCTGTGTATTGAAGAAAACCAGGTCGCCGGGCCGTAATTCGGCCCGCTCGATCGCCCGGCCATGGCGCGCGATGTCGGCCGCGCTGCCGCTGACCTTGAGGCCGGCCGCCCGGCCGTAGATGTAGCTGACCATGCCGCTGCAATCGAGTCCGGCTTCGGGGTTCTTGCCGCCGAAACGATAGCCGGTGCCGATCAGGCCGAGCGCGTAAAACACGACTTCGTTGCCCTTTTCGCTGACCTGCCTCGAGCCTTGCGCTATAGTTTCCGGCGATGACCCGGAGCGTGGCGAAGGACTGCCACAGGCCGCGACGAGCAGGGTCAAAAGAATGGAAAGCAACAGGGTCGGGACAGGCATCGGGCTCAGGCTCTCTCTTGAAACACACGCCAACTTAGCGTTTTTACAGGAATTTTCAAGTCCATGAATCTTCAGAATCCGCAATTGCTACGGTCAACCGGAAAAAATGACCAAAATTGGAATGCCGCCGACGACGGCGCGACCTTCGCCGTGATCAACCCGGCGACCGGCGAGCAGATCGGCCAAGTGCCGCTCTGCGGCGCCGCTGAAACGCGCCGCGCCATCGATGCCGCCAATGCTGCCTGGCCGGCCTGGCGCGCCCTGACCGCCCGCCGTCGGGCCCAGATCCTGCAGGCCTGGAACCGGCTGATTCTCGACAACGCCGATGACCTGGCGCAGATCATCACGGCCGAATGCGGCAAGCCGCTGACCGAAGCCAAGGGCGAAGTCATCTACGGCGCCTCCTTCATCGAATGGTTTGCCGAAGAGGGCAAGCGCACTTATGGTGAGAGCATTCCCAGCCCGGCATCGAACACACGGCTGATCGTCATCAAACAGCCAATCGGCGTCTGCGCCGCCATCACGCCGTGGAATTTCCCGTTCGCCATGATCACCCGCAAGGTCGCCCCGGCTCTCGCCGCCGGCTGTCCAGTCGTCATCAAGCCGGCCGAAGCGACGCCGCTCAGCGCCCTGGCGCTGGCCGTGCTGGCCGAGCAAGCCGGTTTCCCGGCCGGCGTGTTGAACGTGATAACCGGCAAGCCGGCCGACATCGGCGGCGAACTGTGCGCCAATCCCATCGTCCGCAAGCTGTCATTTACCGGCTCGACCGCGGTCGGTCGCCTGCTCATGGCGCAATGCGCGCCGACCATCAAGAAGCTGTCGCTGGAACTCGGCGGCAACGCGCCGTTCATCGTTTTCGACGACGCCGATGTCAATGCGGCGGTCGACGGCGCTTTGGCGGCAAAATACCGGAACACCGGCCAGACCTGCGTCTGCGCCAATCGCTTCCTCGTCCAGTCGGGCATCTACGAGGAATTCGCCGGCAAGTTCGCCGAGAAGGCGAGCCGCCTCCAGGTCGGCGACGGCACCGAAGCCGGCGTCGCCCAAGGCCCGTTGATCAACGCCGCCGGCCTGAGCAAGGTCGAGGCTCACGTCGCCGATGCGCTCAGCAAGGGCGCCCGCGTGCTGTGTGGTGGCGCCCGTCACGAACGCGGGGGCAATTTCTTCCAGCCGACCGTGCTGGCCGACGTGACGACAGCCATGAAGGTCGCCCGCGAAGAAACCTTCGGCCCGGTCGCCCCGCTCTTCAAATTCGAAACCGAGGCCGAAGCCATCGCCATGGCCAACGACACCGAATTCGGCCTGGCCGCCTATTTCTTCACACGCGATGTCGGTCGTTGCTGGCGCGTCGGCGAGGCCCTCGAATACGGCATGGTCGGCGTCAATACCGGGCTGATTTCCAACGAGGTCGCGCCCTTCGGCGGCATCAAGCAGTCCGGCCTCGGCCGCGAAGGCTCGAAGTACGGCATCGAGGATTACCTCGAAATCAAGTATCTCTGCTTCGACATCAACGGCTGAGCATGGGCAAGATCATCCTCGTTTCACTGCTGGTTCTCGCCAGCGTGGTGCTTTGGCGGAACTGGAGCCGGCAGCGGCGCGGGGCGTATATCGCCGCCTATCCTTACCAGCGTTTTCTCGACAAACGGCTGGCGGCGCGCCGCCCGGAACTGAGCGCCGGGCAGCGCCAGGAGGTCTTCGCGGCGCTCGACGATTACTTCCAGCTTTGCCGCAAGGCCGGCCGGCACATGGTCGCCATGCCGTCGCAGGCGGTCGATGATGCGTGGCACGAGTTCATCCTGTTCACGCGCCAGTACGACAAGTTCTGCCGCCACGCCTTCGGCCGCTTTCTGCACCACACGCCGGCCGAAGCGATGCGCACACCGACCCAGGCCAGCGATGGCCTCAAGCGCGCCTGGCGGCTGGCCTGCGCGCACGAGAAAATCAACCCGAAAGCCCCGGAACGCCTGCCCCGCCTGTTTGCCCTCGATGCCGCGCTGGGCATCGCCGGTGGCTTCGTCTATCAACTGGACTGCCTGGCAGCCAGTGGCGGCGCGGCGGGAACCGGTTATTGCGCCAGCCACATCGGTTGTGGCGGTGGTAGCGGCGGGTGCTCAGGCGACTCCGGAAGTTCCGACAGCGGTGGCGATGGCGGCGGTTGTGGTGGGGGCTGCGGCGGAGGCGGAGACTAGCCGGCTACTTGTGATAAGTCCGGCTGCTGCCCGAGCCACCATGCGCCGGGTTGGCCACGTTGTCGAACAGGTTCCAGCCCTGCTGCTGGGCGTAGGCAAAAAGCAGCACGGCGAAGACACCGGTGGCGAGCGTAAATTTGTCGAACATCAGTCGTCTCCGTCCGAATCGTCACTGCTCACCGGCGCGTGGTCGCTTTCGGCCCAGCGCCGCGCCTCGAAGGCGGCATGGCGGGTGGCGGTGAAGATCGGGAAGATGATCAGGAAAATCATCACCAGCACGAAGTTGGACCAACCGGCGCCAGCCGTATGCACTTCGACCCGATCGCGCACAGCCACCGGCTTTTCCGGCGCCATGTCGGGGTCGAGCGTCAGGTAGTAGGTGCCGGCCGGAATATTCAGGAAGACGATTTCGTCGCTCTGGCTGCCTTCGGTCCACCGCCCGTCGTCGTATCCGCTGTAGAACGACAACTCGCGGGCGGCAGGCCAGGCGGCACCGGTCGCCTTGTTGACCAGCATCATGTCGAGGCCGATCCAGTTGTTGTCGAGTGAGGTCTGGTTGTGCACGGCGATCTTGCGCGCCTTGCCGGTGATCTCGAATTCGCGGGTTAGCACCTCGTCGCCGCGCAAGGGTTCGAAGGTGAAATCCTGACGCAGCAGCAATTTGCCGCTGGAAACAAAGATGAAGAAGGCCTGAACCAGAATGGCGGCCAGCGCCAGCTTCCAGAACAGCCCCCAGATCCGCCGATTCGTCTCGCTCCATGAATTCGGCTGGTTGGCGAAAACGCCTGTCGGCTCGGGCAAATCTGCTTTCAGCCTGAAAGCCTCGGCGATCTCTTGCGGCTCGACGTAGCAGCCTTGCGACCAGGTCAGATCGTTGCCTGTCGATTCGCTCGACAACATGAGCGGTGGCGCCACGTAATCAACAACGCGATTGGTTTCGCCGCGCCGGACCCGCCACGTGAATTCGCCAGCGACCTGCGCGACCTCAGCCGCCTGCGTCGTCGAGAAATGCTTGAAAGCCTGCCCGCCAAAGCGAACGTTCTCGACCTCGACAATGCCGCCCGCCGGGGGCTTGGACAGCACATCGACGACATTCCAGTGGCCGTTGTATTCGGTCAGCCAGCGATAGCTGCCCTGCTCGCCGGCCAGCAGGTATTCGCTCCAATGGTAGAAAAGCCCCTCGGCCACGCAGCGTTTGACGAGAAAACCGATGACTTCGACCGACTTGCCGTCAAGGCGCCCTTTGCTGCCGAGCGGCAGGCGTGGCGAATATTTCTCGTCCCGCATGCCGAGCGCCTTCGACAGAATCTTGTGGCTCTCATCCGCCGTATCGACCACAGCGCCACACGAAACACAGCCGACCGCGAGAATTTCCCGCGAGCGGGCCGCCATCGGCGAGCCGCAGCTCGGGCAGCGAAAAACGCGGGCTTCGACGGCCTTGGTCGGAATGGCCATGCCGTCGCGCAGGTTGGCCATTTTCAGCGAACTGAACTCGACCGCCTCGCCGACGAACAACAGCGGCGGCGTTTCCGAATAATCCAGCGTGGCGAAATTGGCCTGATTTCTCAGGTCGACCGCAGCAACCGGATAGCCGGCGCCGACCTTGAACGGCAACTCGCCCTGACCGGCCACGCACTCGGCGTTTTCGATATTGCTGACCGTCCACGTCTGGCTGGCCAGCACGAAACGCTGGCCGATCTTGAGGTCGTCAAACGCCGGCAGCGGCTCCTGGACATGCTCGGCAAAGGTGAGCACATACTCACCGCCCGCCTCCGACAGCCAGCCGTTTCGCATGTCGTCGAAAAGCAGATGCCACTCGTTCCAGATGCCCTGGCTGTACTTGATCTGGATGCGCCCGATCAGCGCGAAATGGACGCCCTTGTAGCTGCCTTCGGCCCCCAGTTGCAGCGGCGAACGGTCCTCGACCAGCGCCGCCATCTTGCCGATGTCTTCGAGATTCTGGTCGTGGCGAACCAGCGTGCTCTGGCAATATTCGCAGACGGCAAAGACCGAGGACGCCGATTTGAAGACAACCGGCGCCCCGCAGGAAGGGCAGTGGGCAGTTACAGCCACGTTGCTACGGTCAACTCAGTTTTTTTAGCAATTCCGCTTTTTTGGCATCGAACTCGGCTTGGCTCAGAATGCCTTTTTCGACCAGCCCGTGCAGCTTTTCAAGCGTCGCGACGACTTCGTCAGCCGACATCGGCGCCGCTGCGGAGGCTGGTGCCGTCGGCTGCAATGCAGCGCCCATCGCCTGCCCCATGACTTGGCCGAAACCGACACCGGCCCCCAAGCCAACGCCCATCGCCGCCATGCCGCCCTCGTTCTTGGCCGCATCAGGAATGCTGTTGGCGACCTGGTACTGGGTATAACGCTGCATGTCGCCGATCATGTTCATGCCAATCTTCTGGTCGAGAATCTTCTGCAGTTCTTCGGGCAGAGAAACGTTCTGGACGACCAGCGAATCGAGCGCCAGACCGTACTCGGCGAACATCGGCGCCGCCTTGGCGAACATTGCCTTGCCGAACTCGTCCTGGTTGGCCGCCATGTCGATGAAGGGCACGCCGGATTCGCCGAAGAGGTCGGTCAGGCCGGCAACCAGGGTGTTACGCAGCTGACCTTCGAGCTCTTCGCGCGTGTATGCGTCGCGGGTACCGGAAATCTTCTGGTAGAAAACTTTCGGGTCGGTCAAGTGATACGAATAGATACCGAAGGCGCGCAGGCGGACGATGCCGAATTCCTGGTCGCGGATGGTGATCGGGTTGGGCGTGCCCCACTTCTGGTCGAGCTGGGTACGCGTCGAGAAGAAGTAGACGTCGGACTTGAACGGGGATTCGAACAGCTTGTCCCAGTTCTTCAGGTAGGTCAGGACCGGCAGGGTCTGCGTCGTCAGCTTGACCATGCCGGGGCCAAAGACATCAGCCACCGTGCCTTCGTTGACGAAGATCGCCATCTGCGAGTCGCGCACCGTCAGGCTGGCGCCATTCTGGATTTCCATCTCGGCCATCGGAAAACGCCAGGCCAGCGTCCCGTCGCCATCCTCGGTCCATTGCAGGATGTCGATAAACTGTTTCTTGATGAAGTCCATCAGAGCCATGAGTTTCTCCTTGAATGGTCAGGCGATGCAGCCGGCGTTGAGGATGCCGATGCCGAGGGAAAGCGAAGCGAGGAAAATCCCGGAGGCGACCTTGCCTTGCGGAATGTTCAGGTTGATCTGCGGCAGCGCGAAGCGGGCGACGATGTAGGCCATGAGCTGGACCAGGCAGGCGACGACGCCCCAGCCGATCATGGCACCAATGTTATGGCTGACCGCCACCGAAACGGCAATCGGCAGGGCGTAGCCGATGATGGCGCCGCCGAGGCTGATCGCCGCCGCGGTATTGCCCTCGCGGATCAGGGCCAGCTCGCTGTAGGGCGTGACGAAAATATAGAGCACGAGAAAAACGGCGAGCAAGCCGACGGCTGTCGCGAAATAGCCGGCAAAGGCCGGCAGGCTGCTAATGACCGGATCGAACATGGAATCTCCCGGAGGTGGCGCAATGACAGCGGATTGTCACCGCTCGCCGAGGTTTGTTCAAGCGTCGAACGCCAGACGGAGCAAACCTTCCAGCGGCAAATTGGCGACCGCCCGCCAGCGGATTCCGAGATGCGGCACCAGGCTGGCCGCGTTGCCGCCGGACAGCAGGCAGACCTTGTCGATATTGCCGAGTCGCTGCCAGGCCCGTTCGATGGCGCCGACCTGCGCCTCGATGCAGCCGGTGACGATGGCATCGTCCGTGCAGCGCGGGTAGTCGGCGTGGCGGCCATCGGCAAACGGAAGGGCCGCCGTGTCGGCAGCCAACGAACGGCGCATCAGATCGCCGCCGGGCAGGATCAGTCCGCCGAGGAAATTGCCGTCGGCGTCGAGCGTATCGATGGTCGTCGCCGTTCCGGCCATGACGACGATGGCCGCCGTCCGGCTCAGGCCGCGGACGCCGATCAGCGCGCACCAGCGGTCGACGCCGAGCTTTTCGGGTTTTAGATAATGGTTGGTGACACCGCACCGCGCAGCTTCCGAGCCGACTTCAAAAAACACCGGCAGCCATGGTGCCAACTGCTGGCGAATTCGCTCACCAGCCTCGGCACCGGCGACATTGGCCAGCATGACCTTGGCCGGATGCGGCCAGTCGCTGACCAGCTGCCGCAGCTGCTCGATCTCGGCGTGGGCGACTGCGCCCTGGGCCAGCCACTGCTTGCCGTCATGGACGCCCCATTTGATGCGGCTATTGCCGCTGTCGAGACAGACGATCATGCGCGGCGGAGGCTGACGTCGCCGGAAAAGATGCGTTCGATCCCGGCCGTGGTTTCGAGCAGCAAGGCACCTTCGTCATCGACACCCAGGCAGCGGCCGCGCTTCGGTTCTTCACCCTCGCCGAGGATTTGTACGGTCTGATCCTGCCAGGCGTGATAACTCTGCCATTTCATTTTCAGGCCAAAAAACCGGTTGACCGTGAAAGTATCGAGGGCGGCCGCCAACTGGCCGAGGATGGCGGCCAGGACATCGTGGCGATCACATGGATGCGGACAAGCCTGACTCAAACCGGCCGCCGGCTGCGGCAAGTCACCCGTTGGCGGCACAAGGTTGAGGCCGATGCCGATGATCGCCTGTGTGCCACGGCGGTCAGACGACAGTTCGACCAGGATGCCGGCCAGTTTGGCAAAATCGTCGCCGGAACGCAGCAGCACGTCGTTCGGCCATTTCAGGCAAACGCCCTTGGCACCCAGGCTTTCCATGGCCTGAGCCAGACCAACGCCGACCGCCAGCGACAAGCCACTCAGGCTGGCCGCATTGCCGGGAAATCGCCAGAGCAAGGAAAAGGTCAAACTGGATTCGGGCGATGACAACCAGCTGCGCCCCCGACGCCCGCGCCCGGCGCTTTGCCGGTCGGCGACGACGACCGAGCCGGACGGTGCACCGCGCTCGGCCCGGCGCATGAGTTCGCTGCTCGTTGAGTCGCAGTCGTCCAGCGCGTCGACGTCAAAGCGGCCGGCCAAATTAGCCAGCCGCGCTTTCAGCAAGACGGGATCGATCAGTGTCATGCCGCGGATTTTACTCCGCCGCGTGCTCCTTGCCGCCATCGATGCCGAGTTCGGCGATCTTGCGGGTGATCGTGTTGCGCCCGATGCCCAGCGCCTGCGCCGCTTCGATGCGTCGACCGCCGGTATGGGCCAGCGCCCGGGCGATCAGGATGCGCTCAAAAACCTGCGACAGAACGCCGTGGATATCCGGAATGCCGCGCGCCAGCATGCGGTCGGCCTCGCCTTCCAGCGCGCTTTCCCAATCGGTGGCCAGCGACACCGGTGTGGCCTCGCGCAGTTCGCCGGGCAGGTCGCTGATATCGACCTGTTGGCCCGGCGCCATGACGGTCAGCCAGTGGCAAAGGTTTTCCAGTTGCCGCACGTTGCCCTGAAAATCGAGGCCGCTCATGTATTTCAGGGCTGCTTCTGTCAGCCGCTTGGTTTCGACGCCCAGTTCCCGTGCGCTCTTTTGCAGGAAATGGCGAGCCAGCAAGGGAATGTCTTCGCGCCGTTCACGCAGGGCCGGCAAACGAACGCGAATGACGTTCAGGCGATGGAACAAGTCTTCGCGGAACAGGCCATCCTTGACCCGCGTGTCGAGATTCTGGTGCGTCGCCGCGATGACCCGGACGTTGGCCTTGATCGGCGAATGACCGCCGACACGGTAGAAATGCCCGTCCGACAGAACGCGCAGCAGACGGGTCTGCAGTTCGGCCGGCATGTCGCCGATTTCATCAAGAAACAGCGTGCCGCTCTCGGCCTGCTCGAAGCGGCCGCGGCGCTGAGCCTGGGCGCCGGTAAAGGCGCCGCGCTCATGGCCAAACAGTTCCGACTCGAGCAAATCCTTGGGAATCGCCGCCGTGTTGATGGCGATGAACGGCTTGTCGGCACGCGGACTGTGGCGATGCAGGGCGCGCGCCACCAGCTCCTTGCCCGAACCCGACTCGCCAGTAATCAGCACCGTCGCATGCGACAGGGCCAGCCGGCCAATGGCGCGGAAGACTTCCTGCATGGCCGGCGCCTGGCCGAGAATCTCCGGCACCAGCCCCTCTTCCTCGGCCGCACCGCTTTGGTGCATCGATTCGTCGATAGCGCGGCGAATCAGTTCGACCGCCTGATCGACGTCGAAAGGTTTCGGCAGGTATTCGAAGGCGCCTCCCTGGAATGCAGCGACCGCACTTTCGAGATCGGAGTAGGCCGTCATGATGATGACCGGCACCGACGGGAAACGGGTTTTCACCTCCTGCAGCAGCTCCAGCCCCGACTGGCCGGGCATGCGGATGTCGGACATCAGTACCTGCGGCGGCTCGAGGCCTTGTTCGAGCTGCGAAATGGCCTCGCTGGCCGAGGCAAAACTCTTGAACGGGATTCCTTCGCGGGACAGGGTTTTTTCCAGCACCCAGCGAATGGAGCGATCGTCATCTACGACCCAGACCGGTTTCATATTTTGTTGGCTCATTATGTGTTCAGAATGGCCTTGATAGAAGCAAGACTCAAGCCTGCTCAACCGGCAGATTCAGCGTGAAGACCGTGTGGCCGGGCCGACTGACACAATTGATCGTCCCATGATGATGCTGGATGAAATTCTGGGCGATGGTCAGGCCCAAGCCGCTGCCACCTTCACGCCCGGAAACCAGCGGGTAGAACATGCGCTCGCGGATCGCATCGGAGATACCCGGGCCGTTGTCGATAACCTTGATCTCCATGGCCAGACGATAGCGCTTTTTGGCCAGGGTCACCTGCCGCAACGAACGCGTGCGGAGCACGATCTCGCCTTCGCCGCCCATGGCCTGTGCGGCATTGCGGGCAATATTGAGTACCGCCTGAATCAGTTGTTCGCGATCACCGACCAGTTCCGGCAGGCTGGTATCGTAATCGCGACGAACACTCAACGACCCCGGGAACTCGGCAGTCAGCAGACTGCGTACCCGCTCGAGGATTTCGTGGATATTGACCGTCGTCGGCAACATCGCCCGATGCGGGGTCAGCAGGCGCTGCATCAGGTCCTGCAGGCGGTCCGCCTCCTTGATGATGACCTGGGTGTATTCCTTGAGCGAGGGGTTGGCCAATTCGTGTTCGAGCAACTGGGCGGCGCCCCGAATGCCGCCAAGCGGATTCTTGATTTCATGGGCCAGATTGCGGATCAGCTCACGGCTGACCTGCTGCTGTTCGATCAGCCGCTCTTCGCGGGTCGCCGTCAGATGATGCTGGATCGGCTGCAATTCGAGCAGCAGGCGAACGCCCGGCGCGATATCCGGACGCAGCGGCGTCACCGTGCAGTTGATGTTGAGCGCTTCGCCATCGCTGCGCTTCAACTCGATATTCTGGCCGGTGTAACCCCAGTTGTTGTTGAGCCCGTTGTCGAGCGCCGACTGCAAGGTCGCTGAACAGGTACAGACCGCCGTCAACCGCTGCCCGATCACGGCGCGACTGCTCACGGCCAGCAGGTTCTCACCGGCTGCGTTGATGTAGCGAATGGCCAGGCCCTCATCGAGCAAGAGCACCGCCGAAGCGAGCAGATCAAGGCCGGCAAAGGAAGAGTGAGTAACGTTCATGCCCGCCATTGTAGCCATTCGACACCCCCTACTGATGATAACTTGCGTTACTGACCAATCGTTCATTATCATCCGGAGACCACTCACCGGACCCCCTTCAAATGATCAACATCACTCCTCGTGCCGCCGCTTTGCTGCTGGCCCTAGCCGCCCTCCTCGGCGGCTGCAGCAAGAGTGAGCCACAGCCAGCGGCCCGGATCGTCCTTGTCCAGCCCGCCGCAATGGCGGCCTCGACAGGTGGCGTCTATACCGGCGAAATCCGTGCCCGACACGAGGTTGACCTGGCCTTTCGCGTCGGCGGCAGGATCGCCGCCCGCCTCGTCGATGTCGGCGCCGAAATCAGGACAGGTCAGGCTCTTGCCCGCCTCGACCCGGCCGACCTCGAACTGGCAGCTGCCGCCGCCCGAGCCCAATTGGCCGCCGCCGAAAGCGAGCACGCCACGGCTCGCGCCGAGCGCGCCCGCTATGCCGACCTGATCGCCAGAAAATTCGTCAGCCAGGCCGCTTTCGAGGCCAAGGACAACGCCTACAACAGCGCGCTGGCGCGCCTTGATCAAGCCCGCTCGCAAAGCCGGATGAGCGGCAATCAGGCGGCGTACGGCACCTTGAGCAGCGAATTTCCGGCCATCGTCACGTCCGTTCTCGCCGACGCCGGCCAGGTCGTCGGGGCCGGTCAGGCGGTTATGCGCGTCGCCCGCCCGGAAGAAAAGGAGGTCGCCATTGCCATTCCCGAAAGCCGTTTGGTCGAACTGAAAACCGCCAAAAACCTCGCAGTCAGCCTGTGGGCCGATCCGAAAATCACTTTGCCCGGCGAACTGCGCGAACTGTCGCCCGCCGCCGACCCGGCGACCCGCACCTACGCCGCACGCATCCGCATTCTCAATCCGACGCCCGATGTCAGGCTCGGCATGACGGCCCGCGTCGCCCTCGATGGCGCTGTCGAAAGCGTGCTGCTCGTCCCGCTGGGTGCCGTCATCGACGCCGGGCAAGGGCCGCTGGTCCGTGTCGTCGAGGACGGCAAGGTTGTCTCCCGCCCGGTCAAGGTTGCTCGCTTCCGTGAGGATGGCGTCGAGTTGAGCAGCGGACTGGCGGCCGGCGAACAGGTCATCATCAGCGGCGCCGGCCGGCTGGTCGACGGCCAGGAAGTTCAGGCCAAGGCGGCCACGACGCCGGATCGGCAGCGCTAAGCCATGAGCCACCGCTTCAATCTGTCGGACTGGACGCTGCATCACCGCACGCTGGTCGGTTATTTCCTGCTCGCCATCGCGCTGATGGGTGTTTTTGCTTACGGCAAGCTCGGTCAGGCCGAAGATCCGCCCTTCACCTTCAAGCTGATGGTGATCCGCAGTTTCTGGCCGGGCGCCACGGCGCGTCAGGTCGAGCAGCAACTAACCGACAAGATCGAGAAAAAACTGCAGGAAACGCCCCACATCGACCGTGTTTCGAGTTTCTCCCGGCCCGGCGAATCGACGGTGATGTTTTTCGCCAAGGACAGCACGCCGCCCGCCACTGTGCCTGACGTTTTTTATCAGGTACGCAAGAAGGTCGGCGACATCCGCCACACCTTGCCGGCCGGCATTCAGGGGCCGTTTTTCAACGACGAATTCGGCGACGTTTTTGGCAATATTTACGCGTTGACCGCAGAAGGTTTCGATTACCCGCAGCTCAAGGACCAGGCCGAGCGCATTCGCGATGCACTGCTGCGCGTGCCGCAGGTCGGCAAGGTTGAAATATTCGGCATTCAGGACGAAAAGATTTACGTCGAACTCTCCAACGCCAAGCTCGCCACGCTGGGCATCGACCAGACGACCATCGTCCAGGCGATGAATCAACAAAATGCCGTCGCCGGCAGCGGCTTCTTCGAGACCGCCAGCGAGCGCATCCAGATCCGCCCCGGCAGCGCGTTCAACAGCGTGCAGGCGGTAGCCGACACCTTGATCCGGGCTGGTGGCCGCAGTTTCCGGCTCGGCGACATCGCCGAAATCCGGCGCGGCACCATCGCCCCACCCAGCACCCAAGTCCGCTTCGGCGGCAAACCAGCTCTTGCCATCGGCGTCGCCATGGCCAAGGGCGGCGACATCATCGAACTCGGCAAGGCCCTGAACTCGCGCATTGCCAAGCTACAGGAAGCCTTGCCGGTCGGCGTCGACATCGGCGTCGCGACCAGCCAGCCGGACGCCGTCGCCCGCTCGGTCAAGGCCTTTACGCAGGCCCTGGCCGAAGCGGTGATCGTCGTGCTACTCGTCACCTTCATCAGCCTAGGCATCCGCACCGGCCTGGTTGTCGCCATCTCGATTCCACTCGTTCTGGCCGCCACCTTCCTCGCCATGTATCTGCTCAATGTCGGCCTGCACAAGGTGTCGCTCGGCGCCCTGGTGCTGGCGCTCGGCCTGCTCGTCGACGACGCGATCATCGCCGTCGAGATGATGTGGGTGAAGATGGAGCAGGGCTGGGAGCGCACCCGTGCCGCCTCCTTCGCCTACACCAGCACCGCCGGGCCGATGCTCTCCGGCACGCTGGTCACCGTCGCTGGCTTCATTCCGATTGCCCTGGCCAAGTCATCGACCGGCGAATACGCCTTCGCCTTCTTCCAGATCAATGTCGTCGCCCTGCTTATTTCGTGGCTGGCCGCGGTCATTGCCATCCCCTGGCTGGGCTACAAACTGCTGCCCAACCCCCAGGCAGCACACCAGGGCAGCCGCCTGGAAAAACGCCTGCCCCGCCTCGCCCGCCTGGTCGACAAGCTCGGCCTGAACGGACCGGGTCACGCCGAAGACCATGACGTCTATGGCACGCCGTTCTACACCCGCTTTCGCCAACTGGTCAGTTGGTGCGTCGGGCGGCGCTGGCTGGTCATTGGCGTCACCATCATCCTGTTTGCACTGTCCATCGTCGGCATGATCAAGGTGCAAAAGCAGTTCTTCCCGAACTCGACGCGCCTTGAACTCAACGTTGAATTGCGCCTGCCCGAAGGGGCGTCGATTGCTGCCATCGACGCCGAGGCCAAGCACCTGGAGCAATGGCTGGACAAGGACCAGGCTGAGTTCGACCAATTCGAGCATTACATGGCCTTTGTCGGCTCCGGCGCTCCGCGCTACTACCTCGGACTGGACCAGCAACTGCCGGCCAGCAATGTCGGCCAGCTCGTCATCGTGACGCGTGACATCGAAGCACGCGAGGCACTCCGCGGTCGACTGGTCAAACTGTTCGAAAATGAAAGCTTCGCCGCCCGGGGCAACGTCGCCCGCATCGAAAACGGGCCGCCGGTGGGCTACCCCGTGCAATACCGCGTTTCCGGAGAGGACATCGCCACACTGCGCGAGGTGGCCGGCCAGATCGCCAAGGTCATGCGCCAGAATCCGGAACTATCAAACATCAACATGGACTGGAGCGAGTTGTCCAAAGCGGTAGAGGTCGAAATCGATCAGGACAAGGCTCGCCTGCTCGGTGTCTCCAGCCAGGACATTGCCGCCCTGCTCAACATGTCCTTGAACGGCTACACGGTGACCAGCTACCGCGAAGGGGAAAAGAGCATCGATGTCGTGCTGCGTGGCGACCGCGAAGAACGCAGCCACCTCTCTTCACTCGACGACCTGTCGGTGCCGACGCGGGCTGGCAAGAGCGTGCCGCTGAGCCAGATCGGCCATCTCAAGCACAGCTTCGAACCCGGTCTGATCTGGCGCCGCGACCGCCAGCCAACAATCACCGTGCGCGGCAACCTGTACGGCAAGATTCAGCCCGCCACTGTCGTCGACCGCATCAAACCGGAGATCGATGCCATTCAGGCCACCTTGCCCGACGGCTACCGCATCGCCACCGGCGGCTCGGTCGAGGAATCCTCCAAGGGCTCGGGCTCGGTGATGGCCGGCATTCCGCTCTTCGTACTGGCCGTGATCACCATCCTGATGATCCAGTTGCAAAGCGTCTCCCGCGTTGTCATGGTGCTGCTCACCGCACCGCTCGGCATTATCGGGATCGCGCTGTTCCTGCTCGTTTTCCGGCAGCCTTTCGGCTTCATGGCCCTGCTCGGCAGCATTGCGCTGTTCGGCATGATCATGCGCAACTCGGTGATTCTCGTCGACCAGATCGAGCAGGACATGGCGGCCGGCAAGCCTCGCCGGGAAGCCATAGTCGAATCAACCGTTCGGCGCTTCCGCCCCATCGTGCTGACCGCCGCGGCTGCGGTGCTGGCCATGATTCCGCTATCGCGCAACGACTTCTTCGGGCCGATGGCCGTCGCCATCATGGGCGGCCTGATCGTCGCCACGGCGCTCACCCTGCTCTTCCTACCGGCACTTTATGCGGCTTGGTACAAGGTGAAAGGCTAGTAGTTAGTTGTTAGTCGGTAGTTTTGAGCAAAAACAGGGGGCGCCTCGGCGCCCCTCAAACTTCGCTAGCAACTGATAGCTAACAACTACCGAAGATTCCCCAGTTCCTTCTCGATCGCCTGGATGTTCCGCTCATGCCTTCCAATGCGGTCGCGGTAAGGAGCCAGGGTGCCGCCGTTCACGCCGGCGGCCTGCTGGGCGGCAAGATCCTCGCGGGCCTGCTTCAAATTGCGCAGCTCGCCACTCAGCTCCTGTTCGAGAATGTGGCGACGATCACCGTCGCGCGCCTTTTGGGTGTCTTCCTGAACGCGTGGAAAATCCGCTGGCGAGGGATTGGCCGCAGCCCCCATCGGCTTTCTGGCCCGGGGGGCAGGAAAACTATTTTCCGTCCCGCTGGAAATCACCTTGCAGTTCTTCTCGAGACGGGAACTCGCATAGGTTGTCGCACCGTTCCCGTCGACGCACTTGTAAATAGTCTGCGCCGAAGCCGTGAGCGGCAACATGGCAATCAGCAGGGCAAGCGGGCTACGTGTCATTGTCATTGTTCCTTGTAACCATTTTAGTGTACTGGACTTAACGGCAGAGACACGGAAAAGTGGACAAAAAAAGGGCGGGAAACCCGCCCTTTTTACACAGCGCCGATTGCAGCTGTAGTACAGGTCATGCGGCTTATTCCCCACCAATACTAGACAAATTAAAACGTTATCCAAATAATCTACTTGCTGATCTACTCTATCAAGCAGCGCACCAATTACGTGCAGACAATTCCAAGTTGGTGCATGAATCAAGAAAAGCTCGTCCAATGCGGCTAGGTCACGCTTACCCGAAGGTAGACGAGCCGACGATCTGGGCGGCCGTTGAGCTTTTGAATAGACGCAGACAGGCGACCATCATCAAGCCATGGACGAAGCATCTCGCAATATGGCTTTGGAACATATCCGATCCTTCCGCCAGCTGAATGCACTATCTCAATAGCCGCAGGATCAAATTCATTGGTTGGTTCAGGCAGCAATGAAACACTATCACCGACAGACACTGCGCCAAGATCAACACCTTCTTGGTGGCGCGTTCCTGCGACTTCAACGATCAAGTCAAAGTGCCCCGCAATACCAGCAAGATCGGGAATTATCTCAAACCCATCGCCAGGCAATTTGGCGCCGGTGTGAGCAAGCAACGAGAAATCAGATCCGGAGAAGTCACTCGGCAAACCATGGGCGGCCAGGTAATCCGTGAAGTCGCCACGCTTACGCGATGGCAGGCGACAAGTGAAGGCCTCAAGAACATTTTCATCATGTTGCGCTCGAGCTAGACGAAATGCCGGATAGCCCTGGAATCCTTCACCGGCAGCAAGCCGAAAGTCATCTGATTGGCTCATGTACCGGAAGACTGTTTCACCTTCGCCATTTCGCACAATCTCCCCGATCACTCGACGGCTACGCCGACCACTGTCAATCAGCGGACGCTGCCAAACCAGCAGGAGCCGCGACGGCTCAAGCAAATGCGAAATCGGGGTCACAACAAAATCTCCGCAAGAATTTCTTGCCTGCGCTCAATCAAGCGCAACATGAAACCAGCCCGCCACGGGCTGAGAGGAACATAGCTTGGAATCGCTGTGCATTGATTCATGAACGCGGAAAGCTCGGTCAAATCAACAGCTTCAATACAATTCAACATTGGATCACGCAGAGATGGAGCAAGTTCAATCAGCAGCTTTGGCATCTCGAAGAAACCGCAGCGATTCGGACTCGCCTTATCCCAGCGCATATGGTGATTACCATTGTACAGATACTTATCCAAGCGGGCTAAGGACCACCCTGAAACATTAGCCTCCCACCGCTCACAACCAAGGCTAGTGCCGTTGTCAAACCAAGGCGCCAAATCTACCGGGCCCTGTTCCCGACTGGAATCAAACAGCAATCCCCAGTTGTTCTGGTGCCGATCAGTATTGCCAATCAAAGCATCAAAAATAAACACCTTTGCCCATGCCTCTAACCAATGAGGATTGGCGAGAGAGTTTGATTTCTGAAACAAACCGAAAAGCCTGCGAATCGCCCTGAAGTTATGCTGTTTCCCGGTTTTCATATCGAACCCTGGAATCATCTGCTGCATGAACCTACCACCATGGACAGAAGCTTGTTTTCCATCTTCATAGAACCACTCGATCAGTGCTGCAGCTTCATTTCTGCTGCTGTCGATTGCAGGATAGGCAGGCGGCACTGAAACACCAATCATTTGCCCAACCCTGTGGGCTACGATCTCTCCCCAGAATTGCTCCTTGTATCGCTTATCAGAGAGCTTAAACAGGTAGCGGCGCGACTTGTTGATGAATGGCAGAGCGCAATTATCTGGCGGAAAAAATGCCCGCTTATCCCGCGCCCCTTCGGGATATGTTGCAAAGAAATCGTCTGCCGGCCAGTCTGCCACATCGATCAATTGCAAACCTTGGTCGCGCATCTCAGGAATCACCCTTCAGCACATCCCGGTTGATCATCTCGCCGCCACATCAAAGCTTCACCCCGGTGTATTCCTCGATCTGCTTCTTGATGAAACCCTTTGCCAGATCCTTGAGCAGATCAACAGTGAAGCCGCCAGCAGCCTCGGCTCCTTTCTTGGTCTTGGCCCAGACTTCGGGGCTGCGAACGGAGTCAACAAAATCATGCCCTGCCCACGTCAGTCGATCAAACAGAACGGCTCCAGACATCATCATCCCGTGGGTCGCGAGAAAACCGGCCTCAACGATCAGATTCAAGTGATAGTCGATTTCGTCCGACGAATAGCCCTCGAAAATCATTTCACCCTCGCCAGCGGATAATTCCTCAACGATTCCCGGCTTTCTCGGCACTGACTCCAACTTCAGCATCAGTTCTCGAATCAGGTCCATATCGCGGCGCATCGCTCACTCCCCTTTCATTACATCCGTGGCCTGCCGATCCGACCGAGCATTTTGGCCACGTCATGAGAGATCGGCGATTCAATCGGGTCCATGGCCTCCAGATAGTCCTGGGCAGCACGAATTTCAGACATGGCCTTTTCCAGCAGACAAGAGGCTTCACCATCCTTGTTTTCGATCAGCCGCCTTGCAGCGGATACCAGCATAAAAACATCGGCGAGACTTCCAGAAACGTAGTCGGCATCGTTGCCGGTCGTTGTGGTCGTAGAATTGATAGCAGCCATGATGTGACTCCTTGATAGTCTGTCTGGTCAGAGCGCCCCCTGGATGCCAGTCCTCGGGGCGTTCGCTTGTGCGCCTTGCACAGCATCATCATGCCTATGTTGTTCCAATAAAAATAGTCCAATTTTGCGCGCTTAACGGCAAGCAATCTCCGGTAATCAAATCTGTTGAAACGCCTGCGTAACAGGCTATCTCGGATGTTGATTCGTGATAAACGGCGCCTGGTCAGTGAAAAATATTTTCATTGTTGCCGCCGATGGACTTGCTCCAATGTTCAATGCCAGCGGAGTATGATTTCAACCACGTCGGGGCGTAGCGCAGCCGCCACGCCAAGATGCTGTCGACCGATAGGGCGCAGATACCTATCGAGGCAATTTACCGCTGCTCAGATTCGAGCAGCGGTTCCTCGGATTCGATGAATGCCACCAGTACAAAACAGGGAGGCTAAGCCAGCTTTCGCTTGAATCTGGAAATGCCAACCGCTAGACCAATCCCTATCAACAGCAATGTGCAGGTTCCTGGCTCAGGAACAGATAGGGTCGAAGCGGCGCGTACGAGGAATGATCCAGTCTCGGGTGTTGCATACCAATCCCAGTAATCTTGCCCACCTCCATCGGCCCAGAGCAAACCTTGACTTGGCATCCCATGAACAAAGATAGTGGTTTGCAAGTAAGCGGTCTGATGTGTCCTGTCGTAGTTGCTGGTTCCCAATATCCCTCGGACGCCGAATGTCTCGCCACCCTCATTAACTATCGAAATAGTAGCTCCAAGAATGCCGATTAGGGTACGTGCAGGTTCGTAGTTCGTGGGTTGATAGATGCCATCGGTACCACTAGGGGCAACCGTACCTCCGGCATCCGTGAACAGGGTGGCCACGTCGTCGACAGATGCGAATCCCCATCCACTTCCGACAAAGCCACCCCAACCGGAGGCCACCGAGTTGTAACTTTGGCCAGCAGTAATTGTCAGCTTTAACCATTCAAGACCTGTCGCCGTATCAATGAGACCATACGATGACCTCAAAATAGCTGCCTGAGATGAACCATTTATCAAGCAGACCAACAGCAATAGAAGCGTCTTGCTTCGCGACATAAGTTGCTCCAAAGGGATGGTTCACTCCTGTGGATATACTACCAGCATTTATGCGCAAGGTATTTGCGCTTGACGCACCTCGGACGAGGGCAAAGGACAGATCTTTCGGACGCTTGATCTCAGTTGTAAATCCGCTTGCATCTTTGGACTATTCGCCATGACGCAAATCTGCGTCATTCCTTGGAAACCACCTTGGAAACCTCGGCCTGGAAACCTGCGATTTTCTGTTACACCGGCTGTTACATCGGTGTTGTTACATTCTGGCCGTCCAGGAAAGCGGCCCTTTTTGGTGCAACCAGAGGTGTAACCTCAGCCTGTGTAACCATTGCCCGTCACTGCCAATTTCGTGGATACCAGGTTGGATACCGGGATCTGGATACCATCATTTCCGTGCGCACTATGCTGCGCACTTCTGATTTGCGCACTGCGCTTTTGCTGCTAACCTGATCCTGCGAACCATCGGTTTCCGCGCGTACCTGGCTGCGTACTGCGCTCTGCGTACCCTTAGCAAAACCTAGCATTCAAGCGTCTGCGTAAGTCGCGACACCCTTGTGGAAACCTTGCTATTCGATTTAGGCAGTAGCCGCTCCACCCTAGCCGCAACCTGTGCATTCGAAGACCAACAGGAACAACGCCGACCCTTGGCTAAACCTTGACATTCACCCTTTGTAAAACCTTTGTATTCACCCCTGCCCAAATGGTCGGATTTCAAATCTGACCATTTGGGCAGCCTTTGGGTACTTGGCTGTATTTTTAGCTAGGCACGGCCAATTCAGCCAGCCTGACCTTGGCTTCGGAAATAATCCGGTCGCAATCGGCAACAACAGCGGCACGCTTCTCTTCGCTGGCCACTTCACCCTTGAAATCGCGGCTGCTGATCTTCGCTGCCAGTGCGGGCAATTTACTTAGGATCAGGTCACGGCAGAAATAGGCGATCGCACCTTCGCTGCACAGGTCGAGGGGATACCGCCGGCCTGCCTGCAGTTCGTGCCACAAACGGTTCTCGTAATCATTCGCCAGTCGGTCGACGCGGCTCTGCATGGATGAGTTAGAAAGCTCGGCCGTCTCATTCGAGAAAATCGGCGCGACCTTGCGGCGCTCAGCATCGGCGATTGTCTGCTGCAATACGCCGATCATTCGCACCCGCTCGGTTTGCTGCAGCGTCGCCTGGCGTTCGGCGGTTTCCTTGGCCTCAAGGGCGGCAACGTGTTCTTGTGCTTCAGGCAACATGGTGAATCTCCTTCTGTGGTGGTGGTTATCGTTTCTGCGCTGCTTTGGCGTCCTGCACGGTCGCCTTCAGTAGCAGGTTCTTCTCGGCAATCAGTTCGTCTATGCGCTGGCGCCTTTCATCTGGTGCCAGGGACTTGTCGCGGTGCGTCTTCATCATCTCGGCGTTGATTGCCTTGATGCTCTGCTGAGCTCGCTCCAGGGGCTTGGATTCGCCGGCAAGCGGGCTGCGCTCCTTCTCATCGGCAATCTCCGGACGGCCAGTGCGATCCAATTCCCGCATGGTTCCCTGCAAGCGCTTGGCCTCGCCCAACATGTCGTAGAACTGCGTTTCGAACTTGGTGTGCTTAGCCGGCTCTTGAGCGTAGAAGCGGCGAACCACGGGCAATTCATCGGTGCGCATCGTCGGGCCGGCATCGTTGAAGAAAGCCTTGTCGGTCATCATCAAGCCGTAAGTTGCCCAGGTATTCAGGTAGCCCCGCAGCAGCGCCTCTGTGCGAACTGGATTCACTTGCAAGCCCTCCGGCATGTTCCGTGTGGCCATGCCAAGCGCTCGCATCGTTTCGCTGGTGTTCGGCTTGGCCCGGAGGAATGGCTGCACGTTCTCCATGCCCGGCGTTTCGATGGGCGCCTTCGTGAAGCTGTTCTTGTTGGCCCCCTGCTCGTAGATCGGTGCCAGGATCTGCGGCATCAGGTTCAGGCTGAAGGTATGGCCTATTATTCGGGCGAAATCGGAGCCCAACCCTGCCGGGTTCGATTCCATCAGGCGCTCTACGGTGCGCTCTGCCGAACTGGCCACGGCGCCGATTTCCCATATTTTTGGGTACCGGAAATGCTGGTCGCCGACAAAGAAGTGCCAATTCGTATCCCGATCCCAATCCGGCAAATCGGCATAGCGCGGATCGTCACGGTTCAGCAGGTACAGCCCGACAGACGACAGCGCAATCATCGCCGTCTTGATGCCGATGGCTGCCCGGTTCGGATCGTGGGCAACGCCGCGATATAGGCGATCCATGGAAACGACAGCAGGCCGGAGGAACATCACCGTGTCGTACATGAAGCCGAGAGCTTTGCTATCGCCCTTCATGGCAAAGTCAGTCGAGACTTCCCGGCCCTGGTATGCAGCATGGCGTGGATGCTCCCCGGCCTTGATGGCACGACCGTACTCGCCCATACGCGTCGACATCTCGAAAGCATCGGCCATCGTTTCGATTGCGCTGAGAACCTTGTCGGGCGTATCCAGCACCGTTCGGTAATCAATCCCCTGCCGGTTGTAAAACTTCTCCAGCTTCGTGCGCAGATGATGCTCATCCAGGTACAAACTGGAGAGCCCGCCGCCGTTGGCGATGTAGTCCTTATACAGAGGATCATTCGTCATCCGCAGGCGCATTCCCTTTAACGAATCGAGCACTGGCCGAAAGCCAGAACGCGACATCACGGCGCCCATGATTGTGTCGCGGGCAATGTTCGCCACCATGAAATCAGGGGTCAGGGTGATCGTTGCCTGTCCGATACGTTTGGGCATGCCGAGCCACTGGGTCAGCCAGTGCATGGGAGCCCGATCGAGTGACGACAATGCCCGGTACAAGATGGGATCTCCGACTTCGTACCAGACGGGCTTCCCGCCCTTCAGCACGGCAACGACATTGCCACCGGCTGGCGGCTGTCCTTGCAGAAAGAACTCGAAGAAAGCGGGCGGCTGGCCATCAATTGCGATGCCGTAGCGCTTCAGCATTTCATCCATGATCTGACTGCCGGCAATCTTCACCGGTCGAGATTCGGAATCGATCTTGACCATGAACTTGCCGCCACCTGGCTTGCTGGCCAGTTCGGCAACCTTCAGGCGTGCTTCGTTCTTCACCGCCACGTCAATCAGTTGTGCGGCGTTCGCGACCATGTTCCCGAGAACGTCGCGAATATTGTCCGTGCCGCCGGTCAGTGCCTTGACGCCCGACCAGTCACCAGGCTTGCCCTTCAGGCTTCCCGGCTGCTGCACGCGATGAAACGGCAGGTATTCGGTCCGCTTCCACAGCTTGCGCGTTTCCGGATTCAGCACACCTTGGGCCTCGGCGAAATCGAGGATGCCCTTATTCCACCTCTGGTACTCGCGGAATGCTTGCAACCTCTCAGGTGTATGCAGCTCGAGCATGCCCTTGATCTCGGCCTTGGTGAAAAGATGCTCCCGGCCTTGCATCATCAGCTCGCGTGCAGACCTTCCGACGAAGTACAGCAGCGCATCATCCATGCTGCCAGCCAGCGGACGCAGAATTTCCTCCAAACCCTTCCCTGCAAAGGTGAAACTACGGTCCGCCTTTACGACCGGATAGCCGTACCTGATCGCGCCATCGGCAATCGAGGCAGAGGCACGGGATAGCCGGGCAGTTTCGTAGGTTCCACCGGGCTTGATTTTGCCGCCGGTCATGTCGCGCTCCATAACGTAGATACCGTGCAGGTCATCCACAACGGACTGTCGGAACTTGTCGAAAGCGCGGTCCACGAACTCAGCGAATGGCTTATCCGTGCCGATCTTCGAGCGGGCGCGGTTAAGTGCATCCTGACCGAACCAGCCAACCATATCGGCCTGTGCCTTCTTCAGTGCCGGGCCGTAGGCGTGCTTGGCGGCGAAACCATCCAGGAAGGCGGCAACCTTCGGCGCTCTGGCTTGCAGAACGTCTGGCTGCGTCATCCACAAGCGCATGCCCTCGGCAAAACCTTCAGCGATATTGCGCTGATCGTAGGACACACTGCGCAGCTCGGCCGCCAGAGCCTTATCGGCCTTCATCGCTTGCGAGAGTTCAGGCACGCGATGATCAATCAGGTGGGCCATTTCGTGGCTGGCCACTTCGATGTCGTTGAACCGCTTGATTCGCACCTCTTCGACACCTGGCCGGAAGAAGCCGAGACGTTTCTTGCCCTTCACCCTGCCTTCGTAGATCGTGCTGTCGAGCGCCCGTGTGAAATCCTTGATGATGTTCTCGCGACGAACAGGATTGGGCAGGTCGACCACACTGGCGGCGCCGGCCGGGCTCTTGGCGTCATCGATCAACGGGGCGTAATTTGCCCCCGGCGCCCAACTGTTCTGCACCTTGCCGGCCATCGGCTGCACTTCTGCGTTTAGGGGCTGGAAGCCTTTCGCGGACGGCTGAGTTTCCGGAAGTCGCCCGGTTGCAATGCTTTTTCCAGCGGCATCCCGCGCCTGAGTCGTTTGCGCAAGTTGCCTCGTGTCAGGCACAGCTTGCTTTCCCATTCCAGCGTCGACAGTGTCAGCCCGCCGTGCGTCAGGAACACCGAACACTTCCGGTACTTTCTGAGACTGCGAGTAATTGCCTCGGCCGGCTCCATCCCCTGCTGCACGATCCGCAGCCTGAGACGCTCCGAGCAAATCGCCAGATCCCGCGCCGCCTCCTCTATGGTCAATTCCTTGTCGTTGCATTGAATCCGGTGACAGAACCGGCGGTGTGTAATCTGGCGCTGCCTCGGCACCCAGGCGCAATTCCCCGGCTCGTAGTTCCCGTTCACGTCCAGCCTGCCCAGCCAGATTGACCGGCTCTTGCTGTGCTTCGGCTTCGGACCAACGTCGCGCAGGAACGTCTCGAAGCTGCTCTGCCACTCCGGGCAAACCGTTATCCCCCGCCCCCCGTACCATGGCCAGTTCCGGTGCGTCGTGTCTGAGCACCAACGAATCGCCCATTGGAGAGCGGCGTACTCCCGCTTGTACGTTTTCTTGAGCGATGCCATCACCGGCCTCCTTCATAGATTGGAAACCGCGCGGGGCCGGATCGCCAGAAACTACGCCAGCGGCGTTATCAACGGCCTGCCGGTACGCACCCGCGGATGCATCGGCATTTGCTTCACCAGACTTCGCCATTGCAGCGAGCGGTGCATCATCGAGTGGAACGAAACCACGGGATTTCGGTGTAACTTCAGGTGTAACCACGGGCGATGCACCTCCGCCTTTTTCTGTTACGGGCGCTGTTACATCCGCCCCCGTAACACTGGTTGCCTGTTCTGCCGGTATCGCCTCGACATTTCCAGCCTTCGCTTTTTTGGCTGCACGCATCGCCGGATCAATGACCATCGGCAAGGCATTGATCGCCGTGTCGACCACCGTTGCCGCCAGCGGGCTATCGGTTGCTTCCAAGGTCTTGCCGCCCAAGTACTGGCCAGCTTCGGCCAATTTCTGGAATGGGTAGGTTGCAAGCTCGGTAGTCGCCTTCCCCAATTCGCCGCGGGGTTGGTAGGTCATGGCCTCGCCCACCTGGTGCACGACATCGGCGCCCTTCTTCTCAGTCAGGCCCAGAGCGTTGCCTGCTTCTGTCGCCAGTCCTGCGAGGCCAGCAACCGGGAGCGCCACCGCCTGCGATGCCAGGTTAAGTCCGGTTTCGGCAATGGCCGCTGCCGGGTTTTCCAGGGCAAGCTGCTTGGCCATGCTCGGGCGCTCGGGGTCTGCTTGCAGTGGAGTGAAGCCGCGGCGCGGCCGATCCTTCTCAGCACCGGGCAACGGGATGAAGCCTCTAGGCTGAATATCGTTGGACTGTTCAAGCGGAATGAATGGCATGACTGAGGTACTCTCAATGAATATGGCAGCCAATTCCATTGGGATAGACTATGGATTCCAGTCTCATAGTTTTTTCACAGAAGGAACGGCCCATGAACGAGCTAGACAAAATCCTCACTTCGAATCTCGTCCTGACAACGGCGATTGCGGAGGCATTGATCTCAAAGGGGGTAATTTCAAAGGCTGATCTTCTAAACAGCCTGACAACCCTGAGCTATGACTCTCCGGTTCCAAAGCAAGTGTTTTTGGACTTGGAAAAACAGGTTGCTTCGCTTTCCGATCCTTCGTCATGAAGCGGTAAAAGGCAGTTGCCGTAGGAATCATCGAGTTCATTTGTAATGCCCAATTAGCTTGCCGGAGGCGTCCAGAACTTCCGTTCCATGGTCGGTCTGCTTGCCCATGGTGTGACCCTTCATACCGGCATCGGCACGGAAGCGGGTCGTCACGTCGCCATCGTTACCGTCCGGTTGCTGTGCCTGTTCCTTCTGCTGGCGTTGATCAAACTCCGCGTCATCGCCATACATCCGGCGTCCGGCCAGTGATACAGCCTTGGCTAGTGTCGGGTCGTAGTCCGGATTTTCTCGGCCGGTCGCGGTGTAGTTCGCGGTCTTATGCTTGATCTCATCTGGCGTCAGGCCAGCAACAGCCTTGCGTGCAGCCGTGATTTCGAAATTCGAGCGGCGTTGCGGGAGCGTCAAGCGCGTTCCAGCGTCCTGCGTGCGCTGCTCGGCGATACGCTCCTGGCTGTCCATCCGATCTGCGGCAGTCGTAGCCTTCAAATCTTGGGCACGTATCTGAACCCGATTGCGATCTGCTGCCCGTTGGTCAGTACCTGACAGCTTCGCCTGCTCAATCCCGGCCAGTATGCCGCGCTGCTCGATGGCGCCCTGCTGCCGTATGGTCTCGGCACCCTGCTGGTTCTGCCCAGCAATCGTTTGACTTAGCGCCTGACCTAGGGCCGTGCGCTCGGTACGAGAACCTGCCCCTTTGATTGCGCTTCGCAAGTCATCAAGCGCCCAGCGGTTGGTTTTCTCGGCATTGTCGGCAGCAGTCGTATCACCGCCCAGGATGCCGATACCGTTCCCACCGTTGGCCTTGATCGAACTATCGATCATCTCGCCGCGCGCCTGGTTCTCGCGGGCCAGAATGCCATTGACCCCAGCCATGTCGATGGATCCGGCGATGCCACCCGAACGCGTCATGGGATTTCCCATCACGGACTGCGCGGACTCCGCAGTAATCACACCCTGTTCGTTGCGACCTGCCGGCAGCGCGGCAATACCCGTAATTCCCTGATTGCTGGATGGAGCATGTTCGCCTGATGCCTCGCGTACTTCCGGCTTTGCTACGGCCATGCTCCCCTGTGGTGCGGTCATGCTCTGCAGCGAATCCGGGGCGCTGGCGCTTCGGGTGGTAATACCGGGAATTGTCGGCGTCGCCAGGATCGAATCAGGGCCATTCGACGGTCCCTGCGGTGCAAACGAACCACCACGATTGGCGAACGCATCGCCGTAATTTGGGCTGTACTGGCGCCGGCCATCAGTATCCGGGTCGGTCTCTGGTGACAATCCGTCTGCTGCTGCCCGCTGAGCACTCTTGATCGTCGGACCAACCGGCTTGCCGGTCATCTGCGCCAGCATCGAATCAACCGACTCGAAGCCCTGCGAATTGGCAACATGCTGCAACGCCTTTTCCTGATCGGCGCTGACGATGCGCTCTTGGTTCGAAACCAAGATGCCCTCACCGGTCTCCCGAACTTTCGCCGGGATGCTGTCCGATGTCTGGGTTCCGGGGCCGCTGATCTTCCCGCCATTGGCGAAACCTGCCGCCTTGTCGATGGCCTCCTTCCGGCCACGGAGAATACCCATGACGCCCTGTATGGAGGTGGCCGGCTGCATCGGCGCAGGTTTCGGTGCCGGCTGTTGAACCACTGGCGCCGGTTGTTGCACAGGACCGGCAGACGGAGCGCCATACTTGGCCGCCATTCTGGCCATCAACTCGTCGGCGGTTTCCGAGCGGGTGATTCCGCCATTGGCGAGACTTCCTCCATCCGCGAAACCAATACGCTGCTCGGGAAGAATCGGGATTTGTGCGATGCCGGATGCGATAGCAGCTCGAGTAAGCGTCCCAGGCTTTTTCAGCTGAGCGAGAATTCCTTGTTCTTCTATGTTCATGCTGCTCTCCTTGACTGGTTAATTGCGCTGATCAGGTACGGGTTTGTGAAAACACCTCCAACCAACTCGATAAGGACTGGAGGTGAAACTTCCATCAGGATCACCAGTGCTCGCCGCTGCTCGGGCGAACCTGCGCCGCACCGGTGAACGATTGCGTTGTGGTTTTTCAACGCTTCAAGGAACGACGAGTGGAACTCGAAGCACGGCGGCGCATTCGGAACACCGCCATCGAAGCTGATCAAGTTCATGCACTCCATGGCGCCATCAAGTTCGGAGAAATTGATGCAACCACGGCAAGCAAGTTGGTCGGCGAGGATCGTTGGGGAGGTTGTTGATTCGGTCATTCGTGCTTCTCCTGATCTAGTTGATTGAATGAAGTTGTAGCGCCCAATACTCGCGGGCGCCCTGCCTAGCGTGTTCTGCGCTCTGGTAGGAGCCCGCTGGGAACAGCGCCAGCGCCGCGGCATCGTCTTCACCCATCAGCACGCGGATAGATTCGGTGTAGTCGGCGATGTCTGCCTCAATCCAGCCAGCGGCACGACGGCCAGCGATGAAGCTTTCAAAGTTGGCGCGTGAATCGGCGCGGGCTTTGGTTGCCGCAAGATTTTCGAGAGCGCTCATGCTGAGAATCCCTTTCTGTTTTTCTGCGCGAACGGCTGCTCGACGGGTGCCGGGCGCCAAGTGCTGTCCAGTGTTTCGAAACGGGTTTGTGGGGCGATGTATGCAAGCCGAGCCATGCCTGTTGAACCCTGACGGTTCTTGGCCACGATGATTTCGGCCGTACCGGCATCTGGGCTTGATGGGTTGTAGTACTCGTCGCGGTAGCACATCAGAACAATGTCTGCGTCCTGCTCGATGGCGCCAGACTCGCGCAGATCAGAGAGCATCGGTCTCTTGTTTGGTCGGCTTTCACAATTTCGCGATAGCTGCGACAGAGCGATGATCGGGATCTCCAGTTCCTTGGCCAGCGCCTTCAACCCTCGGGTAATGCCCTCGATCTGGCTATTTCTAGAGTCGCCATCGCCTACCATCAGTTGCAGGTAGTCGATGATCAGCAGGCCAAGGCCGTGCTGCCGCTTTACGCTGCGGGCCTTGCTGGCGACGTCGAAGAATGACAAACCTCCCTGCTCGTCAATGAGCAACGGCAATTCGTGAAGCCGGGCAGTTCCTGCCAGAATGCGGTCGCCAGCATCGCCGTTCATGTTGCCGGCCAAGATGTCATCCAGTGGCACGCGGCCAGCAATGGCAATCAGTCGGTCTGCCAATTCAATGTCTGCCATTTCCATTGAAAGAAACAGTGTTGGCGTTCCGTTGGAAGCTGTGTTGAGCGCAACGCATCCGGCCAAAGCTGTTTTACCCATCCCAGGCCTAGCCGCGACAATGACCAGATTGGGGTGACGCAAACCGCCCGACAGCTTTTTGTCGATCGCATCAAAGCCGGTCGACATCGCGTTGTCGGTGCCATCACCACGCCGTTCGATGGTGGCAACGGCACGTATCAGAACTTCACGAATCAGCTTCGGCTTCTTCGGCTCGGCCGATTCGGTGATGGCCATGATTGCCGACTGTGCAGCGGCCAGCTTGTCCTTGGTCGGCCCAACTCCGGAAGCAATCGCCTGAATCTGCTCGGAGGCTGCGAGCAACTCACGCTCAAGCGCCTTGTCGACCACGGTCTGAGCATAGCGGCCGATGTTGGCTGCCGATGGTGTGTTCAGCGACAGTTCGCCCAGGTAAGCCAGGCCGCCGGTTTTCTCGGACAGTCCGGCAACGTCAAGGCGCTCGGCAACGGTCACCGGGTCTATGGCTATCGCCTGCGCTGCCATGGCCACGATCTCACCGAAAATGATGCGGTGTGCTTCGGTGAAAAAGTGGCCGGGCTTCAGTTGACCGATGCGGTCGACGGCATTCGATCCTGGCAGCAGCAGAGCGCCGAGAACAGCCTGTTCGGAATCGGGGCTATGCAGGCGGGCGAAATCGATCATGCCGCCTCCCGGTGGTATTTGTTCTCAAGGCACTTGGCAAAGCCAGAAGGCGAGAACAGGAAATCGATGTCAGCAACGAACGGGGGCTTACCTGGCATGGCCGGCGCTCTCCCGGTCAGAAATTCGGACTCTGCGCATACCTGGAAGAAACGACGCCACGCAATCAACCCTTCTTCACGGTTGCCATATCCAAACGGTTGGCAGGAAAGCTGTGCCGCTTCCTTCCATCTGGCGCGAATGGCCTTGCGGCGACCATCGTTGACAACCTTGACTGGCGGATTCAGTGGCATCAACTCGTGATACAGCTTGATCAGGTCTTCAGTTGGACAGGTCGGATGCGCTGCTGCCTCTGCCGGCTTGCCGGCAACAGCGGCGTCAGCCGCAACCTCTGCAATCAGGAAAGGGGAATCAGGAATCAGGAAGAGGGAATCAGGCGATCTTGGCGATGCTTCGGCACTGCCAAGGTTGTGCTTTGTCACTACCTTAGTTGTGCCTTGTTCCATGTTCGGCAGTTCAGAAGCCGATTCACGGACATGCGGCGACTGGTGTTTGCCAAAGTTGTTGATCTGGATGATCGCCAGGTCGCCCACCGTGTAACGCGTGATGAAACCTGCACTGGCAAGCTGATTGAGCAAATCGTCAACGTCCGCTTCACGGTCGTAAGGCAGCGCTCGGCCAGCAATGCGCTTGGGTCGATCTTCCAACCGTCCTTCGCGATCAGCCAGCATCCAGAGATACACGAACAGGAGACGGGCAATCGGCGCGAGTTCGGCCAGATCTTCGTTTTCCATGATTGAAGGCTTGATGTTGCGGGAGCGCGCCATGATCAGAACGCCCCCACACGCCAGAATGGATTCACGTAAGCGCCGCGCCGCTCGTAGGTTGCCTGCCGACAGGAATCAAGGATCAGGCACAGCGACCGCTGATCGAAGTCGTGCAAATAGGCAAAGCAGCGTTCATCATTCCAGGTGATTGCGGGAGCCTCGAAGGCAATAGACACACGCCAAGGGCCGCGAATATTCTCGAACCGTACCGGGGCATGAAACTGCATACGGGGCGGCCGGTGATCCTGGCCGTGTATTTGCTGGCGAGACACAACTTAGCCTCTTACGCCTGGCCAGCGAGTTCTATTGCGGTGTGCTTAGTGCGCTTTGCGGTCGACCGCTTCAGCGGCTCCGGTTGTTCTTCCTTGGCGCCCGGAGTGAAAACGCGCGAACAGAGGAAATCAGCCAGAGAGTCACCATCGATGCGTGTGCAACGCGACGACAGTTTTACGGCCTTGACTTTTCCTTCACGAATCCAGCGATGAATCGTGAACTCGGAGTTATCCAGCGCCTCTGCGCAGGTTTGCGGGGCGATCATGCGCCCCCTGAATTGATCGTATGCCAAGGCTTGCTCCTTGAAGAAGCATCGCGACAACCACTGCCGCGAACTGCTATGGCATCCTATTATTCACATAAAAATGATCTGAAATAGGTCGTATAGGTCGTTGGTTTTCGCAGTGAAATCCCCGACCGATTTGCGAAGCGTTGCAATTGCTTGGGTGAAAACCCCTACCTATTACTCTTTGCCCGGCCAGGATTTTTTTCCCAATTGGCGATAGTTCCAATCCGTATGATCGCCTCTTTCGTCAACCCAGGATTATTGTCACTCAACCATTTTCGAATGAATGCACCCGGCCGCATCTGCTCCCTTTCGGACTGCACAACGGCTGCGTTCCAAGCTGAAATAGCGATACTTAGTTCCTCGGGGAAAAGTGGATGATCGATGAACTCACACCCACCAAACGAATCATCGCTTCGATCAATTTTGGTGTGATGATCAGTATTGGTAATTGGCCCATGCATCTCTTGAGGTTGCCAAGAAGGTATTTCAATAGGTACATCGCATCCAATTTTCCGTAGAAACGGAATCAGACCATCATTCATCCAACCAAAATGATCGGAACGGTCGCCATGACCAAATCCATCGATGGTTTCGTCAAGCATTTCGTAGAGGATTTCCCGATGCTGATGCGCGTTTTCCAGCCCACGAAACCTGAAGAATGATTCGTCGATAGATCCAAACACTGGAAGGTCAGAATCCCCTGCCTTCTGGTGCATCTGCATGAATTCGGCAGCAACCTCGTCGATGCCCAAGCCCGTTTCTTTCGAGAGTTGTTCTATAAGATTCTCAACGCTCACGAACTGTTTAATCAGTTCGTCTCTCCGCTGATCGCGCCCTTCTTTCATTCCCATAGCGTTACCCTCACGCCCCTATTCAGAAGGCCATCGCCAACCCGGTAGGGTGCCGGGTTTTCGGGAGCTACCCTAGGCGTGGCCAAACTTGTTACGCTGCGCTCGGCAACTTGATTACCTTCGCTGATTCCTTGCCACTCTCAATGTCACGCTGACAAGACATCCACTTGTCAGCGGCCACGAGACGATCAGCAAGCAAGTCGGCCTTGTCGTAGATCGCATCCATACCTTCCAGGGCGTGATCCAAGTACCGTTGCCGGGTTTCATAATCAACCCGCAGCGCAGATAGCCAGGACTTGCACGACGACCGCAAATCATGAGGAGTGATACGGCGCCAGAGCTTCCCGCACCCCTGCACCTTGTCGAGCCAATCGCCTATGGTGGTGCGCTTTGACATTGAATTGCGGGCATCAGAATGGCGCCGCGACTCGACCGGAAGAAGGTATGCGTCACGATCAGCCAGCTTGATCAATTCCCGCACCCATTCAACCGCTTCGGCCGGCAAGGGAATAACGAACGGGCCGGTGGTATGCCTACGATTTTTGCGGCGCTCCCAAGGTACCGACCACTGCCCAGCATCAAGATCGAATTCGGAAATCAATGCTTCGGTCAACGTGCCAACACGTACGCCGGTCAGCAGCAACAGGCGTATTGCCAAGGCATACTGCCGGGGGATCGTATCGAGCGCCGGCAGAAATGCAGCCAATTCCTCCGCTGTCAGTGCAGTCCGCTGCTTGGGGGCATCCTGTTTCCCGACGATGGCCGATAGCTTCAGATCACGACAGGGATTGTTTTCTCGAATCGCATTGCCAACCGCATGCGCAAAGATCAGGGAACAGTGCGTCAGGGTAATGTTCGGCAGAGTTTTACCTGCTGCCAAGCTCTTCTTGACCACATCAACGATCAGCGCCGGAGTGATGCTGTCAGCGCGGTATGCACCAATGTTCGGCGAAACGAAGCGCTCATGAATGCTCTTGCGCTGGCCGAAGGTGTGCGGGCTAAGTTCCTTCTCGGCCTTCTCGAAATACTCCTTAGCCAGTTCATCAACAGTGGCAGCAGCAGCGGCCTCCTGTTTGCGGCGCTGCTTCTCCATGGCCACGTCGACGCCGTCATCGACAGCCCTGCGAAGTTCCTTCGCCCGCTCCCTAGCCTCGGCGATACCCCACGCCGGATACTGGCCGATAGTGGCCTCCTTCTGCTTCGAGCCAGCATAGTAGCGAAGGCGCCATGATCCAGTTCCGGAGGAAGAGGCAACCAGCGTCAGGCCGGGAATCGTCCCGTCCGCCTGCGTCAGTTTTTTGCCTTCTTTCTCAGCCCTGGCAATGAGCGAGCGCACTTCTTTGTCAGTGATTCCAGCCACGGGCACATCTCCACAAGTAGATTTCAACGAGTAGATTTCAGAATCTACTTACTGAACCCTTGAATTCCATGCACACCATTGTAGCCCATTGCAAACCATAGACAATAAAAAAGCCCGGCGTACCGGGCTTTTCAAGGTTTTGTCAGCGCCTATGATCGGCACTGACAACCTGCTTTACATCAGCAGCTGTAGTACAGATCGAACTCGACCGGGTGGGTCGTCATGCGAACCTTGTTCACTTCGTCCATCTTCAAGGTGATGTAGGCATCGATCCAGTCGTTGGAGAAGACACCGCCACGGGTCAGGAAGTCACGATCCTTGTCGAGGGACGCCAGGGCTTCTTCAAGAGAGGCACAGACGGTCGGGATCTTTGCATCTTCTTCCGGCGGCAGATCGTACAGGTTCTTGTCAGCCGGATCGCCCGGGTGAATCTTGTTCTGGATACCATCCAGACCGGCCATGAGCAGCGCGGAGAAGCACAGGTACGGGTTGGCGATCGGATCCGGGAAGCGGGTCTCGATACGACGAGCCTTGGTAGAGGCAACGTACGGAATGCGGATGGAAGCAGAACGGTTCTTGGCAGAGTAGGCCAGCTTGACCGGTGCTTCGTAGTGCGGAACCAGACGCTTGTAGGAGTTGGTACCCGGGTTGGTGATGGCGTTCAGTGCTTTGGCGTGCTTGATGATGCCGCCGATGTAGAACAGGGCGGTTTCAGACAGACCGGCATAGCCGTCACCGGCAAACAGGTTCTTGCCGTCCTTCCAGATGGACTGGTGAACGTGCATGCCGGAACCGTTGTCGCCAACGATGGGCTTCGGCATGAAGGTGGCGGTCTTGCCGTACTGGTGCGAAACGTTGTGCACCACGTACTTGAGGATCTGGGTCCAGTCGGCGCGCTTGGTCAGGGTGCTGAACACGGTACCGATTTCGCACTGGCCGGCATTGGCGACTTCGTGGTGATGAACTTCAACCGGGACGCCCAGGGATTCCAGGGTCAGGACCATGGCCGAACGGATGTCGTGCAGGCTGTCGACCGGGGGAACCGGGAAGTAGCCGCCCTTGACGGTCGGACGGTGACCGGTGGAACCGGAGCCGTCATTGCTTTCGCCCGAACCCCAGGCGGCTTCAGCCGAATGGATCTTCAGGGAGCAACCCGACATGTCAACAGACCATTCGACGCCATCGAAAATGAAGAATTCCGGTTCCGGACCGAAGTAGGCGGTGTCGCCGATGCCGGAGGACTTCAGATAGGCTTCAGCGCGCTTGGCGATGGAACGCGGGTCGCGGTCGTAGCCACGGCCGTCGGCCGGATCAACGACGTCACAGGTCAGGACGACGGTGGTTTCGTCAAAGAACGGGTCGATGTAGGCGGTGTCCGGATCCGGATTGAGCTGCATGTCGGAAGCCTGGATGCCCTTCCAGCCGGAGATCGAGGAGCCGTCAAAAGCGTGACCGTTTTCGAACTTGTCTTCGCTGAAGGCCGAAACCGGCACGGTGACGTGCTGTTCTTTGCCACGGGTGTCGGTAAAACGGAAATCGACGAACTTGGCGTCGTTTTCCTTGATCATCTTGATGACGTCTTGCGGGGTTGCCATATGCCTTAATCTCCTAAGAAAACAAGTTGCCGGGCTATCCGGCGACAATCAAAAAAATCGCACTCGGTACAGATAGCAGAAAACGTGCCAAATGCCGACGAGGAATCTTTGCATTTTGCCACAACGGGATGCAGGGTTTAAGCAAAGAATTGATGCACCGCCATCGTGCAACAAAACAAAATCAGGCACTAATTTGGTGCAACCAGGCAGTTCAGCGAAATTTGCCGAATCAGCGGGTGCGCTTTCAGGCGATCGCTCAGCACGACCTCGGCCTGACGCAATGCCTCGCCGTTTTCAAACAGGGCATGACTGTAGAAGATTTCTGCCTCGATCTGGCCTTTGAGGTAGTGCAGCACGATTTTTTCCGGTTCCGGCAAACCGGCCAGCAAGGGCTGCAGTTCGCCGAGCAGGGCATCCCGCGCCGGCAATCGCGTCGCGTAGCTGTCCGGGTCCATATCGTCTTCGGGATCGATGTGCACAAGAACGTCGAGCACTTCGGGGTGTTCGCGCAGCACCCTGGCGCGGGCCGATTCGGCAATGCGATGGCCTTCCGAGACGCTGATCCGCGAATCGACCTGGACATGGGTATCGACCAGCGCCTGATGTGCCATGCGTCGGGTCCGCAGCTGGTGCAGGTCGCGCACGCCCGGGGTGGCCAGCAGCGTTGTCCGGATGGCTTCGACCTGCGCGTCGTCGAGGCCGGTATCGATAAGTTCCTTGATGGCGCCCCAGGCCAGGCGGGCGCCCATGTGCAGGATCATGAAGCCCATCAGCGCCGCGGCCAGCAGGTCGAGGAAGGACCAGCCCATGAGCGCGCCGCCGATGCCGACCACGACAACCAGCGCCGACGCCGCATCGGCCCGCGTGTGCAGAGCGTTGCCGATGAGCAGTTGGGAACGCAGTTTTTCGGCGACGCGGATCAGGTAGCGATACAAGGCCTCCTTCGAAATGACCGTGGCCACGGCCACCCAGAAGGCAGCCAATTCGATGGTCGGCAGCGCCTCGATGTGCTGGAGTCGCATGCCCGACTGCCAGAGAATGCCGCCGCCGATCAAAACCAGCGACGTCCCGAGCACCAGCGTCGCGGCGGTTTCGACGCGGGCATGGCCGTAGGGATGGGCCCGGTCGGCCGGGTGGGCGCTCTGCCGACTGGCGTAGATGACGAGAAAATCAGAGAGCAGATCGGAAAATGAATGCAGGCCGTGGGCGACCAGCGACTGGGAATGGGCCAGCCAGCCGACGATCAGCTGGGCAACCGTCATCACCAGATTGACGGCGACGCTGACCCAGGTTGCCTTCTGCGCCTCGGCCGAACGTTCTGCCGGGGTTGCGGGGTGATGCTCAAGCGCCATGATCTCTGCCCTATACTATTGGACTGCAATTTTAACAGTTGAAAATCATGGGAAAGATAAGCGAAATACTGGGTCTGGCGCAGGCCCGTGGCGCTGCGCTGGAACGCCCCTACCAGGGCGAACTCACGCCGCAGGAGGCATTCGAGCTGTTGCGCCTGGCGCCCGGCGCCAAAATCGTCGATGTCCGGACCCGCGCCGAATGGGACTGGGTTGGCCGCGTGGCCGGCGCCGTCGAGATCGAATGGAACCAATATCCGGGCGGCACGCGCAACCCGAACTTCGTGGCCGAACTCAAGCGCCAGGTCGATCCCGAGGCGCTGGTCATGTTCCTCTGCCGCAGCGGCGTGCGCTCGGTCGGCGCGGCCAGCGCTGCCACCGAGGCCGGCTACAACAGTTGCTACAACATCCTCGAAGGCTTCGAGGGGGACAAGGACGCCAACGGGCATCGCAACACCATCGGTGGCTGGCGCAAGGCCGGATTGCCGTGGATTCAGGGATAATCCCACGGTCAACCGGAAATAACGGCCAAAAATGAAATGGCCAGATTCAGAGAACAGCATGCAAACAGCCACCATCGCCTTCGACCCCTTCGACCGCCTTTCCGACGAAGCCTGCCATGAGCGCATTCGCGTCGCCCGCGCCAAGCTCGGCAAGCGCGCCGTCATCCTCTGCCATCACTACCAGCGCGCCGACGTCTATCAATACGCCGACCTGACCGGCGATTCGCTCAAGCTGTCGCGCCTCGCTTCGCAGACCGATTCGGAATTCGTCATCTTCTGCGGCGTGCATTTCATGGCCGAAGTCGCCGACATCATGACCGCGCCGCACCAGAAGGCCATCCTGCCCGACCTCGCGGCCGGCTGCTCGATGGCCGACATGGCCAACCTGGCCAAGGTTGAACGTTGCTGGCGCGAACTCAACTCGGTGCTCAACGCCGAGGAGGAAGTCACGCCGGTCACCTACATCAACTCGGCGGCCGATTTGAAAGCCTTCTGCGGCGAGCATGGCGGCATCGTGTGCACCTCGTCGAACGCCGGCACCATCGCCAAATGGGCCTTCGAGCGTCGCCCCAAAGTGCTTTTCTTCCCCGACCAGCACCTCGGCCGGTGGACCGGTCACAACATGGGCATCCCGATGGACGAAATGGTCGTCTGGGATCCCGATCTCGAACTCGGCGGCCTGACCCCGGCCCAGATCAAGAAAGCCAAGATCCTGCTCTGGAAGGGCCACTGCTCGGTGCACCAGATGTTCCAGAAATCGCACATCGACGCTTTCCGCGCCAAGTACCCCGAAGGCAAGGTCATCGCCCACCCGGAATGCAATTTCGAAGTCTGCGCCGCCTCGGATTACGTTGGCTCGACCGAGCACATCGTCAAGACCATCAAGGAAGCGCCGGAAGGCACGCGCTGGCTGGTCGGCACCGAACTGAACCTGGTCGACCGCCTGGCCAAGGAAGTCCTGCCGCAGAACAAGATCGTCCAGTTCATGGCCACCACCATCTGCATGTGCTCGACCATGCAGCGCATCGACCCGCAGCATCTGGCGTGGACGCTGGAGAATCTGGTCGACGGCAAGGTGGTCAACCAGATTTCCGTGCCGGCCCACGAAGCAACGCTGGCCAAGCTGGCCCTCGACCGCATGCTGGATATTTCCTGATTCCATGACCCAGCCTGCGCTGCACATCACCACCTACAACATCCACAAGGGCTTTTCGCAATTCAACCGGCGGATGATGGTGCATGAGCTGCGCGAGCGCCTGCGTCATCTCAACCCGGACATCGTGTTTTTGCAGGAGGTGCAGGGGCTGCACCTCGGCCATGCCGAAACGCATGACGACTGGCCCGACTCGCCGCAGCACGAATTCCTCGCCGAAGACGTCTGGGCGGCCTCGGCCTATGGCCGCAACATGGCCTACGACCACGGCCACCACGGCAACGCCATCCTCTCGCGCTTCCCCATCCTGCACGCGCACAACCAGGACGTCACCCACCTCCAGTTCGAGAAACGCGGCCTGCTGCATTGCCGGATCGAACTGCCGGACGGGCCGCTGGTGCATTGCGTCTGTGCCCACCTGTCGCTGTTCGGCTACTCGCGCCGCAAGCAGATGGCGGCGCTGGCCGATTACCTCGACCGCCTGGCCGAGCCGAATGCGCCGCTCATCGTCGCCGGCGATTTCAACGACTGGCGCAATCGCGTCGGCGAGGACCTGACGCGCCGCCTCGGTCTGCAAGAGGTGTTCAGCGGCCCGGCCGGCAAGCCGGTGTGCAGCTTCCCGGCCGCCATGCCGATGTTCCGCCTCGACCGCATCTACGTCCGCGGCTTCGACGTCATCCGCACCGAAGTCCATCACGGCATGCCGTGGTCGGCCATTTCCGATCACGCCGCGCTGTCGGCTCACCTGACCCGGCATGGCCGCTGAGTTTGTGCCGGGCAACCGGCTCACACTGCTCAACTCGGGCGACGATTATTTCCCGGCCCTGCTCGCTGCCATCGACGCCGCCGAAGTCGAGATCTACCTCGAGAGCTACATCTTCGCCAACGACGTGATCGGCCACCAGGTGGCCAACGCCCTGTGCCGGGCGGCCGAACGGGGCGTTCAGGTCAATGTCACGGTCGACGGCTTCGGGGCGCGCAATTTCAAAATCGACTTCTTTTCCCGGTTGACCGTAGCAGGCGTCCGCGCCATGTTCTACCGGCCCGAAATCGGCCGTTTCCACTTCAAGCGCCACCGCCTGCGTCGCCTCCACCGCAAGCTGGTCGTCATCGACAGGCGCATCGCCTTTGTCGGCGGCATCAACATCATCGACGACAACAACGCGCCGCTCGACATGCGCCCGCACTACGACTACGCCGTGCGCGTCGAAGGGCCGGTCCTGCACCCGATACACCATGCCGTGCGCCGGATGTGGGAAACCGTGTCGTGGGTCAATTTCAAGCGCCGCTTCCGCCTCGCCCCGATTGCCGCGCCGGCCTGCGAACAGGCCGGCAACCAGAATGCCGCCTTCCTGATCCGCGACAACATCCGCCACCGCAACGACATCCTGCACGCTTACCTCGACGCCATCGACAACGCCCGGCACGAGATTCTCATCGCCAACGCCTACTTCCTGCCCGGCCTGCGTTTCGGCCGCGCGCTCTACGCCGCCGCCCGGCGCGGCGTGCGCATCACCGTGCTGCTCCAGGGCAAGAGCGATCACCAGCTATTCCGCTACGCGACGCAGACGCTGTACGCCGCAGCGCTGAAAGCCGGCATCCGCATCTTCGAATACGAAAAAAGTTTCATGCACGCCAAGGTCGCCGTCGTCGATGGCGAGTGGGCCACGGTCGGCTCATCGAACATCGACCCGTTCAGCCTGCTGCTGGCCAAGGAGGCCAATCTTGTCGTGCGCGACGCGGGTTTTGCTGGCGAACTCGAAGCCAGCCTCCACGAAGCCATGGCCATCGGCGCTCGCGAGTTGCTGGCCGAAGAACTGTCGCGCCAGCCCATGCATTCCCGCTTCCTGCGCTGGCTGGCTTACGGGCTGGTTCGCGCCATGGTCGGCATCGCCGGCTACAGCCAGCGCCACTGGCAGGTCGAAGAAACTAAGCCAGAGGAACGATGATGGCCAGTTGCCGGGGAATGGCCGCGAACGACCAGTTCGCCAACGCCCAGGCCCAGACTTCGGCCACCGTCGCCCGGGCCAGTTCGGCCGGCACGGCCTGACCGAGAAAAGCCAAAGCCCGGACCAGTTCGGCCGCCGCGATCTCGCTCGCCACAGGGCGGGCCAGCGTCTGTTTCGACAGCTTCTCGCCGGCCGCATTGGCCGCCACCGGCAGATGGGCGTAGCTTGGCGTGGCAAAGCCCAGACAGCGTTGCAGCCAGATCTGGCGCGGCGTCGAAGCGAGCAGGTCAGCGCCGCGGACAACTTGCGAAATTTGCTGAAAATCGTCGTCGACCGTAACAGCCAGTTGATAGGCGAACAGGCCATCAGCCCGACGCAGCACGAAGTCGCCGACATCGCTTTCGAGGCGCTGGGCGACGCGCCCCTGCAGGCGATCAGCGAAAGCGATTTCCTCGTCATTGACGCGCAAGCGCCAGGCCCGCGCCGCTTTCCCCAGCGGCAGACCTTTGCGACAGGTGCCGGGATAAGCCAGCCCGCCATCGACCGCCGGTCGCGTCGCCGAATCGGCAATCTCCTTGCGCGAGCAGGCGCAACCGTAGGCCAGCCCGGTGCGCTTCAGTTGCTCGAGCGCCGCCGCATAGGCATCGAAGCGGTCGCTCTGATACAACACCGGCCCATCCCATTCAAAGCCGAAAGCCGCCAGCGTGTTCAGAATGGCATCGGCCGCCCCGGCCACGTTGCGCGGCGTATCGACGTCCTCCATGCGCAGCAGCCAGGTGCCGCCCTGCGTGCGGGCGTCGAGGTAGCTGCCGACGGCGGCAACCAGGGAACCGAAGTGCAGGGGGCCGGTGGGCGATGGGGCGAAACGGCCGCGATAGGCGTTGGTGGGCACGATTTGAGCGAGGGCAGGAGCGAATCCGATTCGCGACTATACCAAGCGATGGCGCCGGAAGCGGCCTAGCCTTGCGCGCGGCAAAAGCCGATCAGGAATTCTTCTGGGCGAGGAATTCGTCGATCAGTCGAATGAGCACTTCTTCCTCGTCGCCATCCTCCAGGCCGAGCAGTTCGGCAACGAGCTTCACCTTGTCCTGGCTGATCCGACGCCGGGCGCTGGTGATTTGGGGCGTGTCCGGCAACTCTTCCCACGGCGGAATGTCGGATGCCGAGGCGACCGGCACGGCGTCATCGGCGACGACGCTTTCCTTCTTTTTCCGCCCGCAGGTGACTTCCGAAAGCGCGTTATCGACGACTTTCTTCGACACCTTCTCGCCCTCGGGCAATTGGCCGATCCGGTCGATCAGGACCTCGGCCTTAGCCTCGTTCTTCTTCGCCAGCCGTTCGAGCTGAACAGCGGCACCGGTGCTCGAAATCTTGCCGGCATCGAGCAGGGCGGTGACCTTCTCCGACAGATTGGCGGCGGCTGTTGCCTGAGCCAGCCAGGTCGGCGCCCGGCCGAAGTGCTGGGCCGCCTCATCCGGCGACGCGAAACGCGCCGCGATGGTCTGAATGGCGTTGGCCATTTCGCGTGCCTCCAAGGGGGCGCGCACGCCCAGGCCGATATTCTCGAAAACCTGGACCTCGAGGGTTTCCGCCGCCGTGCAGGCGCGAACGATGACCGGCACCGTCCTCTCGCCGGCGAGGATGGCGGCCCGCCGCCGCCGCTCGCCAACGATGACCGTGTAGCGACCGGCGGCATTGGCGGGCCGGACGACCAGCGGATGAATCACGCCCATTTTCTCAATCGAATTGGCCAGGCCCTTGAGGCTGCTTTCGTCGATGTTCTGTCGTGGATGCTGCGGATCAGGGTCGATCAAGGCGACATCGATGATCTGGAAATCGGACGAACTGTCTTTGAAAGTCATGGCCATTCACTTGAAAAACGAGGGATCGGAAAACAAAAAGCCCCAGAAATCCAGACTCTGGGGCTTTTTGGGCAGAACGCCGGATTACTTCTTGGCGACGGCGGCCTTGAAGTTGCTGCCAGCCGAGAACTTCGGCACGGTGGTCGCTGCAATCGACAGCTTTTCGCCGGTCTTCGGGTTCTTGCCTTCGCGGGCAGCGCGGGCCGAAGCCTTGAAGGTGCCGAAGCCGATCAGGGAAACGGAGTCGCCAGCGGCAACGGCGGCAACGATGGCGCCGGTCACGGCGTCGAGTGCCTTGGCGGCATCTGCCTTGGTCAGGCCGGCTTCTTCGGCGATGGCATCAATCAGTTCGGATTTATTCATGGTCATTCCTCGGTGTGGTCAAAGCAGGCTTGGCGCACCGGAAAAAGCAAGGCGCCGGAAGGGGCGCAATTTTAGGGCTTTTGGGGGGCGAAGCAAGCCCCAAAAGCAGAGCGCTGCCGGCGATTTCATTTTTGGCCGTTTTTTCCGGTTGACCGTAGCAATCGATCCCGGCCCTCAGCCAAGGCAAAAAGTTGGCTCAGGCGCTCAAATTCGGCATCGCGGCAGCCAGCGCCATGCGTTCCCTGGTGAAGCCACCCTGGACGACGAAGCCGCTGGGCTGGCCGCTCGCCTGATCGACGAAAAGCGCCCGCAGGCCGTCTTCGCTGACCGTCGCATCCCAGTGACCGACAGGGCTGGGCGGCGGCGAAACGACCGTCGGACAGGCCGGTGTCTTGAGCACGATGGGCATCGCCGGATAACTGACCGGCTCGGGCTTGCCGGTCAGGGTGCCGGCCAGCTTTTTGGCGCCCAGCATGATCGGCATGACGTAAGGCAGGAACAGGCCGCCCAGTTCGACGCAGTCGCCCAGCGCGTAGATGTTCGGGTCGGAGGTGCGCAGGAAGGCGTCGGTGACGATGCCCAGAGCGGTGGCCAGCCCGGCCGTCTTGGCCAGCGCCAGATTGGGCCGCAGGCCGATGGCCGAGAGCACGAGATCGTAGGGCCGGGCGTTGCCGTGGCTGTCGATCAGGACGTAACGCTCGCCATCGCGGCGAATGGCTTCAAGCCGCGCCCCGAGATGAAAGCCGACGCCGATGGCGGCCAGCTTGTCGCGCAGTTGCTGCGCGGCGACGGGCGGCAGCAGGCGGCCCATGGGCTGTTCGATCTGGTCGTACACATCAACGGCGAAATCTCCCAGACGCAGGTCGTTGGCAAATTCGCAGCCGATCAGCCCGGCACCGACGATGGCGACGCTGCGCTTGCCGGCCAGCCGGCTGCGCAGGCGAGCATAGTCGGCCAGGCTGTTGATCGAGATGGCATCCGGCACGCCGTCGCCGGCCAGCGGCAGCGGAATCTGCGCGGCGCCGACGGCCAGAACGAGTTGATCGTAGGCCAGCGTGCCCTGCGTGCACACGACTTCGCGGCGGCCGGCATCGATGCGGGCGACGGCGGCATTCGCCATGATCAGGATGCCGAGGTCGCGCTCCAGCTTGTCGGCCGGGGTCAGCACCATGTCCTCGGGCCGCTTGTTGGCGGCAAAGGCATTGGACAGGTTGGGCTTGGAATAGAAGCCGCCGTCATCGGCCGTGATGACGATGATTTCGCGCTCCTTGTCGAGCTTGCGAAGTTCGCGGACCAGCGTGATGCCGGCCAGGCCGCTACCGATGATCAGGGTGCGAGGGTTCATGTCTGCTGACTTTCAACGGGATGCCCGCCCCCGGTCACATCGACCGGGGCGGGCCGGACTGCATCAGGCGCCTTCGAACTCGTCGTAGGCGCGGACTGCTTCGGCGGCATACATCAGGGTCGGGCCGCCGCCCATGTAAACGCAGATGGCCAGCGTTTCCATCAGTTGCTCACGGGTCACGCCGAGCTTGATCAGGGCTTTCATATGAAAGCCGATGCAGGCATCGCAGCGCGAGGCGACGCCGATGGCGAGCGCCGTCAGCTCCTTGTGCAGGGCCGACAGCGTGCCTTCGGCCAGGGCGCCTTGCGACATCTGGCTGAAACCCTTCATCGTCTCCGGAATGGCGCTGCGCAACTTGCCCAGCGCCTTCGAGACGTCGCCGGTGATGACCGAAAACGATTTGCTCATCTCAGGCCTCGTCAACCTTGGCGATGGTGAAAGGAATCGGGTTGCGCATCGTGTTGGCGACCGGCGAGTAGTAGTTGGCCTTTTGTACGATGTCGTCGAGTTCTTCCTGGCTGGCATCGCCTTCGACGATGACCTTGACGCGGATTTCCTTGAAACCCATGTCAGCCGGCAGGCGCTCGGCCCCGCCGGCCCCCCAGGCGGCGGTGTTGCCGATATCGCCTTCGAGGAAGATTTCCAGGCGCGAGAGCTTGACCTGGCGATGCGTGGCAATCGCCGTGATGCCGACGCCGAGGCAGCCGCCCAAGGCGGAGAGGACGACTTCGCCGGGGGCCGGCGCGGTGTTTTCGCCGAACAGGTGGAGCGGCTCATCGACGACGACCGGGTTATGGATGCCGACAAAGCTCCACGAGCGGAACTGGCCCTGCATCACGGTGTGCACCTTGTTGGTGCCGCGGCGCTCGGGGTTTTCCTTGCCGCCGGCGGCGAATTTCACCAGGCCGTCGCGGTCGATCGGACGGAGGTAGGTTTTGGTGGTTTCAGTCATTTTGAAGCTCCAGTAATGGGGAAAATACGAATTTCAGGTTGAGCGCCGCCCAGCCCGTCAAAACGGGCGTTCAGCACCGGCTTGCGTGGGACTCCCCGCCGAGGCGGGGCAAAACGGGATTAGTAGGTCTTGTAGGGCAGGAACTTGCCGGACATGGTGATGCTGACCCGATCACCCATCGGGTTGGCTTCGCGCGCCAGATCCATCTTGAAATCGATGGCCGACATGATGCCGTCGCCGAATTCTTCGTGGATCAGTTCCTTGAAGGTCGTGCCATAGACGCTGATCAGTTCGTAGAAACGATAGATCAGCGGATCGGTCGGCACGGCGGTCGGCAGCGAGCCCTTGTAGGGCACGGCCTGGAGGATGGCGACGGCCTCGGCCGGCAACTCGAAGGTGTCGGCGATGATCGCCGCCTGCTTGGCGTCGAGCGCCATCTGGCCAAGGCAGGCCGCCGTCACCCACTCCTTGGAGAGGCCGATCTTGGTGGCGACGTCAGCCCATTTGATGCCCTTGGTAATCTTGGCGCCGATGATCATTTCGGTAATGTCGTTGCGGTTCATTTTTAGCTCCTGGTTGGGGGGATTTACTGATTGACGACTTGCTTGAGAACGGGGCGGCCGCCGTTGTCGCCTGGGGGCGTGCCGTCGGAAACGAGGCCGGGGCGGACCACCGGTGGATGCTTGGCATCATGCAGTTGCGCCGCGTCGCTGCCGGCATAGCCCTTTGAGCGATTGACGAGAAAATCGACGAGGTGATTGCGGATCCGGTAGAACTGCGGGTCGTGGTGCATCTCGGCCCGGGTCCGGTCGCGCGGCATGGTGATCTCGACGATCTCGGCGATCTTGGCGAGCGGCCCGTTGCTCATCAGGATCACCTTGTCGGCGAGCAGGATGGCCTCGTCCACATCGTGGGTGATCATGAAAACGGTCTGTTGCGTCGCCCGGACGATTTTCAGCAACTCGTCCTGGATCGTCCCGCGGGTCAGCGCATCGAGCGCCCCGAACGGCTCGTCGAGGAGCAGCATCTTGGGCTCGATGGCAAAGGCGCGGGCGATGCCGACACGCTGTTTCATGCCGCCCGACAACTCGGCCGGCTTCTTGTGGATGGCATGACCAAGGCCGACCATCTCGAGGTAGGTCGTGCAATGCTCCTCAATCTTGGCCTTGGACCACTCGGGCCAGCGCGACTTGGTGGCGAAGGCGACGTTGCCGAGCACCGTCATCCACGGCATCAGGGCATGGCCCTGGAAAACGACGCCGCGATCCAGGCTGGGGCCATCGATTTCCCTGTCATCCATGATCGCACCGCCGGCGCTGGCTTCTTCAAGGCCGGCCAGGACATTGAGGATGGTCGTCTTGCCGCAGCCGGAGTGGCCGATGATGCAGATGAATTCGCCTCTTTCGATGGCAAAGTGAATGTCCTCGAAGACCGGCGTACCGGGCTTGCCATCGGTCGTCGGATAGATCTTGGCGAGACCTTCAACGCTGAGAAAATGTGAGGTCATGATGCTTATTCCCGGTAGGTGACGAATTTTTGCAGGGTGCCGAAACCGAGGTCGAGCGCCATGCCGACCAGACCAATCATGGTGATCGCAAAAATGACATTAGGGAGAGCCAGGTTGTTCCATTCGTTCCACACGAAGTAGCCGATTCCGGTGCCGCCGACCAGCATCTCGGCCGCGACGATGACGATCCAGGCGATCCCCATCGAAATGCGCATGCCGGTCAGGATGGTCGGTGCCGCAGCCGGCAGGATGACCAGGAAGGCCTTGCGCAACGGATTGACCTCAAGCGTCCGGGCGACATTGATCCAGTCGCGCCGCACGCCGGCAACACCGAAGGCGGTGTTGATCAGCATCGGCCACAGCGAGCAGATGAAGATGACAAAAATGCCCGAGACTTCCGAGTCCTTCAAGGTATAGAGCGCGAGCGGCATCCAGGCCAATGGCGAGATCGGCTTGAGAATCTGGATAAAGGGATTGAGCGCCCTGGTCATAAGCGGCGACATGCCAATCACGAAGCCGAGAGGCAAGGCGAACAGCATGGCAAGCAGGAAACCAGTGCCGACACGCAGCAACGAGTAACCGACCTGGATGCCAATGCCCTTGTCGTTCGGACCGTTGTCATAAAAAGGATCGGACAGGTATTTGACAAAGGCGCTACCGACCTTTTCCGGCGACGGGAAGCCGCTTGCTTTCTCGGCCCCCTTCCCCATCAGTTCGGCGTATTCGGCATTTGCAGCTTGGGTGGCGGCGCTTTCCTTCGGGGCCAGGGTGGCGAGGTGCCAGACCCCGATGAACATCACAAAAATAAATAGCGAAAGCACTGCAGCCCGGAATGTCAGGGTAGTTTTCATGGCGACTCCTGGCGGCCGAGCCGTGCTGGCTGATCAAAAAGACTGGCGGACATGACGATCTCCTGTTGGTGCCGGCTCAGGCCTTGATGGCGAAGCTCTTGAGATACGCTTCCGGCTTGCTCGGATCGAACTCCTTGCCGAGTATCTGGTGCTTGCTATAGGTCGATTTCGGCGCTGCGATGTCGAGTTCCGCCATTCGCTTTCGGGCATCGGTAGCGAGGAACACCTTTTCGGCAATCTCCTTGTAATTGACATTGCCCTTGATGTAGCCCCAACGCTTCATCTGGGTCAGCATCCAGATCGCCATCGAGTGCCACGGGAAAGGATCGAAACCGATCCGCTCAGGCTCATTGCGGACCTGACCGAGGCCGTCGGCGAAACGGCCGGTCAACACCTGCTCGACAACCGTCGGTGGCTGATTGAGGTAATTGGCCGGGGCGATCATCGCCGCTACGCCCTTGCGGTTTTCTGCCTTGTTCACGAAAACGGTAGCGCGCATGATCGAGCGGACCAGTGCGGCAAAGGTATTGGGGTTGTGTTTGACGAAATCCTCCGATGCGGCAAAGGCGCAGCACGGGTGGTTGTTCCAGATCTCGCTGGTCAGGGCATGGATGAAGCCGACGTTTTCGTAGACCGCGCGCTGATTGAAGGGCTCGGCGACGATGAAGCCGTCGATGTTGCCGGAGCGCAGATTGGCCACCATGTCGGGCGGCGACATGACGCGCAGCTGGACATCCCGGTCCGGGTCTAGGCCGTTGGCGGCAAGGTAGTAGCGCAAAAGGAAGTTGTGCATCGAATAGTCGAAGGGAATGGCAAACTTCATGCCCTTCCAGTTCTTCGGATCGCGGTTGTTCTTGTGCTTGACGTGCAGCGTGATGGCGTTGCCATTGGTGTTCTCCATCAAAGGCATGACCATCGGCGTCGCCGTTGAACCCGCCCCCATCGAGATTGCCAGCGGCATCGGCGACAGCATGTGCGACGCATCGAATTCCTTGGCCAGTACCTTGTCGCGAACGATTGCCCAGCCCGCGGTTTTCTGTAGCGAAACGTTAAGGCCTTCCTTGCCGTAGAAATCGGCTGCGCCGGCGAAGATGATGGGCGTCGCACAGGTAATCGGCAGAAAGCCTATCTTCAGGTCCTTCGTTTCGAGCGGCCCCTTGTCTTGCGCGAAGGCCTCCAAGGCGCCAAAAGGAATGAACTCGGAAATCGCCGCCAGGGCCGTGCTGACACCAACGGCCGAGAGAAAGCGGCGACGCTCCACGTCCTGAGGAAAGAGTGCGCGCATCACGGTGTTTTCCACCATCCGGCGGTTCAAGGCGGCACTTTCGGCTTCCAGGTGCTCGGCTTCGCTGCCGTGTTGCCCGCAGCTACAGCCAGCGTGAAGTTTGACATTCGGATCGAAGGGGTTAATCAGTGACATGTCGTTATCCTTGGAGGTTGAAATTTACTTATTGCGGCGCATCATTCGTGCCACTTCGGAGCGGGCTCTATCGGCCCTTTTTGCGGTTTGCTCGGCATCGGCAGTCTGATTCCGGCACCAACTTTGTGCGGTACAGCAGAATCGGCACCGCTTCAGAACGTCAATGCTTCGAAATCAGCCTTGGTCACGCCGCACTCCGGGCAATACCAGTCGTCGGGAATGTCGGCAAAGGCAGTACCGGGGGCGAGGCCATGCTCGGGATCGCCGGCGACTTCGTCGTAAATCCAGTTGCAGACCTTGCAGATCCACTGGGTCGTTTGGGCAACTTCAGACATGTTTTTTCTTTCGTGAAGGGTGGCGTTTGGGTTCAGGCGGTGCAGGACAAACCGTCCTCGATACGGGCGATCTCGCGCCGCAGGTGCTTGGTGGCCGGGGTCACGATGGCAACGAAATAGGCTTCGCGCAGGCGGCGTTGGGCGGCATTGCGCACGAGGTAACCTTTGGCTCCCTGGTGCAGCATGGCGGCGTGGGCAGCACGGACTGACAACTCGCCACCGGCCAGGCGGAGCTTGAGGATGTCCAGCGTCCGGTCGGCCACCGGGCCCTGTTGCACTTCATCGGCCAGGGCGTAGGTGGCGGCGCGGCCTTCCTCCAGCGCGGATTCGATGTCCTCGAACTGGTCATCGAGGTATTGATTGACGTGGGCCAACGTCCGGTTCGACTGCGCCATCAATTTGCTGCAGGCATCGATCAGGCCGAGGCCCATGCCCATCTGGGCGAGGATCATGCCCGGCTTGATGCGCTTGACGTAGGCGGCCGACTCGTCGGGCTGGGCGAGCACCATGTTGTCGGGAATGAAGACCTCCTTGAACTGGCAGGCCAGCGTGCGCGTCCCGTCGAGGCCGATGAAGTGGGCGCAATCGACCAGCTTGAAGCCGGCCTGCTGGCAATCGACGAGGATGAAGACCAGACCGTCGTTGCTGCCGTCCTCGTTGCGCACCGGGCAGCCAGTGGTGAAATAGTGATCAGGGCCGAGGTTGGAAACCCAGGGCAAAACGCCGTTGACGATGTATCCGCCCTCGACGCGCTTGGCCGAAAGGCGGTATTCCTCGATGTTGTCGCAGGACTTGATGGTGTTGGAGAGACCGGTGCCGACCAGCAACTCGCCGGCGGCAATGCGCGGCAGGAATTCCTTTTTCACCCAGGCGTTGTCCGAAAGCTGGATGTAGCGGGCGCAGGCAGTCTGGCACCAGACCAGGAAGCCGCTCGACATGCATTCCTTGGAGACTTCCTCCATGACCTGGATGACGTGCTTCAAGCCCAGATCGTTGCCGCCGAACTCGGCGTCGACGGCGCCGCGAAAACCGCCGGCCCGGCCCAGCGCCCGGAGAAACTCCTCCGGATATTCGGCCTTCAGATCGATGTCGAGGACCTTCGGTTTCAACTGGGCGGCGATGACCTCGCGGACAGCGGCTAGGCTTTCTTCCGAGGCGCATAGCGAGAGGGAGTAGTCGCGGATCAGTTGATCGGCTACCGGAACGGCAAGTGCGGAAGAGGGCATGAATTTCTCCTGGTCAGATGGGCTGAGCCCACAGGGTTTGGCTTGTCTCTTCCATCGCAAGCCGCATGCCAGGCGATATTTTTAAATTAAATCAATAACTTATTTGAAATTGGAAATTTGTGCACAAATCAATTTGTACACAAATTGTTTACAAATTGGCTGATTTTTTGGCCGGTACGGCGATGCGGAGAATCTCGATCCGGTAATTCAGCTGACGCAAGGTCAGGTTCAGCGCCCTGGCCGTTCTCGATTTGTTACCGCCGTGCTGGACGAGTGCGGCGTGAATCTGTTCCCGATCATCGACAGCAATCGCCTGATGGCCGCGCACGACGGGGTGGGAACTCTCCGCCACGGGCAACGGCTGACGGCTCACCACCGCCGCCGGCAAGGCTTCGATGGGCTGGCCCTGGGCTTCGGTAATCAGCGCGTAGTCGACCGTCGCCTCGTCAATTTCGTCGCCGCGCGAGAGCAGGATGATGCGCTCGAGGACGTTGTACAACTGCCGGATATTGCCTGGCCAGGGATAGGAAACCAGGCCGCTGAGTCCCTGCGGCATGATCAAAATGTTGCGCTGATGACGCTGATTGAGCTGCGAAACGAAATGGCGAACGAGCAGCTTGATGTCGCCCGGCCGCTCGCGCAGAGCCGGCAGGCGGATCGGGATGACGTTGAGCCGGTAGTAGAGATCAAGTCGGAAGCTTCCGGCGCGCACCAGCGCCATCATGTCCTGGTGCGTCGCGGCAACGATGCGCACATCGACGGCGATTTCGCCGCGCCCGCCCAGGCGCTCGATGACATGCTCCTGCAGCACGCGGAGCAGTTTGACCTGCACCGGCAAGGGAAGATCGCCGATTTCATCAAGGAACAGCGTGCCGCCGTTGGCTTGTTCGAAACGCCCGATGCGTTGCTGGCTGGCACCGGTGAAGGCCCCCTTTTCGTGACCGAACAGTTCTGCCTCGAAAAGCGTTTCGGGAATGGCGGCACAATTGACCTTGACGAAGGGCTTGTCGCGACGCGGACTCTGCAGGTGCAGAGCGCGGGCGAACAACTCCTTGCCGGTGCCCGATTCGCCGAGCAGGAGGACTGTCGCTTCGGTACTCGCCACCTGCTCGAGCTGGTCGAGGGCGGAAATAAGTTGTGGCGCTTCGCCGATGATGCCCCAGTTCGATTTGCTCAGGGTTTTCTGCTGCAAGGCGCTGCGCAGAGAGCGGTTTTCTTCCTTGAGCGACGCCGTGCGTTTTTCGATCAATTGATTGATCTTGAAAATCTGCCCCATCAGTTCCGCGACCGTGTGCAGAATCTGCAAATCCGCCCTCAGCGAGCGGCGCCGGGAACGCAGGCGATGCACGCCGAGCACCCCGGCGATCACGCGGTCCACCATGATCGGCAAGGCGATGAAGGAAACCGTGCCTTCCGGCAAGGCGCTCCGGTCAACTGCCCGGGCTAGGTAAGCCGGTTCATTGTCGATGTCCTGAACGATCAGGACTTCGCCGGATTGCATGACGCGCCCGGTGATCCCCTCACCCATCCGGTATCTGCCCCGCTCCATTTGACGTTGGGTCAGGCCGTAGGCGACGCGAATGGCCAGCTCTCCCGTTTGCCCATCAGGCAAAACCACCCGACCGCGATTGAGGCCGAGCAACTCGGACAAAAGGTGCAGCATTTCTCGAATCGCCTTGTCGGGCTCCAGGCCGCGGCTCAGCAAGCTGATGCTTTCGCGAATCAGGAGTTGCTCGTGCTCGACCAGTTCTTCCTTGATTGCAATGGGATGGATGTAACGAGTTTTCATGACGTCTTGAAAATTGCTGAGATTGCGAAGGACCCTGGGGTATTACTCGAAGCAGCTTGTGTGCCAAATGGGGCTACGGCAGCCCCGAGCAGCAAAAATCGGGAAACTGTCTCCCCACTTAGCACTCCTAGGCAGCGAGTGCTAATATATGGATGTAACTTGAAGGAGGACATTACGCTATGACCCATGCCCTGACACTTCCCATCCCGTCAGCAGTCGGTAACATCGACGCCTATATCCAGGCGGCGAACCGTTATCCGATGTTGGCCGAGGCCGAGGAAATCCGGCTGGCCGAGCGTTTCCACAACGAAGGCGATGTGGAAGCGGCGCGTCAGCTCGTGCTTTCGCATCTTCGTCTCGTCATCTCCATCGCCCGTGGCTATCTCGGCTACGGCCTGCCGCATGCCGACCTCATCCAGGAAGGCAATATCGGCCTCATGAAGGCCGTCAAACGGTTTGATCCGACACGCGGCGTGCGTCTGGTGTCGTTTGCCATGCACTGGATCAAGGCCGAGATTCACGAGTACATCCTGAAGAACTGGCGTCTGGTCAAAGTGGCGACGACCAAGGCCCAGCGCAAGCTGTTCTTCAACCTGCGTAGCCTGAAGAGCGATTACGAAGGCATCGACACGCTGACCGGCACGCAGGCGGCTGAAGTCGCGGCGCGCCTCGGCGTCAAGCAGGACGAAGTGGTCGAAATGGAAACCCGCCTGTCGGGCCGCGACATCGCGCTCGAAGGCAATCCGGACGACGGCGACGAGGCCTTTGCGCCGATCGATTATCTGGCCGACTCGCGTTACGAGCCGACCCGCGTGCTGGAAAACAAGGCAGTCGCCCGCCTGCAAGATGAGGGGCTGCATGAAGCCCTGGCGACGCTTGATCCGCGTAGCCGTCGTATCGTCGAGGCCCGCTGGTTGCCGGAAGGCGAAGCCGCCACGCTGCACGACCTGGCCGCCGAGTTCGATGTTTCGGCTGAGCGGATTCGCCAGATCGAGGTCAAGGCGCTGCAGAAGATGCGCGGCGTGCTGGCCGAGGCCTGAAAGACGGCTCGGCGCATTTCATTTTTGGCCATTTTTCCCGGTTGACCGTAGCAATCCGCTAGGCCGCCGGGAATGCCGGCCAGACAGCAACAAAGGGAGCCGCGGCTCCCTTTGTCGTTTTCCCCGCGTCGATCAGTTCTATTTCTTGCTCGCCTTGGCGCTCTTCCCGGCCACCAGGTCGCCCTTGAAATCGTTGTCGACGAGCGGCGGCGCGTCGACCTGCTGGACGTGGCACTGGGTGCAGTTGTGGCGAGCCGCCGAGGCATGTTCGAGCAACTTGCCGTCACGGTCGCGGAAATGGCTGTCGCCGACCTTCGGGGCTTTCTTTTTCTTGTAGTTGTCGACGCCGTGGCAGCTCAGGCACTGGTTTTCGTCCAGCGTGATCTCGTCGAAATTCTCGACTGCATGCGGAATGACCGGCGGTTGATCGCGGAAAGTGCGAGCTACCTTTTCCTGTCCGCCCGGCTTGCCGCCAAGGAATTTCTTGGCGTCCGGGGCCGGGTCCGGCGCCGCGACATCGGTGCCGCGCAGGGCTTTCGGCACCTCACCGGCCATGCCGGGAGCGGCCAGCGTCCAGCAGGCCAGCGCGGCCAGAACGGCAAACGTCGTCTTCAGTGAATTGTTCATGATGGGCGCTCCTCCTTTAAAACGGGCTGATCAAAGGTTTTCATCCGGCGCCGCCGACGCCGTCGAAACCGGGTTGTTGAAACGCAGTCCGAAAGTAAAGACCTCCTTCGAACAAACATCGATGCAACGTCCGCAATTGGTGCAATTGGCGGCCAGGATGACCGGGCCGATACCTTCTCCCTCACCTTTCAGGGCCGGGCGAATGACCTGCGGTTCGGGGCAGACCGCGAAGCAATCCATGCAGTCGTTGCAGGCGGCGCGGGCCGGGGCCGAGACCCGCAACGGGCTCCACCGGCCAAGCAGGCTGTAGAAGGCACCGACCGGGCAAAGATGGCCACACCAGCCACGGCTCATCACGAACAGGTCGAACAGGAACACGGCAAGTACGACGGTCCACGCCGCGCCGAAGCCAAAAATCAGGCCGCGATGCAGCATCGAAACCGGATTGATCAGTTCCCACAGCACCACGCCGCTGAGCGCCGAGCCGAGCAGCGTCATGCCCAGTATCCAGTAGCGCGTCTTGCGCGACAGGTGGGTACTGCCCTTGATGCCGAGCCGGTCGCGCAGCCAGCCGGCGGCATCGGTGACCAGGTTGACCGGGCAGACCCAGCTGCAATAGACGCGCCCACCGACCACCAGGTAGAACGCCAGGGCGATGCCGACGCCGATCAGCCCGAGCTTTTCCGGTAAGTGGCCGGTCATGGCCGACTGCAGCGCGACGTAGGGATCGGTCAGCGGCAACAGATCGAGGGTCAAGCTGTAGTTGAGGTTGCCCTTGACGATCCAGATCCCGGCCAAGGGCCCGAGCAGGAACAGGCCGAGAATGCCGAGCTGCGAGATCCGGCGCAGGATCAGCCAGCGATGGGCTCGCAGCCAGCCTTTTTCCGCCACCGCCTCGGCGCCGATCCGCTTGGCGCTCATGGCTTGTCTCCCAAGCCCGGCGGCAGGCTGGGCATGACCCCGGCCTCGCTGCCCGGCATCCCGCGCAACGGGGCAGTCTGTCCGCTGGCCGGATCGTAGTGGCCGGGCAAGCTGGCGCCTTCCGGCATGCGGTCGGGCAAGTCGAGCATTTTCGATTCGTCGATCAGCGAATGGCCGGCCTTTTCCTGCTCCTCCCAGCCGAGCCGGTAGTGCTTGCCGAGTTCGCCCTTGGCCAGTCCGGGCGGCAGCACACGGATCGCCGCCTCTTCGAGGACGCAGGATTTTTCACATTTGCCGCAGCCGGTGCAGTCGGCCGAATGCACCGTCGGCAGGAACATGGCGTGGCGGCCGGTGCGCGGATTGGGCACCATGTCGAGGGTGATCGCCTTGTCGATGACCGGGCAGACGCGATAGCAGACGTCGCAGCGCAGGCCGAGAAAATTGAGGCAGGTTTCGTGATCGATGAGCACCGCCACGCCCATCTTCGACTGGTTGATGTCGGTCAGGCCGTGGTCGAGCGCGCCGGTCGGGCAGGCCTTGACGCAGGGAATGTCTTCACACATCTCGCAGGGAATGTTGCGCGCGGTGAAGTACGGCGTACCGGTGGCCACCGGCGTTTCCGGCTTGGCCAGTTCGAGGGTGTTGTACGGGCAGTCGCGCACGCAGAGTCCGCAACGGATGCAGGCGCCGAGGAAGTCATCTTCCGGCAAGGCGCCCGGCGGGCGCAAGGCAAGCGCCGGCAGGGCCTTGGACTGCTTGGCATAAAGCCCGAGGCCGAGGCCCAGCAGGCCGACGCCGCAAGCCATCTTGGCCGAGTCGAAAAAGAACTGGCGGCGGGCCATGCCGCTTTTTGGGGAAATTGGTTTCATGTCATTCACGGTTCAGTTCAGCCAGTCGCGGGCGAGCCCCTTGCCCGCCCGCGCCGGCACTCCCTGATTGCCTCGTTGTCGCTCAGGCCTTGACCACCTTGCACGCACACTTCTTGAAGTCGGTCTCTTTCGAGATCGGACAGGTGGCATCCAGGGTCAGCTTGTTGACCAGACGATGTTCATCGAAGAAAGGCACAAAAACGAGCCCGACCGGCGGCTTGTTGCGCCCCTTGGTTTCAACCCGCAACTGGATCTCGCCGCGCCGCGAGGCGAGCTTGACGACGTCGTTGCGGACCAGGCCGCGCTTCTTGGCATCCTGTGGATTCATGAAGACGACAGCATCGGGCACCGCCTTGTACAACTCCGGCACGCGCCGGGTCATCGAACCGGTGTGCCAGTGTTCGAGCACCCGGCCGGTACACAGCCAGAGATCGTATTCGGCATCGGGCATCTCGGCCGCCGGCTGATAGGGCAGGGCGAAAACCACCGCCTTGCCGTCGGGTTTGCCGTAGAAGCGGACGCCTTCGCCGGCCTTCACGTAAGGATCGTAGCCCTCGCGGAAGCGCCACAGCGTTTCCTTGCCGTCGACCACCGGCCAGCGCAGGCCGCGTGCCTTGTGATAGTCGTCGAAGTTGGCCAGATCGTGGGCCTTGCCGCGACCGAAGCGGGCGTATTCCTCGAACAGACCCTTCTGCAGATAGAAGCCCAGCTGCTGCGATTCGACATTGTCGAAGCCCTTGGCCGTCTGCTCCAGCGGGAAGGCATTGACCTGGCCGTTGGCGTAGAGAATCTGGAACAGCGACTTGCCCCGGTAGCTCGGATTCTTGGCGAGCAACTCGGCCGGCCACACGTCATCGGTCGTGAAGCGCTTGGAGAATTCAATGTATTGCCAGAGGTCGGACATTGCCTCGCCCGGCGCCCGCACCTGCTGCCGCCAGAACTGCGTGCGGCGCTCGGCGTTGCCGTAGGCCCCCTCCTTCTCCATCCACATCGCCGAGGGCAGCACGAGGTCGGCCGACATCGCCGATACCGTCGGATAGCAGTCGGAAACGACGATGAAGTTGTCGGGGTTGCGCCAGCCGGGATAAACCTCGCCGTTGACGTTCGGCCCGGCCTGCATGTTGTTGGTCGTCGTCGTCCAGTAGAAATTGATCTTGCCGTCCTTGAGCAAGCGCGACTGCAGCACGGCATGGGCACCGACCCAGTCGGGAATGGTGCCGGCCGGCAGCTTCCAGATGCCTTCCGAAATCTCGCGGTGCTTCGGGTTGCCGACGACCATGTCGGCCGGCAGGCGGTGGGCAAAGGTGCCGACTTCGCGTGCCGTGCCGCAAGCCGAAGGCTGGCCAGTCAGCGAGAAGGGGCTGTTGCCCGGCTCGGAAATCTTGCCGACCAGCAAATGGACGTTGTAGACCATGTTGTTCACCCAGGTACCCCGGGTGTGCTGGTTGAAACCCATGGTCCAGAAGGATGTGACCCTGGTCTTCGGATCGGCGTAGGTTTTGGCCAGTGCCTCGAGCCGGTCTTTCGGCACGCCGGAAATTTCGTGCGCCTTGTCGAGCGTGTATTCGGCGACGAAGGCGGCGAACTCATCGAAGGTGATCGGCGAACTCTTGCCCGGATTGCCCTTGGGCTTGCCGTCGGCGCCAGGATAGCCGTTGTTGCCGGCCGCCTGTTCCAGAGGATGGTTCGGACGCAGGCCGTAGCCGATGTCGGTGACGCCCTTGGCGAAATTGACGTGCTTGGCGACAAATTCCTTGTTAACCGCGCCGGACTGGATGATGTAGTTGGCGATGTAATTGAGGATCGCCAGGTCCGACTGCGGATTGAAGATCAGCTGGTTGTCGGCCAGTTCGCAGGAACGATGGGTAAAGGTGGACAGGACATGGACTTTGACGTGCTTGGCGCTCAGCCGACGGTCGGTGACGCGCGACCAGAGGATGGGGTGCATTTCGGCCATGTTCGAGCCCCACAGCACAAAGGCATCGGCATGCTCGATGTCGTCGTAGCAGCCCATCGGCTCGTCGATGCCGAAGGTACGCATGAAGCCGGCTACGGCCGAGGCCATGCAGTGACGGGCATTGGGGTCGATGTTGTTGGAGCGGAAGCCGGCCTTGAACAGTTTGGCCGCGGCATAGCCTTCCCAGATGGTCCACTGGCCGGAGCCGAACATGGCGATGTTGCGCGGGCCGCCTTTCTTCAAGGCAGCCTTGGCTTTCTCTTCCATGATGTCGAAAGCCTTTTCCCAGCTGATCGGCTGGAATTCGCCGTTCTTGTCGAACTTGCCATCCTTCATGCGGAGCAGGGGCTGGGTCAGTCGATCCTTGCCGTACTGGATCTTCGAGAGGAAGTAACCCTTGATGCAGTTGAGGCCGCGATTGACCGGCGCCTCGGGGTCGCCCTGGGTGGCGACGATGCGCCCGTCCTTGACCCCGACCAGAACACCGCAGCCGGTGCCGCAATAGCGACAGGCGCCCTTGTCCCAGCGCACGCCGTCGTCCCTGCCTTTTTGCTGCGCCAGGACGGCGCTCGGCACGCTGATGCCGGCGACGCTTGCGGCCGCCACGACTGCGTTGCTCTTGATGAAATCACGCCGGGTAAGTTTCACTTCAATCATCTCAGGCCTCCTCATCTGGATCGGTTTCGTACTGGTGATAAACCAGGGCGGCCGAGATAACCCCCGGCATCTGGCGTATCGCCTCAAAGATGTTGCTGGTGTTGTCTTCGTCGCCGGATTCGATGGAAATGATCATCCGGCCATCTTCGCCAACCGCGTGCACCTCGACCCCCTCGAGTTCGCGCAGTTGCTTGCCGACCTGGCTCGTGTCAGTTGGCAGAACGCCAAGAATGGCGCTGGAAATATTGATGCCGGAGGAAAGCTTCCTGTCCATACCGCGCCCATTCCGTTAGTGTCAGCTCGGGCAATCTACGCCCCTAAGCCGCCGCTTCTTTAGCGCAGATCAAATCGGGGGAATACCCCTACAGGAATTACTGGAATGTTGACGATGATCAAATGCCGGGCAGTACGCGCCGGGCATTGGCCGCACTGGCGGCGCTCACTTCGGCCACCGTCAGGCCGCGCAAATCGGCCAGTACTGCGGCAATACGCGGCAATTCGGCAGGGGCATTGCGGCCGCCGTTGAGCCAGGCCGGCGGGATGTCCGGCGCATCGGTTTCGAGAACGATGGATTCGAGCGGGAGGGTTCTCGTCAGCTCGCGGATGCGCGTCGAGCCGCTGAAGGTCATCGCCCCGCCGAAGCCCAGCGCGAAGCCGAGTTTGATGAATTCATCGGCCTGCTGGCGGCTGCCGTTGAAGGCATGGGCGATGCCGCCACGGACGCCGATCCGGCGCAATTGCTTGAGCACGGGATCGACCGCCCGGCGAATATGGAGCAGCACGGGCAGATCGAAGTCGCGGGCCAGCCGCAGTTGTTCGACGAAAAAGTCGGTCTGGCGCTCGCTGTCGATGCCGCTGACGTAGAAATCGAGTCCGATCTCGCCGACCGCAATCGGCGGTGCCTGTTGCAGCCAGCCGCGCAATAGGGACAGGTCATCCGGACTGGACTGGTCGACGTAAAGCGGGTGAATGCCGTAGGCCTCGAGGCAGGCCGGATAGTCGGCAATTTTCGATTTTGGCCGAAAATTCCGGTTGACCGTAACACCCGGCACAACGATGCGCTCCACCCCGGCCGCCAGCGCCGCGGCATACACTGCATCCCGGTCGGCATCGAATTCGGCCGCGTCGAGATGGCAGTGGGTGTCGATCAACATTTAATAGCCGAAACTAGGTTTGAGAAAGGGGAAATCCGGTTCGGGCAGGCTGCCGCTCATCATTTCGGCCAGCGAGGCGCCCGAGCCGCAGGCCATGGTCCAGCCCAGAGTGCCGTGGCCGGTGTTGAGCCACAGGTTGCCGTAGCGCGTCCGGCCGATGATCGGCACATTGGACGGCGTGGCCGGGCGCAGGCCGCACCAGAACTCGGGCTCGCCGACCGTTTCCAGTTCGGGAAATAGCTGCCGGGTGCGCGTGATCAGCGCCTGGCAACGGACCGGGTTGAGATCGAGGTTGTAGCCGTTGAACTCGGCCGTACCGGCGATGCGCAGGCGATTGCCGAGACGGGAGAAAACCAGCTTGCACTCGTCGTCAGTCACGCTGACCATGGGCGCCACGCAGCCGTCGGCCAGCGTCAGCGTGGCCGAATAGCCCTTGGCCGGATAAACCGGCAGCTTGATGCCGAGCGGCTTGGTGAGCAGGGGCGAATAGCTGCCAAGGGCGACGACATAGGCGTCGGCCGTCAGCAATTCATGCCCCTTCTTGCCGCGGGCGACGACGCCGGCGATCTGGCCGGCACCGGCTGCAATGCGCTCGATATCGATGCCGTAACGGAAATCGACGCCGTGGGCGGCCGCTTTTTCAGCCAGGGCGGCGGTAAATTTGTGAGCGTCGCCCGATTCATCGGAGCGCGTGTAGTCGCCGCCGACCAGCATGGATTGCGCGCCGGCCAGGGCCGGTTCGATTTTCACGCATTTTTCGGCGTCGACCGTAAGACGGTCGAGCCCGAACTCGCGCATGACCTGCGCCACCTCGATGGCCTGGGCGAATTCATCGCGGTCGGTATAAATGTGCAGGATGCCGCGTTCGAGATGGTCGTATTCGAGGCCCAGCTCCTGGCGCAGCGCCTGCAGGCGACCGCGGCTATAGAGCGCCAGGGCGACGATGGCTTCCATGTTGCGCCGGGTCGAGCCGGGCAGGCATTCACCGAGAAAGCGCGCCCCCCAGGCCAGTTGCGTCGGGTCGGCTCGCCACCGCCAGAGCAGCGGCGCATCTTCGCGCCCCAGCCATTTGCGCAGCCGGGTCAGGACATGGGGATTGGCCCATGGCTCGGCGTGCGAAACCGAAATCTGCCCGCCATTGGCAAAACTCGTTTCATTGCCGGCCAGCGGCTGCCGGTCGACGACCGTCACCTCATGCCCGGCGCGGGCCAGATACCACGCGCTTGTCGTGCCGACGACACCGGCACCCAGCACGAGCACTTTCAACTCTCGCCTCCCCTTTCACGGGAAATGCGGGTGACTTCGGGGATGTGACGCATGCCGCGCATGACCGCCGCCAGATGGTTGCGATGGGCGACCTGGATGGTGAAGCGCAGCGAGGTAAACAGGCGTTCCGGATCGGCATCCATCGAAACGTGCTCGATGTTCGACCCGGCCTCGGCAATGGCCGACGCCACCTGGGCCAGCACACCGCGCGAATTCTTGACCTCGACGTTGATGCGGATATCGAAGAGCTTGCCTTCTTCCGGCTCCCACTCGACGTCGATCCACTTCTGTGGCTCGGAAGTCCGCGATTTGCGGATGCTCGCACAGTCGTGAGTATGAATGATCAGGCCGCTGCCTTTGCGGATCGAGCCGATGATCGGATCGCCGGGAATCGGCTGGCAGCAACGCGCCAGCTGGATGGCCATGCCTTCGGTGCCGTGGATAGCCAGCGCCATGCCGCTCGGCACCTCATTCGTCATATCTTCGCGGGCCAGCAGGCGACGGGCGACGACCGACGGCAGGCGCTTGCCAAGACCGATTTCGGTATAGATCTCTTCAATGTTCTTCTGGCCACCAGCCTTGACCATCTGATCCCAGGCCTCCGTCGGAATCGAAATCGGCACGACGCCGAGCGACAGCAATTCCTGGCGCAGCAGGCGCTCGCCAAGGCGGGCCGACTCTTCGTTCTGCATGGTGCGCAGGAAATGGCGGATCTTGCTGCGTGCCCGGCCGGTCTTGACGTAAGTCAGCCACACCGGGTTCGGGCTGGCCTGCGGCGAGGGGATGATCTCGACCAGATCGCCATTGCGCAATTCCGTGCGCAGCGGCGCCAGTTCGTGATTGACGCGGGCCGCCGAACAGTGGTGACCGACATCGGTATGCACCGCGTAGGCGAAGTCGACCACCGTCGCGCCGCGCGGCATGGCCATGATCTTGCCCTTCGGCGTGAAGACGTAAACCTCGTCCGGGAAGAGGTCGATCTTGACGTTCTCGAAGAACTCGGCCGAGTCGCTGGTCTGCATTTCGAGGAGCGACTGCAGCCACTTGTGGGTCTTGATCTGCAGATCGGCGCTCGACTCGTCCATGTCCTTGTACAGCCAGTGGGCAGCGACGCCTTCCTGGGCCACATTGTGCATTTCGCGCGTACGGATCTGGACTTCGACCGGCGTGCCGTAGGGACCGATCAGCGTCGTGTGCAGTGACTGGTAACCGTTGGCCTTGGGAATCGCGATGTAGTCCTTGAACTTGCCGGGCACCGGCTTGAACAGGCTGTGCAGCGCACCAAGCGCCAGATAGCAGGTCGGCACGTTGTCGACGACGACACGGAAGCCGTAGATGTCGAGCACCTGCGAAAACGACAGGTGCTTGTCCTTCATCTTGCGGAAGATCGAGTACAGGCTCTTCTCGCGACCAAACACCTCGGCCTTCAGCCCGGCATGCGTCAGTTTGTCGTTGATGCCGTCGAGAATCCGGGTCAACAGCTCCTTGCGGTTACCGTGTGCGGCGCTGATTGCCTTGGCCAGCACCTCGGCGCGATGCGGGTGGATGAGCCGGAAAGACGTATCCTGCAACTCGCGGTAGAGCTTGTTGAGCCCGAGGCGCAAGGCGATCGGGGCGTAGATTTCGAGCGTTTCGCGGGCGATGCGGGCGCGTTTGTCGGCACGCATGGCCGACATCGTCGCCAGATTGTGCTGGCGGTCGGCGAGCTTGATGAGCACGACGCGCAAATCGCGCGCCATGGCCATCAGCATCTTGCGGAAATTCTCGGCTTGCGCCTCCTGGTAGGAGGCAAATTCCATCTTGTCGAGCTTGGACAGGCCATCGACCAGCTCGGCGACTTCCTTGCCGAATTTTTCGGCCAGTTCGTGCTTGGTCGTGCCGGTATCTTCCAGCACGTCGTGGAGCAACGCCGCGGCAATCGCGTCCACATCCATCCGCCACTCGACGACGGCGCCGGCCACGGCCAGCGGATGCGTAATGTAGGCTTCGCCCGACATCCGCCGCTGACTGGCGTGCGCCTTGGCCGCGTAGGCATACGCGGCCTTGATTTTCTCTAGTTCAGCGGGGGAAAGATAATCGAGACTATCGAGAAAAACCCGGTAGGCGGGTTCTACATCAGCAGGCGGCAGAGGCGACGGCACGGAACCCATCAGTCTTCACCGCCCCAACCTTCAGCCTTGGCCGCGGTTAAGCACTTCCAGGCCAATCTTGCCGGCGCCCATTTCCTTGAGTGCGACAACCGTCGGCTTGTGCTTTTCACCGTCGACCAGCGGGGTCGCACCGTTGGCCAACTGACGGGCGCGGTGGGCGGCAGCCAGGGTCATCATGAAGCGATTGGGAATTCTTTTCAGACAGTCATCAACGGTAACGCGAGCCATGGGAACCTCAAAAATCAGATCATTCTTTGAAACAGGGCGGCGTGCCGGGCACGCTGGGCCCCAAAGCTCAACCGGGACGCCCGCACGACTGCACGAAGATCGTCCAGCGCCTGAGCCAACTGGTCGTTAATAATAACATAGTCAAATTCCCCAACATGGCGCATTTCGGCCTGCGCCGCGGCCAGACGACGCGATATAACATCGGCATTGTCGGTGCCGCGACCGGTCAGGCGGCGGGTCAATTCTTCCATCGACGGGGGCAGGATGAAGACGCCAATCGCCTGCGGAAACAGCGCCCGCACCTGCTGCGCGCCCTGCCAATCGATCTCGAGCAGGACATCGCGGTCCACGGCCAGCTGGTCGGCGATCCATTTCTTCGAGGTGCCGTAGAAATTGCCATGCACTTCGGCCCACTCGAGGAATTCCTGGCGGGCGATCATGGCCTGGAATTCGGTGGCATCGACGAAATGATATTCGCGGCCGTTTTCCTCACCCGGGCGCGGCGCGCGGGTCGTGAAGGAGATGGAGAGTTGGACCGCCTTTTCCTGTTCGAGCAGCAGCCGAACCAGCGTCGTCTTGCCGGCACCGGACGGTGCGGCCACTACATAAAGATTTCCGGCCATGGGACTCCTCTGAAAAACGCCCGCCACGGCGGGATGACAATGTTCAATCGCAATTGCTACGGTCAACCGGGAAAAACGGCCAAAAATGAAATCGGCCTGCGTTGTCCGCAGGCCGACGCGCCACTCCCGATTTACTCCAGGTTCTGGATCTGCTCGCGCATTTGCTCGATGAGCAGTTTGAGTTCCATCGAGGCCTGCGACACCTCGGTGATCGCCGATTTCGAGCCGAGCGTATTGGCTTCGCGATTAAGTTCCTGCATGAGGAAATCGAGGCGCTTGCCACAGGCGCCGCCTTGCTTGAGCACGCGCTCGACTTCATCGAGGTGGGTGGTCAAACGGGCCAGTTCTTCGGCGACATCGATGCGCGTCGCGAAGACGGCGACTTCCTGCAGCACGCGGTCGTCGCTGGCGCCGCCCAGGGCCTCGGTCAGACGCTGGCGCAGCTTTTCGGTGTAGATGGCCTGCGCTTCGGGAATGCGCGGGGCGACGCGGCGGACGATGTCGCGCATGGCGTTGACGCGGTCGACGATGGTTTCGGCCAGCTTGTCGCCTTCGCGGCCGCGGGTTGCCGTGAAATCGACCAGCGCGTCGCGCGCCAGGGCCATGACCTCGGGGCTGAGCGCAGCGAAATCGACGTTCTGTTCGCCGAACATGCCGGGCCAGCGCAAGGCTTCGTTGACCGACAGCGGCGTTGCCTCGGGCATTTCGCCACGCACGCGCTCGCTCAGCGACTTCAGCGTAGCCAGCAATTCGCCGTTGATTTTGAGCTGGTCGGCCTTGGCCGCCGCCGCATTGAAGGAGAGACGGCACTCGACCTTGCCGCGATTGATGCGGGTAGCGAGCAGTTCGCGCAGCGGAATTTCCAGTGCGCGAAGGTCTTCCGCGACGCGGAAGTGAAAATCGAGATAGCGTGAATTGACGCTTTTTAGCTCGAGTTGCAACGTTCCGTGCTCTAGATCACGCGTTTTAACGGCATAACCGGTCATACTACAAATCATTATCGGGAATCCCTTGCTTTACAGTCCGGACAACACGCCCGAAAATGCCTGAAATTGCATCATAACCGCGAGCTCCATGGCGCAACAAGCCAATCAGCCGTTACCCAACGGCCACCTGCTGGAAGAGTACACAATAGACCGCCAACTTTCGCTTGGCGGCTTTTCCATTGTCTATCTGGCAACCGACTCCGCCGGCCGCCAGGTTGCCATCAAGGAATACCTGCCGAACAGCCTGGCCTTGCGCACGCGCGGTGAAATCAACCCGGTCATCACTGCCGAGCATCTGGGTGCCTTCCGCTACGGCATGAAGTGCTTCTTCGAGGAAGGCCGCGCCCTGGCCCGCCTGTCGCATCCCAACGTGATTCGCGTGCTGAATTTTTTTCGCGCCAACGACACGGTTTACATGGTCATGGAGTACGAGCATGGCCGGACGCTGCAGGAGTTCATCCAGAAACACCAGGGTCACATTTCCGAGCGCTTCATGCGCGGCGTGTTCACCCGCATGCTCAACGGCCTGCGCGAAGTGCATTCGAACAAGCTGTTGCATCTCGACCTCAAGCCGTCGAACATTTACCTGCGCGGCGACAACACACCGGTCCTCATCGACTTCGGCGCCGCCCGCCAGACCCTGATCACCGACCAGCCCATCCTCAAGCCGATGTACACCCCGGGCTTCGCCTCGCCCGAGCATTATGGCTCACGCAAGGATCTCGGGCCGTGGAGCGACATCTACAGCGTCGGCGCCTCGATGTACGCCTGCCTGGCCGGCAGCGCCCCGCAAGCCGCCGATGCGCGCATGAAGAAGGACACCCTGGCGCCGGCCATGGTGCGCTGGGACGGCCAGTTTTCCGACCGTCTGCTCGAGATTATCGACTGGTGCCTCAACCTCAATCATCTTTACCGTCCGCAAAGCGTTTTTGCCCTGCAAAAGGCGCTCGTCGAGACCGTCACCCCACCCCGCCCGAAACCGTCGCCGAGCTGGATAGGCCGCTTCGTCGATATTCTCAGGAAGCCGATGCAATGAGATTCACCATCTATCAGGAAAGCCGTCAGGGTGGCCGCGCCAACAACGAGGACCGGACGACCTATTGCTACTCGCGCGACGCCCTGCTCATGGTTGTCGCTGACGGTATGGGCGGCCATCATTACGGTGAAATCGCCGCCCAGATCGCCGTTCAGACGCTGGCCGACGCTTTCCAGCGCGAGGCGCGCCCGGTCCTCGGCGACCCGTTCCGTTTCCTGCAAAAGGGCATGACCAACGCCCACCATGCCATTCTCGACTACACCGCCCGCCACCGTCTGAAAGACACGCCACGCACCACCTGTGTCGCCTGCATCGTCCAGGACAACGTCGCCTACTGGGCGCACGCCGGCGATTCGCGCTTGTACCTGATCCGCGAAGGCAAGGTCGTCACGCAGACCAAGGATCATTCACGTATCCGGCTGCTCGTTGAAGAAGGCATGATCACCGAGGCGCAGGCCGTGTTTCATCCCGACCGCAACAAGATCTACAGTTGCCTGGGCAGCCCGCACCCGCCGGAAATCGAGTTCTCGCGCAAGACACCGCTCGACCATGGCGACGTCGTCCTGCTCGCTACGGACGGTCTGTGGGGCGAAATGTCGGGCGAGATGATGGCCGTTGCCCTGAAAGGGGCCAACCTGCTACAGGCCGTGCCGATGCTGCTCAACCAGGCCGAGCTGAAAGGCGGCGCCCACGGCGACAACCTGTCCGTCGTCGCCGTGCACTGGGAAGATGCCTACGTCGAAACGGCGAGCAGCGCGATTTCGACCCAGACGATGACCCAGGACGAAGTCACCACGCGCCTCGACGAATTCGGTCGCAACCCTTCCTACAAGAGCGATCTTTCCGACGACGAGATCGAAAAGGCGATCGAGGAAATCCGCTCGGCCATCGACAAATACAACCCGAAAAAATAAGGAAAACCATGCGCCCCAGCCAACGCCAGCCCGACCAGCTCCGCACCGTCAAGATCACCCGCAATTTCACGCGCCATGCCGAAGGCTCGGTGCTCATCGAGATGGGCGACACCCGCGTGCTGTGCACGGCCAGCGTCGAGGAAAGCCTGCCGCCCTTCCTGCGCGGCAAGGGCCAGGGCTGGGTCACCGCCGAGTACGGCATGCTGCCGCGCGCCACGCACACTCGCTCGTCGCGTGAGGCGGCCAAGGGCAAGCAGACCGGCCGGACGCAGGAAATCCAGCGCCTGATCGGCCGTAGCCTGCGCGCCGTAACCGACCTCAAGGCCCTTGGCGAACGCCAGATCACGCTCGACTGCGATGTCCTGCAAGCCGATGGTGGCACCCGTTGTGCCTCGATCACCGGCGCCTGGGTGGCGCTTTACGAAGCTTGCGAAGGGCTGGTCAAGGCCGGCAAGCTGACCACCAACCCGGTGCGCGATCACGTCGCCGCCATTTCGGTCGGCATCTACAAGGGTGCTCCGGTCCTCGACCTCGACTACCCGGAAGACTCCGACTGCGACACCGACATGAATGTCGTCATGACCGGCACTGGCGGCATCGTCGAAATTCAGGGCACAGCTGAAGGCGAGCCGTTTAGCCGCGAACAGATGAGCGTTTTGGTCGATCTCGCGACCATGGGCATCCGCCAGCTCACCGCCGCCCAGCAAAGCGCCCTGGCAGAGTGAATTCAAGCATGAAAAAGCTCGTCCTCGCCTCGAACAACGCCAAGAAAATGAAGGAGCTCAACGCGCTGCTGGCGCCGCTTGGCTTCGAGGTCATTCCGCAGGGCCAGCTCGGCATTCCGGAAGCCGAGGAGCCGCATTGCACCTTCGTCGAGAACGCCCTGGCCAAGGCCCGCCACGCCGCGGCAGCATCCGGCCTGCCGGCGCTGGCTGACGATTCCGGCCTGTGCGTCGCCGCGCTCGGCGGCGCCCCCGGCGTCTATTCCGCCCGCTATGCCGGCGAACCGAAATCCGATGCGCGCAACAACGAAAAGCTGCTCGCCGACCTCGCCGGGCAAACCGACCGCCGCGCCCATTTCGCCTGCGTTCTGGTCCTCGTCCGCTCGGCTGACGATCCGCAGCCGATCATCGCCGAAGGCGAGTGGCACGGCACCATCCTCGACGCCCAGCGCGGCGCCGACGGTTTCGGCTACGACCCGCTGTTCTATGTGCCGACACATTGCCAGACGGCAGCCGAACTCGATGGCGTGATCAAGAACCAGTTGTCGCATCGCGGCCAGGCCATGCAGAAATTGATCGCCCGTCTGCCGACGCTGTAAACCGTGGCGCGCACGATTCCCATTTTTAGCCAAAATTCCCGGTCGACCGTAGCAAACCTGGAATTCCGCGTTTCGCCGCCGCTGGCGCTCTACGTCCATGTGCCGTGGTGCGTGCAGAAGTGTCCGTACTGCGATTTCAACTCGCACGAGGCGAACGGCACCATTCCCGAGCGCGAATACGTCGATGCCCTGATCGCCGACCTGCAATCCGCCCTGCCGCTGATCTGGGGCCGGCCGGTGCAGACCGTTTTCTTCGGCGGCGGCACGCCCAGCCTGCTTTCGCCGGCTGCCATCGACGAGTTGATCGCCGCCTTCCGGGCGCTGGCCATGCTGGCGCCGGATGCCGAAATCACGCTCGAAGCGAATCCCGGCACGGTCGAAGCGGAGAAATTCGCCGGCTTCCGCGCTGCCGGCGTCAATCGCCTGTCGCTCGGCATCCAGAGTTTCAACGACGATCATCTGAAGGCCCTCGGTCGCATCCACGGCGCGGCCGAAGCGAAGCGGGCGGCGCAATTGGCCGGCGAGCATTTCGACTCGTTCAATCTCGACCTGATGTACGGTCTGCCGGGCCAAACGCATGAGCAAGCGCTTGCTGACGTCGAAACCGCCTTGAGCTTTTCGCCCTCGCATCTCTCCTGCTACCAGCTAACGCTGGAGCCAAACACCCGCTTCGCTGCCTTTCCGCCCGAGCTGCCGGAAGGCGACATCTGTGCCGACATGCAGGAAAGCATCGAGGCCCGTCTGGCCACCGCTGGTTTCAGCAATTACGAAACATCGGCCTTCGCCCGCTCCGGCAAGCAGTGCAAGCACAACCTCAATTACTGGCATTTCGGCGACTATCTCGGCATCGGTGCCGGCGCCCACTCCAAGCTGACGCTGCACGACCGCGTCCTGCGCCAGATGCGCTGGAAGCACCCGAAGGCCTACCTCGACAACATCCGTAGCGGCAACGCCATTCAGGAAGAAACGCAGGTCGAGGCCAAGAGCCTGCCTTTCGAATTCATGATGAACGCACTACGGCTGGCCGACGGTTTTCACCCGTCGCTATACGAAGCACGGACGGCCCAGCCCATGATCGGCATCCAGTCGGAACTGAAGGCTGCGGAGGCCGATGGCCTGCTCGTCGTCGGCCCGGAAAAAATTGCGCCGACCGCGAAGGGTCGGCGCTTTCTCAACGTTCTGCTCGAACGTTTTCTTTAGCTGAACAAGCCGCCCTTTTTCAGCATATCGAAGCCCTGGGCCAGCAAATCGCCGCCTTCAGGAACCTGGCCATTGGGTGTCAGCTTGTCCACCAATTGCGGCAGAAGATCGGCCAGGCCGCCGGAAGCCTGCTCGGTCGAAACGCCCAACTGGGCGGCAATTTCCTGCAGCTTGCCACCACCCAGAACCGCCTGAATCTGTTCAGCCGAAATCGGCAGATTCTGGCCGGTGGAAACCCACGAATTGACGATGTTGCCCAAGCCACCTTGCTGAAAGGACTGGACCAGTCCGCCCAGACCGCCGGTCTGCGGGTTGTTGATCAGTTGCATGACAACGTTCAACAGGGGGCTTTCGCCACCCGACTGTCCGCCAGCCAGAGCGCCGACGACGGAATCAAGAAGACCCATGATTGTTCCTCAAAAAAGTTAAGTGGAACAATCCTAATCCAGCGGCATGACACCGATTGTGAATATTTGCGAAAAGCCGCTGGCTAGGCTGTCAGTTTCTTCTGCGCGGCCGAGGCCTCTTCGCGCACCCGCTTGGCTTCGTCGAGCAGGTAGCGCTGGTAGTCTTCCAGATCGCCGTCGAAAGGCGCCACGCCGCCCTTGGAAACCAGCCAGAATTCGTCGCAGACCGAACGAAGCAGCGCCCGGTCGTGGCTGACCAGCATGACGGTCCCTTCGAACTCATTGAGGGCGACAGCCAGCGCTTCGCGGGTGTTGAGGTCGAGGTGGTTGGTCGGTTCGTCGAGCAGCAGCAGGTTGGGGCGTTGCCAGACGATCATGCACAGCACGAGGCGCGCCTTTTCGCCGCCGCTCATGGTGCCGACGGCCTGCTTGACCATTTCGCCACCAAAATTGAAAGTGCCGAGGAAGTTGCGCAATTCCTGCTCGCGGCCCGGCACATTGCTGCGACCGGCGGCAATGGCCTCCTTGGCCAGGCGGACCATGTGTTCGAGCGGCGTGTCCTGTGGGCGCAGCACGTCGAGTTCCTGCTGGGCGAAGTAGCCGATGTTGAGGCCCTTGCCTTCGGTGACGTCGCCGCTGATCGCCTGGAGGTCGCGGGCGATGGTCTTGACCAGGGTGGACTTGCCCTGACCGTTGGCGCCAAGGATGCCGATGCGCTGGCCGGCCATCACCGAGCGGTTGATGCCGCGCACGATGACGGTTGGCGGCGTGCCGGCCGGCGCTTCTTCGGCCGGCGGGTAGCCGATGGTGACGTCCATCATCGACAGCATCGGGTTGGGCAGGTTCTGCGGTTCCTGGAACTCGAAGGTGAATTCGGCATCGGCCAGCACCGGCGCGATCTTTTCCATGCGGTCCAGCGCCTTGACCCGGCTCTGCGCCTGCTTGGCCTTGCTGGCCTTGGCTTTGAAGCGGTTGATGAAGGATTGCAGATGGGCGATCTTCTCCGCCTGCTTGGCCATCGTCGCCTGCTGGAGCAGCATCTGCTCGGCGCGCATGTCTTCGAACTTGCTGTAGTTGCCGCCGTAGCGGACCAGTTTGGCGTTGTCGATATGCAGCGTGACCTGGGTGATGGCGTCGAGGAATTCGCGGTCGTGGCTGATCATAACCAGCGTACCTTGGTAACGCTTGAGCCACGCCTCTAGCCAGACGAGCGCGTCGAGGTCGAGGTGGTTGGTCGGTTCGTCGAGGAGCAGGATGTCGGACGGGCACATCAGGGCGCGGGCCAGTTGCAGGCGCATGCGCCAGCCGCCGGAGAAGCTGTTGACCGGGTTGTGCAGCTCGGAAACCTTGAAACCAAGACCGAGGATCAGCGACTGGGCGCGCGCTTCGGCGTCGTGCTCGCCGGCGTCGTTGAGCGCCATGTAGGCTTCGGCCATGCGCATACCGTCGTCGCTGGCTTCGGCGTCGTGCACCTCGTTGCGGGCGGCGAGCAGTTTGGTGTCGCCGTCGATGACGAAGTCGGTGGCCGATTGCTCGGTTTCCGGCATGTCCTGCGCCACCTGGCCCATCTGCCATTGTTTGGGAATGGAATAATCACCGCCATCCTCATGCAGCGTGCCGTTGAGCAGCGCGAACAGCGTGGACTTGCCGGCACCGTTGCGGCCGACCAGACCGACTTTCTCACCCGGGTTGATGGTGACGGAAGCCTTGTCGAGCAGCACTTTCGAGCTGCGGCGCAGGGTGACGTTCTTGAGGATGATCATGGGTACTTTTCTTCAGTAACGGGCGACAAGGCCCAAATTGTCTTGCCTAGACAGGATCGATATCGCCATCGACATAAAACCAGCGGCCGTCTTCGCGAACAAAGCGGCTCAGTTCATGCAGCCGATGGCCGCGCCCGTCAATGCGGTAGCGGGCGACGAATTCGACGGTGGCGTGATTTTCATCCTGCTGCGCGCAGCGTTTGATCTCCAGTGCTAGCCATTTGGTGCCGTCGTCCTCGGCCAGATCCATGCTGGCCGGTCGGGTCGAGGGATGCCAGCTGGCCAGCAGGTAATCGGCCAGCTTGAGCACGTAGGCGCTGTAGCGCGAACGCATGATCGCCTCGGGCGTCATTTCATTTTTGGCCGAAAAATGCAGTTGACCGCAGCATTCGGCATAACGCCTGCCGCTGCCGCAGGGGCAGGCGTCAATGTCTTTCATTTTTCTTCGACAACCTCGCCACCCAGCGCTTCGAGCAGTTGCGGCAGGAAACGCGACAGTTCGCCGGTCATCAGCGCGAAATCGGCGTCGAATTGCTCGTCGGCGTGTTCGGCCGATTTCTCGGCTTCTTCCTTGAGCAGGTCGAGGAAGGCGAGGCGCTTGATTTCCAGCTTTTCGCCGAGGACGAAGGAGATGCGGTCGTCCCAGGTCAGGGCCAGCTTGGTCGGCATCTTGCCGGCTGCCAGGTGGGCCTTGATCTCGCCGCTGATCTCGTCACCGTCGAGCGGGTGACGAACGTAGCGCACGGCCGCCTTTTCCTCGCCGGCTGCCTTCAGTTCGCAATCGCGGTCGATGGTGAAGCCGGCCGGGGCGTCGCCGCCAGCCAGCCAGTCGGCCATCGCCGCTTGCGGCGAAACCTGGGTGTGGAGCATGGTCAGCGGAAAGTCGTCGAGGCAATGGCGCAGATGCTCGATGACTTCTTCGGCCTTGGCCGGGCTGCCGGCATCGACGCAGAACCAGCCGTTTTGCGGATCGAGCCAGACGAAGGTCGTCCGGCGGCGGGTGAAGGCGCGCGGCATCAACTCTTCGGTGACGCGCTCGCGCAATTCCTTGAGCTGCTTGCGGCCCGGCGCGTAACCCTGCTGGGCTTCGACCAGTTCGGCGCGTTCCTTGACTTCGTCATTGACCACCGACGACGGCAGCAGGCGCTGCTCGACGCTCAGGGCAATCATCCATTGCTGGCCGAGCGAATAGACCAGCGCCCCATCGCGGCGCGGCGACACCCAGCCCCGGCTCATCGGCTGGTTGCTCGGGCACTTCACGAACGGGCCACGGGCCAGTTGCTCTTCGAATTTGGCGAGATCGACGGCCCACGGCGTCGGCAGGCGGTAAAGCTGGAGATTACGGAACCACATGAATCATTCCCGGTTTGCTGTCATTGAGGCGCGAGAGTTTAACAGCCCGCCAACCCCGGCGCATGACCAGCCGACGACTTCCGTCCCGGCAAGTACCGGCAAAGCCCTGAACAGGCGGCCATCTTGCCCGGCAAAAATAAAAATGCCGGCATCGAGCGATGCCGGCATTTTGCCGATCAGGCGGCCGGCAGGCCGCTGAACTTATTTGCTGGTGGCAGCGCCGCCCGTCTTGCTGACCATGAACTCGACGGCGGCCTTCATTTCGGCATCGCTCAGATTGGCCAGACCACCGCGGGCCGGCATCGAGTTGTGGCCGTTGATAGCCGATTTGATCAGCGGATCAACGCCGTTCTTGAGACGCGGCTTCCAGTCGTTCATGTCACCCAGTTTCGGGGCGCCCTGCTTGCCGGTGGCGTGGCATTCCTGGCAGCGCTCCTCGACCACTTGCTGGCCGCTGCGTTGCTTGGCGGATTTGACTGCCTTCTTGGCATCGGCGGCCTTGCCGCCACTGACCATGTAACCAACGGCCCGGGTCATCTCGAGATCGGTCAGCGCGGCCTGACCACCATGGGCCGGCATGCTGCGGACGCCGGTGATGGCATTCACCGTCAATTTGTCCAGCCCCTTGGCGGCACGCTGCGCCCAGGCGGCCTGATCGCCGATCTTCGGGGCGCCATCCTTGCCGGTCGTATGGCAGGCGGCACAGACCGTGTCGACGACTTCCTTGCCTGAACGATCAGCAGCAAGCGCCGGTGCAGCAGATAGCGCAATGGCCGAGAAGGCGAGCAAAAAACGGCTGGCGGTAATTTTCATTTTTTTCATGATTCCCTCATTTTTTCTGACAAATCCCGACTCTCATTCTACTCAGGAGGTGTCAATCTGCCAGCTATTTTTTCCGGAAAATCACGTCCCAAACGCCATGACCCAGGCGGATCCCGCGGTTCTCGAATTTGGTCAGCGGACGGTAGTCCGGACGCGGCGCAAAGCCGTCGGCGCTGTTGACCAAAGTCGGTTCGGCCGAGAGCACTTCCAGCATCTGATGGGCGTACTCTTCCCAGTCGGTGGCGCAGTGGAAATAGCCGCCCGGCTTGAGGCGCGACGCGAGCAACGCGACGAACGGCGACTGGATGAGCCGACGTTTGTTGTGGCGAGCCTTGTGCCACGGATCCGGGAAGAAAACGTGCACGCCATCGAGCGAGCCTTCGGGCAGCATGTCGCGGACGACTTCAACGGCGTCGTGCTGGCAGATGCGCAGGTTAGTCAGCTCACGTTCGGCGATCTGCTTGCACAGGGCGCCGACGCCCGGCACGTGCACTTCGACGCCGAGATAATCGTTATCGCGGTTGGCATCGGCGATCCTGGCCGTGGTTTCACCCATGCCGGTGCCGATTTCGAGGATTTTCGGGTTATTTCGACCGTAGACCGTAGCAAGGTCGATTTGCTGCGGGGCGTAGACGACGCCGATCTTCGGCATCATCTCGGCGTAGTAGTTTTCCTGGGCCGAGGACATGCGGCCGGCCCGACGGACGTAGCTCTTGATGTGACCGTAGCCTTCGCGGCCCTCTTCGTAGACGCCTTCGCCGACGGCGGCCGGTTGAATCAGGGGAGTAGCGCTCATGAGCCGATCAATCCGGAAGTCGGCGACGACGGGTCGGCCGAGTAGAGTTTGCGCGGCATACGGCCGGCCAGATAAGCCTCGCGGCCCGCTTCGACGCCCTTCTTCATGGCGCTGGCCATGAGAACGGGATTTTTTGCATGGGCGATGGCGGTATTCATCAGCACGCCGTCACAGCCGAGTTCCATGGCAATCGCGGCGTCAGACGCCGTACCGACGCCGGCATCGACGATCACCGGCACCTTGGCGTTGTCGATGATCAGGCGCAGGTTCCACGGATTGACGATGCCCATGCCTGAGCCGATCAGCGAAGCGAGCGGCATGACCGCGACGCAGCCGATTTCTTCGAGCATCTTGGCTTGAATGGGGTCGTCGGAGCAGTAGACCATGACGTGAAAGCCATCCTTGACCAGGGTCTCGGCCGCCTTCAACGTTTCCGGCATGTTCGGGAAGAGGTTGGTCGGGTCGCCGAGCACTTCAAGTTTGCACAACGGATGACCGTCGAGCAGTTCGCGGGCCAGACGCAGGGTGCGCACCGCGTCGTCGGCGCTGTAGCAGCCCGCCGTATTGGGCAGGATGGTGAATTGCGAGGGCGGCAGGGCGTCGAGCAGATTGGGCTGGCTCGGGTCCTGGCCGATGTTCATGCGGCGAATCGCCACGGTGACGATCTCCGAGCCGGAAGCGTCGATAGCCGCCCGGGTTTCGGCGAAATCCTTGTACTTGCCGGTGCCGACCAGCAAACGGGAACGGTACGCCTTGCCGGCGATAGTCAGTTGATGCATGGGGTAGGCTCCTTAACCGCCGCCGACGGCGACGACAATTTCAAGTTGGTCGCCCGAGACCAGCGCCGTCGTGGCGTGCTGGCTTTTTGGGACAATTTCGCCGTTGCGTTCCACGGCGATGCGCTTGCCGGCATAACCGAGGTGCTCGATCAGGCCAGTCACGGTCAGTGCGGCGGGAAACTGGCGGGTTTCGCCATTGATCTTGAGTTCTAGCATCGGGCTATTTTAGCAAGCCGCGCGGCTTTCTCGGCGCACTGGTGAACAGGCGGTCATAGAGCCAGTTGGGCAGGACTCGCAGAAGCTTGGCGACCAGCCCCATCGGCCAGGGAATGACGGTGTAGCTGGTCCCGCGCGCGATGGCGGCGGCGAAACGCCTTGCCGCTTCATCGACCGGCAGCAGGAAGGGCATCTTGTAGGGATTGACCGCCGTCATCGGTGTCTCGATGTAGCCCGGCGCGATGGTCACGACCCTGATGCCATAGGGCCGCATTTCCAGGCGCAGGCTTTCCAGATAGGTGATTGCCGCAGCCTTCGAGGCCGAATAGGCCTCGGCTCCCGGCAGCCCGCGAATACCGGCGACCGAGGCGATGCCGACCAGTCTCTTTTCCCCGCCGGCCGCTTTCATCGCCGGGATGAACGGCGCGAAGGTCGCCGCCAGGCCGAAAACGTTGGTATCCATGACCCGGCGAAAGATGTCGAGGTCTTCTTCGAACTCGGTCAGCGTGCCGGCCGACACGCCGGCGTTGGCGATGATGATGTCGGGCGCGCCGAAGCGGGCGATGAAATCGGTGGCGGCGGCGTGGAGGGCCGGGGCATCGGTCACATCGAGCGCGTAACAGGCGTGCCGAGCGCCCAGACGCTGGTTCAGCGCCTCAAGATAGTCGGCCCGGCGGGCGACCAGGCCAAGCGTCGCGCCCTGGGCGGCGTAGTAAACGGCAAGCGCCTCGCCGATTCCCGACGAGGCGCCCGTGATGAAGACCTTGAGGGTCAATTATTTCTTGCCGACGACCTTGCCTGCTTTCTCGCTGCGCGCCTTGGCGATCAGCTTGTCGGCAACAGCCAGCTTCTCGTTGAAGCCCATGTCGCCGATCAGGTACTTGCCTTCGACGCCCAGAGCCGGCACGCCCTGGATCCGGTAGGCCTGCGCCAGCTGATCGCCGCGCCTGACCTTGCTCATGACGCCGAAGGAGTTGAAGGTTTCGCCAAACTTCTTCGCATCGACGCCCTTCTTGACGACCCACTCGGTGAGCGTTCTTTCATCGAACAGATTGACGCGCTCGCCATGAATCGCCCGGAAAACGTCAGCCTCGAGACGATGCAGGTCGCCGGTGATTTCCAGGGTGTAATAGAGCTTGGCGATGTTGCCCCAGGCGGCGCGACCGAAGGTGATCGGTACCTTCCTGACGACCACGTCGGCCGGCAGCTTGGCGGCCCAGGCCGTGAGCAGCGGATTGAAGTCGGCGCAATGCGGGCAGCCGTAGCTGAAAAACTCGAGCACCTCGATCTTGGCGGGATCCTCAGTCGGCTGGGCCGGGCTGACCGGCGTGAATGCCGCGCCCTGAGCAAAAGACGGCATTGCTACGGTCAACCCGAAAAAAAGGGCAAAAATGGAACCGACGAAACTGCGACGTGCATCCTTCATTCGTTACTCCTATTTGGCTAGTTGAGCGTCAACACCCGATTTGGCAAGCTCGGCACGGACTTTGTTCAATTCATCTATCTTCGTGTAGGGACCGACCCGGACCCGATAGAAGGTCTTGTCCTGAATCATCACCTGCTGAACAACGGCCTCAATACCCATAAACGCCAGCTTGGCCTTTTGGTTGTCAGCATCCTGCGCCGTGCTGAATGACCCGGCCTGCAGGAAGAGCGGCGTCTTCGATTCCTTCGACTCGCTCTTTTCCTCCTTCTTCGGCTCATCCTTCCGGGCCTCGGGCCTGGGCGCCTTGTCGGGCACCGCATCGGCCTTGCCGGGCAGGATGTCGTAGAACTGGAAGCGTTTTTCGGGAATCGGATCACCCGGCTTGCCGGGCAAGGCCAGCGGCTGGCTCGGCTGGCCGTTCTTGCCGTTGGCGGAAACCGGTTGCTGCACCCGCTCGACGAACGGCAGCGGCGACTTGTTGATGTACCAGACGACGCCGGCCGCCAGCGCGACACCGATGACCAGGCCGATGAACATGCCGATCAGCGTACCGCCGGCCGCTTTCTTTTTCGCCGGCTGCTTCCGGCGAGGCTTCATATCGCGACTCATGGCAATTCCTTACATGGATTCCGGACAGCTGACGCCAAGTATGGTCAGGCCGTTGCGGATCGTCTGACGCACGGCGACCGCCAGGGCGACGCGGGCATCGCGCAGGGCGGCATCGTCGACCAGCATGCGCTCGGCGTTGTACCAGCCATGGAATTCGCCGGCCAGATCCTTGAGGTAGAAGGCGATCAGGTGCGGCGCCAGTTCGCGCGCGGCGTTGTCGATGAGGTCGCGGAACTCGGTCAGCTTGCTGGCGATGGTCAGTTCGCGCGGATTGCTCAGCAGCGCCAGGTCGGCATCGGCCAGCACCGCCAGGTCACCGCCGTTCGCGCCGGCCCACTGGCCGACCACGGAACAGATGCGGGCGTGGGCGTACTGGATGTAATAGACCGGATTCTCGTTGGTCTGGCTCTTCGCCAGATCGAGGTCGAAATCGAGATGCTGGTCGGACTTGCGCAGGGCGTAGAAGAAACGGCAAGCGTCGTTGCCGACTTCGCCACGCAACTCGCGCAGGGTGACGAACTCGCCGGAACGCGTGGACATCGAGGCCTTCTGGCCGTTGCGATAGAGCACGGCGAACTGGACGAGGGCCACCTGCAGCTTTTTGGCATCCAGCCCGAGAGCGGTGATGGCCCCATTCACGCGGGCGATGTAGCCGTGGTGATCGGCGCCCCAGATGTTGATGACCTTGTCGAAACCACGCTCGAACTTGTTGAGGTGGTAAGCGATGTCGGAGGCGAAATAGGTGTAGAGACCGTTCTCGCGCTGGACGACGCGATCCTTCTCGTCGCCGAAGGCGGTCGACTTGAACCAGCGGGCGCCGTTCTGCACGTAGAGATGGCCGTTCTTCTCGAGCAGATCGACACAACGGGCAACCAGCCCGGTATCGAACAGCGCCTTTTCGGAGAACCAGATATCGAAATTGACGCCGAACTGCTCGAGGTCGTCACGGCAATCGGCCAGTTGTTCGGACAGTGCGTGCTGATGGACGTAGGCCCAGTCCGGGCCAAGCAGTTCCTTGGCGCGGGCGATCAGCGCATCGAGCTGCTGCTCGCGCTGCTGTTTGGCTTCGTCGTCGCTCCGCTCGGCCGCCGGAAAACCCGGGGTACCGGCCAGCACAGCAGCGGCCGGACGGACATACTTGTCGCCATGGGCATGCTTGAGCTGCTCCGCCATCTCCCGCACGTAGCCACCCTGGTAACCATTCGGCGGGAAAGGCAGGTCAACGCCATGCTGGTCGAGGTAACGCAGCCAGGTCGACACGGCCAGGATATCCATCTGCCGGCCGGCGTCATTGACGTAATACTCGCGCGTCACATCCCAGCCGGCGAAAGTCAGCAGGTTGGACAGCGAGGCGCCGTAGGCCGCGCCGCGGCCGTGGCCAACGTGCAAAGGCCCGGTCGGGTTGGCCGAAACGAACTCGACCTGTACCTTCTGCCAGCCGCCAAGCGTCGATCGCCCGAAATTTTCACCCTCGGCCAGCACGGCCTTGACGACGCCGGTCTTGGCCCCGGCCTCGAGCTTGAAATTGATGAAGCCGGCGCCGGCCACTTCGGCCTTGGTTACCAGCGTCGACACCGGCAATTCGCTCACCAGTTGCTGGGCAATTTCGCGCGGATTCTTCTTGAGCGCCTTGGCCAACTGCATGGCCAGGTTGGTCGCGAAGTCGCCATGCGATGGGTCGCGCGGGCGCTCCAGTTGAATGGGCGTATCGGTTGCGCTCGGCGCAACGCTGGCCAGCGCCTGTTGCAGGAGGGCGGTCAGCTGGGTTTTGACGTCTAGGGGCATTGATTTGGGGGCAAAATTCGCAAAACGGCGATTATACGCTGTCGCTGCCTACTTATTGACCGGCGCGACAATCGCCGACCACGCCGCGAGCTTGTCGGCGTAGCTGCTTGCCGCATGGGCCGGACTGGTCGACGGCAGGCGGATCAATTCCGGCTTTTCGCCCGCCAACCCGGGCAGCACATGGCGGCGAAAAGTCGCCTCAGCCGCCGCACCATTGAAGAACACGCGACCAATCCCACGGTGAACGGCAAAAAAGGCCGAAAAATCATTGACGCAAACCGAGTCCCGGACAATGGCCGAATCCAGACTACCCGGGCGCTCGCCCGCCGCAATCACATCCCACAGCGCGATGCCGGCTGCCTGCAGTTTTTCCAGGCGCTGCCCGTAAGGCAGCTCCGGCCCGGCACCGAGCAGATCGCCCATGATGCGCCAGAAAACATTCTGGCGATTGGCGTAATACGCCTGCGCGGCAAGCGACGCCTTGCCCGGCAGACTGCCCAGGACAAGCACCCGCGCCGATCGATCGGCGACCGGCGGGAACCCCCGGCTCAGGGACATCGAAGGAAGGTCAGCCGCCCATCACGCGGTTCTTGCCCGCGCGTTTGGCCAGATACATGGCCTGATCGGCCCGCCGGATCGCCTCGGTGCCCGACTCGTCGGTCGCCAGCTGGGCAACGCCGGCACTGAAGGTAATGAGGATTTTCTCTTTCCCGGCCAGATAGATGGCCTTGGTCAATTCCCGCTGCAGGCGGGTCATCGCCTCGAGACCTTGTTCAAGCGTCGTGTCCGGCATGAGCACGACGAACTCCTCGCCGCCGTAACGGGCCAGCGTGTCGCACGGGCGCATATTGCGCCGGGCCACGTCGGCCAGATGGACAAGGGCGCGATCGCCAGCCTCATGGCCGAAGCTGTCGTTCAGTTTCTTGAAATTATCGATGTCGAGCAGGCTGACCGAGAGCGGCGTTTCCTTGCGCCGCACGCTCGACACCTCGCGCTCCAGCGCCTCGTCCAGACCCTTGCGGTTGAGCGCATCGGTCAGCGGATCGTGGCGGGCCAGGGCGCTGGCGTTATCCAGCTCCTGATGCAGATGCATGAGTTCGCTCTCAGTGACCAACACCTTTGCCTGCAGACTCTTCAATTGCTCGCGCGAGCACGCCGTTTCCTCGGCCATGGCATGCGTCGCCAGGATCACATCGTCGAGCAGCGGCTTGAGGTCTTCGAGCCGGGAAACCTGCTCAATCTGACGGGCGCTTTCCTCGATATGCGTTTCAAACGCGGTGCTCGACTGATTCATCGTTCCCAGGCGCTCGACGAACTCGGCCAGCATCACGCGCATTTCCTCCTGCGCCTCGACGGCACGCGACTTGGCACGCCCCTGCTTCTCCATGACGTCGCGCAGCCGCCGCTCCATCTCGTCGAGATGACGCAAGGTCAGCGGTGGCGCCACACTGGCCAGCAGGCCATCGATCTGGCCCTTGAGCCAGCTGTCGTCGGAGCTCAACTCACCGATGTTCTGAATGATCAGATGCAGCAGCTTGAGCAACAGATTCTTGATTTCAAGCTGCTCTTCCGCCGCGAACACGGCCTGATGGGTCAGGCTGCCCAGGAGGCCTTGAATGAAGGCAACCTCAACCACCGGCTGCTTGAGCGCCTCGACCAGTTCGCGGGCGACATCGACAATCCGCGATTCCTCGTCGCCGAGCGCCGGCAGCACCGACTCGACGAAACGCGCCAGCTTGCCGGCAAATTCGCCGGACAACCCGGCCGGGATGATCGGCGTTGCCTCCGTGAGGCTGCGCGACTCACCAGCCTGGGCATATGCACTCAGCGACTCCCTGACTCCCTGCCAGCTCCGCTTGGCTATCGCCGCAGATAGCCGGTCGATCTGCTTTTCCTGGGCCTCGTTGCGGGCCGGCAAGTCGACCAGCAACTCGCGCAAAGGCCCGTCCGGAAACGGCGCCATGTTGGGAATCTCGGCTATTTCGTTATAACAGGCCTGGTAATTGGCCGGCGTCGGCGCCAACTGACGCATCGCCAGTCGTTTGAGCGCTTCGCGGGCAATTTCGGAGGGGTGTTTCGGTTCGCTCATCGAGGCTTCAGGTGACTTCGGGTGGCTGGGCACAACACCAACAGGCTTGCAAGGCAAGTTTATCCCATTGCCCCGCGCTTCTTGCAAGATTGTTAAGACCCGACGCGGCAGACTCAAACAGTCGCAAATCACGGGGGTGCAAGCGCCGTTGGCGTGTTAACATGCTCGTTTAGCGATTTTGCCCGGTCCAGCCGGCGTTTACCGTACACATGCGTCTCCTTCGTTTGCTCAAGATCGCCTCAGTCGCCAGCCGTTTCGGCCTCGACGAAATGGTGCTCGAACACGAGCCGAGCGGCCGGCTGGTACGACTCGCCAACGCCCTGCAATTCTGGCGCGACCTGTCGACGCCGCGCGCCGTTCGCCTGCGCCTTGCCCTCGAATCGCTCGGCCCCATTTTCGTCAAGTTCGGCCAGGTCCTGTCGACCCGGCGCGACCTGATGCCGATGGATATTGCCGACGAACTGGCCAAGCTGCAGGATCGCGTTCCGCCTTTCGCCTCCGACCTCGCCCTGGCTGAAATCGAAAAGGCTTATGGCCGACCGGCCAGCGAGGTTTTCGCCGAATTCGACCCGACGCCGATTGCCTCGGCGTCGATTGCCCAGGTCCATTTCGCCAAGCTGCACGCCGAAGACGGCGGTCATGAAGTGGCCGTCAAAGTATTGCGCCCCAACATGCTGTCGGTCATCGAGCACGATCTGGCGCTCATGGACAACCTGGCCATGCTGCTCGAGAAGCTGTGGGCCGACGGCAAGCGCCTGAAGCCGCGCGAAGTGGTCGCCGAATTTGCCAAATATCTGCGCGACGAACTCGACCTCATGCGCGAGGCGGCCAACGCTTCGCAACTGCGGCGCAATTTCACCGATTCGAAATTGCTCATCGTCCCCGAGGTGCATTGGGATTTCTGCACGTCGACCGTCATGGTCATGGAACGCATGAAGGGCACGCCGATCTCGCAGACCGACAAGCTGCGCGCCGAAGGCATCAACCTCTCCAAGCTGTCGGCGGCCGGTGTCGAAATCTTCTTCACCCAGGTTTTCCGCGACGGTTTCTTCCATGCCGACATGCACCCCGGCAACATCTTCGTCGCCCCCGACGGCCGCTACATCGCGCTCGACTTCGGCATCGTCGGCACGCTGACCGATTCCGACAAGAATTACCTGGCACAGAACTTCCTCGCCTTCTTCCGCCGCGACTACAAGCGCGTCGCCGAGGCCCACATCGAATCCGGCTGGGCGCCCAAAGACACCCGGGTCGACGAGTTCGAGGCCGCCATCCGCGCCGTTTGCGAGCCGATATTCGACCGGCCGCTCAAGGACATTTCCTTCGGCAAGGTGCTGCTCCGCCTGTTCCAGACCTCGCGCCGCTTCAACGTCGAGATCCAGCCGCAACTGGTCATGCTGCAAAAAACCCTGCTCAACATTGAAGGCCTCGGTCGCCAGCTCGACCCCGAACTCGACCTGTGGACCACCGCCAAGCCTTTCCTCGAGCGCTGGATGAGCGAGCAGATCGGCTGGCGCGGACTGCTCCGCAGCTTCAAGCAGGAAGCCCCATATCTGGCGCGCACCCTTCCGCAGCTGCCGCGCCTGGTCCATCAGGCCCTGGCCCAGCCTGCAAAAACTGACCTGCAGCCACAGCTCGAGCGCCTGATCGCCGCGCAGCACCAGCAAAACCGCTGGCTGGCCATCATCGCCCTGCTCCTCGCCCTGCTCGTCGGCGCCCTGGTTTACTGATCGCCAATGGCCGTCGTCAACCTCACCACCTTCACTGAAGAAAACGTCGCCGAGTGGTTTGCCACGCGCGACATCAACAAGGCCCGACCTTACGTCGACCTGGTACGCGACCTGAGCATCGAGGGCAGCCAGATGCGGGCGCTGGTACCCGGCTCGTCCGCCGAACCCTACCTCGCACAGGCTTACCTGAGCCAGGCCCAGAGCGGCGAGATGGCTGTGATCAGCCGCTGCACCTGCGCCGCCGGCAAGCATTGCAAGCACGTTGCCGCCATGCTGCTCAAGGCCATCGAAGAACGCAATCCGAAGGAGCGGGTCAGCGGCAGCGCCCTGTCCTGGCTCGAAGACCTGCGCCGCGTCTCGGTCGCCGTCGCCAAGAAGAAGGCCCGGCCGGCCAGCGCCCGGCAACAGCTTTTCTACATCCTGAAATGGACGGCCGACAAGCGCCAGTTCGGCATCGAGATTCGCAAGGGCAAGTATCCGGAGAGCGCCGAGGAATGGTGGAAGGTGGACCGCGCGCTGATCACCCCGCCGCAGTTCGTCAATGAAGAAGACCTCGGCATCCTGCGCCTGATCTGGGCCGACCGCGGCCACGAAACCGGCTTGCGGGCCTTCGGCCTGGGCCCCAAGAACGGCGCCGAGATTTTGCAGCGCATGGCGGCCAGCCACCGGCTATACCCCGAGGACGACCTCGGCCTGCCGCTCAACGCCGGGCCGACCCGGCCGGCCAGCATCGGCTGGCTGGTCGATGGCATGGGTTTCCAGCGGCCACATTTGAAGCCGGAGCCGTCGGCCGAGATGATCGTCGCCGTCGATCCGCCCTGGTATATCGACCTGGCCGAGGGCGAAGCCGGGCCGCTCGAAGTCACCGGCAATCCGGACGTGATCAATCGCCTGTTCTCGTTGCCGCCGCTGTCGGCCAACGAAGCGGCGCTGGTCGCCGAAGCGCTGTCCGAACTGGCCCCCGACCTGCCGCTGCCCGGTTCCGATGCCGGCGCCCGGCTGCGCCTGGTCGACGCCCCGCTCATTCCCATTCTCCAGCTGGAAACCCTGCATACGCACGGCCACCGGGCCTGGCGCGGCTATCCGCAGAATTTTGGTGGCGGCCCCTTCGACGTCGCCAAGATCATTTTCCGTTACGGCGATGCCGACGTGCGGCCGGAAGAAAAGAGCGAATTCATCACCCTGCCCGAGGGCGAAACCATCCGCCTGAAGCGCCGCCCGGACGATGAAGCAAGGTCGCTGCAGGCGCTCGAAGGCTGTGGCCTGCAGAAGATTCCCGGGCACACCCTGCACACTTTTGGCAGCCCGCCGGAAGGCATTTACGGCCTGGCTGAAGAAGCCAATTGGGTGCCCTTCATGCAGGACGGCACCCTGCGCCTGAAGGAAGCCGGCTGGCAGATCGAGTTTCCCGAGGATTTCCGCCACCACGTCATCGAGGTCGATGGCTGGGAAGCCGAGCTTTACGAGGCCGACAACGGCTGGTTCAACCTCGACATGGGGGTCATGGTCGAAGGCGAGCGCCTGCCGCTCGCTCCCTTGCTGGCCAACCTGTTCCGCACCGACCCGCGCTGGCTCGAAGCGGCCGAACTCGAACGCGTTCCCGACGACGAAGGGATCGATCTCTACACTGCCCGCGGTAAGCGCCTGCGCGTCCCGGCCGGCCGCCTCAAGCCGCTGGCGGCGACGCTGATCGACCTGTTCGACGGCTTTACCGGCGGCAACACCTTGCGCCTGTCGCGCTTCGATGCGCCACGACTGGCCGAGCTTTCCGACATCAGTCGCTGGCAGTTCCGCGGCCAGAGCGACATCATGGCGCTGGCCGAGCGCCTGCTCAAGGCGCAGGGTATCGGCGACGTCGAACCGCCGGCCGGCTTCAGGCTCGAACTGCGGCCTTACCAGAAGGAAGGCCTGGCCTGGCTGCAATTCCTGCGCGAGCACGACCTGTCGGGCATCCTGGCCGACGACATGGGTCTCGGCAAGACAGCGCAGACGCTGGCCCACCTGCTCATGGAAAAGGAAGCCGGGCGCCTCGACAAGCCGGCCCTGATCATTCTGCCGACCTCGCTGATCTTCAACTGGAAGAACGAGGCAGCGCGTTTCGCCCCGGCCCTCAAGGTGCTGTCGCTGCACGGCCCGGAACGCAAGGTCCTGTTCCCGCAGATCATGCAGCACGACGTGGTGCTGACGACCTATCCGCTGCTCTGGCGCGATGCCGAGGAATTGATGCAGCACAGCTACCACCTGCTCATTCTCGACGAGGCGCAGACGGTCAAGAATGCCCAGAGCCAGAGTGCCGAGGCCGTGCGCAAGGTCGATGCGCGGCATCGTCTGTGTCTGACCGGTACGCCGCTCGAGAACCATCTCGGCGAGTTGTGGAGCCAGTTCGACTTCCTGCTGCCCGGCTTTCTCGGCACCAGCAAGCAGTTCACCCGCCACTGGCGGACACCGATCGAGAAGCAGGGCGACCTCCGTCGCCGCACCCTGCTCGCCCGCCGCATCCGGCCCTTCATCCTGCGCCGCAAGAAGGAAGATGTCGCCCAGGAACTGCCGCCGAAAACCATCATCGTGCGCAGCGTCGAACTCGAAGGCGCCCAGCGCGACCTTTATGAAACGGTGCGCGCCGCGATGGACGCCAAGGTGCGCGACGAAATCGCCAACCGCGGCTTCGCGCGCAGCCAGATCGTCATCCTCGACGCCCTGCTCAAGCTCCGTCAGGTCTGCTGCGATCCGCGCCTGGTCAAGGCCATGGCAGCGCGCAAGGTACCGGAACGGGCCAAGCTCGACCTGCTCATGGCGATGCTGCCCGAACTCGTCGACGAAGGCCGCAAGGTCCTCGTTTTCTCGCAATTCACCAGCATGCTGGCGCTCATCGAGCACGAACTGGACAAGGCCGGCATTGCCTACGTCACGCTGACCGGCGACACGGTCGACCGCGAAGTGCCGATCCGTCGTTTTCAGGACGGCGAAGTGCCGATCTTCCTGATCAGCCTCAAGGCCGGCGGCGTCGGTCTCAACCTGACCGCCGCCGACACCGTGATCCACTACGATCCGTGGTGGAACCCGGCCGTCGAGAACCAGGCCACCGACCGCGCCCACCGCCTCGGCCAGGACAAGCCGGTGTTCGTCTACAAGCTCATCGTCAGCGGCAGCATCGAGGAAAAGATCCTCGCCCTGCAGGAACGCAAGGCCGAGCTGGCCGCCGGCATCCTCTCCGACGACTATCGCGTCGACGTCAAGTTCGGCACCGACGATCTCGCCGCCCTGTTCGAGCCGCTGCCCGATTGATGATTTTGGCCGTTTTTCGGGGTTGACCGTAGCAACCGGGCATCGCCTAAAATAGCCGCATCAGTCATTGCTAATACGGGAACTCGCATGCGTCGGCTCGCCTTTCTGCTCTGCTTCGCCCTGGCCGCCACGGCCGTTCAGGCCGACGATGAAGTGGTCAAAAGAAAGGTCGGCAGCAATTTTGCCGACACCCGCGATGCCGTCGTTTCGGCCATCGAAAGCCGGGGACTGGTCATCAGCTACACGGCACACATCGCCGACATGCTCGAGCGTACCGGCGCCACCCTCGGCGCCACCCGCCAGGTTTTCGAACACGGCGAAACCATCGGTTTCTGCTCGGCCGTGCTCTCCCGCAAAATGCTCGAACTCGACCCGCACAACATCGTGCTCTGCCCCTTCTCGATCTCGATCTACACGCTGCCCGGCGAGAAAAACTCGACCTGGGTGTCCTATCGCCAGCCGACCGGCCGGGCCGCGGCGCTGGTCGCTCCCTTGCTCAGCGACATTGCAGGCGAGGCGGCATTTTGATTTTGGGCTTTTTTTCCGGTTGACCGTAGCACTCGGGCCAGCCAGCCGTTCACGCCGCGCTATCGCCGCCCAGCCAGTGATAGAGCGCCGTATAGAGCAGGCTCGGATTGACCGGCTTGGTGACGAAATCGTTCATCCCGGCCTGCAGACACTGCTGGCGATCCTCGGCAAAGGCATTGGCGGTCATGGCCAGGATAGGCACGTTCTGGCGATCGGCCATCTGACGGATGCGCCGGGTCGCTTCCAGCCCATCCATGCGCGGCATCTGCATGTCCATGAGGACCAGGCCGTAGTCATTCTTGCCAACCTTGTCGACCGCCTCAACGCCATCCGCGGCGACATCGATGGCCAGTCCGACGTCTTCGAGCAGCATCTGCGCCACTTCGCGGTTGATTGGTTCGTCCTCGACGAGGAGGATCCTGCGGCCGGCGAACTGGCTGCGCAGCATGGCCTCGACATCGCTGCCCAGCGCCGGTACGGCAGCTTTCGCGCTATCCGGCGGCAGTCTCTTCAGGCGCGCCGTAATCCAGAATAGGCTGCCCTCGCCCGGCGTGCTCTCAGCCCCCGCCTCGCCGCCCATCAACGCTGCCAGATGGCGGGTTATCGCCAGCCCGAGGCCGGTACCGCCGTAGCGGCGCGTGGTCGAGGCATCGGCCTGCTCGAACGGTGAAAACAGACGGGCCAGCGCCTCCGGCTCGATGCCGATGCCGGTATCCGAGACCTCCAGGCGGACCAGCACGCTCTCGGCATTTTCCTCGAGCACCTTGCCGCGCAGGCGAATGGTGCCGCTCCCGGTGAATTTGATGGCATTGTTGGCATAGTTGAGCAGCGCCTGCCGCAGCCGCGTCGCGTCGCCCAGCAAGCTGCCAGGCAGGACTGCCGACTCGACGCGCAGCGCCAGGTTCTTGTCGCGCGCCGGCCCGGCCAGTATCTCGGCGACTTCGTTCATCAGGCGCGGCAGCATGAGCGGCACCTCCTCGAGCACCAGCTTGCCCGCCTCGATCTTCGATAGATCGAGAATGTCGTCGATGATCGCCAGCAAATGCTGGCCGGAAGCTTCAATACGACTCAGCGGCACCTTCAGGGCGTCGGCCACGCCAGCGCGGCGCATCAGGTAAACCGAGCCGAGAATGGCATTCATCGGCGTCCGGATCTCGTGGCTCATGTTGGCCAGGAAAGCGCTCTTCGCCTTGGTCGCCGACTCAGCCAGATCCTTCGCTTCGCGCAACTCCTGCTCAACCCGCTTGCGTTCGCTGATATCGCTGACGAAAGTGATGAAACGCGCCGGATCGCCGGCTGTCTCCGGCCGGAAATAAATATTGAGGTGGACCGGCAGCAGATGGCCGTCGCGATGCCGATTCCACGAATCGAGACTGGCCCGGCCGGTGTGCCGGATTTCTGCCGTCGCCTCGACAAAACCGCCGGGCAGGAACCCGGGATCGATATCCGGCACGCTCAGGTGAAGCAACTCCTCGACCGAATAGCCAAGGATCTCCGCCGCGACGTGATTGACATAGACAAAGCGCCCGTCGACATCGACCCAATGGATGCCCAGCCCGACCCGGTCCATGGCAAACTGGGTTTGCTCGAGCCGGGCATTGGCCTGCGCCAGGTCATGCGTGCGCTCGGCGACCATGGCTTCGAGATGGCGCCGATGCTGCTCCAGCTCCGCCTCGCTGTTGCGCAATGCCTCCTCGACGCGCCGACGCTCGGTAATTTCCCGCGCCACACCGAGAACGCCGATCAAATGCCCGTCCTTGTCGCGCATCGGCGTCTTTATCGTCTCGAACAGCCCGCGATAGCCGTTATCGGCGAAAGTCAGCCACTCCTCGTTCACCGTCGGACCGCCGGCCGCCGCCGCAGCCCGGTCATTGGCGCGGAAAAACTCGGCCAGCTCGTGGCTGACGAAGTCGTCGTCGGTGCGCCCGACAATGTCGTATTCTCTGGCGTTGTAAAGGCGAGAAAAGGTCGGATTGCACGACAGATAGACGCCATCGGGATCCTTGACCCAGGCCAGGTCGGGAATCGCGGCATAGAGCGAATCGAGAAACGCCCGCTCGCGCTCGCTCTGGGCCAGCGCCACTGCCAGTTCGGCCCGCGCATCGTCCCGGTCGTTGGCCAGCGCCTGCGTCAAACGCTCATTGTTTCGGCAAAGAATGACCGCCTTGGCCAGATTGGCCAGCACCGGCTGGAATATTTGCGTCAGCGGCAGCTCGGATGCCGGCGCGCCGGGGGATAGCAGCAGGATGGTGTACTGCTCGTCCACGGGCAGACGAAGACAGTAAACATACTGCTCGTCGAGCGAAAAGGCGCGCAGCAGGTTGGCGTCATCGAGCAACTGCACCTTGCCCGAAAGCAGGCCGGCCGGCAGGTTGAAAACCGTGCCATGGCGCTCAGCCAGCAGGTAATCGCCGATTGAAGTTTCGAGCCTGGCCGCCCCGCCGAACTCCGTAAGCTTCGCTCCGGCGAGCACGACACCGGTCGGAAACGAGGTATGAAAAAGCAGCCGCTGCAGCGTTTTGACAAACAGGCTGTTGAGCCCGAGCTCACCACCGATGGTCAGCGAGAGGTCGTACAGAACGCTGAGAACCTGCTCACGGATCATTTTGACGGCCAGGGCGAACACACCAGCGTCGCGTTGTGGAACATCGGGTAGCCCCAGCGCACCGTGCTGCCGATTTCACCGAGCGACAAAGCCCCGGCCATTTCACCGACACCGCTTTCCGCCTGCAGTTCTGCCAGCTCCTTCTCGGCATCGTCACCCAGATGCATGCGCCGACCGGCGCAATAGAACGTCAGCAGTTGTGTTCCCTGTAAAGCGCCATGCGCGCCGCGCAGATGGTCGGCCAACCGGGCAATGCAGCCATTCGCCCCGGCCGCCGGCGCGCGCAGGAGCACCAGCATGGCGTTCTCGGGAATCTCGCCGACGCAGTACAACGAACCATCGTCAGTCAAGGCCACGGGAATGCGCACCACTACGTCGCCATTGGCGCGCAGGATGCCGAAGGGAAAATGCACCGCGTATTCGTAGAAATTGTCGCGCGTCAGATCGATCCCGTACTGCGCCCGGATGATCTCCTGATAGACGTCGAAGGCCGGCCGCCAGTCGATCATGGCGATGCGGTTGCCCTCGGTCGACGTCGCGCTCATCGCCCGCTCCGGTTGCGCGAAGCCATGCTCGAGCAGCGGCGCCATGGAGCCCGGCAGGAGCAGCCCGAGCACGCCATCGCCAACCAGTCGGGCGGCATCGAACAGGCACGGCATGGGCTGGAAGGTCTCGCTGCCGGCATTGACCCCGCCGTATTCGACGCGATTGGAAAGGGCCAGGTAGATGCCGTCGAGTATGCTCGCCACGTTCGGCACCATGCCATCGAAAATCATGAACAAAGTCGGCTTTGGCGCCTCTGCCGGACAGGCCGTCAAACCCTGACGAGCCGCCGCCACGATCTGCCCGGCCGCATCGCCGGCCGCATTGACAGCCGGCAAAAGAAAATACGGCGGCATCCGATCGAAGCAGAGCAACCAGGCGCCACGCGTCAGAAAGCGTTGTTCGCCGACAAGGGCTGGAAATATCCCGCCGGCCAGAGCCAGGCCACGTTGCCGGCAAATTGTCTGCAGGATGGGCACCCCATCCTTTTCCGCTTCCGGCAACAGGGCCACGACACCCGCCCCGGCCAGCCTCGGGGACCATTCGTTCAGCGCCTGTTCGATGGATTCGCGATTCAACTCAACGTAACGCATCGATTTCACCGGTTGGCTTTGCATGGCATTTTTTTCGATTTTTTTGTTTTGTGTTGCTTTCGAGTATCCCGGAAAAATCCGGACGCCTCAAGCGCTATAAGTTGCCGCCCCCACTCGCTCGATCAGACCCTTCAGCGCATGACGCACCGACTGTTCGCGAACCGACGCCCGATCGCCACCGAACTGACAGGTTTGCGCCTCACAACCACCATCCTTGCGCGCCCAGGCAAAGCAGACTGTCCCCACCGGCTTTTCCGGCGAACCGCCCCCCGGCCCGGCAATACCGGTAATCGCCACCGACCAGTCAGCCCGGCTATGGGCCAAAGCGCCCTGTGCCATCGCCCGCGCCACCGTTTCCGAAACGGCACCATGGCGCGCCAGCATGCTGTCGGGAACGCCAAGCATGTCCGCCTTCGCGGCGTTGGAGTAGGTCACGAATCCGCGGTCGAACCACGTCGAACTGCCGGCAATCGCCGTCACCGACTGGGCGAGCCAGCCGCCGGTACAGGATTCGGCCGCCGCCAGCCATTCGCCGCGCTCGACAAGCTGGCATCCGAGATGTTCTGCGAGTATTTCCAAGTCGTTCATGCGCTCCATCCTAGCACGCAGGCAAAGGCCAAGGCCGCTTCGGAGCGACGGTTGCCAGCGACAAAAAGTATCAGCGTTCTTGGCTCGGCGAGCAGACGTAAAACCTGTGGAAAACCGATATTGCAGCGCAGCAAATACAAGCTATACTCGTTGCGCAGGTACCAAAAGTATCCATAAATCGAGAACAGCCATGAACGTCAAGATTCACTATCGCATCACTCAGGACCGAGCCGGTATTCCGCAGGACTACACGGGTGCCCGCCACTTCGTTGTGAGCGAAGGCGAAGCCGTTGAAGATACGGCTACGCACCAGCTGGCAACGGATTATCAGGTTCCGAAAAGCGCCGTCCAGATCTGCCGCGTCGAAAGCTGAACAGCTGGCAGGCTTGGCCTGAAGCCAACGGCACGGAAGGCCCGCAACGGCTGATCCGTGCCTTTTTTTCGCCCGTTGGCGGATTTTGTGCGACGCACAACACACATGCAAACCACATTTTGTTACACAAGACTACGAAAGTACGACAGACAGGGAGAGCCCGGAAATCTAGACTGCATCTGTGCATTGAACCCCTCCTCTCGAAATTCCCCCTTTCGAGAATTTTCAACCCCGCCCCTGGCGGGGTTTTTTTTGCTCAGCCATAGTGCCTCGCCGTTATAATTACGCTTTCTATTCATCGCACTGGGGTTTTTAGCATGGCCGAGCAACACTCTTCCAAGCGCATCATGTGGGCGACGATCGCCGTCGCTGCCGTCCTGATTGCCATCATCTACCCGCTGACCGCCTACAAGGACGGCTCTGCGACAAACACCAGCAACGCCGCCGACGAGGCTGACATCCGCATTCAGCCGGTTGCCCGGTTCGAGCTGACCAAGGCCGAAGCCCCGGCCGCCAGCGGCCCTCGCGATGGCGCAACGATTTACAACACGGTCTGTGGCGCCTGCCACAACACGGGTGCCGCCGGCGCGCCGAAGATCGACGACAAGGGCGCCTGGGCGCCGCGCCTGGCCCAGGGCAAGGATGCCCTGATCAACAGCGTGACCAACGGCAAGAACGCCATGCCTCCGAAGGGCGGCACCACGCTGTCTGAAGAAGAGATCAAGGGTGTTGTCGAATACGTCATGAGCCGGGCGAAATAAGCTCTCGTCGCCCATATCAAGGGAGGCTGCGGCCTCCCTTTTTCGTGGACGCCATTTTCGTGGAAGTAAAACAACGGTCCCCGCACACCGTTGGCGGGCGACGCGAGCCGCTTAACGCTTGTTTCCGGCCAGCATATCCAACAGGCCGCCGGTCCGTGCTTTAACGGTGGCCTTGTCGGGCGGGGCTTCCTGCTTGCCGCCGGTGAACCGGACGTCTTCCTTGCCCATCTCGTCGATGAAGCGCGATGGCTCGCAGGGCACGAATTCCCGCGCCTGCTTGCGGCGTTCGCAGTAGGAAATGTTCAGGGTGTGCTGGGCGCGGGTGATGCCGACGTACATCAGGCGGCGCTCTTCCTCGATCTTGGTCGGATCGATGGATTCGCGGTGCGGCAGGATGCCTTCCTCGACACCGACCAGGAAGACGTTCTTGTACTCCAGCCCCTTGGCGGCATGCAGGGTCGACAGTTGCACGGCGTCGTATTCGTCGTCGTTTTTCTTGTCGAGCATGTTGATCAGGGCGATGCTCTGGGTCAGATCAACCAGAGTCTTGCCATCGAGTTCGCCCTTCTTGTTAAGCCAGTTGGCAAATTCGCAGACGTTGGCCCAGCGCGTTTGCGCCGTGCGTTCCTCTTCGTGGTCGTAGAGGAAGGTTTCGTAATCGATGGCCTTGAGCAGATCGGGCAGAACCTGGTGCGCGGGTTCCTTGCTGGCCCGCGACTGGGTGCGGTTGATGAAGTTGCAGAATTCGAGCAGCGGGTCGAGTTGTCGGGCCTGGACGCGTTGCGCGAAGCCCTCTTCAAAGGCGGCCGCGAAGAGCGAGATATGGCGCTCGCCGGCATAAATGCCGAGCACCTGCAGCGTTGCCGCGCCGATGCCGCGCTTGGGTGTGGTGGCGGCGCGGATGAAGGCCGGGTCGTCGTCTTCGTTCGTCAGCAGACGCAGGTAGGCGGTGATGTCCTTGATCTCGGCCTTGTCGAAGAAGGATTTGCCACCGGAGAGCAGATAGGGAATGCGGTGGTCGCGCAGGTATTCCTCGAAAATCCGCGCCTGGTGGTTGGAGCGGTAGAGGATGGCGTAATCCTTGAACTTGGCGCGATGCTCGAACTTGTGCGCCTGCAGCTTCATGACCACGCCTTCGGCTTCGGCGTCGTTGTCGCGACAGGCGGTGACGGAAATCTGCTCGCCGTGGCCGAGATCGGACCACAGCTTTTTGTCGAACAGCTTTTCGTTGTGCGAGATGACGTTGTTGGCGGCCTTGAGGATTCTTACGGTCGACCGGTAATTTTGCTCAAGTTTGATGACCTTGAGGGCGGGAAACTCAGTCGGCAGTTTCTTGAGATTTTCGATGTCGGCCCCACGCCAGCCGTAGATTGCCTGATCGTCGTCACCGACCGCCGTGAATTGGGCGCGGACGCCGGTCAGCAGCTTGAGTAGCTGGTACTGGCAGGCGTTGGTGTCCTGGTATTCATCGACCAGCAGGTAACGCAGGCGGTTCTGCCACTTGTCGGCGATTTCCGGATGCTCGCTGAACAGCTTGACCGGCAGGCCGATGAGGTCGTCGAAATCGACCGCCTGATAGGCCTTGAGCGTCGCTTCGTAGGACAGGTAGGCGTGGGCGGCCAGCTTTTGATGTTCGTCGGTTGCTAGGTGGCGCGCCGCTTCGGGAGTGATTAGCCCATTTTTCCAGTTGGAAATGGTGCTTTGGACGATGCGCAGCGTCGCCTTGTCGACCGTGCCGGCCGTTTCGCTGATGATGCCGGCGCAGTCGGCCGAATCGAAAATCGAGAAACGCGGCTTGTAGCCGAGCGCCTTGGCTTCTTCGCGCAGGATGCGGACGCCCAGCGAGTGGAAAGTCGAAATCTGCAGTTCGTCGGCTTGTTGCTTGGAGAGCAGCTTGCCGATGCGCTCCTGCATTTCCTTCGCCGCCTTGTTGGTGAAGGTGATGGCGGCGATGTTGCGCGGATTGAAGCCGCAGCTTTGCACGAGGTAGGCGATTTTCTGCGTGATCACCCGCGTTTTGCCCGAGCCGGCACCGGCCAGCACCAGCAGGGGGCCGTCGAGGTAATGGATCGCTTCGCGTTGCGGTTGATTGAGGCCGGACATGACTGTGCAAATGACGGCGCCCCGACGAGGCGGGGCGCGCTGGATAGGTTGCCTTGATTCTAACCCACCGACTCAATGCTGAAAATCGGCCATTTTCCCGGTTGACCGTGGGAACGCCTCAAACAGTGTCGTCGATGCCGATCAAACGATCCAGCGACACTCCGGGCTTGATCAGGCTGTCCGTGCCGACGTCCATGTCGAGCAGTTGCGCCGCGACGTCGCGCGCCCCCTGGCGCACGCGCTCCTGACCGTGAAAATCACCGACGGCGGCGGGATCGACCTCGGCGATCTCCTGTTGCAGGCTACGCTGGCGATCGCCTTCGATGCCATCCATGACCTCGACCCGCCGGACCTGTTCGTTATCGACCGGGCGCACGCGCTCACTCGAATAACGAGAGGGGCGCTGCGTGGTACTCGACAGGCGGTTCAGTTTCATCACGGACTCCTCGTCAACGATTACGGCAAATATGACCGCCGGCTTTAGCGAGAAGTGCGCCGAAAGCTTTTTCGTTTGGCCGTTGCCTTAGCGCTTTCTCCCGACCTCGCAGCCACGCTTTAGCCACAACAAGATGATCACCAACCTTTACAAGCCCCGTTCCGAGCCTCTATATTAGTATTACCTGATTTATTGAAATCACTTCATGCCCGCTCCCTCCAAAACCATCAAACCTTTCTGGCCACCGTTTGCCGCCGGCCTTGCCTTGGGATTTGTATTGCTGCTGACCTTTGTGCTGACCGGCCACGGCCTCGGCGCCACCGGTGCAACGACCCGTTTTACTGCCTGGCTGGGGATGACCGTCGCCCCCTCGGCAACACAGGCAAACAGCTACCTCGGCCAAATGGTCGAGAATGGCAATCCACTGTTTTCCTGGATTACCTGGCAAGTCATTGGTGTCGGCATCGGTGCATTCGCTGCCGCCTACTTCAGCGGCCACCTACGACTCCAGTTTGATGGCTCGAAGCGGATCGGCACGCCAGCCCGTTTTGCCGCCGCACTCTTCGGCGGCCTCGCGGCCGGCTTCGGCGCCCGCATTTCAGCCGGATGCACGAGCGGCCTTGGCCTTTCCGGAGCGGCCACGCTGAGCATTGCCGCCTTTGTTTTTCTCGGCACCTTCTTTGCCGCCGGCCTGATTTTCAGCCGACTTTTTCGGGGAGTCTGAGATGTTTCCATTGAACGACGGCGGCGTGATCAGCGGTCTGGTCTGCGGCATTCTCTTTGGCTTTGTCCTCGAACGTGCCGGCTTCGGCAGCCCGTGCAAGCTGACTGCGCAATTCCGTTTCAACGACTGGTCTGTTTTCAAGGTCATGTTTACCGCCATTACCGTTTCCGCTGTAGGTCTCTACCTGCTGCGCCTGACCGGCCTGATGGCCGCAGACAGCGTCTTCGTCCCGACTTCTCTGCTGATGGCCGCGGCAATCGGCGGCGCCTTGGTCGGCGCGGGATTTGCCATAGGCGGATATTGTCCGGGCACTTCCATCGTCGGCTTATTCTCGGGCCGACTCGACGCCCTTGTTTTCATTGTCGGCCTGCTCCTCGGCACCGTCGTCTTTGCCGGTCTCTACGGTCCCACCGTCGAGGCAATCATGGCCATGGCTGAAGTTGAAACCGGCGATACGCTGGTGGACGCCTACGAGTTTTCGGAGCCCGTCGTCCTGGCCTGCATTCTGGTTGCCCTGGCTGGCGTATTCGCCCTTGGCTCGTGGTTTGAACGCCGTTCCGCCGAGGGTCCGGTCAGTGCCGAACAGGCAGTCAATGGCGCGCCAGGCGAACAGCAAGCATAAATATTCATCTATCTTTTTCCACCCACCAGAGAAACAGACATGAACAAGCCATCCCAAAAAAGGCGCTCCCTGACCGAAATGGCGGCCGCGCTGCTCGTCGCCGCCTCACTTGTCGCACCGGCTCCGGCCGTCATCGCGGCCGAAAAAGCGGAAGCGCCGAGTGCCGACAAGCAAGAGCCGCCGACCAAGGCCGCCAATCCTTGTGGCCCAAGCAATCCCTGTGGCCCGGCCAAGAAGAAGAAAAAGAAGAAAGCGGAGAATCCCTGCGGCCCGGCCAATCCGTGCGCGCCGAAGCAATAAGCCAGTCTGCCCTGATTTCCGCCGCCCAGGCGGCAGCGGAGATCCAGTTGGCCTACGCGACAAATGGAACCAGCCTGGCCCAGGCTGCCTTGGCTGGCGCCCACCACTGCGAAGAATTTCGTCACTACCCGGCGAACGATGCCAGTGACCCGGTAGCAAGAACCCGTTTCTACTATCACGCCCACACCTCCCAACGCTACCCACGCGACGAACACGGTCACTTTCATCTGTTCCATTACGGCGATTCGGGCAAAGGCGACGATTTTTGCCATCTGATTGGCCTGTCGCTCGACGCTCGTGGAAATGCCCTGCGCTGGTTCACGACCAATCGCTGGGTGACAGGCGAACGCTGGCTGACCGCCGCGCAGATGGAAGCCATCCTCGCGGATTACCGGATTCTGGTGCGCGGGCGGCTGGCGCCGGTTGCCCGCTGGCTTACTGCCATGGTGACCCTGTTCGCTAGCGACATTAGCGACGCCATGCAGGAACGGGATCAGATCATGAGTGAAAAAATATTGCGAATCGGCGACGAAGCGGCATTTGAGGACAGGAATCTAGACGTCATAACCGAACGCCCTGTATCCTTGCCCGCCCGGTTATGCGAATTGCAAGGCTGAATCACTTTTTCAACGAGGAGACACCTATGAACCAACGCTTTTTCAAGCTTGCGAGTGCAGCCATCATCGGCTGGACAGCCCTTACCGCCCAAGCCGCCGGCCTGCCCGGGCCGATTGTCACGACGGAATGGCTGGCTGCCAATCTGGACAAAGTGCAGATTGTTGATGTGCGCAGCAACGTCAAATCGATGACCTCGGCACCTGAATTCGATACCGATGCCAAATCCGGCAAAAAAACCCTGAGCGAGGTCGGAGGACACATTGCCGGCTCTCTGCTGCTCAATGCCAAGACCATGCGCGTTGAACGTCAGGTCGGTGACTTGAAGGTCAAGTACCTGATTCCGGAAAAAGCGGCCTGGGAAAAAATCGCCCAGGCCGACGGCATCGAAGCCGGCAAGCCAATTGTGTTGGTTCCGGTCGGCATGGAAGTCGCCGATGTTGATGATGCGCTACGTGCCTATTGGCAGTTCAAGGTCTATGGCGAAGACAATATCGCCGTTCTCGACGGTGGCATGGCTGCCTGGTTGAGCGAAGGGCGGGCCTTCGACCAAACAGCACAGGCTGCCAAGACTGGCAACTGGATGGCCCTATCGGATCGCAGCGCCAACTACCTGGCCGGCTCTGACGACGTCGCCAAGGCCATTACCGACAAATCGGCCAGCCTGGTCGACGCGCGTGACATCAAATCCTTCCTTGGCCTCGGCAAGCGGGACTATGTGTCTGCCTACGGTCACCTTCCCCAGGCGCAAAACTTCCCGCCTGAACTGATGACCAAGAGTGCCAGTGGCGCGCTGAAGTTCATGAGCACCAATACCTACACGGCCTTGCTTCAGGCTCAGGGTGTCAATCCGGAAAAGCCGGTCATCAGCTATTGCAATAGCGGCCACCTGGCTGCTGGTCCATGGTTCATAACCTCCGAAGTGCTGGGCAAGCCAGCTCGTCTCTACGACGGTTCCCTGCACCAATGGACGCTGGAAAAGCACGCGCTGGAAGGTGCAGTTCCCCTCAACTAAGGGCCTGCACTACCATAAAAAACGGCAGACCTTGGTCTGCCGTTTTTTCATTCGCACCAGCGATATCAGAGCGCGCCGAATACTTTCGACAAAAGGGCGCTGCCAGCCTCCACCGGATTAGACCTCAGCTTCTTTTCCTCTTCTGCGATCATCAGGAACAGGCCGTCCATGGCCTTCTGCGTGACGTAGCTATCAACGTCGGCGTTCTGCTTGTCGATCAGGCCGGCGCTCGCTGCCTTGCCGGCAAACTTGTTGTACTGGTCGGCCAGCTTGAGCTTCTGGGTTTCCTTCTTGACGATGGGCATGAACCGGGCGGTCAGCTGATCGGTCGAGGTGCGCTTGAAATACTGCGTCACGCTGTCTTCGCCGCCGGTCAGGATGTCCTTGGCGTCCTTGATGCTCATCTTCTTGATCGACTGGGTGAGGATAGGCTTGGCTTCGGCCACGGCGTTTTCAGCGGCGTGGTTCATCGTTTCAATCAACTCGTCGGCCTGCTTTCCCATGCCGAACATGCGCAGCGCCGAATCGGCCTGCTCGAGATAGCCCGGCAGCTTGATCTTGACCTTGTCGTTGCCGAGAAAGCCGCCACTCTTGCCGAGCGAGGCCACGGCATAGTCTGCCCCCTTGGCCAACGCTGCCTTGACGCCGGCACTGGCGTCGCCGCTGGAAATGGCATCGAGCGCCCCAGCCTGGGCGAATCCCACGGTCAACCCGAAAAAAAGGGCAAAAACGGAATGTTTCAAGCCGCGCATGGCATTCTCCCTGAAGTCAAACGATGTCGAGGTGACCGATGCCGGTCGATAGATCGCGGTCCTTCGACTCCTTGCCATGCAGCTTGATCTGCAGGCGCAGGTCGTTGAGCGAGTCGGCGTTGCGCAGGGCGTCTTCGTAGGTAATCTTGCCGGCCTCGTAGAGATCGAACAGCGCCTGGTCGAAGGTCTGCATGCCGAGCTCGCGCGACTTCTTCATGATTTCCTTGATCTCGTGCACCTCGCCCTTGAAGATCAGGTCGGAAATGAGCGGCGAGTTGAGCATGACCTCGATGGCCGCCATCCGTCCGCGCCCGTCCTTTTTCGGGATCAGGCGCTGCGAAACCAACGCGCGCAGATTGAGCGAGAGATCCATGAGCAATTGCTGGCGACGCTCTTCGGGGAAGAAGTTGATGATCCGGTCAATCGCCTGGTTGGCACTGTTGGCGTGCAGCGTGGCCAAGGCCAGGTGGCCGGTTTCGGCAAAGGCGATGGCGTAGTCCATGGTGTTGCGGTCGCGGATTTCGCCCATGAGGATGACGTCCGGCGCCTGACGCAGCGTGTTCTTGAGAGCCGGGCCCCAGTCGTCGGTATCGACGCCGACTTCGCGCTGGGTGACGATGCAGTTCTTGTGCTCGTGCACGTACTCGATCGGGTCCTCGATGGTGATGATATGGCCGTAGGAGTTCTCGTTGCGGTAATCGACCAGCGCCGCCAGAGAGGTCGTCTTGCCCGTACCGGTACCGCCGACGAAGATGATCAGGCCGCGCTTGGTCATCGCCAGATCCTTGAGCACCGGCGGCAAGAGCAGCTCGTCGAGGGTCGGGATGCTCATGTTGATGGTCCGGCAAACGACGCCGACCCGCCCCTGCTGAACCAGCGCATTGACCCGGAAACGGCCGATGCCGGACGGCGAAATGGCGAAATTGCATTCCTTGGTCGCCTCGAACTCGGCGGCCTGGCGGTCATTCATGATCGAGCGCGCCAATTCGGCCGTGTGCTGCGGCGTCAGAATCTGGTTGGAAACTGGCGTGATCTTGCCGTCAATCTTGATGGCCGGCGGAAAGCCGGCGGTAATGAAGAGGTCGGAGCCTTTCTTTTGCGACATCAGACGCAAAAGATCGTGCATGAATTTCATTGCCTGGTCGCGTTCCATACTTTCCCCTCGTTTGCTCTATTGGCCGCCCGATCAAGCCGGGAAGGCATCCTTGTTGGTCGCCTTGAATTTCGCCTCGGCGCTCGACACGATGTTGCGCCGTACGAGGTCGATGAGGTTCTGGTCCAGCGTCTGCATGCCGAAATTCTGGCCGGTCTGGATCGCCGAATACATCTGGGCGACCTTGTTCTCGCGAATCAGATTGCGAATGGCGGGCGTGCCGATCATGATTTCATGCGCCGCCACCCGGCCCGTGCCGTCCTTGGTCTTGAGCAGCGTCTGCGAAATGACCGCGCGCAGCGATTCGGACAGCATCGAGCGGACCATTTCCTTTTCCGCCGCCGGGAAGACGTCGACGATACGGTCCACCGTCTTGGCGGCTGACGAAGTGTGCAGGGTGCCGAACACTAGGTGGCCGGTTTCGGCCGCGGTCAGTGCCAAGCGTATGGTTTCCAGGTCGCGCATTTCGCCGACCAGGATGACGTCTGGGTCTTCGCGCAGGGCGGAACGCAGGGCGTTGGAGAAAGACAGCGTGTGCGGCCCGACTTCGCGCTGGTTGATCAGACACTTCTTCGATTCATGGACGAATTCGATCGGATCCTCGACGGTCAGGATGTGGCCGTAATCGCTTTCGTTAACGTGATTGACCATCCCGGCCAGGGTCGTCGATTTACCCGAGCCGGTCGGCCCGGTGACCAGCACGATGCCGCGCGGATACTCGGAAATTTCCTTGAAAATCTTCGGCGCATTGAGCTCTTCAAGCGTCAGCACCTTGGACGGAATGGTCCGGAACACGGCGCCGGCGCCCCGATGCTGGTTGAAGGCATTGACCCGGAAACGGGCCAGATTGGGAATTTCAAAGGAAAAGTCGCACTCCAGCGTCTCTTCATAAATCTTGCGCTGGCCGTCGTTCATGATGTCGTACACCATGCCATGAACGTCCTTGTGTTCCATGGCCGGCAGGTTGATGCGCCGGACATCGCCATGCACGCGGATCATCGGCGGCAGTCCGGAGGACAGGTGGAGGTCGGATGCCTTGTTCTTGACGCTGAAAGCCAGCAGTTCGGTGATGTCCATGCGGATCGTCCTCGGAGCGCGTGTATACTTGGTTTGTTGTTAATTCCCAATGGATTATGAGCGCAATCGCCGACAACCTGCAAGCTGTCCAGGCCCGTATCAGCGATGCCGCGGTGCTTGCCGGCCGTTCCCCGGAAAGCATACGCCTGCTGGCGGTCAGCAAAACCTGGCCGCTGGCCAGCGTGCTAGAAGCCGCCGATGCCGGCCAGCGCGCCTTCGGTGAAAACTACGTGCAGGAAGGTATCGACAAAATCGTGGCATCCACCGGACGCCATCTTGAATGGCATTTCATCGGCCCGCTGCAGAGCAACAAGTCGCGTGCCGTGGCCGAGCACTTCGATTGGGTCCACTCGATTGAGCGCCTCAAAATCGCCGAGCGCCTGTCGGCCCAACGCCCGGCCAACCTGCCGCCCCTGCAGGTCTGCATCCAGGTTAACGTCTCCGGCGAAGCCAGCAAGAGCGGTTGCGCGCCGGATGAAACGCTGGCCCTGTGCCAGGCGGTCGCCGCCCTGCCCGGCCTCCAACTGCGCGGCCTCATGGCCATCCCCGAGCCAACCGACGACCCCGCCGCCCAGCGTGCGCAGTTCCACCATGTATGGGAAATTTACGACCATATCCGGGCGGCCGGTCTGCCGCTCGATACCCTTTCCATGGGCATGTCCCACGATCTTGAAGCTGCCGTGGCCGAAGGCGCGACCATTGTCCGCATCGGCACGGCCATTTTTGGTGAGAGAAATTACAGATGAAGATTGTTTTCCTGGGTGGCGGCAACATGGCCAACGCGCTGATCGGCGGCATGCTCAAGCAGGGCTTCGCGGCCTGCGACATCGATGTCATCGACCCGGGCGCCGAAGCGCGCACCAAGCTGGCCGCCGCTTACGGCGTCGAGTGTCATGACAGCGCTGTCAGCGCGCCCGCCGGGCCGGACATCCTGGTCCTCGCCGTCAAGCCGCAGCAGATGAAGGAAGCCGTCGCGCCGCTCGTCGGCAGGCTGGGCGAGGCGCTGGTCATCAGCATCGCTGCCGGGCTCGACATGACGGCCCTGTCGCGCTGGCTCGGCGGCCATCGCCAGATCGTCCGCTGCATGCCAAACACGCCGGCCCTGATCGGCGCCGGCATCACCGGGCTGTGCGCCCTGCCCGAAGTGAGCGCTGACCAGCGCGCTGCTGCTGACCGGGTTCTGCGCGCCGTCGGTACCACCGTGTGGATCGAAGACGAGGCGAAGATCGATGGCGTCACGGCCATTTCCGGTAGCGGCCCGGCCTACGTTTTCCTGTTTATCGAAGCGCTGCAACAGGCTGCTGCCGACCTCGGTTTCACGCCGGAACAGGGTCGCCTGCTGGCCATCGAAACCGTCCAGGGCGCTGCCGCGCTGGCGGCTCAGTCGAGCGAACCGGCTTCTGTCCTGCGCGAACGCGTCACCTCGAAGGGCGGCACAACGGCCGCCGCGCTGAACGTCATGGCCGAACGCGGCGTCAAGGACGGCATCGTCGCCGGCTGCATGGCCGCCGCGGCCCGCGGTCAGGAACTTGGCAAAATTCTCGGAGCCGATTGATGCAAGCCATTGTTTTCCTGCTCGACGCCGTCGTCAGCTTCTTCTCCACGCTGTTCCTGCTGCGCTTCATGATGCAGGCAATGCGCGTTTCCTTTGGCGGACAGATCGGTGATTTCGTCATCAAACTGACCAACTGGGCGGTCAAGCCGCTGCGCCGCATCATCCCCGGCGCCGGCGGTTTCGACTGGGCCAGCCTGATCGCCGCATTTGCGCTGCAACTGCTGTTCACCGGCATCATGGTCGGCATTTCATTCAGTATTGGCCAGGTCGACATCGTCAGCGCCGCACCGATGATTCTGCTGATGGCGCTCCGTTCACTGTTGCGGCTGGCGGTATACATCATGATCGGCGCGCTGATCCTGCAGGCCGTGCTGTCCTGGGTCAATCCCTACTCGCCGCTGTCGGCCCCGGCCTACCAATTGACCCGGCCCTTGCTCGACCCGATCCGCCGCATCATCCCGACCATTTCTGGCATCGACCTGTCGCCACTCGTCGCCATCCTGCTCCTGCAGGCGGTGCTGATGTTCCTGTGAGCGACTGGTTCCGCCAGGCCGCTGATGGCCGCATCACGCTAACCCTGCACATCCAGCCCGGCGCCAAGAAGACCGAGTTTGCCGGGCTGCACGGCGATGCACTCAAGATTCGGCTCGCCGCGCCGCCGGTCGACGGCAAGGCCAACGAGGCGTTGGTCAGGTTCATCGCCGAAAAGCTGAAACTGCCGAAGTCGGCGGTCAACCTCAAAAGCGGCCAGACCTCGCGACGCAAGGTGCTCGAAGTTCAGGGCGCCGAGGTCGGTGCCATCGCGGCTTTCGCCTCGGCGTAAATCAGGCGTTCAAAGCATCCCTTTTTCGCGGATGAAGGCGATGATCTGGTCCAGGCCTTCGCCGGTTTTCAGGTTGGAAAAGACAAACGGCCGCTCGCCGCGCTGAACCTTGGCGTCGTGCGCCATGACCTCGAGCGAGGCGCCGACCATCGGCGCGAGGTCGATCTTGTTGATGACCAGCAGGTCGGACTTGGTGATGCCGGGCCCGCCCTTGCGCGGAATCTTCTCGCCGGCAGCGACGTCGATCACGTAGAGCGTCAGGTCCGACAGCTCTGGCGAAAAAGTGGCAGCGAGGTTATCGCCGCCGGATTCGACGAGAATCAGTTCGATAGCGGGAAAGGCCCGTTGCAGGCGGTCGATGGCCTCCAGATTGATCGAGGCATCCTCGCGAATCGCCGTGTGCGGGCAACCGCCCGTTTCGACGCCGATGATGCGCTCCGGCGCCAAGGCTGAGTGATTGACCAGGAACTTGGCGTCCTCGGCCGTGTAGATATCGTTGGTGACGACGGCCATGTCGATCTGCTCGCGCAGGGCCTGGCACAAGGCGAGGGTCAATGCTGTCTTGCCGGAACCGACGGGTCCGCCGATACCGACGCGTAAGGCTTGTTTGCTCATGGTTTTACGATCTGAAGAGACGTGAATATTGGGTTTCGTGGCGGGCACAGGCGATAGCAAAGGCCGGCGTGAAGTTCGACCATTTCGTTTTTGGCCAATTTTTCCGGTTGACCGTAACAATCGGGATTTGCCGGCCGAGATCGGCCAGCAGGCGTTGGCCCGCCGCCTGGCCGAGCGGTACGGCCTTCAACGCGGCCATCACCTGGTTTTCGGCCCACGACCAGAGGTAGGCCGTGAGCGCTGCTTCCGGGTCGATCTGCCAGGCGGCGGCGATGCCGGACCAGACCGTCGGGAACGCGACTTCCGGCAGGGCTTCGACCGTGGTTATCACGCCGCCCAGCGAATCGTCGCGCAGATCACGCAGCAGACGGCGCATCGAGAAGCCCATCTGGGCGGTTTCGGCCCGAAGCTCCGCCGATTCCCGACTGGCCAGGAATTCGGCGTTGAGGCAGTCGATCTCGGCCGTGTCGCCGGCCGACCACGCCGCCATCAAGGCAACGACCAGCGGCGCTTCGTAACTGCCGATACCATGGTGCAGCAGGTCGGCGATCCATAGACCCGCCCCCGCTTCATCGCGAATCACACCGGACTCAACCGCCCATTCCAGCCCCTGCGAATAGGTGTAGGCACCGACCGGCAGCGCCGGGCTGGCCAGTTGCAGGAGGCGGGCGAGTTGCAGAGTCGGATTCAACGCGGCTTGAACTGGTGGATTTTCGGCATGGAGCGATGCGGGCCGTGACCAGGATTGTGGAGATCGGGCCTTGGTTCTGCATCGCCATGGTGATGGCCGCCGCCATAGGCGCCGGATTCCGGCTGGAACGGCGCTTCGCTTTCGCTCACCGTGCAGCCGAGGCCGCGCACCATGTCGGCCAGCACGTGGTCGGTCTGAAAGCGCAACTTGCCGCCGTTTTCGGTCGGCAGAATTTGCACGGGCACATGCCGGTTGCCGAGGTGGTAAGCGGCGCGGGCGAAGAGCAACGGGCTGTCGGCGGCGGCTTCGATGAGCTTTTCCGGTGCGGCCAGGATTTCGACGACTGCTGAGCTGTTCTCCGCCAGCAACTTGTCGCCGCCCTGCAGGTGGTCGCCGCGTTCGAGGAATATGCCAGCTTCGGCGCCGGACGCTAGCGTTACCTTGAGGCGGCTACGCTTGCGTTCGTCGTAGGCGAGGGCGACGGAGTCGGTGGCCGGAGTGGAGGTGCGTTTATTCAGGATCAACATGGTCAGAACAGGAAGTAACGTTGCGCCAGCGGCAACTCGGTTGCCGGTTCGCAGACCAGATGTACGCCGTCCGCCTTGACCACGTAGGTTTCGGGATCGACGGTGATTTCCGGCGTGGCACCGTTGTGCACCATGTCGGTTTTCTTGAGCGTGCGCGTCCCGGAGACGGCGATCAGCGGTTTTTGCAGATTTAAGGCGTTGACCGCAGGATTGTTCAAGGCGGCCTGCGAAACGAAGGTCACCGAGGTCTTCAGCGCCTTGCCGAAGCTGCCGAACATCGGTCGGTAATGCACCGGTTGCGGCGTCGGGATCGAGGCGTTGGGGTCGCCCATGGCGGCGGCGGCGATCATGCCGCCTTTCAAAATGAGCGACGGCTTGACGCCGAAAAAGGCCGGTTTCCACAGCACCAGATCGGCCAGCTTGCCGACTTCGACGGAACCGACGGTGTGGGCGATGCCGTGCGTCAGCGCCGGATTGATGGTGTATTTGGCGATGTAGCGCTTGACGCGGAAGTTGTCGTTTCTTGCGTTGTCTTCTGGCAGCGTTCCGCGCTGCAGCTTCATCTTGTGCGCCGCCTGCCAGGTGCGGATGATGACTTCGCCGACGCGGCCCATGGCTTGCGAATCGGAGGACATCATCGAGAAAACGCCGAGATCGTGCAGGATGTCTTCGGCGGCAATCGTCTCGCGGCGGATGCGCGATTCGGCGAAGGCGACGTCTTCGGCGATGCTCGGGTCAAGGTGGTGGCAGACCATCAGCATGTCGAGATGCTCGTCGATGGTATTCACCGTGTACGGCATGGTCGGGTTGGTCGAGCTGGGCAGGACATTGGGCAGGCCGGCCGCCTTGATGATGTCCGGCGCGTGGCCGCCGCCGGCGCCTTCGGTATGGAAGGTGTGGATGGTGCGGCCCTTGAAGGCGCCCAGCGTCGCTTCGACGAAACCCGATTCGTTGAGCGTGTCGGAGTGGATGGCGACTTGCACGTCCATCTCGTCGGCCACCGTCAGGCAGCAGTCGATGGCGGCCGGCGTCGTGCCCCAGTCCTCGTGCAGCTTCAAGCCTATGGCGCCGGCCTCGACCTGCTCGCGCAGGGCTTCCGGCAGGCTGGCGTTGCCCTTGCCGAGGAAGCCGAGGTTCATCGGGAAGGCATCGGCCGCTTCGAGCATGCGGTGGATGTGCCACGGCCCCGGCGTGCAGGTGGTGGCAAAGGTGCCGGTCGCCGGCCCGGTGCCGCCGCCGATCATGGTCGTCACGCCGGAGTAGAGCGCCTCGTCGATCTGCTGCGGGCAGATGAAATGGATGTGGCTGTCGATACCGCCGGCCGTGACAATCATGCCTTCGCCAGCGATGACCTCAGTGCCGGGGCCGATGACTATCGTTACGCCGGGCTGGATGTCCGGGTTGCCGGCCTTGCCGATGGCGGCGATGCGGCCGTCCTTCAAGCCGATGTCGGCCTTGACGATGCCGGTCACGGCGTCGACGATCAGCGCGTTGGTGATCACGGTATCGACGGTTTCGGCCGAAACGCGCTGGCCCTGGCCCATGCCGTCGCGGATGACCTTGCCGCCGCCGAATTTCACTTCCTCGCCGTAGATCGTGTGGTCACTTTCGACTTCGATGATGAGGTCGGTGTCGGCGAGACGGAGACGGTCGCCGGTCGTGGGGCCGAACATTTCGGCGTAAGCCTGACGGGTGATTTTATTGGCCATTAGAGAGCTCCTTGAACGAGGCCACGGAAACCATAAACCTTGCGGTCGCCAGCCAGCGCGACCAGTTGCACAGTACGCGTCTGGCCCGGCTCGAAGCGCACGGCGGTGCCGGCGGCGATGTCGAGGCGGAAACCGCGCGCGGCTTCGCGGTCAAAGCTCAGGCCGGCGTTGGTTTCGTAAAAATGGTAGTGCGAGCCGACCTGGATGGGCCGGTCGCCGGTGTTGGCGACGACCAGCGTGATCGTCGGCCGGCCGGCGTTGAGTTCAAGTTCGCCGGGTTCGGCGAGGAGTTCTCCGGGGATCATGTCAGCTCCTCAAACGATGGGGTTATGGACCGTGACCAGCTTGGTGCCGTCCGGGAAGGTGGCCTCGACCTGGATTTCCGGGATCAGCTCGGCAATGCCATCCATCACGTCGGCGCGGGTCAGGACCTGCGTTCCGGCGTGCATCAGTTCGGCGACGGTTTTGCCTTCGCGGGCGCCTTCCATGATGGCGCAGGTGATCAAAGCCACGGCTTCCGGGTAGTTCAGCTTCAGGCCCTTGGCCATGCGCCGCTCGGCGAGCAGGCCGGCGGTGAAGATCAGCAGCTTGTCTTTTTCGCGCGGTGTCAGTTCCATGAAGACTCCTCAGGTATTCCAGATTCGGGGGGTAACGGCCGGTCGACCGCAGCTGGCCGGGCGCAGGATGGCCCACAGGTCGGCAAACCACAAACGGGCGGCCTCGCTGCTGTCACCGAGGTAACGGGCGACGAACATGCCGGGCAAGGCGCTCAGGCCATGATTGGCGCCATCGGCGGGCGGGATCTTGCGGCAGGCTTCGAGCAGGGCCGCCGCCTGCTGCGGCAATTCGGGAAAGGAGCACAGCAAGGTGCCGCACACCGTGGCGCCTGCCCAGCCGGGCGGGCTGCTCAACATCGGGTCGTTGCCATCGAAGCCGCCGCGCTCAAGCCAGATTGCTTGATTGCTACGGTCAACCCGAAAAAACAGGTCAAAACGACCTTTTTCAAAACGCTCGCCAGCCGCCGAGCGGCCAAGGCATAGAATGTCCCAGCCGACATAGCGGCTGTCGGCGGCCAACGCCACACGGGTTTCCATGCGCGCCCGGGCGCCGTCGAAGACGATGGTTTCCTGCGGCAGCCATTCCAGCGTGGCGCCCTCGCCCACCGTGAAATCAATCCTCTGCGAAGCCTCGGCCCCACCGCTGCGATACCACTTGCCAGCGCCCGGCGTCGTCAGTTGGGCATGTGCACCAGCACCAAGCTCGGCCGAAATCGCCAGATGATCGCCGCCGGCAATACCCGATGGCGGGTGCAGCACAATGGCCTGACAAACTGCATCGCCCTCCGGATACAACGCCTTCTGCACCCGCAACGGCCCGCGATGCCGGTTTTCGCGCAACACCGTGCGTTCGCCAACGCGGGCGAAGCCAAGATGCAGCTCAGCGTGCCAGCTCGGCAAATGCTCGGGCGGCAACAAAGGGAGGCGCGAGGTCATGCCAATGATTATGAAGGGGCGCAGCGGGCATGCAAATACGCAAGAATGCGCAGCTCGCCATGCCTTCGTGTTGTGCTGCCTCAGACGGCCGAGACGAGCAACTCCCTGAGTTGGGCGTCTTCGTTCAGGATGTGGCCGACCAGCCAGCTACGCAAATAGACGAGGATGTCGAAAGGCGCGGTCAGTGGATTATTGTGCAGTTCCTCATAGAACTCGCCCAGCCTTTCCTCGAATTCGCCGTGCTGGGTCTGTTGCTCCTGCAATCCGCCGTAGCCGTAGTGCTCCATCATCCGCTCCTCGGCGCGAAAATGGATCTCGACATACTGGTCGAGCGCCTTCAGTACCCGCGCGACCTCTCGGGAACTCTGCTTCGTCGAAACGACTTCGAACAGGTCATTGGTCAGGTCGAACAAATAGCGGTGATGCTCGTCGATAACGTCGATGCCGACCCGCAGGCTATCGTCCCAATGCACCCATTTGCTGTCCCGATAGAGCGTTTCGGGAAAATCGAGCATCTGGTTTGGGTCGATGATGTCGTCCCGGTAGAGTTGGCGGATCCGCATGATCTCCGGTAGCGCCTGATCGAATGCGGCAACCACGGCCGGATCGAAATGACTGCCTGAATTGGTGCGAACCCACGCCACAGCCTCTTCAAACGGCCACGGTTCCTTGTACGGGCGAACCGAGGTCAGCGCATCGAAAACATCGGAGACGGCGCAAATTCTCGCCAGCAGTGGAATTGCCTCGCCGGCCAGGCCTTGCGGATAGCCATTGCCATCCCAGTGTTCATGGTGACAGGCGGCGATATCCTGCGCCGTCTGGATCAGATTATCCTCACCGTTGAGCAAGCGCTTGCCAATATCGGTGTGGGTCTTCATGACCTCGTATTCATCCGCCGACAACCGTCCGGGCTTGAGCAGAATGGCATCGGGAATGCCGATCTTGCCGACATCGTGCATCGGCGCGCAAATGCTCAGCAACTCGCGCGTTTCCGGCGGCAGCCCGAGCGCCTTGGCAATGGCGGTGGCGAAATGCGTCATGCGCATGATGTGCATGCCGGTTTCGTTATCCCGATACTCCGATGCCGTGCCGAGCCGCCGAATGGCATCAGTCCTGGCATCTTCGAGCTCGACCTCACGAACGCGCAGAGTCTCGTTGATCAGGCAGCGGCTCACCAGCATCGAAATTGCGCGAGCCAGATCGGTCATGAATTCGAATTCGACGGCATCGGGCTGCCAGTCAGGTTCGATGAAAATAATCAGGCGGCCGGCGGTGTAGCTCTCCCCGTTCAGGGGCAGGACAAAGCATGGCGCATCCGGCGCCAGTTCGGCGACAAGCAAGGGCGGCTGGAGGGAGGCCGGCGTGGCCAGGTAAGCCGCCGTTTCCGGCGCTATCGTGACCGAAGTCCGCTGCCTCGCCAGATCGGCATTGGCCCATACCGGCGGCAAACCATGCTGGGCGATCTGGATCGGTTGGCCGCGCCTGTTGCGCAGCGTGATCATGCTCCTGGGCAGAACACGAATGCCGGGCAGGCTTCGCAGCAGATCGAATAACCGGCTCAGCGTATCGTCAAGATCGGTATCGCCGATCTGAGACAACTCGAAGACCAGGCGACTGATCGCCAGTATTTCCTGATTCTTGTCCATACCAGCCCGGAAGCCCATGAAAAGTGACCGCACCCAAAATGCATCGGGAGCGCTGCAGAAAATCGGCAAACAGGGCAATTGCGCCGAGGCCTTTGCCGGATTGCCAGTACTCAGTCACTTTACAAAAGGATTCTGGCGAGGGCAACACGAATTTGCCAATTCACTCGCTATTGCCGTATTTAACACTTTATTCAAAGCAAACCGCTTGGGACCAAGTCGTAGCGCTGTTCGATCAGCCGAGTCGCCATTTCGCAGGCTTCAGCAGCATGCATAAAGATCTATAAAAGCCTCCTTGCATCCCGACAGGATGCTGATTAATATCATGAGTAAATTTACTCACAATCGAAAACATGGCATTCGAACGCAGTCAAATCAATATCTTGCGGCACCGATTAGGCGAGGCACCTCGGTTCATGATCGTCGTGGCCGGTCCGCGTCAAGTTGGCAAAAGCACCATGGTCAGACAGGTCATGTCCGAATACCGGGAACGCTCCAACTTTATTGCCGTCGATCAACCCCTATCGGACGCTGTTGATCCATTCAGCGACCAAACCACTTCCACCTTGACACAAGCACTGCCCGGATCGCCGCCCAACGCTGAATGGTTGGTACGGCAATGGACGCAAGCACGGGCAAAGGCAAAAACGCTCAACGAAGGACAATGCTATGTCCTGGCCATCGATGAAATTCAGAAAATCCCGCGCTGGTCGGAAATCGTCAAAGGACTGTGGGATGCTGATCGCGCGGAGAATTTGCCGCTACATGTCATCCTCCTAGGCTCATCTCCCTGGCTGATGCAAAAGGGCTTAACCGAAAGTCTGGCCGGCCGCTATGAGCCAATAGCCATGGCCCACTGGTCTTACGGCGAAATGCAGGCGGCCTTCGATTTCTCGCTCGACGAATACATCTATTTCGGCGGCTATCCCGGTAGCGCGAGTTTGATCCGGGAGGAAACGCGATGGCGACACTATGTTCGCACCGCCTTGATTCAGCCGAATATTGAAAAAGATATTTTGCAGATGACGCGGGTCGACAAACCGGCGCTACTGAAAGCCCTGTTCGAACTCGGTTGCGGCGCCTATTCCGGGCAGATCATTGCCTACGACAAACTACGCGGCCAACTGGCAGATGCAGGAAACACCACGACACTCGCACACTATCTTGAACTCCTTTCCATGGCTGGCTTGCTCAGCGGGCTATCCAAGTTCGCCGTGCAGGCATTTCGGAAGCGAGCATCCAGTCCCAAGCTGAATGCACACAATACCGCGCTGATTTCAGCATTGGCCGGCTACTCTTTTGCCGAGGCCACCAGTGATCGAAGCTATTGGGGGCGCCTGGTAGAAAGCGCCGTTGGCGCGCATCTGATCAATACCGTTTCGGAAGATTGCGGCATTCATTACTGGCGGGAGAGCCCCCACGAGGTCGATTTCATTCTCACCAACGGCAGGAAAATTCTCGCCATCGAAGTCAAAAGCGGGGCGAAATTTGCCACCCCGAAAGGACTTGAAGTGTTTGCCGGGAAATTCGCCGATGCGCGCATATTGATCGTCGGCGAAGGAGGGGTTCCTCTGGCGGAATTCCTGTCTCACCCAGCCGAACATTGGCTGGAATAAATCATGGTAGTCATACCCCGTCGAGTCCGCCGCATATCGGCAAACGAGCCATCAGACGAAACTGTCAGCCAGCCGTTGGAAGAGCTCCGCCATCTGGCCGCGTGGGTTCTGCTCGGCGAGCCGGGCGCAGGGAAATCAAAAGCGTTCGAACAGGAGGCGCTTGCGACAGAAGGCCATTTCATTTCCATCGCAAAATTTCTGAGCGATGACCCAGAGCCGGTCTGGCAAGACAAAACGCTGTACCTGGACGGACTGGATGAAACGCGCGCCAGCGGTGGCGACACCAGCATTTTGCTGAAAGTCCGCGCCCACCTGAGAAAACTTGGCAAACCCAAATTTCGCATTGCCTGCCGTGCCGCCGACTGGTTTGGCTCGACCGATAGTCAGGCAATTGGCGATGCTTCGCCGGATGGCCAACTTGCTGTTTTTGCGCTTGAGCCGCTCAACGATTCGGAGAGTCGGGAAATCCTGCGCCAAAACCACGGCATTTCCGACCCGGATAGTTTCATGGGAGAGGCGCGTGAGCGTGGCATCGATGGCTTGCTGCAGAATCCCCAAACCTTGCGTCTGCTGGCCGAGTCCATCCATGACGGACATTGGCCGAATACACGCCAGGAAACGTTCGAACTCGCCTGCAAGAAACTGGCGGAAGAGGACTCGAAAGCACATCGACTTCAGCAGCGTGATCAAGCCATTCCGGTCGAGAGACTCATGGCGGCAGCCGGGCAACTTTGTGCAGCACTGCTGCTTTCGGACAAAACCGGCTTGGCACTCGATACCGCAAGTGCCGATGGCCATTTCCCGCTAATTGACGAATTATCGCCTGCCGATTTGAGCGCGGCGCGACTAGCGGTCAGGCGGAAGTTGTTTGGGCCATCCCCGGATGGTCAAGAGCGCGTCATCCCGAGTCACCGAAGCATTGCCGAATTTTTGGCCGCGCGCTGGCTGGCCAGGCAAATCGACGACGGCGGCCTGCCACTCCGGCGGGTGTTGAGTCTCTTCATGGGGCGAGACGAACGCACGGTCTCCGGCTTGCGCGGGCTATATGGCTGGTTGGCGCTGCATAGCCGGGCTGCGCGCCTGCGCCTCATCGAAGCCGACCCGGTCACGGTGGTGGTCTACGGTGATGTCAAACCCATGCCGCCGGAGGACAAGCGAAAGATCCTTGCCGGCTTGCAGCAGGAAGCAAAGCGGCACCTCGGCTTTCGCTGGGAAATTCGTTCTGCGACACCCTTTGGCGCCATGGCGCAACAGGAACTGGCCGCAGAGTTTTCTGTAGCCCTGAGCGCACCTGAACGGGACGATGCAAGTCAGTCCTTTACGGATTGCGTGCTGGATATCCTCAATGAAGGGGGGCCGATTCCCGAACTCGCATCGACCATCAAGGCGGTCGCCATGGACGATAGCCGCTGGGGCGGCATTAGAAGGCATGCGCTGGGCGCCTGGTTGAAACAATCTCCACCAATTGAAGAGGCGATTGCCTTGCTGGATTCGATCAACGATCAAAGGATCACCGATTCGGATGATGACCTTGCTGGCCAATTGCTGAGCAACCTCTATCCGGAGCACATCGCGCCAGAAGCCCTGCTTCGCTATCTGCATGCACCGAAGAAGCGGGAATACATCGGTAAGCATTCAATGTTCTGGGGGTATGAATTAGCGCGAATAGCGCCTGATTCACACCTTTCCATTCTGCTCGACCAACTTGCCGGACGAACCGACCTCGATGTCTCCGACGAGATCGAGTTCAGCTTCGATTGCCGGCGCATGCTGGGAGGCTTACTCAGGCGGGGTATCGAAGTTCATGGCGATGCGATTAGTGACGAGCGATTGTTTTCCTGGTTGGGTATCGGTGCAGACAAATACGGCAAAAACCGTCGGGAAAAAGAACATCAGGAGGCGATAGCCAATTGGCTAGGCAAACGGCCTGAACGCCACAAGGCAGTACTCGCGCTTTGCTACAAACGCTGCGAAGGAAGCGAGCACGTCAGATCCTGTATCTACGCACAGGAGCACCGTTTGCACGGAACAACCGTGCCAGATGACATCGGGGTGTGGCACCTTCGGAAGGCTTCAGAAACTGCCAACAATGAACTTGCAGAAAACCATCTTTCCGAGGCGGTACGGGCGCTGATGTTCCAGCAAGGTTGTGCCGGCCTGTCGCTGGAGAAAATCGAAGCGTGGGGCGAGGAAAATCCGAAACGCCAGCACTGGTTGGGGACGATGCTGTCCTCGGAGATTCCGGAGTGGCGGCTTGACGAAGCAGCCAGAAGCAAGGATCGCAAGCTCAAACATTCAGAACAAAAACGGAAACGCAGTATCGATTTGGTCAAGCACTTATCAGCCATTCGGGATGGCAGTGCCGCTCCGGGCGCGCTGCACGAGTTGGCTGGTGTCTGGATGGATCACTACACCGATACGCGCGGCGAAACACCAGCAGAGCGCTTCGATAGATATTGCGAGAATGGCGACGAAGTACTCAGGGCCGCCGAGGCTGGCTTTTTCCTTTGCCCGTTGCGCGACAACCTGCCAAGTGTCGCCGAAATCGTTAACCTCAGCATCAAGCGGCAGGAGCACTACATCCGCAAGCCTTGCCTGATCGGAATGGAGTTGCGTTGGCAACAAGGAGCCTCGCTCGTCGACACACTAAGCGACGACTGCCTGCGCCGCATGATCGCCTTTCGCCTGACCTACGGTGCCGACAACACGCCCGAGTGGTTCACTTACCTTGTCCGGGCACGCCCTGAGTTAGTGGCAGACGTGCTGATCGACTATGCCGGCGCCACGCTGAAAGCCCGGCAGGATTCCGTTTCCGGCATTTATCCATTGGCCTATGATGCCGAGTATCGCGGCGTCGCTGAGCTTGCCGCGCTCCCGTTGTTGGCGACTTTCCCGGTGCGCGCAAAATCGACTCAGTTGTCGCCTCTCGAATATCTGCTGAAAGCCGCCTTGCGCTATGCCGTCGAAGGACTTGCGGAACTGATCGACACGAAGCTGACGGTCAAGGCAATGGATGTCGCCCAGAAGGTCTATTGGCTGACGGCAGCCATGCTGCTTGATCCGCCCAAATATGAAACCCTTCTTTGGCAATACATCGGCAGAAACTGGATTCGCGCCAATCATTTTTGTGCTTTTCTGGACGACCGCTTTAACGGGATCAGCAACGATTACGTTCTTTCACCGGGCACGCTGGGAAAATTGATCGAACTGCTCAGCCCGCATGCCGAGTTCGAGCGCATGTCGGGCTTCGTTACTGGACCGATGCAGCGTGGCGAATCAATTCGGGGCATGGTTACGCGCCTTGGCGCGCAGGCGACCGAAGAGGCGGAGCAGGAAATTGAGCGCCTACTCGCCTTGCCGGCGTTAAGCAAACTTAAGCATTCATTGGAAAATGCCCGCCACCAGTTGAGATTGAACCAACGCGAGGGTGCTTTCCGCTTTCCCCCGCTAGCAAGCGTGGCTCGAATACTGGCCAATCGGGAGCCGGCCAACGCGGCCGATTTGGCTGCCTTGGCGGTTGAGTATCTGGATCAACTCGCCGTGGCGATTCGTCACGATAACGATGACGGATTTCGTGCCTTCTGGAATATCGAAAACAAAAGGCCGACCGGAAAGCGGGACGAAAACTATTGCCGTGATCCTTTGCTGACAAGGCTGCGTACTTGTTTCGATCCCTTCGGCGTCGATTGCCAGCCCGAAGGCGATTACGCCAATGACAAGCGCGCAGACATCCGCTTGTCCTATCGCAATGAATTTGAAGTTCCTATCGAGATCAAGCGAGATGACAACAGATCCCTTTGGAAGTCATTGCGTGGCCAGTTGATGAGTCAGTACACCGTCTCGCCCAAAACGTCGGGTTACGGCATTTACCTTGTTCTCTGGTTTGGCCTGGATGACTTGGCCCCCGTAAAAGACGGCGGCAAAAAAACCACTTCACCGGAAGAACTGCAGACTCGCCTGGAGGCGCAGCTTGATTCCGATGAGCGCAGGCGGGTATTTGTTCGGGTGCTGGATGTGAGTTGGCCCAAGTAGCGTAGCTTGTCGCCCGGCAGCATCAAACCGCCAACGCCTCGCGCACGCCATCCTGCGGCATGGTTTCACCTCTGCCGCGCATGATGAACTCGCCGCGCTCCATGAGCAGGTACTGGTCGGCCAGGGATTCGGCGAAGTCGTAGTACTGCTCGACGAGCAGGATGGCCATTTCGCCGGTTTCGGCCAGCATGCGGATGGCGCGTTCGATGTCCTTGATGATCGAGGGCTGGATGCCTTCGGTCGGTTCGTCGAGGATGAGCAGTTTCGGTCCCATGGCCAGGGCGCGGCCGATGGCGAGTTGCTGCTGTTGACCGCCGGAGAGGTCGCCACCGCGGCGGTGCATCATCTGCTTGAGAACCGGGAACATGTCGAAAATGCGTTGTGGGATGGGCGTGCTGCCGGGTTTGGTGGCGAGGCCCATGAGCAGGTTTTCTTCGACGGTCAGGCGCGGGAAGATCTCGCGGCCTTGCGGGACGAAGCCGATGCCGGCCTTGACGCGTTCGTGCGGCGGCAGGTGGGTGATGTCCTTGCCGTCGAAGGTGATGCTGCCTTCCTTTGTTTTGACGAGGCCCATCAGGGATTTTAGGAGCGTCGTCTTGCCGACGCCGTTGCGACCGAGGAGCGTGGTGACTTCGCCGGTTTTGACCTCGAAGGAGAGGCCACGGAGGATGTGGCTGCCGCCGTAGGCTTGGTGGAGGTTGTCGATTTTCAGCATGCTCGCTGCTCCTTGCAGGGGGGCTTATTTTGCGTTGGGGTTCCGCCCTTGCGGGGCGTCTCACTTTCTTTTGCTTCGCCAAAAGAAAGTAAGCAAAGAAAAGGCGACCCTGGGTCGGTGCCCGCTGCGCGGGTTCCCTGCGCTACTCGGGACTGGCGGGGGCTGCGGAACTCGGGCTTCGCCCTCAGACAGTCCTCGCCCTTTTTCCGCCAGCCCCTGCGTTGCTCGGCACCTTCCAAGGGGCCCGGTAAGGCGCCCACGCCCGACCGGCAGATTTCATTTTTTGGCTTTTTTTCGGGTTGACCGTAGCAATCATTTTTTCCGGCAAACCGGCTGCCCGTGGACGCCTTTCGGTTCCCCATGAGAGGCGCTGAGCAACGCAGGCGGGCCGGGGGCCTTCGGCGAGGACTGTTTGAGGGCGTAGCCCGAGTTCCGCAGCCGCCCGAACCGCCGAGTAGCGCAAGGAACCCGAAGGGCGCCGACCTTGGGGTCGCCTTTTGCCTGCGGCAGCGATGAACCCCGCCTTTGGCTACTTTCTTTTGGCGAAGCAAAAGAAAGTACGCCCGCCAGCAAGGCGGAACCCCAAGCCCGAAAACGGGAAAACGAAAAGCCTCAGCGCCCAAGATAGACCTCGATGACGCGCTGGTCGTTCTGAACCGTCGCCAGATCGCCCTCCGCCAGCACCGAGCCTTCGTGCAGCACGGTAACCAGCCCCCCAAGCTTCTCGACAAAAGCCATGTCGTGCTCGACAACAACGAGCGAATGCTTCCCCGCCAACGAAACAAACAACTCCGCCGTCCGCATGGTTTCATCGTCGGTCATGCCGGCGACCGGCTCATCGAGCAGCAGCAGCTTCGGCTCCTGCATGAGCAGCATGCCAATCTCCAGCCACTGCTTCTGGCCATGCGACAAAAGGCCGGCCGGCCGATCCGCCTCCTTGTCGAGCCGGATCATCCGCAGCGTCTCGGCAATGCGATCCCGCTCGTCGCCGGCCAGCCAGGCCATCAGGCTTTTCCAGACGCGCTTGTCGGTCTTCATGGCCAGTTCGAGGTTTTCGAACACCGTATGCTGTTCGAAAATCGTCGGCTTCTGGAACTTGCGACCGATGCCGACGTGGGCGATTTCCGGTTCGCTCAGGCGCGTCAGGTCGATGGACTGGCCGAAGTAGGCCTTGCCGGAATCGGGCCGGGTTTTGCCGGTGATGACGTCCATCATGGTCGTCTTGCCCGCGCCATTCGGGCCGATGATGCAGCGCAGTTCGCCGGCGTTGATGGCCAGGCTCAGGTTGTTCAGCGCCTTGAAGCCGTCGAAGCTGACGGTGATGTCTTCGAGGTAGAGGGCGACGCCGTGCGAAAGGTCGAGTTCGCCGGTGACGAGGTGGCCCATCTGATCGGCGCCATCGCTGCCTGCCGGGCGGTCGTCCTCGAATAGATCGACGGTGTTCAGCATGCTTCCGCTCCTTTCTTCGCCATGAGTTTCTTCCACAGGCCGACCAGGCCTTGCGGCAGCATCAGCGTCACGACGATGAACAAGAGGCCGAGGAAGAACAGCCAGTATTCGGGAAAGCTGACGGTGAACCAGCTTTTGGCGAGATTGACGACGAAGGCGCCGATGACCGGGCCGATCAGCGTGCCGCGCCCGCCGACTGCGACCCAGATGGCTATTTCGATGGAATTGCCGGGCGACATTTCGGACGGGTTGATGATGCCGACCTGCGGCACGTAGAGCGCGCCGGCAATGCCGCACAGCACGGCCGAGATGACCCAGATGGTGAGCTTGTACCACAGCGGGTTGTAGCCGATGAACATGACACGGCTTTCGGCATCGCGGATGGCGGTGAGTACGCGGCCGAACTTGGATTTGACCAGCCAGGCAGAGAAAACCAGCGTCACGGCGAGCATCACGGCAGTCAGCCCGAACAGCACGAGCCGGGTTTCCGACGAAGTAATCGTGTAGCCGAGCACCCGCTTGAAGTCGGTGAAGCCGTTGTTGCCGCCGAAGCCGGTTTCGTTGCGGAAGAAGAGCAGCATCGCGGCGTAGGTCAGCGCCTGGGTGATGATCGAGAAATAGACGCCCTTGATCCGCGAGCGGAAAGCAAAGTAGCCGAAGACGAAGGCGACCAACGCCGGCACGGCCATTACGAGGAAAGCGACCCAGCCGAAGCTGTCGCTGCCCACCCAGAACCAGGGAAGCTCCTTCCAGTCGAGGAAGACCATGAAGTCGGGCAGGTCGGCGCCGTAGCTGCCGTCGCGGCCGATCTGGCGCATCAGGTACATGCCGAAGGCGTAGCCGCCGAGTGCGAAGAACAACCCGTGGCCGAGCGACAGGATGCCGCCGTAGCCCCAGATCAGGTCCATGGCAACTGCCACTAGCGCGTAGCACATGATCTTGCCGATCAGCGTGATGGCGTAGGTCGAGACATGCAGGGCGCTGTCTTCCGGGAAGTTGAGGTGGAGGACCGGGACGACGACCAGCGCAAGGGCGAGGAAGATGCCCAGCGCCAGCCAGCTTTTCTTGTCCAGCGCGGACAGGATGCGAATGGTGAGAGGTTTGCGCATGGTTCAGCCTTACTCGACGAAGCGGCCCTTGAGGGCGAAGATGCCCTGCGGCCGTTTCTGGATGAAGATGATGATGCAGACGAGGATGCTGATCTTGGCAATGACCGCCCCGGCCCAGCCTTCGAGCAGCTTGCTGAAGATGCCCAGGCCGAGGGCCGCCCAGACCGCGCCGGCCAACTGGCCGACGCCGCCGACGACGACGACCATGAAGGAATCGACGATGTAGCCCTGGCCCATGTCCGGCCCGACGTTGGAAATTTGCGACAGCGCGACGCCGCCCAGCCCGGCGATGCCGGCACCGAGGGCGAAGGCCATGGTGTCGATGCGCGAGGTCGGCACGCCGACGCAGCCGGCCATCGGGCGATTCTGCGTCACGGCGCGAACGAACATGCCGAGCCGCGTCTTGTTCATGAGCAGCCAGACCAGGAGCAGGACGAATATGGCGAAGCCGACGATGATGATGCGGTTCCACGGCAGGATCAGGTTGGGCAGGACTTCGATGCCGCCCGACATCCAGCTCGGGTTGGCAACTTCGACGTTCTGCGCGCCGAACAACACGCGCGCCGACTGGATAAGCACCAGCGACAGGCCCCAGGTAGCAAGCAGGGTTTCCAGCGTGCGGCCGTAGAGCCAGCGGATAACCGTGCGTTCCATGATGACGCCGACCAACGCTGCGGCGAAGAAGGCGACCGGGATGGCGGCCGGCAGATACCAGTCGATGGCGTCAGGAAAGTAGGCGCGGAACAGCGTCTGCATGCCGTAGGTGGCGTAGGCGCCGACCATCAGCAGCTCGCCGTGCGCCATGTTGATGATGCCCATGACGCCGTAGGTGATGGCCAGGCCGAGCGCGCCGAGGAGCAGGATGCTGCCGAGCGACAGGCCGGAAAAGGCCTGGCCGACGTTCTCGGCCAGGGCCAGCCGGCCGTCGATGGCTTTCACCGCGGCGATGGCTTCGTAGCGCACCTTGTCGTCCGGCTCATTGGCCTTGTCGGTGAGCGGCAGCAGGACGCTCTTGATGACCGGCGACGACGTTTCAGCCAGCGCCTTGACGGCAGCCAGACGCGCCACCGGGTCGGCGTTGCCGAGGTTGGCCTGGGCGTAGGCCAGCTTCAGCAGGGCCTTGATCTCGGCATCGCTTTCCTTGTCCAGCGCCTTCTTGAGCAGCGGCGCCATGCCGGCGCTGACCTTGCTCTGCAATTCCTCGGCCGAGGCCAGGCGGACCTCGCGGTCGGCATCGAACAGCTTGAGCGCGGCCAGCGCGCTGGCCAGTTCGCCGCGAATGCGGTTGTTGACCGTGATGCTCTCCGGGTTGGCCGGCATCTTGATCGCTTCGCCCGTCGCCGCGTCGAAGGCGCTGTCGTCGGTGATGATCACCGCCTTGTCGCCAGCCAGGTAAAGACTGTCCTCGGACATCGCCGTCAGGACGCGCACGGCATCCGGGTCGGCGTTCTCGGTGATCTGCTGAATGGCCGCCACCTTGTCGCTCGAATCCTCGGCCGCCAGCTGCCGCACCCGTCCCGGATCAAGCGCGGCCAGCGCCGACAGGCTGCCGAGGCTGAGCAATAAAGCAATCAATATTTTTTTCATGAAGGGTCCGTCCGCAATTTGTGCAGTGCAACGACAGGTTACGGGGCGGGCCGGCGATCCGGAATACGATGAATTGCGTAGGGTGTGCCGGCACGGCCTTGGCGGCGCCGGGCGCGCTTGGTCCTGAATTTGCTAGATCAGTCCCTGACCTGCTTTTTTAGCGGGTTTTTGTGGTCTATCCGACAAACCCGAACCAGCCATGACCTCCTCCGATCTGACCATCCGCTACTTCACGAGCTACAGCGGCGCTCGTCTGCCACTCAACCTGGTAGGCGAACTCGCCGCTGACGACATGCGCAACCGCAACACCTTCTACCGCGGGGCGTTTGACGCCGGCGGCTTGCTCAAGCGCTGCGAAAAGGTGTTTATGGCGAGATCGAGATTTGTCACGATTACCACTATCACCCGGACGGCAGGCTGGCCCAGGCCGTGATTCAGAACGCCGGGGACGATCCGGAAAAGCTGGACTACCCGGCCTGATCCGGCCACCCAGGCACTGCCCATTTTGTTTTAACCCAAGGAGAAAACATGTCCGTTGCACCGATCAAGGCCTTTTCTGAAAAAGCCAGGGCCAATCCCGAACTGGGCGCCCAGTTGAAGGCCTGCCTGAAAATCAAGGAACTCCGTGCCCTGTCCGCCGCCGAGGGCTTCGAGATCGAGGAAAACTCCCTCTACCCGCCAAATGAGCCGCAATTCACCGAAGACCAGCTGTCGGAACGCCTGGTCAAGGCGCTGTTGCGCGTCTGAGGCAAACGCACTGATACGGCAGCACAGGAACGGGGGCCACGGCCACCGTTCTTGCGACTTTTCGAGCCCAAGGCGACCGACAATTTTATTGACTTACTTAATTAAAATTACTTAAATATCAAAAACAACCAGATATAAACAACTACCGCCCCCCTGGCAGATTGACTCTGGAGGTCATATGCCGAAGCACACAAACCCGGATCGAGCCCCACAGCGCGCCTTGGTTGTCGATGACAATGCCCTGATGCGCGTCATTTTATCGAGCATGTTGATCCATCGCGGTTATGAGGTAATCGAAGAACACTGCTCAGAAACCGCCCTGACGCGCCTCAAGGAAGAGGCCTTCGATCTGGTGATGCTCGACATCATGATGTTCAGCATGTCAGGGATCGAGCTGTGCCAGATCATTCGCGAAGAGCTGGAATTGCTCGACCTGCCGGTGGTGGCCTATACGGCCCATACCGACATTTTCAATGTTGCCCATATGCGCATGGCCGGGTTTAACGACTTTCTGTTCAAGCCGGTCAGTGGCGAAGCGCTGGATGGCGTACTGCAAGAACTACGCGCCCCGGGTTGAGCGGCACCAGACGAAATAAAAACGGGGGCCAAAGCCCCCGTTCCTGCGACTGACAGTAGATCCGGATTACTTCATTTCCGGCTCGTCCTTCTTCTTGTCGTTGCCGGCGATGAACGGGCTCCACGGCTGGGCCTTCACCGGGCCGGGCGTTTTCCAGACGACGTTGAACTGGCCGTCGGCCTTCACTTCGCCGATGAATACCGACTTGTGCAGGTGGTGGTTCTTTTCGTCCATCTTCGACATGATGCCGCTCGGTGCCTTGAAGGTCTGGCCGGCCATGGCGGCGATGACCTTGTCGGTGTCGGTCGACTTGGCCTTCTCGACGGCCTGCTTCCACATGTGGATACCGATGTAGGTGGCTTCCATCGGGTCGTTGGTGACAACCTTGTCGGCGTTCGGCAGCTTGGCCTTCTTGGCCCAGTCGCGGTACATCTTCACGAACTTGGTGTTTTCCGGGTTCTTGAGCGACATGAAGTAGTTCCACGACGCCAGGTGGCCGACCAGCGGCTTGGTATCGACGCCGCGCAGTTCTTCTTCGCCGACCGAGAAGGCGACGACCGGCACATCGGTGGCCTTCAGGCCGGCGTTGCCGAGTTCCTTGTAGAACGGCACGTTGGAGTCGCCGTTGATGGTGGAGACGACGGCGGTCTTCTTGCCTTCGGAGGCGAATTTCTTGATCTTGGCGATGATGGTCTGGTAATCGCTGTGGCCGAACGGTGTGTAGTCTTCCATGATGTCGGCGTCAGCAACACCCTTGGACTTCAGGAAGGCGCGCAGGATCTTGTTGGTGGTGCGCGGATAGACGTAGTCGGTGCCGAGCAGCACGAAGCGCTTGGCTTCGCCGCCGTCCTTCGACATCAGGTATTCGACGGCCGGGATGGCTTGCTGATTGGGGGCGGCGCCGGTGTAGAAGACGTTCTTTTCAAGTTCTTCGCCCTCGTACTGCACCGGGTAGAAGAGCAGGCCATTCAGTTCCTTGTAAACCGGCAGCACCGATTTGCGCGACACCGAGGTCCAGCAGCCGAAGGTCACGGCGACCTTGTCCTTGGTCAGCAACTGGCGGGCCTTTTCGGCGAACAGCGGCCAGTTGGAAGCGGGGTCGACGACGACCGGCTCGAGCTTCTTGCCCATCACGCCGCCGGCCTTGTTGATTTCGTCGATGGTCATCAGCACGGTTTCCTTGAGCGCGGTCTCGGAAATGGCCATGGTGCCGGACAGGGAATGCAGCACGCCAACCTTGATGGTGTCTGCTGCTTGAGCGGCCATGCCGATGGACGACAGGGCGGCGGCGAGAACGGTTGCCTTGATGAAGTTGCGACGATTGCTCATGGAAGCTCCTCGGAAGTTGGGAAATCTGGTCTGCGTTGTTGCAGTGCAGCGCCAGATTACGGCCGGGGTTATTCCAGAGAAATACGTTAGATTGCGTAGGGCTGCGTAGCGGGGAGTGAGTGCTACGGTCGACCGGAAAAAATGCCCAAAATTGAAATGCCTCAGGCCCCGCGCATCTTGCTCATGGCCAGATTTGCCGCTGCCGTCCGCGTTTCGACGCCGAGTTTCTCGAAGACGTGTTCGAGGTGCTTGTTGACCGTGCGCGGACTGTTGCCGAGGATTTCGCCGATGTCGTTGCTCGTTTTTCCCTGCACCACCCAGTAGAGCACCTCGGCCTCGCGCTGGGTCAGGCGGAAGGCGGCGATCAGCGACTCGACGGCCGAAGCGTCGTTTTCCTCGCGCAGCACGACCAGCCATTCGTCGTCGCCGGTCTGGTCATGGAAGGAGGCGAGCAGGCGTTTGTTGCCTTCGGCGATAAGTAGCGCGGGCGCATCGCGGCCGTCGGCGCGGGCGCGCAGGGCGGCGGCGATCCAGCTCAGCAGTTCTTCCGGGGCGACGGTTTCCGGGTTGGCAAAGTAAGCGTTGAGCAGGCCGCGGGCCAGCGGCGTCTGCCAGACGATCTTGCTGTCGGCGGCGCGCACGGCGACGGTGGCCTGGCCGAAGGCGTCGAGCGCGCTGCGCGCCTGCTTCATCTGCCGGGCGTTGGCCATGTGGGCGGCGATGCGGGCGAGCACCTCGGCCGGGCGGATCGGCTTGGTGACGTAATCGGCACCGCCGGCGGCGAAGGCGGCGACGACGTGCTCGGTTTCGGTCAGGCCGGTCATGAAGACGATGGGAATGTGCTGGGTCGTGAAGTCGGCCTTCAGATGGCGGGCGACTTCAAAGCCGTCCATGCCGGGCATCAGGGCGTCGAGCAGGATGACGTCGGGCAGGCTCTGCCGGGCGCGTTGCAGCGCCGCTTCACCATGCGTCGCGACGAGCACGGTGTAGCCGGCATCATCGAGCGCGTCGTGCAGCAGGGAGAGGTTTTCCGGTACATCGTCCACGATCAGGACGATGTCGGAGATGGTCCGATCAACGGGCGACATCGCGCATTTTCCTGAGAATTTCCTTCATCGCATCGAACTGGAATTGTCGCGCAAGATCGCGCAGGATGCGGACGAATTCGGTGTGCGAGGCATCCAGCCGCTCGATTTCAGCGAGTTTGTTGAGAATCCCGCGCAGGTAGCCAAGAGTGATCAGTTCGTCGAGCGCGGCCATTTCGGTTTCGTCGGGCGGCAGTAGCGGCAGGGGTTCGGGCGCTGCGGCGGGGGTTGCGGCGACCGGCGCATCGGCAATGACCCATTCGAGATCGAGCTTGCGGCCCAGCCAGGCGAGCAGTTCGTCGACCTTGAGCGGCTTGACGATGAAATCCTCGGGCTGAATGCCGACATCGTTGTCGAGCCCCTTGTCGTAGGCGTTGGCCGAGAGGATGGCGATGCTGGCCTCGTTGTGGCCCTGCTGACGCAGGCGGCGGATGGTTTCCCAGCCGTCGATGCCGGGCATGCCGAGGTCCATGAAAATCAGGTGTGGCGCGAAACGCGGTACGGCGGCAAGGCATTCGTAGCCACTGGCGGCCTGCTCGACAACGAAGCCAAGTGGTTCGAGGACGTTCTGCAGCAGGTCGCGGTCGACCTTTTCGTTATCGACGACGAGGATGCGGCGCCGCACGCCGACATAGCCAATACGGTTGAGTTTGGGCAGTTCCTTCGCCGCCTGCGCCGAATGGACGGAGGGCAGGAAGAGACGGATGCGGAACAGCGTGCCCTCGCCCGGTGTGCTCGACACCTGCATTTCGCCGCCCATGAGGTCAGTCAACATGCGGGCGATGGTCAGACCGACGCCGCTGCCACCGGCCTGCACGCTGCTGCCGCGCGTAAAAGGTTCGAAAATGCGCTGCATGTCGGCGGCCGGGATGCCGGGGCCGGTGTCGCGGATTTCGAAGATGGCCATGTCGCGCCGGCATTCGACGCCGAAAGTCACGCCGCCGCGCACGGTGAATTTGACGGCATTGCCCAATACATTGATGAGGATCTGGCGCAGGCGTTTTTCATCGGCCCGCACGACGGCCGGGATCTCGCCGAGCGGCCGGTACTCAAAGCTCAGCCCCTTGTTGCGCGCCTGCAGTTCGAACATGCCGACGATCTGCTGCATGAGTTCGGGGAAATCCATGGCCTTGACGTCGAGCGTCAGCTTGCCGCCCTCGATGCGGGCGATGTCGAGCGTGCCTTCGATGACCGACAGCAGGTGGTCGCCGGATTTGCGAATGACGCTGACCGCCTGCGCGCGGTTGGGCGGCACGTCCTCGTCGGCGGCGAGGATTTGGGCGTAGCCGAGGATGCTGTTGAGCGGCGTGCGCAATTCGTGACTAATCGCCGTGATGTAGCGGCTCTTGGCCTGGTTGGCGTGCTCGGCGACAACGCGGGCTTTTTGCAGGGCCTCGTCGGTGCGCTGGTGCGATTCGATTTCCTGCATGAGCAATTGCGTCTGGCGGTTCGATTCCTCCTGCGCGACGCGCCGGCTCTCCTGCGTCAGCACCATCCACCAGGCGATGACACCGGAGAGCATGAGCAAGGCGGCGAAGGTCTTGATGAAGCTGTCCTGCAGGCGGGCGATGACGGCCGGTTCCGGCGCACCGAGGGCCAGCAGTTCGTGGGTGTAGAGCACGCCGAGAATGAGCGCGAGGATGGGCACGATGCCGGTCATCAGCAGCAGGTAATGGCCGAGGCCGGTCTCGAGATAAGGCAGCGCCGCCTTGGGCAGGATGCGCCGGAGCACGGCGTTCCATTGCGCGCCGAGGCTGGCTTGGGGCTTGCACTGGTCATGGCAACGGGCGTCGAGCGTACAGCACAGCGAGCAGATCGCGCCCTGATAGGCGGGGCAGTAAGCCATGTCCTCGCCCTCGTACTCGCGTTCGCAAATTGAGCATTTTTTCCGGTTGACCGTAGGAATCTCGTTTGGACGAACGAGGTAGTAGCGACCGCCCGTTCCCCACGCGATCAGCGGCGAAATAAGGAAAGCTGCGGCCAGCGCGACGAACGGTGCGTAGGGCTGGAGAACCTCGCCGAACAGCCCGACGAAGGTGCCCACCGACAGCGCCGAGGCAATCGCCATGGCGCCGACGCCGACCGGATTGATGTCGTACAGATGGCTGCGCTTGAACTCCAGGCCCGGCGGCGACAGGCCGAGCGGTTTGTTGATGACGAGGTCGGCGACGACGGCGGCCATCCACGAAATGGCGATATTGGAGTAGAGGCCGAGCACCTGACCAAGCGCCTGGAAAACATCGAGCTCCATGAGCAACAGCGCGATCAGCGTGTTGAAAACGACCCAGACGACACGACCGGGATGGCTGTGCGTCAGCCGGGAAAAGAAATTCGACCAGGCCAGCGAGCCGGCGTAGGCGTTCGTCACATTGATCTTGAGCTGCGAAATGACGACGAACAGCGCCGTCGCGGCGATGGCCAGGGTCGTGTTATCGAAGACGTGCGAGAAGCCAATCAGGTACATCTGGTTCGGGTCGACCGCCTTTTCGGCCGGGATGCCGTTGCGCAGCACGAGCCAGGCGAGCAGCGCGCCGCCGAGCATCTTGAGGACGCCGGGCACGACCCAGCCCGGCCCGCCGATGATGACGGCGAGCCACCAGCGCCGCGTGTTGGCCGGCGTTTTTTCCGGCATGAAGCGCAGGTAATCGACCTGCTCGGCCATCTGCGTGACGAGCGCGATGCCGACGGTCAGCGCCGCGGCAAACAGGTGCGGATTGAAACTCGCATCGCCACCCCGCTCGCCACCGTACTGCCAGAGACCGGACAGCGCCTGCGGGTCTTCAAGAAACAGGAAGGCGTAGGGCAGGACGAGCAGGAAAATCCACAGCGGCTGGGTCCATGCCTGCAGTTTGCTGATCGCCGTGACGCCGTGGGTGACCAGCGGGATGACGACCAGCGCGCAGATCAGATAGCCCCAGACTGGCGGAATGCCGAAAGCGAGCTCGAGTGCGTAGGCCATGATGGCCGCTTCGAGGGCGAAGAATATGAAGGTGAAACTGGCGTAGATCAGCGAGGTAATCGTCGAGCCGATGTAGCCGAAGCCGGCGCCGCGCGTCAGCAGGTCCATGTCCAACCCGTGCCGCGCCGCCATGACGCTGATTGGCAGACCGATCAGGAAGATGATCAGGCCGGTGGCGAGAATCGCCCAGAAGGCGTTGAGAAAACCGGCCTGAACGAGCATCGTCGCACCGACTGCTTCGAGGACCAGAAACGAGGCTGCGCCAAAGGCTGTATTGGCGACGCGCAGTTCCGACCATTTGCGAAAGCTGCGCGGCGTAAACCGCAGCGCGTAATCTTCCAGGGTCTCGTTGGCAACCCAGGTGTTGTAGTCGCGCCGGATTTTGATGATGCGCTGGGTGGCCGTCGTGAGCTGTGGATCCATGCGGCGATTAAACCATGAATCGACAGCTCGGAAAGGACGGAGAACCGGTGCCGAGACGCTGACCGGGCGGCGGACAGCCGGGCTGTCCGTCGCCCGGTCAGTGCGTTACTTCTTCGCTGACTTGGCCGGCGTTTCGCCGACGCTCAGTTCCTTGCGCAACTTGGCGATGCTCTTGTCACCAAAGCCCTTGACGCCGTTCAGGTCATCGACCGACTTGAAGGGGCCGTTCTTGGTCCGGTAGTCGACGATGGCCTTCGCCTTGCCCGGGCCGATGCCCTTGACCGCATCGAGTTCGTCGACCGAAGCGGTGTTGATATTGACTGCGGCACAGGCAAATCCCATCCCGGCCACGAACAGCGCGATCACTGCCAATAAGCGTTTCATCCTGGTCTCCATAGAAAAAAAGCGCGGCGGGCAAATTGCCCGTCGCGCCATTATTCTATTTCAATATGCCGCCAGGATAACAAACCAGCCAGCACCTCAGCCGTTGTAGACAAGGCGCCCGCCCACCAGCGTGGACTTCACCTTGCCGGTCATCATGTAGCCGGTCCATGGCGAATTCTTGCCACGGCTCTTGAGCGCTTCCGGCGTCAATTGCCAGGTCGCTTCCGGATCGAAGATGCAGATGTCGGCTGCCGCGCCGACGCCCAGTTGACCGCCGGGCAAGCCGAGAACGGCGGCCGGTGCCGAGGTGATGCGGGCCAGCGCGTCAGACAGGCTGACGCCGGCTTCTTCGGCCCATTTCAGGGTGAGCGGCAACAACACCTCGAGGCCGGTCGCCCCCGGTTTGGCTTCGCCGAACGGCAGCAACTTGTCGTCGGCGCCGACCGGCGTGTGGTCCGAGCAGATGGCGGCCAGCCCGGCAGCGGCGGCCTTCGACAGTGCCTGACGATCGCTTTGGGCACGCAGCGGCGGGCAGAAACGGGCATGCGGATTGAAGAAGCCGATGTCGTTCTCGGTGAGCAGCAGGTGATGGACGCCAATGTCGAAAGTCACCGGCAGGCCTTCATGCTGGGCGCGCTGGACGAGGGCCACGCCGGCCGCTGACGACAGGCGGGTCAGATGCACTCGGCAGCCGGTATCGCGCACGAGCTGGACGATGGTGCCGACAGCGATGGTTTCCGCGGCGACCGGAATGCCGGCCAGACCAAGACGACTCGACACCTCGCCCTCATGGGCGATGCCGTTGCGCGACAGCCAGTGATCCTGCGGCTGCAGCCAGATGGCGAAGTCGAAGGTCGCGGCGTATTCCATGGCGCGGAGCAGCGCCTCGGTATCGATCACCGTCCGGTTCGCCTGCGAGAAGGCGACGCAGCCAGCCTTCTTGAGACCGGCCAGTTCAGCCAGGCGCTCGCCCTGCAAGCCGAGGGTCAGCGCGCCAAGAGGCAGGACGCGGGCCTTGCCGATTTCGGCGCCGCGATGAACGAGACGGTCGGCCAGTTCCGGCTCGTCGAGCGGCGGATCGGCGTCGGGCGGGACGACGACCGAAGTGACGCCCCCGGCGACGGCGGCGGCCAGTTCGGCCTCGATGGAGTTGAGGCGGGCGCCGAGGTCAATGAGGCCCGGGCAGACGACGCAGCCCGCGGCATCGATGCTTCTGTCGGCAGCAAAGCCGGCCGGCGCTTCGCCCAGCCCGGCCACCTTGCCGTTGGCGACAAATAGCGAAGTGCTACGGTCAACGCCGTTTTTCGGGTCAATTACGCGGCCATTCTTGATTTCGATGTTCATCTCAATTCCCCGCAACGATGCTCATGACGGCCATGCGCACCGCGATGCCAAAAGTGACTTGCGGCAGGATCACGGCCTGCGCACCATCGGCCACCGCCGAATGGATTTCGACGCCGCGGTTCATCGGCCCCGGGTGCATGACGATGGCGTCCGGCTTGGCCAGCGCGAGCTTCTGCGGCGTCAGGCCGTAGTGGCGGAAGTATTCGCCGGCCGAGGGCAGCAGGGCGCCGTTCATGCGCTCGTTCTGCAGGCGCAGCATGATGACGACATCGACGTCTTTCAAACCTTCGTTCATGTCGTGGAAGACATGCACGCCAAGTTTGTCGAGATGCTTGGGCAGCAAGGTTTCCGGGCCGATGGCGCGGACTTCGGGGACGCCCAGCGTGGTCAGGGCGTGGATGTCCGAACGGGCAACGCGCGAATGCAGGATGTCGCCAACGATGGCCACCCGCAGTTGCGTGAAGTCCTTCTTGAAATGGCGGATGGTGTACATGTCGAGCAGGCCCTGCGTCGGGTGGGCGTGGCGGCCGTCACCGGCATTGACGACATGCACGTCGTCGCGGCCGATGCGCTGCAGATGCTCGGCGATCAGGTAAGGCGCGCCGCTCGAGGCGTGACGCACGACAAACAGGTTGGCGTGCATGGCGACGAGGTTGTCGATGGTGTCGAGCAGGGTTTCGCCCTTGGCCGTGGACGACTTGTTGATGTCGAGGTTGATGACGTCGGCGCTCAAACGCTTGGCGGCGATCTCGAAGGTCGTCCGCGTCCGCGTCGAGTTCTCGAAGAACAGGTTGAAGACGCTCTTGCCGCGCAGCAGCGGCACCTTCTTGACTTCGCGGGCGGAGACTTCCATGAACGACTCGGCGGTGTCGAGTATCTGCGTCAGGATGCGCTGCGGCAGGCCTTCGATCGACAGCAGATGGGTCAGTTCGCCGTCCTTGTTCAACTGCGGGTTATGCATTTTCCATTCTCCAGGCCAGACGACCGTCATCCTGTTTGGCGAGCACCAGATTCTGGTGGTCGTTGAGCTCCACCGCCCAGGCGCCGTAGGTGGCGGCGACCGGCAACTCGCGGCCGCCGCGGTCGGCCAGCACGGCCAGTTCGATGGAGGCCGGGCGACCGTAGTCGAACAGCTCGTTGATCGCGGCCCGCGTCGTGCGGCCGGTGTACAGCACATCATCGACGAGGATCAGGTGGCGACCTTCGACGTCGAAGGGAATGACCGTCGGCTTGCATTGCGGGTGCAGGCCTTTTTCGGCGAAATCGTCACGATAGAAGGAGACGTCGATGAGGCCGATGTCTTCCGGCAGGTCGAGCAGTTCGCGCAGCCGCTCGGCGATCCAGGCGCCGCCGCTGTAAATGCCGACCAGGGCCGGCTTGCGCGACAAATTCGGACGAATGAGCTCGGCCAACTGGCGACATTGCGCCTCGGCGTCGGGTAGTACTTCAGGCTGGGGTGACATGGTGCGGGCTTTCGAACCAGGTTTGAAGGATGAGTTGGGCGGCCACGGCATCGAGCAGCGGCTTGGCGGATTTGCTGTTGCGACCGGTTTCGCGCAGGCGGGTTTCGGCGTCGACCGAGGTCAGGCGTTCGTCGGCGAAACCGACCGGGAGTTTGTAACGGCGCTTGAGGCGCTCGGCGAACTTGGTCGCCAGCCGGGTCATTTCATGCGGCGTGCCGTCGATGTGGCAGGGCAGACCGACGACCAGTTGCTCCGGCTGCCATTCGGCAATGAGCTTGCCAATGGCGGCAAACCGGTCGTCGTTGGATTCGGCATGAATGGTGGTCAGCGGGTGGGCCGTGCCGAGCAGGGTCTCGCCGGTGGCCACACCGATGCGCTTTTCGCCGAAATCGAAGGCGAGGACAGTGCCCATCACCGAACGAATCCGCTCATGCGTGACCGGCCACGTCGGAGAGCTGGGTAAAGCTGATGCCAAGCTTTTGCATGGCGGCCGGCAGGCGTTCTTCCGGCGGCAGATCGAAGAGGATTTCGGCCATGGCCGGTACGGTCAACCACGAGTTCTGCGCCAGTTCTTCTTCCAGCTGACCGGCATCCCAGCCCGAGTAGCCGAGCGTGACGATGATCTCGGCCGGCAAGCCGGCGCTGCCCACGGAGTTGAGCACGTCGCGCGAGCTGGTCAGGCCGACCTCGCTGTTCACGGCCAGCGTGGACTGCCAGTGGCCGATCGGACGGTGCAGGACGAAGCCGCGATCAAGCTGGACCGGGCCACCGAAATAGACCGGCAGATCGGCCAGGCTTTCGGCCGTCAGCTTGATATCGATCTTGTCGAACAGGCCGGCCAGGTTCATGTCGATTGGACGATTGACGATAATCCCCAGCGCCCCGTTCGCATTGTGTTCGCAAATGTAGATCAGGGAATTCGAGAAATAGGGGTCTTCCAGCGTCGGCATGGCGATGAGGAAGTTGTCGGTCAGGTTGACGTTGTCCATGGCTGGAATTTTAATCGTCGGGAGGGTACAAACCAACCATGAAAAAAGAAAAAGCCCTCGTCTGGTTTCGCCGCGATCTGCGCGACCATGACCACGCCGCCCTGAGCGCGGCGCTGGCTGAGGCGCAAGCGGTTTATTGCGTCTTTGTTTTCGACCGCGACATCCTCGATGCCTTGCCTTCGCGGCGCGACCGGCGGGTGCATTTCATTCGTGAATCGCTGGTCGAACTCGATACCGCCCTGCGCGCCAGCGGTGGCGGGCTGATCGTTCGCCATGGCCGGGCTGACCAGGAAATCCCCGCCCTGGCCCGGCAACTCGGCGTGTCGGCGGTGTATACCAACCGTGACTACGAACCGGCCGCCAAACAGCGCGATGCGCGGGTTGCCGAAACGCTGCGTGGCGAGGGCGTGGACTTCCATGATTTCAAGGATCAGGCCGTATTCGACGGCAACGAGGTACTCACCCAGGCCGGCAACCCGTTCTCGGTGTTCACGCCCTACAAAAATGCCTGGCTCAAGCGGTTGACCGTAGCCGACAGCGCCGAGTGGCCTTGCCGCGGGCAGTTCGCCGGCGCTGAATCGGCCGGCGTACCGACCCTGGTCGAGCTCGGTTTCGCGCCGACCGACCTCGACGAACTGGGCATCCGCCCCGGCATGAGCGGCGCCCGCGAGCTGTGGGACGATTTTCGCCAGGGGCGCATCGAACGCTACGGCGCCCTGCGTGACTTCCCGGCGGTCAAGGGCGTTTCCTATCTGTCGGTGCATCTGCGCTTCGGCACCATCGGCATCCGCGAACTGGTCCGCACGGCACTGAAGGCCGGGGACAGCACCTGGCTCAACGAGCTGATCTGGCGCGACTTCTATTTCATGATCCTCGATCATTTTCCGCACGTCGTCGGCAGCGCTTTCAAGCCGGCCTACGATGCCGTGCGCTGGGACGACTGGCCGGCGGGCCTGGCCGCCTGGCAGGATGGGCGCACCGGCTATCCACTGGTCGATGCGGCGATGCGCCAGCTCAAGCACAGCGGCTGGATGCACAACCGGCTGCGCATGATCGTCGCCTCTTTTCTGAGCAAGGATCTCGGTATCGACTGGCGGCTCGGCGAGCGTTACTTTGCCGAACGCCTCAACGACTTCGACCTTTCGGCCAACAACGGCGGCTGGCAATGGGCGGCGTCGACCGGCTGCGATGCGCAACCGTATTTCCGCATTTTCAATCCGGTGACGCAGTCCGAGCGCTTCGACCCGGACGGCAGGTTCATCCGCCGCTACGTGCCCGAGCTGGCGAAAGTCGCCAACAAATATATTCATGCACCGTGGCGAATGGGACGTATGGAGCAGGAAAGCATCGGCGTGGTGATCGGGCGGGATTACCCGGCGCCGATCGTCGATCACGCAGCGGCCCGGGAAAAGACGTTGGCGCGCTACGCCATAGTTAAAAAATAGGGCTTTTCCCCGGTTGACCGCAGGATTCCCACGGTCAACCGGAAATTCAGGCTATTTTTTGCAATACCCAGCCACCAGGCCAAGCAACTCCGCCTCGTCGTAAGGCTTGCCGAGGTAATGATTGGCGCCGATTTCGAGCGCGTAGTTGCGGTGCTTGTCGGCCGTCCGCGAGGTAATCATGATGACCGGCAAGCGACTCAGGCGAGCATCGGCGCGCAGGTTGCGGACCAGATCGAAGCCGTCCATGCGCGGCATTTCGATGTCAGAGAGGATGACATCCGGCGTCACCTCGACCAGTTGCTCCAGCGCATCGACGCCGTCCTTGGCCAGAATGACCTGATAGCCCTCGCGCATGAGCAGGCGGCTGGTGATCTTGCGCACGGTCAGCGAATCGTCGACAACCATGACAGTCGGCAGGCTGACCGCTTCCGCAATCACCGGCGCCAACATGGCGGGCACCGCGGCGTGGGCGTGGGAAACCGTCGTCCGGCTGGCCAGCGCCACCGGGTTGAGGATCAGCACGACCTTGCCGTCGCCAAGTACCGTGGCGCCGGCAATGCCGACGACGCGGGCGAGCTGGGCGCCGATGTTCTTGACGACGACTTCCTGGTTGCCCCGGAGTTCATCGACGAGAACGCCGACCCGCTGCGAGCCCGAGCGCAAGAGCAGCACCCAGTACTGGCGATGGGCCTCGGGCACGGCCTCCAGATCGCCGAGCAGGTGCGGCAGGAAATGGAAGGGATAACGATTGCCCTGCCACTCGACCTCGCCCTTTTCGCGCACGGCGGCGAGGGCCTTTTCCTTCATTTCCTTGACCTGTTCGATCATCGTCGACGGCACGGCATAAAGATGGCTGCCGACACGAACGAGCAGGGTCTGCGTTACCGCCAGCGTGAGCGGCAGGTAGAGGCGGAAAGTGGATCCCTGGCCGGGTTGCGACTGGATTTCGATGCGCCCGCCGATCTCGCCAACCTCGGTCTTCACGACGTCCATGCCGACGCCGCGGCCGGACAGCTGGGTCACTTCGGCTGCCGTCGAGAAACCGGGCTGGAAGATGAAATCGAACAGCTTGGCTTCATCCGCCGCCTGCCCCGGCTGGAGCAGACCCATGGCCTCGGCCCGGGCGCGGATGCGGTCACCGTCCAGCCCCTTGCCGTCGTCGCTCATGGCCAGGATGATTTCATTGCCTTCCTGCGACAGCTTGATAACGATTTCGCCAGCCTCGTTCTTGCCGGCAGCAAGACGTTCGTCGCGGCTTTCGACACCGTGGGTCACGGCATTGCGCAGCATGTGTTCGATCGGCGCCAGCATCTTGTCGAGCACCGAACGGTCGATATCGACCTGGCCGCCGACGATGTCCAGATTGGCCCGCTTGCCGACTTCCTTGGCGGTCTGCCGGACGATGCGGTAGAGGCGCTCGGTCTGGCTGTTGAACGGCACCATGCGCACGCCCATGAGTTCCTGCTGGAGGCTGCGATTGAGGCGCGACTGGGCAAGAATCGCCGCATTGGCATCGTCGAGGTTCTTGAGCAAACTCTGCTGCACGGTCGCCACGTCGTTGACCGACTCGGCCATGAAGCGGGTCAGCTCCTGGAAGCGCGTGAAGCGGTCGAGTTCGAGCGGGTCGAAATCGGCCTCGTTCTCCGGCGTCTGGGCGACACGCGCCTGGATCTGCGACTCGGCCTGGATTTCGATTTCGCGCAACTGGCGGCGCAGACGAATGACGTTTTCAGTCAGTTCAAGCAGCGAGCCTTTGAGGCTGCGCATTTCGCCCTCAATCCGCGTGCGGGCGATCGACAATTCGCCAGCCTCGCTGACCAGGCGGTCGATGAGATCGGCGCGAACGCGCAGCGTTGCCCGCTGACCACCCGCTTCGCTATCGGATTCTTCGGCCTCGGCCGTGGTCGGCGATGGGCTCGCCGGTTGGGCAACATCCGCCGGCCCTTCCGCCGTCTCCGCCACGACCGGTTCCTGGGGACCGGCACGCAGGCGCTCGACAGCCTGATCAAGTACATCGCAACCGCTTTCGATTTCATCGATGAAGGCCGGCGTCACATGGCCCGCGCGCACCGCCTCTTCGAGCCTGGCTTCAAGCTGGTGGGTGGCCTCGCCAAGATTCATCGCCCCGGCCATGCGGGCGCTGCCCTTGAAGGTATGCAGCAGACGGGCAATCGCATGCGGCGCCGCGTCCCCGGCCGGGTCGCCGCGCCAGGCACGGACCTGGCTGGTCAGGTCGCGCGTCAGATCGACGGCTTCTTCGAGGAAGATGGGCAGCAGTTGTTCGTCGAGCTCGTCGTTGAGCAGCGGCAAGGCAGGCGCCGGTGCGATGGTGACTGCCTCGACGGCGGTTTCCAGCGCATCCGCCGGCCGCCCCGGCAACTCGATGATCTCGGCACCGACCGGGGCCGGCTCATCGGCGGGCAGGGGGGCATGAAATACATCCTCGAGCGCGGCGATCAGTTGCACCTGTTCGTCCGGCGAACGCTGCTGGGCCAGGCCGGCGAACATGTCTTCGAGCGTGATGATGGCCTGACGAACGGTTTCGATGCCTTCGATGCTTTCTGCCTGGCCCGATGCATCGCGTCGCAGCAGGGTGTGCTCGAGCGCGACGGCGAGGCGGTGCAGCGGCATGATGCCAACGGTTGCCGCAATGCCGCCCAGGGTGTGGGCGGCGCGGGTCATTTCGAATGTGGTCGGGGCCGATGGATCGGCGTCGATGACGGCGTAGCTGTCAACCAGCGTCTGCAGGTGCCCGCGGGCTTCTTCGCGGAAGATGTCGTAGAGCGTCGGCGCCTCGCTGGCCGGCTCTGGCGGCGCTTCCGGCGCATTTGAAATTTGCTCGTTTTCCGGCGTTGACCGTAGCACCGGCTCTTCCGGCTGTTCTTCCAGCTGCTCAGGCTCGGCAAAAGCCTCTTCGTCGCCAGGCAAGGCCGGAAGGTCGATAACTTCCGGCGCCAGCTCCGGCTCAACACTGATTTCCGGGCCACTCTCGAGTTCGGGAAGTTCGATGGCGAAATCGGCGATCTCTTCAACTGCCGGCAAGGCCTCGATCGATTCTTCGAGCGGCTCCGACGCCTCCTCAGGCGACTCAATCGGAGGCTGTTCAACAGGCTCGACCGCCAGCGGGGCACTGTCGACGACCGGCGCCGGCATTGCGACGACCGGGACTTCAACACCGCGCAACCGCGCCGCCAGCGCAACCAGCGCCGACGGATCGGGCGCCGCCCCCTGAGCGGATTCGAGATGCAGGACCCAGTCCGAGAACAGGACGTGCGCATCGTCGATCATGCGCTGGAGATCCGGTGTGACCGCGGTGTCTTGACGCAGCCAGAGGTTGAGCGTCTGCTCCAGCTCCCAGGCCGCTTCGCCGAGATCCTTGAGGCCGACCATGCGGCCGCTACCTTTCAGGGTGTGCATGGAACGGCGAACGGTGGTCAGTGCCTCGACATTGTCAGGCGTAGCAGCCAGCACGGCTTTCTGTTCGTCGATGGTAGCCAGCACTTCGTTGGCTTCTTCGAGGAAGATGGCGAGCAGTTCGGCGTCGATCTCTTCGTGGCTCGACTCGGCCAGCTGCAGGGTTTCGGCCGATGGCGCCGGGGCATCCGGGGCCTGCGGCTTGAGTCCGGACAAGGCCGCGTCAACCTCGACACCGGACTGCAGGGCGGCGAGCGCCGCCTTGGCCGATTCGCCGAGCTCGCGGTTGGCCACCAGATCGGCATCTTTCTGGATGTCCTGCAGATTCTGCTTGAGTTCATCGTGCAGGCGGGCGTCCTGCGGCGCCTCCTTGAGGGCATCGGCCAGGGCCTGCATGTCACGCGCCTGCTGGGAGAGCAGCGCTTCGACGGTCGGCGCCGCCGGGGATTCATCGTACTCGGGCGCCGCTTCATCCGATGCGCCGCCGGCCATACGGCGGACGAAGGCATCGAAATCGGTTTCGCCATTTTGCAGCGAGTCCACGAAGAAACCGAGCATCGACAATTCGTCGGCCACCGCCTCGAAATCCTCGCTCATCGGCTGATAATCCGGCTGCGCAAACTGCCGGATCCGGGCAGCACATTCCTTGAGGTAATTGACGGCGCCAAAATGACCGAGCATGGCCAGCGCACCGCTGATCTGCTTGATCGGGTTGTCGAGTTGGGCAAGATCGTGTGCCTTGGCCGGGTCGCGGAAAAATCCGTCAAGGGCCTGTTCGATCTGGGCCAGATTGTTCTGGATTTCGCGCCCCACCTGGCCGATCAGCAATTTTTCCTGCGCCCGCCGGGTCATTTCATCGAGCAGCGGAATACCCTCGTCGTCGGCGGCTGGCCGCCCGGCAATGCAGGCGTAGAGACGAGCGACCATGAGGTCGACCTGTTGCGCAAAGTCGGTACCCAGGCGCCGGAAGTTTTCCTGCGCATTCTCGAGAAGCAGGATGGTGGTGGCGACTTCCATGGCCACGCCATCATTGAAACGGGAAGAATCTTCGGACAACCAGTTGGCAATGGCCCCCAAGCCCTGACCAAGTCGTTTGAGATCGGTTTGTCCGATTTGCTCGGTCAGCTGGGCGCAGGTACGCGCATTGTCGGCAAAGCCAGGCAGGCTACCCGTATTGCCGGTACAAAAACGCCCCCACAACTCTTCGACTGCGGCCAGCGCCTCGCGCAATTTGCGCAACTCGCCATGGTAGGGAAGCTGCGCCACCTGGTCGGCAGGGCTGGGCAACAGATCGGGCAGGCTGAAAACCGACTGAATCTCGGCAATCCCCGGGCTCAGGTCGGCCGGCGCCTGGGCGATGTAATAAAGGGACTCACGCAGAACACGCTCGGCCACATTGCTTGATCCGCCAACCAGACGGCGGATCTGGGCATCGATACGGGAACATAGCTGGCGCGACGAAGGATCGGCACCGAGTACGGGATCGGCCAGGGCATCGAGGACACCCAGCGAAATCCACCAGAACGAGCGGGCCGCCGGCGTCGGCTGGACCGCCTCGATTGCTGCTATGGCCTCGCGCATCATGCGGCGACCGGGTTCGGCATCCGCCGGATCGCGCAACAAACGCAGCAGGCCTTTCTGGAACTGCATCCGCTTAACCTTGAGCGTGCGCAACAACTGCTCGGCATCAAGGACGGGAACTTCGCCATCGCGTTTCGGCGGACGACGCGAAAGATCCGGGTAAAACAGGTCGCAGGGATGCGCACCAGGCAATCCACGCGCCGCCTCCAGCGCCTGATAGACCGGCAGCAGGACGAGCGGATGGTTGGGCTCGCCAGCCATGAGATCGTCGAGATACTGACGCAGGGCGTGCAGCGTCTGGCGCAGGACCGTGACGGCGGCGTCACCGGATGGCAACCGATCCTCCTCCATTCCGGCAAGCAAGGACTCGGTTGAATCGGTCAGCAGGGTGACCCCTTCCAGACCGACCATGGCCAGTGCGCCATGCACCTGGTGAACGTGAGTTCGACAGAACTTGAGCTGCGTCCGGTCAGCACTCGCAACATACTCGTCGAGCGCCTGCTCGGCGCGTTGCAAGGCCAGATCAATTTCGCCCTTGACCCACGTCAGCGGGCCCAAATCAAATTCCGTTGCCGCGTTCATAGTCTCTCGCGTTCGTCGTCAGTCGACCTTGAAGCCGGCAACCGATCCCTTGAGTTCGGAAGCCAGCGAGGTCAGTTCATCGACCGCCTGCGCCGTGCGCTGCGTACCGGCCGTCGTCTGTTCCGTTACATGCAGGATGTCCTGCATCAGGCGCGCCACCTGGGTGGCCGAATCCGCCTGATCCTGGGTTGACGTTGAGATGCTCTGAATCAGGTCGGCCAGATTGCGCGACACGTCGCCAATCTCCGAGAGCGCCTGACCGGCCGCATCGGACAGCTTGGCCCCCTCGACCACACCGCGGGTCGATTGTTCCATGGCGGACACTGCATCCTGGGTGTCGGTCTGAATGGTCTTCACAATCGCCGCAATCTGTTTCGTGGCTTCACCGGAACGTTCGGCCAGGCGCTGCACTTCCTCGGCAACCACGGTAAAGCCACGCCCCGCATCACCGGCCGACGCGGCCTGAATGGCGGCGTTCAGCGCCAGCACGTTGGTCTGTTCGGTAATGTCGGAAATCAGTTCGACGATTTCACCAATTTCCTGCGAGCTTTCACCCAGACGCTTGATGCGCTTCGAGGTTTCCTGAATCTGGTTGCGAATTTCGTTCATGCCCTTGATCGAATCCTGCACGGCCAGCGTACCTTTTTCGGCAGCCTGCAGCGACTGCCGGGCAACCTGGGCAGACTCCGACGCGTTATCGGAAACCTCGGACATCGAACGCGCCATTTCCAGCGCAGACTGACCCGCCTCCTGAATTTCAGACGATTGCCGTTCCGCCGCATCGAGCAGTTCAGCCGAGGTCTGGCGGGCGATTTCGGTTGCTGCCGTCACCCGGTTCGCCGCGTCGTTGATACGACCGACCAGCACGCGCAGTTCTTCAATGGTGTAGTTGATCGAGTCGGCAATGGCGCCCGTGATGTTTTCGCTGACGGTCGCGGTCACGGTCAGGTCGCCGTCAGCCAAGTCGCCCAGTTCGTTCATCAGACGCAGAATGGCGTCCTGGTTTTCACGGTTGGTCTGCTCCGAAGCATGACGCTGCTCTTCTGCATCGGCCGCACGGCGTCCCGTATCGTCGAGATAAATCTTGGCCAGCAGGGCAAGCGTGGCCAGTGCCAGCAAGGTCAGTGAAATCAGCAAGACCACATAGATGCCACGCTCGCTTAGTCCCTGTTGATATCCAAGGGCCAGATCGTCGGTGGTTTTCAGCAGATCCTCGCTTTCGCGGAAAATCCGCGAACCGGCCTGTTTGGAGAGGACCAGCGGCTGCATGTTGCCGAGAATGCTGGAAACCGCTCCCTGATACTCCTTGAACGCCGCCTCCAGGCTATCGAGCTTGGCACGGCTGTCGGCGTCGTTGCCTCCCTTGCTCAGGGCCCCCAGAATATCGCGGAAAGCGTTGGTATCCTTGCCGAGCAGGAAGGCCACCTCGGGACTGATTTCGTCACCGACGAGTAGTGCAGAAGCATTCTTGGCAATCCGCTGGGTCAGCATGACTAGCTGGCTGGACGAAGCAATCTCCCGCGATGACGCACCGGCCTGCAGCTTCAGGGTAGCCAGTTGCTCCGTCAGCTCAAGCATTGCCGAATTCTTGCTGTCGATGGTGGCCACGTTCTTGCCCAGCGCAACGAGGTTCGCTTCCTGGGCGATCACGGTATCGGCGTCCTTGTCGGTCGTTTCCCAACGTTGCCCCAGTGCCTCGAGTTGCGGCCGAACACTGTCGGGCGAAGCCGGAACGCTGACGCCGCCGATGTCACCCCCGTTCGAAAGCTGGTCAAACAACTTGCCGAAGGTTTCGCGGGATTCCTTCAATTGTCCGAAAGCCACCACGTTGCCCTGCAGGGCGAGTGACGAAGCCTTGGCCAATCGCTGCGAAAGCATGCGCATTTCGCCCGAGGCTGCGATGTAAGCCGTGTTATGGGTCGATTCGCGACTGTCGTGAAAAACGACACCGGCGATCAGCAAGAGCAGGGCAACGAAAATGCCGCCCAATATCTTCATTTGCTGCACGACAGGCTGCCCGGCGAGGAACCCGGGCAACGGGGTTTTGCTCACTGCCATCCCTGTCGAAACGGTCATCTGGGCCGATGAGCCACCTTGGCCGATACTCGGAAGCTTGAAGCTGAAAGCCATGGAAATCCTCCACTTGGGGCCGGGGCGAAAGCCCTCTGTCAAACCCCGATATTCATGAAATCCTGATCGGCGAGCAGTTCGCGCACCGAGAGCTTGTGCCAGATTTTCCCCTGCGTATCGGCAAAACGCTGCTTACCCCAGGTCGGCATCGAAGCATCGGCCGGTTCTGCGGTGAAATCTTCGGGGTTTTTCAGCCCCAGCATGCGCGAAACGAGCAGCGCGGCATTGACGCCATGACGAGCACCGATGAGCAGCAGGCGGGCGTTGGCATTCTGGACAATGGGCGGACCGCCGCGAAAGAGCGAAAAATCGCTGACCGCATGCAGGTTGCCACGAATATTGGCGATGCCGGCGAACCATGGGCGGGTCATTGGGACCGACGCCAACTGGGAGGCCTGGACGATCTCGCCGCCATCCGACAGATCGACCAGCCAGGCTTCGCCGCCGGCTTCGATACCAAGCCAGGAAGACGATCCCTTGCCCTTGGCCGCATTGCTCAGACGCGTCGCCAGATATTCCTGAAAATCACGAAGGCTGGTTTTCCGGGCCATCTGGATTACGGCAGAGCGGCTATTCGTTGCAGCAATTCTTCCGGAATCAGCGGCTTGACGAGGTAGTCAACTGCGCCCTGACGCAAACCCCAGATCTTGTCGGTTTCCTGCCCCTTGGTAGTGCAGACGATGATCGGGATATTTTTGGTTTCTTCATCGCGGGTCAGGGTGCGCGTGGCCTGATAGCCGTTCAGGCCGGGCATCACGACGTCCATGAGGATCAGATCGGGCTTGGTCGCCTTGGCAATGGCGATACCCTCCTCGCCAGTTTCGGCCGTGCTTACCTGATAGCCGGCCTTGGTCAGCACATCGACGGTAAAAAATCGCTCGGTGGGCGAATCGTCGACAACCAGAATGTTTTTAACAGGCATGCGCTCTCCCTGAGCTACGTGTTGGATTCTGTCTCGGCCGGCAAGGCAAAGGTGGCGACCGTTTGCAGCAGGCTGTCTTTTGTGAAGGGTTTGGTCAGATACTGGTCGGAACCGACCATGCGACCGCGTGCCCGGTCAAACAGGCCATCCTTGGAGGAAAGCATGATGACCGGCGTGGCCTTGAATTTTGGATTTTTCTTGATCAGCGAGCAGGTTTGATAGCCATCAAGGCGCGGCATCATGATGTCGCAAAAAATCACGCTTGGTTGGTGATCGGCAATCTTGGCCAGCGCATCGAATCCGTCTTCGGCGAGGACAACCTGGCAACCCGCCTGGACGAGAAATATCTCGGCGCTGCGCCGTATCGTGTTGCTGTCGTCGATGACCATGACCCTGACGCCGCGCAGTCTGGATAAATCAGCCACTTTCCCTGTCCCCTGTGCCTCTGACTGAGGCGTTATCAGCGCATCATACTACGGAAGTATTGCCGGAAGGCAATGCCGATCACAGTGTTACGGCTTTCCGATGAGCACTTCGGCTGCCTCGAGATTCGGATAAAATCGCGGCCATCTTACCCAATTCCCTTCGCTCCCGCCAAGGGCGCGAATATCGATGAATTCCACCATCCCATCCCCGCCTTGCCCACCGATGGTACTGGTCTTTTCCGCCAGCGACCCGTCATCCGGCGCCGGCATGCAGGCTGACATCCTGACGCTGGTCAGCCTTGGCTGCCACCCGCTCAGCGCCCTGACGGCACTGACCGTCCAGGACACCGTGGGAGTACAGAGCGTGCAGGCGGTTAGCGGCGAGATGCTCGAGCAGCAAGCGCGAACGGTGCTCGAGGACATGCCGGTGGCAGCCTTCAAGATCGGTATGCTGGGCAGCGTCGAGAATGTCATTGCTGTTGCAGAGATCATTTCGGACTACCCGGAGATCCCGGTGATCTTCGACCCGGTGCTGGCCTCGGGGCGCGGTGACGAGTTGTCGGGCGAGGATGTCATTTCGGCGATTCGTGAAATGCTGCTGCCGCAGACCACGCTGCTCACGCCGAATGCGCCCGAAGCGAGGCGACTGGCCGAAAGCGACGAGGACGAAGGCGAGCCGTCGATCGACGTATGCGCCCAGCGCCTGATCGAAATGGGTGCGCAGTACGTGCTGATTACCGGCACGCATGAAAACACGCCGCAAGTGGTTAACACTTTGTACGGGGCGGCAGGCGTCATCCGGCGCGACCAGTGGGAACGGCTGCCGGGCAGTTACCACGGCTCGGGGTGCACGCTGGCCTCGGCCATTGCCGGCTGCATTGCCGGTGGGGCCGACATGGAAGAAGCCGTACACGATGCCCAGGATTACACATGGCAGGCCTTGGCCGCCGGCTTCCGGGCCGGCATGGGGCAGTTCATTCCGGACCGCTTTTTCTGGGCGCGTGGCGAAGATGACGAGGCGGCAAGAAACAAGGATGAAAAGCCCGATGGCAAATCAGATGAGGCCTGAATTGCGCGGCCTTTACGCCATCACCCCGGAACACGCCGATGGCGCCCGACTGCTCAGCGAGGTAGAGGCCGCATTGGCTGGCGGTTGTCGCATCGTTCAATACCGCGACAAAACCAGCGCGATGCCCGAATGCGTCGCCCGCGCCCGGGCGCTGCGCGAACTAACCCGCCGTCACAATGCAAAGCTGCTGATCAACGACGATCTGGCCCTGGCCTTTCTCGTCGAAGCCGACGGCGTGCATCTCGGCAAGGATGACGGCAACCTCATGGCGGCCCGCGCCATGCTCGGTCCGAACCGCATCCTCGGCGCCTCGTGCTACGCCGACTTCGCAGCCGCCCAGGCAGCCGCGGTGGCCGGCGTCGATTACGTTGCCTTCGGCGCCGTCCATCCGTCGCCAACCAAACCGAACGCGCCGCTCGCCAGCAGCGATTTGTTTTTTGCCGCAAAAAGCCGGTTGACCGTAGCAAGCTGCGCCATCGGCGGTATCACGCTGGCCAACGCCCCGCCGCTCATCGCCGCCGGCGCCGACCTGCTCGCCGTCATCACCGACCTGTTCAGCGCCCCCGACATCGCGGCGCGCGCCACCGCCTATCAACGTCTTTTCGAGGAAGCCCAGTCATGACCTCTCGCAACCAGCAACTGTTCGAGCGCGCCCAGCGCCACATCCCGGGCGGCGTCAATTCGCCCGTCCGCGCCTTCCGCTCGGTCGGCGGCACGCCCTGTTTCTTCCAGAAGGGCGTCGGCCCGAAAGTGCAGGATGCGGACGGCAAGTGGTACACCGACTACGTCGGCTCGTGGGGCCCGATGATCCTCGGCCACGCTCACCCTGAGGTCATCGCCGCCGTTCAGGCTGCCGTCGTCGATGGCCTGTCCTTCGGCGCGCCGACCGAGAAGGAAGTCGACATCGCCGACCTGCTCTGCGAACTGGTGCCGTCGATGGACATGGTGCGCCTGGTTTCCTCAGGCACCGAAGCGACGATGAGCGCCATCCGTCTGGCCCGCGGCTACACCGGCCGCGACATCCTGATCAAGTTCGAAGGCTGCTACCACGGCCATTCCGACGGCCTTCTGGTCAAGGCCGGCTCCGGCCTGCTGACCTTCGGCAATCCCTCGTCGAGCGGCGTCCCGGCCGGCGTCGCCGAGAACACCATGGTCCTGACCTACAACGACCCGCAGGAACTGGCCGACGCCTTCGCCAAGCATGGCGACAAGATTGCCGCCGTCATCGTCGAGCCGGTCGTCGGTAACATGAACCTGATCGCCCCGACCCAAGCCTTCCTGAACGCCATGCGCGAGCTGTCCACGAAGAACGGCTCGGTGCTGATTTTCGATGAGGTAATGACTGGGTTCCGCGTCGGCCTGAAGAGCGCCCAGGGCCTTTTCGGCATCACGCCGGACCTATCCACCTTCGGCAAGGTCGTCGGTGGCGGCATGCCGCTCGGTGCCTTCGGCGGCAAGCGCGAAATCATGGAACAGATCGCCCCGCTCGGCCCGGTTTATCAGGCCGGCACGCTATCGGGCAACCCGATCGCCACGGCAGCCGGTCTGGCCACTTTGAAGCTCATTCAGGCGCCGGGTTTCTACGAGGTGCTGACCGCCAAGACCAAGGCGCTGTGCGATGGTCTGGTTGCCACAGCCAAGAAGCACGGTGTCGCCTTCTCCGCCCAGAACATCGGCGGCATGTTCGGCCTCTATTTCGCCGAGAAGTGCCCGGGCACCTACGACGAAGTGCTGGCCTGCGACAAGGAAGCCTTCAACCGCTTCTTCCACGCCATGCTAGATGCCGGCCATTACTTCGCACCCTCGGCCTTCGAAGCCGGCTTCGTCTCGGCTGCCCATAGCGATGCCGACATCGCGGCCACCATCGCCGCCGCCGACGCCTGGTTCGCCACGCAGAAGTGAATTCCGGCTCCGCCTGGCTGATCCTCTTCATCGCCGGCCTCTGCGAGGTCGGCTGGGCGGTCGGGCTCAAATACACCGAGGGTTTCAGCCGCCTCGGGCCATCGGTGGCAACGCTGGTGGCGATGGTCGCCAGCGTTGTCCTGCTCGGCTGGTCGCTCAAAGTGCTGCCGCTGGGTACGGCCTACGCCGTGTGGACCGGCATCGGCGCCGTCGGCACGGCAATCCTCGGCATATTTCTGTTCGGCGAATCGCGCGAGGTGCTGCGCTTTGTCTGCATCGGGCTGATCGTCGCCGGGATCGTCGGACTCAAGCTGGTGACGCCGGGCTCACCCTGAGTTGGCGCACTGCCACGGTGCCCGGCATGATGGCTGGATGGCAAAAGCACCCAATTGGTGCACTTGCCAACCCTGCACGGTCAAATTCGGCCATTTTGCTAGCCGGCACCCTTTTTGCTGTACCGCAACATCCACCGGGATGATCGCCGTACTTTGCAGAAAGGGAGAGTCAGCATGAGCAAGCACATCAGATCACGTTCGAAAAACAGCCTTGATTATCTGTCCGGCTTCATGGGAGGGCTTCGCGCCGACCAGAAGCGACTAACCGAAATCCAGGCCACCTACGACAACCTGAGCCTGCTCGGCCAACTGCTCTGTTCCGGCACCGACATTTCCCGCATGCGCGAGGATTTCAACCAACTAGCCAGCCAGTTGCTCGACCAACTGGCCCGCGAGCACTACCAGAAGGCCGCGCTCAATCTCGACTCCAGCGCCCGCGTGGCCATCGACATCCTGACCCGCAACCTGTTCGAGCGCACAGCCGATATTGGTTTTCTGGCCAGCGATGCCGAAATCCGCGCCTTCGCCGAGGCGACCGAAGCCGTGCCGGCCGCCGGCTTGGCGGCTGAACGCCAAGCCTTGCAGGCGCATTTCGCCGAATATGTGCGCAAATACTCCGTCTACCACAACATCATCCTGCTCTCGCCGACCGGCGAGGTACTGGCCCAGCTTGATGAAGGCAACCCCGTCGTCAGATCGGCCGACCCCTTGCTAGAGGAAGCCCTCACGACCGAGCAGGCCTATATCGAAGTGTTCCGCCCGACCGATCTGCTGCCCGGCGAAACCAGCCCGCTGGTCTATGCCTATCGCGTCATGGCCGCCGACGGCAGCCGGCCGCTCGGCGTGCTGTGCCTGTGCTTCCGCTTCCAGGACGAGTGCCGGCGGATATTCGACAGCCTGATTGGCGAAGACGAGTGGACCGTGATTACCCTGCTCGATGCGCAAGGGCAGGTCATCGCCAGCAGCGATCCCTACCAGTTTCCGGCCGGGGTCCGGCTCGAAATCGTGGACGATGCCGCCTGTCGGGTGGTCCGTTTCGCCGGCCGCGAATACCTGGCAACCAGCCGACCAACCCAGGGCTACCAGGGCTACGCCGGGCCGGGCTGGGTCGGTCACGCACTGGCTCCGCTCAATCATGCCTTCGAGATGGCCGAGGCGCACGAACTGGAGCAGGTGCCAGACGACTTTCTGGATGGCGTGCTGGAGACCAGCACCCTGTTCAGCCCTGAGCTGCGCAACATTCCGTTGCGCGCCACGAGCATCCAGCACGAGTTGAACCGCGCCGTCTGGAACGGCTATGTCTGGTTGGTGCGCGATGCGCTGGCCGCCCAGAATGCCGACTTCGCCAAGGTGTTGCTGCGCGAAATCGGCAGCACCGGCGTGCGCACCCACCAGGTGTTCAGCGAATCGACCGACAGTCTGTACAAAACCGTGGTGTCATCGGCGCTGTCCACTTGCACGCGGCAGGCGGCGCTGGCCATCGAACTGATGGACCGCAACCTTTACGAGCGGGCCAACGACTGCCGCTGGTGGGCACTGACCCGCAGTTTCCGCGAAGAACTGGCCCAGGCCGACCCGCACGACAAGGCACAACGCCAGCGACTGACCGAAGTACTGCGCCGGATCAACGGCCTCTATACCGTCTACAGCAACCTGATCCTGTTCGACCAGAGTGGCCGCGTGCTGGCCGTCTCCAATCCGGCCTACCAGGACTGGCTGGGCAAAATACTCAGCGAAGGCTGGGTGCGACCGGCCCTCGGCCTGGCCGACACGCAGAGCTATAGCGTGTCCGGCTTCGAGCCGAGCGCGCTGTATGACAATCAGTCGACGTACATCTATGCGGCTGGCGCGCGCGCTGCCGATGACGAGCCGGTCGGCGGCATCGCCGTCGTCTTCGATGCCACGCCGCAGTTTCACGCCATGCTGCACGACGCGCTGCCGCGCCGGACCGACGGCCAGCCGGTGGCCGGCGCCTTTGCCGTGTTCGCCGGACGCGATGGCCGGGTCATCGCCGCAACCGACCCGGAATTGCCGCCGGGCAGCCGGCTGATGATCGGCTACGAGTTTTTCAATCTGCAGGCAGGCGAAAGCTGCACCAATGTAGTCATCTACAACGGCTCCTACTACGCCGTTGGCTCGTCGATGAGCTCCGGCTATCGCGAATATCTGGGAGCCGGCGACGGCCAGCGCGGCGGGGTCGTGGCGCTGGTCTTCTCGCCGCTGTCGGATCGCATCGTCGACACCGAACAGTTGACGGTGCGCCGCGGCACGCTGGTAGACACTTACGCTCGGCGGCCACTGGCAGCTGCCGTCGACAGCGTCGATATCGCCTGCTTTTATGTCGGCAGCAACTGGTACGGCGTGCGCTCCAGCCATGTCGTCGAAGCCGTCGATACCGACCGCCTGACCCCGTTGCCCGGCGTCTCGGAGGCTCTCTGCGGCTGCCTGATGTACCGCGACCAGGCCATCAGCGTGTTCGACCTGTCGGCCATATTGTCCTCGCGCCAGCCGGCGAACGAGCGCCGCCGGGCAAACAGGGCAGGCAAGCAGCAGATCGTCGTTCTGCAGGTGCCGGAACAGCAGGCCCGCTTCGGCATCTTGGTCGACCAGCTGGGCGCCGTCAGCGAAATTCCGGCAGCCCGCATCGAAGCACTGCCCGACATGTTGAACGAGGGTAATTCGCCGATCGAAAGTCTGGTCAAGCCGCATGCCGACGACGTCGAGCGCCGCATCCTGATGGTCCTCTCCGCCGATCGCATGCTGCACCGCCTGGGCGGCAGCAGCCTTACATCAGGAGCAACGTAGCCAGCCCGAGAAAGATGAAAAAACCGCCGGAGTCGGTCAACGCGGTGATCATCACCGAGCCGCCGACCGCCGGATCGGCGCCGAATTTCTGGCGCAGCAGCGGAATGCCGACGCCAGCCGACGCCGCCAGCAACAGGTTCAGGGTCATTGCCGAGGTCATCACCAGGCCGAGTTTGACGCTGCCGTAGAGCCACCACGCGGCAATCCCGAGCAGGCTGCCCCAGATCAGGCCGTTAATCGTCGCCACGCCGAGTTCCTTGCGCAGCAGGCGGCGCATGGCATCGGGCTGAACCTGCCCCATGGCAATGGCGCGGACGATCATGGTGATCGTCTGGTTGCCCGAATTGCCACCAATCCCGGCAACAATCGGCATCAGAGCAGCCAGCGCCACGAGTTTCTCGATGGAATCCTCGAAGGCGCCAATCACCCGCGATGCAATGAAGGCTGTCACCAGGTTGACCGCCAGCCAGGCCCAGCGGTTTTTGACCGAGTCCCAGACCGAGGCGAAAATATCCTCTTCCTCGCGCAGACCGGCCTGGGCCAGTTGTTCGTGCTCGGCTTCTTCGCGGATGTAGTCAACGACCTCGTTGACCGTCACGCGGCCAACCAGCCTGCCATCCAGATCGAGCACCGGCGCCGAGACGAGGTCATAGCGCTCGAAGGCCTTGGCCGCCTCTTCAGCGAAGTCGTCGGGTTCGAACTCGACGAAATCCGTCTGCATCAGCGTACCGACCTCGACGTCGACTTCATTGATCAGCAGGATATTGAGCGGCAGCACGCCTTTGAGGTGTTCGTTGCGATCAACGACGAACAGCTGGTCGGTATGGTCGGGGAGCTCGTCGAAGCGGCGCAGATAACGCAGCACCACTTCGAGCGTCACGTCCTCGCGCACGGTCACCATGTCGAAGTCCATGATCGAACCGACCGACTCGTCGGGATAGGACATCGCGGCGCGCAACTGCTCGCGCTCTTCGATGGTCAGGCCCCGGAAAACATCGTCGATAACGCCTTGCGGCAAGTCGGGTGCGAGGTCGGCCAGCTCGTCGGCATCAAGCGTTTCGGCGGCGGCAACCAGCTCGTTGCGCTCCATCGACTCGATCAGGTTTTCCCGGACGGCATCCGAGACTTCGAGCAGGATTTCACCTTCAAGCTCGGGATTGACCAGCCCCCAGACGATCAGGCGCTCGTCCTGCGGCAATGCTTCGAGAATATAGGCGATGTCGGCCGGGTGCATCGGCTCGAGGCGGGCCTGCAAGGCATGCAGGTGCTGCTTGTGCACCATGTCCTCGACCAGATCGTGGCGCGGCCCCTCCTGCCGGTGCACCAGCTCCTCGACCAGCTTGTGCCGGGCGAGCAGGGTCTGCACCTCGGCGAGGCGTTCCTGCAAGTCTTCGGTATCGGTCAGCTGGGCTTCTTCACTCATGGTGCGGCGCCGCAAAAGGTGGAGCATTTTAGCACTGCGAGGAACCCCGGGCGCCGACAAAAGCGCTGTTAAAACCCCTTGGCCGGACAATAACTCAAGGCACTTCCGCCCCCGGCATGCGGGCCAGAATGATCGCCGTCTTGCGGCCCAAACCCGGCGCATTGCGATTTCGGTCGTAAAAGCGCGGATTCGGCACCATGCCGGCCAGCCGTGCCGCCTGCTCCGGCCCGAGTTGGGCCGCGCTGGCGTTGTAATAGTGGCGGGCAGCCGCTTCGGCACCAAACACGCCGTTCCCCCACTCGATCACATTGAGGTAAACCTCGAGAATCCGCCGCTTGCTCCACAGATTTTCCAGCATCAGGGTGATGATCGCCTCTTCTGCCTTGCGGACATACGACTTGGTCGGCGTCAGAAAGAGATTCTTGGCCAGTTGCTGGCTGATGGTCGAACCACCGGCGGCGAAACGCCTCTTCTTCTGGTTCTTTTCCAGGGCTTTCTGGATACCTTCCCAGTCGAAGCCTTCATGATCGACGAACTTGGCATCTTCGGCCGAAATGATGGCGCGCTTGAGATGAATCGAAATCCGCTCGTAGGGCACCCACTGCTTTTTGAGCCGGGCCTCGGGCTGCTTCTGGCGCAGCTCGCCGAGGCGGATTTCCATGAAACGGGTTTCGCCGGGATTGACCCAACCCCAGAACAGCACCCAGCCCAGCAGCCACAACTGCCAGACCAGACAGACGCCGAGCAAACCCAGCACCGCCCATTTCAGGCAGCGCCTGAGGAGTCTCATGGCGCCAGCTTGGCGCGCAACTCGGCCAGTACCGGCACGGTATCCGGGCGTACGCCGCGCCAGATGAAAAAGGCCTCGGCCGCCTGTTCGACCAGCATGCCCAAGCCGTCGGCCCGCACCCCTGCGCCCTGTTCGCGGGCCAGCGCCAGAAAGGGCGTCTCACCTTTGCCGTACATCATGTCGTAAGCCAGTGACCCCGGCGCAAAGATGCCCGGCGGCAAAGGCAGGCTTTCGCCGGAAAGGCTGGCGGATGTGGCGTTGATGACCAGATCGAAGCTATTACCTTTGGTTTTTGCGAAATTTCCGGCGTTGACCGTAGCAATGTCGGCAAACGACGCGGCCAGCGCAACAGCCTTGTCGGCGCTGCGATTGGCGATGAACAGCGATACCGGCTTTTCCGCCAGCAGCGGCGCGATCACCCCGCGTGAAGCGCCGCCTGCACCGAGCAGCAAAATGCGTTTGCCGGCCAGTGAAAAGCCGAGGTTGTGCGTCATGTCGCGCACCAGCCCGGCGCCATCGGTGTTGTCGCCAAAGATGTCGCTGCCGTTGAAAGCCAGCGTATTGACCGCCCCGGCCCGTGCCGCGCGCTCCGAGAGCCGCGTCGCCAAGCGAAAGGCTTCTTCCTTGAAAGGCACGGTGACATTCGCCCCCTTGCCGCCGGCGGCAATGAATCCGGAAATTGCCTGTTGAAAGCCGTCGACCGCAGCAAGGCGCGCTTCGTAGATCAAATCCTGCCCGCTCGCTGCGGCGAATGCTGCGTGAATGGCGGGTGATTTCGAATGGGCAATCGGGTTGCCGAAGACGCAGTACAGATCGCTCATTTGTTGGCCGTATTGAAGGCGTCGCCCTGAGTGAAATACCAGGTCCGGCCAAAGGAAAGTACGGTCGCCCTACCTAGCGCCTGCTGTGGAATGGGACCGAAGGGGGCCGACATTCTGAGGATGCGCAGCGCCGCCTGATCGAGAACCTTGTGTCCGGACGAGCGCGAAATCTCGGCGTTGTACAGGCTGCCATCCTCGGCGCGCAATTCGACAAAGATCACCACCGCGCCGTAGAGCTTGCCGCGCGCTTCGGGTGGGTAATTCAGCGTGCCGATGCGCTCGATTTTCTGCTTCCAGGCATCGAGGTAGGCAGCCAGCGCGTATTCCTCGGTGCGCGCGCCGACAAACTTCTTGCGCGGCCGCTTGCTGTATTCCTCGGTCGTCTTGGCTATTTCGCCTTCCAGGCGCGCCATGGCCCGGGCCGATTCGGCGAGGTCGAGTCCGCTGACCACCGGCACGGTCGGCGACGGTTGTTCGCTACTCGTCGTCGCCGTGGCGACTTTGCGCAAATTTCTGGCCTGGGTGAGCAGTCGTTGCTGGGCCGTTTCCAGCTCCTGCACGCGGCGCTGCATCTGCTGAACGGCGTCGCCATCATGTTGTTGCGTGGTCGGCGGCAGCGGCGTCTTGGCCCGGCGCTCTTCGTCGGTATTGCCACCGCCATCGAGATTGGCCTGGGCCAACGCCTTGGCGTCGGTCGGCTTGCGCGAGGATTTGGCATTGACCAGGATGATGTCCATGGCCTTTTCGCGGAAGGCCTTGGATGCCTCCGGAAACTGGAAATTGAGGGCCAGCAACACGGCATGAAAAAGAACGGAAATGCCGATGGCAATCCACAGACGGCGATCCTGCTTTGCCGCCCGGGCAGCACGCAGGGACGGTCTTTTCTTTTTCACTGCTCTTCTTCCTCCACGGCCTCGGCCGGATTGTCCTCCCCGAGCAGACTGAGGAAACGACAACTGACTTCCGGCGCCAGCAGATCAAGACTTTCAACCGTCAGACGCACGCGTTGCCCGGCGACCAGATCGGCCGGCAGGGACGGCACGCGCAGCAACAGCGGTAGATGGTCGACCTTGACGCTCTGCTCGCGACGCACCGTGGCGTCGATTTCGCTCAAGCCATGCTGTAGGATCCAGCGCAAGCACCAATAGCGCTCCATCTGGCGCTGAAAATCGGCATAGGCGGCGTAGGTTTGCTCGAAATCGCGCATGGCGCCGAACAATTCGGCCGATTTCTGGGCGAAGGCGGGCGTTTCGCCCTTCAAACAGGCAATCAGCTGCCATTGATTGACCATGTCGCAATAGCGGCGCAGCGGCGAAGTCATCCAGGCGTATTGCGCCACGCCGAGGCCTTCGTGCGGTAGCGGCGAGGTCGTCATGCGAACCTTGCCCTGGGTCTGGGCGCGGTACAGGCAGGCGATGTTCCTTTCGGCGAGCAGGCCGCCCCAGGTCGAATTGGCGACGATCATGAGCTCGGCGACCAGCTTGTCGAGCGGGCTGCCGCGCTTGCGTTCGGAAATCTCGACGGTGCAGCTGTCCGGGTCGGCCAGATCGCCGGCGATTTCAAAGTTGTAGTCGTTGACGCCCTGCATCGCCGACGGCTTGCCGCGCCGGCCTTCGCAGGCGTTGGCGAAATGCCAGAGGTGCACCAGCTCGTCCTTGAACGGCGCATCGGGCAGCGGGCCGTTGATCGTTCCGGCGTTGAACCACGGTTCGATTTCGTGGTGGCGCAGGTTGGCGGCGATGTGCACCATCTCCAGCCGCGATTCATGGCTGAGAATTTCCAGCGAGTCATTAACCGTCAGGTAGAGCGACACGGCCGGGCAATCGACGCCGCCGGCCAGCGTGTAATTCTGGACCACGGCGTCGGGCAGCATGGTGATCTTGTTGCCGGGCATGTAGACCGTCGACAGACGGGCGCGGGCGATGCCGTCGAGCGGCGAGCCGTGTTCGATGGCCAGCCCCGGCGCGGCGATGTGGATGCCGATGCGCGAGCCGATGCCGGGCAGTTTGACGACCGACAGCGCGTCGTCGATTTCGGTGGTGTTGGCGTCGTCGATGGAAAAGGCGCGAACGTCGGCGCGCGGCAGGTCGCGCGGCAATTTCGGCGCCTCAAGCGGCGGAAAGGCCACGCCCTTGGGGAACTGTTCGTGCAGAAAGCGACGGTAATGCAGGAAGTAGGGCGACTTGATGGCGCCGCACTTGAAGAGCATTTGCGCCGCCGTCAGGCCGGTTTCGGCACAGGCCGTCTCGAAGGCCTTGGTTTCGGGTTTGTTGCGGTCCGGCGCGTAAAGCAGGGCATCGGTCAGCGCGCCGATTTCCGGCGGCAGACGGAATTCCCTCAGCTCGACAATCCAGCCTTCCATCGTGAGCGCTTGCTGACGCTTTTTTTCAAGACTGGCCAGAGCAGCTGCGAGAATGTCGGCAGGCGCTTTGCGGAAGCGGCCCTTGCCTTTGCGGTGGAAATAGACGGGCGCGGCGTGCACGGCAAGCAGCACCGCCGTCGCTTCGAGCGGGCTGGGCTCGTGTCCGTAGTAATCACGGGCAAAATCAAGAAACGAAAATTCGCCATCGTTGACACACTCCCAGAGGAATTCTGCTTCGATTTCTTCGGCCAGCGGCGTGGCCTGATCGAGCAAGGCCGCCGCCGACGGTTTCTCGAAACGCAGCAACACCGTTGCGGCCTTGATCTTGCTGCGCTTGCCGGTGGGCATTTCGACCTGCAACGAGCTGTCGTTGTCGGCCATGATGCTGCCGGCCTTAAAGCCGCCATCTTCTTCAAACAATACATTCATCGACGGATTATAGCCCAGCGTATTCAATGATTTGCGGCACGAAGCCGGGAAATTGCGTGAAGCCGTGGTCGCCGCCCGGCAACACCGTTTGCCGGCAGCCGGCGTAGAAATCCACGGCCTGCCGGTAATCCAGCACCTCGTCGCCGGTTTCGGCCAGCAGCCAGTAGCGTTCCGGCGTCGGTTGCCTTACCTGGGCTTTCAGCTGCGCGGCGTGCGCTTCCGTGAAGGTGAAGCGTTCGCCGGTATGGAAATTGGCGTGATCGCCGACGAATTTGGCCAGATTTATCCGGTCGACCGTAGCAGGGTTGATCAAAACCGCGTTCACGCCGTGCTTTTCCGCCAGATGGTTGGCGTAATGCCCGCCGAGCGAACTGCCGATCAAGGTGACCGGCCCGCCGGCCTGTTCGATCAGGCGGCTGACGCTGGCCACCGCCTCATCGGGCACCCACGGCAACTGCGGGCAGACAAACTGCGCCGCCATGCCGCGCCGCGCCATCTCTTCGGCCAGCAACTGCGACTTCCACGAGGCCGGCGACGAGCAGAAGCCGTGCAGGTAAACAATCAGTGGGCGGTCCATTGCACCCAGCCGAAGTGGGCGGTCATCAGGACGACAATGCCGAAGACGATGCGATACCACGCGAAGGGCGTGAAATCATGGCTGGAAATGAAGCGTAGCAGCCAGCGCACGCACAAGAAGGCCGAAATGAAGGCGGAAATGAAGCCGACCACCCACATGCCGATATCGTCGACGCTGAGCAGGGCGCGTTCCTTGTAGAGCTGATAGACGGTGGCCGCGCCGAGCGTCGGGATGGCCAGGAAGAAGGAAAACTCGGTCGCCGCCTTGCGCGACAGGCCGAAGAGCAGGCCGCCGATGATCGTCGAGCCGGAACGCGAGGTGCCGGGAATGAGCGCCACAGCCTGGGCGAAACCCATTTTCAGGGCATCGAGCAAGGTCATTTCCTCGACCGTCTGGACACGAATGGTGTGCTTGCGCTTTTCCGCCCAGAGGATGACGAAGGCGCCGAGAATGAAGCTGGTCGCCACGGCAATCGGGTTGAACAGGTGGGCCTTGATGGCCTTGCCGAAGCTCAGCCCGAGGATGGCCAGCGGCAGGAAGGCGACGAACAGGTTGAGGAGGAATTTCTGCGCTGCCTTATCGCTGAAGGCACCGCGCGCCACGACGAGAAGACGTTCGCGATACTCCCAGACGACGGCCAGAATGGCGCCGGACTGGATGACAATCTCGAACAACTTGCCGCGATCATCGTTGAAATTCAATAGATCGCCGGCCAGAATCAGGTGGCCGGTCGACGAGATCGGCAGGAATTCGGTCAGCCCTTCGACGATGCCGAGAATGAGGGCTTTGAGGAGAAGAATCGGGTCCATGGCGTGCAGCCTGTGCTTTTAGCAAGTTGGGGAGGGCGCATTCTACTATCCCGGATGTGTCAGAACTTCGAGTTCGGCCAGCCAGTTGAGCGCATGCTCGCGGGATAAACCGCACATCTCGGCTGACGGTTGCAGGCCAGCGCAGCAATCCGGCCGCTCCGGACTCCCGAAAATCAGGCAACGAAAATCGCCATCGAGATGTCGGCAGGGCACCCCTGCCGGTTTGTTCAGCGAACTGATCGACGGCGCAATGCAGCAGGCACCGCAATGGGGGCGGCAGGGCATCGGAACGGAAGGAAGGGGGTTTTCAGGCATACCCGATTGTCGCAGATTCGGCTTTCCCGTTCGGCGCCGATGACTGCTACGGTCAACCGTAAAAAACGGCCAAAAATGAAATGGGGGCCATCGGCCCCCAAGTGTCAAATAACCGAATTAACGACCGGCCGGCTTGGCGCCATCAGCCGCCGCGCCGCGCGGCCCGCGCTCCATCGGCTTCATTTCGGCCAGCTGCTTGCGCTGCTCCGGGGTCAGCACCTCGAACACCTGACGATCCGCCTTGGCCCGGGCCAGCGTCATTTCCGCCGTCGCCTTGGCCGCCATATCGGCAAGAACCTGAGCCTTGGCGTCGCTGTATTCCGGCGTTGCCGTCAGGGCGCGCAGATCGCGCTCGACCTTGCGCAGCGTGTTGGCCTTGTCGCGCATTACCGGGGCTTGGGCATGCATGATCTCGAACACTTTATCCTGCTGCGCTTCGGTCAGATTCAAGCCGCGCAGATGTCTCGGCATCATGGAGCCACCCATCATGCTGTGACCCGGTCCGTCATGCGCCTCCGTGCTGCAGCCGGCAGGACCGCCGTGCCCGCCAAAGGCGGCGGCGGAAAGCGGAATCGCCAAGGCCACGCTGGCGGCGATCAGGAAACGTTTGACATTGCTGTTCGGGGTAGTCTTCATCTCTTCATCCTCAGCCTCAAATTAGCCGGCCCGAAGGGGCCTGGCGACAGGACGAATACTCCCCCGAGGGCCTGTTAATGTGGGTTACCGGGCTGTAAATGAACGTAAAAACGGTAACTGCCTCAGCTACCTGTTGGTGCTGTCGGAGGTGACGGTTGCTGCTGGCGGATCATGTTTTCGGCCAGGCTCAGATAAAGCGGCCGGGAGATCAGGCGGGAAATGGCCGAGGCGATGAGCGCCGTCGCCATCAGGTCCATGACCAGACTGTAGCCATTGACCATTTCCATGACGATGATGAAGGAAGTGATCGGCGCCTGCGTCGCCGCGGCCAGAAAGCCGACCATGCACAGCACCATCACCGTCGGCGGGATGGCCTGCCCGGTGAGCATGGGGGCCAGATCGCGGCCGATGCCGGCGCCGATGGCCAGCGACGGCGCGAAGATGCCGCCGGGCAGGCCGGTCAGGTAGGCGAGCACGGTAGCCATGAACTTGGCCGGGCCGAAATACCAGGGCACCGATTCGTAACCGTCGAGCAGGGCGCGCGTTTCATCGTAGCCGCTGCCCCAGGTCAGGCCGCCGCTGGCCCAGCCCAGACCGGCGATCAGCAAGCCGATGAGGGCCGCAAAAACATAGGGGCGGGCGGCGCGCAACCCGGCCAGCCGGCCCGTCCAGCCAACTGCGGCGAGGACCAGCATGCGGGCAAAAACGCCGCCGGCCAGGCCGCTGACCACCGCACACAGCAAAATGGTCTGCAGCAGGTCGCGCGTCTCGCCGAGCACCGACACGTAGCCGAAGTAATTGTGATTGCCGAGAAAGGCCTGAGCCACGACACCGGCCAGAACGATGGCCGTAATCACCACGCCGGACATGCGCGACTCGACGCTGCGCGACAACTCCTCGATGGCAAAAACGATCCCCGCCAGCGGCGCGTTGAAGGCCGCAGCGATCCCCGCCGCGCCGCCAGCCACGAGCAGATGGTGCTGCTGGATACGCAGCGTCGTCGGCAACAGGCGGCCGATGAAGGACATCAGGCAGGCGCCGACCTGCACCGTCGGGCCTTCGCGGCCAAAAGAAAAACCGGCGCCAACCGCCGCCACGCCGATAAACACCTTGCCGAAAGCAATGCGCAGCGAAACCAGCGGCCGCCACGCAATACCGCCCGGCCGCTTGAGTTCGGCCATCACCTGCGGAATTCCGGAACCTTCGGCACCGCGGAAATGATTCCGGGTCACCCACAACAGCCCTGCCCCGGCGGCTGGCGTGAGGAGAAAAGGCAACCACGGATACTCGCTCGCCATTGTGCGAAACAGGTGGGCGGCCTCGTCGGTCAGCAAGGCAAAGCCGACCGCCGCCAGCCCGACCGCGATGCCGGCCAGCCAGAAGGTCGCGCGACCAACCCACAGTCGGCCCTGAGCCAGCAAATAGTTCTGGTTGGCGCGCACATAATTCTGCGCCTGATTCACCCGCCGTTCGGCCCGATCCCGCAGGATCAAGGCATATCGGCGCAATCGTTCGAAACGGGACATCGGCGGGATGAGCTAGTTGGGTATTGCGGCCGAATAAAAAAATCACCACCTCCGGCCGCCGGAGACGTGGCGTTGAGTCAGTGTAACGAGATTGAAGCCGACGAGAAACCGGCCAAACAAATATTGCTCACTTTTGATAAAAATTCCGCAAAAAATACAACAGCGCCTCCGCCACAGCGGTTTGGCAGGTTTCGAATTTGGCCATTTTTCCGGTTGACCGTAGCAATCCCCTAAAAAGCAAAAAGGCGGCTGATTCAGCCGCCTTTCCTTTGCTACGAGCAATTTGGCGAAGCTCACACCTTGCTGTAAACCTCAGCCCCGGCCTTCACGAACTCCACGGACTTCACTTCCATTCCCTTCGCCAGCGCCGCCGCTTCATCGACTCCTTGCTGCGCCGCGAATTCCCGAACTTCCTGCGTGATCTTCATCGAGCAGAAGTGCGGGCCGCACATCGAGCAGAAGTGGGCGACCTTGGCTGATTCCTTGGGCAGGGTTTCGTCGTGGAATTCACGCGCCTTGTCCGGGTCGAGGCCGAGGTTGAACTGGTCGTCCCAGCGGAATTCGAAGCGTGCCTTGGACAGCGCGTTGTCGCGGATCTGCGCGCCGGGGTGGCCCTTGGCGAGGTCGGCGGCGTGGGCGGCGAGCTTGTAGGTGATGATGCCGACCTTGACGTCGTCCTTGTCGGGCAGGCCGAGGTGTTCTTTCGGCGTGACATAGCAGAGCATGGCGGTGCCGTACCAGCCGATCATCGCGGCGCCGATGCCGCTGGTGATGTGGTCGTAGCCCGGCGCGATGTCGGTGGTCAAGGGGCCGAGGGTGTAGAACGGGGCTTCGTCGCAGCATTCGAGCTGGAGATCCATGTTCTCCTTGATCATGTGCATGGGCACATGGCCGGGGCCTTCGATCATGACCTGCACGTCGTGCTTCCAGGCGATCTGAGTCAGTTCGCCGAGGGTCTTGAGTTCGCCGAGCTGGGCTTCGTCGTTGGCGTCGTAGATCGAGCCGGGACGCAGGCCGTCGCCGAGGCTGAAGGCGACGTCGTAGGCCTTCATGATTTCGCAGATTTCCTCGAAGTGGGTGTAGAGGAAGCTTTCCTTGTGGTGGGCCAGACACCACTTGGCCATGATCGAGCCGCCACGGCTGACGATGCCGGTCATCCGGTTGGCGGTGAGCGGCACGTAACGCAGCAAAACGCCGGCGTGGATGGTGAAGTAGTCGACGCCCTGTTCGGCCTGTTCGATCAGCGTGTCGCGGAAGATTTCCCAGGTCAGGTCTTCGGCCTTGCCGTTGACCTTTTCCAGCGCCTGATAGATCGGCACGGTGCCGATCGCGACCGGGCTGTTGCGGATGATCCATTCGCGCGTTTCGTGGATGTTCTTGCCGGTGGACAGGTCCATCACCGTGTCGCCGCCCCAGCGGATCGACCAGGTCATTTTCTCGACTTCTTCCTGAATGGAGGAGCCGAGCGCCGAGTTGCCGATGTTGGCGTTGATCTTGGTCAGGAAGTTGCGGCCGATGATCATCGGCTCGCTTTCCGGGTGGTTGATGTTGTTCGGGATGATGGCACGGCCGCGGGCGATTTCGCTGCGCACGAATTCCGGGGTAATTTCTTCCGGGATCGAGGCGCCGAAGTTCTGGCCGGGGTGCTGGCGGCCGAGCAAGGCAGCCATTTTTTCGCCCATTTTCCCGGTTGACCGTAGCGATTCGATGTAAGCGCGACGATTGTTGTTTTCGCGGATGGCGACGTATTCCATCTCGGGGGTGATGATGCCTTGGCGAGCATAGTGCATCTGCGAGACGTTTTTGCCGGCCTTGGCGCGCAGCGGCTTGCGGTGCAGGCCGGGGAAGCGCAGTTCGTCGAGGGATTTGTCGGCAGCGCGCTTGCGGCCGAATTCGGAGCTCAGGTCGGGCAGCTCTTCAACATCGCCGCGCTCGGCGATCCAGGCGGCGCGCAGGGCGGGCAGGCCCGAGCGGATGTCGATCTTGATGGCCGGGTCTGAATAAGGACCGGAACAGTCATAAACGAAGATCGGCGGGTTCTTTTCACCACCGAAAGCGGTCGGCGTGTCGTCCTGCGAGATTTCGCGCATCGGGACGCGGATGTCCGGACGGGAACCTTCGATGTAAACCTTGCGGGAATTGGGCAGGGGCTGGACGGCGGCCGCGTCAACGTGAGCGTTGGCGGCGAGAAACTGTTCGGTGGCGTTCATTATTCTTCCTTGCGTGGATGCAGCGGGATAAGACGGGCAAGGAGCAACAAAGTTCGTTTCCCTACGACGGCATTACCCGGTCAGGTTCGAAGGGTGATTCTCAGCCCGAATCGAGTCGGGCACCCCTAACGAGAGGCTGCAAGTTACTGGAAACACAGGCAAAATGCAAGGAATGACAAAATGTCCTCAAGAATTCTCGAAATCAGCCGAAATATCATCGACAAGCGCCAGAATTCAAAGAGAAAACGAGGAACCAAGATGCGCCTACTGATGATCGCCAGCCTGCTGATCGCCCTGCCTTTCGGTGCCGCGGCCGCGCCCTCTTGGCAAACCATTTCAGCCGAGCCGGGCAAACGTATCGAGCTCAACCGCACCAGCCTCAAGCGTGAAGGGACAACGGTCGAGGCGCAAGGCCGGGTCGTGCTCGAAAAAGACTTGATAGACGGGCGTTCAGGGGCACCTTACCGGGTAATCGAAGCGTTTACCCGCTACGACTGCGCGACGCGCAGCGCCAATACGATCAAGCGCATTTTCAAGAAAAACGAAACCGACGTCGTTCGCGAAGAGAACATCAAGGGCAGCCCCCTTCCCGTACGCACCGGCACGCTGGACGACAAGGTGCTGCGCGAGGTTTGCCGGCCACCGAAAGAAGGCGCCGCTGAAATCGCCGAGAAAGCCAATGAGGCAGCCGGCCAGTTGAAAGCGGCCAATGACGCGCTGCTCAAGAAGGAAATGGCCAAGGCGGAAAAGCCGGCCACGATGAAAGCCAGCGAAGCGCCCGTGGTCGCCGAAAAGGCGAAGGAAAGCACGATTCCGTCGATCCGGCCGAACCTGAAGATAGCCATGGAAAGCGCCAAGGTGGAGCCCCCCGCCCCGCCGCCCGAGCCACCTCCTCCGGCCAAGATCGCGGCGCCCAAGGCGGCAACTGTCGTTGTGCACAGCAAGCCCCGCCCGGCCCCCAAGCCGAAAAAAGCGCCGAAGCACGAAATCAACGACTCCGAAGGCTACATGCTGGAACTGGCGCACAGCGAACCAGCCATGCAGCACGTCCAGATCCACTGGGACTACGATGGCGCCGGCGCCCCCGAGAACTGGGCCAAGCTTGACCAAAACAACAAAATTTGCGCCATTGGCGAGCGCCAGTCACCCATCGACATCAGGGACGGCATCAAGGTCGATCTGGAGCCGATCAAATTCAACTACCGCCCGTCCACTTTCCGCATCATCGACAACGGCCATACCGTTCAGGTCGAAGTCGGCGACAGCTCGATTTCACTGACCGGCAAGACTTACGAACTGGTCCAGTTCCACTTCCATCGCCCGTCGGAAGAAAAGGTCAACGGCCAGCGTTTCGACATGGTCGTCCATCTCGTGCACAAGGCCGATGACGGGCAATTGGCCGTCGTTGCCGTACTGCTCGAACGCGGCACCGAACACCCCTTCATCCAGACCCTGTGGAACAACCTGCCGCTGGAAAAGAACATGCCGGTCGCCCCCCCGGAAACCGCCATCGACCTCAATACTCTGCTCCCGGCAACGCGCAATTACTACACCTACATGGGTTCGCTGACCACGCCACCCTGCTCGGAAGGCGTGCTGTGGCTGGTCATGAAGCAACCTGTGCAGGTTTCTCAGGACCAGATCAACATCTTCAGCCGGCTGTACAAAAACAACGCCCGCCCGATCCAGCGCCTGGGTGGCCGCCTGATCAAAGAAGGCCGTTGACCGGAAAGCCGGCACGATGGTAACTTAATGACCCGTAAGTCATTAAGTTACCATGTCCGCCAATCCCCCACTCCGCAAGCGACGCAAGGAAGCCCGCCCCTCCGAACTGTTGGCGGCGGCGCTTGGCCTGTTCGTCGAAAGAGGCTTTGCCGCTACCCGTCTGGAAGATGTCGCGGCGCGTGCCGGGGTTTCCAAAGGAACGCTCTATCTCTATTACGAGAACAAGGACGCGCTGTTCAAGGCCGTGATTCAGGAAGGAATCGTTCCGGTCATTGCTGAAAACGAAGCAATCCTGGCAAGCCATAGCGGCAGCAGTTTCGAGTTGCTGGAACGCCTGCTCGAAAACTGGTGGACCAAGATCGGCCAGACCGCATTTGCCGGCATCCCCAAACTGATGGTTGCCGAGGCGAGAAATTTCCCCGAACTGGCCAGCTACTACTACGAAAACGTCATCAGTCGTGGCCGGGCGCTGCTCGCCAGCGCCTTGCGACGCGGCATGGAGAGCGGCGAATTCCGTAGCATGGACGTCGAAACCACTGTCGACGTGGTTATCGCTCCGGTTCTAATGCTGCTGATCTGGCGCTTTTCGATGAACTGCTGCCAGAGTTGCGAGAGCGATCCGCAGACCTATTTGCGCATACACATGGACCTGCTGCGCCAGGGTTTGCGCAAGCCGGAAAAAGAGAGTCGGGTATAATTTTGATTTGTCGGAATCAATATATTAGCTCGTGCTAATATTCAGTCTGCGGAGACCCACCAATGAACATCGAGCAAGCGCGCTTCAACATGATCGAACAGCAGATCCGTCCCTGGGATGTTCTGGATCCGCAGGTTCTCGACCTCCTGTTTGTCGTCAAACGCGAGGACTTTACCCCGCCGGCCTATCGCAACCTGGCTTTTGCCGACATGGAAATCCCGCTCGGCGATGGCCAGATGATGCTGGCCCCGAAAATCGAAGCCAAGATGTTGCAGGAACTGGGCCTCACGAAAACCGACAAGGTTCTTGAAATCGGCACCGGCAGCGGCTACATGGCCGCCCTGCTGGCGGCCCGTGCCGAGCATGTGGTCACCATCGAATGCCGCCCGGCGCTGGTCGATATTGCCAAGCAGAACCTTGAGCGAGCCGGCGTCACCAATGTCACGATCGAACTCGGCGACGGCGCCAGCGGCTGGTCCCAGCGCGGGCCTTATGACGCCATCGTCGTTTCCGGCTCCGTTCCCGCCGTTCCCGATGCCCTGCTCAAGCAGCTGCGCGTGGGCGGCCGTCTGGCTGTCGTGGTCGGTGAAGCACCGGTCATGGAAGCCCAGCTGATTACCTGCACGGCCGATGGCATCTACAACACGGTCAACCTGTTCGAGACGGTCATTCCCGCACTCGACGGCTTCGCGGCCAAGGATAGCTTCTCTTTCTGATGCAACAGGTTCGCGCCCAACAACTTGCCGAATGGCTGGCCGACGAGAGCCGGCCCAACCCTGTTCTGCTCGATGTGCGCGAACCTTGGGAAATCGAGCTTTGCCAGATTGCCGGATCGCAGTGCATTCCCATGCATCTGGTGCCTATGCGGTGCGCCGAAATCGATCCTGGGCAGGACATCGTTGTCATCTGTCATCACGGCGGCCGCAGCATGCAGGTCGCCATGTTTCTCGAGCGCAAGGGCTACGCTGCGGTCTATAACCTGATGGGCGGCGTTGAGTCCTGGGCTGGTGAAGTCGATTCCAACATGCGTCGTTATTGAGGTAGGCATGAAAAAACTCGCTTGGCTGATCGTCTCCCCGTTACTGGCTTCGCCGCTGTTCGCCGCAGACCTGATGCAGGTCTATCGTGACGCGCAGGACAATGACCCGACTTTTGCCGCAGCCCGGGCGACGCTCGATGCCGGCCGCGAAAAGACACCGCAGGCGCGTGCCGGCCTGCTGCCGAGCCTGAGCCTGTCGGGCAATACGGTGTGGAACAAAAACGAGATTTCGGCCCACGACGGCCCGACACTCTCCAAGCCGCAATTCAACTCTAACGGCTACCAGCTGACCCTGTCGCAGCCGCTGTTCCGCTGGCAGAACTGGGTTTCCTACGACCAGTCCAAAATGCAGGTGGCCCAAGCCGAGGCCAATTTCGTCCAGGCTCGCCAGGATCTGATCCTGCGCGTGGCGCAGGCCTACTTCGACGTGATCTACGCCGTTGAAAACCTCAAGGCCGTGCGCGCCAACAAGACAGCCATCGCCCAGCAACTGGAATCTGCCAAGAAGAATTTCGAGGTCGGTACGGCGACCATCACCGACTCGCATGAAGCTCAGGCCCGCTTCGATCTCGCTTCAGCTCAGGAGATCGCCGCCGAGAGCGATTTCGAAGTCAAGCAACATGCCTTGCAGGCGATTATCGGCAAGACACCGGGTAATCTCGCCACAACGCGCAAAGATGCCGAGTTGACCATGCCGCAACCCAGCGATATGAACCAATGGGTCGCTGCCGCCGAAAAGGACAGCATCACCGTCCAGGTCCAGCAGGCGGCCGCCGACATTGCGGCCCGCGAAGTCGACAAACAACGCGCCGGCCACTATCCGACGCTTGATCTGGTCGCCAATCAGGGCCATTCAAAGTCCTACGCAGCAACCTACGGCCTGGCTGATACCGATTACACCAATGTCGGCGTGCAATTGAATATTCCGCTTTTCCAGGGCGGCCTGACCGTTTCCCGCCAGCGCGAGGCTGCCGCCAACCGCATCGCCGCCCAATCCGGGCTCGATGCCGCACGTCGTGGCGCCGCGCTGGCCGCTCGCCAATATTACCTCGGCGTAACCAACGGCCTGGCTCAAGTTCGGGCACTCAAGGCGGCGCTGGTTTCATCGCAATCGGCGCTCGAGTCGAACAAGCTGGGTTATGAGGTCGGCGTGCGCATCAATATCGATGTGCTCAATGCCGAGAATCAGGTCTATGTCACCCGCCGCGATCTGGCCAAGGCAACGCTCGACACGCTGTTGGCGCAACTGCGTTTGAAGGCTTCGACGGGTTCCTTGGGCGAGGACGACGTCGCCCAGATCAACGCCCTGCTCGATCCGTCCAGCGCGCTATAAGCTCCAGCATCCGCTGTGCCGCGCCCTGATGGGCGCGGGCGAAGATTCCCGCCGCTGTCCGCATTTCGGCCAATTTTGTTTTTTGGCCAAAAATCCGGTTGACCGTAGCACCGAGCATTTCCGGGCTGTCGACGCGTAATGCTGCGCCTGCGGCGATTGCATCCTCAGTCGCCTGCTTGAAATTGAAGGTGTGTGGGCCGACAAGGACCGGACAATCGCAAGCCGCCGCCTCGATGAGGTTCTGCCCGCCGAGCGGCAGCAAGCTGCCACCAATGAAGGCTAGGTCGGCCAGCGTGAAATACGCCGCCATTTCGCCCATGCTGTCGCCTAGCCAGACCTGAGTATCAGCCTCCGGCATCGCCGCGCTACGCCGAGCGCTGCGCAGCCCCTGTTGTTCGAGCAAAGCGGCGACTGCGTCGAAACGCTGCGGATGGCGCGGCACCAGTACGAGCAGGGCGTCAGGAATGGCCACCTTGCGCCATGCCTCTAGGACCAGCGGCTCCTCGCCTTCACGCGTGCTGGCGGCCAGCCAGACCGGCCGCGGGCCAATCTCTGCCCGCCATTGGTGGCCGAGGGCGAGCTTGTCAGCGGGTGGCGTGACATCGAATTTGAGATTGCCGCAAACCTCGACGGCGGTCGCGCCCAATTCAGCGATCCGTTCGGCATCACCTGCGGTTTGCGCGGCAACGCCGGCCAGCGCGGAAAACGCTGGCCCGGCCAAGGCTGAAAATCGCCCGTAGCCGCGGGCCGAGCGCGCGGAAAGACGGGCGTTGGCGAGAAAAATCGGCACCTTGCAACGCTTGCCGGCGGCCAGCAGATTGGGCCAGATTTCCGTTTCCATTAGCACGCCGAAAGCCGGGGAAAAATGGCGGAAGAAACGGTCGACCGCCCCGGGATAATCGTAGGGCAGGTAAGTCTGAATGACCCTGTCGCCGAAGACCTGCTGCCCGGCGTCGCGGCCGGTCGGCGTCATTCCGGTGAGCAGGATACGATGCTCCGGCCAGCGCGCCTGCAAGCCTTCGATCAGCGGCTGGGCTGCGCGGGTTTCGCCAACCGAGACGGCGTGCACCCAGATCAGTTTTTCCGGCACCGGTTGGCGATAGAAACCGTAGCGCTCACCGAGATGCTGGAGATATTCCGGCTGCTTGCGGCTGCGCCAGAGCAGGCGCAGCCAGATCAACGGCGTGATCAGGTAGAGCAGCAACGAATAGAAGAAACGCGCCATCAGCCCAGTGCCAGTTGCAATTCGGCCAGCACGGCAGCCGGCGAGGGAATCTGATCCTTACCGCCCAGATTGCGATGAAAGCCGACGCCAAGGACGCCGGTCAGACCGGGATCGGTCGCCGTGTACAGCGCCACCGTTGGCACTTTCAACGCAACGGCGAGATGGGTCAGGCCGGTATCGACGCCAACCGCGGCGCGTCCGCCAGCGAGCAGGGCGGCCAGATCGGGAATGTTCATGGCCGGCGCCGCCACGGCACCGGGAATCCCGGCGACCAGCCGGCTTGTCCGTTCGCGCTCGACCGGGCTACCGCCGGGCAGAACCGCACTGATCCCCTGCGCATTGAGTTGCTGCCCCAAGGCCAACCAGTTTGCTTCCGGCCATAGCTTGTCGTCGCGGCTGGTGGCGGTCAGGAAGACGACATAGGGACGGTGCGGCAGCCAGGCAAACCCGGCGGGCGCCGCTTCGATACCGTAATCGGGCTCGCCATCGGCCGTATACCCCAACGCAGCCGCAGCCAGCCGACGATTGCGGACGACGGCGTGCAGTTCGCGGGAAACGTTGAATTTCCGGTCATAGAATCGGGCTGCCATCGGCTCGCGGGCCGAATCTGCGGCATAACCCAGCGTCGGGCCGTTGGCCTGGCTGGCCATCAGCGCGCTTTTGAGCAAGCCCTGAGTATCGACAACAGCGTCGTAAGAATTTGCCTGCAAACCACGACGAAATTCGGCCATCTCCCGCCAGCTTCCCATTCTCAACAGGTTTTTTCGCCAGCGCCGGACAGCGACCGGAATGATTTTGCCAACCCCGGGATGCAGGCGCGGAATGGCGGCAAAACTGTCTTCGACGCACCAGTCGACCGTAGCATTGGGAAAGTGCCGCCGGATGTCGCTGACGACCGGCAGGTTATGGATAACGTCGCCGAGCGAGGAAGTTTTCACGATCAGAATGCGCATCGACGGATAAAATCACGACTTTCGAAGCCGCAATTATAAATGCCGGCACGTGTCAGCCGCCTTCGATTGCGCGCTTCCGGCTGAATATGCACCAGCGTCATAAATTCGATGCTGCACTGCGATAAAATCTGGCAACTTCTCTTCAGGGCAATTCCGTGAAAATTCTTGTTACCGGCGCCGCCGGATTCATCGGCTCAACCGCCTCGCTGCGCCTGCTGGCGCGCGGCGACGAAGTGGTCGGCCTCGACAACCTGAACGATTACTACGAAGTCTCGCTCAAGGAAAGCCGCCTGAAGCGCCTGACCTCGCACCCGAACTTCCGCTTCGTCAAGCTCGACGTGGCCGACCGCGCCGGCATGGACAAACTGTTCGCCGATGAGAAGTTCGACAAGGTCATCCACCTGGCCGCCCAGGCAGGCGTTCGTTATTCGCTGCAAAATCCGCACGCCTATATCGAGAGCAATATCGTCGGCTTCACCCACATTCTCGAAGGCTGCCGCCACCACAAGGTGCAGCACCTGGTTTACGCCTCGAGCTCCAGCGTCTATGGCGGCAACACCAAGATGCCGTTCTCCGAGCACGACAGCGTCGATCACCCGGTCAGCCTGTACGCCGCGACCAAGAAGGCCAACGAGCTCATGGCGCACACCTACAGCCACCTCTACGGCCTGCCGACGACCGGCCTGCGCTTCTTCACGGTCTATGGCCCGTGGGGCCGTCCGGACATGGCGCTCTTCCTGTTCACCAAGGCCATTCTTGAAGGCCGTCCCATCGACGTTTTCAATTTCGGCAACATGCAGCGCGATTTCACCTACGTCGACGACATCGTTGAGGGTGTCATCCGCGTGCTCGACAAGAATGCTGCGGTCAACGCGGAATATGACGCCATTTCCGCCGATCCAGCGACGAGCAACGCGCCGTACCGCGTCTTCAACATCGGCAACAACAATCCCGTGCAGTTGCTCGACTTCATCGGCGCCATCGAAAATGCCCTCGGCCAGAAGGCCGAAAAGCGTCTGTTGCCTTTGCAGGATGGCGACGTTCCGGCCACCTACGCCAACACCGACCTGCTCAATGACTGGGTTGGCTTCGTACCGGGCACGCCGGTCCAGGAAGGCGTCAATCGCTTCATCGCATGGTATCGCGATTACTACAAGGTTTAAGGATCAGCTATGTGTGGCATCGTCGCGGCAGCAGCCGACAAGAACATCGTTCCGGTTCTCGTCGAAGGTCTGAAGAAACTCGAATATCGTGGCTATGACTCGGCTGGCCTGGCCGTCATCGCCGGCAACAGCATCGAGCGCGTCCGCTCGGTCGGCCGCGTCGCCGAACTCGAGGCGGCATCGTCCAGCACCAGCGCCGCCACCGGCATCGCCCACACCCGCTGGGCGACCCACGGCGTGCCTTGCGAACGTAACGCCCACCCCCACGTTTCCGGCAGCATCGCCGTCGTGCACAACGGCATCATCGAAAATTACGAGTCGCTGCGCACCGAACTGACCGCCCAGGGCTACGTGTTCACCTCGGATACCGACACTGAAAGCATCGCCCACCTTGTCCAGGCCACATTGAAGACCGAGCCGGATCTCTTCAAGGCTGTGCAGATCGCCTGCCAGCGCCTCGTCGGCGCCTACGCCATCGCCGTCATCGACCACACCCAGCCGGGCAAGGTCATCGTCGCCCGCGAAGGCTCGCCGTTGCTGCTTGGCGTTTCGGAAACCGGCAACTACGCCGCCTCCGACGCCTCGGCTCTGCTGCAAGTCACGCGCAACATGGTCTATCTGGAAAACGGCGATATCGCCGAATTGACCGCCGCCAACGTCAGGATCACCCGCCTCGACGGCACACCGGTCCAGCGTCCAGTGCATGTTTCCCAGCTGTCGGCCGCTGCCGTCGAACTCGGCAACTACCAGCACTACATGCAGAAGGAAATCTTCGAGCAGCCCGAAGCGCTGGCCAATACGCTGGAGATCGTTGGCGGCAGCAAGACCATCCAACCGGGCATTTTCGGTGCCGAAGCCGGCAACTTGCTGGCTGATGTCGACTCGATTCTCATTCTGGCCTGCGGCACCAGCAGCCATTCCGGCTTCACCGCCCGCTACTGGCTTGAGCGCATCGCCGGCGTGCCGTGCAACGTCGAAATCGCCAGCGAATACCGCTACCGCACCTCGGTACCCAACCCGCGCCAGCTTATCGTCGCCATCTCGCAGTCCGGCGAAACGGCCGACACGCTGGCCGCCCTGCGCCACGCCAAGTCGCTCGGCCAGACCAAGACACTGGCCATCTGCAACGTGCCGGAATCGGCCATCGTCCGCGAATGCGCGCTGCGCTTCATCACCCGCGCCGGCCCGGAAATCGGCGTCGCCTCTACCAAGGCCTTCACCACCCAACTCGCCGCGCTCTTCCTGCTCACGCTGGTTGCTGCCAAGGTCAAGGGCCGCCTGAGCGAAGAACAGGAAGCGACCTACATTCTCCAGCTGCGCCACCTGCCGGTCGCGGTCAACAAAGTTCTTGAGCTCGAAGACGAGATCAAGGCCTGGGCCCAGCGCTTTGCCGACAAGCATCACGCCCTCTTCCTCGGGCGTGGCCGCCACTACCCGATCGCCATGGAAGGCGCGCTCAAGCTCAAGGAAATTTCCTATATCCACGCCGAAGCCTATCCGGCCGGCGAGCTCAAGCACGGTCCGCTGGCTTTGGTCGATGCCAACATGCCGGTCATTTCGGTCGCCCCGAACGACCAACTGCTCGACAAGCTCAAATCAAATCTCAAGGAAGTCCAGGCACGTGGCGGCGAACTCTACGTCTTCGCTGATGCCGACTCGGAAATCCCGGAATCGGAAGGGGTGCACATCCTGCGCCTGCCCGAACATTACGGCGAGCTGTCGCCTATCCTCCACGTCATTCCGCTGCAACTGCTGTCGTACCACGTAGCCCTGGTCAAGGGGACCGACGTCGATAAGCCACGCAACTTGGCTAAGTCAGTCACCGTCGAGTAGGCAGGCATTTCAATTTTGGCCAATTTTTCCGGTTGACCGTAGCAATGAGCACCTACGCCATTGGCGACATCCAGGGCTGCTACGACTCGCTCCAGCGGCTTCTCGAACACTGTGCCTTCGATCCGGCCAGCGACCGCTTGTGGCTGGTCGGCGATCTGGTCAACCGCGGCCCGCATTCGCTCGAAACCCTGCGCCTGATCAAGTCGCTGGGGCCGGCGGCCATCACCGTGCTCGGCAACCACGACCTCTACCTGCTCATGGTCGCCGAAGGCGGCGCCAAGTTTCGCGGCAAGGACGACACGCTGCAGGAAATTCTCGAGGCCCCGGACTGCGACGAGTTGCTGACCTGGCTGCGCCATCAACCGCTCTGCCACACCGAGGGCGAATACTGCCTCGTCCACGCCGGCCTGCTGCCGCAATGGACGGCCGCCCGTGCCCGCGAACTGGCCCGCGAGGTCGAAGCCGCCCTGCAAGGCCCCAATTTCCGTGAATTCATCCTCAACCTGTGGGGCAGCGAGCCGGCCGGCTGGTCGGACAAGCTAACCGGCTGGCCGCGCCTGCGCGTCATCGTCAACGCCATGACCCGCATGCGCTTCTGCACGCTCGATGGCGTCATGGAGTTCAAGGTCAAGGGCAAGCTGGCCAACGCACCGGCGGGCCATGTGCCCTGGTTCGATCTACCGAACCGGAAAAGTGCCGACGCCGTGCTGGTAACCGGCCACTGGTCGGCACTCGGTCTGAAAGTTACGCCGAATCTGCTGGCGCTCGACTCAGGTTGTCTGTGGGGAGGCCACCTGACCGCTGTCCGGCTCGAAGATCGGCAGGTGTTTCAAGTGGATTGCTCGCCAACGGAAGCCCAGCCGCTAAAGCGATAGCTTCACGCGCCTCGGCCGCCACCTGCTTGCGGTCTTCGCCATTCAGCCCGCGCACTGGCGTGGTCACCAGCCGTGCGATCAGCCGTTTTCGGCCAAGGATGGCCGCCGTGCATTGCCCCATCGAAATATCGCCGTCGTAACGCGGCGCCAGGCTGCGCTGGCCATCGAGTTCCCAGTACGAGATCGCCACCGGCAACACCGGCCGCCCTGCACTCAGCGCGGGTTGAATGAGCGCGGCATGAAAGTGCAGCAGGCTCCGGCCATCGGTGGTCGTTCCTTCAGGAAAAACTGCAACGTGCTTTCCCTTGCCGAGAACCTCGGCCACCTGCTCGTTGATCACCTTCGCATGGCCACGGCTGCCACGGCGCAAGAATATCGTGTCGTTCTTCGCCGCCAGCCAGCCGATCAGCGGCCAGCGCCTGACTTCTTCCTTCGAGACAAAGGCCGCTGGCAGCGCGGCGTTGATCACATAAATATCGATCCACGAAATATGATTGGCGACCAGCAAGGCGCCCGGCACGGCATGCGTCAGATCGGCCTCGACCTCGACACCGAGCGCGTCGAGCAAGGCAGCCGCCCAGCTGGCCTTGAGGGCCAGGCGCTTGCGCTCGCTGCACAGCGGAAAAACGCACAGCGAAAAAAGTACCCCGCTGATGACCAGCAGGGTGATACGAAGTATCCGGAAAGCGCGAATCGCTAAATTGGTCTGGCTCAGTCTCTTATCCCAGATAGTGCTTGGCGTAACGACCGGAAACCTTGGCCATCGGCATCAGAATCGGCAGGTCCGCGGTGTTGAAATCAGGATCCCACGCTGGCTCACCGCAGATCCAGGCCCCGGCACGCAGGTAGCCCTTGATCAGCGGCGGCGTTTCGGCCGGCAAATCCTGCTGCAGGGCAGCCAAAGGCAGCGGACAACGCGGAAAAACGCGGTATTCCTGCGGCCCGAGGTGATCGGCAGCCAGGCGATTATACAAGCTGGCCGCTGCGTGACCGCCATCGGCCATGCTGATCGAGGCGCAGCCCATCAGGTAGTCGTAGCTGTTTTCAACCATGAACTGGGCCAGTCCGGACCACAGCAAGGTGATCGTCGCGCCGGTCCGGTATTCCGGATGAACGCAGGAGCGGCCGATCTCTACCAGACGCGAACGCAGGTGCTGCAGACGGGTCAGGTCGAACTCGTTTTCGGAGTAATAGCCGACCTGACGGGCATTTTCCGGGGTCAGGATGCGGTAGGTGCCGACGATTTCGCTGGTCTGCGTATCGCGCACGACGAGATGCTGGCAGTACGGGTCGTAAATATCGTGATCGACGCCGGGAATGCGGCTCGGCAGGTTGGCGCCCATTTCACCGGCAAAAACGCGGTAGCGCAGGCGTTGCGCATCGAGGATATCGCTCTGGCTGCGGGCAAAGCCGACAGCCAGGCTCTTCTTTTCGGGGCGGCTGCGACCAGCCGCCTTATGGATATTTTCCATCTTTGTTCTCCTTGTATTCGTGGAGAGCAAGTCTGGACGAGCGTTGTTACATGCACTTTGCCCGAAGATGACAGCGATGTTTCATCGCTGCCTTGGTTACCAAGGTTGCGCGCCGAAAGCCTTGTGATAACGCTCGGCGATTTCTTCACGGCTCGGCTGGTGATTCTGGCCGCCGCGATGAGCGATCTTGATGGCCCCCATGACCGCGGCCAGACGGCCCGTCGTCAGCCAATCGAAACCGTTAGCGATGCCGTACAGCAGACCCGAACGATAGGCATCGCCACAACCGGTCGGATCAAGGATTTCGTCGGCCACAACGCAGGGAATGTCGTGGCGCACGCCATCGGCGTAGATTTCCGAACCTTCGCCACCCCGCGTCACGACGAGAGCCTTGAGCTTGCCGGCCAACTGCTCGAGGCTGCGGCCGGTGCGGTCGCACAGCAATTTGGCTTCGTAGTCGTTGAAACAGGCGTAATCGGCCAGTTCGATGAAATCGAGCAATTCGTCGCCGTTGAACATCGGCAAGCCCTGGCCCGGATCAAAGATGAACGGCACGCTGGCGTCAGCGAAGTCACGGGCATGCTGCATCATGCCTTCGCGGCCGTCCGGGGCAACGATGCCGAGCTTAGCCTTGGCGCTTTCGACCTTGTTGAGATGCGAAAAGCTCATGGCGCCGGGGTGGAAGGCGGTGATCTGATTATCGTCGAGATCGGTCGTGATGAAGGCCTGCGCCGTAAAGCTGCCATTGACCTGACGGACATGAGTGCGCGGCAAACCGAGCTTGTCGAGGCGGTCGAGATAAGGCGCGGCATCGTCGCCGACGGTAGCCATGATCATCGGTTCGCCGCCGAGCAGCATGAGGTTGTAGGCAATGTTGCCGGCGCAGCCGCCAAACTCGCGACGCATTTCCGGCACCAGGAAGGCCACGTTCAGGATGTGGATCTGCTCGGGCAGGATATGGTTCTTGAAGCGGTCCGGAAAGACCATGATGTTGTCGAAAGCCAGCGAACCGCAAATAAGTGTCGTCATAAGAAATCAGGGATAAAAAATGTAAAGGCGATAACCGGAGGCGCCGCTTTCCTTGGCCTCGATCCAGAGCTTGATGGGCATCTCGCCATTGGCCGGAAAGGCGTCAGCGGTTGTGCCAGGCGGCAGGTAATCGGCGGCAAACATGACACGTCGTGACACCACGGCATCGTTGGTATCGGTCAGGCTCAATTCCAGCGCCGGCCACGCCTGGGCATGGGCGGCCCGGTTTTTCAACGTAGCCTGCAAAATAAACAGACCGCGGACATTGTCCGATTGCAGGTCGGAAGCCTCAATCGAGACCTGCGCCGCATTCCGCGGTAGAGGGATATCGACGGCGAGGAGATCATACACCCCGGCAGCATCGGGAAAACGCAGCACGACATCGGTGCGGAAGTAGTACAACAACTGACCGAGTAGCCCGACAAGGAGAAGAGCGGCGACCAGCACGAATGGCCACACCGCCCGGTGACTAGCCTCGCTCTCGAACCCACCCAAACCATCACCCGCCAGCGTTCCCGCCGACCAGCGGCTGAATGAACCCGAGTCGATCAATTCGCGGGCGGCAACCAGCCCGGCCTGACGCGCCGCCTGAGTCGACTCCTCGGGAAATTCGGCCAGAGGCTCTACCTGCGGCAGCTCGATTAGTTCAGCGTTATCGGCAATCGCTTCCTCGCCAACAGGCTCCTCCGAAGGCTCGATAATGAGGGAGGGAAAGCGCTCGGCGCCGACATCGTCTACCGATACTTCGGCGTGCTCATCTGCCTCACTTATCGATGGCTCGACCAAAGGTACTTCATCGGCCTCGATTGGCGAATCGGCCGACCACACCGCAACAGTGGGTTCCGGTTCCGGTTCCGGTTCCGGTTCCGGTTCTGCTTCTGCTTCTGCTTCTGCTTCTGCTTCTGCTTCTGCTTCTGCTTCTGCTTCTGCTTCTGCTTCTGCTTCTGCTTCTGCTTCTGCTTCTGCTTCTGCTTCTGCTTCTGCTTCT